>NZ_PUHY01000012.1 GCF_002967765.1 Blastopirellula marina | reverse complement strand
CCCGCAACCGACGCTTGACCGCCGACTACGAAACGAACACCAGCTCCAGCGAAGCCTTCATTCAACTAGCGATGATTCGATTGATGGTGAGAAGACTCGTGAACTAACGGCTTTTCAGACAGGTTCTGAGTAGTTTCAGTTTCTTGACAGTACGGCAACAGCCACTAGACGATGCCCTACTTCGCGTTGATCTTCAGCAAGGTGCGAGACTCCTTGCAGTTAGTGCCGAGTCGATTCTAGCCAGCAGTCACTCGATACTATGTTTCTTAAAACAACCGAACGAAGGCCTCAGACGAAATCGGTGGCCGTGACATTGTGAGTTTGCAATTCTCAAATAGATGTCGCTGATCAATTCGCGGCGTCCAGACGCGTTCGTCGATCCATAGCGATTGCAGCACAAACACAGTCTAAGCAGGATTGCCCTCACACCAACGGCATTTTGGCCGTTTGTTCTTCACGCCCACCTTTGCCGTTTTCTTGTTCTTTAGAAAACTCCAGTTGATTTCTTTGAGCGAATGAAAGTTGACTTCGGCATAACCTTCCCCGACACCACTCAACCCAGACACACATGGTTTGTCATCGCCAAAGCACCGACCATAGGAATGGCTGCCTTGCTACTCACCTTGTCGAAACCTATTGCCTTCGATTGCGATGACATTCACGCCGGTCACGTCATGCAAAGCGGTGGTCCGAATCAGCGGACACTTCCCGAACTTAGTCGAATTGGGCGCCGCAAAGATTTCGTTGAAGCTCTCGTGTGAAGGGATGCCGGAACACAAGTTGAAAAACTTGCAAAATGACTCCATCTTCATCGCGGCCCAGTTAGAAATGGGCATGAAATCAACCGCCCAGTCTCGACGCACAGAGCGATTGTCACGATTTAAATTGACGGATAAGCAACCTTGCGAGTCCGCCGCCAAGTACTCTCAACTGGAAACTGGCGAGCGAGATGACACGAGAAAAGCAACTAAGAGCATTGCATCAGGCCGAAACATCGTCGGTTGTCCAACAGTCTAAACGCAATTGCTTGAGTATCACAGATCGCCCATCATGGCACAATCATCGTGAATCTTCCGCGAAATTCGCCTTGCTTCTTAACGTCTATATCTCTCACTCGGTTTATTTGAGTTAGCGACGAAGCAGTTTCTGTTTCGTCTATATCTCCTCCATATTCGCGCTCTCGCCACATGACTCTGGCGGCGGAGCCCGCTTTGCAGCGTGGCTTTGCAACCCCCGACCGATTGACTGGTCTTCTTAAACGAGTAGCCTTCTTTAACCACCCAACACACGGCGTATTCTTGAACTATTCGATGTGGGCGATATCAACGGAGGCGGTTCTTCTAGTAATAGGTACTCCTGCTACGCTCCCGCGCCTCCGCCTAGAAGATTCCTTTATCTACAACCCAAAAACCGAGCCCTCGAAAATGAGAAAATCGTGCCATCTTTCTCGAGGAGAGTGTAACCATACAGAAGTCTGAATTTACGCGTTAACCGAATGCCTTCACCCGAAGCAAGCCTAATTGACTGGGCCGGAATCGCGTGATCAGCCAGGAGGCACTTACTGCTTTAATCCCAGCAGCGATAAATAATATCTCTCGTGGGCATTCGATCGAATCTCCGGGAATACGTCTAATCGTCGCCGCTAAAGCTTCGATTCATTCAAATACCGTTTTGTATCGCCCATGGGATATTACGATAATTCAACTCCCACTAGTTTTGGAAGTTGGTCGCAGAAGACGTAGGGCAACATTCAGATTGCATTTTTCCTTCGAATGCATCTTGCGATACTAAGGCCAGCCGCGCCAATTCCGAAAAGAGCAATCGATGTCGGCTCTGGCACATGTTGGGGCGTAAACTTGGTCAACATCAAGATCTCGGTTGCGGTTGAATTGAACTGCAGCATTTGAAACGGCTCATATGCTTCAGGCACGTCTGGATTAATTGTCCAAAGACTAAAGTCACCGGAATCGAATGTGGAACTACTTCCCCAAGGTCGCCAAGAAGTTGGCTGTCCCACAAGTTCTTTTGTTAGGTCCAAAGTGCCTCCTTCGGTATCCCAACTGATCCCACGAAAATCGCTGAAGACATAGGTACCGTTCCTGACGGCCGAATTCTCCACAGTCATCTGGATATCCTTCACCCATGTTGGCATGGTGTTCGGACTATTCATAGCTCCAGGATTGGGAAGATCACCCGTATCGATGGTAATGTATCCCGTCGCTGTCGCCGTTCCATACTCAGGCGACCACTCCAGATCGAACGTGACGACGTCAGCATAGGCTTGCCCGCCAGTAGCAGTAAGTAATACGACAGCAAGAAGCATTAATTGGTGGCATCTCATCTCAACATTCCCTCTTTTGTCCCGGAAAAAAGTCATGGAATGACATTCATTCCAATAGCGCATACAGGAATGCACTATAGAGTGCTATACATCGCCGTTGGCGAACACAACCATCTCACATGTGCTTCCGGCAAAGCCATGTTGTCGTTCAGAATTATGATCTCAAAGTACAATTGGCCGGCATTCTAGCACTTAAAATCGACCAGAGTTACCATATCGTCCAAGAGGTCGAATCAACAGCGATTCGTTGTAAAAGTCGATTAGTCGGGACCTCTATAAAGCTATAATGGAGGTATTCCACAGTTACTTATGTCTGGGATGACGCAGTCTTCTTGCGGTACCGAGCGACCATTCCAATGCCGATTGCCCCTAACCCAAACAATGCAAGCGATCCTGGTTCCGGCACGGGGCTGGGAGTGAACTTAGTCAGCATCATCAGGTTTTCGAAATTGTAGTCCTGAGCCGGAAGAATCTGGAATTGAAGATCTCCGTAAGGAGCATTTGGATCACGTGGGAACATATTGAAATCACCAGCAACTCCATTCGTTGCCGTGCCCCACGGGGCGTCCGAGGTCGGTTGTCCAATTAAATCTTTCGTTAAATCAAGCGTTGCCCCATTAGTGTCCCAGTAGAAACCACGGAAGTCGCCAAATGTAAAGCTTCCATTTCCCACGGTTGCTCCAGTAACCGTCATGCCGAAATCCTTAATGAAGTCCGGCACGACATGCTGATTACTATACAAACCTGGATTGGGAATCAGGTCGGTATCAATGGTCAGATAACCTGTTGCCTTCGCGGTATTCCCAAAACTCTCGCCGCTCCACGCAAGGTCATAGGAAATCAACTTGGCCTTTACTGGGTCGGAAAAGCCAAACACAACGGACAAAAATATTAGGGCGATGCAGGTTCGAATCACGATTATTTCCTTCTCTGTTCAAGGTAGTGCCAACACGACAGAAGCCCCGCCTCCAGTGGGGGTCAGCGACACATCAAAGAAGTTACAACAAATAAAGCGAGCTGGCAACAGTTTATGGTACTGTTCGTCAAAATGCGCACATTTGATTTAGCCTCCTGGCTCTGTTTCCCTTTTTAAAAGTTAAGGCTTCTCCTGCCCCTTGCGGTTCACTATCCGGTCTGTGCCCAGGTAACACCGCGTACTCCACTTGGTCTTAGCGATGTAATGCTATCCGGCCGCGACCAGGTCCGACTATGCTTTCGCCGTGACCACGGTTCCAGTGCATGCACTGCTTTGATCATTGCCGAACATCTCTCGACTTACCACAGAGAACATCTATCAGTTCCTTGCGATAGAAGTGCAAGAGACATCGCAGGCAAGCCGCTTCAGGAAGGAACGCACCCGGTGCGTTAACCAGCCCGCGGCACTTGTCACTGCTGATTAGTCGCACATCTTCCATGCCACAATCCTCGAATGCCACCTAGGCATTACGAGCAAGGCAGAAAAGTTCGCCAGCTCGCACTGACTTTCTCGACCTATTCGACCACGCCTAAATCCTCGAGATCTCCGTCTGAACGAACGCCCACTGTCACCACCACGGCGACGTTCTTTACCTCGCCGCCCTAACTACGTGTCAGTCAGATGTCATCGAACGCTATTCATGGATGATCTCAGTCCAGCAATCGATTTCACTAGGCAATAATCCATACGCGGATCGTTGACGCAACGCTCCAATATCCTTCACCTGCCCCTTCAACCGCGTCTATTCGAGAGCCTCGTTTTTTGCTGAAAGCATGTGTAATTGAAGGTAGATTTCTTATGACCAAAATGCGATTTACGCCCGAGCAGATCATTCAGCATTTCCGCGAAGTAGAGGTGCTTCTTTCTCAGGGCAAGTCGATTGCCCAAGCCTGTAAGGCAATCGGTATCACGGAGCAGACATACTACCGCTGGCGGAAGGAGTACGGTGGTGTTCGTGCTGATCAGGCCAAGCGGTTAAAGGACCTGGAGAAAGAGAACGCTCGGCTCAAGCGACTGCTGGCGGATGCCGAGTGCGATAAGGCGATCCTGAAGAAAGCCGATTCGGGAAACTGCTGAGCCCGGACAAGCGACGCCGAATCGTCAAAGTACGTGCGAGATACCTTGGGACGCGAGCGAGTCTCTGAGCGAAGGGCTTGTCGCGTGCTGGGGCAGCCGCGTGCCACTCAGCAGCGCGTTCACTGGGTTACCAACGACGAACCTCGCCTGGCCCAGGAGATGATTGAACTAGCCGAACAGTACGGTCGCTATGGCTTTCGGCGAATCACTGAGATGCTACGCCGAAAAGGTTGGCGGGTGAACCACAAACGCATCGAGCGCCTGTGGCGCCGTGAAGGCTTGAAAGTACCGAAAAGGCAGCCGAAACGATGCCGCCTGTGGTTGAAGGATGGTTCGAGTGTTCGTCTTCGGCCGGGGCATCGTGATGAGGTGTGGAGTTATGACTTCGTACATCACCTTACGCACGATGGCCGAGCGTTCCTGATGCTGACGCCGATCGACGTGGCCCGTCAGTTAACCAGCGAGGAAGTCTTGGAACGCCTCAGTGATCCGTTCGTTCGCCGCGGCGTGCCAGACTTCATTCGCAACGACAACGGCTCGGAGTTCGCCGCTATGAAGTTCCGTGACTGGTTGGAGCGAGTCGAAGTAAACACCTTGTACATTGAACCTGGCAGCCCGGATAAGAGTAGGATTAGATTGAATCATTCAACGGAAAACTACCAGAAGAACTACTTGATCAAAGATCGTCGACTCACTGCTGGAGCCAAATGTGTTGATCGAACGGTGACGAGTCGAGCACAACACGCGACGTCCGCACAGCTTGCTCGGCTACCGCTCACCAGCAACGGAGGCAATTCTTCCAGGGGAAGAACCCTGGAAAACTATCACTCAAAGACTGTTTTCAATCATCGGGACAGGTCATTACGCAACATGTCCCAAAATTCTCGTGACGTCTGAGCATATAGTTCCTCCATCAGCACGGCTTGTCATTGAGACCTTCTTTGGTGGGTACCTCCAAGGATCCGATTCATGAGAAGTTACTTCGTCCGGTTGCGGTTGAGGTTTGCTTTACGAAGTAATTGGAAACGTGGAACTCGGTCCGCCAGGCGGATATTCGATGATTTACACGGAAAACCTGCAATGGCGAAAGAGTACAGAGCATGCCCTCCTGAGGCACGTCGAGACTGAAAAACTACGAGCGGTTCTGTCCATTTAACGCCTGAGCATATCGCGAAGCACCGTCCCATTCCTTGGCTCCACGGTAGAGGTAGATACGGATCTCATTCGAAGCCTGCTGAAGTTGCCACGATTTCATTCCAACAAACTCGGCCAGAATCAGGTCTTGAGTTTGCTCGAAGCTATTTGCCAGTTTTGCAACAGACCAAAGCTTAATTCTGGGATGTTTTGGGTACCTTCATTTATATTACAAGAATCCTACTACTTCAGCTGGCCCGCAAATAAATACTGGTCATATTTGCGTTGACCATTTTTACCTGCTAACATTCGGATCACATCTTTTGACAATCCACCATGCATAGCAGCAGAGATCCGAATGTTTACAAAACCACAACTCATATTGATTGCGTTTCTTGCACTTTCGTGTTTTCATGAGTCGATCGCATTCGCAGGGATGATCTTCTCCGATCCAATTGACGAAAATGATGGCTGGGTGACAGATAACATTCATTGGACCACTGCAACGCAGATTGGCGGTCTACCTCCTTCCGCTGGGTCTACGTTCTGGGGATCAACTTTAAACGAGCCCGCAACCGTTGGCCTATCAAAAGATTTCGCCTTGACAGTGGAACCTGGACGCTATGTGCTGTCCATTGACGTTTCGGCGCCGTTTGGAGACCCTCTTTACGACGCTGTTCCATATTCGGATTTTAGCGAGTTCGGTCTCACGGGCATTTCATCATCACCAACGGCCCTCTTTACCCCGACTCCTCCTGAGTCGACGCGAGCGTGGACAACCTGGACCATCTACTATGACGTTGCTCCTGGATCAACCGACATCGGGAATACGCTTGGGTTCAATGCGCTGCTTTCTACAGATGATTACACGGTTATGTTGGACAATCTAAAAATTGTCCACGCCGTTCCTGAACCCTCTTCAATGGTTCTGTTCGGCTTAGCAGCGTCCGGTCTTACCGGTCTCACCACTTGGAGAAGACGTCGGAAGCAAAAATAGCGTACAGAAAGCGACGGGTTAGACATCTAGGCTTCGAAAGCATCGTTTAAAGCGGGAGTCTTTCTCTCGCTGTCCCGGTCGCCCGAGTCACTATACTTGGCCCGCGGATAGCGAACCGTTATTTTCCGCTTTAGACGATGGTTACAGGACATACCCTCGAATGGAACGTAGTTCTCGCGTTACGTGCCATTCTGAATCAACATCGATCAAAACGGCCCCGCTCGCGTCGAGGGTGTTGTCACATATACCCATCTTTGACAAGGAGGTCATTTTCTGACGATGGACGATTTCGCCAGCAACTATTGTTTCTACAACTGCAGCTAAACACTCAACACAACAATTTCTTTTGCCCACTCTGCCGTGAATCATTGGCAAACGATCATATGAACTAGGCCTGCCAGAAAACGCTATCAACCCATCGTTTTCAAATACCGTTGAATTAACGCCCACTTGAGCATCCCAAGGAAGTTTCTCGCCCGTTTCTCGAAGCGTGCTAGGATGCGTCGACATTCTTTCAGCCAGCCGATCAAGCGTTCGACGATATTGCATCGCCGATATGTTTGCCGGTCGAACTCAACGAACAGTGCGTCTCAGTCTTCGTTCGATTTGCTGGGGATGATGGGCAGGATTCCAGTCTCGACCAGGCACTCGTCGATCCACTCGGCTCGGTACCCTTTGTCGCCAGCGAGAAAGATGGGGTTAATGAAGTCGTCCGATTCATCGCCTCGCACTTCGCATGTCTCCAGCAACTCGTGCAAGCAGTTGGACTCATGGGTTTTGCCAGGTGAAAGCACGGCGTGCAGTGGTCAGCCGTGTGGGTCAAATAGCAGATGGATTTTGGTGCTAAAACCGCCACGACTGCGGCCGAAGGCTTCACAGCTAGCCTCCGCAGCGCCCCCCTTCGCGGCTCCGGCCGCACATTTAGCGGCTCGAACGGTCGTGCCATCGACGCACCACAATTCATTGTCGATCGCTCCTGCATCGACGTGAGCGGCCAGCAACAAATCGAGGTTTTCATCCAGCGTTCCGTCCCGATTCCACGTCGTGAACAGGTCGTACACGGTGCCGCACTTACCGAACTCCTCCGGCAAATCACGCCAAGGAGCCCCAGTCCTCATGATCCACAGAATGCCAGCAACCATCATCGGCAAGACGATGGCGTGCCATGATCGACCTCCGTGCGTTGAAAAGTGAAAGTGCTCTCCAACGGTTGGAAGTCGTCAATTGAAAGTCAAATTACCGCTTTCTGAAAGAGCCAAGTGCTACAGTGGGACTTGACCTGCTTGACGGCAAAGGCAATTTGCTCATGCGGAAATCGAGACTTCTTCATGGTCATCTTCTCCTCGAAAAAGGTTGGCCCGATTTCACCTCGATTTTCTCATTTTGAATGGCTCAGTTTTTGGGTTACCGGTCAATTGAAAACTAGCAATTAAAGACTGATTTCATTCGCGGGGCAGGTCCGTCTGCGAATCTGTGTGAACTTGCTAGAATTGAGTGAGCAACGACCGCTTACCTTGATCTAACGAACGAAGAATTGCACGCATGGAAAAAGTCGAGATTACTTGGCACGATCACCACGTTACCCGTCAGGATCGCGAATCGCTTAATGGACATGGTGGCGGCGTAGTGTGGTTCACTGGCCTAAGTGGTAGCGGAAAAAGCACCGTCGCCAATGCGGTCGATAAGAAGCTTCACGACCTGGGGATTCATACCTTTCTGCTCGATGGCGACAACGTCCGGCATGGTCTTAATGCGAGTACCAAGATCTTAGAAGATGCCTACGATGCTGAGTTCGCGAAACGATTCGGTCTTGGTTTCGGAGCAGAAGATCGCACGGAGAATATCCGACGGATCGGTGCCGTTGCTGAGCTTTTTTGCCAGGCAGGTGTGCTCGTGCTAACTGCCTTTGTCAGCCCGTATCGTGCCGATCGCGCGGCCGTACGAAATGTCGTCGAGGCCAGCGGAGGGGCAGGAGACTTCATCGAGGTCTTCGTTGATACGCCGCTAGAAGTCTGCGAACAGCGTGATCCCAAAGGGCTATACAAGAAAGCCCGCGCCGGGGAACTGAAAGGATTCACCGGTATTGATGATCCCTACGAAGCACCAGAATTACCAGAGGTCCATTTGGCAGGGGGCTCTGCGCCTCCCGACCAACTTGCCGATCAGGTGATTGCGCGGTTGCGGGAACTTGGCAAGCTTCCGCAGGATTAGCTTGACCACTTTCTACAACTACCGATAGTACCGCTGTCCAAGAGGAACCTGCCGCAAAGGACATCAGCAAAATGCGCTATTCCGCAAGCCGGGGCCATTTGGATTTATGTGATATCGAGGCCATTGAGAGTACTCTCACCGCTCGAAAACTGGTCGATTTCCAGTCCTAGGTGCTGCTGCAAATAATTAACCAACAAGTTGCAAAGTGGCGGGGATTTATCCTCTGCAAATGCCAAGTGTTGCCCATGACGGAAATGACCGCCAGCTGATAAGATCGGCAAATTTGTATTGCTGTGGCTTGATGCATTTCCTAGATGCGAGCCAAACAGGACTGCGGTTTGATCCAATAGAGTATTCTCGCCTTCCTTGGCCTCATCTAAACGATGAAGGAACTCGGCCAGCAGTCGCATTTCTTCTAGTTCGATTATTGTTAATTGTTCGAGTTTTATAGGGTCTTTACCATGGTGACTTAAGTTGTGCCAGCCGTTATCGACGCCTTTAATGTCGACAACTTCGTTTCCACCTGCGCCCACAAAGGTAATTAGTCGAGTTGAATCGGTTTGGATGGCAAGAAACATCATGTCGTACATCAGCCGTAAGATCTCAACGACCTGTGTTCGATCTGAAATCTTTATCGGCGCTTTCCGATCAACACTCGGCTTTGGAAGATTTGCCCATGATTCGGCTTGTGCTAAACGCACTTCCAGTTCACGCACGCTTGTAAAATATTGGTCAAGCGTCTGATTGTCCTCACGCCCAACACGTTTTGTGATTCGCTTGGTCTGATCTTGAACTAAGTCCATGATACTTTGACCAGCCTCAATACGACGTAATTGCTCCTCTTTCTGCTGCTTATTACCGTCCAGAAAAAGCTTCGCAAATAAGCGCGACGGATCATTCTCGGATGGTATTTTTACACCACTTCGGGAAAACGAAAGACTATTACTCTGCACGGCGAGAGTCAGTGAAGAGAATCGAGTGTGATGACCAATCTGTTCAGCTGCCAACTGATCGGCGGAAATCGTATTCTGAAAACTTGGTTGCCCTGGATGTGCGGCACCGGTCAAAAAGCTCTTTTCGGCAAGATGTGCACCGTCGACATCAGGATGCCGAACGCCTGAGATCACGCTAAACTTATTACGAATTCCTTGCAGTGGTTTCAGGTAGGGGGTTACCTCATAATCCTTGCCCGATTTCTTAGGGAATAAATTGGGAGTATGTATTCCCAATGGAACGCAAATAGCCAGCATCCTACGTATGTCAGAGGGGTCATCCGTCTTGGGGCCCGCGAAGGTTCCACGCGGATGCATGCCACTTAGTAATGGCAACCCCATAACAATCCCAGTGCTTCGCAGAAACGATCGGCGATTAATTGATTTGGGCATAGCTTATCCTTTGCTCAATAGTCTTAGCCCGAAATTCAGTCTGCAATAAAGAAATCGCTTTCAATCATGGCCAAAATCATTGACTTCAGCCCATAATCGTTCTTCGCTGACTTGCTTACGATTTCATCAACAACTTCGCGCTGCGAAATTCCGATCCGTCGGCCCGTCGCGTAGATAAGAAGCTTCTCCGCAATTGCTCTCGTCACAAACGATTTACTCTCAACTAACCGATCACGAAATTGTTGAAAGTTCTTAAATACTCGACCATCTGGTAGCTCGTAAGCAGATTCGACAATTGGTCCCATCTTGTAGGTAAGATCACGGGCTGACTTTCGTCTATCTACAGCAACTCTATACCTCTTGCGATGACCACCAATTGGATCAAATTCTTCAAGAGCGAATCCTGCTGGGTCAATTCGCTTATGACAACTTGCACAGTCAGCATTACTGCGGTGTTTTTCCAGCTGTCGTCTTATCGTTGTTGCACCTCGAATATCTGGTTCAACCGCGGGAACCCCTGGCGGAGGTGGTGGGGCGGGCCTCCCAAGCAATTTGTCCGCGACCCACACTCCGCGTGTCACAGGTGAAGTCGCTGTTCCGTTCGCTGTAACTTTCATAACACTCGCCTGTGTCAGAACGCCGCCGCGAAGACTACCAGATGGAAGTTTTGTAAACTGGAATTGCTCGTTGCCACCTACTAAAGGCAAGTTGTAATGCGAGGCTAGACGATGATTAAGAAATGTCCAGTCTGAATCTACAAAATTCATTACACTTAAGTCATCGTATAGAACTCGTGCGAAGAATTGATGTGTCTCACCAAGCATTGCGTGTTGTAAGAGGGGATCAAATTCTGGAAACAGAGTCTGATCTGGTGTAGTCGACTCGATTTCGCTCAGGTCAAGCCACTGGCCAGTAAAGTCCTTTACGAATATGTCAGTTTTCGGATCGTTGATCATGCGAATCGCCTGCTTACGACGCACAGAAGGATCGCGCAGTTTCCCTTCCACTGCTAGTTCTAGAAGTTCTTTATCGGGCAACGTCGACCAAAAAAAGTAAGACATCCTCGATGCAATATCGTAGTTATCGACGGATGGTCCAATATTTAGCAGCAAGAACTGTGGAGAGCACAATACTGAAGTTATTCCTGCTCTCACAGACTGTTCAAAGGTTTGATCGCCAGAGAATTGCTTTAAGGCTAAGTCAATAAAAGGTTGCATCTCGGCCTGGGGGACAGGTCGCCGAAATGCTTTAGGGATAAAATCCTTAAGGATTCTCTCGATATCTTGCTCAGGTTGTGTTGACTCAACCACGTGAAATCTAAGTCCTGGGCGATCACGTACCCATATCGGTCGCTCTGGCTTCAGATGAATCGATTCCCCCTCGCCAAATAACTTTTTGGTAGCTTCCGATGGAAACTCTTGATCGAGAGGACCAAAGGTTTCAACCCATGAGATACCGATGCCAGGCGGTTTTTCGTGCGTATCTCGCCAACGAACATGTTCGGGCCAAATTCGAGGAACCACATGAATCGTATCACGACTTGACATCTTTCGAGTGAACTCGATGATCCGTGGTTTCTTGGATGTGCCCGTTGCATCAAATACACCCACGAAATCCAGATTGTGATTTCCAAATAGCGAACCGATGTAGATCGCAACCGAAAGCGATCGTTTTCCTGGTTGATATGGCCACACTGCCACTCGGCACCGATAAGTTCCATCCTCAGGTGGGCAGGCAGGATCCACCCAAACTGGTGGAAATGCTGCCGTGAATTTCACTAATGACTCATCGACTTCGATTATGCCTGCCCTCTCCTTTTCGACCGATTCAATGTTCTCTCTGATCGACATGATATCCGCCCGCCGAGTAATAGCAGGCAGCGGGGGATAACGGCGGATCGCGGCATCAAAAGCAACATTAGCTGCCTCCAGATATTGTTCCATAAGCACCGAGGAAAAGCTTAGGCCGTCGGCTCCCTTATCAAACCCCTGAACAAGGCCATCCTCTGGAAGCAAATCCGCAAGGGGGACATCTACCCCAAGCAAATCATGGACGGTGTTTTCATACTCCAAGCGATTCAGACGCCGCAGAGCAATTGGCTGCCTTATACTCTCAGTGACTGTTTCAATAATTCCAGCGATCACTTTCTGCTTTTCGGCATCCTTCGGTTGAGTCTGATAGGCGGGCGGCATTTCGCCTCGTTCAACAGCATCGACAACGCGTGCCCATATGTGTGTGGTGTCGTTTTCCTGTGCAGGAAACTGGAGTTCATCAAGACGGATTTGGGCCTCTTGGGTTCCCGGGCCATGACACTCGATGCAATGCGTGCTAAGGAAAGAACGTATTTCTGTCTGCTCAGCCGCGTTAGCAGATACAGACAGAAACACTAGGGACAGAACCCCTCCCGAGACAGCGAGATTGCGTGCGGATTTCTTCATACAATGAATCATCCTAGCAATCCTCCTTTTATTTACAAAAACAGATTTGTAAAAAATTGAATTGATGAGACTAAAGTGCTTGTTTTCAGTCATGAATTCTAGGGCCACGTCGTGCGAAATGGTTGCGGCTTGCTTGCTTCGGACGAATTGACCGAGTGACCTTCAAACCTGAGTTCTTTTAGAGATTGGAACTATTATTTCGAAAGCAACCGGACACTCTTTTGAGAAACTCTCGTCACAAGAAGTTAATTAGCAGTACCACAGTTTTTCCGAAGAAGTTCCTGAATACAATCGCTTCAAAGTAAAAGCAGTGGCCTACCCCCTCAATGGAAAACAGTTCTAACGTGTGGACCACTACTACTTAGTGAGATTATCCATTCAAGAATGCCATCAGACAAATCTCTTTTTCTCCTGGTCGTTAAGTTATGGCACCGCAGCCTCATTCTGGCAGGTCAAGCGGTTTGATACTTCCCAAGGCGGGGCGCCATACAATCCAGTCGTCCGCAGCACAGACTTTCGCGGGCGGAGCCATCCCGGTGTAGCGATACATCAGCGCACGAGCATGGCACTGAATGTAGCGCCGCCAAGCGTTGAATTTTCGCTTCATCTTTTGCCTTCCTTGGACCAAAAGAAGTCACCAGGAACCACCCTGGAGGAAGGCACTTTGCCAGCATTGCCGCTATTGGCTCAAGATCAATCGATCAAGCCACGATCTTTGAGCAGCTCATAGATTTTGTCGACACATTCATCAACTTGCAGTTCGTGAGTCGGGAGTACCAAGTCGGCATTGGTTGGCGGTTCGTACTCGTAGCTAACGCCTGGGAAGTTGGCGATTTCGCCACTATCCGCTTTAGCGTAAATGCCCGAATCGTCTCGTTCGCGGCACACTTCGACAGGTGCTGACAGATGAACGGTCAGGAAGCGATCCTTACCAATCACCTCGCCTGCCTTGCCGCGGACCTCGGCATTGGGCGCCAGGAACGCCGCGATACAAAGTATGCCAGAATCGTTTAGCATCCGAGCAATTTCGCTACCACGGCGAAGGTTTTCACTTCGCTGTTCAGCGGTATAACCCAAGTCCTTACTGATGCCATGACGCAGGTTTTGTCCATCCAGAACGATGCTGGTCTTTCCTTCGTCAAACAGGCGACGTTCCAACGCATAGGCAATCGTCGTTTTGCCGGCACCCGTCAAACCGGTCAACAGCAGCGTTGCCGGTTTCTGGCCAAAGCGAGCTGCACGCTCGTCGGCCGAAACGTTCCCCTTGGAAGTCTGCAGGGTCTTATCCCCTTCGATGTCCCACAGTTCGTCCTGGTCGCTGGCATCGCGATCGATGATCATGCCGGCACCGACGGTACGATTGGTCATGTAATCGATCAGAATGAACGCCCCGGTCGTCTTGTTCTTAGCGTATGGGTCGTAGCAGACGGGCTGGCTTAACTTAACCGAACAGCGACCGATTTCATTCAGCTTCAGAGCTGGGGTATCTTCTCGGTGCAGCGTGTTCACGTCGACGTTATAACGCACGCGTGAAACGGTTCCGGTTAGCATTTTGGCGGCGTGCTTCACGAAGTACTGTTTGCCAGGCACCAAGGGCTCTTCTGACATCCAAACGACCATCGCGTCGAAATTGCTATCGACCTTCGGCCGGTTGCCCGGACGGACAATCATGTCGCCACGGCTACAGTCGATCTCGTCCTCGAACGTCAGCGTGACCGACATCGGCGGATAGGCTTCCTCCATGTCGCCATCCATGGTGACAATCCGCTTGACCTTGCTGGTCTTTTTCGACGGCATAACCATCACTTCTTCGCCAGGACGAATCGTACCGGACGAGACGGTGCCGCAGAAACCGCGGAAGTTCAAGTCAGGTCGATTCACCAACTGAACCGGGAAGCGGAAGTCTTGCAAATTCCGATCAGAACCGATGTAAAGGTTCTCGAGCATGTGCATCAGCGTGGCACCTTCGTACCACGGCATGCGTTCGCTTTTTTCGACCAGGTTGTCGCCTTTGAGCGCGGAAAGCGGAATGAAGTGGACGTCGTCCGCCGACATCTTCGCGGCAAATTCGATGTAATCTTGCTTGATCTTTTCGTAGATTTCCTGGCTGTAATCGACCAAGTCCATCTTGTTGATCGCTACCAGAATGTGGCGAATCCCAAGCAGCGATGTAATAAAGCTGTGTCGCTTTGTTTGGGTTAGTACACCTTGGCGAGCATCGATCAGAATGATCGCCAAGTCAGCGGTAGAAGCCCCCGTGGCCATGTTACGCGTGTATTGTTCGTGACCTGGCGTATCAGCAACGATGAACTTTCGCTTCGCCGTCGAGAAGTAGCGATAAGCCACATCGATCGTGATGCCCTGTTCGCGTTCTTCTTTTAGACCATCGGTCAATAAGGCAGGGTCGATCTCACCACCGGTTGTGCCGTGGGTGGCCGAATCTTTCTCGATCGCCGCCAACTGATCTTCGTAGGCTGCTTTCGATTCGATCAGCAGTTTCCCCAACAACGTGCTCTTACCGTCGTCCACGCTTCCGCACGTGATAAAACGCAAGAGTTCCTTCTTCTCGTGCTGAGCAAGATAGGCGTTGATGTCCGTTGCGATCAGATCAGATTTGTGCGACATAGGTCTATGGTTTCAGTGTTCAGCTGTATGTGGTCAGTAAGGATATCGTTTCAGTTTTCGACAGGTTGTTCAGTCCCTTCCTCTGCTAGGCACTGAACATGGAATACTGAAAACTTGGCCGCCAACAGGCGTTAGAAATATCCTTCTTCCTTCTTCTTCTGCATCGACGCGCCTTGATCTTTATCGATGGCGCGGCCCTGGCGTTCGGAGGTTGTGGTCAACAGCATCTCTTGGATGATGTCTGGCATCGTGACGGCTTCCGATTCCACGGCGCCCGTCAGCGGATAGCAGCCGAGAGTGCGGAAGCGAACCATTTTCTCTTCGACCTTCTCGCCTGGCTGAAGGTCAATCCGGTCGTCATCGACCATGATCCACATGTCGTTACGCCACACGACCGGTCGCTTGGCCGAGTAGTACAAGGGAACGATCGGAATCTCTTCGAGATGGATGTACTGCCAAACGTCGAGTTCGGTCCAGTTCGACAGGGGGAAAACGCGGATGCTCTCCCCTTTGTTAACCTTGGTGTTGTACAGATTCCAAAGTTCCGGCCGCTGGTTCTTGGGATCCCAGCGATGATTCTTGTCGCGGAACGAGAAGACTCGCTCCTTAGCTCGCGACTTCTCTTCGTCACGGCGAGCACCACCGAATGCAGCGTCGAACTTGTACTTGTCGAGGGCCTGCTTCAGCGAGACCGTCTTCATCAAGTCGGTATGGCGAACGCTGTCCTCGAACGGATCGATGCCCAGCTTCTTACCTTCCTCGTTGATGTGCACAATCAAGTCGAGTCCCAACTCCTTGCGGGCATATTCCTCGCGGAACTGGATCATTTCCTTGAACTTCCATGTCGTATCGACATGCATCAAAGGAAATGGCGGCTTGGCGGGATAAAACGCCTTCATGGCTAAGTGAACCATGACGGACGAATCTTTCCCGATGGAATACAACATCACCGGGTTCTCAAACTCGGCCGCAACTTCGCGGATGATATGGATGCTTTCCGCTTCCAACTGTTTGAGATGCGTAATCTGGTAACCGGACATCAATCAATCACTACAAGTTGAAGTTAGGCAATTCGATCCCAGCTCGCCGGAGGGAGTGGGCTAACCAGCGAAGTTGAACTCGCTCTGCTCGAGCAATCCGTTTGGAGCACAAGGAACACCGATATAATTTACTATTCCTACTAAACAAAGACGCAAGGAAATCGAATTTAAGCGATTTGCAATGACCTCATTGAATTTTTACAACCATTCCAGAGAGTGGACACTATCTTGGAAAATCACAAAATACCCACACCCCTCCAACGTCTCTATCAACATAGGTAAGCTTATGTGCTAAGCTAATAACTCCTAAAACTCATGCCATCGACGCTGCACTACCCAGGGACCCCGAAGCTCTCCAAGATATTCAGGATCGGATCCATTAAAGTGCGCATCCAAGTATCTACATGTCTTGACGCCCCCTCGACGCCTCGACTTCATCCCAGTTAGTGATCAGACTTGAGCTTTTCCCCTTAACAACCTTTTCTAGCTGCGGACGAAAGTCGAACTGATTCTCGATACCCAATAAATCAGCAATGTCGACACCAAGCTGCGACGCGAAACTTCCGTCCTCTGCAAACAGGTCTTCGTAAGCCAATCGCTTAAACCGGGGATAATTCTGGAAGAACTTCGCGATATAGTCGATCTGAGCGCGAATTAGCATATTGTCGGCCTCCATCGCAGGTATATCAATTGCGAACGGCTCAACTTCTTGAGCAGTCTGGTAGCTGTGATACTGCCCTCGGCGAAACGCTATCTGACCAGATACATGCCTAGCCACTAAATCCCGACGTTCCATCACAATGATTGGTGCATTGCTTTGCTTAAGTGCATCAAACAGCTTGAAGTGCAATCCAGGTAGTCGCCAGTTTCCCTCGATTAAATGTAGTGACTCGATCTTCATATCGAGCAAACAATGCTGCCGCGAATTTCGCTGAACCAGCTTTTCAATGAATCGATAGAACTCGGCTTCCATCAACGATGGCCGCATCGCCCACCAGCGAAGTGCCCCTTTGGAAAATGCTTGAAAAAAAGAGTAATAACTCTCTTCATTTAAAACTTCACCAAATGTTGTCAAACCAGGATGGCTGGCCAAAAAGTCGCAAAAAACGGTTGTCCCACAGCGACCAAATGAAAGAAGAAATACGCCGCGTCCGCCCATCGCATTGATTCGCTCAACCGACGAAGGGGCACGAGACAAGTCCTTCTGGCGACGAAATATAGTGTTATAATATGGCCGAAGCTTGCGCAGTTGTTGACGGACTTGCGGTGTATTCAAAAAACGCTTCACGCGTAAACTCCTGGCTGCTATAGCCTTAGCTGATACTTGCCATGCACTCGAGCGTCTCGACGCTTCGGAGCAACCTTATTTGCTCATTAATGCCGAATGGCCAACTGCACGTAGTGCCTAACACGGATAAATTCTGCGTGACAGGCACCTAGCAACTTCACCCACGCTCGACCCCAGATTCTGAAGACACATGCCCCAGTCGCTCCGCAAACTCCCCTCGGCTCAGGATTCGCGACAAACCTCTAACAAATACTGACCGTAATCATTTGGAAATCTCGCAGCCTGTTCCTTCAGCTGATCTATGCTGATGAAACCTTTCCGGAATGCGATTTCCTCGGGACAGCTAATTTTCAGGCCTTGTCGCTCTTCAATAGTCTGCACATAGGCGCTGGCCTGCATCATCGATTCGTGCGTGCCCGTATCGAGCCAAGCGAAGCCTCGCGAGAACAATTCGACCCGCAAGAATCCCTTTTCCAGGTACACGCGATTGAGGTCTGTGATTTCCAGTTCGCCTCGCGCAGACGGTTTAAGTTTAGAGGCAAATTCGTAGACATGCTCGTCGTAGAAGTACAGCCCAGGAACGGCGAAGCGTGACTTTGGCTTGGCAGGTTTTTCCTCGAGGGAGAGGACCTTGCCAGTCGGATCAAACTCAACGACGCCGTATCGTTCCGGATCCTTCACAGGATAGCCAAAGATTACGGCCCCTTCCTTGAGTTCGGAACCCGTCTGCAACATCTTCTGAAAGCCTTGGCCGTAGAAGATATTATCCCCCAGCACCAAGGCAACCTTCTCGTCTTTGACGAAGTCTGGCTCCAGCAAGAAGGCTTGAGCGAGCCCTTCTGGCTTAGGTTGTGCGGTGTAACTGAGCTTCAACCCAAACTGCGAACCATCACCTAACAGTTTTTCAAAATGACCGAGATCATGTGGCGTCGAGATAATCAGAATCTCACGAATCCCAGCCAACATCAACGTCGATAACGGGTAGTAAATCAGAGGCTTGTCGTAAACGGGAAGCAACTGTTTACTCACGGCAAAGGTCAGCGGGAACAAGCGAGAACCTGTTCCACCAGCAAGGATAATGCCTTTCATTTTGCCACCTCTTTTTCTGCTGGCGTGTCGCCTTGACCAAGGCGGGTGCTCGTATCATGCTTCGCTTGAACGATTGCAAGCCACTCCGGGTTATCCAAGTACCAACGAATCGTTTTCGCCATCCCGGTCTCGAGAGTCTCTTGCGGCTCCCAGCCAAGCTCGGACGTTAGCTTCGAGCAATCAATTGCGTAACGCCGATCATGCCCTGGTCGATCGGTGACGAACTTGATTAAGTTCCGTCGCGAGGAACCGTCTTCCATTGGTGAAATCTCGTCAAGCGAATCACAGATCGTGTGCACAATATCGAGGTTCGTCCGTTCGCTATTGCCTCCCACGTTGTAGGTCTCGCCGAGTCGGCCACGCTCTAGGACGGTGGCGATCGCCGTGCAGTGATCCTCAACGTACAGCCAGTCGCGAATATTTTTACCGTCTCCGTAAACAGGAAGCGGCTTGCCAGAGAGAGCATTGAGAATCATCAACGGAATCAGCTTCTCAGGAAACTGATATGGCCCATAGTTGTTCGAGCAATTGGTGGTTAGCGTGGGAAAGCCGTACGTATGCTGCATCGCCCGAACAAAAAAGTCCGAAGCTGCTTTCGAGGCAGAGTACGGCGAGTTCGGGGAATATGGCGTTGTCTCGGTAAACTTGCTGCCATCGTCAGCCGACCCATAGACTTCGTCGGTTGAAACATGCAAGAATCGGAACCTCGCTTTCTCTGCTTCTGCGAGTTCTTTCCACCACTGATGCGTCGTATGCAGCAGATCGAATGTCTTGAGTACATTCGTTTCAACAAACTCACGCGGACCATCAATCGAACGATCGACGTGCGACTCGGCGGCAAAGTTCACAATCGCGTACGGCTTATAATCCGTTAGCAGTTTTGCCACGAGTGTCGTGTCGCCGATGTCACCTTCTGCGAATACATGACGGTCTGAATCAGGCGGGATGGACTCACGAATGCCAGCGTAGGTTAGCTTATCGAGCGTGATCACCCGACAATCTGGCTTGCCGAGCATTTGACGGACGAAACATCCACCAATGAAGCCAGCCCCACCGGTAACGAGAATTGTTTTCAGCATCGATCTACTTGAGTCAGATAAAGGAGAGGAGTTTGTTGTGAAGTTGATTTACAGAGGAAATCGTCTATTTCGTTGCAGCGGAAGAAACTTCCGACTCTGGAATCCAATTAGACATCGCTTGATCCAATGCATCATGGACATGGGACAATGGGAAGCCAGCGTCGACCGCTTTTTTATTGTTCATGACACAATTTGATCGAGCTGCGATCGCAGCCTTTTGCATGAACTCTGCCTCAGAGTCAAAGAATTGAAATCCTTTGTCAGTAATACCGTGCGACTTCAGACGTGCGACAACTTCGTCCGTTGTAACGGAACCAGTATTGGTCACATTGTAAATACCTGGCTCTGGACGGCTTTCGGCGCAGTAGAGGCAACTCTTCGCAAACTCGTCCAAAAAGGTCAAGCTGTTGGTTGCGCGTAAGAGACGTTCGTACCGTAGAAGCTTCGTGAGAAAGTTTCGTGGGTTATCGAGATTCTCGAACGGAATTCGTAGCCGCAAAATGTAACAGTTCTCGGCATCGGCCAAGACTTCTTCACCTAAGGCCTTGGTACCTGAATAGAAGCTGCAATTATTGTAGCGAAACGAAAAATTCGGGGCATCCGTCTCGGTGAATCCCGTTCCGTCTTCGCGCGTACCAGTGTAGATGCATCCCGAAGAAATTTGGATCCACGGCAGCTTCTTAGATTGGCAAACCTCTTTCACAACGCCTGGTAGAACGGAGTTGCCCATCAGACATTCATGCTTATGCAATTCGCACGCATCAACGTTTGGGCGTCCCGTATAGCCAGCGGCATTGATAACAAATTCAGCATTACCAATGGCATCGCCCAGCGAGGCGGGATCGTAATAGTCGCAGTCCTTTCGAGAAAGAACACGAACCTCTTTTCCTCGGTTGGCTAACAAATTTACGATACTCGACCCAACATAACCTGAGCCACCGAGTACGACGATCATTGTGAAGTCCCACTTTCCGTAAGAGAGCGATGATTACTAGTTTTTTGAGACTTTCATGCCAATCGGTTTATCGGAATGGCACAATCGGCCTTCCTAAAGTCTCGTGTTCATCTTCAGTTTAACCAACCAACCCGAACTCGCTTACTGCTTTTCTGGAAACAAGTTGCGAAGTTTCGAGATGTTTTCGAACAACTATCCACGCTCCCTCATCTTGGCAACAAAAGAGGTTAATCCCCCGTAGCCAAGTCATCTTCTTGAACACTATGCCATTCTTTTCGGGATATCGCAGTATTCGGATCGGCGGCTGAACACCGAGTACCACTCAGAAGCACGCTGCCGGTATGAAGCGTTAGCTACTCCAAGTGTCCGCAAGGCCAAATAACGCGTAAATGCCCAGCATACGAGCATATTAGCGCCGAACTTCACAGAATGAGGTTTCCAATGCTTTTGAAAGAGTTGATGTTTCGCTCGAAAGAGACGGATCATCTTATCTGCTCGGACCTTCTCGGAGCGACCCCCATGATGAATCAGTTGAGCATCTGGATAGACGAAGCACTTGACCCCATGCTTACGAGCACGGAGGCAGAGGTCGGTATCTTCGCCGTACATGAAATAGTCAAGATCGAACCCACCGAGCTCTTTCCACAACGAACGCTCCAATAACAGGAAACATCCTGTGATGCAGTCGACTTCACGAAAACTATCTCGCTGCCATGCCCCCAATCCTTCTGGATTAAACAAGGCCGACCTGCTGAACATTGAAGAGAATCCAATGCCCATGGACAACAAACTCCAGGGAGTAGGTGCACCATGGCATGAATCTTTGTTCAAAGACATATCCTCAAACAAAGTGCGACCACCGTACACGCCAGGCTCGCTATTCGACCTGGCGAATTTGACGATCCGATCGATTGCTTGATCGAGAATCACCGTATCGGGATTCAGAAGCAACACATACTCACCCGTCGCCTGTTCGGCGGCGACATTGTTGGCCCCTGCAAATCCAAGATTCTTTTTGGACTTAACGAGAGTGAGTCGGGGGAACTTCTTTTCAATTGCTTCTGCCGAACCGTCCTTCGAGTCGTTATCGAGCACAATCAGTTCGAACGACACTTCTTTCGTCTGATCGTAGACCGACTCGATACACGCAAGGGTTTCTTCCTTGGTGTTATAAGAGACGACCAAAATAGAAACGTCACAACTCATCTCTAGTTCACAACTCCGAATCCTACTCTACCCTAAAATGCTCTTAAGAGCCTAACGTTGCATCGACAAAAACAAGGAGGCTGCCCGACACAGCTTCCTTTTCACGCAACTATGAAGCTGGCTCTTCTCGCGAGGTTTCATCTCGCTCCCACTTATCGATCTCTCCCCGCCGAAAACGCTCCCGAACACGTCTCCGCACCGCAAGCTTCACGTAAATGTAGACAGCGAGCGACGGCCACCATAATGGATTGATTGCGAGTTTCATTAGGGACAAACCGTGGCTTCCTTCGTCGCTTGTCCACAACTCGGGATACAGCTTTTTCAGTTCGGCATTGCCAAAATGACTACGTGTATTTATATCGACAATCTTTTCGAGCGACTTAGGCGGGGTGATCGCGAAAGAGCATGACTCAACCGTTTTACGTTCGCTGGGAGAAAAAAGGAGTCGAACGTAGCCATCGTCCGCAGTGATCTTAGGAAACTCACCAAACCGCTGGCGACCTTCCTCACTCATTCCGTATACACCAGAGCCAATCATTCCCGATTGACAGTATGGCATTTGCAGCCAAACATCATAGTAGGCTCGCACGATCCAGGGCCGATCATTGCAATTCACCAGCATCCTCGGGGCAACGGCCAAAACACCTGGCCTTTCGAGCTCCTCGCTTAGCTTGTCAAGAGTTCCCTCTTCAAACTCGATATCTGCATCAATGTAAAACCGAGGAAATCCTTCGGCAGCTTCATCCCCCAAGTTGAGTGCGTGGATTTTTGACCCAATCTCTGTTTCGATCACCTTGACATCTGGGCCAAACTCTCTTGCTCGATTGGCTGTTTCGTCGGAACAACCGTTCGCCACGACAACGATCTGAACGCGACTATTCTTCGAGGAGTTCACTAACGAGTTCAAACAACGGCGAATTACATTCGCTTCGTTGTAGGCAGGTATGACAACAGAAATATTCTTCACGGAACTCATCTCTCAGCTTATTGCTACCGAGGCATCTTTGTCGGCGGGTTCCACTGCTGGTCGCAAGACACCAAACGGCCCGACGCTTATACCCGTTCGAATTACTTTCGCCGGGTTTCCGGCAACAATGGATCCTGGCGGTACATCCTTTGTAACGACCGACCCAGCTCCGACAATACTGCCATCGCCCACTGTAATTCCTGGCATGACGATCGATCGCCCACCAATAAAACAATTCGAACCGATGCGAGTATCAGGCCGATATCTGCGGCACATGTCATGAGCCAGAATGACCGATTGAAAAGCGACGTAAGTATGGCTCCCAATGTGCACGCCCTTCGGATTCGTCTTATCCAGCTTTGCGCTAAGTGAGATCACGGCAGTTGGACTGATGTCCATTCCCCATATACGCGTAAAAACCCACAGGCGTATGCGATTGAAGAACCGCTGCAGCCAAATGAATTTGTTTAGGTCTGAGAGCAGTCCGCGTTTTGGTTTTGGTGATTCGTTCATTACGATGCAAGTTCCTCACCATAGATGTATCCGACTCCCTCATCACGCTCTGACAAGGCGACCCTCGAATAAGATTGCTGAAGGCTCGAAATCACTGCCAACGGCAGCGCCCAAGCAAAAAACATCTGTCCCCAAACGGAAATACCAAAGAAGCATATGCAATAGACCGCCAATACGACCCCTACTGTCCAACCTAAGAAAGGACGATGTTTAGAAATACGCCCCGCAGCAATGAACCCGAGAACTATTGTCATCATGAAAAAGGCTAAGGCGACGAACCCACCTTGAACTCCTACCGAAACATACTGATTGGCAGTGTCGAATGTAAAATGTCCCCAGTGCCCGGTTCCAATACGAGAGCCGAGGAGAAACCATTCTTGCCAGTGATTAATAAACCCATCAACCAATAAAAACCTATGATAACCTGAGTTTCCAGCAGTGATATTGATCTTCATGATCAAGCCCCAAACTGGTCCCTGCATAACGAAATGCAGAACAACAATCGAAAGAAAGCCTGTAAACACTGCTGGACGAGTCAGCTTGCGCAATGGAAACAGCAACATTAAGACAAAGGCTGCAGCAAGGCCTAAAACAGGTGTACTTGAGGCAGTCAGCAATACGATGCAACAAGTGCAGATTATTGAGAGCCAGAATAATGGTCGATTCGAGGAATCTTTACTTATGGCGCGGTAGATGAACATCGGCATGAAAGCTGCCCATATAATCCCGGCCAATAGAGGATGCCCAAACGCGCCCTGGCATCGCAGTCTACCTTCGCGAATTGGTGTCAATTCTGGCACTCCTCCGAAAATTGAAAACAAGTTTCTGCCAGTAGAATGCTCAATGAAGAAGAAAACCGCCAACGGAATGGAAATTAGCGCCAATCCTTTGATCGCCATGTTAACATCTTCCTCATCTCGAATGATCGAGCGCAGTAAAAAGTACATCCCAATAATGTCAACCATGAAACCTGATCGCATCTTAATTTCAGGAGATGTGATACCGAAATTGAGCACGCCAGTAACGAAGATCGACAGACCGTACAGTAAGACGCACCAATCGAGAGCGTTGAATCGTATCGATTGAAATTCACTTCGAGAAATGACACGGATTGCGCCAAAGAACAGCACCATTATCCGCATGAAGTAAAGATTGAGCCCACCGATTGCAATGCACTGTCGACTAGCGACAAAACAGATGAGGATTGACAGAGGAAACAATGCATATTTCCTCGGAAGAAATATGAAGGTTACACCACAAATAATCAGAAATAGAAATCCAACCGGATGCAAGACGGTTGTTCCACTTCCCTCGACCGCAAACATCTGAGATTGTTCGCTCATGTCAGTTCAACGTCCTCCTCACCAAATGCGAGCGCGACATCTTCTCCTAACTCTTCCTGAAATTCTTGCGCGGCAGGAAATACCTTGTTCCACCATTTGGACTCAAGCAACTTCGCACAAACTTCGGGGGAAAATCGGTATCGAAGTACACGTGCTGGATTTCCGACAGCGATTGCATAAGGAGGAATATCTTTGGTGACGATCGAACCGGCGCCAATAATTGCCCCAGTTCCGATCGACTGGCAACCAGGTAGAATTACGACGTTGTAGCCCAACCAAACATCGTTCTCAATTTTCAATACGACTCGGTCGGAGTGATCGCCGTATAACAGAGGATGCGTCGAAAGCTTGGTCATTGGATGATTCTCATTGACAATCATCACTCCATCCGCAATGGAGGTATAATTCCCAACGTGAACCTGAGGAGGAAATAAGCCTGGCGAAAAGCAAGGACCATACGAATAAGGCCCAACGTGAACGTCGTGATACCTTGACAAGAGCTCCCTTGCCGTGAGAGAGAACATTGCCCCTCCTTCAAATCGGCAAGTTATGTCCATAAGGATCCGACCGATGCGCCACCTTTTGGAGCAATTCAAAACGTGATATGCGAACTTCAGCAACGGCGCGAATACGCTCCGCTTCATCCGAAGCGCAGATTTCATTTCGCCACTCGAAAGCCGACCATGTTCAACCTTCTTACCCTGACCAGAAGCGGCGTGATCGCTTTGACTGTCGCTCGAAACCATTTAACCTTCTTTTCCCTCACATCGACTAAATGTGTTTAGGTATCTGTTGGCGTTACTGATCTCGTTCGGTAGAGACGCTTCGTAACAACTCGCTTTGCTGTTGATGCAATGGAATGAAACTTCTCTCGAATAGTCGTATTCTTCCACCAATTGTTGAACAGGTTGAACCCCGAAAACCTTGGAGAAGCAGCGAACATAATTCTTGACGTAGCAAGACGAGGCCAGAGAATCTTGCGTCCGTCTCGCAGGTTCGGCTGAGCCAGTTCCAACACGTTCGGCTCAGCTTTTTCCAGGTTAACTACGCCTGACCTGATTGCCTCTTGCAGAAATACGCGACCGCGTTCGGTACGGACAACAACCAAACTTCGCCCCGGAGTATCACCAGTAGGAGGCTTGTGCCAAGGATCGCCGACCGCAATATCAGCAAACTCTCCAGTGTGATCAGGGCAAACATAACATCGCCATTGGCGGTGCCGTTGCAAAGTATTGCCCCAACTCTCCTGGTAGGTCAATTCTTTAACTTCCGGTCCCCTCTCGCCTTGGTACTCAACAGTAAAATTGCCTGGCCAACCGTTGCCTCGATAACGAACCGAAGTCACTGATGCTGGATCATCGATCCCCATCGACTTCATCGTCTCCATGGTGCCACGAGTTGTTGGCGTACCGGCGCAAAAGATACCGATCGTTAGACCAAGATTCTGATCGAGTTTGGGTCGAACCCTTCTTGCTTGATAGGTCGCCGCAACATCACACGGCTTGCCAATGAAAACACAAGGGGCTTCGGCCTCTTCGATCAAATGAAGCTTGTCACAGGGACTTGCCGGAGCATACCGACTTCCCGTTCGCTCCAACATCTCTTGCCCATTAGTACTGAAAACCGTTTCGTTAAACAAAGGGCGATCTTTGCGAGCGGCAATGTGTAATACGCCAGAGTAATTCATCTGCTCGACGGCAACCGTTGCCAACGCGGTAGCTACACCACCA
This sequence comes from Blastopirellula marina, assembly GCF_002967765.1. Taxonomy (NCBI): domain Bacteria; kingdom Pseudomonadati; phylum Planctomycetota; class Planctomycetia; order Pirellulales; family Pirellulaceae; genus Blastopirellula; species Blastopirellula marina. The sequence goes on along the minus strand of NZ_PUHY01000012.1, from coordinate 1,319,472 downwards.
GAGCTACCCGCAAAGCGAATCTGCGAGTCACTTGCGTGCCCTTCCCACAACTCCAGAACTGGGCCCCAATCTGGAAGCAGTTCTTTTATGAAATCGTTTTCTCTTGGAGTTTCGTGAGCGAGGGCCTGCCCTGGGCATGCCGCAACCGCTTCGAGATGGGCTTCCGTGGGATTGGCCTTTCCACGGACAACTGGACGACGCCCCTGGTCCAAGTCATCCACCATTTGAATCTGAACTGGGTCTAAGTAGCTGCAAACGCCACATCCGCAGCACAAATGGTTTTCAGCTATTTGTGTGATGGTCTTCATAGTTAGCCAATTTGCGTCTTAAGTGTTTCAAAGAAGTCCTTCAACCGGCCTTTGACAACCGGCAACCACTGACGCAATGTCTCCCGCGTCGTGTCACGCTGATGGAAACTCTCAATCAACTTTCGCACTACGGTTTCAGCATCGTCTACGCGCGGATCGATCACACTTTCACCTACCGAGGCGGTCTCGAAGACGCCAATCGTTTTGTCGCTGTAAGCAATTGCTCCGGTCGGCACTCCTTGTGATAACCCGGCAATACAAGAATGCATCCGCGTCCCACAAAACCAATCGCACTGGCCAATTGCCCATTTCAACTGCAAGGCATTTAGATAGTGAGGCACCAGGTAAGCACGATCAGGATCGTCAACCTTTACTGTTTCTAACAGTGAACGCATCGCCGAAGTATCGGACTCAGAACCTGCCGACTCCTCCGAAAATTGATTTGGCCCTACGTGCCCGACTAACAATATGCGAACGCCGGGCTGTGCGAGCAACTCCCGAAACAAACTTTCGATGACCTCTCGATAGCTACTTAGAAACTTGAAGTCTTCAACGCCACCGGTAGGAGATTGATACAGCAAGCCGCTGACATTTAATCCGACCAATACATCTGCAGCGGAAGCAAAATCTTGGATACCTTTGGCGATCGATTCTTCTGGCTGCACGACGGGAAGGCCGAATGCCATATCGACGGTTGACTTGTGTCGCTCGGGATCGAAGTGATCCCCCAAAAGGTCACGGACAATCGATAAGCTTCGTTCATCACGAGCCCAAACGGCTTTTGCTTCACGGACCACGCGACTAGCTGTTTCACGATTCTTTTCCGTCAGGAATGGCCCATAGGTTTGCGGAAGAAGAATAAGAGGCCTTCCCTGCGAAATCGCGAGCATCTTATCTCCGACGATGCTGTCAAAACGAAATTGGCCATATATGTCAGAAAAGCTGTCTCCGCCTGAAACGTCAAGCAAGGCCCGCATTTTACGGATCTTCTTTATGGTTGGTTGGAAGCCGCCCATTCCGAGTTTGGTTGCCAGGGCGATCTGAGCGTGACTAGCAGGGCTAAAGAATCGCTTCGTTCGATAGCAAGGCAAACGATCAACGGTTACATCGCCACCCAACTGTTCGGCATACGTCTCTTTGATTTCACGACCAAAGTCGAAAACGGTAACGGCAAAGTCAGGCGAAACTGCCGACAGGCCGCTACATAAAGAAAGGCCGAGCGCGGACACACCACGGTTACCAGTATCGGGCGCCGCTCCAAGCAAACCTACACTAATCTTTGCGGGGGCAACTACGCTCATTTAATTCCTTAACGACCTAATTCAGTAACATGCCGTCGAACCCGTCAAAGATCCAACCTACTTGAACTCTTCTGACAAACAATGAAGCAGATTCGACTCTCACTGAGAATTCACAGTATTACTTCTGTAACGAAAAACAGTCCTCAATGACCTGCACTAGTCATGCTGAAGATTCCGAATCTGTCGAAAGAGCTGGATACTCAATATCGTGCTCGGAGTCACACAGATACCGGCAACTAGCAAAACGAGGATCGGCGACTGAATATCAAATAGATATCGAACCCCATACACGATACCAGCAACCAAAACAGCTAACAAAAATGGTGGAGAAATCGCTCTATAGAAATCGAATACTTTTATCGGCGTTTGACCTGCAACAAAAAGAAACAGCAGCGGACAAACCACTAATGTGTTACTCAATGTGTAGCCCGCCGCCACCCCTTCTGGACCATAAGGCAGACCGATAAAGAACGCTCCAATTGTAGGGACGGCCCCAATGAGCCCCATTCTATAGAGGGCACTTGCCTTTCCACAGGCAATCATTGGCTGTCCTAAAGCACTGAAGACGCATTCAAAAATTGCAGCCAATCCCAGGATCTGAAATACCGGAACAGCTGCGTCCCATTGCGGTCCCAAAAAAACGAATACTGCGGCATCTGCAGCAATCACCAACGCCGCCATTCCTGGCATCGTCAAAAAAGACAACGCTCTAATGACCTGCTGAAAGACCGTGCGAAATTGCTCAGGCTTATCTTGTAAGCGGCAAAGCATCGGCAGGAAAGCCGCCATCGCAGGTCGGCTAATCTGTGCGGTAGGCAACAAGAGCAAGCCGTATGCCTTGGAATAGACCCCAAGGGCTCCAGCCCCCCATCGCCAACCGATGAGAAAATTATCGCAATTCCTAGAGAAATAATTGACGATAGTAAAAGATGAAACCCCGACCCCGAACTTAAGCATCTCAAGTGCCCCACTGTCGCGAGTCGGCTTCCCTGGCGTCCAGCCAGTCATGGCAAAGCTAAGTATTGCGGTCATGAATGAAGTAGCTATTGTCATACCCACCAAGGACCAATACCCAAATCCCAAGGATGCCATGACGATGGCAACAACAACACCAGCAAAAATTCCACCTACTTCAACTACGGCTAAGCGTCCGAACTGCATTGATCGCCGCAAGAGAGCTTGGTGCTGAATCCCAACGCCACCAAAAATGATTGATGCTGAAAGAGCAAGCGTGACCCCCACCAACCTCGGCTCATTGTAGAACCAACTTAGCATCGGCGCAGATGCGGCAACCAGTAACATCACCGTAGTGCTAATTACAATATTCGCCCAGAATAGCGTGCTAATCTGGGCACGTGTGATTTCCTTGCGTTGAACGGTAGCAGCCGAAAGTCCAGCATTGTTTAGGATCTCGGTGAAACCAACAACAACTGTAACCATCGCGATTAAACCAAAGTCTTCCGGTGTTAGCATTCGCGCCAAGACCGCAGTTGAACCTGTTCGCAAGAGAAACCGAAAGCCTTGAGTCGTAATCGTTATCGCGCCGCCGCGAACTGCCCTACGCCCCAGATCTTTATCAGCTCTCGATGTATCGAAGAGCCGATCCTCTATGGAACGGTGCGCCGAATCAATTTCACCTGTGGGCTCGGTGGTAGTTAGTTCAGGCTGGGTATTCTCGATTGATGCAGATTGCGACAAGAACCTAGCCCCACCTAAGAAACAAAAGACCCCGTAGCGATATGCTTTTGCAGCTGACACTGAAACGCATCAGGGAAAAATCATACGCCTTCAGGGCAGAATAGCTGAAAATAACAAGTCTCAGTTTAACCTTAGAAGGTTCAAATCCAAGCAACCGATTTTCGAAAACAGCTCAAGACTTGACCGTAAAACCTTGAGGTGCAGAAAAACACCCGTGATTACCCGGGAACGGGGCGAATGAAGTCGCGGACAAAAGAAATTAAGCTTTGATCAGGCGGCCAAATCTGCGGTTGAAACACCTTCCTTTCATCGCTTAACGCAACTCTGTCCAAAATAGCATTGAGTTCATCGACATCGTATGCAACTTGAATCAGTGTTGAGGGCTTGAATCGATTCGCCGTCGCCAACTGATGCTCATTCCGCTGCTCACCCAAGCTTGCCAACTTTGGCATGATTACCATCGGCTTGTCACGTTCCAAAGCCGTTATGATAGAACCGGTACCGGCGTGCGATACAACAAAATCGGCGCGTTCGAATGCGTCACGATATTGATCGGGCTTAAGAAAGGGAACGAACTCAAGATTCTTCGGTCGATAACTCCCGGTGCCAATTTGCGCCAGAATCTCAATCGAGGCATCCTGCTTACCAACCCATTCATCCATTGCCTTGATGAGGCGATCAAACGGGTCCATATTCCCAACAGTTACGAAAATCACACTATTGCTCCGTGATACTCAATTCGATCCGATGAAAGATGTTCCCACTGGGTAAGAATCTTATCGGCGTGCTTTACAGCAAGTTGCCCGGACATCGACAACTCCTCAGCATTGGCGATACTGTCAACCCACAGCGTTCGGATTCCAAGCCTACGCCCCAGCCAAATGGCCATGAATCCTGGGGCTGCCCCTGTCGTTACGATTACTGAGGGTCGGACTCGAAGTAATATCCACAAGACTTGCAGAGACATTAAGACCATTCGGAATTTCGTATCCCGACTAGCCTCAGTCACGACACGGAACTTAAATCCATCGACCATCGTTCGATATTCGGGCACGGTCGTCACGAATGTCACGTCTTGATCCGAGAATGCTTCTCTCAAGCGAAGAAGTTCGATCCAATGACCACCACGCGATGATATCGCTATAACTCGCGTTTTTTTACTGCTTGCGTTCATTCTTCGCACCACTGACACCAAGGGAAACCTTGATTCTAATCACGTCCAAACAACCAACAAGGAAGAAACTAGGCACCTAAGTCGTCTTCAATACATTGAAATAGACATATATTTAGCGCAAAGATCCCAACTGCAAAAACCACCCCAAAAAGAGTAACGCCGTGAATCGCTTCGACCTGTAAAATTGCGTCAATTGGGTGGTAAGAAATCACCTTCACGATGGCAAAAGCAAGCAACAGAAATGTGACCGCCATAGCTGTAGCGGCAGGAAAACGCCATCCACTTGCCCAAAGCCCCCCCAATACACCCAATAACGGAACTACACCGACCACTGCCGCCGTGGCCATCCGTTGAGCCGGCCTTCTAGCTTCATACACGCCATACTCTCGCGCTATTTGCCGCCATGAATTGGAATAGACTTGCGCCAATGCAAGCGCAACCAACATGGAAAACATAACCACGGCACAGAGCACTAGTGCCGGAAAGGCAGGAGTACGTCGCAATCGGTTTAGGCGATAGACCAAGTGGGCCATCGTTAACGACAGCACGATGAACGCTACTACTATCTTCGTGCCAGGAAGCGATGTCGCAACGAGACACAAGCCAGCCACTAATATGCCCCTTCTCGCAGGAACACCGTTCGGACCGTTCTTAACGTGATGTACAGATCAAGCCATAATGACCAGTTCTGTATGTAGTAAACGTCCCAGTAGATTCGCATCTCATAGGTTCCACGATTACGACAGCTGATTTGCCACATACCGGTCAAACCCGGTCGAACGGTCTTATAGGCCGCAAAAGCATTAGGGAAATCAACAATGTAACTGCGATCATACGTTTCGGAATCGACGATAGGTCGAGGCCCGACAACACTCATCTGACCTATAAGGATATTCCACAACTGCGGTAGTTCGTCCAAGCTCGTCTTGCGGAGGAAACGTCCAACCCAAGTCACTCGCGGATCTCGCTTTAGCTTGTGAGTAGCGTCCCACTCGGCCCGCAATTCCTTGTTGTTGCGAAGACACTCCTCTAGATACTGATCTGCATTAACTCGCATAGTTCGGAATTTCCATGCCGTGAAACTCTTGCCAAACCGTCCAACGCGGGTCTGGCCGTAGAACACAGGCCCAGGAGAGCCAATCCGAATGAGAAGTGTAATTGCCAGAAGAAAGGGAGAAAGAAAAACGAGGGCACTACCTGATACAAAAAGATCAAATGCCCGCTTCACCATGCAGCGAAAAGTGTCAGGACAACGACTTTGAAGTCGCACACCACCGCTAAGCCCAATACATTGCCTTTCCCCCCAAAGTCCAACGGGATTTTTCTGGGACAGCACGATTCGATTAGGAATCAATTCGAGCGTCGCAGGAATCTCGAGCGAAGCCTCGCTTTCGCTACCTTCGCTGATCAATACCCAAGTCGATTTCAATCCGATCGCGCACGTCATCGCATCACGCACATCAAACACGGGATACCCGATATCTTTGCAGCCAGAATCCCAGTACTGACCAGGTGCGACAAGAATGCCAACCGGCTTCAAGCCGCGTTCCGCCATGCCCCGAAGCTGTCCAACAAGGTATCGCGCTTGTTCAGGCTGAGTATAGATCAGCGTTGGGGCTCCCCACCAACTAAATCGGGTCATGAAAGAGCGAACAATAAACCTCGCAGAGGGAAGCAGAAACAAGAGCATCGGAAGTGAAATCATGCCGAGGGAAGCATAATACAAGAAGTCACCCTGAGTGACTGTAATACATGCAATCGAAGAACACGCCAGCACCGAGATTCCAGATGCTTTTACAAGATTGCGAAACTCGACAACCGAGGCCATTCCAATCGCAGGATAAAGACCTGAACCGTGAGCAATCAGAACCAATAGCGACGCAGCCAATGAGGCCACAGTAGCGCCTACACCGGTGTATGGAAGCGTTAGCCACAGCGATTGCACCTGAGTAACCATAAAGATGGTTGCCCACATGACGCCGAAATCGGCAAGCATGAGCGGGAAACCAAACAACAATGACTGCCTGAGTGATAGGTCTGCGAGACGCCGTGCCATCGGCTCTTCAACGTCCGATCCCAAGGGCACACCCTGAGCCTCGACACGATATAGATGCCTCTCATTTACCAACGGAACCGAACTCGTATCGGAGAAGCGTTCCTGAGTAAGTACGACTGAACCTTCACTGGCCATAACAATCCCCCTAGGGCTTGAGTTCTTACCGAGCATCTGCCCGTGTTTCATCGCAGTCAGGAGAGTTAAACCGCCGTCGACTGAACACTAAACACCGCCTTGGAAACGAAAAAAATAGCTGGACCTAGCACTGGACAAACTATGCTGGTTATATCGCTATGTCAACTGAACCATCGCTAAAAAAACCATAGTCGCCTTAACGCAAAATTATCCCCCATAACCATGGTTTCAATCGGTGGACAACAACTCTTCGTATGCTGCTCTTTCACTCTCGTGCAAGGTTAAGTCACCGAATTCAGGCAAATCGATCGCTGTAAGCGACGCCTTGCTTTCGGCAAACTTTCCAGCCCGTTTCTGGGCCAGTGCTAAATGGAAAAAGTACTCCGGTAGTGGACTGGAAGCGATCGCCTTCTTAAAGTCCTGGATTGCACTTGCGGTATCACCAACGGCCAAATAGGTAACTCCCCGAGTGTCGAGTAAAGGAGGCACCTCTCCTCCAACGGCAACCGCCTTATTAGCCAGGACCACCGCTTCTTTGCTACCACCTTCAAACGCCATTGCCAATGCACAATTGTTCAGTGCGTGCACATCCTCTGGACTTCCAGCCAAAACCTGCTGATAAGCCTTGCGAGACCTCTCGAACTCCCCTCTTAGAAGTGCGACATCCCCCGCAACTTTAAGAACATCCATGTCATCGGAGTACTCTTTTTGAGCCTCTTTCAAAATCTCATCCATTTCTTCCAATATAGTCACGCTGGGATTTTGCCCAACGATGTACGAAAATGTTCTACTAAAATCTTGAGCTGGTACCTTGCCAACAATCTCGCGAAGCATTGTCAAAGCAGGTTCAATCTGTGTGCGTGCTACCAATAAAGTGGCTTGCTGCAGCTTCATCGCTGGCTCTTTTAGTGCCAAACGCAAATCATTAGCCTGCGAGCGAAACTTACTTGCGGTACTTAGATGATCTTTGTCCATTTGATCTGCGAACTCATCTAATTTAGATGCAGCCCACTCCAATTGAACACTATGACTGGCAACACCCCTCTCCTGTGAAGTGACATCATCGTTAAGCCACTTATTCAGGAGGGGCGGAATCTCATCGTAGCGTCCCTTAGCGAAAAGGACCTTGGATTGAAGATCAACGGTCGTGATGTGAGAAGGCAGGTCCAGCGCCAACCTATCTGCCCAAACCCCTGCTTCGCTGACTTCCCCATTCTTTAAAAGAGCGGCAATATAGGCTCGTAGGTACTTGGGATCGCCAGAAGAGCGAATTGTAAGCTGACTAAACAATTGAGTCGCTTTCGCGATTTGATCATGTGTCGCGTACAACTTGCCCAAAAGAAACTGCTCTTCCAAGCTTAGACTACTTCCCCCCACTTCCTCCAATGTCTTAATCGCAGACTTCTGCGCTTCTTCCTCTGGCTGAATTGCAAAGATGGTTGCTCTTACAATTTGATCTTGCCGATTCTGCCCAATGGCCTCTTCATTGTCATCTAATAGCTTGAGCGATTCTTCAGTGTTGCCATCACCGCCTTCTTTTGCGAGCTGAATTGCTAGATTTCGACGTGCCCAGGTTCGCATATCTTCAGTGAGTTCCTCTTTAAGAAAAAGACGAAGCTCACGAATTGAATCGGCCTGACGATTGGTTCGCAAATAGTACCTTACAAGGGAGAACCTCGCTTGTACGTCGTCTGGATTGTTAATAATCGCCGTCCGATATGATGCTTCCGCTTTTCCGCCGTCGCCAAGAATCTCGTAGCTACGCCCTCTGAAGATATCCCTCTTATTTTCGTCGAGCTTACTACTTCCATCTTCAATTGCCTGCGAGGCAAGATCTCTTTGACCATTCTTGGCATAAATACTGACCATACCGAGCCAAGGTTCGGGCATATTTGGAGAAATCTCGATCGCCTTCTTCAATTCAATTTCAGCCTGCTCTGGCTTCTGTAGCATCACAAGTAGCTGAGCAAGCCAAACATGATCATCAGAACTTCCTGACTTACCCGCCAGATCTTGAGCGAGCTGCAAAGCCCGACCAAGATTGCCCAATTGCATTGCCGCCTCTCTACCGGCCTCAAGCAGATCGGCAGAGATCTTATTTCCGTTGTCGTCAAGACGAGCTAATAATCGATCAACCTCTCCATACCGACCGCGTTTAAACAGAAGCGCAGTCGTACGTTGTACGACGATTGGATCACGTTCACCAAGAGAGATGGCATCCTCATACTTCGCTAATGCAACATCTTCTTGACCTTGTGACTCAAGGATTTGAGCCTCGAAAGTGATTGGTCGGCTCCAACCTGGACGCAGTTTCTCTGCGTCGGCCAAGTGAGCAAATGCGCGTAACAACCGCTTATCTTCGGGTGTTTTGTTATCGTCGACTTGAGCAGAAAGCACCAACCGAACAGCCTCACCATAATTCCATGTCGCGTGTTGACCATCGATCTTTTCGACTTCGGCTAGCAATGGACCGATCGCCTCCAAGTCCTCCTCGCGAAATGCGACCTCCAACAAGAGAAGGCGAATTGCAAGTTGATCTGGCTCAGCCTTCACGACCTTCTGACCAAGCTCCTTAGTCAGTTCAGAATCCTGAATCCAAAATGCGAGCGACGCCAGATAACTTACAACTGCTGGGTATTTTTCCAGATCCTGCAATTCACTACTTTGGGAAATCTCTTTCAGGTACTGCCCAGCATCGGTTCCATAACGGAGCATCGCGTACTTCCCGCGAAGCATCCAATATCTCTCATCGGCGCTAAATTCCTTTTTGCCGTCGGCCAACATTCGATCTGCGGCCGACCAATCTTCCTGCTGACAAGCTAACATTACCTCGGCAGACAAATACTCGAACTTGTTCGGTGATTCGGTCCTTGCCTTGTGTACGAGCTCGACCGCTTCTTCCGTTTCACCTTTCGAGATTAGCCACTCAGCACGCAGGATCGGAAGAAACTCAATTTCCGGCTCACGCGACTCTAATTGATCGAGGACCTTGCCAACATTATCAAACGACTGATCATTCGATTTGAGCGATTCTTCACGAATAAGTAGCCGGAAGTAATTCACAACCGCCTCGAAAGGAACCCCTTCACCTTCTCCGCTTTCAGCACTCGAACGCTCAAATTCGACTAGAACTTGATACTCCTCAAATGCCTCATCGAATTTGTTCGCATCTCTCAATGCATTCGCAACCGCCAAACGAAGATCACGAGATGTCGGGTCTGCTGCTAATGCCCGACGATAGGCATTCAACTCCTGATCCGGTCGAGCCAATTGCTGATAACATCGCCCTAAATGAAAGTCAGCGCGACTAGCGATTGTAGGCCAGTTAATTAACAGAGCTCGGTTTGCCTCGACCAACTTGGCAGATTCCAACCACTTTCCTTGAACGGCAAGGATCCGGGCCTCGAGCAAGGCGACCAACGCCGGACTTGGTGAAAGCGATCGCAGCTTGTCGACGACGGGCGAGGCTTCTTCAACATTTTGCAGGTCGATAAGGAGGTTTGCTAACATCCAATGAATTTGGAAATCTTTCGGCCAAACCTGCACCGCTTCCTTTGAAAGCTCAACGGCCCTCTCAAGATCTCCCTTGAGACTCTCAACTCGAATCAATAGCCGAACAGGATAAGGCTCTTGTGGGGCAATCCGCTTAGCGTAATTCGCAAACTTGGCCGCCTCGTCCAGATCTGATTTTGTTAGAGCGAGTTCCGCAGCGAGCAGATTGACATCAATTAATCCAGGAGCTAGTTCGAGCGACTTATCAACGTCTGCTTGAACCTGTTCAATCCGATAATCACGAGACGTTTGAATATTTGCATTCGCGGCGTTTTCCTGTTTATCTGCTACGCCACTAGCAATCACTGAAAGAATCCAGTGCCCTCTATTCACATAGGTGAGCGGTTCTTTAGGATCACTTTCGACCATACGATCGAGAGTTTTCTTCGCTTCGATGTAGCTGTTCAACGCTGAGAACTGTAAATTCGCAAGATGCAAGTAGTAATCGCGATTCTTTTTATCTAACTTGATCGCTCTTTCCAGCGTTTGACGTGCCTCTCGGTAATCCCCTTTACCGCTCTGACAAATGGCAAGTCGCTCTTGCAAGACGGGATCGTCAGGAGACTTTTCAATCAGCGAATTAATGAGATTAACTGCATCATTAAACCGACGCAAACGAATCGCCAACTCGGCCGCAACAAGGCGAAGGTCATCTTGATTCGGCTCTAATGCAAGCGCACGAGTTAGTATAAGATATGCCTGATCGTAGCTCCCTACATCTTTGAGCAAATAGCCGAATTCTGAAAGAGCTTCGACATCGGTTGGTGAAACCAACGAATATCGCCGGTAATGGGCCAATGCGTCACCGATTCGTCCCTCGTCACGTACTCGCCGAGCCTCTCGCAAAAAAGAATCCTTGTGTCGTGACATCTGCCAGGAATGAACTCCGAAGGCAGCTGCAACTACCACGGCCAATCCCAAAAGAAGCCACGCAATGAATCGGTAGTTAAGGCGGGGGACACTAGAGAACATAGTTGCCTGTCGAGATTACTCGGGGTAGTTCCAATTGCGGCGAGACAAAGTAAATGAACTACTGAATCGTCTTAGTGAACTCATTCACTTCCGAAGCAATTGCAATCAATTGTGATTCGGCATCTTCAATACTCGACGCCTGGGTTTGAAGCAGGACTTTTACCATTGGCGGCCAGTCCTGTTCTCCCCATAACTTGCTGAGCCCGAAACGCCCAGAATCGCGATCCGTATACTGCAAGCCACCCAATTGATACCAGTGCGCTGTCACGATACGCTCTCCCGCACGTGAGAATTCCAGCAGTAAAACAGGCAACGCCCCCCCTACTAAGACTTCCTTACTACGCCCTTGAGTCCAACCTGCATTCGGATAACAGACCGTAGGCGGGTGCGGAGAAATATCAGAAACGATCGACTGGTCGGCCCAAACGGCCGCATATACAGAGACTGGCGATTCACCTGATCGTCGATACACGCGACTAACAAATGCGCCTGCTCCTACAAATCGAGCAATTTCGGGATCAATCGGAACGGACTCGCTTTCCCAACCAGCAAACACTTCCGGCATTTTGTTGACATCAACATCTGGCTGCCGAACAGTAACATCGAAGCGATGCTCCAGCCAAGTAGCTCCTGCCGAACAGAGCAGTACAAAAGTACATACTACGATGGTTCGCGCCGCGATCTTGTTCATGGTCCCGTTCCGATATTCTCTGCTCTATTCAACTTCAACGGTGCTTGTACTGCGGTTTGTGTACGAGTAGTACATTCCGGAGCTATAGCCTGACAAAACAGTTCCGATGATTGGTGCCCCAAAACTATTCAGAATGCGTTTCGCATCATCAACTTGAGCAACCTGACTTACATCCTTGAAGATGGAAAGAATAACGCCATCTACGTGTTGAGGCTGTGCCAGGAAACGTGTACTCGGCGACCCCAGGACAGGACCAGCATCAACAATTATGAAATCATATGACTTACGAAGGTCTGCAAAAAGCTGATCAAGCCGGCCAGTCGAGGCACTTCGCGGAACCGATTGCTCTTTTATCCCGGCAGGCAATAGATCAACGTTAGGGATGTCGGTTGGCCGAATGCTGTCAGCCAACTTGGCTTCGCCGACTAAAATATCACCCACGCCTGGCCCGACTGGTAATCCAAAAATGCTGTGCATGCTTGGACGACGCAAGTCGAAGTCAACGACGACAACCTTTCGCCCGGCTTGTGCCAAACTGATCGCAAGATGGCACGTCAGACTCGATTTGCCTTCACGTGGCATAGCGCTAGAAATGAGAAGAACTTGACATTGCTCACTGAGCGAGCGCCGAAGTACCGTAGCTGCTACGGAGTCGGAAGAATCTCGAACCTGATCTTCGTATGGCCCCAGGTTGTGCGAGAGGGCCTTCGGCTTGCGAACGATACCACGTGGAAGCCGAGGAATTGTCCCTAACAGCTCCAAGCCAAGCTCATCACGTGTTGTCGGCAAATCACTTAGATGCTTTTTACGGAAATCACGCAGGAGAAGCAAACCACCAGGCAATACGAAGCCTGCAAGGGCAGCAGCCGCTGTGATCATAATCGGTTTTTTCTTATCCGTAACGGTTCCGGTTTTCGCTTCACTTAAGAGAGTGATCCTCGGAGCCCCACGTAATTCAATATTCGTCCGTTCAATTTCGGTATTAAGCTGCTGAAGAATCTCGTCGAGGCTGGCAATCTCGGAACGCTTCATTTCAACTTCCACGGATGATCGACCAAACGTTCTCACTTCCTTTTCAAGATCAGCAACCTCCTTGGAAAGTTCTCTTTGCTGCTGACGCAAGACGCCAATTCGGACCTTCAACTCAGGAATCGTGTTATCAACTTCCGGCAGCTTCAAGCTGGTCGTCATCATGCTATTCTTGCGAACATCTCCCTCGGCCTGCTGTTGTGCAATCCTCTCGATAACAAGCTTTTCGAGATGTGCCCGACGTTCCTTTAGACTCGTCTCAATCGCATTGATTTCCGCAGAATTAGTCTGGCGATATCGCTCATACGCAGCTTCAGTTAACGTGAACCGAACATCCTCGAATCGATCCAATTCAGCTTGCAATTTGACCGAGACTGGGTCATTTGCGATGGCCTCATCCATTTCCACATCCGAAAGCTTGAGGTCAGCTACTTCGCCATCATTTGAGTCACCGTCGCCATTTTCAGCAACTTCGTCAACGGAATCATCAGCATCGGAAACAGGAACGCGAGGTGTGGCGTCATCTCCAACTCCGGGAGCATTTTCGGTTGTAAGCCCACCGTCTCCACCGGATCTGGAAACACTTTCGATTTGAGCCTTATTGCTTGAAAGCAAAAAGTCGAGCTCACCTTCCGCACGCATCAGTTCAAACCGAACTTGCGCGAGTTCGTTACGCACTAGACCATAGTGCTGCACTGAGCCCTGCTGAGCCAAGCTAAGTGTTTCGCTGTCGCTCGTTCCTAAAGTTTCCGCCAATTGCTTGAAGTCGGAACGCATTTGACGAGCTTTATTCTCTGTCTCGCTATGAACACGCTCTAAGTTTTCTAATCGAGTTACTCTTGCCAGTCGCTCGGTCTCGATCACTTCGTCTTTGTATGCTGAAACGACTGCGTTGACGATTTTCGGGGCTGAAGTGGGATCCTTACTCATCATTGAAACCTGAAGAATCTCAGCATCGCCTGGGAATCCGACAATCAATTCTTCCTGCAACCACTCGAGTGGGTTTTCCTCTTCACGGACAATGTCAAGACTCATGATGTCTTCACGACTGAGGGCCGAGTTCAAGACAAACGGAGTAACCATCAACTGACGCTGAGTGTTCTTAAATGTTCGGTAGTCATTCCGGTTGGTTTGTTCTATGGTTTTAAATGCAAGGGGCTGATCGTTTGAGGAAATTCGCAAGTAGGCAGATGATGTGTAAGTGGGTGACTGAAGTACCCATGCGGCAATCGCCACTGGTACGGCGACTAAAAGCCCCAGCACGATCGATGCCAGCCATTGACGTCTGAGCGAATGAAGAACCTGCCCAAACTGCATGCCGTCCTCTTCCTGAGGGCGATTAGCAACAACAGTGCCTGGAACATTAGTCCCTTGTCGGCGTCGATCTTTTTCAGAGGATATGACCAGATTTCCGTTTGACATAGTGATCTTCTTTGCCCTTATCTGCCCAAAATCGACAATAAACTAAAAAATCAACATCCACCGGCCGCCCGGATAGATGCCCCTTCCTACACAGGAGCATCATCGTGATAGGGAAGCGTAGAATCATCTGGCAAGATCAAGCCAGAGAGAACCCACAACTCAATCACTAAGATGACTATGGCAAAAGGCATCATCGTCCACCCGGCGAAATCATGCGCGAACTTCGACATTGCTTCTCCCGGCTCTTGTTCATAGATGATACCAATCAGCGTAATCCGAAAAACGTTGGCTACAACGCCAACAAAGGGTGCGCTCGCGAGTAAAACGACCTTCTGCCAAACCGGGCGATCTAAGATAAAGCAGGTTGCAACAGATATAGCGAAAAATGCGGTTAGCATCCTTAATCCATTACAAGCCTCAGCAACCCCTAACGGCTGAGAAGACAGCCATATCACATTACCCTCAGCGACTGCGGGAATGCCTACTAGCTGAAGCGTGAAATTACTGACGACTGTTGAGAGCGACTGAAGTTTCGCTCCGAACATCCCGCCGACGGCTGCAGGTAATGGCAGCATGAATGCCAGGAATACCACAGAAGGCCATGCCCAACGCAAACCCTTCCAACCGCCGATCCCAATGACAGTTCCGAGCACGACTGGCAAGACAGACCAAGTCTCGAATGTCAAAGAGTGATAGAGAATTCCAAAACAGCGAATTGCGATACCTAGAAGGATGATTACCACACCTGCGAAAACCGACCCCACCCCGCCAATTTCGCCCTTTTCCGGTATCAAGTCAGAACGAAACCAAAGTAGCCAAAGTGAAACAATCGGCACAAAAAACCCGTGCGACATATCAGGCTGACTAGACCATATGCGGGTTAAGGTCAGCCCTACCGACCAAAATGCGATTACGAGAATGCAAACAACCAAGCCAACCAGAGTGACTTGAGACGACTTGTGCTCAGCAATAATATTTTTCTCGCTTGCCATTCGCCAAGAATACCGTTTTCTGTTGCCTACTTATGAAATGCCCCACTGTAGGCCTCCAATCCTTGGAACTGGCCAATGCCGTTAGATGCACCCTCATATGGGGAGCCCATCCCTGGTAGAAGAAAGCATAACCACAAATGCGGTGACGCCCAGTGTTTTCCTAAAGGCATGGAAACAATAAAAAAAAGAAGCCGCCCGCTGAGAAAGCGGGCAGCTTGCTGATTCCATCGAAAGCTATACAGCTTCGGTGTCCTTAGCAGCCAGCTTGCGACGACGTGCCGAGTAAGCTAGGCCAGCAATACCGCCCATACCCCAGAGGGCCATGGTCATTGGCTCAGGAACAGTTGCGAGGCTGACGTTATCCAGAAAGACGGAGTCACCTGCATCAAGAGCGGCACTGAAGATACCGACGGTCGAAACAGACGTCAAAGAAGACGATCCAGTGACCGAAGTAGCTTGAGGAGCACCGAGAGTATGAAAAGCAGGAACGCCAGCGAAAGCGTCGACCACCCACAACTCAATCGTGTCGTAGACTGTGCCACCACTCTTCGAGAGCTTAGCAATAATACCTACAGTCTCGCCAACACCCGGAGCTTCTTTCGCACCAGAGTACTGTTGATTGGTGTAACCCCAACGCGCCTGGAAGTCACTGGTACCTGCACCACCTTGATCGACCTTCAGGCCAACTGAAGGCGCGAAGGACCAAGGCATAGCGCCTGGCATCACAGACGGATCAGAATCGAAGTAGAACTGAACCTGATCGAGTGCGTCAAGCGAACCAGACGTCAGTTCCATCGTGTAAGCAAAGTAGAAATCCTGCGTAACCGGAGCAATGCTTTCGGTTGCGTACTCAGGATTGTTGCTGTCTACGGTGACACCACCGCTGTACAGCATCATGGCTGCGTTGCTCACACTCGCGCAGCCGAGCAAAAGTGCAGGAGCGAGCATCCACGCGAATGCTTTTAACACCCCCCCACGGAGAGAACTTACAATCATACCATTTCTCCTAATTTAAACCTTCTTCGCTGGTAGACACCCCACCATTTAGCGATTTCTCTAATGTCATTAAAATGCTGACCTAACAAGAAGTCAAGCAACTTCAATTCAAGTTTAGCGCAATTCACTGAATCCCCAAGTTTCGCGAATTTTGCCCTTACTCGCTGATTTCTATCCTCTAAGGTCCATCTAAACGGAGCTAAGCGAATACCTCAATCCCAACCAGTAAGCGATTTCAAACGCCAACACCAACAGTGGAAGCAATGCCCTCGCTAGACGAAATCAACACAAACAAATCTCCCACAGACCTCAGCTTATCCAATTAGCGAATACGGCCCAGTCACTAAGAATTCCACTCGAACTCCTTAGCAACCCTATATATCGAAACTCCGAAGCACGAGTACTCTTACCAACGAGATCACTCAGAAAACTGCCTAGACTTCGAGCGATGATCAATGAACGCAAATCTCTAGTGAAAACGAAACTAAGAGACTGAACGGCGACCCGCGAACCGTCTAGCAAATCCCAAACCTGCGAGCCCCACCGCAAAAATTGACAGCGTCCCCGGCTCGGGAACGGGTGTAACCCCCGGATTACCTGGGCCACCATCTGGACCATTCGTCCCAGGTGGCGTGTTTCCATTCGTCGTTCCGTTACTTCCACCTCCCCCTCCTCCACCACCGCCAAAGGCGCCTCCACCTGCGTAACCGCCAACGCCGCCACTGAGACCAGACCCACCGAACCCCATGTAAGGAGTTCCGCCAGCACCGGCATCCCAAAAGCTGCCAATTCCAGCTGCCACGAATTCTGGTGGAGGAAAGTCACCGCTACAAGGATCGCACATTTCCGTATTTGAGACGAAAGTCGCAGCACCGCTTTCTGTGTCGACTTGATAAAGCGAGGCAGGACAAGAGTTTGATGTCGCGAACAGAGCCCCAGCTTCATCGAACATCAAACCCGCGAATGTACTTTGGCCTGCCTGAAAGCTAACCGGCATTGATCGGGAATCTTCAACTTCCGGCGGAGGAATCGTCTCTTCGCCAGGCGCTTGAATCACCACTTTCGCCTGAGCGAGAACGTTAGAATTTAAGGGATCAACTTGGTAAAGATCGTCGCCAGAAATAGCAAAAAGTCGCCCGATCAAGTCGATAGCAATATCCGTCGAATCCATCACTCCGGTTTCTCCGACTAGAACCATGTCGAGCACATCGGAATCTCCCTTCTTCTTAAACTCGCCACCTACCTCGCGGTCTAGCCTGAACAGCTTTCCGTCGGTCGCCAAGGCAAAAAAACTGCCTTGGTAATCAAAATCTATCGCTTGGACGAAAGTATTTGCCTCGAATTGGCCGATGTGAATCCTAGAACCAGTCGCCCGATCGAGTTCTTCCAGACTGGAGTGATCATCGAAATTAGCGGTGACGTAGAGCTTCCCACTGGATTCGAATGCTATTCCGCGAGAAATAGCATCCTCGAATGTGGCAAATTCTGAAACTTTACCACTATTTGGGTCTAGAATGTTGACCTTATGTCCCGAATTAGAAGTGGAGTAAAGGTCACCTGCCCAACCAGGCGCACATATCACGAAAGCCAAAATCAGGCTCGTATGGGCACGAAAATCTAACATTCGTGACGGTCCTCGCTGCGCTTGCCATTTTCTCTAAAGTAAATCAACGTGAACTGATTATAGTCACGGTGAGGCAACATACGAGCGCTAGAATCGCGGCATATTCTCCATTTTACACACTATTCGCCGAAAACGGTCTAGACAATACTGCATTTACCGCAAAAAAAATAGCTTCGGAGTCCGAAGCTATTTTTTTTACGGTAAATGGGAAACATGTTTTCACCCACTTGACGTCAATGGCCTAGACGCCAAGCGATCGGCTCATCTCTGCCATCGCTGGTAATAATGCGACGTGTTTTTGAAGCCACTTTGTCGCCCCTGCGTTCGGAACCAACCAGCCTGGCCGGTAGGCGCGGCAACCGATTGCCCAAATTCCGTCTGTAATTGCTGTAGCTGATTGCGTTGGATGATTAGCTCTTTCCGCTGCTGACTAAAGACGCGGTTCTCTTCGCGAATTGTTTGCTGAGCTGCCTCAAGCGGCCGCACGAAAGCAAAATAGTTCGGCAAAGCGCCGTTGTTTGAGGCCGTTAATCCAAGGTAAGGACTGAGGACTGGAGTCGCTGGGCGATATCGCTGATAGCCGTACTGGGCATTAGCACTCCCCTCTCCCATCATCCAGATTACGCCGACGACAAGCAGAAAAAGCCCACCGCGGACCATAACGTTATTCCTTATCGATGTTACATACATAACTCTCTCCTTCTCAGTGCGATTTCCGGGCAAGCAAGTTTTCTGCCTTTCCTATGCATAAAATCGGCGAGATCCCACTTCTGGTCTGAAGGATTGTCATAAAAACGCCGACAATTCCATATGTACTGCATTGTACGCAATATGTACCGACTTTTTGAGGGGAACGCAGGGTGAATACCCCAATGCCCCTCGGATGGCCCAAACACATACTGGCAATCGGCTCGTTTAAATGAACATGCAAAAGTATCAACTCGTGGCACTGTTAACAGTTCTGGTTTGCAGTTTCATGGGCTGCCAGACGTTCAATCACACATTTGATCGTTATCTCGATCATCCGGAACACAATGCCCCGATCTATCCGGAGCAACCCAAAGAACTACAGATGGTTACGATGCCGGACTATGTAATCGAGCCACCTGACCTCCTCAGCATTCAAGCAGTTAACCTGATCCCCAATGCTCCATACACCCTTCATCCGCTCGACACGATTACCGTCGAAACGTCGGGGCTTCCAGAAGAGCAGCCAGTCATTGGTGAATATACCGTCGGTATCGACGGGACCGTCACTCTGGGTTTCGGATATGACGAGCAGACACTTGGTGGTGCTTACCGACCGCTTCGCCTAGCAGGGCTTACCGTTCCCGAAGCGCAAGCCGTTATCCGGGAGCGTCTGGCTGTTCACGTCCAGAACCCGGTTGTCTGGGTTCGCCTGGCAGGAATCTCAGCACACCAGGAGATTTCCGGAGAACACCTGGTTGCTCCCGACGGCACTGTCACCCTGGGAAGCTACGGGCGAGTTCGCGTTGTTGGCATGACGGTTGATCAAGCCAAAAGTGCTATCCAACAGTTCCTCTCCACTCGATTTGCGAACCCTGAAGTGGCTGTCGATGTATTCGGATACAACAGCAAGATCTATTACGTCGTTCTCCAAGGGGCTGGGCTAGGCGATCGTGTTGTGCCAATGCCGATTACTGGCAAAGACACCGCACTCGATGCACTTAGCCAAATTGATAGCCTCTCGAGTGCCAATTCCACGCGTATGTGGATCGCTCGACCTGGCCCGAATGGACAATGTGGAGACCAAATTCTACCGATTGACTGGCAAGGTATCACCCAGCGTGGTGACGTTGCCACAAACTACCAATTGATGCCGGGCGACCGCGTCTTTGTGGCCGAGAACAAGCTTGTCGCGTTCGATACGGCATTGGCCAAGCTAATCTCTCCAATCGAGCGAGTGCTCGGGGTGACGCTACTTGGTACACAGACTGCTCGAACAATTCACCTATTCGACAGAACCAATACGAACCTGAACAACTTCTAATGTCGATTCGCGAAGTATCTTAAATTGGAACATTCTCCTGGTAAGTCCGCTCACCGATACCGAATTTCAGCCTAGAGCGGCTTACCTCCTTAATTCAAAGCTTGGGTAGTTCACGATGTATTTGAAAAGAATTGAGTCACGGGGAAAGCAGTTGTTACTCGTTGTGGGTTTCCTACTCATCGTAGGTTGCTCAGCAACCAAGAAGGACCAATGCTGCCCAGTTGATGCTCGCAATCTGTATTGCGGAGTCGGCGAAGAAGCTGTCCGCAGGACGCCCTGCGGCCCTGACTACCTTCACTATGGATACCGAGCAACATGCTGGGACACCTTCCCAGAGGGCTGGGGGTACCAATGCCACCAGGAACCAGTGCCAGCAACGCTAACTAATCCTAAGGCGCAAGAGATGCTTCCCCCAGTCGAACAAGTCCATGTAATGGATTAATGGAATCGATGACTTTGGGTGAGTTTCAACTAGGCATTATCCAAGGTTTTGAGGCAAATTGTTTTTTGTTCATTTAAGTACTCCACATTAACAAAAAACCTCAACAGGCCGGAGGTATTGCCTTCGGCCTGTTGGATTTCTTGAACGAGCACCTTCCTTGCCAGGACAGTCCCATCATTCATGGCATTAGCTCTTGAGTCCTCGCCAACCAATCAATTCTTCGCGATAAATCGCTGATCCTGTACCGAAGGATCCTGTACCGACCACGGCCTTTTTATCTAAAACATCTCGCGTCTCATCCTCAATCAATTATGATCAGCATGAACAACGGGCCATTGTGATGAAGCGCGTCGCAAAACGAATATCGGATTAGGTGGCACCGATCTTCGCAATTATTTCTTAGCTGCCTAACCTGAGAGTAAGAATGCGAGTCGACGCCAACTCATCGCAGTCCAACAACTTCGACATTATCCGATTCTTCTTTGCTTGCATCGTAATCCTTTCACACTCCTTCCCAATAGGAACGGGAAGCAACGATTCTGAACCGTTTTTTATGATGTTCGAAACGACCATGGGCGACTTAGCTGTCGCGGGATTCTTCACAATTAGTGGCTATCTCATCTTAGCAAGCTGGCAGCGTAGAAAGTCCTTGTTCGATTACATGCGAAAACGATTTTTACGCATATACCCAGGATGGCTAACGGTCAATCTTCTAACCATAATCATCCTACTTGCAATGTCTATGATTTCATTGCGAGAGTTTTTGAATTGGATACCAGGTATTCTTATCCTCAAGCAATTCGAAACCTCAAAAGCATTCGCGACTAACATCTACAGCGGAACAATCAATGGCTCCCTTTGGTCAATTCCATATGAGTGGGCTTGTTACCTTGTATTGATGGGCATTGGATTCGCTCAATTGTTAAGATCCCCAAGACGTTTGGCGATCTTTACAGGAGTTGTGCTCCTTGTCGCAGCAGCCATAAATGTTGGCGCGGATATCTACGAGTTGTCCGTTCACCCACGGCTTTTTTTGCTAATCAAGACAAGTTCATTCTTTCTTGTTGGTTCATGCTTCTACGAGTACCGCGAGAAAATCGAGTTTCACAAGACGTGGTTTTTTGTCAGCTTGGCGGGTTGCCTCTTAGCGGGATTAGTGCCAATCGTCAAACCGCTAATACTTCCTGTCGCGATGACCTACGCAGTTTTCTATGCAGCATTTCAGCGACGTATTTGTTTTCACCATTTCGGCAAATATGGCGACTTCTCTTACGGCATCTACCTTTACGCGTTTCCGATTCAGCAGATGATCGTTTATGCAAATGGCGGTTCGATGAACCCCTTCTTGTTATTTTTGTTGGCTACGCCAGCATCGATTCTCGCTGGGATCGCCAGCTGGTATGGGGTCGAGCGTTGGTGCCTACCACGCAGAAGAAGGCGGGAGACTGCGAACCTTCATCCATCCACCGCCGGCTCTGATCAAGACAATTCAACTCACCTCAGCACTGACCAGTTCAACTGAAAAAAGGAAACGACATTCACGCAAGCTCTAACCGTCGCCCGGCAGGCACATGCAAGCTGAAGTCATTTGAACGTCAGCATCTCGCCAAGCGATTTCGAATTCAGCTTGAACTTTGTTAGCCTCTTCCAGCTTTCCTTGCATCCGCAGGCTTCGTGCCAGGTCGTACAGTGCCCAGCCGTTGTGAGGGTGAATTTCTAGATCACGCCTTAGGACCTTCTCGGCGTGTTCGTAGCGTTTCGCATCCATCAGTGTCGCGGCCAGTGCGTGACGAACCGGCTGGATCCAATCAGGCGGTTCGGTATAGCGGAGATCGTCCTCCAGTTCGGCGGCCTTCTCGAGCTTCGCAATCGCGGCATCAACGTTACCTTCGCGATAAAGGATTTCTCCCTCGAGCATGTTGTCGGCAACCGCCAATACAATCGATGCGACGTTCAATGCAAAGAATGCCTCTTCCGGGACCTCTTCCTTCAAACGACGGAATTCCACTTGCTCTGCGCGGGCCTTCTCGGGCTGCTTTTTGGCTGCGTATGCCACACCTCGGGCAAAGTGACGCATCGCTCTACAGATTGGGAAATGCTTCGCTGGTTCTGGCTCCGCAAGAATGGCATCCCAGCGGCCAAAACGGATGTGCATTTCGTATGGCATGCTGTGCATTCCGTCGACAAAGGGAGCGTTCGCTTCGACCCACTTCTCCGGCATTTCTTCCAACATCATATTAATTTGTTCAGTCGCAACTTTCTCTTGGCCAATCATCATCGCGGCGAAAGCCAACATGTGGCGATTGTGCGCCATGTAGATCCGAAAGAAATCTTGGTCTGGCGAACGTTTCTTATAAGCCGTATCGGCAACGATCGCTTTCTCATTGGCAGCGATTGCCTTTCGCCACGCCCCTAAGCGGACATCGATATGTGAAGGCATGTGAACCATGTGCCCAAGCCCTGGCTGTAGGTTACGTAAACGATCTGCCTCGTCGGCTGCCTTCTTCACTTCGCCTGAAGCTTCGAGCGTGTGGATGTAGAGATGTAACGCCAAGGGATGATTAGGAGATAACTCTAAGACCTGCTCAAGAGTTTGCATAACCTCGGCTGTATCTGGATTGGCCGCTCCCGCCTTTTGCCAGAGATCCCATGGCCAAAGGTCCATCAAACTTTCCGCGAACAAAGCTCCTACGTCAGGCTGATCGGGATATTTATTCCAAACCTTGCGCATGGCGTCGGCATAGGACTGATCTAATTGATTACGATCTTCCGGAGGAGGATCGGCATACCTTGCTTCTAAAGCAGCGATGAGATCTTGCTCCAACGGCGAACCGTTGTTTGCTAGTTCTTTAGCTTTCTGAAGTGCCTGCCAGGCCTGGGGAGCATGCTTTTCGTCGAGTAGCGGATAATTGATATTTGGTCCATTCGCCAATGAGATTGCCCACCAATTCATCGGACACGAGGGATCTTCTTCGGCAGCAACACGAAAGCTGCGAATGGCTTCGTCATGATTGAAGCCATACATAAAGGCGAGCCCCTGATCAAAATAGGCCTGAGCCTTCGGAACTTCGCTTGAAATCTTCCAGCTGTGTTCCCCCAGACCTGGAAATAGCAGAACCTCAGGGGCGGCGTCTTGACCCTTAAGACGTGTGATGATCAAAACAGCCAGCAATAAAGCGACGGCAAACGAATTGCCCACGAAGAAACGTGTCACAAGATATCCCCCAATAAGTTTCCCGGCGTTCAATCGCCACAAAAACCCTGCCTCTTGCGGGGATCCAGACTCAGTAGCGTAGACAAGTGAAGAGCCGTTCTCAACTAACGTGTTCGCGCTTATAGGCAAAAATATTGGTTCTTCCCGTTCCAATCGCAGTCGGTCTTCCTAGAGTGCGCAAGCTGCTAAAGCAGGCTTAACCATAGAAAGTCACTGAAGATCGCCCGCTCATCGAACCTCTCTCTCTTCACCTTGGGAAGCCGATCTTGATGCGGCGTTTTAGCCGAGGCGATGCTTCCAATATCCTGCGGCACCTCCGACAAGTTTGGCTTACCGCTCCCTGGGAAGTAATCGCGAAATCGGATCCGCCCACTCAACTGTTTTCAGTGCCCGGGGGCATCTACTCGGTGATCGTCGATCGATGAAGAATCGTGAATCTGAGTTCCAGGAGAATAGGAACTCCTTTGATAAGGCCAAACTTATCAGAGAAAGGAAGAAAAACGGCTCGTCAGAAATATTGCCTACTTCCAAACCGGTTGGTCACGCCTTAAGTTGACCGGAAGTGACCGCTCAACCGAGAGATTGAGCCGTAGGAACGAACTGGTCTTCTTGTCAGCGAAGGGATCCAATGTCAACGCACTGCGAATGGTGGGCAAAAGTTGTACTCATCCCCAATCCGCATCGGCACCCTTTTTGCAAAGTTCAAGAAATAGGCCTCGGCAAGTCATTTTTGCTACATTTCTATGCAGGTCACGCTACTTTTGCGCGCACCGGACGCCTCTTCTGGGGTCGTTTTCTAGCAGTTTTGCATCTTCTGACGCTGCGGCATGATACTTGCTTTCATCCCGCACAACGCTTCAGCAGGGATCGCGAAGCTATTTGACGGTAAGGGATTTTTATCAATATAGGGCGTGACGCGGATCCCTCTGGGGGTCGCCGTTCGCGCTAGGCTTTGGAGGTCACACACTAGTGAGCACGGCATCGAAAGGTAAGGCGGGTTCCAACGGAACAACAACCACAGGCAGCGGTAGCGGGTACGTCGGCGGAACGGCACGAATGGCCGCCATCGCCGCGGTGACTAACTACAAGCCTTCCGTCCCAGCCATGAATTTTTTGGAGACGCCGACCCAGGAACTGTTCTGTGCGAACGTCTTCAGCAAATCGGTCATGAAAGACCGTCTTCCCAAGCCGATTTTCAAGTCGTTGATGAAGACGATTGAAACGGGCGAGAAGTTGGATACAACCGTTGCTGACTATGTCGCGTCGGCCATGAAAGATTGGGCTATCGAAAAGGGTGCGACGCACTACGCTCACGTCTTCTATCCACTTACGGGCAGCACCGCTGAAAAGCACGATAGCTTCTTGAGCCCAGATGGCAGCGGCAGTGCAATCGCCGAGTTCAGCGGATCACAGTTGATTCAGGGCGAACCGGACGGTTCAAGCTTCCCCTCTGGCGGTATCCGCCAAACGTTCGAAGCCCGTGGTTACACCGCTTGGGACGTCACCAGCCCAGCCTACATCATGGAAAACCCCAACGGGACCACGCTGTGCATCCCGACGGCGTTCGTTTCATGGACTGGCGAGGCTCTCGACAAAAAGACTCCTGTTCTACGTTCGATGCAGGCTTTGAACAAGGAAGCCCAGCGTATCCTCGCTCTGTTCGGTCACACCGACGGTGCAATGGTCAGCTCGACCGCCGGTCCTGAACAGGAATACTTCCTAGTCGACCGCAACTTTTACTTCGCTCGCCCTGACCTGCTCAACGCTGGTCGCACCTTGTTTGGTGCTGCACCCCCTAAGGGGCAGGAATTCGACGACCATTACTTCGGTGCCATTCCAGATCGCGTTCTGGCGTTCATGCTGGAATCGGAACGAGAACTGTTCAAGTTGGGCATCCCGGTCAAGACGCGTCATAACGAAGTGGCTCCTGGCCAGTACGAAATCGCTCCGATGTTCGAGTTCGCTAATGTGGCCACCGACCATCAGCAATTGATCATGATCATCCTACGTAAGGTCGCCGAAAAATATGGCATGGCCTGCTTGACCCACGAGAAGCCGTTCGCTGGCGTCAATGGTTCAGGTAAACACGTTAACTGGTCGATGGGTAGCTCCTCGCAAGGTAATCTGCTCGATCCAGGTGAAACCCCACACGAAAACGCTCAGTTCCTGGTCTTCTGTGGAGCGGTCATTCGTGCCGTACACAAGTTCCAAGGTTTGCTGCGTGCTGTGGTCGCCTCGGCTTCCAACGATCACCGCTTGGGTGCCAACGAAGCTCCTCCGGCGATTATCTCGATCTTCCTCGGCGATCAATTGGCCGACGTCTTCGAGCAAATCAAGGGTGGCGGTGCCAGCAGTTCCATTCCAAAGGGGACGCTGGAAATTGGTGCTGACGTTCTACCACCGCTTCCTAAGGATGCTGGCGATCGTAACCGTACCAGCCCCTTCGCCTTCACTGGCAACCGTTTTGAATTCCGTGCGGTTGGTTCTAACCAGTCGATCGCTGGTCCGTTGGTCGCGATGAACACGATCGTCGCGGAATCGCTGGACTACTGTGCGACCAAGCTAGAAGAAGCAACCGGTGGCGATAGCTCGAAGCTCAATGGCGCTATCCAGAAGCTGCTCACCGACATCATGAACGAACATGGAATGGTCGTGTTCAACGGTGACGGTTACTCGGAAGAATGGCACCAGGAAGCTGAAAAGCGTGGCTTGCTGAACTTGAAGACGACTGCCGATGCTTTGCCATTCCTGGAAAAGGCGGAAGTCAAAGAGCTGTTCACCAAGTACAGCGTTCTGTCGGAACGTGAACTGGAAAGTCGACTGGAAACCTACCTGGAACAGTACTGCAAATCGATCGTTGTTGAAACCAATCTCACCGTCGAGATGGCTCGCACGATGATCTTCCCAGCTGCCGTTCGTTACCAAAACGAGCTGGCTGCAACTTGTGCGAACCTGCAAGCTCTGGGCTACGACTTCGACAAGGATACGCTGGACACCATGACCAGCTTGGTCAAGTCGCTGCAAGACAGCGTCGCCGCCCTGGTTTCGGTCGCAGCGAAAGCCGACGCGATCGAATGCTGGCACGAAAAAGCGAAGTGCAGCTGCTACGAAGTTCTGCCAGCCATGAACGAAGTTCGCAAGTTCGCTGACGAACTGGAAGGCTACGTCGCTGACGATCTGTGGCCACTGCCAACCTACCAGGAAATGCTGTTCATTCGCTAATGCGTCTGAGATTGCATTGACTATAGAACGAAAGCGGGCCGAGACTTTACATCTCGGCCCGCTTTTTTCTTTCCCCAACACCTTTCGGCAGTTTTGATGTCGCGAGACTATTTCCTGGTGCTGGCACGTTCGTGGACGCCCAAATGCGTCCGTGACCTCGATCTCAATGCCATCCAGGTTGAATTGGCCTTAATCACTAGAGACGAGCAGTTAGCGATGCCAGTTCTGGATGATCGCTCCATTTAATAGGAAGCACGTCAAGATCCGAGCTCCCGTTCGATACGACCGCTACACCTGCTTTAACCCATCCTCATTCTCTGTTTGATACGCGTCGCACCCAGGATTCTCCCCGGTAAACCCAATCGGCTTCCCGCAGAGGCAGGACGACTGGTCCATAAGTGACCTAGATTCTTTCGTGTCGTCTAACTTCTTCGCTACCAGGGGGTTCCATGCCAACTGCGGCATCAAAGTGTCTGATCCAAGTCACCGCGTTCAGTGTCTGGCTGATCTTGGTTGGCAGTACGTTCGCTTGGTTGACCCTGTACGGGAGCATGCCGGGACCGCCTTCGGATGTGCCTGAAAGCTGGCCCAGCAGTACGGAAATTAACCGCTGCGAAGGGCAACAACATCTTCTGGTTTTCCTTCACCCAGAATGCCCTTGCACGCGTGCAACCCTCGATAACTTGCAGCCACTGATCCGCAGCGATGATCTTCAAGTGACGCTAATTTGTTTCGGTGACTTTCAGCCCCAGTCCAATAATTCCCTGGGGGGTTGTTATCGCGAATTGCAGTCCTGGAATGACCGGCCACAAGTCACACTCGTGTCAGACGTCACCGGTCAGGAAGCGGAGAGGTTTGGAGCTTCGACCAGCGGTCACTGCCTGCTATACGATCGTGAAGGAAAACTGGTTTACAACGGTGGCGTCACATCAAGTCGCGGCCATCGTGGTGCGAACACGGGCCTTTCAATTTTGAAGTCCACGCTCGTCGAATTCGACAGCGCCGAATCGAGCTATCCTGTTTTCGGGTGCCCGCTTCTAGAAAAGAAGCCGGAAGATCTCCCTCTCGATTCACCCCCTTCCTTAGATCCTCCCGAATGTTGCGAAGGACGATTCCATGCTTAGCAAGATTCTGTTTCCCCAATACTCCGGACTGGATGCTGATGAATCGGCCACCTTGCATCGGGAAGAGTTAGCAGCCAACGCTCGAACCAATCGATTGTTCGCTGTGTTAATGCTGATTCAAGGGCTGGTCGCGTTTGGCCTGTCGCTCGTGATTACGCCACAAACATGGGCTGGCGAAGCAAGCAGCGTCCATCCGCACGTGTGGGGTTCGGCGATTCTAGCGATACTGCTTGGAGTTGTTCCCGCGTATCTCGGCTGGTTTCAATCGCAGAATCCCCTAACACGATATGTGATGGCGATCTCGCAGGCGAGTTTTTCCGCACTGTTCATTCATATTTCGGGGGGGCGTACGGAAGTCCATTTTCATGTCTTCGCCTCGCTGGCATTCTTGTCGCTGTATCGCGATCCCTTAGTTCTCTTGATCGCCACTGTGATTACGGCGGTCGATCACTTGGGACGTGGTTTGTTTTGGCCGTATTCGATTTTCGGACTTTCCGATCCTGCGTTGATGCTAGTCATTGAGCATGCTTCTTGGGTGATCATTGAAGATGCCGTCCTCTTGGTCGGAATCTATTCTTCGTTACGGGAAGCATCAACCCGCTGCCGAGACCAAGTCTTACATCGTCGCCAACATCAAAACTTGAACCAAGCCATCGATCAACTGCGACCGGTGTTCGACTTAGCAGCCCAGGGAGACCTGACCGTTGATATCCCTGACGTTCGCGATCCGCATGTGAAGTCACTTCAGACCGACCTGGATCGTACGATTCGCTCGTGGAATCACGTTGTCGCAATGTTCTCGCAGAGCGTCGATAACGTGACCGCTAGTTCGAGCCATCTGCATTCCAGTTCAACGAACCTCTCGCAGGGAATCGAAATCCAGAGCGAATCGCTCACCGCGATCCTGACTGAAGTGGAAGCACTGCATCAATCGATTCATTCCATTCGCGAGAATGTTCGTCGTGCGGAAGCAGCCACCGAAGCGGCCAACTCGATGGCTCATCAAAGCGAGACGAGCCTCGCGGAATCAGAACAGTCGATGAAAATCATCGAAGAGAGTGCTGATCAAATGATCGCGACGGTGGGAACGATCCAGGAGCTTGCCAAACAAACCAACATGTTGGCCTTGAATGCATCGATCGAGGCGGCACGTTCTGGCGAGGCCGGTCGCGGCTTCGCCGTGGTGGCCCAGCAGGTCAAAGAACTCGCTGGTCACTGCGATAAGAACATCACGCTGGTCACTCAGATGATCCAGCAAACACGCCAGCACATTCAAACTGGTGTTGAGAAAAGCAGCCGGACAACATACCAGTTTAAGGAAGTCTGCTCAGCAGTCGCTTCGATCAATGCCGAGACGAGCGGCATCGTGGCTTTGACGCAGAATCAAGTCGACTCCGCCGAACGCCTAAGAATGCAAATTGCCAACCTGCGTGAAATCCATGAATCGACACAGCAGGACGGCATTCAGCTATCGAATGAAGGTGACATCCTGGAGCAGTTGGCTCACGAACTGCGCGAGTGCGTGCACCAGTTCAAGTTCCATGCCGACAAGTCCGAGATACAAACGACGGCTTAGTACAGCCTCCGATACCCAAACTCGCGTCCGAATCGCATCCCTCGATTGCCATTTGGACTTATTGAGTTTTCCCTTGCGATCGCAGAAGTTTCCAGGCACATTAGGGGACTAACGAACCGTTCCCCTAACGAATGTATGCCAATCAGATGCCTTGCCAGCTTTCCGTTGTTGCTTGCAGTTCTTCCCTACGCTGTTACTTGTCACTTCATTTGATCGCGCTAAGCGTCTTGCTGGGATTTTCCCCTGCGAGGGTGATGGCTCAGGCAACTTCCGATGGCGATCAGACACTGGCGGAAAGCGTTCCCTTCGAGTTCTCTTACTTGATTGGAGAAGCGAATCTGAGCTTTTGGCACCAGATGAATGACTTAGAGAAGGAGCCTGGCCCTCAAGGTCCGCATGTAGACGCATTTGAGTCTTCGGGGGCATTTGATCGAACCTTGGTCACCCAAGTGTTTCTTGTCCCGATCGAGTCCGCAGAGAAGATTTTATGGGCCAATGGAGCCGACTACCGATTCGGTGCCCCCAACCTGCTCATCATTCAAATGCGAACCCCGATCGACGTGGCGGAACTAAAGAAGTCTCAAGGATTTGATTCCGATTTTGATGTCTACCAAACTTTCGAGATCAAGCCTTTCGGCGGTGGTCGTTTGGCAAGACTCGTTTCGCCGAATCGTGTCGTCATCGCAAGCAATCAGGCGAACATGGATGCGTTCCTTGAATTCCAGAAGCTACCGATCACTTCTCGGAAGTCGGCTGCGACTGTTTTCTCTGATCCGAATTTCATTCTTCGTTATGCACAACGAAAGCCACCGGGACAAGAAGATGCGGAACTGTCAGAAGAGATGATCCGGAACGATCCCGTAGCCAAGCTTCTCGCTCCGCTGGATCGCACTCTCGATCGACTGATGTTTCAAGCGAAATTTACTGATGAACACTCGCTATCCCTGGAACTCAAGGGAACGTTTACCTCAGCGGAAGCAGCCAAAGAGGCTTCGATTAAGTATCGTATGGGCAAAGCCATGCTCGATCAGTTCTTCGAGTTGTATCTCGAAGATACCGAATTACCACCCACGGCTTATCCCGTCGCCTATAAGAATTGGCCGCATGCCGTTTCCGTCCTAAATCAACTTCTGGAAAATGCCCAAGCCAGCGTGGACGGTGACCAGTGCGTGATCCAAACCAATTGTGACCGGGAGCTTTACGACACGCTGCTCACCATCATTAAGAGGCTGCCAGAACATACGGCCCGGATAGACGACCAGTTTCGCCTGCAACGACTTCTTGCTGCGTTGAGCCGTTACCATGCGATTCATGATCACTATCCATCTTCCATAATCGTGGACGAAGAATCTGGGCACGTCCGTTCCTGGCGAGTCGAAATGCTCAAGTATTTAGGGGATGAAAAGTACAAAGAGCTGTACGAGAAGTACCGCAAGGACGAGCCTTGGGACAGCGAAGCCAACTTGAAACTTCTCGACGCCTCAGTTTCCATTTTCTCCAGTAACTGGGAAACTGACCCGCATGCTGCCAGCTTCTTTCTCGTACTTGGCGAGGGAACGGCCTTACATGACGAAGAAGCAACGCGGCAGCAAATCAAAGATGCTCTGGGCGAGACAGCGATTCTTGTTAGTGCAGACCGCAATATCCCCTGGACCATGCCAGTCGACCTGAATCTAGAACAAGCTCTTGATCTTGAGAAACTGGGGACTTGGGGCGACGATCGAATATTGGTCGGCACTGCCAACTATCGTGCCGTCGTCCTCCCTACCGATTTTTCTTTGGAAAACTGGCGGAACATGCTCCTCAAAGCGGATGGCAAGAAGGTGCCCCTGCCAGAACCATTCCGTCCGATCAAACGGGCCAATCCGTAGTCCGACACGTTCTTAATTCGCCAAACGCCATCGCTCCATGTCTCCATAGTTGCGCCGCCGTCGGCGACTCCTGATTCTTGACGGGAACGAATCGTTTTTTGGTTTCTTAGAACAATTCCATTGCACGCCCGACAGGTTTTCTATAAAACCAAAACTAAGAAACCAAAGAACACGCTGCCCGAACAGGAGAGCTATCGTGGCACGGCCGAAAGCCAAGCAGTTAACCGAACGTGAGCTGGAGATCATGCATGTCTTCTGGCAGGAAGACGCCTGCGGTGTGGCGGAAGTCCAACAGGCCCTGGAAAAGTCGGGGCGACCACTGGCTTACACAACCGTCAGCACCTTAGTAAAGATCCTCGAAGAGAAAGGGTTTCTCGAGCAGATCACTGACGAACGTCCCTACCAGTTTCAGGCCGTCCGTTCCTTCGCGGACGTCAGCGGCCGACTCATCACCGATTTGATCGAACGCGTGTTCGGCGGGAGCCGAGAAGCACTCCTGACGCGTTTGTTCGATCCTGGTCAAATCTCAGCCAAGGAACGCAAGCTGATCGAATCACTTCTTCAGCAACCTCCTGCGGAATCGCAGAAGCCATCCAGCAAGCCGAAACCTAAACCACCCCGCTCTTCGTAAGGTTCCTTCCATGTTCGCCCAGATTTCGCTTTGGCTATTGTGGATCGTATTACAGTGCAGCATGGTAGGTATCATCGCCATCTTGCTAATGTTACCTCTATCACGATCCATGCCAGACACACGCGGTCGTCTTGCAATGGCCGGTCTCGCAGCGATGGGAATCGTACTTCTCGCTGGCATCATTCCCGGTAGCGGCTGGATGGCCCAGATGTCAGACGAGCCCCCTCAGGCCAGGTCCATGGATGTCGATGAAACACTCTCCCATTCAACAGGATCGGCCGTCCCGCCAGATGCTGCACTCGTCACCAACGCACCGTCGCCTAACGCCCAGCCGCTCTCCGAACAGTGGCAACAACTAACGGCTTGGTTCGTCCCTGCGGAAACACAAAGTCCCCTCGAAGTTACTGCCGACAATCGTCAGCCCGTTCGTTCTAGCTCTCCGTGGATGCTGTGGTTTGCTGGCATTCTTGGCATCGCGCAGCTTCTCGCTATCTGCCGTATCGTCGGCGGCCTCTGGGCATTAAAGTTACTCGAACGTCGCAGCCGCCCCTGCATCGACGCCGACATGCAGCAGCGGATGCTACGCCTAGGTTCGCAGAGCGGCGTTGAAGCCCCGCTTGATCTTGCATTGATTGATCGCCTGCAAACGCCAGCGGTAGTTGGGTGGAAGCGATTCACCATATTGCTGCCCAACGAATTTGAGCAGTGGAGCAGTTCACAACGCGATGCCGTTCTTGCCCACGAATTAGCCCACATCAAGCGTTGCGACGCTTGGTGGCGAGCGGTCGCCGTGCTGCTGCAGGCGTTGCACTTTTACAATCCGTTAGCGTTTGCGTTGTCGCGCCGCTACACGCTGGAACAAGAATTGGCCGCCGACAAGCTTGCCTGCGAATGGCTCGGCGATCGTGAGAGCTACTTGCAGAGCCTCGCCTCACTAGCTCTCCGCAAAGCGCCCCCAGTGCCGGCATGGTCAACGCTGGCGTTTCTACCACCCCGCTCCATGTTTCTCAGGAGACTTGAAATGTTACGTGAAGTTCCGCGGCACTTTTCCCAAGCAACCGAACGAGTTCTCCAATTTGGCTCACTGACCTTACTCATTGCTGCCGCCATGGTCGTCGGAGGGCTTCGGCCACTTTCTGCCCAGGCCCCTAATTCGCCTTCAGCAACTGAAACCGAGGCATCGCCACCCGTCGCCGCCACCGAATCCTCAGACACGACCTTGCCCGAACTCGTACCAGCACGTTTTGGAATTTCTGTTTCGGAAGTCAACGTTGCACGTCTACTCAAGTCACCCAAGATTGTCGCTGCCCTCGATACCAATCGGAATGTTGGCGATTCCCAGACGCCATCACTCGGCAACACACTTCAGCAGCAACTGACGGTTGTTCCACCCTCGCAGGTCGAATCCGTTTTACTCACCTCGTTTGGCAAAGAACTGATCCTGATCAAGGCCAAACAACCCTTCTCGTTTCCCGATTCGGCCCCGATGAAGATCTTCCCTAGCGAAGACAAGACCACATACTTCATGCTCATCACTCCCAAGATCCTCGCGCGCTCGACGCCCGATGTCTTAGATCAGTTATCACAGTTCCTGAGCCAGCCCCCTACTGAACGCCAATCTCTGGCCACGCTCTTGCCACCAACAGATTCGGTGATGCGTACGACACTCAACTGGCAAGCCATTAAATCACAAGTTCTCGAGTCCCGTGAATTCGTTCAATCACCGTACGTGTCGATGGTTCGCCCAATCGCGGAAACCTCGCAGATCTGGCGTATGACAGTCGATGCTGGCGAGTCGGGTACCCCATTAACCATGAAGATCACTGGCAGCTTTCCTTCGGCGGACGATGCGACTACCGCCGAGGAAACAATGAAGGCGGGCAAAATCCTCCTGAAAAACATGGCGGTTGGCATAAAAGGCCAACTCCAGGCAGCCGACCAAAAACAGGTCTTTGATCTCGGTATCGCGCTGCTCGACGCGGCTCAGGTAAAAACCGATGACAAGGATGTCGTCGTGACTTCGACCCTTGATCGATCGTTAGACGAGATGGTCACCGTGTTCGCACCCGCGATCATTGCCTCTCGTATGGCAGCTGAGCGGATGAACGATACGAATCGCCTGAAGCAAATCATGCTGGCGATGCACAACTACCACGACATGTACGGTCACCTTCCCATGTCTGTAATGATCGACCCAGATAGTGGCGTGCCGCACTCATGGCGAGTCGAACTGCTGCCGCTAATAGGCGAGGAAGAACTCTATAAGATGTATCGAATGGACGAACCGTGGGACAGTGAAGCGAATCGAAAGGTGCTGGAACGCATGCCGGCCATCTATGGCAACGCCGGTTCTCCTGGAGGGAACTCCACGTGCTTCTTTTCAATCGTCGGCAAGAACACCGCACTCGCCCCATTTTCGGATGGCGACGAAGGTTCGCGTGAGAAA
Organism: Blastopirellula marina; assembly: GCF_002967765.1. Taxonomy (NCBI): domain Bacteria; kingdom Pseudomonadati; phylum Planctomycetota; class Planctomycetia; order Pirellulales; family Pirellulaceae; genus Blastopirellula; species Blastopirellula marina. Next base: position 1,284,985 of record NZ_PUHY01000012.1, on the reverse strand, counting down.
GATGTCGAACTTCCTTCTGGCAACGTTAAAGTTCGGCAACCTCGAGCAGCGGGAGACGCCCCGACCTTCGCCAGCTTCACGGATGGCTTGTCAAACACGGTCATGATCATTCAAACCAAAAAGGCTGTCCCATGGACCAAGCCTGAGGATATTCCCTTGGCAGAAGCTGCCGCGGCCAAACTGGGCGGCTTTCACCCCGGTGGATTCCTGATGGGGATCAGCGACGGAGCGGTCCGCTTCGTGACGAACACCGTCGATCCGCAAGTTTGGCAGCGTCTCATCATCCGCAACGATGGCGAGCCCGTAAACCTCAACTAGATCTTTAGTGAACCGTATTCATCCAAGCCTCAACCGGACGACCGATTGAGGCTTTTTTTGGGGCCTGGATGCACCTTCTTCGATTACTCCTCTTTTGCTTGCCTCGGCATTAACATTCTTTCATACTGCACGCTGGAAGCCTTGGCTTCCATTTGCTGCCCCTCTTCTAATCGCCCGCCCTGGGCCCAATCGCGAGCACGCCACCTCATGTCCGAAGACTTTAGCAAGCTTGGGTTTGCCAAAACCTACGTCTATCCCGCTTTGGCCTTGTTTCTAATTCCGATCGCTTGTCTTATTTTTTATGAGTACGTTCAGTCATCATTCGATCAGCAATTCTTCGAGGCAACGGTAGCCGATCTCCGCAGCGATCCAACGATCGCGCCTGAAGATAAGGCCGCGGCGATTGAGTTCCTACAATCGCATCGCTTGTCCGATATGCTGGTGAGCAGCCATCCCCAGGATGTCGCCTTTCGACAAGCCCAGGATTCGGAATTCCTGTTCTATCAACTCTCCGTCGTCTGGGCGATTCGCATCAGCTGGGCGTGTATCCTGGCCGGTATTGCTGCTTTCGTGATGACTGGTATTGGTGTGCTCATCTCGCTGCAATCGCAAGCTATGCAGTACACCAGTCTTCTAATTGGCTGGATGACGCTGCGCATTTTTTGCACGCTGGAAGTCATTGCTCAGGGGCTGTTGATTTTCTCGCTTTCGTTTTGGATTCCGGCGTTCTTCTTCGACATCTATATCGTGAAGCTGATTATCGTATTTGCATGTATCGCCCTGGGCGCGATCGGTGTGGTAATCGCAGCCATCTTTAAGCGACCTGATGACGACTTCGTGGTACAAGGCGAAATCTTAACACGAGAGATGGCACCGCAGCTTTGGTATGACCTGGAACTTCTCAGCGGCAAGATGCAAACGGCTCCGCCAGATCACGTGATTGCGGGGATTGACGACAACTTCTTTGTCACGCAGCTCCCGATCAAAGTGCAAGGCAAAGACGAGCAGATTCAGACGCTCACAGGTCGATCACTTTTCGTGAGCTTATCTCTTTTGAAGAAACTGCCTGGCCAAGAAGCCGATGCCGTGCTACTGCATGAGTTGGCACATTTCAGCGGCAATGACACGTTGTATTCACAACGTATCGCTCCCCTACTCGCCCGCTACGACCACTTTCTTCAAGGACTGTACGAAGGCGGGCTCTCGATGCCAGTCTTCTACTTCGCAGTCATGTTCCGCGCCCTGTACGAGATCTCTTTGGGGAGCCTTAGTCGTCAACGCGAATTCCGCGCCGACCGACTTGCCGCGGAAGGCACTTCGCCACATGACATGGCCCATGCCCTGTTACGAATTACCGCCTATTCTCAGTACCGCGCGGAATTGGAAAAGGAGTTTTTTGACGCCGAAGAAGTGCATCAACAGGTGAACCTGTCGGAACGAATTGACGGTGGCTTCCTAGCTTACACGAGTGCATTCGTTGACAAACACAACGTGGGCGATCTCGCGTCTTCGCACCCCTTCGATTCACATCCTCCACTGAAACAGCGTCTGGAAGCGATCGGGTTTAGTGCAACACCGGATGCGATGCGAAACGCGCTTTACGACGAATCAATCGGAACATGGTTTCAAAAGATCGAAGCTGCCACAATCCTAGAACGTGATCAGTGGACTGCTTACGAAGAGCAGTTTCGCCAGTTCCACGAGAACATTCTCGCCTATCGCTATCTCCCTGCGAATGAATCGGAGCAGGAACTGGTCGAGAAGTTCTTCCCACCAATTACCCATGTAGCTGCCAAGGATCGACCTGTCGAATTCGACTATGAGAAAGTCACTTACGAAGACTGGGATAGGCCGATCTATTATCGCGAGATCGAATCGATGTCGTTCGAGAACGAGTGGGGCGCTCGCCTCGATTTGGTGGTCAAGCGGAACGGCAAAAACAAGACGATCAAGTTACCGCTGAGCAAGAAGCAGAATGAGCAGCAAGAGCTCATGGGAACGCTGCAGAATTATTACGCTCGCGCGGCAAGTGCAATCGCTTATCAGCAAAGCCAGAATGAGCCAGAGCCATCGATCGCAGCGACCGATACGTTTAGCTTCGACTCGTAATGGAGTTTGCTTCTCTCTAAATCTTCTACGGCATGAAAAAGGCGAGGACACCTGAAGTATCCTCGCCTTTGTTGAATCAATGGGCAATTGCCGGAGGGTGATTAATATTCACCCAAGACCGTACCATCTTGGCGATCGGCTAAGCCGGTCAAAACCGAGTAATTGATGTTCTCGGTCAGGAACTGACACGAACCATCGGCAAACATGGCGATGACACCACCTGGGTGAGCGGAAACCAAAGGAAGGTTTTCGTCGCCAGGACTGGCGTAGCCATCGAGGCTGTTGTACGGGTAATTGATTGGGAACTTGATCGTGGTCACGTTCTGAGCGACCGAACCGTTGCTGTCGTAGTAAGCGCTGTTCCAAGCACCACCCAGGCCAAGGCCGTAGCTGGAGTTCAGGTTCTGCGATTGACGATTGCGGTTTTGATCGTAGTAGTAGTTACCACATTCACTGACAACCATCGTGTTGCTGGTACCGTCCGTGGCACTTTCCAAACCGATTGGACGCGACGAGACGCTCACCCCAGAGGGACTGGAAGCGACGATCATACCGTTGTAAGTGGTGCCGCCGTTGGTGCCGAAGTTTGGGGTACCAGTCGGAGTGGTTGGCGGGAAGGTCGACGGCTGAGCCGTACCACCACGCAGGTAAGAACCACTGATACCGACGTAGCTAGCCAACTGGAATTGAAGGTTTAGGTTCGTGTCGGTGAAGGTTTCTGGCAGTGGGCTGGATGGGCACTTGAAGCCATCCACACGTAGTGCCGACAACGTTGTCGCATTAGGAATCGACTGTCCGTTGTAGGTGTTTGTCGTTACGAAATTGTTGACCGGAAATTCCAGCAAGTTGTAGGCGGCCGACTGTTCGATGAACGGCAACAATCGCACAAAAAAAGATGGATTTGATCCTGAGTTCCCCATGGTGTTGAACGGGATCTTGTTACGGTAGGTGTCGTGATAAGTCTGAACCGCCAGACCGATTTGCTTCAGGTTATTGTTGCACTGAATACGGCGGGCAGCTTCACGAGCTTGCTGCACAGCGGGCAGCAACAGGGCAATCAGCACGCCGATGATCGCGATCACGACGAGCAATTCCACCAGGGTAAACCCCCGGCGCGCATACGAGGAATGAGTCACGTACGGTCTCCTTCTCTGTTCCCAGAGACAAATAAAAGAAATTGAGTTGTGGATGAGCTCCTCGCTTACAGGATCTAAGGAGCCGGTCGAATCACCACGGAGAGTCCTCCCCCCGCGCCTCTTTGGCAATTCTTCCCGATGGGCGATCAAGTTTGGACGACGATTTAGTTCGCGTACGAAACTTATGCCACCGCAAGTTCATTTATACTCAACTTCTCTAGCTTACAGCTACGGTTTTGCGCAAGTATAAGAAAGTATTTTTGCTGACACAGCACCAATTAACCTTAAGGGTGCTGTATTTCACACAGCCCCATTCAAACGAGGGATACAGGCCGAGAAATCGTGGTGCGCATAATCCTGAGAAAGTAGACTTTTTTCCCTATCCCTACTCAATCGCATGGCGATCGAACAATTCCATCACTAATCAACTAAGTGTCTATATTGCTGAGATATCCCGCAATATTACACATAGCAAATTGCTGTCCTTAATCCTGTATTTGGCTTATATCCGCACTCCCCTTTCGAAGGATCGCTCGTGAGGCTGGAACGACGGACGTAAACCCCCACACGCTTAAGGTGAAACTGCTCAATCTAAAGGAATCCGCAATATATCTCAATTTACGTGTTCCAGGTCCTTCAATTCTTCGCGTCGATCATAGAGAGCAGCCAGTCGACTATGAGAAGTACTCATAATACCGCCCGCGATTCGTGAGATGAGCAGTGAGTAGCGATTGGCCATTTCGGGCGAGGCATCGTACATCGGGGCGAACGCACGCAACAGGATCCAGTAGGCCACAAATACGGCAGCCGCTCCCGGCAGCACACGCAAGAACCATCGAGAAGCGACCACCGATATCGAACCCGTGACCAGTAAGAAGATCGGCACCAGGAGATACATCACTGAGACACCAAACACTTCCCTTAGCTCGCGATCAATTTGGCCATACTTCATGGTCTCCACGGGTGGGCGATAGCCGTCGCTCGACTCCTGATCGTCCGGCTGTGGGTCTTGTTCTTCAATCATGGTTTGGTCTCGGCTGAAGAAAGAGGGTCCCCCACAATCCTAGCTTCCCTCAAGAAAAGAAAAAGACGCCTCAGAACGCGTAAGCTCCGAGGCGTCTCTTGGGAAATGGAAGCGAGTAGGCGATGCTGGCCACTTACTTCTTCAGGTCGAAGTTGAACTCGTTCGGGCCAAGCACGACGTTCTCGGTCAATTCGGAACGAAGGTTGTACTTCGACGGGATCGGGTCCTTAAACTTCGGACCACTGTAGTTGTCGGGTTGATCCGGCGGGACGGTTGTGATCATCACGCGATGCTGACCTGGTTCGGCACCTTTGGTATCACGAATATAGATCAACTCGTAGTTGCCTGATTGATCGGTAATTCCCTTTGAGGGACGTCCTTCGCTAGGCGTGAACGTGATCATGGCACCGGGATACGGTTGACCATCCATCGTCACTACCCCAGTTACCTTCCCGAGATCGCCGTAATCTTCCTCGGCGCACCCCAGAGCACTAACTGCCAGAATCGCTAAAAGCGAAAGCAGGCCTGGATTGTACTTACACGAAGTCATTCTTAATTCAGCTCCACAAAATCAAATTCCGCCCAAGATATCGAGAAACACCTCGCGTGCTATGCTGAGCGTTCAACGCTTATAAAGCGCCACTCAATCAAACGAGATGCATCGCAGGCCCATCCAAACGATGAGCCTGCGGAGATTAACTTCAATCGACAGCGGCTTAGAATTCACCTAGGACGTTACCATCCTGGCGATCGGCCAGTCCGGTCAAGGTTGCGAAGTTCACGGTTTCGGTGACGAAACGAACACTCGCATCACCTAGCGTTGCCAGCACACCACCTGGATGAGCAGAAACCAAAGCGACGTTCACGTGATAGTTCGCTCCATTGCCCGTACCACCTTCGGTCGCGATCGGATAACGCAAGGTCGTAACATTTGCGGTCCAGGTACCGGCACCGCCACCGTTGCCCCACGAACGTCCTGCGTGACCTGAGCTACGGCGGGTGATCTTCGCACGGTTGACGTCGTAGAAGAAGTCGCTCTGTTCGCTGACCATCATCGTGTTGCTGGTACCGTCGGTGACACTCGCCAGACTGATCGCATTGCTCTTCGTGTTGACCGGCACGATCATGCCGTTGTAAACCGCATCGCCATAGCTGCTATCTTGTGGCGAAGGGGACACAACGTTGGTTGTTCCACCCTGCCAGTACGAACCGGTGATGCCAACGTAATTCACAACCTGCAGAATCACGTCGCCGTTGGCGTTGGTCGATTGTGTTTCGGTTTCCGGCAGTGGGCTGGAAGGACAGTTGAACCCAGGAACACGTAGCTGACCAAGGATGTTCGCATTTGGGCTTGGCCCGTCCTGCATCGTCCAGTCGCCGGTGAAGACGAACTGATCGTAGGCAGCACTCTGCTCCACGAAAGGCAAAATGCGCGTCAACCACGATGGTCCGCGCTGACGATCGCCAACACTGCCGGTTTGTGGAACGGCGTTGTATGGCAACTTGCCATAGGTATCGTGATAGTTGTGCAGAGCCAATCCAATTTGCTTCTGATTGTTGGTGCACTGAATTCGGCGAGCGGCTTCACGAGCTTGCTGCACGGCCGGCAGCAGAAGAGCGATCAAAACACCGATGATCGCGATCACGACCAATAACTCAACAAGAGTGAATGCATGTCGCTGTGGGGTACGGACGGTCATTCAGGGAGACTCCAAAAGAATGGAAAGCAGGAAATATGAATGGCAAAGAAAAAGCCATTAACAAATGCATGGCAGACTAGAGTACAAATCCTGTTCCGCGCCTCTGGCCCAACGGCTTACGTTTGACCGCAATGCCAGTCACAGAGCCAGCAGCATCCACAGTGAGTCCATTAACCGAGAGATAAAGGCGGTTTCAATTACATCCACTGACGTTGCAAATTTGCACCATGTTCGCAGATTCTTAACCAAACAAGACCCACCGATGCGAAGTTGCTAGGACATTAGGCTCTTCGTTTGTTGGTGCCCACAAATCATGCTTACCCGAGATATCCACTGCTTTTAATCACTTAATCCCAGAACTTATCATTACACTGCCCTTTCAGGGAGGACGACAAAGTTGGGAGCTTAACAATAGGCGGAGATGCAGCCCGATAGACAACCAATGGCAAGATCTTCACCTCTGCGATGACGAACCCGCTAAGCCGTACCACCATTCACCGGGATGACTTGCCCGGTAATCCAACCGCCGTCTTCGCTTGCCAAGAACACTACGACCGGCCCCATGTCTTCGACTTTGCCAAGTCTTCCAAACGCAGAAAGATTCTTCATGCGTTCGATCTTTTCCGACTCGTTGTTCTCCATAAACAACTCCGTCTCGGTCGGCCCTGGGGAAACCGCATTCACGGTAATACGGCGAGATCCCATCTCTTTGGCGAAGCTGCGTGTCAATTGCTCCATCGCTCCCTTGGTTGCGCAGTAGGGACCATAAGTCGGTAGCATCATGCGGACGGCCGAGCTCGAGATGTTAATCACGCGACCACCTTCCGCCAGGCGTGTTGCCGCTTCACGCATCCCATAAAACGCGCCGTAGGCGTTGACCTTCATCACCTGATCAAACTCTTCATCGGTGGTTTCTGCGATCGTCTTGTAGTGCACGACGCCTGCGTTGTTGACCAAGATGTCAACTTGACCAAACTCGGATTCGGCGCGATCAAATAGCTGCTTCACCTCGGTCGATTTAGAAACATCCCCAGCCACCGCAATCGCCTTGCCTCCTTGAGACAAGATTTCCGAGACAACTCGCTCAGCCGCTTCCTGATTCTGAGCATAGTTGACCACTACATTGGCGCCTGCGGCGGCTAGGCTCATGCAGATATTAGCCCCGATCCCTCGTGATCCCCCTGTGACAATCGCTGTCTTGCTATCCAGCTTCTTCATGCCGATCTGCTCCTCGTGCGAAACGATTTATTGATTTCTGCGCGCGTGACTTAACATTGCTACGGGCCAACTTGCCGCGAAACTGGGGCTTCCGTTGGTCGCCCGGGTTGGGTTGGCGGCGTAGTTCTCAATAAGAATGCTTCAGCATAAGACAGATCATCGATCGATTGGAGATACTCTCAACGTTACTGCGGTTTCTTAGAAGGGACCGTTTCCGCGAATACTACCTGCCGATTCTTGCGATTAATCCCTACCAAGCCGCCTGTCTCAGGATCAATGGCAATCCCCTGCCCTGGAAACGGCGTTTCGCACGTTGCGAGATGTTCCAGCACGGTACCGGTCTGCGGCAACTTCAAGCGATAGAGAACCTTCTTATCATGCCCGGTCGCAAGAAACTTGTCGTCCCACCAGATTCCACCCGAGATACTGGACGACCCCAAGTCGGACACAACACTTTCAGGAAATGTCCACACCTGCTTCTCATTCCACGCTTGATCAAACTTCACTAACGCGGTCCGAGCATTTTCTTCTTTGCCATAGACGGCGAAGACGCACCACCATGCGTTGTCCTTGAATAAGGCGACCGTCAAGCTGCCATGGACAGAGTGGCCAAAGTCGTGAAAGTCGCTCAACTGCATTGTCTTGAGATCGAGCACTTTGATGATGCTCGACTCCGGCTTCAGCGGATAGCTGGAATGAGCACAGTACAGCTTTCCCTCGTGCAAGAATCCACTATTGAGATGATGGGCATCTCCTTCACTCCGAGCGACAAGCCGTTGAGTCGCACGATCGTACTTGGCAATCGTTCGATTGGTGATCGCGTAAACATGACGATTGTCAGCCGCAGCGGCTTGAAAGGCCTCGGGAGCATTAAGCACGGCCGTTTGCTTCCATGCACAGTCGGTGTCTTTGGCAAACAACGCCGCATGTGAGGAAAGCACGATCGAGAGAATCAGCGCACCGCTTTGCATTTGAGTCATGATGAGCTTCCCCCAATGTTGAGCACCTGGGCGACCTGGAGACCGATTCGAGAAGCATCATGATCGCTGGCGAGGAATCACGGGTCAACCAATCTAGCCGAGGTCCAATGTCTCGTATCCGCCAGCACGTATCACTTGCTGAATGGCGAAGAAGTTACTGGCTGCATAGTCTGCCGGCTCGTCGACGGGCATCGTGATCGTGAGCGGAGGCGAGGTGTGAAAACGAAAGAATCGTTCCGGGGGAGCGTGAAACCAGTCACGGTAGGCGACAGATGGTGTGCTTGGACGCTTGAGTAGCATTCGCCACAAGATCCGTCGAGGAAGCGATTCATGATAGCGAGCAATCTTCCTAAATCGCACGACGCGTTGCCCCGTTGATGACTTGATCACCATGCGATCTGGGAAGACACGCACAAGCGTTACGCCAACATGCCCTTCAACACGAGAGGGAACGAAAGCAAGCTCGTATGGAACTCCCGATGATGTCATTCGTAGAGTCTGCCTGTCAGGAGCAAGTGGCTTCCTTGCCACTTGTCCGGGTAGCCGGACATGTTTGTCCTGGCAGCGGGGTTGCTTCATTCGATATTGAACGAAAAACGGGTGCTGGGCGACTTCTGAGCGAAATCATCCCAACACCCGAATATAAGAATCCAACCTTCAGGGAGGTTGTTATTTACCGCAAGTTCGCATCGCTTTGAAACCGGCGTTGGTCAGGCTGTAAGCGCCTTTAAACGTTTCCGGGACCAAGTATTCCCGCTTGACCAATTTGGCGAGGGAGTTTTTGTGGGTTGCCAGCATAGGACCAGTGAAGCAGAGCATTCGGCCAGGATCCATCAAGTATTGGCGGAACGTTCTGAGGACTTTCTTTTCACCATCGGTCAGCATGGGAAGCTCCTATGATAAGGATTCGAAGAGCTTAGCCTCCTGCTCGCACGTTACAGCTTTCTCCATAAAGCCAGATGGCTGCCCGTAATTCGTTGAGTCAATTGAAGTTGACTCATTTACCTCACGGATCGAGAACAACAAAGAACGTCATTGGAGTCCTCATGACCCCGACTATGTCGCCGATACTTTCTCTACAGCTCGAACCATCGTACCATTTTTCACACAGCTTTGCTAGTACCTAACGAGAGGGAGTTTCTTGACGAAGCCAATCGCGATCCCCGCAGATCCAACGAAATCAGTGGATTTTTGTGATGAAAGCGATCTAAGTGATCGCATTCACACGCGACGACCGAGGAAGTGAAATTCTCTTCGCCGCTTCCAACCGGCAAATCCTCGTAAGCGATGGCGAGCGAACGAGTTGCTGATACTTACCCGTGAGTTCAAGCTATAGAAACGAAAGCACCAAACCCAGGCTCTAAGTCGACATGTTTTCGGCTACCGGATGAAGGATTCGTTCCTGTTACGTCAGAGCGAATGTTCAACGGAAGATAAAATGACTTTACGCCAGCAATTACCTTATTTATCGGTGGACACCTGAATTACGTAGGCTTCCTAACTGCCGTCTATTTCAGCTTCGCGTTTTGCTGATGTCGAGTCGCATCTCGCTTCGTCTTCTTGTCGAGGTTGCGTTTCAGTGCCTCGGTCAGATCGACGCCTGTTTGATTGGCGAGGCAGATTAAGACGAATAAGACATCAGCCAGTTCGTCCGAGAGCTCAACCTTTTCATCGGACGGCTTGAAACTTTGCTCGCCGTAAGTCCGCGAGATCACGCGAGCAACTTCGCCCACTTCTTCGACGAGCTGCGCCAAGTTGGTGAGTTCGGAGAAGTACCGCACGCCGATCGTTTGAATCCATTGATCGACATCATCTTGAGCCTGACGAAGAGTCAGTTGCTGATCCGTGTTTGTCACTTGCTGGCCCATCGCTGAAAGACTTGCTGCGCATAGACTCGCCCACGCTGGTGTGCCTCAACCGCATCCATCGTGTTGGGAGTTTTACCTTCGATACATTGTTCTAACACCAACAACGGCTTCGTGGGCAAATCGGCCAGCATTTCCGCTAACTGACCGTAATCAATATCCCCTTCTCCGAATGCTTCATCCCAAACACCGTCGTGCGACTGGCGTAGATGTAGCTCGACGATTCGAGAGCGATGAAGACGAACGACATCCAACACGGCGACTTCCGAGTCACCACAGCCGCGGTAGATCCAGTGGGCATCCAAACAAAACTTGACATTCTCTGGATTGGTCGCCGTCAGCATATGATGCAGTTCCCGTGCGCCCTGGCGAAGCTCGGCGTCGTGGTTGTGGTAAGCCAAGACCTGACCGTTTTCGCGTAGCTTCGCTCCTAATTGATTAAGCGCCTTGGCTTGAGTCCGAAGCTGCTGATCTGACTTATCCTGACCGCCTCCCCACTGAATTGGGCTGGGGTTGGTCACGATGACCTTTGTCCCACAGGTCTTTTTCGCGGCCGTGGCGATTGCCAAGACCGATTCCATACTTACCTGCGTTTGGCTGGTATCGTGAAGGGTGCTGTTCACGTAGAGGGAATCGACCTTCAGTCCGTTATCCTTGGCTTCTTTCGCGATCGCACCGATTTGTTCTGGCGAGCCAGCGATCGGTTCGTACCCCACAAATCCGCAGGAAGCCACGTCCGACAATAAGGCCTTCAGATCACCGGCGTTCTTTCCGCTACGTCCATAGAAGGTCCCCCACGGATATTGCTGGGTGGCAATCGGGAGTTCAGCCTCAGCCAATGCTGCGAGTAGCTGGTGAGGAGCCATGAATGCAGAACAAGCTACCAGAGCGGCAGCTTGTTTCATAAGATCACGACGATTAACCATGGATAATGATCCTGGCAGTGGACGGTTTTGGTTCGGCGATTACGGCTTCACCCCCCCCGGAACACCCTTCACCACGATGGCCACAGCATCGTGTGGATGCAAACTTTCGAAGTGACTGGCTTGAATTCGGTAGTCTGTAACTCCCTCCATCGGATCGATGGCCGACTTCATTCGGCGTGCAGCATCTTCGCAGAACATTAAGTTCTCACCGTTCAAACGAGCGAACTCTTGTTCGTCGGCTCGCTTCACGGCTGCTTGCACTGCCGTATTCAACACACCTTCGGTTCGTTGAATGATCTCGTCAATCGGCAGGTCGCTTCGCGATTCGTCCAGATCAACCGTGATGTCAGCATGGCTACGCTGACTGTGCGGAACCGCGATCAAGGTGCTGTTCGATCCCAACCAGTTCAGCACAGTGGCGGCGCTCATCCAATTGTGCCCATAGAATTGCTCTTCAAATTGTTGCTGCAGAAGCTGACGCGACAACGCTGCCGAGCAGGGACAAGCGCTCGAATAGGTCAGGCGAACGTGAATTCGATATTTAACCTCGCTCCCCTTCTGCAGAGCTTCGACTTGGATCGGATAGCTTCGCCAAGCGGTATTCTCCGAAAGCAAGGAAGCACGCTGGATCATGTGCTCGAACGAGAACTTCACGTAGGCCGAACCGCTCATCTCTTGGTGAGTTTCCAAGAAGCGGCCCAAGATGCGTTCGATCTGCTTCCGCGAGAACTCGGTATGCAATTCGTTCTGCAGGCTCAAGTAGAGCCGGGACATGTGGATGCCCTTAATCGCTGGGTCGTCCAAGCTGACGTAAGCGTCGACCTTGGCCGGCGTCCGCATCAGCACGTCGTCCTCGCCTTTCACCAGGATGGCGACTTCGATACCGGACATTCCTACCCGGTCGATGGACGATTGGAACTGAGGCGCCGTATCGTTAGCCACATCGGGAAGGAGACGTGGTGAGGTATCCATGGCCAAAGGACGCATCGCGTCGGGAGTCAGCGAAGCAGTCGAACCAGGTTGAGAAGACAGGGGAGACTCGGGCGTCATCGAAGTTTCCTTGGCGGAGTGTAATGCAAAGGCGGTTGGAAATTGCCAAGGTCTTAGACCGGCAGATTCGCGCGGGGGCAACCGCATATTTCAGTCAAAAGGACATGCTGTCCTTGTTGGGAATCAAACCACTTAGGGGGCTTTATGATACCGCAATCCGAACAGTAAGTCTTGAGATGTACGAGAAGCTCGCGACGTTACATTTCGCGGGAGACTGCCCAGCGGGGGGCGAAGTGAGTAAACTAACGAATACCCCACCACTGACTTATTATTGTTGTCTGCCACCCGCGGCGGCTCAACAATTCCCTTCGCGAGCGGAACGTGAATTGTCGATAACTTATTTATGGATAATCGTTTCCAAGCGTCGCTAAAAGTCAATCCATCGCAGAAATCCTATCCGGAAAACCAGATTTATGTCCGCCTCGGGTCATCTCGGAGACTATCCACGCTATCGTCCGCGCCGTAGCCGTCAGACGGCCTGGTCACGCCGGCTTGTTCGCGAAAACACCCTGACGGTCGACGATTTGATCTGGCCAATCTTCGTACAGCCTGGCGAAGGGAAGCGAACCCCGGTCCCTTCGCTCCCAGGCGTCGATCGACTGACGATCGACATCGCGGTCGAAGAAGCCCAACGAGCGGAAAGCTTGGGCATTCCGGTGATCGCCCTATTCCCGGCTACGCCAGCCGAACTGAAGACGCCGGAATGCGAAGAGGCGATCAACCCAGACAATCTAGTTTGCCAAGCCGTCCGGGCGATTAAAGAACAAAACCTCGACTTGGGCATCCTTTGTGATGTGGCGCTCGATCCTTATTCGAGCCATGGGCAAGACGGACTGGTTCGCGATGGTTACGTGGTCAACGACGAGACCGTCGAGATGCTGTGCCGGCAAGCGATTGTCCAAGCACAAGCCGGATGCGACATCATCGCACCGAGCGACATGATGGATGGTCGGATTGGAGCGATCCGCAATGCCCTGGATCACGACTGCTACCAACACGTCCAGATCATGGCCTACGCCGCAAAGTACGCTTCAGCCTTCTATGGCCCGTTCCGTGATGCGGTGGGCTCGTCAGGCAACCTGGGTGGTGGCGACAAGAAGACCTACCAAATGGATCCGGCCAATTCGGACGAAGCCCTCCGCGAGGTGGCGCTCGACCTAAAAGAAGGAGCCGACATGGTGATGGTCAAACCAGGAATGCCCTATCTCGACATTGTGCAGCGTGTGAAAGAGACATTCTCGGTGCCGACCTACGTGTATCAGGTCTCCGGCGAGTACGCGATGCTACACGCCGCCGCCGGAAACGGTTGGCTGGATCTCGAGAAGTCGATGATGGAAAGCCTGATGGGCTTCAAGCGAGCGGGGGCAGACGGGATCTTGACCTACTTTGCTCCCCAAGCGGCAAAGCTGCTTCAAAGCGGCTAGTTACGACAATTTACATTCCTTTGCGGGAACTCACGTCGTAGACGTGAATCTCTTGCCAGGGCGACTTTCAAGATTTAGGCTAAAAGGTGGTCCCTTAACGCTAGATTAAGCCACAGGGATTCCTCCATTTGACAATCAGGTCGATCAACATGTCCTACACGCCAATTCAGCTACTCGAGAATTGGATCTTGCGTCAGGCCTCTGATGCCGGTCAGGCTTGGCTGGATACGCAGCGCGAAGCGGTCGCTTCCGGCGATCCGAAGTCACTATATCTGGCGTTCGGATTCGCCCCACGTAAGATCGGCAAGGCAGATCTCGAACTGACGGAGCGCGACCTGAACGACGCTGCCGAATCTCGTCCGGGCTGGCAGCCACAGACCTGGACGATCGATCAAGCAGCACGCGTGCTGCTGCTCATGTCGTTGCCTAGCGAGGACGATGCCGCTTATCTCGCGACGATTGAGAAGCTGTTCCAGACAGCCGAGATTCGGGAACAAATTTGCTTATACCAAGCGTTGCAGCTGCTTCCGCATCAAGAGCTGTTCGACGACCGTTTGGCCGAAGGCATTCGCACGAACATCAAGACGGTCTTCTGTGCGATTGCCCACTGCAATCCACTACCGATGGAGTTAATGTCGGAGCCAGCATGGAACCAGATGGTTCTAAAGGCATTGTTCATCGGCGCCGCGCTCGATCCGATTGAAGGCCTGGACCAACGCGTGAACCCGGAACTGGCTCGCATGCTGATCGACTTTGCCCACGAACGCCGAGCCGCCAAGCGACCGATCCCGGTCGAACTGTGGCGGGTTGCCGCTCCCTTCGCGGATGAGATCGCCTTAGAAGATATGAAGGCGTTATATACCTCAGGCGAGAACCTCGAGAAGTCGGCGATCGCTTTGGCCTTGGTATCAACGGCGCTCGATGAAGCGGACGAGATTTTGAAAACCGATCCCGAAGTCGCCAAGCGAGCCGAGAGTGGTGATATCACCTGGCGTGGAATCGCCGAGCAAGCGTACGCTTCCGAAAACTGAATACTGAAAAACTTCACACTTGCGTGCTACCAACCATGAAATTCATCGACCCGCACATTCACGTTACTTCGCGAACTACCGACGACTACGAAGCGATGGCAGCTGCCGGTGTCGCAGCAATCATCGAGCCCGCATTTTGGCTGGGTCAGCCACGCACCAATGTAGGGTCATTTCAAGATTACTTCAGTAGCCTGGTCGGATTCGAGAAGTTCCGCGCGGCGCAGTTTGGCATTCGCCATTATTGCACCATCGGCCTTAACTCGAAGGAAGCCAATAACGAAGCGTTGGCCGAACAAGTGATGGAGTTGATGCCGCTGTTCCTGGCGAAAGAGAACGTCGTGGCTGTCGGTGAAATCGGCTTTGACGACATGACAGCCGCCGAGGAAAAGTACCTCCGAATTCAGCTGGAAATGGCGAAGGAAGTGAATCTTCCGATCCTGATTCATACGCCCCATCGCAATAAGAAGCAGGGAACGTATCGGAGCATGGACATCATTGAGGAACATGAAATTCCACCTCATATGGTGGTCATTGACCACAATAATGAGGAGACCTGTGAAGAAGTCTTACGACGCGGTTATTGGACGGCATTTACCATCTATCCAAAGACGAAGATGGGTAATGAACGAATGGTTGAAGTTGTTAAGAAATATGGTGCTGAGCGCATCATTATCGACTCGTCCGCCGACTGGGGAGTATCCGATCCGCTAGCGGTTCCGAAAACCGGGAATTTGATGCTAGAGCGGGGTATTCCCAAAGAGCACGTTGAGCTAACCTGTTACAAGAACGCTCTGGCAGCCTATGGTCAGAGCGGTCAGTTCGAGGAATCGGATTGGCTTTCTCCAGAACCTATCGATCAGCGATCGTTGTTCGAAGGAAATAGTGTTCTGCGAGGCGGTCAGACTCCTCGTGTCGATAAGCCTGAAGACGATCGTATCATTCAATAAAAGCTCATAAAGTCTTCTTGCACATTCGATAACTTCCAGGCCAGCGGAAGGAACAGCAGAGAAGCTAGGCACCACCTGACGTAAGAGACGATACATGTCGGAACCGTGTATTGTTTTTTGGTATCCAGAGGCACCCAGCAACTTGCCGTGTGTCCGCCAACGGGGCGGGCCATACACTGGAACATTACCATCGGTGCAAAATGAGCTTTAATCGTAACGGCGCTACCGACCGGTTGTCGCGGCGTCACCTTCACCTCCAATCATTCGAGGATGTTTTGGCGGAGGCCAAAAGTCTGTCTCGCGTCGGGTACCATCGTGTCTCGAAGTGGTCGCTCGGTCAGATCTGCGATCACGTCTCGCGCTTCATGGATGATTCGATCGACGGCTTTAAGTCGGCCCCAGGTTTCGCTCCGCTTGTGCGACCGTTTCTGCGGATGATGTACTTGGGCAAAGTACTTCGCAACGAACGGATCCCCGCCAAGATGCCAACTCTCAAAGAGCTGGAACCGGACGAATGGACCGAAGATGCCAACGCCCTTCCCCAATTGGAAAAGGCGATTGCCCGCATCCAAGATCCCAATGTCGAGTTCGTCGCCTCACCGGCGTTTGGCAACCTGACGGCCGAACAGTGGCGCAAAGTCCACTTGTGGCACTGCCAGCATCACCTGGAATTCTTGATTCCGGCGGCTCGCGATGCTCAGGCCAACTCGTCGCAAGGCTAATCCGCTGGGAGTCGTGGAAGTTTTCAGTATTCGGCGATCTGGGAAACACGCTGCATTTAGCGCGCTTCGTTAACCCGCTCATGTTCTGTTTCTTCATAGAAACCTGAACACTGAAAACTTCAAACTCCTGAGCACCTTGCCTTTTGGGGGCGAGCGTCGTATCCTGCGCGGCAAACATCTTGTCGTATTAGCAGGAAGGCCTCTCATGTCCCAGGATCTAGAATCTCCCGAACCCGCTTGGCGCCCCATTTCTAAAATTCAGCGGCGGGTTCTCGGGGTGTTGGTAGAAAAGGCCAAGACCACCCCGGACGCTTATCCCATGTCGCTTAACGGCCTAACAACCGGCTGCAACCAAAAAAGCAACCGCGACCCTCAGATGAGTTTGGAGGGCTGGGAAGTCGAAGAAGCCCTGGAACAGCTTCGAAGCCTCAACGCCGTCGCGGAAGTACATGGCGACGGACGTGTCGTTAAGTTTCGCCACTACATGAAGGACTGGTTAGGCTGCGATGGCAACGAACTGGCAATCATGGCCGAACTCTTGCTTCGCGGTCCCCAAACCGTGGGCGAACTTCGCGGCCGAGCTGCCCGCATGGGGAAAATCCCTGATATGGCGTCGCTTCAGCCACTACTCGATGAACTGCAGCGCAAGAAGCTGGTAATTCCTCTGACACCTAAAGGTCGAGGACAAATCGTAACGCACGGCCTCTATTCCGAAAAAGAACTAGCCGAGCAGCGTCAACAGCTTGGCGATGGACGCGTGGTGCCCGCCGAAGAAGCGGTACCGGCGCCTAGTCACGCTCCCTCGCCCTCCCCAGCGAGCGCCCCGCCTGCGAGCCCGGCCCCAGTTGCGTCTGCCGCCGCAGCCACTCCGACGGCAACAACCAGTAGTTCGAGCGACAGCGAAGCGATTCGTGAACTCCGCGCCGAAGTCGCCGCCTTGAAGGCTGAACTGGAGCGAGTCAAGAAAGATGTAGAAGATCTGTGGTCAAGCGTAACGTAAATACAAATCACCCATTCACATGAACAAACTGAGGGGCCACGTTGGCCCCTTTGCTTTTGGAACCCGGGCGATTTCATTGGTGATCGTTGTGTCTCAGAATAACGATTGCCCCAAGATTTAGGGGCAGGAAATGCTTGCACCTAGAACTATACTTTTGTACAGTATTCTTATCTGAAATCGAGAACCTCGTCAGCCCGGGTGCTGCCGGCAGCGATCGCCGCCCGATCGCATCTTTGCCCTTCCTATCGCTTCTATTTTCGCGCTAAAAGTGCGCACAAATTGGGAAGCTATCTAGGGAATCTCCTTCACGTTTTATTGGTTAATCTGCGCGCTATGCCCAACGGGAAGTTGTGTGGCATGGCGCTGCGTCGATCCGAACGAGTCCATCTTGTGGAGCCAGGGAAATCATGCCACGACGTTCAACACCACGCCGCAATCGAATCGAGTCGTATCAGCTGGCGGAGATCCATCGCCTCCGATCTGCTGGTCGTACCCAGCTAGAAATCCAGCGGATCACCGGCATCTCGCGTACCACGATTCACCGTATCCTCAGCCAACAAGCCGCTGAGAGTTTACCAGAGGAGCCTCCGAAAGACGACGCGATCAACTACTTCGATGGCCCCGTCGAGCGCTGCCCGCGTTGCGGTCGCAAAGTCCACATGCCCTGTATGCCGTGTCGCGTCAATAGCATGATGCAGAGCGGGCAGGTGAAAACGTCCGAGATTCAAGAGATCGATCGCCGCCAGGTCGCACGAGATTGGTAGTGGCTTCAAGAAATAAACCTGGCCGACATCGGAGACTCGCGATGTCGGCCTCGGGAAGCGTTATCGGACTTAACGCCGTTAATACTCGGCCCACTTCCAACCAATCGGCATTTCCAATTCACGCTCCGCAAAGTACGCCCACGGCGTATCCGGATGCTCTTTAATGACTCGTTCGAGGTACTCGGTCGCTTGCAGACGCATCTTTTCCAAACGGCTACCAGCTTCCTCCAGCGAGTCGGCTGGCTCCAGTTTCCACGTGTTGTGAGCAGGATCTTCGAATTTTCGTCCCCCCTTCAAGATCGCCAACATTTGGTTGTAACCATCGACGCGTGCCTTGTTCGCGGCCGCACGCCCCAAGGCCAAATCGTAGCTGGCCTGCCAACGCTTATCCTCAATGTTGTCACGGTCTTTCTCACCGGCGGCCAGCGGATCGTAGATGCCGTTCACCAGCGGTTCCAAACGAGCGGCAATTCGCTGAGCACCATCGAGAGCGTTTTTCAGACGGGCTTCATCTTCCACCACGAACTGCGAAGAGGGATAAGCCATCGCCTCGACTTGGGCCAATCGTGCAGCGCGATCCAATCCGTACAGGGCTTTGTTCTCTGCGAGCATGGCCTGATACTTTTGTTCCGTCAGGTATTGCGGCGGATACTTTCGCATGACGCTGTCATCGAATCGCATCGCATTGCCTGGCCAAGGCGCCGATCGCAATCGGGAGACCAGGAATTCGCCACGCGTCTGATAGGCCAGGTAGCTCAAACCGAACGGTCCATAACCACTGTCGACGTCCTCGCCACCGAAACCGCCAGAACTGAACTTCATGTTGATTCGCTGCGAGTATCGCGTTTCTGGTCCTTGAAGCATCGCCGGCAGGCCATCGCTACGGTTCTCGGCCATGGGAACTTCCGCGGTCATGCGTCCCATCGGAGCAGGCACACCGATCGCATACAAACGGACGCCCGTCGAATTGGCTTTCTCGACCACCGAATCAACCATGTTCCAGTCGTCACCGGCTTCATCCGTCACCACGACTACCATCAGTTCACGCTGTTGCTTCGACTTCAGATCGCCGTATTTGTCGAACACTTCGCTAATCGTGGCAAACGTCGCTTCTTTGCCCGAACTATCGCCCGGCACCTTATCGATGCTGGCAATCACTTCTTGAAGATCGGAGGTCGGCTGTTCAAGCACGAAGTTCGTTTTCTCCCCGAAGCTGACAATCGCGGTCGACAGACTTTCGGGAGATTTGCCACCAGGAAGTCCATCTTTCGCGAACTCGGTGTAAAGCTGCTTGGTTGCCTTCGCCCAGTCGTCTCGAAGCTCCGTGGCACTGACCGTCGAATCGATCACCCAGATCAACATCGTAGGAGCGAAATCAACGCTGCTGGCGATCTCCTTCTGCATGCGGAACACATTGTCCCCTACCGTCGCGTTGGCGCCCACGCTCTTGCCACCGCCACCGAAGCGGCTCGTTCCATTGCCACGCAGCGATGTCGTTTTAATCATCTGCTGCCGCGCCAGTTCCTCCTTGTCGACCTTCGGCTTCTGGTCTTCTTTCTTGGCAGGAGCAGCCGGCTTGGTGTTCTCCGCGGTAGTCTGCTTCTTCTCTTTGGCGAACGGATTATTGAACTCGACGTTGTCACCGCAGCCAGCGATCAGCGTCAAGCAAAGCAGTGCGGTGCAGATCCATCCGAAAGGGGCTTTTGCCCAAGATTCCAAGCGGCAAGGCATGACGTGGAAGGCTCCATAAGACAAGAAGATAGGCGAGTCAGTCCAATTTGTATTCTAACTCTCAATTCGGTCCGGTCGAGTCAATGACGCAACTCCTCCCTGTTCTGCCATAGGAATATCGCGGTTGGCATGGTTATCGCACGTTTTCTTCGTACGGCAGTACCGCCTGGTGGGTGGTATTGCCCTGGATTATCCGAAACAATAGTTCCTTACCCAAACATTACGAGGTCCCCTCATGCCATCGGAAATGACCCTTAAGGGAAAACGAATCCTGACCTTCGTCGGCGATATCTACGAAGATCTTGAGCTGTGGTATCCCCATCTGCGCTTACAAGAGGCTGGTGCTGAGTCAGTACTTGCCGGACTTGAAGCGGGCGTCACGTATGACGGTAAGCATACCTATCCCGCCAAATCCGATGTCGCCATCGACGATGTCGACCCGAACACCTTCGACGGGGTGATCTGCCCCGGCGGCTTCATGCCCGACAAGCTGCGCCGTGAAGACAAGGTGAAACAGTTAATTCGTCACTTCCACGAGAAAGGTCAACTCGTGGCCGCGATCTGTCATGGTGGCTGGCTGCTCGCGTCAGCCGGCATCTGCCGCGGAACACGCCAAACGGGATCACCGGGCATCAAAGATGACTTGGTCCACGCGGGTGTTAGCTGGGAAGATGCTGAAGTGGTGGTCGATAATAACATCGTCACCAGCCGCAACCCAGGCGACTTACCAGCGTTCTGCCGAGCCATCATCGAGGTCCTGGAGAAGCAAGCAACATGACTTTGGCTCACCTCACCATCGCCACACAAGACTCGCAGGGAACGGCCGAATTCCTGCAATCGATTTTCGATTGGCCGCTAGTCCATCGCCCAGCCAATGTCGATCCAACCACTTACTGGCTCGACATTGGCCATGGTCAACAAGTGCATGTTTTGTTGGTCGATGGCTTTCAGGTCTCGCCCTTCGAAAAAGAATTCGGCCGTCACTTTGCGTTTCTGTTCCCCGCCGCTAAGCTGAAACAAATTCGTAAATGTTTGGCGGAACAAAGCGTTGAAGTGATCCCACCAATTCGCCCGACGCCGTTTGAACGTTTCTTCTTTCAAGATCCAAACGGCTACATGTTCGAGATTATCGATCAAGATAAGTTCGTTCAGGAAACCTAACCCCAGCGACCACCATGGATGTCAACGATTCGCAAGAGGCGACCGTCTGGTCCACCACGCAACGGATTGCTTTGGTCGCACTACTGGCCGCGATCTTTCTGTTTCACCTAATCATGATGCGGGAAAGCACCGACTGGGGAGGTGACTACGCGCAGTATTTAAACCAGGCCAGAAACCTAACCCGGTTTCACGATATGAATGACACGGGTTACGTCTATAATCCCGATGCCCCGGTGATTGGGCCGCGAGCTTATCCGCCCCTATTTCCCGTCTTCCTGGCCCCCATCTACGCCGTTTTTGGTGTCGACTACGAAGTACTCAAGATCGCGATGGTGGCGCTGCTGATTGTCACGCTAACGATCTGCAGTGGTTATTTCGCGAAGCATTTGTCGGCCTGGTACACGCTGGCCTTGATCGCGTTGATTGGATTCATGCCGGTTTTCTGGGAGTTTAATCACTGGATTATCTCAGAACACTTATTCGTGGTGCTCTGGATGCTGGCGATGCTGCTCTACCAGCGAGATCGCGAAGATACGGCGCAGCCCTCCCATAGCATTCCGCGAGCCGTCTTGCTCGGCCTGGTGATCTACATGGCGATTGGCACACGCACGGTTGGTATTGTGCTGCCCCCGGCGTTGATCCTGACGGAGTTGATCCTTTACCGGCGTTTGACTCGCTACATGATGGTCAGCATCTCATCGGCCGTTGCGTTTTATGCAATTCAAAAGGTGCTCGTTCCTTCGGGCGGATCAGGCTACCTCGATCAGCTTTCGCAGATCAGCGTTCACTCGATTTTGTACAACCTTTATGCCGATGGCGGATCGTTCACCTACGTTTGGGACAATGGCTACAAAGAGGCACTCTCGAAGGCCTCTGGCATCCTGCTTAGCCTAGTGGCGATCGTCGGCTGCTTGCGGGCGAATTGGCCGAAACCTCAGTTCTTGTTCATTGCCAGCATTCTTTATTTCATCCTGATTGTCATCTGGCCAGGTGCTGCCTGGGCACGCATGATTTGGCCGTTGTATTTCGGCTTCCTGGGATGGTTTTTGTATGCGTGCGAGAAATTCCCGCGTTCCAATAAGCAGCGAACCATCATCACATCGCTGCTATTACTCTACACTTTCGGCTGTTATGCGAGCTTCTATTACTTTGCCGATTTCAGCCGCATCTCCGGACCGGAAGATGAAGCAGCCCAAGAGATGTTCGTCCAAGTCGAGCAGCGAATGGGTGATGATCCCGATGACGTTTGCCTCTTCTTCAAGCCGCGCGTCCTTACGTTCTACCTCGAGCGCAAATCCATTGGCTATCCGATCGAGCTTGATAACGAAGCGGCGCTGCACCGGACGATTGATGATCACAACGTGAAGATCGCCGTTACTCAAAGCGACGATCCACCGGAACTGCCTGCCATGTTGGCCGCTGAAGGGTTCACCCAAGTTTGGAGCAATCAAGCATTTCAGATATGGCAACCGGCGTCGAAAACAGCTGAGCCGAACCCCATGCCGTAGCGGGCAACTGCTACGGCGAATTTGCTTCATAGCCACTACGGAACTTCGTCAGTTCCCGCATATCGATCACGACGACATCGTCTCCCTCTGGAGCGTCGCCAGGACCGAGGCTGTCGGAGTACTCCAATTGTAAGTTCAAATCGATCTGCTCTTGGCGGATGTCCCGAAGTGCCGCAATGACAATGCCAGGCATTACCCACTCTGGCTCGGTCAGAGGACGCCCAAACGCATGCATGGCTCGCTCGGTAACAATGCCGTCATCGACCGTTTGCCGAATCAAATGAATGCGTCGCGTGTTGGGCGTAAGCTTCTCCTCGAGCTGCTCCACAAGATATGCGTAGCCGCGTGGAAAAGGGGATGTCCAGTAGTGCACAACGTTGGCTTGGGCCATTCCCAGCGATACGATCAGCAGCCAGCCCGCAACAATCCGCAGAACGAGTCGTCCTCGCTCGCCACGAAACACAGACTCGGTTATCAGGCGGAGCGACCAGGCGAGTAAGATGGTCGTGCAGACGCACAAAGCACCGATCGTGCGATAATTCTTCACATTCACATCCGCAGCCAATCCGTGGACGTGACTCAAGGCGAAACAGCAGGCAATCGCCCCCAACCAAAGCAAACGCATACGGACGCTCACTCGGCTGCGAATCGATGGCCTTGCCAACGCCACAATGAAGCCCGCCAAGATAATCAACCCCGCCAACGCGGCGATCAAGAGCATGAACGGCTTGCGATCGACATCGACGACTTGCCACTGATCAAGCACCATGGTGACGGTTGTGCGCCCCAGCGCTAACACTTTTGCGACAGGATCACTCAGCAGTTGCACCCGCGACTTTGCTTCCACGCCACTGAGAAAGATAAATGCTTTCAAGGCGACGAAGCACGTTGCCATCTGGACGAATCCCGCCGCCACAAACCAAGCACACTCACGGCGATAGAAGCGATTACGCAAAAAGCGATCGTCGAGCACGGCGATCACACCCACAATCCAGAACCAACTCACCAAGGGCTGATAAGTCCAAAAGATCAGTACGAGAAAAATCGTGGATGCCAGCCAACAGAAAATCGCTTTGCTAAAAGCGTTCGACTCCCGTAATCGACACCCACGCCAGCAGATCATGCCGGCAACGACAGCGAGCATCGCGCCCCACGAATAACTCCATACCGTGGCCCACGCGGCGAAGACAACAAGCGTCGGCAGGGCCCCGATTGATATGCAGACGGCCAATCGATATTCGGGACGGGGAAACAATCTTCGTGTCGCCTGAAACAGGGCCACACATAACAGGCCGATCCCTAGGACGGAGATACCCCGCAGAAGTCGCAAGTCGGCCAATTGCCGAATGAAGCCGCTGACCAGATACAGAAGCAGTTCCAGAATCGGACGACCATCGGCCCGGTAGATTCGTGGGATATGATCGTCGACCGGAAAGAACGTCGGAAAGTCGTCCGCGGCACCATACACGGCTTGCATCACCGGCCAGTACAATCCAAGCAGCACCACGATAATCAGTAGCGAGAGCAGCAATTTGGATCGGACCGCAGGAGAAATCACGCCTGGCTCTTTTTGCAAAACATGCAAACCGGCGCCGCGTGCTTCACGAGACGGCCACCAGCAACTCTTGTTGTTCCCGAAGCACTTCCTTCACAATATACCGCAAACGAGGCTCGGCGGCCTGAGCGGCATGAATCACATCGTATTTGCCGACGCAGCCAAGATTATCGGGCAGACAAATATTGGTGACCGTCGAGAGAGCCAGGACGCGAAGTCCCACCTGAGCGGCAACAATCGCCTCGGGGACGGTACTCATCCCAACCACATCCGCCCCGATTTTACGCAGGAAGCGGTACTCGCTACGGGTTTCGTAATTGGGTCCCGTCATCGCGGCATAAACGCCACGATGGTGGCCGATCCCTTCGCGGCGAGCAATGCGTGCCGCAGCTTCGAGCAGCTCTTCATCGTAGGGACTAGACATATCGGGGAAACGTTGCCCGAGACTGGGATCGTTGTGCCCGGTGAGCGGATTCCGCCACATGAAGTTGATGTGGTCTTCCATCAGCATAATATCACCGCTTTTGTAAAACGGATTCATGCCACCACTGGCATTACTGACCACCAGAATACTCGCTCCGAGCGCTTTCATCACGCGTACCGGCAAGGTGATCGTCTCGAGCGAGTACCCCTCGTAAACATGAAAACGGCCCTCCATGACCAAGACTGGGACTGTGCCCAGCCGTCCACATACGAGTCGCCCTTTATGACTTAGGGCGGTTGAAAGGGGAATGTGCGGAAGATCTTCGTAGTCGATTGTGACCTCGACATCGACACCATCAGTCAATGTCCCTAGCCCAGTGCCAAGAATGATGCCAGCCAGCGGGCGTTGATTCCATCGCCGGCGAATGGCGGCTGCCAATTCTTCGACCTGGGCATTGAGCTTGAACAACCAACTTTCCTCTTGTCAGCTTACCCCGAAGTGCCAAGGGGCAAACCGAATACCTGGTTCGCTCCATCCCATGAGCTGAGCCTCTTAAGAACACAACGAGACAGACGCAGTTTGCCGCGTGTTACTTCCCGGCGAATTCCGTGAGCACGCCCTTCACCAGCGTGCGCAGCTTTGGTTCGGCCTTGTTCGCAATCGCAATGATCTCGGAGACGTCTGCCGGTTTCAAAGCATCGGGGAGGCACATGTCGGTAACGATCGACATACCGACCGTCTTCAATCCGCAGTGAACCGCCACGATCACTTCGGGCACGGTCGACATCCCGACCAGATCGGCGCCGATCGCTCGCAGGAAGCGGTATTCCGCACGCGTTTCGAGATTCGGGCCCGCGACGGCCACAAACACGCCACGATGCGCGACGATGTTTTCCTTGCGTGCGATTTCTAATGCCTTGTCGATCAATTCTTGATCGTACGGAGCACACATGTCGGGGAAGCGCGGCCCAAGACGATCGTCATTAATGCCGATCAGGGGGTTATCCCCCATCAAGTTGATGTGATCGTCAATCAGAACGATATCACCGCAGTTGTGGAACGGATTCATGCCACCGGCCGCGTTCGAGCACAGCAGCAGTTCCGCTCCGAGCGCCTTCATGACGCGAACAGGCAACGTAATCTGCTTGAGCGAGTACCCCTCGTACATGTGGAAGCGGCCTTCCATCGCCACGACAGGGACGCCACAAAGAGTGCCGCACACCAATCGCCCACGATGGCTGGTTGCCGTCGACGCGGCGAAATGGGGGATCTCGGTGTACTCGAAGGATGCTTCCTCGTCGATTTCCTCGGCAAGTCCGCCCAAGCCCGTTCCCAGGATGATCCCCGCCTTCGGGGTTTTGTCCCACTTTGCGCGGATGACTTGGAGGGCGTCTTGGATTTTATCGTAAAGATCGAGCATTTCGGCGTCTTTCCGGTTCAATTCAGCGGATCGGGCAATTAGCCCCCGATTATGCCACGTTCGCAGTTAGCGACAAGTCCCGGGAGGTAAGAGAGGCAATTCCCTACGCAGAGTGAAGAGCGCATCTGGGAAGGCTTTTTTTCAACCACCGATTTCATGGTTGCAAGCTTCGTCGATTTGCTCGGGGCAAGAAGTCCTTCGTATTTAAATCCGCACACGATCGAAGTCGAGTGCGTACTGCTCGCGGAGGAAGAGCACACCGGCGTCTTCTTCTGAGATTCGACCATACAGGCTGCCATCCCAGACCTGATGTTCGCGCCGCGCGCCATCTTCCGTTTCGAACGTCACGAAGTAGCTTGTCGTCGCAGAACTATCACCGCTGCCGCCTGAGACCATCGTGCGTTTGCCGACAACAATCACCGGCTGCGTCGTTAATTCGCCCGTTTCCAGACTTTGCATCTTCTTGAACTGCGTGATGGCGAGATAAACTCCCAGGCCAAGCATCCCCAACGGCACAACGCCCATGCAGAAAGGAATCAGGGCGAATCCACTGACACCGCGCATCGATCCGATGACGCCTGACATGACAAGCGTCATGATGACCCCCATCAAACAGATGCCGCAAAACACGGTGAAGAAGACCCCCAGAAAGATTTTGGAACCAACGCCCGGCTTAGGCAGCCGCTCGATGCGTTGTGGATCGTTCCGTTGACGATACGGTGAAGATTCCTTGACCCTTCGGAATATGTCCTGATCGTGCAGTTGGCTAGGGGTCGAGGTGACGGATCCACAGAATTCGCACTTAAGAGAATCTTCCGGCAGGCTGGCTCCACAACTGGGGCACTTCATGGGGCAATCGTCTCCTGGTTTTCGTCAGGCGGCTTACTATAGAGAAGAGGCAGATGGGTATTCGTACCAAGTTAACGGATATTGCCCAAGAATTCGATCGCGACGCGTCATGCCAGTGGACGCCATCACATTTAGATAATTGATTTCAGAAACGAACGCGTTCAAAATCGGCAACGTAGCGCCCCGTTATAAACGCAGCACCCACATCGTCGCGGCCTCGCAGATAAAGTACGCCCGCGTCCCCTTCTGAGATTTGCCCGAAGAGCCTACCGTCGTGAACGGAAAGCTCGCGCCGCTTTCCGTCCTCGAATTCGAAGGTGACGTAGTAACTCGTGGATGCGTATCTGCCTCCTCTCACCTCGGTCCTCTTACCGAGCACAATCGCCGGCTGACAATCTAGATTGCCGCCACTAATTCGCTCCGACTTTGCTGGGAAAAACAGGAAAAGCAAAACCCCGAAAACTACCGTGATCACGGGAACAAAACCCCAAACTCCACCCGCTTCAAAAAGGTTCTTCGTGCTCAAAAACACCGCGACACCACCAAACACCAAGTAAACACCAACCACCACTGCTGGCATCGAATCGATCTGGGGAACTCGGTTACGGCGCGAGGTTCGTTTCCGCTCAGTAAACTGTGGCGACTCCCGAATTCGTCGAAAAATGTCAGAATTGTCAGGAGACTTCGGATCAGCGGTGCGATCAACGGGACGCAGCGTTCCGCAGTATTCGCAAAGAGTTGCGTTTTCTAGAAAACTTGCACCGCAGTTGGAGCATTGCATCTCGAGAATAAATCCTGTTCGTTCAGGACAATCAAATCATACATCGTCAGCACGGTATTCGTATCACGTTAATCAATCTTGCCGCCCGAATCGATCTGGGAACGAAAATCGCCCCCTTAGGCGTTATACTAGCGGCAAACGAATACACGACGCTCCTCGCTTTCGATCGTATCGGCATGCCCTCTTCGACGACGCTTGAAATCCATCACGATGTCCCTTGCCCTGGATGCGGCTGCCTGTGCGATGACTTGCAGGTAACGATCGAAAATAGTTGCGTAGCAAGCTTCGAACCAGCCTGCAGCTTGGCGTCCGCTTACCTGCAAGCACCGACGGCATCTGCCGCGGACTGCCACATCCATGGCCAACCAGCGACGATCGAAGAAGCGCTGAAAGAAGCGGCCGCTTGCCTGAAGACTTCCCAGGCCCCCCTCTTCTTTGGCTTGGGGGAAACAACCAGCGAAACGGTCCGTAAGGTTGTCGATTTGGCGGACCGTGTGGGCGGTATCGTGGATGCCTCGCATCCAACCGTCTTCGATCCAACGGGCCGCGTTATTCAAACCACGGGAATGGTCACTTGTTCGCTAGGCGAAATTCGTCATCGCGCTGACTTGGTGATCTTCTGGGGCTGCGATCCCCAAACGACGCATCCCAGACACTGGGAGCGGTATAGTGTCGAACCAACGGGTCGCTTTGTGCCTGGGGGGCGAGTCGATCGCCACATCATCGGCATCGGCTCACCAAATGCGACAACCGAAGCATGCGATTCTTTTATTCCGCTTTCATCCGAGCAACAGATCGCCGCGCTGCATGCCCTTGTCTCGTGGGCACAAAAGAAGCCCATTGATCAGGCGGTACTCCAAACTCAATTAGCGGACGCAACCGAACCACTGGCGAAGTTGCATCAGCAGATCGAGGCAGCCAAGTACTTTGTTATTGTCCTTGGCGATGGTTTCCTCCGCCGCGAAGCAGGGAGGATTCCGTTGGAACTGCTCGCTCAATACGTGCGTCCCCTGCACGAGTTGACACGAGGAGCGATCTCGATCTTACGGCCAGGTCCTAACTGGGTCGGTGCTGGTGGCGTCGTCGCATCGAGGACCGGCTATCCCGGCGGTGCCGCACTTACGCAGGGCATTCCTCAATTCGATCCAGACAATGGTGCCGCGTGGAAGTTACTCGCCGAGCGAAGAGTCGACTCGGCATTAATGTTTGATGGCCCTTGGCG
Source organism: Blastopirellula marina (assembly GCF_002967765.1). Classification (NCBI taxonomy): domain Bacteria; kingdom Pseudomonadati; phylum Planctomycetota; class Planctomycetia; order Pirellulales; family Pirellulaceae; genus Blastopirellula; species Blastopirellula marina. Next base: position 1,256,120 of record NZ_PUHY01000012.1, on the reverse strand, counting down.
CAGTCAACTCCCACAGGAGGCCGCGACCTCTTTGAGCGCGATACCCACAATCACACTCGGGCATCGAGCGGACATAGCGTCTCAGGAGAAGAACATCTTCATTCCGGTTGCCAGGCCAGGCGTGGGTGACATAGGAACCATGTCACGAATGGATGATACGCCGTTGCCAGTGAGAAGCTTAGTCGAAACTGAAGTTCCGACAGCGAGGGAAGTTGTTCAGAAGCTTCTGAAGATGTTGGCAGACTAAGAGGCGAACATTTCTCGGTCGCTAAGGCAGAAACGCGATAGCAAAACCGAGCCCGAACACCAGGGCGTGTACGACGAGAAAAATGGCGTACTGCCGGATATTGTTAATCTGAGTTAACTCTTGTTCAGGACGCAAAAGGCTCTCCTTGGCGGCGTGCTGCAACGAATTGCACATGACTGGATTGCTTCGTGCTACCTACCGAATCGCGTCCTGCGAGATCGCTGTGCTGGGCTGATGGCCGTAACCATCACTATAGGATTCCCTCTCTTTAAGTTAAGACCCATTCGCCATGGGGAATGAGAAATTCCATATTCCCCGTCGTTTTCGCACTTTTACAGCAACTATTCAGGCTGGTCTGTTTACGAAAAACAACACGTGGCGCTTATCTATTCCGATCGTAAGGGGCACCTAGCTTCCATTCTGAGTCTGACTGCGGAAATTGCAACGCTAGCGAACTATTTTACGTCGTAAGTCCTATTCCGCGCCGCTTGTTCCGAAGTGGACGCGAGACCAATTCGCTCGTCGACGGCAATCAAGAAACTTAGACCGTGAACAGGACAGTTTTGGCGTTCGTATCCTTGGAGGAGCTAACCGTACGAAGTGGCGCCGGGCCGATGTAAATCGCGTTGAATCATTCTTCCGCGGCTGAATCGACTGACTCTGGCAGTTATAATGCTCCCTTACGACACCCTCCTCATTCCTCCCGCAAAGGACGATCGATCATGACGCTTTCCCGTCGACGCTTTCTCGCTACGACTTCAGCTGCCGTAGCCGCATGTGCCCTGCCTGGACGTGCGTGGGCGACGTATGACCAATCTCGTTTCCCCGGTTTCAAAGTCGGCCTGCAAAGCTACTCGCTCCGCGGGTTTGATGTCGACAAAGCGATCAAAGTTGCTGGCGAACTGGGTTCTGCTCACCTCGAGTTTTTCAGCGGGCACTTTCCACTGAATGCCAGCGACGAACAAATCGCTGCGATGAAGAAGAAGATGTCTGATCAGGGGATGGTCATCCTTGGCCATGGCGTCAACGGCTTCAGCAAGAACCACGAAGCCAACGAGAAGGTCTTCAAGTTTGCCAAAGCTGCGGGCATCAAGAACATCTCGGCTGACCCTTCGCCTGATTCGTTCGACAGCTTGGACAAGCTGGTCGATAAGTACGACATCCGCATTGCCATTCACAACCATGGCCCGTCGCACCGTTACAACACGGCGCTTGACGTGCTGAACGCGGTGAAAGCACACGATCCGCGGATTGGTGCGTGTGCCGATCTGGGGCACTTCATTCGCAGTGGTGAAGATCCCGTCGAAGTGATTCGCCTGTTGAAGGGTCGTTTGTTCGGAATTCACTTGAAAGACTTTGCCGAACAAAAGGAACGGACCAAGGGCGTTATCCTGGGCAAGGGACACCTCGACACCGTCGGCGTCTTCCGAGCACTTCGTCAGGTCGAGTTCCCGGCGGACGGTTGCCTCTCGCTGGAATACGAAGAGAACCCGCAAGATCCGGTCGCGGACATTCACGAGTGTCTCGAAATCGCATCGGACGCCTGCAAGACGGCAGCTTCTTAGTCCCTTTCTACGACGAACGCAGGGCCGCGAGGATATTGACGCTCGCGGCCTGCCAGGCGGGAAGTATTCCTGCCACAAACCCGGTTACGCCTGCCACCGCCAAACCAATCCCCATTAAGCGGAACGAGGGCAAGAAGGCCACCGTGACCGCTTCGGCTGCAACCGACAGATTGGTCATCTCTAACGTCACCATCGCGAGTGCGATTCCAAGGCCGCCGCCAATCAAGCTTAACGCAATACTCTCGGCCATCACCAACATGAAGACGGTCATCCCGGTAAAGCCCAACGTTTGCAGTACTGCATGTTCCTTGATGCGATCTTGCACTGACATAATGGTTGTGGTCGCCACCAGGGCCAAAACGATCGCGACGCAAGCATAGCCGAGGTATTGCGCCATCGAGATCAGATGGGTTAGATCTCCCAAGGCCTTCGCTTGAAAGACTCCTTTGGGACGCGTATCCGTTTCGACCGATCCGCCACGAAACATCTCATCGATCTGGTCGCTAATGGCTAGTTGATTGCTTCCTTCGCGGAGCAACACTTCATGCTGTGTGACGGTCCCCACAAGATCGAGCCCTTCTCCGCGTTGGAGGAACTCTAAGTGGGAGTAGATGTAATTCTCCTCGGCGGGATCTTCGGCCGAATAAATCCCTGCGACGACCACGGATAAATCACCGATAGAAAACTTCTCCCCAACGTCAATCCCACGGCGGGCGGCGACACCACGTCCGACAATGGCGGAGTCTTGATGGGTTTCGAATTCGTCCCAGCTACCCGATAGCATCGTGAAATCGCGAGCGGCCCGGAGCTTTTGTGGAGGAACCCCGTAGAACACAATCACGTCGAGACTGGCACGACAATTATTAGTGAAGACCTGAATCGGTACCACTTCCTTCACGCCGTTAATCTTCGCGATCTTCTCATCGTAGTCTTGCGGCAGATGACTCGTCGCAGGGCAGAACTTATTGGCTTGAAATACGATCAGCGAGCCCTTGGCCGCTTGTCGCCGTGCCAGGTCGGCCATTCCTTCGCGCACGGCCCCAATAAAACAAAACACAAACAGGGCGATCGCCGCCCCAATCGCGGTAAGAATCGTTCGCGATCGATGTCGCCACAGAGTTTTTCCGACTAAGGGAGCGAACTTAAACATGCGTCGATTCCTGGCTCGTGAGATCTGGAGATTCGCCTGAGGTGTCAGTTACATCCACCAGCTTGCCGCGGACCAATTGAAACTGTCGATCCGCCACTAGCGACGCTTCGTAATCATGTGTCACCATCAACAACGTCACATTCAGTTCCTTGTTGAGCCGCTGCAACAGCTTCAGGATTTGCTCCGATGTTTCGGGATCGAGGTCCCCCGTCGGTTCATCCGCTACCACGACCTTCGGATGGTTAACGATCGCCCGGGCGATCCCGATTCGTTGCTCTTGTCCACCCGAGAGCTGCCGCGGATAGTGCCCCGCTCGATCTGTTAAGTCGACAGCTTGCAGAGCAATCTGGACACGCTGATGTCGTTCGGCACGGGACATCGGCAAAAGCAACAACGGTAGCTCGATGTTTTCGTACGCCGTGAGAACAGGCACCAGATTGTGCGTTTGAAACACATAACCAAGATTTGCTGCCCGCCAATGGGCAAGTCTCGTGCGTGAAAGCTTGGTGATATCGGTTCCATCGACCAAAATTTCGCCGGTATTGGGCCGATCGATGCTCGCAATCAGGTTCAACAGAGTCGACTTCCCAGTACCGCTGGCTCCCATCAACGAAAAGAAGTCTCCTTCGTGCATGTCGAGCGAAACGTCATCGAGCGGTGTAATCGTCTCGCCACCCTTATGATACTTCTTGGTGACATTGCGTACTTCCACGAGTGGCATCACTTCTCTCCTCTGGCAGTCTGCCCTATTTGCTGAGCAAATCGATCGTCTTCGCCGACAACCTGAATGCGCGTCGCTTCGGATAGTTCATTGATGGAACTCGCGATCAATCGATCGGCTAGATTCAATCCCTGCGTCACTTCCACGAGGCCGCTATCCGATTCCGCGCCCAACGTAACCGTTCGCTGGTGTGCTGATCCCGCATAGCGGTCGGCGATCCAAACAAACGTTTTGTCCTCGGTATGCTGCACCAGTTCGCTCGGCACGTAAATGCGCATCTCGCTCGATGGTGTCTCTGCGCCTTTGGCCGGCTTCGGTGACAAAAACGTCACGTCGACCAACATCTCCGGCTTGAATGTTCTCGGCGGATCTGGCATCGCAACTTTCACTTGCAGGGTATTCTTTTGAATATCCGCTTCCGAACTGACAAATAACACCTTGCCGACAATTGGTTCCGGGAGAGCCGGATTATTGATCTGAACTTCCTGATCTAGCGACACCTTAGGGATGTCCTCGAAACGGACATCCACACGCACCTGCAAACTCTCCGGTCGATACATGCTGACAACCGTGCTGCTATCGGCCTCACTTCGAGACGACGGCATCATTCCGAGGTGGGCCCCCGGCGGACTGAGCAGTTGATAGATTCGACCATCAACCGGTGCTCGCACCACCATGCGATCGAGTCGCAGCTTCGCCTCGGCAACAACGACCTCGGCTTGCTTCAACTTTGCCTCGGCGGAATGTAGCATCGCCTCGGCGGATTGCTGACTTTCAATCTCGTCGACCAAGAGCTTGAGCTGCGTTTTCAAGGCATCTCGCCGCAACGACCAGGCAGCCTGCTCACTTTCCAAGGTCGTACGGCGGAGCTTTAATTCTTCGACGGTCGCCTTCGCGGTTTCCAAATCGGAGAGAGCTTGCTCAATCGTCAGCTCCGAAACGGCTGCTTTGGCCGCCTGTTGGCGATCGTAGTTCTGCTGTGCGAACTGCTGCTTTGCTTCCGCCCGCCGAACTTCAAAGGGCAGGTTTTGCAGGAGTGTGTTCGTACGAGATAGCTGTGCTTCGGCTTCGGCCAGGGCCGCTTCCAAGTGCACCGGTTGCTTCAGTCGAACGTTCGCACCTTGAAGACGGGCTTGAGCCTGTTCGACTTCCGCCTGGCGCAGCTTCTCGTCGGCAAGGGCCCGCTCGTAGACAAGCTGTGCGTCTTCCCGCACAAGCTTGGCTACCGGGTCCCCTTTCTTCACCGGCTGATCTTCGACGACCAACAGCTCTTCAATCACACCCGGGGCGAGTGCCGCAATCCGAATCGGAGTTGGCCTGGGTTCGACCCAACCAGCCGCTTGAAACAAAGGAGTGCCTGCTGTGCGCATCGTTGAGCGAGAAGCAAAGACCGGAATTACCTTCACTGGACGTGGAGGAAACACCCAGTCCCAAGCTCCCCACACCACGACCGCGACCAAAGCAGCGGCCAGCAGCCCGGGAACGACAACGCGCGTTCCCAGGTTGCGCCGAGGTGCCGCGACCCGATCAGTCGTCGGAGTCCGGTCGATCGCAAGTTGTTGGAGATCGACGTCGGCCATGATTAGCTCCTCACGTATAAGCTGTTCGCTAAAACGGTCAGATTGCCGTTTTCGTCGCGACTTGCCTTCCCTTTAACAACCACCGTTTGAAGTTCGGTTAGCTTCAATGCTTCGCGAGCATCGGCCTTAATCAGGTCACCATTTTCGTCCACCACTTTGATCAGAGCGGTTGCCCCAGGGAGTTTGTCGGTGGCACAACAGTAATCCCACGGTTTTTCGCATTGATCGCCAGGAATATCGCTGCAGGCTTGCAAAGAAGGATCGACGATCGTGAACGCCGTTCGTCCATCGATCCAAGGATTCTCGGAACCACCGATGCGGCCGACAACAACAACTTCATCTTGATCCTGCGCCGATTCGCGAACGGCAATCACATCTTGAGCCCCTTCCGGCTCGCTCGTTAGCAGATACTTGCTGCTATCAACCGCGACGCTGGGCGTTTTCGTTTCCGCTTCCTGCGAGCATCCCAAACTGAAACTTGCCAAGGCCAACAGGCCTAGCGATACCAATGACCACTTCTTCATCACATATCCCTTTCGAAAAACGAACTCTTTAAGAAACTTCATTAAATCGATTTCAAACCGTCGACGATCGGCATTCGCAGTGCCCGCATCGCCGGTGGCACGGCGCCCAGAATCCCGAGTGAGATCCCTACGCCACAGCCAATCAAAACACAGACACTATCAATCCGGAGGGCGAAGGCCCCCATCGTGAATCGAACCGAGGCACCGTTGATCAACCAAATCGCCAAGACCGTTGCGAACAGACTGGCAGCGGTCGCTAACAAGACGCCTTCCTGAATCAAGCTGATAATGATTGCTCGACGGACGAAGCCGAGCGTTTGCAACATGGCGAGTTCCGGGATTCGACCGACCACGGCGCCATACATCGTGTTCAGACCAGCAAAAACGCCGGCCCCGGATACCAAGAACACCACCAGCCAGGCCATCATTCGGACCTTGCCATAGTCCTTTTGCAGACCAGCGTAGTAGTCGGTCTCGCGCATCGACTGCAGTTCCAGATCATTACGACGTTCCATGCTGAACAGATCGACGTCAGCGAAGTCACCCTGCGGTCCCAGTTGAATAGCGACCAGGCTCAAGTCTTGTCGCTTCATCGCTTGCTGTAGTTCATCAAGTCGGCACCACACTTCAGACTCGAAGGCACCGCCGGTGGCCGAGAAGACGCCTGAGATGTTCCACTCACGTCCTTCTAACTTCAGCGTATCGCCCGGCTTCAGTTCATCACGCTTGAGGCCAAGCTTGACACCGGCCATCCGTCCAACGATCACCTCGCCTGGCTCTGGCCAATCACCTTCGTCCAATTGCACACCTTGCCGCACCAGAAGCACTTGTGGAGTGACACCGCGCACCAGCCCCATGGCAGGCTCGTCGAGCGTCGGTACGCTGATCTCAGTTCCAAGGTACAACTCGGGCGAAACGTATTTCTGGCCATGACGTTCGCGAATGCCGGGAATGGTTGCCGCTACCAAGTCACTCGTACGCATCGGGATCGATGAATATTCGAGGTTCTCCCCCATTCCCAACGAGAACAAGATGGCCGTATTGGGATCGCCGCTCACGCGTAAATTCTGTTCGAGCCCGCGAATGAACCCCACCACTACGAATACCAATAACACGACAATTGAAAGCGCCGTGAACGTTAACAAGGTGCGGAGTGGCCGGCGGAACAGATTGCGGATGGCGTATTCCCACGGAAGGAGCCGAAAACGCATATCACGATGTCCAAACGAACAAACTTCAAGGGTCAGCAAGCACGCCCAAACAGGGATTTGCGCAGTCAGGATCGCAAAACGGCATTTACCCAAGCGTGCTCTTCACAAAGCAGAGGTTTGGCGCCAACCTAGCAGGTCAGCGATTGCAAAGAAGTGCGCAGAAGCTTGCCCGATCTCTTCGCCAATGTGGCAGGCGCAAGAGTACGTGCCGCTGGGAATCGCGACCGAAATTCGGCCCCGAAATCGACCATCGGTGCCAGCCAAAATAGGTCGGACACGACGATTGTGCTCGGCAGATCGGCGTCGCGGTCCATCACGGCACCACCGCAGATCCCTTGGCAATGCCCCGACTCAGAAGGCGTCTTATCAGATGGCTCGCCAGGCATCGAGGAATCAGATTCATCGGTTGGCTGACAATGACAACAACAGCCACCCGCACCTGTGACTTCCACGAGTTGATCTCCCGGTATCGCATGACATGCCCCGACTGCGCACCACAAGGGGCAGACGAGTAGCGCCGCGATGGTTAAGAGGGAAATAAATCGCATTCGTGGAAAGCCTTTCTACGTTCAAGTGTGCGTTAGATCACCGCGAAAGGCAAGCCCGATCACTACTTACTTTTCGATTGAGGCCAACTTTCTGTCGAGCGCTGCTTGCAGTTGCTGCAAGGTATCGGCGTGCTGGGAATCATCTGCCAAGTTCGTGAATTGCTGCGGGTCGGACTCCATGTCGTAAAGCTCGACACTTCCGTTGCCATACCGGATTAGCGCGAAACGATCGGTACGCAAGAGGTGATCATTGTTACCGCGAAGCGTATAGACTTCTTGATGAATCACTTGACTCGGGTGCGAGATCGCCGGCACGAGGCTCTTACCTTGAACGTGCGGAGGAACCTTTAAACCGCATAACTCGGCGAGCGTAGGATAGATATCAATCTGCTGAGCAAGTGCATTGATCTCAAGCGGAGATCTTCCCGGCATGCGAATGATGAGAGGAATTCGCGTAGACTCTTCGTGCAAACTCATCTTCTGCCAGAATTCATGTTCACCCAAGTGATAGCCATGATCAGCGGTGAATACGACAATCGTGTTCTCAGCGAGGCCTAATCGATCGAGCGAGTCGACGATCTTACCGACCTGGGCGTCCATGAACGATACGGCGGCATAGTAGGCCTCGAGAACTTCCTGCTTCTTCAGCTTCGTGCCAAGTCCGCTCCCTTGACTGTTTTTGGAGATGCCTGCCTTGGGAATATCGTTCCAATCGTCTTCGACTTGCTTCGGCAAATCGATCTTGGCAGCCGAGTATTTTTCAAAGAACGATTCGGGAGCCACTAACGGAACGTGCGGTCGGACCATACCAACTGCCAGGAAGAACGGCTGCTTGTCTTCGGCTCGCTGCTCCAAGATCTCAATCGCCTTGGCCGACGCTTTCATGTCCGCTTGTTCGGCACTTTCGCCCGGGGTGCGAACCACGTAAAAAGCGCCACCGTAACCAAGGTTGTAATGAATGTTGCGTTGAGGGTCTGGCTTCAAACGCTCACGCGAAAGATGAGCATGTTCTCCTTCGCTCCATTGCTCCGGCGCTTGGCAATTGAAGCGTTCGGTCCAAGAGGCAGCATGATCAGGGCCATCAACGCCTGCTGTGATGTCGCCTGGGACACGCATGTGATAGATCTTGCTCACACGTGCGGTGTAATACCCTTGCTGCTTGAACCACTGTGTCATCGAAGGTCGGTCACCGAGGTTCTGCGTAAATTTCCCCGACGAACCGTTGCCGGTCACGCCAATCGCCTGGCAGTAGAGACCAGACATGAGTGCGGCTCGCGAGGGACCGCAGACCGGGTACTGGGTGTAGGTTCGCGAGAACTTCGCACCGCTGGCCGCTAGTTTATCGATGTTGGGTGACTGGCACTGCTGATTGCCAAAACAGCCCAGCGATTGGCTCCCTAAATCGTCGGAGATGATAAACAGCACGTTTAGTTTTGAATCATCTTCCGCGTTGACGTTACTAACAACAGCGAAGAGAACAAGCAGCAGGCTCGCAGCAATGCGGGGCAACATGACATCTCCTGGAGGAAAACGAGACGGGGGCTGGGGCTTGATTATAGCGAGTCAGAATTCGATTCTCCAACTTTTCGACCTGCCAATTGCGTCAAAGTGGACTCAAAATACCGATCTGGAACGAGCCACATTAGCGCCACATCCGAGTAAATCGCAACGGAAAAATCGGCGATTGAACACGCCAAAAGTACGGCTCCACCTATCGTGAAGCATTGGCAATCGATTCGCTAATGGATCGATGGCTCACGAAGAGACCGTGAGCTTTGACGGCCTTATTTGTATAATCGAATTCAACCCGTTGTTATCAAAGGCACAGAAATGCTCAGCCCGTCATGTCACGATCTAAGTGAATTGGAACGGCGCGTCTGCCAGTTGGTTGCACACTGCCTTGGCATTGACCGCAGCGAAGCCCGACCTGAGAGTCGGATGATCGAAGACTTGCATTTGGACAGCTTGGACATGGTCGAGGTGATCATGGCCTTGGAAGAGGAATTCGATATTGAGATTCCAGACAAACCTTCCGATCCTGTCGCTAAGAGGCTCTTCACTCGGAATCCCTTCCGCCTTCGAGACCTGGCCGAGGTTGTTTACCTGCAGCAGCAATCGCATCGCCCGGACCGCAGTAACTGGCAAGGGGATGTCCGCGCAAAGATCACCGATCCCGAAATCCCCTTCTCGCAACTAAGCGGTCGCTACCAGACAACTTTTCCCGTTGCCGACGAAAACCTTTTTGAACCACTTGAGTGCGCAGCCTCAATCCCGATTTATCGTCGACTGTCCGATGGCATGCGATGCATGCTGCTACCTGCGGCGGAAGTTACCATCGGATCTGACGAAACGTTCGCCCAGGTTGACGAAAGCCCAGCTCACTCGGTTCAGCTTGAGTCGTTCTTGATCGATGCCGAGCCAGTATCGACCACGGCATTTTGCCGATTCTTGAACTCGACGCAGTCCATTACGAAGCATTGGCGAGACTGGTTTCTGCTCGACAACCAAGATGACCGTGTTGCACAACTGCAGCTTGAATTGGTCGAAAATGTCTGGCGTCCAGTGATCGGTACGGAGACGATGCCTATGGTGCTGGTATCGTGGTATGGAGCCAACGCCTATTCCTTGTGGGTCAATGGCTGGGATTGGAGGTCATACGAAACCCACGAGGGTTTCCTTCCCACGGAAGCCCAGTGGGAATACGCGGCCCAAGGAGCTTACGTCGCTCTCCCCCCGGACGAGACGGCCAACGCATCGTTCGTCGCTGGCCAGCATCAACCCGGCCGGCTCTACAACGCCCGATCGATGCCCATGGCCCCAGTTCACGCTCCGCTAGGGATGTCAGATTTTGGTCTACATCACATGGCTGGAAATGTCTGGCAGTGGTGCCGAGATTGGTACGCCGACGATTTCTATCGAAGGGCATCCTCAAGAGATTTGAATCCTGTTAATCGCACTCCAAGTGGCGTCCGCAGCGAGCGAGGCGGCAGTTGGGTCGGCCCGGCTGAACTTTGTCGTCCGTCTTATCGCCGAGGGCGAGAACCACAGGCCCGGGGACGTTGCTTGGGATTTCGCTGTGTGGGAAATCTTACGAAACCTCTTTAGCGCAACATCCAACGAACCAGTCTCGCGTAACCTGATTTGGGGAGCATTGCATCGGCTGCCTCGATTTCATTCGAGCCGTATCTAAAAATTGTCGATCAAAACCGATAACGCATGGCCCCCAGTCAAGCGTCATTCGTAAAGAACTTGCTCAGGCCACCCTATGGCGACAATTCGGATGCTAACCTATTACGATCGGTGATTTCGGCAAGTAGTACCCACGATTCTGTGATGGTGGTACAACTCCCGAGAACGAATTACCGCTACATCTGTCAAAATGCGAAGCCTAACGAGTCGCCAGGCACACGCCGCCAATGCGATTTGAGTTAACGATGGGATGCCGTGACTTCCACCGACGAACAAGAGAGACCAATGATCCAATCACGAATGCTTGTCGCATGTCCCGTATTCGCCATCCTGGCCCTCTTGCTGGTAGGTTGCGGCCGCCATCGCGAATTGCCCAAAACGGGACCACCACCGGTAACGGTCGCCCCTGCGATCAAACGCCAAGTGGTTGATTTTGACGAATACACGGGCCACGTCGAAGCCATCTCTTCGGTCGATGTTTACGCCAAGGTATCTGGCTACCTCGAAGAGGTCGCTTTCCAAGATGGGGCGATGGTCAAAGAGGGAGATCTTCTGTTCTTGATCGATAAACGCACCTATCAAGCTGAGTACGATCAAGCTGTCTCCCAGCGGAATCTATATCAAGCACGCGAAAAGCTAACCAAGACGACCTTAGCTCGAAACGAGAAACTGGTCGGTAAAGGTGCCGTTAGCCAGGAAGCGTACGACGAATCGGTCGCCCAAGCGGATGAAGCAACTGCTCAGGTGCAAGCCGCCGAATCAGACATCGCTGCTAAGAAGGTGAATCTCGATTACTGCACGATCAGCTCCCCAATTGCCGGCCGAATCGATCGTACGTATGTCACCAAGGGAAACCTGATCCAAAGTGGCGTGGGCAATCCAACGTTACTGACGACCATTGTTTCGGTCGATCCGGTTTATGTTTATTTCGATGTCGATGAATTGGCACTGTTGGGTTATATCGAACAACATGTTGCTCAAACCGATGGTCGCCCTGATGGTTCCTTGAAAGAACGTAAGATCCCAGTCGAAGTCAGCTTGGCCGATGGGACCGTTTATCCCCATCGAGGCATGATCGACTTCGGTTCCAATCAGTTGGATGCCGCGACTGGTACGTTAACCGTGCGAGCCATTATCCCCAATCCAGATGGCGTACTGCGACCAGGACTGTTCACGCGTATCAAGGTCGCCTCGGGCGCGCCTTACGACGCCGTCCTCGTTCCGCAACGTGCGATCGGTGCCAATCAAAGCAACCGATTTGTTTATGTGTTGGACGAATCGGGAAACGCTGTCCAAAAGCCTGTCACGCTGGGCACGAAGCAAGGACCTCTTCAAGTGGTTAAGACCGGCTTGAAAGAAGGAGAGCAAGTCATCATCAACGGCACCTTGTTGGTGCGACCTGGCAAGCCTGTGAAAGCGGATCACTCGACCATGCCGGAACCACCACCGGTTGAGAAAGACTTACTACGCAGCGAAGACCAGGAAAAGCCTTCTGCTGACGAAACCAAAGCGGAAACCGAGGACAAGCCTAAGGAATCTTAGTCTCGAATCGAAAACGGTTTCGCCACTGAATTAGCCGAACAACCTCGCGGAAGGAAAGCACCGTGCTCGCTCGCTTCTTTATCGATCGACCCATTTTTGCCTGGGTTATTTCGATCATCATCGTGCTGATTGGCACCATTTGTTTATGGATTTTGCCAATCGCCCAATACCCCGAAATTGCTCCGCCGACGGTATCGGTTACCTGCCAGTATCCTGGGGCTAGTGCCGATGTGGTTGCTAAAACGGTCGCTGCCCCCATCGAACAACAAGTCGTGGGTGTAGAAGACTCTCTCTATATGTCTTCACAGTCGGCCAGTGACGGTTCGTATACGCTAACCGTTACGTTTGCTCTGGGAACCGACTTGGACATGGCCCAGGTTCTCGTTCAGAACCGCGTTTCACAAGCCATTCCGCTGCTTCCTGATGTGGTTCAACAAACGGGCGTGACGACGAAAAAGAAGTCCCCCAATATCTTGCTGGCGGTCAATCTTTTTTCCGACATCGATCCCGATACGGGCGAGCCGATGCTAGATGACCTTTATCTCAGCAACTACGCCACGATTCAGCTGCATGACCGAATTGCCAAACTCGACGGCGTGGGTGACGTGCAGATTCTGGGACAACAAGACTACAGTATGCGCATCTGGTTGAATCCTGATGCCCTCGCGTCGCGGTCGATTGCAGCCGGAGAAGTTATCGATGCCCTGCGCGAACAAAACGTGCAAGTCGCCGCCGGTCAGATCGGGCAGCCACCGGTTCCAGCCGGCCAGGAAATGCAGCTTACCATGACAACGCTGGGCCGCTTGGAAACGACGGAACAGTTCGCCGACATCATTATTAAAACAGGCGACGATGGTCAGATTACGCGAGTTCGTGATGTGGGCCGAGTCGAACTCGGTGCCAAGAACCTCAATACTCTCTGCCGTTACGACGAAAAACCGTCGGTCGGCTTGGGTGTCTTTCAATTGCCGGGCTCAAACGCGCTCGACGTGGGTGAAAGCGTTAAACGCAAGATGGAGGAATTGAAAGCGAAATTCCCGCAAGGCCTGCAGTATGAAATCGGTTACGACACGACTCCGTTCATCGAACAATCGGTCGAAGAAGTCTTCAAGACGCTGCGCGACGCGATCATCCTGGTGGCGATCGTGGTGCTTTTCTTCTTGCAAGACTGGAAAGCGGTGATGCTACCGCTGATCGATGTCGGAGTTTCGTTGATTGGTACGTTTGCCGTGATGGCCATGATGGGCTTCACACTCAATAACCTAACGCTGTTCGGTTTAGTGCTGGCGATTGGTATTGTGGTCGACGATGCCATTGTGGTGCTCGAAAACATCGAGCGTTGGATCGCGATGGGCTATAAAGTCCGCGATGCGACGATCAACGCCATGCAGGAAATCACCGGCCCGATTATTGCGATCACGTTGGTGCTTAGCAGCGTGTTCTTCCCGAGTGCGTTTCTGGGTGGGATCACGGGGCAGTTTTTCCGCCAGTTTGCATTGACCATTGCGGCGGCAATGCTGATCTCAGCGATGAACGCTATGACGATGACGCCCGCACGGGCAGCGTCGATCTTTAAAGATCCGGTGCCGGGCGAAGACCATACAAAAGATCGCGAAGCGCTTCCTTGGTGGGGTATCGCTATCTTGTTCGGCCTCCTGTTTGTCTGGCTGGCTGGCAAACTGATGGGAGGTTCCGGCGAATCAGAGGGTGCTGGACTCGACCTGTGGATCAAGGCGGCTGTCTTCGTCCCTGGTGCGTTCCTTGGCTATCTTCTATCGCATACCGTTAACCGCGTGCTGGGTTCGATCTTCAGTGTGTTTAATCGTGCCTTCGATTGGGCGACCGATCATTACGGTCGCGGGATTGCCTCACTCTTACGAATCAGCGGCGTCGCCCTGGTGGTCTATGTCGGCCTGATTGGCTTGACCGGCTACGGCTTTACCGTCGTCCCGACAGGCTTCATCCCGACGCAGGACCAGGGCTATTTGATCTTGGATGTCCAGTTGCCAGACTCGGCTTCGCGAGAACGAACCGATGCCGTGATGAGCAAAATCGAAAAGATCGCCATGGGTACGCCGGGCGTTCTGCATATCGTGGATGTCTCTGGTCAGTCGTTCGTGCAAAACGCGGTCACCTCGAACCTCGGCGGTGGCTTCATGGTGCTCAAGCCGTTCTCGGAACGACGCGATCACACGCTCTCATCCGAGGCAATTGCCAGCGACCTGCGCAAGAAGTTCTCCGAGATTCAAGAGGCTCGCATCTCCGTCTTCGAGGCTCCGCCGATTAGCGGTTTAGGGAACGCTGGCGGTTTCAAGCTGATGGTCAAGGACCTGGAGGATAACGGCTACTCGGCGCTGCAAGCTCAGGCCGACAACCTGGCCAACGTTGCGCTCGAACAGCCTGGTATCGTGGTTGCGTTTAGCAGTTTCCGAGCGAACACCCCACAGCTTTATATCGATATCGACCGCGAGAAGTGTAAGTCGATGGGGGTCGATCTCGATGCCGTCTTCCAGGCACTTCAGGTCTATTCCGGCGGCTTCTATGTGAACGACTTCAATCGCTTCGGCCGAACTTGGCAAGTGAATGCTCAGGCTGAATCGAAGTTCCGCGTGAACGCCGACTCGGTTCGTCAGTTCAAAGTGAAAAGCCGAACGGGCGAGATGGTACCTCTTGGCACGCTGTGCACCATCGAAGACAGCACCGGGCCAATGTTCATCAATCGCTACAACAACTTCCCTGCGGCAGCGATCAACGGTGTCAACGTGCCATTCCTCAGCACAGGCGAAGTCTTGGAACTGATGGACCAATTGGCGGAAGCCGAGTTGCCAGAATCGATGGAAGCCGAATGGACAGAAATCTCGTTCTTGCAACAACAAGCGAGCCAGTTCACGTCGTTCAAAGATGTGCTCCAGAACCCAATTTCTGCGTTGATTGGTGCGGTGATCTTGGTTTACTTGATTTTGGCCGCGCAGTACGAAAGCTGGGAATTGCCGGTGACCATTATCCTGGTGGTGCCGATGTGTGTTCTCGCCGCTTTGACGGGCGTGTTCATCGCTCAGATGGCCATGAACATCTTCGTGCAGATTGGGTTTGTGGTGCTGGTGGGGTTGGCGTGTAAAAACGCCATTCTCGTGGTCGAGTTCGCGAAAGACTTGATGGAAAAAGAGAACAAACCCCTTCTCGAAGCAACGGTTCAAGCATGCGTGACACGACTTCGACCGATCGTGATGACCAGCTTCGCGTTTGTGCTCGGTGTTGCTCCACTGTTGTGGGGTCATGGAGCCGGTGCGGAAATGCGGTATGCGTTAGGCGTGGCCGTGTTCAGCGGTATGTTGGGCGTGACCGGCTTCGGCTTGATCTTCACGCCAGTGTTCTACTACGTGGTGATGAAGATCCTACAGAAGGAAGGCTTGGATCCGATCCATCATGAAGGGCACGAGCCACCACCAGAAACGCCGAAAGAAGCGTAACACAATCAGCTACGCCAAACTTTGCTCGACATGCTAGTCCTTGAGTAGCCCCCAACCCGGGGGCTACAATCTGGGAGCAGTCTATCTGCTTTGCTTCCCTGATGCCTGTTGATACGCCGCGGATCAATCCACTTGCGCGCGAATGGAGTACCCCCATCCCGATGGAAATCAGACGTCACCTTAGGTCGATCGCGTTCACCCTCTGCACGATCGGCTTGCTATTTGGGACATTCGTCTCGCAAGCCTCGGCTGTACATATCGACTTAGAGCCGCCCGGACCGCGAGAATTCATTCGCGATCAGGCCAATCTGATCTCACCCGAAGACAAAGAGAAGATCCGCGAGATCTGCGACAAGCTACTGACCGATACGGCAACCCCGATTATCGTCATTACGATCGAGTCGATGTCGAAGTATGGGGGCGAAGGGATGCGAATCGAAACCTTCGCGACGCTACTATTCGATCAATGGGGCATTGGGCAAGCCACTCTCAATAATCAAGAATGGAACACCGGTATTTTGCTGCTCGTCTCGCGCGACGACCACAAGGCCCGCATTGAACTTGGCGGTGGCTGGGGACGACGCGAGGATGCCCTTTGTCGGCAGATCATGGACGAGCAGATCATTCCCCGTTTCAAGCAAGGTGAGTTCTCGACCGGAATCTTAGCTGGCGTCGAGTCACTCGACAAAATGGCGCGGAAGTTAGAACTGCCAGCCGCTCCAGTTCCTTGGTGGCAGTATGCGATCTGGATCGGCTTCTTCGGGCTGGCCATCTTCACCGCCGTATCGCTTTACCGACGGGGTTCAAGCGGATGGGCCTGGCTGTTTTGGGGCGTCGTTTTCACGGTCATCGGTGCGATTCTTTACCAGATGGCGACCAGTCGCGGCAGCGGAGGAGGCGGCGGCTTCAGTGGCGGATCGTTCGGTGGTGGCTCGTCAGGTGGCGGTGGTGCCACAGGTTCTTGGTAAGGAAAGTCGATCATGCAACGCGCAACCAGCCTCTTCAGCCAAGAACAACGCCAGCGAATCGAAGCCGCAGTCACGGCAGCGGAATCGCAAACGTCCTGCGAGATCGTTCCGGTCGTCGCGACCCAATCTGGCCGCTACGATCGAGCCGAGGATGTCGTCGGCTTATGGCTGGCCGCCATCGCGGCGATCACCGTTTGGCTCGTCTTCCCCCGCTCAGTCAACGAACCTGGCGATTGGTCTGGCCTGACAATCGATCTAGGCCTGATCGCCCTGGTGGTCAGTATCGTCGTCGCATTCCTCTTCGGGGCGCTCGCCGGCAGCCAAATCGGTTGGTTGCGTCGTTTGTTCACCCCGCAACAGCAATTGCAGGAAGAAGTCGGCGCACGAGCTCGCATGATCTTCTTCGACCAACGAATCCATCACACCAGCGGCGCAACCGGCCTGTTGATCTACGTTTCCCTCTACGAACACATGGCCGTCGTCCTCGGCGACCAAGAGATCCTCGACAAAGTCGGCCAACCGATTCTCGACCAGCTTTGCGAACAACTAACAACGGCCCTGAAACAAGGCAACCCAACGGAAGCCCTGGCAACGGTCATCACCGAAGCCGGTAACCACCTGGCTGGCCCCCTGCCCCAAGCAGCAGACGACGTGAATGAGTTGGCAGATACTTTGGTATTGTTGGATTGATTGGCAACTCTCCGTCGTTTGCGGTACGATTTCAACAGACGGTTAATAGTGCAAACCACTTTACTCTCGTTTCAACGCCATGAACGAGTCTTCAAAGATTACGCGACCACGCCTACTCCGCTTTCGATTTAGTCTGCGAGTGTTACTGCTATTCATACTCGTACTTTCTTTGCCACTAGGTTGGCTTGGGCGACAAATCATTCGGTCGCGACGAGAGACCGCTTTTGTAGCAAGAGTGTCGAAAGCTGGCGGGGATGCTCGATTCGACTACAACGCAGCCGTTCCAGGCTTCCCGGCAGACGAACCGAAAGGCTCTTGGCTGCTGCGCCAGGCATTCGGCCAGAATCTCTTCTCATACGTATGCTCAGCAGACCTAAGCAAAGTAAAGAATCCAAATGTCTTCGAGACCAGCCTTGGCCAAATGTCAAAGCTCCAAACGTTGACTTTGCCATCGGGGCCGTTGAGTGATGAGCTAGTTGAAAGCGTCGCAAGTCTGCCAGACCTGTGGGAGCTTTCATTGAATGGATCTTCAATCACACCTGCCCAGATGCGGCGATTGGCCAAATCCAAGTCAATTGGTGCCCTTCGTCTCGGTGGCGAGGCCGCTGCCGATGAGGTCCTTGAGCAACTTCATCACTTCAGGCATCTTCCCAATGTCGCCATTCTTGGCGGCGCCACCACCGATCGAGGCCTACAAGCACTCAAACAAGTCGACTCTATCTACTTTTTAGAGATTCATGCGATGCCATCGGTCACAAACGCAGGCTTCCACGACCTCATAGCACTTCCCAACCTTCGGACACTTGAAATAACTGGAACGCAAATCACAGAGGCTTGCGTAAAGGATCTAACCAAGATGCCTCAGTTAGTTCTCGCTACGATCTCCCCTGGCAATCTCAAACTTCAATACAACAACCCACAGATGATTCGGCTTGATACCCTGGAACCGATTGACATCCCCAATCCGCAATTATCTCGATGGGATTGCGGACCGCCCGATGATGTCCAGTGCGTCCGCTGCGTTCGGGTAGAAAAGAACTTGATCCAAATCGACGTCTGGGATGTGCCTTAAGCCGCAAAATGAGATAAGAAGCTATTCTATTCTTCTGAAGCACCGAGCAGCGCATAAGAAAAGCCCCAAGGGTTTCACGCGAAGGGCTTAAAAGTGCTCCCTGTTGGAATCGAACCAACAACCTACTGATTAAGAGTCAGTTGCTCTGCCAATTGAGCTAAGGGAGCTGTCTAGTTGATCTTAGGAGAAGTGAGGACCGAATTAGGTTCGCTTCTTCTAAGTGGTTTTCGCCTTGTGGGCACTCTTGGCCCTCAGGGAAACGCACAATGTACCGCTTTTGTCGGCGTCGGTGAAGTGCCCACTTGAAGATTTTCAGGGGGAGTTTTGCCAGCGAGTCGCCGCAACTGCCGTAATCAGTGGGATTTGGGGCTAATCGCGTTCATCCAGCAGGCCCAGCTGTTTCATCTTGCGGTGCAGATTCGAGCGGTGGAGGCCCATGTTTTTGGCAGCCTGGCTCATGTTGCCGCCACTTCGCTCCAGGTGATAGCTGATGAAATCGGCCTGAAAGCGGTCGGTTGCCTCGGACAAATCAAGCTGGGCCGGAACCTGTTGCACCTGGGGGCCGTTATTGGTATCCAGCGGAAGCATCTCGGCGGTAACGATCTCGCGATCGCAGAGAAAGGCGGTCCGCTCCATCGTGTTGCGGAGCTCGCGGATGTTGCCGGGCCACATGTGTGACAACAAGCGGTTCTTCGCATCGCTTGATAGCATCGGCGGATCACGGCGAGCCTTACGGGCAAACTCTGCCAGAAAGCGTTCGGCTAGGATCAGAATGTCGTTGCCCCGATCCCGTAGCGGAGGCAGATGCAGCGAGACGACGTCCAGCCGATAAAACAAGTCTTGGCGGAAGAGATTCTCCTTAACCAGCTTGGGCAAGTCCTGGTTAGTTGCGGCGATCACACGAACATCGACTTCGATATCAACTTGACCCCCGAGTCGCGTCAAGACTTGGTTTTCCAACACGCGCAACAGCTTCGCTTGCCCCGGCAGACTCATGTCGCCGATCTCGTCTAGAAAGAGTGTGCCACCGGAAGCCAGCTCGAACTTGCCTGGTCTCGATTCGTGAGCTCCGGTGAATGCCCCTTTCTCGTGGCCAAATAGTTCACTTTCCAGCAGCGTGTCGGGCAACGCCGCGCAGTTCACCGATACCAACGGCTGTCCACGTCGATTGCCGTGGTAGTGAATCATACGGCTGACAACTTCCTTGCCAGTGCCGTTCTCACCCAGTACTAAAACCGGCAGCTTCGTGGCCGAAATACGATCGATGTTCTTACGCAGTTCGAGCATGGGAGGCGATTCGCCGATAAGCTGGATCTCCGCGGCCTGAGCGGCGGCAATTCGATCACGACTTTCCAAGAGTTCGGCTATCTGCTGCGAACTTTCCAGTACCGCAGCCGCGTGCACGGCGATCTCTACCAGCCCTTGCTCGTCCTGGGTCGTGAAGTTACCGCTGCGTTTGTTGATCAGCTCGAACGCGCCAAACACCCTGCCCTTGCGATCTAACAGCGGCACACACAGTAAACTGCGCGTGTGGAATTCAAGTTGTTTGTCGATATCGCGATTGACTTCATGACCAAGCATGTCGTCCACGCGCCGCGGTTGGCCGGTTTGCACAACCGCACCGACCACCCCCTTGTCGTCTGGCACAACCAGCTTGCCGTCTTCGACCCCCAGGGCTGGCCGTCCCACCAGGATGTGCTTGGGCTTATCCCACAGAAAGATGCTGGCACGTTCGGCAGCGAAAAATTGCGTTGAGCATTCCGCCATTTCGTTCAAAAGGGAAGGCAAATCGTCCGTTTGATGCCAACGCTGCACCATCGAGAGCATCGCTTTGAGATGTGTTGCCCGTTGCGTTTGCGTCAAGTTTTCGAGAAAACGCTGCAGAGCAAAATGGAGAACCTGGCTGGTCGCTTGCAACTGCTCGGATGTTAGCGCAGCCGCTCCTTCGAGAATGACGATTCGATTAGGCTCGCCAAGCAGGATGATTGGGATTGCAGCCGTTGTCCCCGGTGTAACGTCGGCCTGCAACCAGTCTCCCAACTGGGAAGTCGTGACTTTTTGTGCCGAACCAATCGCGACGAGTCGTTTCCAATCGCCACTTGGCCCTTGCTGCTGAAATTGCACCGCACTACAGACCGTGGTTGCTTGCAAGACTTGGCCGATGCCTTGACAGAACTCGGTCAGATCTTGGGCCGATTCCACAACCGACCAGATCCCAACAATCAAGGTTCCCAACGCGGGATGAGAGGGAAGCTTCTCACGGAGAGAGGCCAGGAGATCATGGTGGGAATGATTCATACTTGAGGATCGAACAACGGCTTAGGAAACTTGGTTGGGCTGGTTACGTTATACAAAAAAAGCCGCCAGTCCACGATCGTGAACTGGCGGCGTTACGTCGGTTGGCCCCAGAGGAAGAACCAACCAGGCAGGTTTGGTAGGCTACCGCTTAGACTTCGTCAGATTGTCCGAGGTCTTTCTGCGGCTGACCTTGTTCCAATTGGATGCGTTCCATTTGTTGATGCATTCGTTTCATCATCTCTTGCATCT
Source organism: Blastopirellula marina (assembly GCF_002967765.1). Lineage (NCBI taxonomy): Bacteria > Pseudomonadati > Planctomycetota > Planctomycetia > Pirellulales > Pirellulaceae > Blastopirellula > Blastopirellula marina. The sequence continues at coordinate 1,235,096 of NZ_PUHY01000012.1, read as the reverse complement.
CACGCATCTGCTGTTTCATCTCTTGCTGCATTTGCTGTTGCATCGCCTCGACATTGGGAGGCATAACGACTTTGCCTGGAACGAACTGCCCTGGCTGTCGCTGGATCATCATGTCTCTGAGTTCGCTGAAGGGAACGTCCTTGCCGCCGAAGATGATTGGTCCATTGGTATTCTTTGCCAGAAAACGCTTGGCAATCGGACGCAGATCTTCAGGAAGCTGGTCAATGTCGTCAGCCGTCACATCCCAAGACTCGCCTTCGCGTTCAATATGAAGCTTCGCCGGGGCATCCCCCTTCTTCTCGACACGAATCATCAAGTTTTGCGGCAGATTATCTTCCAACAACCGCAGACGAACATCGGGTGGCACCATCTGTCCGGGACCGAAAATGTGCAGCCGGGCCCCAGGACCGCCGCCGTTCAACGAGGGAGGCATCATCCCTTCCATTCCGATGTTGGCTTGGGGAACGACAGGGTTTTCCGGCGCGATCTCTGGCTTCACTGTGAACGACTCGATCTCGAAGCCGCGTAAGACTCGTAAGACGATCGCCTCTCCTTCACCTTGACGAACGATGTCGACGATTTGCTCAGGCGAGGTTACGGCTTGGTCGTTCACTTTCAGGATATGGTCGCCTGCTTGGAGTCCAGCTTTGGATGCTGGGCTGGCATTGGCAACACCGGCGACCATGGCGCCGCCATCTTTCAGGCGTTCGACGTGTTGCTTCAGGATTGCTGGCGTGGGTGCCAATTGAATCCCGAGCCAATAGTGTTTGACTTCTTGTTTGGCCTTTTCGGCGTCCGGCTGGACTTCTGCCGCACGATCTTGCTGAGGCTTTTCGTCTGCCGTGGCATTGTTCCACAGGGGAGCCGCAACAACGCCGGCTGCCAAAAGACCTGTTGCGAACAAATATCGGACCTTCATCAACTCACTCCTTTTTGCAAGGTGTTCTCTACGCGTACGTTTTCGAGAATGAATCGGTAACTTAGTGAAAGGGAAGCTCCGGCTTGTCGTGCACAATCACTTCCTGCATTGGCACGACAACCTTATTGCCGTTATCTAACGTCACGGGAATCAGTCGATTGTAGGTCTCGACTGGACGCCCTTCGTCTTTCAGTTTTTGTAATTCCTGAGCCGAGATGCCGACCGATTCGTCCCACGGCTGTTGGGGATCGTAAGGGCGGTCAGGATCGACTGGAATCGGAATCCCTGTCGTATTTTGACCATCCCACTGATTCACATACACAAACTTCGGCTTCTGAACTTCATGCTGTACCCCGGGAACAGGTGACGTATTCACAGGATTGTTATCTGTGATCTGAACGGAAGGGTTACTCCCGCCCGTACCGACATCGTCGTCGAGGGTGGAGATATACCAACCCAGACCAAAGGCAATCGCAATGCTCGCTGCCATCGCCGAAAGTCGCTCGACACCGCGGAAAGAATTCGATTCTCGTTCTTTCAAGGAAGCCGCCGGAGCCGGCTCGGCCTTGGGGGGGAACCGGGCCGGCTCTGTCAACAACGGCAGGGTGTTGCCGAGTGCCTGCGCTTCGAGAAACGCGTGGGCACAACGTCGCCAACCATCTTGGCTGCCCTCCAACTCGCTGAGCACCTGACGGTACTCTTCCGTGGAAAGCTCGCCATCGACGAGGCGGTCGAGCGTTTGATGATCGATTGGGGAGGATTGTTCGTTCATGGCTCGAAATCGTTTTCGTTTACGTTCCCGTCGAGATCACTTCGCGGGCCAACAGTTTTTCTCGCAATCGAGCCCGTGCTCGATGGAGCCGAGCCTCGACAGCGCTCTCGCTGACACCCAGCCGCTTGCTGATGTCCCGGTAACTCCACTGCTCGGTGTATTTGAGCAGCAGAATCTCAGCATCCCGGCGGGGAAGTTCGCTCATCGCTCGACGAACCATCTCGTTACGTTCTTCGGCGAGAAGCCAGTCCAGTGGATTGGTTCCACTTTCGCTCGGGGGTGGTGCGTTTCGCTGGACGTTTTCGTGTAACTTCCGAATTCGTCCCTGCTTACGGCGATACAACAAGGCCTGACGGATGGCGATCTTGTATAGCCACGGCCCCACAGCGCTGGGGTCCCTAATCTGCTGCCAGTTTTCCAGCGCTGCGGTGACCGTTTCCTGCATCACATCATCCACTTCCACAGGACTATGCAGCCGAGCGTACAGCGCAGTCCTCAGCCAGCGCTCGTGCTGCTTTAGCAGTTCTGCGGGCTGAAGTGTCACGTTTTCTCCTGAACGCTCGATGGCTTTCGTCCTGATCTGAAGGGGTAGTTACCGGCACGCTGGAAATCTTGCAGGCCTTATCGATTTTTTTTGGCAAAATTTCTCAGGTCGCTGTGCAATCAATCTCAAACAACTGTACTACGTACGGAATTCCGATACGGTTTGCTCGCTAAAACCTATGATTCTCTAGACTTCCGTCAAACGGGATTTGATAATAGACCTCAAAGCACGTCACTCTTGCTTATCCCTTGATGACCGAACAAGTTGTCAGTCTACTAGCCCCAAATGCTTGGAGTTCCGATGATGAAACGCTGCTTCACCCCCGCCGCACTGTGCCTTGCGGCGATTGTTTTTAGTGCCTCCGGCCTTTCCGCCGAAGAGCCTGCAGCCAAAGGAAAAAAGTCCCCCATGAGCGTCACAGCGAGTGAGTTCGGCGATCTGCCGGATGGAACCACGATTGTCAAATACACCGTTGACAACGGAAACGGACTCAAGATGGAGCTGATTAACTACGGCGCCATCATGACGAGCCTGTCGGCCCCAGACAAAGACGGCAAGTCGGAAAACATCAACGTTGGTTTCGACAACCTGGACGGCTACCTGGCCGGGCCTCCTTATTTTGGCGCCACAGTGGGTCGTTACGCGAATCGCATCGCTAAGGGTAAGTTCACCCTCGACGGGAAGCAGTACACCCTGGCGACCAACAACGGCCCCAACAGCCTCCACGGCGGGATCAAGGGTTTTGATAAGGTTGTCTGGGCCTCGAAGAAGATTGAAACCCCGGAAGCGGTTGGTGTTCAGTTCGATTATACCGCCAAAGATGGCGAAGAAGGCTATCCAGGTAACTTGAAGGTTACCGTCAAATATACGCTGACTCCGAAGAATGAGTTGGTGATGGATTACACCGCAACGACCGACGCGAAGACGGTGTTGAACCTAACCAACCACAACTACTGGAACTTGGCCGGTGCCAAGAGTGGTAAGAATTACGATCATCAACTGAAGCTTGAATCGGACAAGTATTTGCCGGTTGATGAAACATTGATCCCGACTGGTGAACTTGCCACAGTTAAGGGAACGCCGATGGATTTCACTTCGTTCAAGGCGATCGGCAAAGACATTCAAGAAACGGGTGGCGATCCGGTTGGATACGATCACTGCTACGTGCTTACCAGCCAGTCGGGCGATCTGGCCCTGGCCGCGACCGTCAAAGATCCGACTTCGGGTCGCGTGATGGAGGTCTGGACCACGCAGCCTGGAATTCAGTTCTACAGTGGTAACTTTCTGGACGGCAGCGAAGCCAACGGTGGCTTGAACCAACACGAAGCGTTCTGCCTGGAAACCCAACATTACCCAGACACACCGAATCAAGAGGGATTCCCATCGGCAACTCTGGAACCTGGCGAAACATTCCACGAAACCACGGTTCACAAGTTTTCTGTGGCCAAGTAAGCGATCTGCTTAAAACGTGAAATCTGAATACGGAAAGGCGGCTCCCCGATGGGAGCCGCCTTTTTTGTTTCGTTTATTGTTCTTGGTTCCGATAAAATTTGGTGCGAAACCTACCCCCATACAGGCCGATGTCATTACCATAAGTCCAAAAGCAACCGACATCGCGAAGTCTCTGGACCCTATGACGCAGCCGAATACGAAAGTCGTTGAACGAATTGCCGCCGAGGCTCGACGCCGTTCCGGTGCGCAACGAGACGCGTTTCTTGAAGATACCTGTGGAACCGATGTCGCTCTGCGTGAACGTGTTGAGCGTCTACTAGCCCCCATTCCGCGCGGGACACTGGTTCCTGGAACCGAAGCAACGCTGACCCACGCTCCGTCCGACGTTCCCTCCAAGCATTCGCTTCACCCACGCAGCTATCGCAATCGGTTACTACCGGCCACCAATTTCATCGTTCACATCTGGGCATCCCGAGTTTATCGCAGTATCGCGATCACGGTCTTCGTGCTGCTAATTATCTTGCTTGGCTTAGGCTCGCGGTACTTGGTGTGGAACGAGTTGCACAAGCTACGTCAACAAGAATTCGAGGCGTTGTTAACCGCCGAGGTCCAAGCGCTAACGCTGTGGATTGACTCTTGTGAAAGCGAGGCCGAGTTGGTCGCGCGAGATCCCGAGATCGTGGATGCGATCGACAGTTTGCTAAAGAAGCATAAGGAACTCCACGAAGAATATTCGGTCGCCGATATTCAACCAGAATTGGCAATCCTAAGAGAACACTTGCCGGAATTCAGCAAGACGGAAGACGAATCGAAACGGTTCATCCAGGCAAATGATCCAATCACCACCTATGTCTACGATCCGAATAAGCCTGGCGAAGTTGAAGGAAGTTTCCGCGCGCAATCAATTACTGAAGATGACGAAGGGGCGTACGTCATCGCCGATACGTTTGGCTTTATCCTGGCCAGTAATCAGGAAGAAAGAATTGGAAAGCCGATTGAGACTGAGTTAGATGGAAAAGTCGCACTAAAAATCATGCGCGGTGAGACTGGATTCCTACCACCGTTGCGTACTAAGTCTCGCCCGAACGAATCGACCTCTGGTGAAAACGCCACCTATGTATGGGCGTACACGGCGATTCAAGAGCCAGGCGAATCCCCTCGCGCGATGCTAGGGCTGGGATATTTTTCGGTTGGCAACTTCACGCGAGCTCTCACGAACATTCGTACCGGGGCTACTGGTGAGGCATATGCCTTCGATGAAAATGGAACGATGCTGACCGAGAGCCGATTCACCGAAGATCTATGGCATCGCAACGTATTACCAGAAGGCACTCCTTCGCGGGCCAATCTCACTCTTGCTCCATCCCAAACGCCGACTCACCCGGGCGGACCTCGAAGGGGGCACGAACACGTCACGCGCCTGGTCAACATGGCACGCGACGGACGAACGGAAGATCTAGATTTCGGAGTAATCCTAGAGCCGTACAAAGGATATACCGGACACGAAGTCGTCGGTGCCTGGCAGTGGCTAGATGATTACGGCTTTGGTGTGGCCTACGAAACGGCTGCCTATGAAGCGTTTAGCCCGTTCACGTATATCTCGATCGGGCAATATGTATTGCTCGGCCTGATCGCGGCATTTGCCGGCATTACGTACTACGCAGCCAACTCGATGGTCTACATGCGTCGAACAATCGGCGAGCACATGGTCGTCGGATCGTATGTTCTTCTGCGGAAGATCGGGGAAGGCGGAATGGGACAGGTCTACTTGGCTCGACATCAAATGCTAAAACGCCCGACAGCCGTAAAACTGGTCCGCCCTGACAAAACCGACCCCGGAATCACAAAACGATTTGAACGCGAAGTGCAGCTGTCCAGTCGCCTGAAGCATCCCAATACCGTCGAGATCTACGACTACGGTAAGACGCCTGAGGATGTCTTTTATTACGCAATGGAGTACTTGGACGGTGTCACGATAGAGGAATTAGTTCGCCAGAACGGTTGGCAATCGGTTCCGCGCGTCTTGTACGTCATGCGACAAGTAGCGGCATCCCTCCGCGAGGCCCATGCGATGGGCCTGATCCACCGCGACATCAAACCGCTCAACATCATGCTGTGTCGCGTTGGGGGCGAGTACGATGTAGCCAAGGTGCTTGACTTCGGACTCGTGAAAAACTTATCGGCTGACGCTGCCGCCACCGTCGTGACCGGAACGACGGAGATCAGCGGGACCCCGATGTACATTCCGCCAGAACGGGTTAAGAACCCGACGCAAGCCGATCCGTGCGTCGATATTTATGCGTTAGGTGCGACCGTCTTTTTCATGCTTACTGGTCGCACGATTCATTTGGCTAATAGTGCCGTGGACGTGCTGGTGCAAATCGTGACCCAGCCAGTACCTTCGGTCCATGAGGCAGCGGATCGAGTGATTCCCGACCAACTTCAAGATCTGCTCACGCGATGTCTTTCCAAAGACCCTGCCCAGCGTCCCCAATCCGCGGAAGAGATCCTGCTGGAAGTCGAGGCCATGCTTGTCGATTTTCCTTGGACTACCGCGGAAGCCAAAGCTTGGTGGGAATCGCATGTTCCCCCCGACAGTTTGGGCGTCTGGGCCGAGACAGCCGATCAGACGTAACGCTACTTCGAGAGCGATGCGATTTCGCCAATGCGGCGGACCATCGAATGCAGTCCATTCGAGCGTGCCGGCACCAAGTGCTTCTCCAACTTGAGCCGATCAAACAAGCCCCGCAGATCGAAATCAAGTATCTCTTGAGGTGTTTTGCCAGAGAGAAGCATCACCAAAATCCCGACTAACCCTTTCACAATGTGGGCATCGCTGTCGGCCTGGAAGATGATTCGTTTCGATCCATCTTCTTCGACGATTTGCGGTACGAGCCAAACTTGGCTTTGACAGCCTTGCACTTTGAACTCATCACGGCGCAGTTCTTCCGGAAACTCGGGAAGTTCGCGTCCAAGCTCGACAATTAGCTTCAGACGCTCTTCCTTGGTTTCCATGAACTCGAAGTCGTCGATCAGCTCTTCTGGGGTCAGGGTAGGCGGTTTGTTCAACGTTCTTCTCTTGGGCAACTCAACATAATTCAAGCGGCGAGGATCAGACTATTTTAGTCTCCGTGCTTCTCACGGAGACGGGCCGACGTCCTCAGGATCCATTGATTTCTTTCAAATTGATCGATCCATTCAGCGAGGACACTTGTGGTCAATGGGTCCATTTGGCCTTCCGTTCCCAGCGAGATGCCCGTGCTGCAGGCGGCGCCGGTCACATTTTCGATAAGCTGACGGTACTTGGCCAGGGTACGATCGCCGTAGAAACCGGTCTGTTGAAAGTCCTCGGTCAGGAACACCGTAACCGGAACTCGGTTACCACCGCAAACTTTGACCAGTTCTTTGAAAGCCTCGTCACAATCGTCTCGATCCACGAAGCGAACTTCGATGTTCGGCGACTCTTCTTCCAATAGCGCAAACATCGGGCACTGGTCCACGCAGTCACCGCACCAAGCCCCAGCCATGCAGAGAACGTGCATTTTGCGAGTAAAACGACTCAGCAGCTCTTTCTGGGCATCGCTTAGCGAAAGGGTATTCCGTTTGACTGCCCAACGTTGCTGCTGATTTTCGTTGCCATATCTGGCGAGATAGTCATTGTAGCTGAGTCCGGAAGCGTAAATCTCTGACCAATCAAGTGTCATGAAGTTCTCGATCGTTGCGAAAGTTGTCGGTCATCGGGAGTGATAAACGTTCTAACCCGAATAATGCGGTTTCTACGGTCTTGGATGCCGCAATCAAGCTGCTGGAAACAAACGTTTTGACGAGCGTCTTCTTCGTCGATCAGATCGTTCCGCTCACCTTGCCGCTGCCATCCACTCACTAGGATGGGAGCCCCTGCCTTAGGAGGCAGCACCTGCGATTATTTTAGGCAGTTCGCGGCATGTCGATCAGGGGCCTATTAAAAATCTACAGGCAAGAAAGTGCCCAAAAACCGGGAAATCAACCCTTTTTGTCGCGATTTATCAACCCACAGCGCAATTGGCACACCGAATGCATCTAATGTAGGGCGAAAGCGAAGGAGACGCGAAACAAGGCACCGCTCTTAGCGACCAACAAGTTTCAGCGACTCCCGGACGCCACCAGATGAGAGTCCTCGCTTTCCCAATCGAACATTCAAATGGGCAACCATTTCTCCGTACAGTGTGGAAGCATGATGGGGTGTTGTTCGTGTGCAGTGGGGCTGCCACGAACGGTAGTCGAGGTTGAGGAGGTTTTGCCTCCTTAACCTCGGCTATTTTTTTGCGCTGATCTCGAGAAACCAAAAGTTTTTCCTGTCAGCATCTTAAGCACTTGCCGCAATTTCTGCTGATTTGTCACGCACGAGATCCTCTGCAAGAGAACTTCCCGGAAAAGTTCGTTTGACGTAACCGACTAAATAATAGACAGTTACAAATAGCAGCAGTCCTTCAATCCTCCGATTGGCATAACGGTTGCAAACGATGCGGGACAACGGACATGAAAGGTCGTTGACGCATCATGCACTCGCTCTCCGCTTGTTTGGTGCATGACTCCGCTGCAGTAGAGCACCAGTTACGAACCTGTCCAAATACGTCACGTCAGTTTGTTGGAGTATGCATTAATGAAGAAGATCGAAGCCGTCGTCCGCCACCACAAGTTGGACGAAATCAAGGAAGCCCTCGTGACCAAAGGGTTTGGTGGCATGACCGCAACCGAAGTCCAGGGATTTGGACGACAAAAGGGACAGACGGAAACCTATCGCGGTGCTGAATACTCGATCGATTTTGTTCCCAAAATCAAAGTCGAAATCGTTTGCACCGACGAACAGTGCCAAGAAATCGTCGACACGATCATCCAGAAAGCCCAGTCGGGGCAGATCGGTGACGGAAAGATTTTCATTTCCGAGCTGACCGACGTCATCCGTATTCGCACCGCCGAAACCGGTTCGTCCGCCATCTAACGCGAGTTCGCGCGTTAACCCAATCACAGCGTTACGACGTAACGTTGCCCCTTGAGATAGCCGACGTGACCCAGCGCACAACCAAGTCACTCTCTCTCTTGGAAGCCGACTCAAAATTTGAGTCGGCTTTTTTTACGCGCGGTCGGAAGCTTAACTCAAAGCGTTCGTCAGCTGAAAGTTAGTAGTGATCAGCATGCTCACGATGCGAGCTACGTCGACGCGACGAATAGAGACGCATGCGGCGCGGTGCCGGCGGCTGACTTTCATCGACCACTTGGCCCGAGAGAAGTCGATAGAAGAACAGGATCAAAAACGCACCGCCAGTTGCCACGGCAAATCCCATCGGACTCAGTGGCGAGACGTGATACCCTTCAAAGCATAACGAGAGAGTTCCACATCCAATAACCGAACCGCCGATTCCCATGGCCATGGTTGCAATTGGACCGCCTGGGTCTTTACCTGGCATGATGGCCTTAGCCAGTAAACCGGTAAGTGTTCCAAAGCCGACCCAAGCCAGCACGAGGTTCGCCCAAGCCTCAAATTGTGAAGACAGTTGGATTGTTTCGTCGCCCATGGTCACCTGTACACTGCTAGCAATGATTCACATAGCTCTCGATAAGATCCGCCTAGAAATAGGTGTCGTCAGGAGATGACCAAAAATTTGCCGATTATGTCAGTCCCGCAAGAAATCGCCCGCAGACCGTGCTGGCAAGAACTAGCAATACCGCAGACGAGGTTATAATGCAGGCTGAAGTGTGCGGCACGAAGGAGTGTTGCCGACCAACCACCCGCCTGGCACTTCAGCCTCGTTCATGATGAACAGGGCCTAATCCTGTAGCCAGTTCGGTATCTGATTTGGAGGTATCCCATGCGACCTCAGCAACTCCCATTCTTGTTTTCGTTGTGTGCGGCAATTTCTCTGGGGTGCACGAACGCATCCACTCCCGACCTCGGCAAAGCGGACAACAACTCTGATCTGCCGAATCCCACGTTATCCCATGTCGTAACTAGACATTTGGGAGAGCAACCAGGTGCGTTTGAGGTGGAAGACGTGACCGGACCAGCAGCTGGGGAATCACTATGCTATCGCTGCCGATACAGCGGCCGCCCCACCGTGGTGATCTTCACGCGGGAAGTCAATGACTCAGTCTCCAGCTTGGTTCAGCAAATTGATCACCAGGTTGAAAAGAATATCGACAAAAAACTCTCGGCTTTCATGGTGGTTCTTGAGAAAGATACGGCTAAGGTCGAACCTGAACTGAAACGCATTCAAGCTTCTCAGGAAATCCGTAACACGCCGCTGACCGTCTACCATGACCCAGAAGGACCGGCTGGTTACAGCCTGTCGCCCGATGCGAAGATTCAAGTCATGATGTGGAACAAGGAAGGGATCAAGGTCAACGAGCCAATTCGTGGTGACCTTTCTCCGGAAGAGATCTCGCAGTTGGTCGCTCAAACCAATACGATTCTAAACTGACGAACTTGATTCCGAATTACTTGTTTCGTTTCCGGTCGTCAAGAAGTTATCGCGTTCGTAAATTGATGGCATGAACGCGATAATGACTCTCCCGACCGAGGCCCAAATGTACAAGGCAATCGTCCAGCGCGATGCCCGTATGGAGGGCGTCTTCTTTGTGGCGGTAAAGACGACCGGCATCTTCTGCCGCCCTGGCTGCAAAGCAAAAACGCCCAAACGTGAGAACGTCGAATTCTTTGCCACTTCCGCCGAAGCACAAGCGGCGGGTTATCGGGCATGTCGTCGCTGCCATCCGCTTGAACTCTCAGGAGCAACGCCTGTGTGGTTGAACGATTTGTTCCAAAGGATCAAGGATGATCCCAATCGCCGCTGGACGAACGGCGATCTTGAATTGCTCGGACTCTCACCGACGCGTGTTCGGCGCTGGTTTCAAGAGCAGTATCAGATGACATTCCATGCCTATCTCCGCACTCAACGGATCGGGCTGGCAGTTGATCGTCTCCGTTCCGGGGAAGACGTGACATCTACGGCGTTTGGAAGTGGCTTCGAATCGCTAAGTGGATTTCGAGATAGCTTGCGAAAATGGGTCGGGGAAACTCCGACAAGTGCGAAGCAAACCGAACCAATATTCACCACCCGTATCTTGACGCCCTTGGGACCGATGCTGGCTGCGGGAGGCGACTCGGGGCTTTGCTTGCTTGAATTCGCCGATCGGAAGATGCTGGCCAAACAGTTTCAACGAATAAGCAGACTGTTCCAGCAGCCGATCCTCGTCGGATCGCACGAAATATTGAACCAAACTGCTCGACAAATTCAGCAGTACTTTCAGGGCGAGCGAACTAGTTTCACTCTTACTTTGCGAATGGACGGCACAAGCTTTCAAACCGCGGTTTGGCAACACCTTCTGGCTATTCCCTATGGTCAAACGGCTTCCTATCGGCAACTTGCCGAACGACTGAAAAACCCGACCGCTGCGCGAGCCGTCGGTCGCGCGAACGGCGATAACCGTTTCGCCATTGTTGTTCCGTGCCATCGCGTCGTACGTAGCGATGGCCACTTATGTGGTTACGCTGGCGGCTTGTGGCGGAAGAAGTGGCTGCTGAATTGGGAACGCCAACATACGAACTCCACGGGCCAAATTCCCTTGCCACTAGGGCCGCCCTGAGGGAGACGCTACGCAGTTGCAACCGGGTCCTTCGCCGGTTCGCAGATAAGCTCTCGCACAGAAATCGGTTGCTGAACACCCTGAGTTCGTTGAAAGTTCTGCAGGCGTTCAATGATCGACTGGTTCACTTCTTGACCTTTGGTAACCAGAATGCCACCATCATTTGTCTTCACATCCTGATCAAAGATCATCCCGAGTTTCAGCTCGGCAATTGTCAGCGACTTGATGACCTCGCTTTCTTGCAAGACCACCCGCAAAGCATCGATCACTTTCGGGTCGTACCACGTTTTACGTTGATTGGCGATCACGTCCATCGTCTGAGTGGCCGAACTGCTCGAAATCAACGCATCGTAGTCGACCAGCACTTTCAGGACTCGCGCACCGAGTGGGATCTCCTCGGCAGGGCCGTCCCCTTTTGGAACGGGTTTATCCATACGACAATTCTGCAGTTCAATGATTCGAGCCACTCCCTTGAGACGTGGAATCTTTCGAACCAAGTTCGCCCCAACAAGCGGGTGCGTATCGACCATTTTCTGCTCTTCTGCCGTTAGCGGCTTCGCACCGTACCATTTCTCGAGTGTCTCTTGAGGAACCGAAACGCAGCCAATCTTCGATAGCATTGCGGCGACTTCCACTTCCCAAGCGTTGGCGATCGAGAGTCGCGAGCATATCTGGCGTGTCAAATGACGAATACGAGACGAGCTGCCGAATGCCGTTGGATTAACCAACGACAAGACTTCTGTCATCAAGCTCACGCTGCCGCCCAAGGTTTTGGAAAGTAGATTGTGTTCAGCCCGAAGCAGTTGATATTGTCGTAAGCCAGCATCGAGTGTCTTAGCAAGCTGCTCTGGCTGGCAAGGCTTATTGAGAAAGTGAAAGATTCGCCCCTCATTCACCGCGACAATTGCCGTGTTTTGATCGGCATTGCCAGTCAGCATCACACGAACCGTATCAGGATGGACTTTCGCGGCGTGCGCCAACACTTGAACTCCGCTCACATCCGGCATCTGCATATCGGAAACCACCACAGCGTAAGCTTCGTCATTTTCCAGACGTTTGATCGCCTGTGCTCCTCCGTCGGCAACTTCCACATCAAACTGTTTTCGCAGGTGCCGCTTGTAACCGTTCAAGATGTTAGGTTCGTCATCGACGAGGAGAACACGTTTAATCATCGTTGGGTCCTTCGAGGCTGTTCGAGAAAGACATATACGAACGAACGCTGCCCACTCTAACCATCAAAATGAGGAGGCGAGATCGGATTGGTGATGCACTTCGGGAGCACATTTTTACGGCGCAGCACGTTAGCAACATGCACGGCAGTCACCGGCATGAAGTTCCCATCCGATTCGTAAGTCCGATGTGATCGGAAAGAACCGACTGCCTCACAAATCGGAGAAGGCAATCCCCACAAACTCAAGAGATAACTGCCAACCTCCGCGTGACTGGTCCCAAACACTTCTCGCTCGGCTGCCCACAAGCTTTTGCCTTCCAACTGCGCAAGCCGGACTGCTTCCTGGTAGGAACCGGGCATGGAACTCGCGAGCACGATCTTGCCGATATCGTGCAGCATTCCGGCCAGCCAAGCATCATCGATTGTTCGTTGATCGGAGGTTTCGAGTTCGGCGATCATTCGCGCGCACTCGGCAACTTCGCGACTATGACGATTGAGTTCCTCCAGGGAGAATCCCTCGATATCGGCAAAATCAACTGGCTGAAAAATACCTGCGGATAAGACAAGCTCACGCAACAGGTTCACGCCTAATAAAGAAGCTGCCTGTTCTGGCGTACTCACACGCTGAGGCTGACCGAAGAATGATGAGCTCACCAACTGGAGTATCTTCGCAGTCATTCCAATATCGCTGGCGATCAGACTGCCTAAACGTTCAATGCTAGGATAAGGATCCGAAAGTTCATGCAACAGTTGTTCGTAGACCGGAGCCTGGCAGGGAGCGGCTCCCATCTGCGAGACAATCCGTTTGATGCCTGCATCGGGCAGCCGATTCCTCAACACGCTTGATTGCGAGACAACCGTTGTCAGACGCAACGCATCACATGGCTTGGTAAGGTAAATGTGTGTGGTCGCCATCGAACGCAAAATACGATCTGGTTCGGACTGCCCCGAGAGAACAATGCGCACGATCGAAGGCCACCGGTCGCGAGCGCGACTGAGAAGCTCCGCGCCATCGATCCCTGGCATTCGCATGTCGGTCACAACCACATCAAATGGCTTTTGCTCAAGCTTCTGAATTGCTTCCTCTCCACCGCTGGCAAAATCCATATCCCATCGGTCGCGCCGTCCATGCAGCATTCTACGCAGCGCTGATAACACATTATCCTGATCATCAACAAATAATATCTTGGTCATGTGATCCTCAACCTCCGCCGCCCGTGTAGAAGAGCACGAACGACGACGATAAGTATTGAAAAGAATGAATCTTGAAAACCGAAAGAAGACATGAACGAGTCGCGCTAAGGCAAAGCGCGAAAACATACCGATCGCAACTACCGACTAAGCGGCATCTACGAAACTTACTACCGGTATGGAGGCAGTGCGATAGCCGAACCGTGGCTTGATTTTCATAGCGGACATCACGCGGCCACCTCGCACGCTAGAGGTAGGCGAATAAAAAAGGTAGTCCCCTTTCCTTCCTCCGTGACGAAGTCGATCTCGCCTCCATGCTTCTCCACGACAACTGCGTAAGAGATCGCCAGCCCTTGGCCGGTTCCTCTCCCGACTGATTTGGTCGTGAAGAAGGGGTCGAAAATCCGTCGACGTGCCGATTCGGGAATACCCGTTCCAGTATCCTTCACAAAGATCTCAGCATGGCGTCCGTTTCGTCTTGTTCCGATCGTAATCGTTCCACGTTCGCCCGATTCTTTGTCGAGCGTGTCTTCTATCGCGTGCGAGGCGTTCACGATCAAGTTCAACAGGACTTGGTTCAACTCGCCTGGCAAGCAGGAGACTTCTTCCAGTGTTTCATCAAATTCGGTCACCATATGGGCGACGTATTTCCACTCGTTGCGGGCCACAGATATCGTCGTTTCCACCGCATCCTTGAGATTGATCCGCGACTTGGTCGAAACCCCAGGATGCGAGAACTCTTTCATCGCGCGGACGATCTTGGCAACTTGCTCCACCCCGCTCAACGACTGATCGATCGCAAGTGGAATCTCTTCGCACAGGTAATCAATATCCGCTTGCTGAATCGCCTCTTCCAGGCCTGCGATGATCTTCTCGTCGACCGGTCCTTTCCGCGCGGCATCCAACAATGTGTTGAACTTTTGCAGGACGCATTTGATGTCTTGAAAGGCATCCTTCAGGAAGCGAGTGTTGTCGCTGACATACTGCGTTGGTGTATTGATTTCGTGCGCAATTCCGGCTGCGAGTTGTCCGACCGATTCAAGTTTCTGCGATTGAGTGAGCTCCATTTGCAGGTTGATCATCTTCTCGCCAACTTTGATTCGGGCGAGTAATTCGGCTTCGCGAAACGGTTTGCAAACATGATCGCTTGCTCCTGCCTGAAACGCATGCAGAATGTCGTCGGGCTTATCCTTTGAGGTCAGCAAGATCGCGTACACCCAGTTTGCCACGCGTTCCTCTCGCATCCGACGACAGATATCGATGCCACTTAAGCCAGGCATCATCCAATCCAGCACCGCCAGGCGTGACTCACCGCGTGTGATCGCTTCCCAAGCCTGGATGCCATCTTCGCAGGCAATCACGTCGTACCCCGCTTCTTCAAGCGTGTCCTTCAGCATTGCGCGCACCAAGGCGCTATCATCGGCAATCAGGATTTGCATAGGAGCCGTCATCTATCCAACACGAATGGGGGCTTCGGAGTTTGAGCACGCGAAAGAATCAAACCATAACGGCGTCGCCAAACGACGAGCGACCGAATCAGCTAAGTACGTTTCGTACGTACCCTACTACCTTTGGTCCGCGAGCAAACTCGCCCAGAGCACGAGTTGGATTGAGAGAGCATGCCAAAGGACTTTTCATCACGCCCATGCACCAACAGGTCGTCAAGTTCGCGACTTGCTTTCGCAGTTCAGGTGTATGAAAAATCTTGTTAAGCATTGTTGTAATGACTTGCGTCCGCCATTAGCCGAAAAGGCTCCACTAGCCCCATCTCTAAGAGCAATTCTGTGACACAATCAAATAACAGGTCTTGTGACGAGGGCTAAAACGATATCGCTTGCAGGAAACCACATCGATTACGATCTCGCTGCAAGCAAAGTAACGATTGTGACGACTGGACCATCGGGCCCTCTTCGCTTCCAATGGAATGATGAACGAAGCACCCAAACCCAACCCGCGTCTTAACTCCCCTTCGATCCGAGGCCTTGTCGGCGATGGCACTCACTTGGGCCTGTTCGACTATCTGCAAAAGATCCTCAATGCCCAGGTCTACGAAGTCGCTCACGAATCGGCACTAGAACGAGCCGAGAAGCTTTCGGCTCGCTTGAAGAATGACGTCTGGCTGAAACGCGAGGATAGCCAGAAGGTCTTCAGCTTCAAGCTACGTGGTGCCTACAACAAGATGGCCCAGCTCATGCCAGAGCAGCTTGAGCGGGGTGTCATTTGTGCCTCAGCCGGCAACCACGCCCAAGGCGTCGCACTGGCGGCCAGCTACCTCGGTTGTCAGGCCACGATCGTCATGCCGAAGACGACACCAAAGCTGAAAATCGACGCAGTAAGATCGTTCGGTGGTACGGTCGTCCTGCATGGCGAAAGCTACACCGATGCCTACCAGCATGCGGTTCAGCTGAGCACCGCGAACGAGCTGACCTTCGTCCACCCCTTTGATGATCCCGACGTGATCGCGGGGCAAGGGACGATTGCCATGGAGATTTTACGGCAACATCAAAAGCCAATTCATGCGATCTTCGTGGCGATCGGCGGGGGGGGCATGATCTCCGGAGTTGCTGCTTATATCAAAGCGGTACGTCCGAAGATCAAAGTAATCGGTGTACAAACCACCGACTCGGACGCGATGGTCCAAAGTGTTAAGCAAG
This sequence comes from Blastopirellula marina, assembly GCF_002967765.1. Lineage (NCBI taxonomy): Bacteria > Pseudomonadati > Planctomycetota > Planctomycetia > Pirellulales > Pirellulaceae > Blastopirellula > Blastopirellula marina. The sequence continues at coordinate 1,218,770 of NZ_PUHY01000012.1, read as the reverse complement.
GGGAGCGTGTCCAACTGCGAGACGTGGGACTATTCTCCGATGGTACCGCGGTGAAACAAGTAGGCGAAGAGACGTTCCGCATCACGAAAGCTTTGGTCGATGACTTTGTCGTCGTCGATACCGATGCTGTTTGTGCGGCAATCAAAGACGTGTTTGAAGACACGCGTAGCATCCTGGAACCGGCCGGTGCCCTCAGCGTGGCAGGCCTCAAACAATATGCCGCCAAGCATAAGCTGGAAGAGGAAACGCTCGTCGCAATTACCTGCGGAGCGAACATGAATTTCGATCGCTTGCGTTTCGTGGCCGAGCGGGCCGAGGTAGGTGAAGATCGGGAAGCGCTCTTCGCCGTGACTATTCCTGAGCAGCGAGGCAGCTTTAAACGCTTGTGCGAGCTTATCGGAGCGCGAGCGGTTACAGAATTCAACTATCGTATCTCCGATTCCGCGAAGGCCCACGTCTTCGTTGGCTTGGCAGTCAGCAATCGGGAAGAAGCGAACAAAATCGCAGACGAACTTCGCTTGCAAGGATTCGACACGATCAACTTAACCGATGACGAGCTCTCCAAGTTGCATGTGAGGCACTTGGTGGGAGGACATAGCAAGCTGGCTGCCGGCGAGCGTCTCTACCGATTCGTATTCCCTGAACGCCCCGGCGCATTGATGCGTTTCCTTTCCGCGATGCCAACGGATTGGAATATCAGTCTGTTCCATTATCGAAGCCAAGGATCGGACTACGGACGGATTTTGATAGGCCTGCAGATCCCCAGCGATGCCACGACTGCTTTGCAAGATTTCAGCGAGAGCATTGACTATCCATTTGTCGAAGAAACCGACAATCCGGTTTACAAATTGTTTCTCAGCTAAACGGGTCTAACGCTGGCCATTGTATTCGCCCAAGCGTTCCGGCTTGGGTAAGTGCTCTTCCAGCTTGAAATGGGGGCGCTCGTGGCTGTTCACATAGGCGGCGATATCGGCCGACTCTTGATCGGTCAAAATCGGATCGCCAAGCGGCATGGCCACCTTCAGCCAGGAACCTAACTTATCGACGCGGCTCAGGCCTGCTCCGTCGTTATAAGAATCATTGCCCCACACGGGTGGACCATCAGCGGTACCTTCGCCATCCTGACCATGGCAGTCCAGGCAATGCGTTTTATAGAGCAACTTGCCTCGTTCTGCACTCGCCTGTTTCCAATCGACTTTCAACTCGCGAATGTGACGGGGACCGAGTGACTTCTCATGATTCATTTGGATCTTGCTACCGGAGGACAGCCAAGTGATATAAGTGGTGATGGCGACCGATACTTCACTTCCAACGGGCGGACGTGTTCCGTTCTGGCTGCGCATGAAACAATTCAAGACACGATCCTCTAGCGTGATCGCCCGCTTCTCGCGTGGCGACCAGGCGGGATAGGCAGAAGCAGTTCCCAGGAAGGAACCTGCCTGAGGATCAGTCCCTCCCTCTAAGTGACACGAAGTACAGTTCAGCTTATTTCCGACATACGCTTTCGAGAGAGGGTGCTCGCTGGTGTCGTAAACGATCGCTTCTCCTAAACGGACCACTTCACCCAGCGGACCTGGCGGGTAACCATCGGGAGCACCGGGTGTTTCTTGTGCCGATACTTGGCTGGCCATCCCGATAATTCCCAAACTCAAAACCGCTGCCAGATGGATGGTCGTCGTCACTTTGCCAATCATTCCGTTTCTCTAGATCAAAAAGTTCACACGTGGTGCGGTGAATCATTCCGAGTTTTGCCATCTGATTCGGTGAAATGGTTTACATACGGACATAGAAATCTTGCATAGCCCGATGACTAACAATGAGCAAAATCGAAATGGCAAGCCGCAGTCGCTTCGGAGCACCTAGCCACGGTACGTTCGCCTCGCGTCGACTGCAGATTGATTAACGGAACGCGGGAAGAGACTGAACCTCTGCTTAAGTCAATATTTATGGCAAATCGAAATTCTAAAACGGTTTACGATTTCGGCTAACATCTACGCTGACTGCCTCAAAATCGCACAACGACACTTGTCAAACGACCCTCAACGAACTGTCCACCCTTTAACCCAGTCCGAATCCCTGATACTCTAAATCGCTTTCATTGCCAATTAGATTGTTCTCCGGGCACCAGACCGGAGCTTTTCCCGACCGGGTGTTATGGGTTGGTCACGGGTTCGTGGGTGGATGTCGCCAGTTCAAGACTGGCTGGCCCTGAATTTAAAGCGGGGGACCATCCCTGCGCAGCCACTAACCATCTTTCTTGCCGGACTGGTCGGAGTACTGGCTGGCTACAGCTCGATATTTCTCTCGATCATGATTCATACGATCGAGAATTGGACGCTGCGGCCCTGCATGGAATTTGCCCGTCACAACTCTTGGGGCATTCTGGGGCTTGTTGGCTTAATTGTCGTTCCGGTTGTGGGACTGATGATCGTCTCGTGGTATACCCGCACCTACTACCCAGAAGCGGTAGGACACGGTGTGCCGGAAGTGGTGAAAGCGATTGCTCGTAAAGACGGCGTGATCCGTCCGCCGGTGGCAATCGTAAAGCTACTCGCCAGCGGTCTTTGTATCGGAACGGGTAGTTCAATCGGTCGCGAAGGACCCGTTGTTCAAATCGGAGCAGCGTTCGGTAGCTCAGCGGGACAGATCTTCCAGCTCTCGGCCCGAAACATGAAAGTGCTGGCAGCCGCCGGTGCCGCGGCGGGGATCTCGGCCACTTTCCATGCCCCCATCGCCGGGGTGATTTTCGCGAGCGAAATTATTCTCGGTAATTTCGCAGTGGAAAGCCTTTCGGCGATCGTGATCGCCGCCGTGCTGGCTAACGTCGTTCAGCAGAACCAGGGCGACCATGGTTTCGCTCCAGAATTTCCGCATATCGAACACAACTTCGACGGTGCTTACCACGAGCTTCCCTCGTACATCGTCCTGGGGCTTATCTGCGGCTTGATGGCGGTTGGCTTTACCAAGCTGCTGTATTGGTTTGAAGATCAATCGGAATACTACATCCCCAAGCATTGGGTTCGTTCGATCGCGTGCGGCTTGCTACTTGGGTTAATCGGCACCGGCTATTACGTCATGTATCCCCAGGCCCCCGAGCAATCAGCGGCGGCCCAACAAGATGTCGAACGTAGCCATCCAATTCCGGTGTTGTATGGAACGGGTTACGCCGCAATCAGCCATACCCTGCATCTAGAGAACGCCCAGAAGCTGACCGACACAGCCGAAGGGGAGCAAGACACGCGTGACGAGAACATTCGCCTGACTCGCGATGGCATGTGGAAGCACCTGATCTGGTTGTTGCCCCTGGTAATCGTGAAGCCATTTCTGACGAGTGCCTGTCTGGCTGGTGGCGGCTCGGGTGGTATCTTTGCGCCTAGCTTATTTATCGGAGCAACCACCGGCGCAGTCATTGGGCTCGTGCTGAACTTGATCGTTCCAGAGTGGTGCGATCACCCTGGCGCGTACGCGCTTGTTGGTATGGGCGCCGTGGTCGCCGGAACCACGCACGGGACGCTCAGTGCCATCGTAGTGGTATACGAACTGACCGATGATTACCGCATTATTCTGCCCATCATGGCCGCCGCCGGTATCGCTGGACTGGTCGCCCGTTGGGTCGATCCCGAAAGCATCTATGAGAAGAAGCTTTCCCGCCGAGGCGAATCGATCGCGCGAAGCCACGATCTGCATCACATCGAGAACGTAGCCGTTCGTGAGGTGATGATTCGCAAGTTCCCCACGGTGAAGTACACCGACAACTTGATGCAGATCATCAAGATCGCGCGCGAGAATCCGCACATCGAAAGCCTGCCAGTCATGAACGAAGATGGCAGTCTACACGGGATCATTCGCCCGGAAGACTTACACCGCGTTCTCGACACGGATATCTCGCCCTATCTGGTGAACGCCCACGATATCGCTATGGTGTCCCCCATCGCGGTCTCGCCAGACGAAAACCTCTTGGAAGCGCTGCGCGACTTTGGTTCTCGCGACGTCGACACCCTTCCCGTCGAGATCGCCACAGGTGGCAAGCGTGTGCTGATCGGCCTGCTGGTGCGGGCTGACGTTATGGCGCGGTACCGCGAAGAACTGCTTCGCGCATAACGCTGGTGTGACCGATTCGCCCGAAGAACCGGCAATATCGCGATTTCCCACCTAGCTTTTCCCTGCGGATAACCTCAGAGAATCCCCTCGCAGGTATGGAACTAACGCTCGCGCGCCGATCCTGAACTAGGATTCGGCAAGATCGCTAAGAGGGGGATCGTTAACCCCTCTATATGCCATCTAAAAACAAGCATATTGATTCGCGACCTTTCGTTGGCCGCGGGGGCAAATCGATAATGGAACTTGAGAACTTCAGCGTTGCGATCATTACCAGTATCGCAGCGTCGCAGCGTATCGTATCTCGGCTTATCGCTTGTGGCATAGATCGTGAGAATATCCTGGTCGTCGGACCTGATGAATGCGCCGAGGCAGCGAAAGTACGCCCTGCCCTCTGCATTTGGGGACTAGAAGAACGCGAGATGGCAGATCGCATCGCCGCTCAAAATGAAATCGTGCCAGCGGTGTTTGAAGACTGCCTCAATATTCATGTGGGAAGTCAATCGGAAGGCGAGCATTCGCGTTACGTCTTAGAGTGGAAAGAGTTTGATACGCCCGAAATTGAAGAAAAACTCCGTACGCTAATCGAACAGGCACATACCTGCCGTAACTATCGCGTTCGCGAGCATTGGTATCGCATGGCGGTCGTCGAGGGGAACGTTGGCCTTTGGTGGTGGGACAAGGTCCTTAACTTCGTTTATCTGTCGCGCCACTTCCAACAGATGCTCAAGCTCACGTTGGCGGAACTTCCAGCCAATGCCGAGCAGTGGCTGGAGATGATCCATCCCAGCGATCGTCCAGGCTTGATCGCAGCAGTACAGAATCAGTTCGAGAACAGCACCGGACACTTCCGATACGAATGCCGTATTCGCCATCAGGGAGACCAATATCGATGGTACGCGCTGAGTGGACAGCTCGGTCGTGAAGAACTCAACCGTCCGCGAATCTTGGGCGCGGCCGTTGACATTACGGAAAAGAAAGAAGCAGAACTGCAACTCGCCCAAGCCAATCAGCGGGCTCAAGCGGCCAACCGAGCCAAGAACGAATTCCTAACCAACATGAGCCACAACCTGCGAACTCCCCTGACGGCCGTGATGGGGTTCGCCGAGATGCTCAATGATTTCACGCCCAATCAAGCCGCCTGCGATGCAATTCAATCGATTCAGGAAAACAGCTCGCAATTGATGCGATTGCTGGAAGACATTCTTGAGCTTTCGTGTATTGAATCGACAACGCCTGAACCGAATCTCACCAGGACATCCATCGACGAGTTGCTGCGCAGTGCCGTCGAAGTCTATCACATCAAGGCCATGACTGAGGGACTGGAATTCGGCATTGAAGTCGAACCGGAGATCCCGCCGGTGCTCTTGGCCGACGCAACGCGAATTCGGCAGATCTTGTCTCGACTGATCGAGAATGCAATCAAGTTCACCCACCAAGGCGAGGTCAGTATTGGAGTCCACTACGATGCTCAGCCTACGCCAACGCTTGAGTTTCTCGTGGTCGACACCGGCATTGGGATCCCGGCTGATCGACACGAATTGATCTTCGCGCCGTTCTCGCAGGGAGACAACTCGACCTCACGTAGCCATGCGGGAAGTGGACTAGGATTGTCCATTTGCAAGCGAAACGCCGAGATTCTAGGTGGCAGCCTCTCCGTCGAAAGTGAAGTTGAGATCGGCTCGCGTTTCACACTGCGTGTCCCGGTTCAAATCCCAACATCTCCGCCGGTTAGCGAGCCCAACTCGTGCAAGATCGATAAGAAATCGGAGTTTCCCTGCTTGGACGGGCGACGTGTTCTACTCGTGGAAGATGGTGTCGATAATCAGCGGTTGATGAAAGCATTTTTGCAGAAAGCAGGCGCCACAGTGGTTGTGGCAGAAAACGGTAAGATCGCGGTCGACTGGATCGACGCCAACCGCCCAGAAGATCACGAGTCACAAGAGGATCGCGACCCAAACGTCGATGTCATTCTCATGGACATGCATATGCCGGTCATGGACGGTTACGAAGCGACAAGTACGCTGCGTGCCCGGCGTTTTCACAAGCCGATTATCGCGGTAACCGCGCACGCACTGACCGGTGATCGCCAACGCTGTTTGGATGTGGGTTGCGATGACTATTACACCAAACCGATCTCGCGACAGACACTGCTCGAAATGGTACACAAATACACCGAAGAAGCGCCTCAGCTAACCGCAGCCCAGGCTTAGACAACCGTTGCCATTGCTTGCCTCGCATGCGAGAATCGGAGGGTATCTAACCTTTTACTCCCGAGGTCTTCCCATGCTTCGTCCCGCCCTCTTCCTGACTTGCCTGTTCTTACTTCCAGTCTCCCTGCTTCATGCTGAGGAAAAACCGGAAGCCACCAAGGCGGAAGGGAAGATTACCAAGCTGTTCGATGGCAAGACGCTTAAAGGCTGGAAGATCAATGAAAAGGGTTACTACGAGGACCACGGCGAAGTGTCCGTTAAGGAAGGCGAAATTCTCCTAGCCAAAGGAGACCCCGCCACAGGGATCGTCCTGGCCAGCCAGCCTCCCAAAATGAATTACGAAGTCCGCGTCGAAGCGAAACGAGTTGAAGGCTCGGACTTCTTCTGTGGCCTCACCTTTCCCGTGGGGGACACGCATCAGACCTTGATCGTCGGTGGCTGGGGAGGCGGCGTAACCGGTTTGTCGAATGTCGACGGCATGGCTGCGGTCGAAAACGATACCACGGGCTATACAGAATTCGAGAATAACAAGTGGTACAAGATCCGCGTGCGTGTCGAACCGAAGGCGATTCGTGTCTGGGTTGATGACGAGAAGATCATTCACTTGAACCCGGAAGGTCGCCGGCTCGATATCTGGATCGAACAAGACACCTCGAAGCCCCTAGGCATTGGTACCTGGTATACGGGGGCCGCCCTGCGAAATATCGAGATTGAGAAGCTTCCGTAACTTCTCGCGACCGCTTTTCCCTATGCACATCCGTACAGTGCGGTATAATTCTCGGGATGTCGCTAAAACTCTTTCATCCCGTAGTCCAAGCCTGGTTTGAAAAGCGGTTTGGTAAGCCGACCGACGCCCAAAACGCCGGCTGGCCCTCTATTGCCCAGGGGCGATGCACATTGATTGCCGCCCCGACCGGATCGGGTAAGACGCTCGCGGCATTCATGGTTTGTATCGACCGCCTCTTCCGTCGCTGGCTGGCCGGCAAGCTGCATGACACGACGTACGTGGTTTACGTCTCGCCGCTGAAAGCCCTCAGCAATGATATCCATCGCAACCTTGATGTTCCGCTGATGGAGATCTGCGAGATGGCCGAGTCGATGGGAATGCTGCCCCCTCAGATTCGCACCGCCGTCCGGACTGGAGATACACCTTCGTCGCAGCGGCAAGCGATGACGCGCCGTCCTCCCCATATCTTGGTGACGACGCCGGAATCGCTTTATTTGATGCTGACGGCCGAGCGGAGCCGGAAAACGCTCACGAATGTCGACACGGTGATCATCGACGAAATTCACGCGTTGGCTCGCGATAAACGAGGTTCGCACCTGACACTGACACTCGAACGCTTGGAATCGGTCACCGCCGAACCTCCAACGCGGATCGGTTTGTCGGCCACACAGAAGCCGATTGAAGAAATCGCTTGCTTCCTGGTTGGCGCCGAGCGAGTCGACGAGAACAACGTGCCTGACTGTGCGATCGTTGACGGGGGTCACCGCCGCCAGTTAGACCTGGAAGTCGTTGTTCCCCCGTCCGCGCTCGAAGCCGTTTGCTCTAATGAGCAGTGGGGCGAAGTCTACGATCAGCTGGTCGAAATGATCCAGTCACATCACAGCACGCTCGTGTTCGTGAACACCCGTCGCATGGCTGAACGGGTTGCCCATCGCTTAACGGAAGTTCTAGGTGAAGATGTAATCACCAGCCATCATGGTAGCCTCTCGAAAGAAATTCGCCACTCGGCCGAACAGCGTCTCAAAGAAGGTAAGCTGAAGGCCATCGTCGCGACCGCTTCCTTAGAGATGGGGATCGATATTGGCTATATCGATTTGGTTGTTCAGATCGGTTCGGCACGCAGCATTGCAAACTTCCTACAGCGAGTTGGCCGATCAGGGCACTCACTCACCGGCACACCGAAGGGTCGACTGTTCCCACTCACTCGGGATGAACTAATCGAATGCTTGGCGCTGATGCGTAGCGTTGAGAAAGGCATTCTCGATCGCATTGAAATCCCAGTCGCTCCGCTCGACATCCTGGCACAGCAAATCGTGGCCGAGGTCTCCGCTGAGGAACAAGACGAAGCAGTGCTGTTCGAACGCATTCGGAAAGCCTGGCCCTACCGCGATCTTTCCTACCAGAAATACCAAGATGTCCTGGAGATGGTCAACGAAGGAGTGACCCGTTCCATCAAAACGGGTGCCCATATTCATCGCGACCGAATCAACGGTAAGTTACGTCCACGTCGAGGGGCTCGCATTAGCGCGACGACCTCTGGCGGGGCCATCCCCGACATGCCCATTTATCGGGTAATCACCGACCCTGAAAAGCAAGTTGTCGGCTCGGTCGACGAACACTTCGCCGTCGATAGCAAAGCAGGCGATGTCTTCCTGCTTGGTAATACCTCGTGGCGTGTCGCGGGCATTCGAGGAAGCGACGTCGTCGTCCAGGATGCCCAAGGGCAACCACCCAGTGTCCCGTTCTGGTTTGGCGAATCCCCGGGGCGCACGATTGAACTTTCCAAAGAAGTCGCCGATTTGCGTGAGGAAATCGCCGATCGCATTGTTGCCGCCGCAGAAGATCCTTCTCGCGAGACGCTGACCGTCCCTTCCCAGAACGAAGGCCTGTTGGAATCTTCCCAAGACCAGGTCGATGTCGAAACCATCCTCTGGGTTCAAAAAGAATGTCACGCCTCGGCTTGGGCTGCTCTACAAGCGGTCCGGTACGTAGCCGCTCAGTACGCGTCCATGGGATTGGTACCAACGCAAACAAAGATCGTCTTTGAACGCTTCTTTGATGAAGCTGGTAGCATGCAGCTGGTTGTTCATGCGCCGCTCGGAACTCGGATTAATCGTGCTTGGGGGTTGGCATTTCGCAAACGATTCTGTCGTTCGTTCGACTTTGAACTTCAGGCCAGCGCCGACGACGACGGCATCGTCCTTTCCTTGGGACCCCAACATAGTTTTCCACTGGAAGATATGTTTAAGATGCTGAACTCGGAAAACGGCCAGTCGCTGCTCGAGCAAGCACTATTGGCATTTCCCATGTTCCAGATTCGCTGGCGTTGGAACGCAACGAGGTCGCTGGCGATCCTTCGGTACATGGGCGGCAAGAAGGTCCCGCCGCACATGGTCCGCTTCCGCTCGGACGACCTTCTCGCGGCCGCGTTTCCCGATCAAGTCGGCTGCCTGGAAAACCACGCCGAAGATATCAAGTATCCCGACCATCCGCTCGTTCAACAGACGCTGCATGATTGTTTGACTGAAGGGATGGACGTCGAACGTTGGAAGGATCTGCTCCGCAAGGTTGAGGCGGGCGAAGTCCAATTCATTGCCCGTCAAACGCGCGAGCCGTCGCCGTTCGCACACGAACGAATCAACGCAAATCCCTACTCGTTCCTCGACCCTGCCGGTCTCGAAGATCGTCGCACCCGAGCTGTGACGACGCGCCGCACCTTAGCCCCGGGCGAGATGAAAGAGTTGGGACAACTTTCCCCGGACGCGATAGCGACTGTTCGCCGAGAAGCCTGGCCAACGGCACGCGATGTTGATGAACTTCACGACGTGCTTAGCTCAATGCTCGTGCTACCGGCCTCTCAAGGTCAGGAATGGAAGAGTCTGTTCGACCGACTGGTCAAAACCGGACGAGCAACCAGCTATCTCCGGGAAGGACACGAACCACTTTGGACCGCCACGGAGAAACTTCCGATTGTGATGGCCGCCTTGCCTGGAGGAACTGCCTCGCCACCGGTCACCGTCCCCGAAGGAGTCGCGAAAGAACTGGAAACGCACCAGGCGTGGGTGGAACTCATCCGTAGTGTTGCCCCGTGCCTCGGTCCGTTCTCGACAGAGGAACTCGCCCAGACTTGGGGCATGAAACCTTCCAGTGTCATGGCGGCCTGCGAAGCGGTCGAAGCGGAAGGAGTTATCCTGCGTGGGCAATATTCGACACAGGGCTCGAAACATGAAGGAGATCTGCAGTGGTGTGATCGCCGGCTATTGGCACGCATTCATCGCTTGACGGTGAACGGCTTACGGCAACAAATCCAGCCGGTCGAGCGCGATGTCTTTCTCCGTTTTCTGGTACGCCATCAAAATCTGCAGCGTGAAACGAAGTCATCCGGAGCACGCGGACTTTCGGCTGTAATCGGGCTGTTACAAGGGTTCGAGGCGTCGGCTGGTAGCTGGGAGCGTAACCTGCTTGCGGCTCGCATGGACGATTACGATCCCGATTGGCTGGACAATCAGTTGACCTCAGGGGAAATGATTTGGGGACGCCTTCGTCCTCCGCAAGGGGACGCAGAAGAAGGCCCGAGCATGGCATCGCTCCGGCGGAGCGTTCCGATGGCAATTGTGCTGCGAGATAACTTGGGATGGCTGATTCCAGATGTCCGCCAATCTGCGGAAGCATTGGCAAGAGGAAACGCACGTGATGTACTGGAAGCGTTGCAATCGCGAGGTGCGTTGTTCCATCAAGACATCCGCGTGTTAACGAAGTTGCTACCAACCCATTTGGATGAAGCTCTGCGTGAACTCGCAGCGCTTGGCCTGGTGACATGCGATAGCTTCTCAGCGGTAAGAAGAATCGTTGACGATAGTCACGCGAAGAAATCACGCAGTCGACGTAAGTCCAATGCCACCGCGCGGGCGGGCCGATGGTCCCTTTTCCCAGGAATTGTCGAGGAAGTCACACCGGAAGATTACCTGCATCGATGGTGCCAACAGCTGGTGCAAAGGTACGGAGTACTTTTCCGAGATTTACTCCATCGCGAAACGGCGGCCCCTTCGTGGGCACAACTGGTCCCAATGCTGCGGCGAATGGAGCGCCGGGGTGAACTGCGTGGCGGTCGCTTCGTGAAGAACGCCGGCGGAGAACAGTACGGCACCGAGCAAGCGATCTACGCATTAAGAAAACTTCGCGAAGCCAAACCGGACGATCCCTGGGTCGCCGTCAGTGGAAACGACCCAATGAATTTGGCTGGCGTAATGACCGATGATGCGAAGATCCCGGCCATTCATACGAATACGCTCGTGTGGCAAAACGGCCAGCTGATTGCGACAAAACGAGGAGGCGAAATCAGCTTCCATCATGCCGTTCCGCCGGAAGAACAGATGGAAATGACGCGAGCTTTGCACGCCGGCCGACGTTTGCCAGCGCAGACCGTCCCGATTGGCTTTCCTCGGCGGCGTTCGACCGCCGGGTAGTTCCCTCGGGGGATAGTTGCATCTGACTGCGGACCGAACCAAAATGGAACCTCCCTCTCCGAATCCACTCACCCTTAGACTACTGCTGGGAGTTCATCATGCAGCGTCCCTTTGCTCGATTATTCTGCGCCGCATTGCTGGCGATCACCACGCCATTAGCGGTCATGGCGGCTGACGATCTGAAGACGTACACCAATCCCAAAGAAGCTGGTCCAGATTACGCCCTGCAAGGCGAATACGTCGGCAAAGTCAGTGTGGATGGTGCCGAAGTCAAATACGGAGTGCAGGTTATCGCCCTCGGTAACGACAAGTTCCAGGCCGTCACCTACCCGGGCGGTTTGCCGGGTGCCGGCTACTCAGGCGGTCTTTCATACGACGATCTTTTGAAGTCGGAAGGCACCGCTAGCAACGGTAAAGTTGAATTCAAGGGCGAAAACTTCATTGCTACGCTCGGCGATGGCAAGATCGAAGTCGTGTCAGACGACGGCGACGAAATTGGTACGTTCGAGAAGGTCGAACGCAAAAGCCCAACACTCGGCAAGAAAGCTCCGGATGGTGCCGTCGTCCTGTTCGATGGAACCAGTGCCGATAACTTCGAGAACGGCAAGCTCGTCCAGGGGGACCTGCTGCTTGCCGATTGCTATTCGAAGGAGAAATTCGGCGATCACACCCTACACATCGAGTTCCGTACACCATTCAAGCCAGAGGGACGTGGCCAGGGTCGTGGCAACAGCGGTGTTTACATCCAAAGTCGTTACGAATGTCAGGTTCTCGACTCGTTCGGCCTATCGGGCGAAAACAACGAATGTGGTGGCATCTACCAAGTTGGCAAACCGAAGGTCAACATGTGCTTTCCGCCGCTGACTTGGCAAACCTACGATATCGACTTCACCGCCGCCAAGTATGATGACGCCGGTAAGAAGACCGAGAATGCCCGTGTCACGATCAAGCACAACGGGGTGGTGATCCAAGACGATCTCGAGCTGCCGAAAGAAACTCCAGGCCGTCATAAGGAAAGCCCGGAAAAGGATGCCTTGTACCTGCAAGGGCATGGCAATCCCGTTGTGTTCCGTAACATCTGGGTTGTCGAGAAATAGTCTCGCAACCGTCGATCCTCGCTGAGAATTGGGAAAACCCTGGCAAGCATGTGACTTCTCTCCCAAGTCCTGTCTTGCCGGTTTTCCCCTCTCGGTTCCCTGCCCAAACCTTCCTTCCTCACGAGCCCGCCTAATATGATTCGTCCCTTGGTCTGTCTCCTTCTCGCCACGCTGTCTACTTCCGCTGCTTCGGCTCAAGAACCGATCAAGCCGATACCTCGTCGGTTGCCTGCTCAAAGCAATTACAAGCTTCCTGCTGAAATAAGTGAGAAGCTCGAGGATCGCGTGCTCGAGCTGGAAAAAGTGAACGAGTCGATTGCCGATGATCCTCTTTTCGCCGATGTCGATATCTATCGAAAGGCAGTTGAGTTCGCCTTGGTGAACAACGAATTCTACAGCGAGAAGGACATCAAGAAGGCGGAAGCCTGTCTAACCATGGCCCAGAATCGCGGCAAGCAGCTCAAGGAAGGCAAATCTCCTTGGACAAAGCAAACGGGCTTGGTTGTCCGAGGTTACACCAGCGACATCGATGGTAGCGTCCAACCCTATGGATTGGTCATCCCGGAAAAGCTCGACCTGAGCAAGCCACAGCCTCTCTACATTTGGCTGCATGGCCGAGGTGACAAGGCCACCGATTTGCATTTCATTCACGAACGCTCCACCAAGACTGGCCAGATTTCTCCAGACGATGCGATTGTTGTTCACCCATTTGGTCGACAGTGCATTGGCTTCAAATCAGCCGGCGAAATTGACGTAATGGATGTCGTCGAGGAAGTGAAGAAGCATTACAACATCGACGATCGCCGCATCGTGCTGATGGGTTTCTCAATGGGGGGCGCTGGCTGCTGGCACATTGGCGCCCATTACGCGGAGGACTTCGTCGCCATGAGTCCTGGCGCAGGCTTCGCGGAAACAGCTCGCTATCAAAATCTCAAGCCAGAGAACTTTCCGCCTGAGTATGAACAAACGTTGTGGAAGGTATATGACGTACCCAACTACACTACCAATCTGTTCAACCTGCCAGTAGTCGCTTACAGCGGAGAGAACGACAAACAGATTCAAGCAGCCCGTGTGATGGAAGAAGCTTTCAAAAAGGAAGGCCATGAGCTGACGCACTTGATCGGACCAAAGATGGGTCACAAGTATGCTCCGGAAACGCTGGAACAATTGCTGAAAATGATCAAAGCAGCCCGCGATGCCGGTCAAGAGCCTTACCCGACCAACGTTACGATCGAAACGCCCACGTTGCGTTACGGCAAGATGCATTGGGTCGAGCTGTTAGAACTAACCCGTCACTGGGAAGACAGCCGAGTGGGTGCGTTGTGGAAGTCGGATGACGAGCTATACATCGTGACTCGGAATGTCGCGAAGATGAAGATCGATCCAGGCTCGCACAAGAATTTCAAAGTTAAGATCGACAGTGAAGAATTCACGGTGGACGTCCCCGAGCCGCAGGACATCATTCTTAGCAAGCCCGATGGACAATGGATGCTGTCGTTGAAAGCAGATGCGTCCGACGAGCTTCACAAGACACCTGGACTGCAAGGTCCAATCGACGATGCATTGATGTCGCCATTCTTGGTCGTGATGCCATCCGGCAAGTCATCAAACAAGCAGATCCAACAGTGGGTTGAATTCGAGGCACAGCATCTCGCCGATCGATGGCAGGCATTGTTTCGCGGAAAGCTTCGAACCAAGCTCGACAAGGATGTCACCGCCGACGATATCAAGACGTACAACCTCATCTGCTGGGGTACTCCGGAAAGCAACACGCTGATTGCCAAAACGATCGGTGACTTGCCGCTGAGTTGGGACGATAAGGAAGTGGCTCTTGGCAACGCCAAGGCCGATGCCAAGAATCATGTCCCGGTGATGATCTATCCCAATCCACTGAATCCCAAAAAGTACTTGGTACTGAACAGTGGCCCTACTTTCCGGGAAGATCATGATCGCACCAACAGCTTGCAGAATCCGAAACTGCCGGACTGGGCGATCTTGGATATCCGCCAGGCCCCGAATGGTTCGTCCGCTGGTAAAGTGATTGCCGCTGACTTCTTTGACGAAGCCTGGCAGCCATAGTCATTGCTTGCTTGGTGTATTGATTTGGAAAACGCGAGGGCTAATTCGATGGAATGGCCTTCGCGTCTTACCCTACGCGATCACCGCTTCGCGAAGATGAACCTCGAACGCTTCCAACGCAGGTGTCTTCATTTCGGGATCCTTGGCAATGTCGTCCCAATAACGAAGATCGATTGCCTGTTGGTAGTACGGGTTGCTCTCGAATTCAGCCACCTCGTCGGCATTCATTGGCCCACCCTGCAAGCGCAAGCTAGTTTGCGACGGCTCACTGAGGAGTTCGTGATACTCTGGCTTAACCGCACATAGATAACGTTTCGCGGCGACATGCAGTCGAACCGGCTCGTAGGTAGCTGGGCCGAAGTGCCTCTCCAGAAAACGAAAGCCTGAATTTTCGTGATGGTCGTCGATCCCATGGTCCGGAGCATCGTCAGGCAGTTCGTGCAGCAAGTGACCAATGTCGTGCAGCAGTGCAGCCGAAACCAATTCGGACGGTGCTTTCGCAGCCAAGGCCAGGGTGGCGGACTGCAGGGCATGCTGCAACTGAGAAACGGCTTCGAAACCGTACGCGGAATTACCGCGATCGCGAAACAACTGCAGTATGTCGGTCACGATATCGGCCGACGCACATTTGGCATCTCGGTTGGCAACACCCACTCGTAGACTCCTCAGTCGATTCATGAAGAATAACCACTGAGGTGATACACATCGCGTGACTGCGAGTCAACTAAATGTGCTAAAACTTAACCGTGAATTTAAGACGGTCTAGTTCATGAAGTCCTTGCCACCGTGCGTTTCATTTTCTGGTTCGACGACATCCTGAGCTTGCTCGAGCGACACATCCTCATCCACCAGCGAAGCACCGATTTCATAGCAGCACTCATTCAATCGGCGACAGCGCATCACTGTGCAAGTAATTCGCTGAGCCGACGTCCACAACGTGATCCGCTCGCCGGGATACAACTCGGTATCGTGCAAGAAGCGAATCCCCGTTTCCGATACGTCCACGGAATAGCCGACAACGTACTGGTGATTGCGTGGGATGGCCGGCAGCGTCGCGAACGACTCGACGATCATTTTACCTGGACAATAAACACGGGCACTTCGCCGCATGTCGAGCGCTTCAGCCGGCAGTACGCCACGACGATGCTCTAGCTCGGCGAATTGTTCCGGAAGCTTGATGCGACAGCGAAGCCGATCCAGAAGCAACTTCATTTTTTGAGAATAAGTTGTTTCCAACATCGATACATCTCCCGATCGAGGCCCGCAGAAAGCGGACCGTCCATGATCTGAAAAGCTTCGGTAAGGGGATAACGGCGACGGTATGGTCGATTGCTAATCAGCGATTCAAACACATTGACCACGCTGCACAGACGAGCCCACGGATGGATTTCGTCACCGACGGCACCAACGGGATAACCCTTGCCGGTCGTTCGTTCGTGATGCTGGTAAACGACCATCAACTGGCCGAAAGAAATATCCGTGCGTTCACACAGACGTCGAAAGCCATGTGCGGGGTGTTTCTGGGCGACGCGTTCTTCGCGACGTTGAAGTCGCTGTGATTTGTTCAGGATTCGTTCGCTGACCGAGAGCTTGCCGATATCATGTAAGAGCCCTGCGACGGCAATCGACTGCAATTCGCTGTCCGATGCGATCCGCATCTCACGGGCTAGGCTGACCATCATGTACGAAACGTTCAACGAGTGAGTGACCGTTTGATAGTCGTGGTGCAGAAGGGCGATTAGATCGCCGGAGGTCATCTCGTCTTCGCAAAGCAGTTGGACGGCTTTGCTGGCCACATAGGCCGAACTACGCATCAATTCGTCGGTTTCGTCTACCTCGAAGGCAGAGCCAAGAATTCCGGTGACTACCTCATTCAAACGACGAAATCGATCTCGTACGCTCAGCGTGTTGTCACGTACGAGATAATCCAACTTACGGCGAATATACAATTGCATTTCGCCGTGATCGACTTCCGGGGTATAGAGCCAGCTCACCTTGGACTGCTCAAGCCGTTCTA
The DNA here is from genome assembly GCF_002967765.1 of Blastopirellula marina. Taxonomy (NCBI): domain Bacteria; kingdom Pseudomonadati; phylum Planctomycetota; class Planctomycetia; order Pirellulales; family Pirellulaceae; genus Blastopirellula; species Blastopirellula marina. Next base: position 1,202,073 of record NZ_PUHY01000012.1, on the reverse strand, counting down.
AGTCCTCTGGCAGCATCGGAACGTTCGCTGCCCGATACAAACGCAAACGCCCAGTCTCTACGTCCTTGCGGTACAAGTCGACCATCGGTACCTCGTCGCAAGAAAGCAACGCAACCGGGATCGGCGTGTAGCCCAAGCACTGGATTGCGATTTCGGATGTCGAGGTCATCGTTCAATAATCTGCAAATGCACGATGCCGCTGGTCGCGACATTTCGGAGTCATCGAAAGTTAGCTGTTTAAGGTTAGGTTACGCCCTGGAACAACTTAGCCTCATTTACGCTTAACGCCTCACAGGTTTGACGAATGGGTATGCCTATCCCCCGATAGCGTTTCACCTGTAACGTATTTGCCGATTAAGACGCCATTTCTCGCCGATTCGGGAACCCGAATACCTCTTGAAAGTGGCTTTCATAGTTCACAAATTGAGCAGTTCCTTGGTCCGTTCAACCGTAGATCCGATAACACCATAGCCGTGAAGCCATCGGAAATTAGTCGTGCCTCCGTCATCCATCAACGAAAACGTCCAACCGACGATTGATTTTGCGTTCCCGCGACAAGCCTCTCTCTCGATGGTTTTTGAATTGCTGCGGATTTCAGGAATCGATTGGGGAAGATCACAATACCTTGAGATCGGAGTTCTGGCAGGAAGTCCGACCACTAGCTCCTTCCAGACCGCTGGCCTCCAAAAACAGTTAGCTTCGTAAAGGCCCACCTTGGATGCAGAAGCGGATTCCGCAACAATTATCGGTTATGGCGTTCGCTCAACCGCGGCGTCTAACGGCTGCGATTCGACCAATAACTCTTTCAACTCCAGACTGCGACCGTGCCTCCTGTTATCAGCATTCAGAACGCCACCAAGCGATTCGGTACCAAAACGCTCCTTAACTCAGCCAGCGCGTCGATCACCGACGATCACAAGGTCGGCCTGGTCGGTCGCAACGGAGCCGGCAAATCAACCCTGTGCCGCGCGATCCTGGGGGACGAAGAACTGGAAAAAGGCGAAATCGTTCTTCACCCGAAAGTTCGACTGGGCTATTTGCGTCAGCACGATCCGTTTATCCCCGGCGAGACGGTCGTCGAGTTTTTGATGCGCGATAGTGAGCAGCCAGACTGGCGGTGTGGCGAAGTGGCGGCTCGTTTCGAGATCAAAGGGGCAATGCTCGACGCGCCGGTCCATAATCTTTCCGGTGGTTGGCAAACCCGCGTCAAATTGACTGCCCTGCTGCTGCATGATCCGACGTTCCTCATCCTGGACGAACCAACCAACTTTCTCGACATTCGAACACAGATGCTCTTGGAACGCTTCCTCAAGAGCTACAAGGGTGGCTACCTGGTCGTTTCGCACGATCGCGGCTTTCTGAAGCAAACCTGCAATCAAACGCTGGAGCTTGCTCGCGGCAAGCTCACCCTGTACCCGGGGACCGTGGAAGACTACATCGAGTATCGGGAAGAGCGTAAGCTGCACGATCAACGCGTGAACGATGCAACCAAAGCCAAGCAAAAGCAATTGCAGCGTTTCATCGACAAGAACCGCGCCGGCGCCAACACGGCCGCCCAAGCCAAGAATAAGCAAAAGCAGCTCGACCGCTTGGAATTAATCGAGATTGAAGAAGAAGAAACGACTGCTTACATACGCGTGCCTCAAGTCGATGCCAAGAAGGGAACCGCAGTCCGCTGCGAAGATCTCTCCATCGGCTATCCCTATCGTATGGTGGCGGATGGGATCACACTCGATATTGAACATGGTGCCCGCACAGCAGTCGTGGGTGACAATGGTCAAGGAAAGACGACCTTCCTGCGAACGATAGTCGGTTCACTCGACCCTAAGGCGGGGGAAGTCAAATGGGGGCACAACACCGAAGTGGGTGTTTATGCCCAGCATGTCTACAGCTCGCTCCCAGCGAACGACACTGTGGAAGATTACCTGCTTAGCGTGCGTGATCCATCCGTCAATCACCAGCAGTTGTTGAACGTCGCCGGCAGCTTCCTTTTCCGAGGTGAAGATGTCCACAAGAAGGTGAAAGTGCTTAGCGGTGGCGAGCGAGCTCGATTGTGCCTGGCAGGTCTTCTCCTTGGTAAATACAACATTCTGATCCTCGACGAACCAGGCAACCACTTGGATGTCGAAACGGTCGACTCGCTATGTGAGGCACTCGATAGTTACAACGGCACCGTGATCTTCACCAGTCACGACCGTTATTTCGTTCGACGTATCGCGACTCAAATCATTGAGGTCAGCGCCGGTAAGGTCACGCACATCCCAAGTGATTACGAGCATTACCTCTATCGTCTCAGCCAGGAAATTGACGAAGAGGATGGCAATCAAGTCGCGACGGAAGCTGCCGGGGAAAACCGCGATGCAATGATGGCCAAAGAAGAGAGAAAGCAGCGTAACAAAGAAGCCCGTGCGGCCCGCAAGGAAGTCCAAAAGCTCGAAAGTAAGATCGCCAAACTGGATGACGAACGCAAGGAATTGAACGCCAAGTTGATGTCCATTACCGATCCTGGAGAAGCCCAGAAAGTACACGCAAAGTTCACGGCCGTAGCCGACGAGATCGCGGAGCTGGAAGGCAAGTGGCTGGAGTTTCAAGAGCAGTTGGAAGACTTCGACGACTAAGCCGCGGCAAGCCGATCACCCAGTTTGCAGCCTCTTGCAGAAACAACTACGTTGAAAAGCAATTCCAACAACCGGCGATCGTTTCTAACCAATATGTTGGCCGCTGGCGGTCTTTCGCTGTTCAATTCTTCACTCGATAGCGCAAGCGGCAACGAATTCCCTGTGGAGGAACTTCCACGTTGGTGGCCGACCCAACGAAAGCCCAAGGGCATTATTCGCCTGACAACCAAGGAAGGTCATTCCCCTGCCCTGGCGATGCTCGCGCAGTCACTCTCCGGTCTGGCAGCACAGGCGGTCAACCAAGATCGTGGCGAAGAGCTTGTTTGGATCGATACGCCGCACGAAGCATATCGCCGCTGGTACCGTGCAACGCTGCAGAAAACCGGCATCGAGCAACGTGGTGAACTGGACGCGTGGCAACTACTTGCACGATTACGAGATCAAGGAATCGTCCATGGATTCGTGCGGTATCGCCTTGATCATTCAACAGGCTCTGCAAACAAAGTCCGTGACGGCATCGATCTTTCCGTCAACGTCGCCACCAGCCTATGCGGCGTATTGGGTGCTGTTCTGATCGAGGACAGCCTCATCGACCAAGCTCAAGAATTGGGGCTCCACGAATTGGTTGATGCTCGCGAGATGTCCTTGTCTGAATGCTTCGAAAGTCACAAGGACAAGTTCAACCGGCATCTCATTCTGGCACAAGATCCGCGCAAACCACACATGCGAGAACTAGCGATCGCCCACCGTGCAATCACGCTGTTTGGACAAGAAAACCCAGTGCTCAGCATCCTTGCCTGGCTAGACCCATTAAGCACCGTACTGGGGTGGAACGGCGGTGAGGAATGGATGCAAGTCAAGCAGTTTTCAGAATACGGCCACGTGCTGACCGTCTCGGATTGGGCCATGGGACTTCCGTTCCTCTCGATCGTAAACCCCGAAAACAAGCTTCCCCAAATCAATGGGCTCGATCCAAGGGCAATCGATTGGTCGTGGGAGGGCCCATGCGCGGCCCTCGTCATGAGCGACGGCGACAATGTGCAGTGGACAATAGGCGACTTCACAGCCAGTCGTCATGAGTATTGGGACGCCCCAACGAGTGGCGAATTCCCCTTCTCCTGGACCGCCCCGATCGTTCCGCTGACGCAAACGGCTCCGGTCGCTGCCGATCACCTCGCCAGGACCAAGCCAGATCAGACATCGCTGGTCGAGTTCGGTGGAGGATACATCTTCCCCGACGTTTTCGGCACCAAGCGAAACGAGAATGATTTACTTGAGAAGTATGCAGCACGTTTAGGTACATGGATGGAAGCCACCGATACGCGTGTTCTCTGTTTGCTTCTTCTCGATCTCGATAGTCCCGCAGCTAAGCATGCTTATGCCACGTTTGCCCGCAACATTCCCGGCCTGGTCGGCATAATCGCCATGCAGTATGCGCCGTACGAGGGAGGCCACGGCAAGGTATTCTGGGAAGACGATGGCCTCGGTGGGCAAGTGCCGATCATGACGTGCCGCTATGCGATTTGGGAACACGCCAATCGTCCCAACGCTGGAACGCCCAGCGAGATTGCATCGCAAATTTCACAAGAGCTTCCTGCCGAGCAATCCCCCGAAGATCGCTTGGCATGGACCGTAGTTCACGCGTGGTCTTGGTTTCGCGAATCAGACGATCCCACGTTCGAGGAGGTTCCTCAGCAGCAGGCATCTCGCCAAGGTGCCCGACGCGGTCATGCGGTTGCCAATTGGTGCCAACAACGGCTGGGAGCAAACGTTCGTGCGGTCACGATCGAAGAGCTTTTATGGCGTCTCCGAATGGCTCATAATCCCGATGCGACAAAACGACACATTGAGTGACGACGGTGGTGAACGATTTCCTGCGTTGAAGTTCGATTCTTCCGCTTGGGCATGGTATCTTGAAATCGATTTCCGATGACGACAGATACTTTTTCACGAATTTCCTCCTACGGTTATTCGCCTAATGACCATTCGAACACACGTCGTTTTAGCGATCACCTCGGTAATCCTCTTCGTGATTGTTTCGATCAACTATTCTACTTTCCAGTCGCATAAGCTCATCGATGCCCCGATCTATGCGCCTGAACTTATCGATTCGATCACGATGCAATGGGACGTAATAACCCCCGAGGAATCGGAACGCGAGCCCAAGCAAACTTCCGAAACTCATGACGGTTTCTTGAGTTTTACCTTTGGTGGTAGCATTCCAGGTCTCTGGCTCAACGCACGTATCAATCATCCAGGTGACGCGGATCATCGTTACGAGATCATGTATTATCTCGTGTCCCACGCGGGCAAACAGTTTATCCTGGCCAGCGGACCAGCGCCGCTTAAAGAATTTTCAGGCACCACCGTCGGAATCCTTGGCTTTGCACGTAATCCTCAAAAGAAAATCGACTGGGAATCAGCGCGGGTATGGTGCGAGGTTCGTATCTTTAACGAACATGGCGACGTTGTATTCCACGGTATCAAGCAGTCTGACTTGATCCCTCAAGAAGGACTGGACTTGATACGGAGTACTAAGTGATTTTTCTTTCTCGACCAACCACGTTCCTTTACCTGGTGTTCATTCAAGAATGGAGTCGCATGAGCAATTATTCATTCGCCCCGTGCCGGCAGCTTGCGAATTTAGGATTGTGCCTTGTCTTGAGTCTTTGGTTTTTCAGCAACACCACGTACGGCCAGGAGCTACAAACCGTGCTCTTCAATGGAAACATTCACCACAACCAAGAGCGAGAAGCGAAGCTCGAGAAGAACTAATACGACAAGTCGCACGAAACCTTTACCGCGAGATTCCTGGCAGCATCTATAACGGAACAACGCGCAAGTTTAAGTTGATTCCTTCCGAGGCGAAAAGAGTGTCCACAACGAAGTCTCCGACAAAAAGCTGGCCAAGCCCAGGTGACTCTCGAGGTGACCTGAAAGTGGGGTCAGAAGACGCAGCTGAGTTGCCATAACAACTCTTCATATCGAATCCACAACCCAGCGATAGCCATTTAACTCGGAAACCTTCTAGCAGCAAGGGCTTAGCGTTCACTTCTAAGCTGGTAGACCGCGGAGTCGAATTATTAGAGAAGCTGCATTATCTCGCCCAAATCACTGCGGTTTAGTTTATCGTGCCTCGGTAGTACTCCGCACGATCCCCCCGCTCTGAATGCGCTCCCCCTACGAATCGGACACGGATCGCGGTAAGTTATTACCCAAGCAATAGTAAGGGAAACTCAAGCACGAGATAGGGCTGCCATGTATCACGAAGAGCACGTGCCGGGACTGAATCTGCTGGTCGAACTGCTTGATCAGGTTGTGCGCGAACAAGTGGGCGATTCGCTCGCCGAGACGATGAGTCGCATCCGTCGCATGGCCCTTGAACGTAGAGCCGGTATTCCTGATGCCGAACCACGCCTGCTAGACGAGATCGGTCGTATTCCGAAAGATCATCTGCGCAGTGTGATTCGTTGGCTGAGTCTCTACTTCGATCTCGCCAACCTGGCGGAAGATTATCATCGTGTCCGTATCCTGGATCAGCGCGCTGAAGTCGCCGAATCGGAAGGACTTCCCCGTCGCGAATCGATCGCCGATGCCATCGGCCAACTCTCTGCCGATGGCTGCTCAGCTGCCGAGATGCAGGAATGGCTCGACCGATTAGCGATCACGCCTGTCTTCACAGCGCATCCTTCGGAAGCCAAGCGTCGTACCACAAGGGAACTCCTTCGACGACTGCGCGATCACCTGCCCTACCTGGAAGTAAGTCCGCACGAAGAAGACTACGAGTCCGCCCTGAGCGATTTGACTTTGCTCTGGCAGACCGACTCGCTTCGTCCGCAGCGTCCTGGGGTGATGGGAGAAGTCGAACGCGGCCTCTTCTTCGCCGAAGCATTATGGGATGTCGCACCGCAGATCTACCGCGAGATGCGGATGGCCTTGGCCCGCTACTACCCGCATCATCAGTTCGAGCTCAAACCATTCCTGACATTTGGCAGCTGGATTGGTGGCGACCGGGATGGACACCCGTTCGTCACAGCCAAAGTCACCGAGACCACCCTCTTACTCCTCCGCAAGACGGCACTCGAACGTCATTTGAACTACTGCCGCGAGCTGAAAAAGACGCTCGTAACTTCCGATCGTCAGGCAGCCGTGACTGATGAAATCCGTAGCCGCGTGAACGAAGCGGCGGAATCCTGGGAAGAACTGCACGCCCGCTTGGAAGAAGTCTCGCCAAACGAGGTGTACCGACGTTATCTCAAGATGATCGAGTTCCGGCTCGAGGCGTCCTTAGGTCAGGTGTTCGTCGAAGGTGACGAGCATGTCGCTTATCGGCGTCCTGATCAACTGATGGAGGACGTTGAGCTGCTTCGCGAAAGCATGCTCGAACATCAGGGCCGCCGCGTCGTCGAACGTTATTTGGATCCTTGGAAAGACCGAGTCCAAACCTTCGGTTTCCATTTCTTCTCGCTTGATGTTCGTCAAGACTCGGATGTCCATCGCAACGCTTTGCGTGAGCTTTTGTTCCCGGAAGTCGACCCAGACACGCCGATTGCCGAAAAGGATTGGGTCGAGAAGCTGTCCGATCTGAAGCACACACCAACGTTGGACGAATCTAAGCTGAGCGACATGACCAAAGAGGTTTTGGCTACCTTCTCCGTGCTCGCCGATACGATGGCCGAACGTGGCTCGCGTCCCTTTGGTGGTTACGTAATCAGCATGACCCATCAGGCGACTGACGTGATGGCCGTGCTGTGGTTGTGGAACTTTGTCTGGAATCAGCTTCACCCTGGCAAACCGCGTCCGCACCTCCCGATCGCTCCGCTGTTTGAAACGATCGACGACCTGGAGCGGGCCCCGGTCATTTTCGAGGCCATGCTGGCCAATCCGGTCTATCGGGATTACTTGAGCCAACAGCCACGCCTGGAACAGATGATCATGGTCGGATATTCCGACAGTACGAAGGACGGTGGCTACCTGACTGCTTCGTGGAATCTACACTCGGCCCAGGAACGTCTGGCCGAGGTTGCCGAGAAGCATCACATTGAAATGACCATCTTCCACGGCCGCGGTGGAAGCCTGGGCCGTGGTGGCGGACCTGCTGCTCGCGGCATTCAATCCCTGCCACCGCAAGCGGTGGATGGAAAGCTACGACTGACCGAGCAAGGGGAAGTCCTGGCCGAACGCTACGATAACGCCGTGATTGCTCACCGCCACATCGAGCAGCTTACCTGTGCGACACTTCTAGTGAGCGCTGCGAAAACGTCTTCCGAGATGGGCTCGTGGAAGGAAATGACCGAGGCCATGTCGGACGCCGCCTTGGCCAAATACCGTGAACTGGTCTCGCATGAAGACTTTCTCCGTTACTTCGACAAAGCAACGCCGATTAGTGAAATCGAAGGCCTGCCCATCGGTTCGCGTCCGGCTCGTCGCCGTGAACGAAAGTCTCTGAAAGACCTTCGCGCGATCCCTTGGACGTTTGCCTGGACACAGTCACGTCAGCTTTTGCCAGCCTGGTACGGAATGGGAACCGGTATCCGAACCCTAGTCGACGAGCAAGGTGGCGACTGGGAATCGCTTCAAGAGATGTACCAGGAGTGGCCTGTGTTTCAAGCGACGATCGACAATGCAGAGCTTGCCTTGGCTAAGGCGGACATGGAGATCGCTCGCGACTATGCTGAACTTGCCGGGACTGCTGCCGAAAGCATCTGGAAGCTGATCGACGAAGAGTATCGCTTGACCTGTGCGGCGATTTGTTTGATCCGCCAACAGCACGAGCTTCTCGAAAAGATTGCCTGGCTCAACCGCAGCATTCGTAGCCGTAATCCTTACGTCGACCCGCTCAATTTGATCCAGATCCAGCTCATCAAACAGAGCCGCGAGAACGGAAGTGCCGGCGACGAAAATGACCCAGAAAGCTTGGCCCAAATGGTTCGCTTGACCATCCAGGGCATCGCGGCTGGTTTGCGTTCGACGGGTTAGTCCGCGAGCACAGCCTGATTACTGCTCGGCCAGCCCGATATGCAGTTGGTTGTCACCTTTATTAATCGTGACAATCTCATCGTATTTTCCGTCGAGACTCTCGACGGAAAATACGTGCCCGATGAAAGTCGAGTTAGCACGCTTGCTACCTGGTGGCACGTCAAACGTCACATGACGTCGCCCATTAGGACGGATCCACGTCACTCGCACGACGCCTGGATGTTCATTCACCCAGGTAATATTGATAGGCGCTCCCCCGCGGCGTGAATGAACCTGAGGAACCAGCTTGATCGGATGAGGGGCGAGTACGCTCTTTAGCCGTTCCTGTAAACGAGTGATCACATTCGGATATTGGTCAACAACGTTTTTGTTCTCTGCGGCATCTGCATATTGATCGTAAAGCTCTTGGGCTTCGATCGAGCCATCGGCCATCGATCTCCACTCAACGTAACGCCACTTGTCGGTAAGGATGGAATTACCCATCAATTGACCTCGAATGTATTGGCTAAACACAGCGTCTTTGTGTACCGCGGAAGGGTCATCCAGCAAATGGGCCGCATTCTTGCCATCGATGAAGTCGGGAACAGGAACACCCGCGACATCGCAGATCGTCGGATACAAATCGAGGGATTCAATTAGCTGATCACAGCGTTGGCCGTTTGCCTTCGCTCGAGGACTACGAATGATCATGGGGATGTGCGTATCGATGGTGAAGTTTGTCATCTTCCCCCAGCCATTGTGTTCGCCAAGTTTGTAGCCATGGTCACTCCATAGGACGATCGCGGTATTTCCAGCGAGCTCATTTTGCTCGATTGAATCAAGGAGTCTGCCAATCTGGGCGTCAACATAGGAGATGGCAGCGAAATAAGCATGTCGCAGGCGCCGCGATTCGGATTCCGGCAAGCTACCAGAATAGGGTGTCGGCATATCAATCATATCAGCGTAATGAGACAGCTCGCCGTTATTGCCGATGGAGTACTCCGGCGCACCTTCTGGCGGATTTGGATTCTCGGCAAGTGGCAGCGTGTTGCGGTCGTACTTATCCCAGTATTTCTTCGGAGGCGTCCAAGGTAAGTGAGGAAGAACGTATCCGACCGCCAAGAAGAATGGCTGATCTTTCTGGGCGAGATCTTTCAATCGGTCAATCGCCAGCAGAGTCATCGCACCATCCGCATGCTGATCGTCGGCGATATCTGGTGCATTAGTGATCGGACCTCGAAGATTGTTGTATCGCCAATCTGATTCCGGCAGCGTCTCCATTACCTGTTTGGTGAAGGCCCTCTGCTCTGGCGTGTAATTTCCGAAACCAGCGTTACCCCACTGATGTGGCTTATCCCACGAACGAGGATCTTGCCACGGATTGTGAAAGATCTTGCCGTACCCTTCGCATGTATAACCAAACCGGCGGAGATACTGAGGCAGTGTGACTGCGTCAGGCATCGACTCACGAAAGTGTATAGTCAAGGTCCACGTCCCGAGTCGATCAGGCCGAATCCCTGTCCAGGTACTCGCCCGCGAAGGATTACAGACAGCCACTTGTACGTGACATCGATCAAACGCGACGCCACTTGCAGCCAGACGATCGATGTTCGGGCTATGCACATACGGCATCCCATAACACCCCAGCTCAGGCCGAAGGTCGTCGACACAAATCAACAGAACGTTCAAGCGATCCTCAGGTGCGTCACCGAGAGCAATAACAGGGACGCTGGCCACCGAGGCAATTACTAAGAGGCATATCGCGTTAAGTTTTAGAATGTCCACTGCGAAACATTAACCTTGTTCAATTCGGATCGATGCCCTTCCCGTCGATGCCGGTGGATCTACTCAGCGGGAACGATCGCTTTCGCCGAGCGATCATCAACCCGAAAGTATCCAAGCGGCTTTTCCGTTGTCGACGAAATCTGCCACACCGCACCGGGGCGAGTTTGCTGTCGAGCCGTTTCGCCAGGAGCCATGTCGCGATAAAACTTGGATTGGCCTTCGCGGTCGATCCAATAAAGTTTCACCATGTTTTCCGTCCGATTAATGAAGAAAACGGGGAACGGCGAACCATCTGGTTTTGAAGGTGGCGGCCCAGCTTCTTTGATCTTAGTCCATTTCAACGAATTGAGCGATGCAATGCTCGGTGGACGTAGTGGTGCGAACTCGCTCGGCCCCTTTCCCTTCAACTCAGCCAGCTTCTTGGCATACTTAGGATCGGCTGCTAAATTGTTCCACTCGAACGGATCGCTCTCGATGTCGTAAAGCTCTTCGTCTCCGTTAGCGTAATGAATATAACGCCATGACTTCGCGCTTAGTCCGTAGTCACCGGCGTGGTGGAGACAACTGATCGAAACGTGTGGCCACTCCGCTTGCGGATTATCTAGCAGCGGAGAAAGGCTTGGTCCATCATGAACTTGGGTGGCCGGCAGCCCACATAGATCGAGCAATGTTGGAAACAAGCTGACCAAATTTACTGGCTGATCGCACACTCCCGGCTTGGTCCCCTGAGGCAAACCAGGAGCAGCTTCGGGTACTCGAATAATTAACGGCACACGGGTGCATCGTCGCCAGGCCGTATACTTCTGCCAATGTTGTTTTTCTCCCAGATGCCAGCCATGATCCGACCATAACACGACGATGGTATTGTCGGCGTATTCACTTTGATCGAGCGCGTCGAGCACGCGTCCCAACATCGCATCGGCAAAGTAGATTGAGGCGAGATACGACTGAATCGCGTGCTTCCACTCACCATGTTTCTGGATGTGAGCGAAGTAGCGATTGGGCCCTTGCCGCTTGCCTTCCGGTGGTAGATCGTCCAGATCATCTTCTTTGTAACCTGGTGGAAGTTCGATCGAATCGAGAGGGAACGGTTTGAAATACTTTTCGGGAACAAACCACGGTTCGTGCGGTCGATAGATGCCACACGCCAGAAAGAATGGCTTGTCATGCTTTTTGGCTAACTCACCGGAAACCCACTCACTGACCGCATAATCACCACCAAACTCTTCATCGGTCGCGTCAAGTCCACCCCAATCGGTTTCGATGTATTGCCATGGGCCACCCCGCGGCAAACTCACGGGTCGCTGCTCGGGATATAACGTTTCTGGAATAGGCATCTCCGTCGAGGGTGCGGGAAAGTAATCATCCCACGAGCGGGCATCGATGATGTAATGCAGCATCTTGCCGGAGCCAGACGAATGATAACCATGCCGTGAGAAGGTCTTGGGAAGCAGTTCCGCATCTGGCAAGACCTCACGCAATTGCTGTGAATTGGTATAGACCCCAGAGACGTTGGGGGCCATGCCGGTGAAGATTGCGGTTCGCGAAGGATTACAGGCCGGGGCTGCGCAGTGAGCGTTCGTGAAAAGAATGCCTGACTTGGCCAGCCGATCGAGATTCGGAGTTTTCGCCTGCGGATGACCCCCCATGCAACCGATCCAGTCGTTTAGATCGTCCATTGCGATGAACAACACGTTTGGGCGCAGCGACGATTGATCCTGCGCATCGACCGATTGGAGGCCAATCATCGAAAACATCGCACTCAGGACACTCACCCAAAAAGAAAGACGCCGATTCGGCGTCTTCCCAATTCCCTCAGTGGTGACTTGCGTACTCATCTCGATTCCTCAACTCAAAGCTCGTTCACAATTCGCAAAAACACGAGCTTCCTATTCTCATGAGTCCTAATCACCGTCTCAACGATCGAATCGATACAGATAATGACGAAATAACACAAAAACAAACCGTTCTTAGCACGAGTCACCGTAGGCTTCGGATTAACGGAAGAAATGTGTGCACGAAACTAAAGTGAAGCCCAAAGATCTATTTTGCAGAAATTCTGCCTTGCAGATTTGAACACACCATCACATCGGTTTATCATAGCGGTCCGCTCGGGGGGGATGTCCTCGCGTATTTGTTATCGCCCTTTTCGATTTGCTCGCGCGAGATTCGCGATTCAACCTGGGCATTACTCGTTGTTCGTTGCCTGGGTCTGGGAACTCTTCGTGATTGAAGTTATTAACCTCGTCAAAAACTTTGGTGATAACGCCGCGCTGAAGGGAGTCAGCTTCACCGTACGATCAGGCGAGGCTACTGGATGCCTCGGTCCGAACGGCGCGGGGAAATCGACCATCATGAAAACATTGGCGGGCCTGCAACGACCAACTTCGGGCGAGGTTCGGATCTGTGGTTACTCGCTTGCCTCGGAACCACTCGAAGCGAAGAAGCGGATTGGCTATGTTCCTGAAACAGCGGCAATGTATACCGGTCTGACGGCCAACGAATATCTTTCGTTGGTCGCCGAACTCTATCATTTGGATCGTGACTTTGCTGCCGAGCAGATCGGCAAGCTGCTGAGAGCCTTCCATTTGACCGACGTAGCGGATCGTCAGATCGACTCACTTTCGAAGGGCATGCGGCAAAAGGTCTTGATCAGCAGCGCGCTACTACACGATCCAGAGGTTCTGATTTTCGACGAGCCATTGAATGGACTTGATGTGAATGCCGCTCTCACTTTTCGGCGGATTGTTGAAGATTTAGTCAGCCAGGGTAAGACCGTCTTTTATTGTTCGCACATCTTGGATGTCGTCGAACGTCTTTGCAAAAGGGTGATTGTCCTAAATTCGGGAGAAGTGGTAGCGGACGACGAAACGGCCAATCTCCTCGCTTCCACTCCGAAAGGCTCACTTGAATCGGTATTCCAGGAATTAACACGCATCGGCCCCGAGATCGAATGGGGAGCCGCCTTGGCAGAAGGGCGAGCCCCAGAGATGCCGAAACGAGACGACTCTTCGTCGGGAACTCGAATCGGATGAAGGAGACGATGAATCAATTCCTGGAGGCCCAAGGGATCGACCCACGGCAGTACATCGCACTTGTCAAAGCGTTTCTTACGTCGGACATGCGCGGACTGCATTATACGAAGGCCACTGGGACTCAAGCAAAGCACGTAATTAGTCCCTTGTTCTTCGTCGTCGGGCAGTGCTTAACGCTGTCAGCGATCGCCAGCTTGGTGCTCTTCATGCGAGTCGAAGTCTTTTTCTTCTCGTTTGTGAATCTCTCGCTCGGCATGATTGTCATCGCCACGACCGTGCTGGTTGAATTTCAGGAAGTCGTTCTCAACCCCAGAGACTTAGAAATCCTCGGACCACGCCCTATCGCGCCTCGCACCTATGCCGCAGCTCGATTTACGAACATGTTGTTCTATGTCGTGCTTATGTTTTTGGCGTTAACCATTCAACCGGCGATTGTGGGAATGGGACTTCGCGATACGGGTCTTGGGTATGGCCCAGCCTATTTAGTCGCGGCCTTCACCGGCAGCTCAGCAACAGTTTGCCTCGTGATCCTCTCGCTAGCAGCGATTGGCAATTCCGAGACACTTGAAGGATGGAAGACCATCTTCGCGTGGACGCAAATTGTGTTGATCCTTGTGGCTGGATACGGCGCGCAGATGATGTTCCGCGACAAGTTATCCCGTTTTGAGTTATGGGGGGCCTTTCCACCTGATTGGATCGTCTACCTTCCTTCTACCTGGCTAGCTCGCTTCGTTGAGCAAGCGTCTGTAGCGCCAACGCAAGCGACCTTTCTTATCGGTGGCCTTTTGCTCTTGTTTTCAGCAATCTGCCTCTGTGCGACGGTTGCGGTAGTAGGACGGCTTTACAAGACGATGCAGCCGCTGACCGTAACGATACGGAATCGACCAATGGGAGAAGCCCATATCGGAGGCTTGGCTTTTGGCTTAGGTCATCGCCTAAGCAAAGGCCCGGAAGAGCGAGCCGGATTTTGGCTATGTGGGCGTTTGTTATGGAGAGACGGGAATCTTCGCATGAGAAGCCTACTCCCGTTCAGCATGCCACTAGCAGTGACCGTGCTAGGGATATTCACGCACCAGTTTGCTAACCCGATGCGGGAACATGACCCTGCATTAGTCACGCTGCCAATTCTTGCTGTTTACCTGATCGGCCTCGGCGTCCCACACATGATCTATAACCTGACGTTCAACGAAGATCATCACGCCGCTTGGCTGTTGCGGTGCGCTCCGATGATGCGTCCGGTTGGCTTAGGCTTAGGCGTTTGCAAGGCGGTCATGCTTTGGGTAATCACGCCGACTTGTATTTGCCTGGCTGGCGTGGCGGCTTGGGTGTGGCAAGATCCCTGGGCGGCGTTGCTGCATGCAGTGTTGGCTTGGACTTTTGCCTGGGGAATGGCCTTGGCAGCGCTGTGGCTGGCCGTCCCCGATCTGCCGTTCTCTTGTCCGCCAGACCGAGGTGGTTCGAGCGGCCCCGTGATGGTGACCGTGGCCCTTTCTTGTGTGGCAATGAGTTTTGGGGCGTTGCATTACTTGTTTGCCTCCGAAATCTGGTTTTGGGTGGTCGCCTTCGCCGTGATGATCGCGGCAACCATTCCTCTTCGGCAGAAAGCTAGGAATCGTTTCCAGCGTTTGGTCGGAGGAACCCTATGAAGATAAATAAACCAGCAATCCGCTCGGCGAAATTTCAGGTCTCTTTGATGGCTGGGGCGATCGTTGGAGCCGCAGTCTTGGCAATCGTCGCGATCATGGTCCGAGAGGTCTTCTTCGAAAAGTATGTCCATGAAACCTTTCCTCCTATTACGACAAACATCTCGGAGCGGGCAGAACACCTTCTTCAGTTTCCACCTCCGGTAACGGCACAGCCGATTTCCGCTAACGAAGTTGATGCACTGTATGACTTTTACCTCCAGAACCAAAAATTTGATCCCAAAGGTCGACTCGCTGCCCAATTATTTGCAACCAACAGCGAACACACATTCGAAAGATGTTGTCGTACGCTGGTAATTGGCGACTACGATCAGCGCCGGCGCGCTTTACGCATGCTTTCCTTTGCCAACATCAACCAACACCCCACCGAGATACGTCGCTTGCTTGACTATGCGCGGCGGAAGGCCGAGCGACGTAGCGAAGATGACTTGGTATCTGTGGCAGACCAACTGCTTGCCCAGATACCCCAGGGAACGACTCCCTGAGCATTTCCTTTTTTCAGAAACGAACTGACTTTCGAGATTCAGAAAGGATCGACAACATGAGTGACGACGATAGCGGCATCATGGGTTGGGTAATCTTCATCCTAATCTTTGGTGTGGGAAATCTAATTCTTTACATGACCACCGGGATTTTCATCATTCCTTTCCCGAGACGATAACGAAGTGTCATTAACAGAGACGCCTTCGACATCACACCAGGAAGTGGGTTCTGGCCGGCATTACTGGATCTGGCCATTATCAATCCCTCGGTCCCTAGGTGCTCGAACGCTTAGGATGGCTCGCAAATTGGACCGCGCCCTCGCGCCATGGTACCTGTGGTATCCCATGGCGATTTTGGTTGGCGCGATTCCGATGTTGCTCAGCTATCTGGTGGGGCTTCCTGGCGGACAACTTGTTTCATCACTTTTGCTTACGCCGCTGCTCGTTGCAGCCGTCGCGCGCGATTCACTGCCGCGTGGCTTGGGAGCCCTGGCGTTGGCATTCTTCGCCCATTGCGTGATGGTGATTAGCTTGGCTTCACACGATCCCCAAGCGATGGCGGAAATCTACCCTCGTGGAGAGGCCTATTGGCAACAGACGTATCAGTGGGTCGTCACAGGGGAAAGCCCGGAGTATGAACTCACTTTTTGGCTTTGGGCCCACATTCAGTTAATCGCAGCATCATCGCTATTTTCATTTACTTCCCTTGGTCTCGTCACCTTGTGGCAGGGCTTCCAGGAAGTCGACTTAATGAACTGCTATGTTGGAAACATGCTGAATCAATCGCAGAACCCAGCCGTCACACTTTTAGTGGGATGGCATATTTGGTCCGTCTGCCGTGGGCTGGGCTATTTGGTCCTGACCTTCGAAATCGTCAGCTATTCGCTAGAACGCCTCTCCCGTGTTCACCTCAGCACGCGATGGCGAAGGATAACTCGATGGCAAATAGGCCTCGGGTTTCTCGTATTCGATGGCATCCTGAAATACAACTTGCTGGAAGCGGTCCGGCAGGCACTTGAAAACAACCTCGTCACGTAGGCATTAAGCAGGAGATTTACCATGGCCAAAGGGCCCGGCTATACGATCGACGACTTGATTTACTACACCGGTCTTTTCGGCGGAATCATCGTCACCTACTTGCTACTAGAAAACCTCCCAATTCACCACATCATCCGACTGATAATCGCCTTAGTCGTGGGAGTGGGAACCGGATGGTGTGCGACTTACTTCTTCACACGAAAAGAGAATTCCGGGGAAGATGGAGAGTTCTAACCAAGAAGACATGGCAACGAACCTCTGCAAGAAACAGTAAAAGGACATACATCATTTCGACGTAAGTCCTTTTCTGTTCGAATCTTGCCATCAAGCGGAGACGGTATTAACGGTCACCCGCCGTAGCGGAGGACAAGGGATTCGAACCCTCAACCGGTTACCCGGCACTTGATTTCGAGTCAAGCTGCTAGCCAGTTCGCGTATCCTCCTGGCGTTGGAACTCTCTAGTTTATCGTCTGTTCGATTCTGATCAACCGGGCCAGGGCCCTTCTCGGTTCCACAATTTTGAGGACCGTGAGAACTGGGCCTGGGTTCGCTATCGGATCGGGATTTCTTTCCGTTTGGACTCGCTAGCGTATAGACGGTGGCTCGAAAGCCGCTGGTCGCCAGGCGATAAACACGTGTGTCCTTAGCTGCCGGCCGTGGTGAAGTAATATCGTGTCAGGTGAAAGAAAACGGGGGCGGCAAAGCAGAGAGCGTCGATGCGATCCAATACGCCAGCGTGCCCTTCGACCAGTGTGCCATAGTCCTGGACACCGCGATCGCGTTTGATGGCGCTCATCGCCAGACTGCCGGCAGCTCCCATGATGGCAATCACGATCGACATGACGGCTGATTGCCAAGGATTGAACGGTGTGGCTCCCGTTAGGCTCAGCATCGCTCCCACAACCGCCGTGACGCCAGTTCCCGCCAGAAAACCTTCCCAGGTACGACTGGCATTGATATTCGGGGCAATCACGTTCCGGCCAAGCAGGCGACTACATACGAACTGCAGCAAATCACTCAGTTGGGCAATCAGCAGAAAATAGAACAGCAGCCCTGCCGTGCTCGTTTGCTCGTACTGGGGATCGGTCCATCCCTTCAAGTACAACAATGCCGGAGCGTAGCTCAACGAGTAAACGCAGATGTAGAGGCCAGCCTGAATCTTGGCGATACGCTCGAGAAATCGCTTGTAGTCTCCGGCAACTGCGATCCGAGCTGCCACAAACAAAAAGCCGTATACCGGAATCAGAATGCTGAATAGCTCGTACTGCGATTGGCCCATTGCTACTAACACGTATTGTGCCGGTGTCAGCGCAAAGAAGACCCAAAACAGCGTCCGGTGATCCCCCAAGCGGGTAGGTGTGAGGGTAATGAATTCGCGAAGCGCCCAGAACGAGATCAAGAAGAACAGAATCACGGTGGCCAGCGGCGACGGAATCATGAACGTCACAGCCAGAATCGCGGTCATCAGCCACCACGCTCTCACGCGACGAATGAAGGCCTGAACGATCGCTGGGTTGACGCTCGAATCTGGCTGTCGACGTAGGATTTGACCGGCTCCTGTGGCGATCAGTAGGCAACTGATCACGACGCCCAGCAGAATACCGGTCGCGCCATCCAACAGGAACACCGACTGTTTTGCGGGCAGTGGTGCCTGGGCTAGAACGCTGAATGTAACCTGCAGCAAATCCATGATGTCGATTCGTATTACATATCCCGCAGTCGAATGACCGATTCCCGGGCACGCGCGAGAAACTCAGTCTTTGGCTCGCCATTTTCAAGCCAAATCGGAGGTCCGAAGATCACCCGGCTCAAAAGTGGAACTGGGAGATACTCTCCTTTCGGCAAAATGCGAGTCATATTGTCGACATAGACCGGTACCAATTCCAGGTCGGGTCGCTTCTTTGCCAGGTAAAATAACCCACTTTTGAAGTCGCGAAGGTTCGTTCCATCGTTTCGACTCCCTTCCGGGAAGATAATCGCCGAGTATTTATCGCCGATTTCCTTCAGCATCGATTCGACTGGACTACGGTGAACTTTGATGTTCTCACGGTCAATGAGCATCGCGTTCAGCGAGCGGGCCAGATAACGTCGAAACCAGCCTTTGTTCCAGTAGTCTTTGGCCGCCACAGGCTTGGTCAAGTCCCGAACTGGCTTCGGTAAAGAGGCCCAGATGATCACGGCATCGATATGGCTGGTGTGATTGGCAAAGTAGATCCGCTGGCAGGTGTCTGGGTGGCAATCGACCCAACGCACGCTACTCCCGGCGACAACTTTCGCCAAGCCGGCCAAGAACGGACCCGTGAGATTGAACTTCACTTTGCTTCAGAACCCTGACCCAACCGTATTTGCGACGTAACTCCAGCCTATTCATAGTAACGGACATGCTGGCCAAAGCCTAGCGGGCGGGCAACCGAAACTCTTGTTGTGACTTTGGTTTACGGAGCGTTGATCTTCGACGATTGAGGCATAAAAATCGGCTGAGTCGCTGGCTGGCGAACCGGCTGCTGGGCTGCCTGAACCTTCTGGCGGTAGATTCCGGTGATCAAATCCTCGTACCCTGCAACCATCGTTTCCAGCGAACCATACTGCTTGGCTTTGATCCGAGCGGCCTCACCAATCTGGCTACGCTGCTGCGGGTCGAGCATCAGGCTCGTAATTGCCGCGGCCGTTTGATCCAAGTTACTCGCTTCGACCAACAGCCCGTTGACCGTATCGTCGATTGCGTCCGGTATACTTCCCACTCGGGGAGCGACCACCGGAAGCCCCGTCGACATGGCCTCGAGAATTGAAACAGGACTAGCTTCATTCTTCGAGGTCAATGCGAAACAATCCATCGCTGCCAACAGATCGGGGATATCACTCCGACTGCCCGTTAGCGTCACGTTATTCTCCAGACCTAACTGGGTACGAAGCTTTTCGATTGTGCCACGTTCTTGCCCATCGCCCACGATCAAAAAGTGAGCATTGGAACATTTCTCCTTCACCCGTTTAGCGGCTTGGAGAAACAATGCATGATCTTTCTCGGGACGCAGCGCCGCAACGATCCCACAAACGGGCGCGTCTTCCGCAATTTGTAGTTCGCTACGAATCTGCTCCCTGGCTTCCCGGTTGGGTATAAAGCGATCGGTGTCGATTCCATTCGGAATAACGACCACCTTCTCCGCTGGGAATCGTTCGACATCGACTAGATATTTGCCATGCGGCGCAGCGACGCCGATAAAGCGATCGGTCACGGAAGTCAGTTGTCGGTTGAGCCAATTGATCGAATCCGGCCAACCGGTTGAATGGATCGCTGACGCAATCACCGGCACGCCTGCCAACCATGCACACAAACGCCCCCAGAACATCTTGTCCCCGGCGCCGACGGTGACCACGGCGTCGATTTCGCGTAACCGAAAGAGTTCAACCAAGCGAGGCACAACGCGAAGATCATATTTGCCGGTGAGCATATGATGGAACGTAGGAATCTCGTGTTCCATCTCTTCGCCGAGAGGACCGAGTTCTTTCAGACAGCAAATCTCTGGAGCGAAACGATCCCGGTCCATTCGCCGAATCAAGTTGACCAGCAGTGTCTCAGCGCCGCCGAACGGCATACTAGTCATGATAAACATCGTTCTCAAGGGACCGCGTGACTCGATCGGCAAGTTCGTTCGTCGTCGCATTTTCTCTTACCCTGTTAGATTTAAGCGGGTCGCGGACGGAAACGCTTGGTTAACTCGCCCAGCCCAGCTTTGAGTGATTCTTTCTCGTTGGAATCGAAGAGACGCTCGCTCGCGTACGCCTGCCACAACAGCACCAAGAGGGCCACGAGAGCAATTGCCCAGCCCAATCCCAATAGTAGCGGCACCGCAACCAATACCAGCGTCGAGCGTTGAACCTCCATGCCATGCCGCGCACTAAGTAGCATGGCAAGCGAAACAGCGATCGCGTTAGCAAGTGCCGTAGCGAGCACTGCGCCAGTCAGCCCGAAAGTAGGAAGTAGCATCGCGTTGAGAGCCACATTGGCGAATAGTCCAATGCCGTACACAATCGCTCCAACATGCGTCTTTTCCGCACAGCAGAAGTAAAGCATCGCGCATCCGGTCAGGCTGTACCACACGCAGTAGGTCAGTGTCCAGGGAAGCACATTCAGCCCGCCGTTGTATTTCCCGGCGAACACATACTCGAATAGAAAAGGCGCGGTAATACCAATCGTAATTGCCCCAGCCATCATCACCAGGCTCGCGACTTTGATGAGCAGATTGATCTGTCGCGAAACATTCTGCTTCTCGCCTCGCTCCCAATCGGCCGACAAGTGAGGCAGTAAGATTCCGCCAAACAGGTTCGCCACAGCAACCATCAGCCAAGGCACGACACGGCTACTGTGGTAGTCACCGACGAGCGTGATGCTTTGCTCCGAAGTCAATCCGCTGAAATGAACAATCATGTAACGATCGACCACTTCAAACAGATTGGAAAGCAAATTGATTGCCCACAACCAAGCCGCAAAAGGCATCAGCTTTCGCCAGAATTCACTTTGTAGTGGCACATTGCTGCACAAAGGCAGTTTGCGCCAATCTTTCATCAGCAGAATCGCTCCCAGGACCAACGCCACAGCACACGAGATTCCATATGCCAGAATAACGCTACGTGCCGAAGTCTCGAATGCCAGCAAGAGTCCTAAGCCGACCACGGCAAATAGAACGCTATTAATGAACTGCAAAGCCGAGACCGTCCGCATCTGCCGCATGGCGATGAATAGTTCGATGAAGTAGTTGAAGCCGACCACGGAGGTCAAGGTCAACGCAATTAGTGGAATCAGCGAAGCGAGGGAGGCATCTCGAAATAAGAGGAGTGCCGCCTCTTCGTGAAATAACCAAAGTAGTAAGCAACCAGCCGCAGAGAGAATGACCGTCGCAATCGTTGTGCGAAACAGAAATGTCCGCAGTTGCCCCTTCTGGCGAAAGTGTTCTACGTAGCGACCGAATGAACCAGGGATTCCTAGTACGACGAGTGGTCCAGCCAACATCAGAAAACCGAACACTAGGTCCCAGAGCCCGAGTTGGTCGGCGCTCAACCAACGACAAAAAAGCACGCCACGAACAAATCCCACGCCCCGCTGCACAACCGTCAACAAAGCCAGAAGCAACATGCTTTCGGCCAGTGAGGTGGTGCGATAGGTAGGAATGTCGATCGTTTCCGTCGTCGCATCGACGCTAGTCACCGCGCTCATAGCTGAACTCCCGACGGTTCCGGCAAACGGGTGTAGCGCGGCTGATACCGCGGTATCCCTTGTACCTTTCGGGGATCGATCGTCAGCCAGTTTCGCAAGCGAGCCAATTCTGGATCACCATGAATTCGTTGGATGTGGTACGGATCGTCGCCTGGAAAATTGTAGCCACCGTAGGCAGAACAGAATGCTAAGATGCCATTTCGCCGTAGCAAGTTGATTGCCGCATCGTTGAGATTTGCCGGCAGACCGAATGGAAACGCAAAGTAGCGAATTGGCTGATCAATCGCTCGTTCCAGCTCGTGAGTGGCATCGATCACTTCGTCCTGAAGGCGGGCGGAATCGTGGATCGAACCTACATCGGCATGCGTGCGAGTATGCCCGCCTATCTCGATGTTTCCTGAAGCGATCATTTGACGGAGCTCGTCGATCGTATTCGGCCGTGCGTTGATGCCTAATTTGGCGTCGTGAGAAAACGGTTCACCTGTGAGCACATTGTCGAGCGTCACGAAGTAGGTTGCTGGCAGTGAACGAGTGTTTAACTCCTTGATCGCGAATTCACTGTTGTCGCCATAGCCGTCATCAAACGTAATGGCGACGCACGGATGCGGATTAAAACGCATGGCGATTCGCCGTTGCCCCTCAGCGAGCGAGACAATCTCGAACTTCGATTGCAGATAATCCAAGTGATGGCGAAAATCGTCCGTCGTAATCGTCCACGGAGTAACGTCATGGTCGGCCACACGATGATAGAACAGTACCATCAACGGGGCTAAGCCGACGCGGGAGTGCACTAGACGAAACCGGGCACGCCACGGCCAAGTTGTTGCCGTGTACGCCTCGACCATCGCACTTTTCAATACGCTCATGTTCTCTTGTTCTCTCGCCAAGGCTCATCTCAGCTGCACTGTGATCGGCGAACCGGGAACCCGCTTCTTGAGTTATTTCGCTGCCTTGAGGCCTGTTACTTCTATCCCGCTAGATGTTTCCCAGCGAGGCTTTGAACCAGTTTTTTACCTGTGTTTTGGTGGTCCAAATCCCGTGGCGAATCAATCCGAACGTGGTGTTTGGAACAATTCGAATGGTTTCGCAAGTGCGAGGTTCTGCCCGCCAATGCGCTTTGTAAGGCTCGTCGCCACGCATGAAGTCGACCGCTTCTTTACCCTGCTCGATCGCTCGGCGAATCATCGCGATCTGCATCAAGCTACCGGGTTCTTCCGACATCCGTTCGGGATCGATACCGGCTTGGTAGGCATAAATGGTCGTCTCTGAGGGGAAATGAATCTCAGCAGCGACGGGTGTACCGTCAAGTTCAAGCCAAAGCACCTCGCAGTGCCCTGTCGCCATCATCTCGCGTCCCGCCTCAGCCAAAAAGGTTTCGAATCGTTGGCAAGCAAAACAACCGTCTTGGTCTAACATCTGGCGTCGACGCATGTGCAAGTCGATCAGGACGGGCATTGCCGAATCAAGTGTTGTTTCATCGTCGCAAACATGGAGACGACATCGATCGGTATCGAGCACGCGATTGATAAGCCGTCGAATCTGCTTCCGATGCGATTTCGACTGCGTCATTTCGAAGTCGTACCACGTGTCCGGCAACTGAAGTCGCCAGCAGTTCAATGCGGCTCGCTTGCTGATAATGGCCTGACATTGGCTTAGCTTCTTCGCGACTTCGCCCGTCATGGCAGCATCTGTTTCGAGGTTATCCCACTCCATCGCATCCCACGCGTTAGAAGTGGTGAGGGCTTCCTGTAGCCAGTCAACGAGTAGCCCTGCCACACGGCTTGATTCTTCTGGAGCTGCGAGAACGTCCAAGTAATCCGTGCAAACGTCTCCATCCCCCAGAAAACGCAGGGTCCGTCCACCTGTGGTCCCTGCTTCTCGATACCAAGGAGCCAGGCCGATCAGCTCGTCCCCGTTGAATACGCCGAGAACATAAAGCTCGTGTGTATCTTGAAAGGAATGCCACCACAGCATCAACCAATCATATCGACGGAACGGCACATCCCCAGCGAGCGCATTCCAGGCTTCGCGATAAGGGGCAAGTGAATCGGCATTGGAAAATAGTTCTACGCGCATGGGATTCTTCAGGGCAATTCGGTCGCTGGGGCTTGGCGTCTTCGTAGGCGCAACAATGCGCATACCGCGAAACACAGGCACTCAAACATTCCCCACCGTTAGTCAAAAGCAAACGAACTTTGATTGGTTTGTGTCCACGCGGTTTGACTTTTCAAAACGATGTTTCGTTGAAGCAACTCGCGTTGCTTTTTCACGACAGACATGGCGAAATTGCAACATTCGCTGCATGGCCAGACCTGGGCAGCACCAACGACGCAACCTCCTTTCATCAAGTCACTTACGTCGACACCACACGGTCAACACAGCGTTCCTGGCACTGGTTTTGCCTAATAGGTTCAGCGAATCGGGGTTGTGGGAAGCAGGACCTCCAGCCGTCTGGCTGTGTCTTGCTTCCCACACGTTTTTTCTCTTCTGCCACAACGCACACGCACTCGCGAGTTCTTAGCTATGTGGAACCTGGCCGACGTTACTTTCGCATTGATTCACTACCCTCTTCGTTGGCTGATTCCCACCGTGGTCATCGCCATTGCAACGCTGGGCTATGCGGTCATGAAGCCAAGTTCGTGGGAAGCAACGCAAGCAATCGTCTTGCGAGATGAAGCCGTCAGTAGTCTTGGCAGACCGGGAGCCTTCTCCGGCGTGGAAGAAATGAAGCACGCCCAGGAAACGGTCTTACAGCTAACTCGATCGAAGGAAGTGGTCGGCGCGGCGCTCGCCAAACTCGGTCCTCCAGTGAACCATTGGTCGAATTCGACTTGGCCTAGCAAGGACGATATTTCCCAGGCCCGTGAAACAATCAACGTTCATTCTCCCAGTGGAACCGAATTCGGCACGACCGAAATGCTCTACATCAGTTCGGAGTCAGACACCCCAGATCGCGCCATGGAATTCAGTCGCCTTCTCTGCTGGGAACTTGAAGCACATCTGGGCGAAATGCGCAACAACAAAGCCATTAGTCTGGTCGAAGAGCTAAGCCAACGTGAGGCGAAAGCCAATGCTGCCCTTTTAACCGTGACGCAGCAACTATCTGAAATGGAAGCAGAAGTTGGCACAGACTTGGCTGAGCTTCGCATCTTGAACGAAGTTGGCTCTGGCAACGGTAATTTACGAGAGCAAATGGTACAGATTAAGAGCGAGCTACGGGATGCCATGGCAAAGCAGCAAAGCTCCGAACGATTGCTTGAGATCCTAACCGCCGCCCAAGACAATCCGAATGAATTGGTTGCTACGCCAAATCAACTACTCGATTCCCAGCCAGCCTTGCGACGCCTGAAGGAGGGCTTAATCGATGCGCAGTTGCAATCGGCGCAACTCCAAGGCATTCGTACTGAAACCCATCCCGGCGTCGTCGCAGCTCGTCACGCCGAGGAAGAGATCCGTGATCACTTGCACCAAGAAATCAGCTTGGCAATCCGTGGACTAAAGGCCGAGCACATCGTTCTTGAAAGTCGCATTACACAATTACAAGTAATGCTCGACGATGTAACCGGCCGGATGACGACGCTGGCCTCAATGCGGGCAAGCTACAACAACCTGGTATCGGAAGTTCGTGAGAAGAGTGAGAAGCTGACCTCGATTCGAACCGACCTGGCCGATGCCCGTTCATCGGTCGAAGCAGCAACCACAACCAGCCTGATCACGAAAGTACATCGCCCTGAAGTGAGTGATTATCCCGTGGGCCCATCCCGCAAGATGATCGCCGGCATGGGACTCATTGGAGGTCTCGGCTTGGGGGTAGGCCTCTTACTAATCAGCCTACCGTGGGGTGACAGCTCGACAATATCGTTACAACCGACAGAGTCGGCCAAAGGTGTCAGCAATGACCCTAGCCCGAACCAATCCGAGCCGTCTCCCGCAGGACATGGCCTATCTTTGAAACAAGCGTTGGCGTACCTGGCGCGCCGTCCCCCTTCACGTAATTAGCCCCTAGCTCGCAGTTTTCAGGTTCAACTTGGCACTGAGAGCGTTCGGTGGAACCCTTATCTCATGCCAATTCTTATTGCCATTTTTGCTCTCGTCGGATTGGTGTGGGGCACCATTCTGGCAGTGCGCGGCAACTTGCTTCTGGCATGCGTCGCCCAGTTAGTGGTGACGTCGGTCTTCGGCGTCTACTTCCTGCAATTCGATGTTGGCGGTATCACCCTTTCGCTCGACCGCTTAGGCATTGTCGGACTGGTTACAGCGTTCGCCATTCAGTGGAAGCTAGGGAAAGTTCAGATCCGCCCCTGGATGACGCTCGATACGATGATGGCCGTTTTCTTCGGCGTCTTATTCATCAACACGTTCTCGCATGACTTCCGCAATATCGCGCCCGACGCGGTGCCACCAGTCCAGCACTTGATCAACGGATACCTAATCCCGTTGGCGATTTATATCGTGGCTCGCAACATCAAATATGACGAAAAGCAGCTTGACTGGTTTCTCATCGCGATGACCGTTTTCGGCGTTTACCTGGCGATCACAGGCATATTTGAAGGACTCGGACTCTACAGTTTCGTCTTTCCTCGCTATATCGCAGACCCCAAGGTTGGCTTGCACTTTGGCCGTGCTCGAGGCCCGATGGTGCAGTCGATCAGCTACGGAGTTTATCTCTGTGGCTGCATGTTAGCGCCATGCCTGCTTTGGCACCGCATGAATAGCAAGTTTCGATGGCTGTTACTGGGACTGGTTCCGATGTTCGTGGCCGCCATCTTCTTCACGAAGACACGTACCGTGTGGATGGGCGGAGGCTTGTGTTTGCTGGCTGGCGTGTTCCTGACCATGCAGGGCAAAGCGCGCACTGTGATGATTACAGGCATGTTGGCATGTGCCATGTTGGCGGTGGTGGGAAAGTCCGATGCCATCATGGGACTCAAACGAGAAGGTTCTGCCGAAGACACGAAACGATCGGTGAGCATGCGGGCGAGTTTCACTTATGTCTCCTGGGAAATGTTTCTTGATCGACCGATTCTGGGACATGGGTTCAGTCAATTCAAAACCGCCAAGCTACCTTACCTGGCGGATCGCGATGTCGATTTAATTCTCGAGTCGATCCGCAAATATGACCATCACAATACTTTCCTGAGTGTCCTGTGTGACCTTGGGCTTCTTGGGTTCGTCCCATTTCTAGGAATGTACTTCCTATGGCTACGCAACGGTTGGCGTATGGCGCGCAGTAATTCGCCTCCTTGGGCTAAAGATGTTGGCACCTTGGGCGTTGGCGCTGTGTTGATTGCCTTCTGCCAGATGGTTGGCCATGAAATCACATTCATGCCCTACGAACAGTCGCTGATCTTTCTGGTAGCCGGCATGAACGCCGCGCTCGTGAGCGACTTCGGGCTCGTCTCAAACACCTCCAACACTCCATCCCCTCGGTCTTGGCAACCCCAGGCCGCATTACGAGGTTAACTCCAATGGAATACAAGAGAATCCCTCTATTCGGCATCGAGATCGATCCTTTACGCATGCCCGAAGCAGTGGAAATGCTACAAGGTTGGCTGACCAACGAACGCTCTCCTACGGCTCGCTATGTGGTCACGCCGAATGTGGACCATACCGTCCTTTTGCAATCGAGCGCCCCTTTGCGGGCAGCTTATCACGATGCGGATGTCGTCCTGGCCGATGGTTGGCCGGTTGTGATGGCCTCACGCCTACTCGGAAAGCCGCTTCCTGAGCGGGTCACGGGAAGTGATTTGGTTCCAGCGTTATTCGCCGGGGCCCAAAACAAGGCTCCGTTGAAAACATTTCTGTTGGGTGCCGCTCCTGGTGTGGCGCAAAGAGCAGCTGTGAACATTCATCGTCAGTATGAAAACGTTCAAGTTGTCAGTACATACAGCCCGCCACTCGGTTTTGAGAACGATACCGCGGAGAACAACAACATCTTGTCGCGTATCGCTGAGGTCGAACCTGATCTGTTGATTATTGGCCTCGGAGCTCCAAAGCAAGAAACCTGGATACATCGATATCGCCACCAAGTTGCCGCCAAAGTGGCTATCTGTGCGGGTGCAACCATCGATTTCCTTGCAGGTGAAAAGAAACGCGCCCCACGCTGGATGCAGCGAACAGGATTAGAGTGGGCGTTCCGTATCGGAACCGATCCGAAGCGACTTCTGGGACGCTACGCGAAAGACGCCGTGATTTTCCCACAGTTGTTCTTTCAAGAGCTTGCGAAGCCGTACGCACACCGCCCCGGCTTTTCCAAATAGCACGTCCCCTCTATAGTTGCGACAAGGTAGTCGTATTTCAGACGGGAGCGAGTATTGCTTCCGTTTCGCTTTGGGAAGGATCGACGTGCGTCGCGCGCTGGTACTAGTAATCGATGGTTGGGGAGCCGGTT
Source organism: Blastopirellula marina (assembly GCF_002967765.1). Classification (NCBI taxonomy): domain Bacteria; kingdom Pseudomonadati; phylum Planctomycetota; class Planctomycetia; order Pirellulales; family Pirellulaceae; genus Blastopirellula; species Blastopirellula marina. The sequence goes on along the minus strand of NZ_PUHY01000012.1, from coordinate 1,173,851 downwards.
TCCTCGGTTGTTACGGGAACTCTTGGCTCGATACGCCTGCGTTCGATCAATGGGCTTGTCAGTCGGTGCTGTTCGAACAATGTTTGAGCGAATGTCCCGACGCGTTAACACTTTATCCGCATTTACTGGATGGCTCGCATCCACTTGGCCAGAATGCCCCAGACGGTCCTGTGAGTGTTCTCGCGGATGCAGATATTCCTATTCATTTGCTTTCCGACGATCCGCGATTAGCTCAGTTACGCGAAACGACCGGACTGACGTCGGTAGAAACCCTTCCAGAAGTTGTCGATATGGCAGCCGAAAGCGCCGAAGCAACTAACTTGGCCCGGTTTGCAAGCGTGCTTTTGGCCTGGCTGGAAGAGCCCGCTCGAGAAGAGGTAATCTGGGCCCATGCCCGCGGTATGCAAGGTCCTTGGGACGCTCCCTACAATTTCCGAGAAAGCTTCGCTGACGAAGACGACCCCGCCCCGCCCGATCTTGTTCATCCTCCCTTCGAGCGAGAAAATCGCGAGTTTGATTCCGACCACGTTCTCGGAATGACGCAAGCGTACGCCGGCCAAATCACAGTTCTCGATATGCTGTTGGGTGAACTGCTGGCAACCATTGAAGAACTTCCTATCGACGAACAGCCGCTGGTTGTGCTGACTTCGACTGGCGGATATCCGCTGGGATTACACGGACAAATTGGTCGCGAGGAGGATACACCTTTGCGGCTATACAGCGACACGCTGCATGTCCCATTACTCATTCGGCAGCCCGGAGCAAAAGAAGGACTCACGCGTTTACAAGGATTAGCCACTCTGGGTGATATTCTGCCGACAATTGTTCACGCATTTGGCCTGTCGAAGAATCGCCAAGACGATCTTGATCTCCTTCACGTTCAGCTCGACGAGGCACGTGATTGCGTTTTGTCAGGTCTCGGCGAGCAACGCTGCTTCCGCACCAAGCACTGGAGCCTCCGCTATCACTTGCCGGATCAAGAGACGCCACTCGACGAAGTCGAACTTGATCAGATTGTCACCGAGCTGTTCGTGAAGCCGGATGATCGTTGGGAAATCAACAACATCGCCGATCGTTGTAAGAACATCGCGGAACTCGGCCTTAGAACGGCAATCTCCATTGAACAGGCTTATCGATCCGAAGAACCAAGCCCAAATATTCCGGAAGAGTTGCTCACGCCAGTAGAATGAATTTCGCTATTGAAATCGGGGGAAGCGGGGCGTGTAACTTCGGAACGTCTCGAGCCATGTCTTTGACTTCTCTGGCTCTTCTTTCGGAACATTCCGCTTCGCCAGACCAGCAGCACGATTTTCCTGAAGTTGCTGAGCGAGTGCCGGAGCAATTGGCACATGCCCTTCCAGGAACTTCACCCAGTGGCTGTTTAACAATCGATAGCAGTCGCCAACTTCCGCCCGTTGATACTTAGAATAAGTAAGCGTCACCAATTTGTTCAGTTCTTTGATCTCTTCTTCACGGAACGCCAGATCATAGATCTCGATACGATCGACCAAAACATTACCGGCGCCCATCATGTCGAACCCGACTTTGACATTCTCTAGATCTGGCGGCAAGTTAACCATCGGGTAGGCAAACTCACTCCAAGAAGGTTGCAACGGGTAGTCTGTGTCGGCACCGACCGATACATGCAGATAAACGTTCTGGTTTCCGACGTATCCGTCGTACACAATCCGTAAGCTTGGCTGCTCAGGAGGTCCTTCGCTGAGCAGATGCATTTTCACCATCAACCGGCGACTATCAGGTACCGTGAACTCTTCACTCCGTGCCCAAACCACTGGTCCACTGCTCTTCAAGCGTAGCGACTGCTGCCCCTCGTAAATTTTCTGTTTGTCTAGCGAAACGGACGTCCCTGGCTGGCTACTCGTCTGCCAACCAGGAATCTCCCCTTCGGTAAGCGGCAACTCGAAATCACTGTTCTCAAGAATTGCGATCGGCGCGATCGAACGGATGCTTTGCACACGGAATGCTAGTTCGTCCAACCGTTCCTTCATCGAACGCATGACGCCGGTTGGCAAGTAAACTTTCGCCCCCGAAATCGCAACGTCGTAAACATCGACTTTGCAGGCGATCAGCCCGTAGGCAGGGACGGAAAGGCTCCACTGCCCTTCCCCTTTCGACTGCTGACCGCGCGAAATCTGACTAGTCGCAAACGGCGTGATCGTCCCGTTACTGGGAAGTTGTACGGTTAACGTTGCGTTCAAATCCCACGGGGTCGGGTTAACGAAGTACAACGTAGTTTCAGTGCCGGTCGTCATCTTCCGAATGACTAGCGGCTGTGATTGAGGCACATTCAGTCGATGGTAATTGCCTGCTGGCAGCATCTTATAAATGGTCAAGAATTCATGCAAAGCTTCGTCTTGACCCATCGGCAACATCCATCCGCCATAGAAGACGGATAGATCGTCCTCCTTCGCCAAATGTTCGACTAACGGCTTACGAACCGCCGCCCCAGAGCCAACGAATTCGGAGGCTAACCAAGTAAAGTTACCCTCTCGACCAAATGGCTTGGCTTGATCGAAACCGGCGACGTGTAAAGTGTCAGGGACATGAAAATGAAGCACACCTCGATTATCTTCGTCGGCATACGAAGTCTCGTCTTCGATTGCTGCCTGATAATTCTTATACCAAGCCGCCCGCTTTTCGTTTCCGCGAGGCCGAACGAAGTTGGACTCTAACAAAGCGATGTTGGGATGGGCCTTATAACGTCGGGCGTCGATTCCCTGTTCGAGCAAAACATCTGTAGCCGAAACGTTGCGTGGCAATTCCGGCATCAAACGCTTTTTAGCATGCGATCCATGAAAACAACCAGCGGTATTCAAGTACAGCACAGCATTTGGATTCGCACTACGAAGGATCGTTGCCATACGAGCGTGCAATTGGAACATCCGTTCGCCACGCCACTTCAGCCAGTACTCCCATTGCGGTTTCTGCAGCACCCAGTCGCGTCGAGTATTCAAGTCGTTGGGCAGATTAGCAAACACCTGCTGCTGATCAGGCGGCAGACTTTGAGCGAATCGAGCCAATGTCTCGTTATCCATGCCCCACTGAGGTCCCGGCAACAAGGCGTAGCCATCGCTATCCAAATTGATTGAAAGTCCCGCGAAAGAAGGATGATGCCCGTAACGCGAAACAAAATCGAGCACTAAATCGCTGATTGCCTGTTGGACTTCCTCATCGAGGGGATTGTAGTAGTTGCCTTTGCCCGAGGACGCTCCCTGACCATCGATCGCTGGTCGACCGACGTGATCGAACAAGGCCGCAAAATTCGGATCTGCGGAATTGATCCTGGCATCCTCGAGTTTCGCCAGCGGAGCGTTCAATTCCATCGCCGGAATCAAACGAAGTTCCGCCCGGTCAAACTGTCGAAACAGCAATTCGGCAACGTCCTTTTTAAATGGATCGCGTCCATCATCAAAGAACAGGCCCTTATCGAACTTAGGAGTCGAGCGGAAATGCGGACTAGGGTAGAGAGCTCCCCCTTCGCTCATTACGCTGATACATGCCGCGTTGAATCCAACACGCTTTAGATGTTCGATAACACGGTTGCTTCCTTCTAGGAAGGTCAGCCAATCTTCGAGCGAACGATTCGAGGCATAGTTCAAATCTTCTGGTGCACCAAACCCCTTTGCAAACAACGGCTTATCCCAGAAGGCGATTGCCAGTCGGTCTTCCGCCTTCTGCGGACCAAAATCTTCAGGGGCATTCGTCAGATCAGGCATCTGAGGCAGACCAGCCAAGACACTGATCCGACCATAAGTCGCCGGGTTGTTCTTATCACGACTGGTCAGCAATAACATCGGTGTCGATGTCCGTGGCCAAAAGACGAGTCGATGCTTCCTCTCGCCGGGCTTCTCACCGGGCTGCGGCAAGGTGACGTCGACTCCAGAATCGAGCCCAATCGGAGTGATCATGCCTGCTGCATCTGGCTCGATGATGCTAATCCCCAAGCTTTGCTCCAGGTCGGATGGATACTCCACTTCGACCACCATTGGCGATCCAATCGCCTCGATCGGTAGTGGGTAAGCGTGCCAACCATTGACACCGAGTTGCTGCCATTTGCGACCCAAGTGCTCGATAGTCTTCGTCGAGTTGTTGTGCAACTCGGAGGTTTTCGACTTCTGCCATGGATTGTAGTAAGCCAACTTCGAGAGACGAGGCCACCAGTCGACCATGGAAGGATCGAATGAAGCAATCGGGCGAGGCTCGGTTTGAGGAGGCGCATAGCGAAGCTCTGGATCGATAACAACCAACTGAAGCGTTCGTTGGTACGCCGGCTTGGAGGCAAAAACCAAACTCGTCAAACGCTGCTCGGTCAAGTTAATCGTCAAATCGTAGACGCCTTCTTCCTCCGGCATCGGAATGTCTAGCGCGTCGCCGAGGTTGATATTTCCTTGGGCATCGACGGTGGCATCGATTGTCTTTTCGAACGTGGCGTAGGTCGTCCGCGTTCGTTTTAACTTGATCGCGGTTTGCACACTCGTTCCCGGTGGGAAATTCGTGCGATAGGCACTCAAACCAACCCGCAATGACTCACTGGGGGAGAAGACCAGGTGATCTCGATTAAGCGACGTGCGAATTACATCGCCGGGGTTTCTTTGAACGAGAATACGCGAACCGACATCATCAAGGGCAGCCTGATATGGCTGTTGCATTAATGAGTTCACCGGGATCGAGATCGGTGCGATTTGCTCGTTTTGGTTGGCCGAAAGCTGAATCGTTAGCTGAGCCGTGGGTGGAGCTTCGATCTGAATGTCGAATCCGTCATAGATTCGCGGCGAGAGATGGTTGATCTCGATGCGGCCTTGGGCTGGCTGAACGGCTCGGGCCTCGTCCGCTTCCATGCCTAGCAAGTTGATTAAGCGAATCTTGCCAGAGGTCAGCGAGATCGAACCTTGCCACCGGTGCTCGGTGGAGCCCCCCCAGGCAATTCGAAGCTTACTCCGAATCATTTCCGTTGGAGCTTCCGTCTGAGCAACTAGCTGAGCAGGTGCCAGTAATGCGGCGATCAGCGCACAAAGGATGGCACACCGCTGCGTGCTAAATGAAAACACGTGACGGAGCAGGACATCCATGTGCTGTCGGCCGGGACTTCCCTGTACCAGTCGTGCCAGCATGACGCTGCGTTTCTCTGAAGAACGGAATAACGTGTCCTGATTGGACAATGGCCGCGGATTATAGACAGAGATCGAGAACCACGACTAGAGCGAATTCAATGGAGAAATGCAGATCTCCAAAGCGGGATAACGACGATCCCAAGCAAGGTGGTCACCAATGAAACCGATCGGCGAGAGCGCCGGGTGATTGAGAAACAGGGTAAAGGAGAGAGACTCTCCAATACCCAGTTCTGGAGAATTCTCGATTCAGTGTTTCTCAATCACCCGTGATCCGCGCTTCTCGCTAAGGGTCGCCTGCCGACAACAGGAAAGCGGCAGCGACGCCCGGGAGGGTGACTCGTTAGATATTTCAGGTTCGCTTCCCCACGAGGGTTCAGTTTGGGGAAGCTGGCAAAGCTGCCATTAGGCTTCTACGGTTGCCGATTCAGCATTTGCAGTACGACGGCGGCGACGCTTCGGTTTGGCAGCTCCCCATTCTTTGGTTAGCGTTTCGAAGACTTCTGGCGACTCGTAGCGGATGATCGTTTTGCCTTCTGGCATCGGTCCGATCAAGCCACGGAACACAGGCATTCCACGCAGGGCCAAGTCGGTGCTGCTATCTTCGGTGCCCACCTGAGAATGCATTTTCAACAGTGGCTCGGCCGAGTCGTAATCCTTAATACGGATTTCGCCATTGGCTCCTCGAGTAACAACGCGGAAGGTGTCTTTCTTTGCCATATTCAATGCCTCCTAGTGCCTGCGTTCCATATCGCCTTGGGACATGGGTAGATATCGGCGGGAGTGCTAGCGAAGACAAACCTTTTTCTGAAGCGGAGTTACATCAGTCGTTTTAGGCATAGCAAGAACAGCCGGTAAATAGCGCAGTTCCGCTAGAGAATAGGCCGCGTAGTTCACGCGGCCCTTACAATTACACCTAATCAGGTCCAGTTTTCTCACCTAATGGGTGTTCAGACGGCACCGACGAAGGGTCTCAGACGACGGTGGAGTTCCTCTCAAACGGCCGTAAAACCCGCAGCATCAGGCCGGCTCGAATCATGCTGACTCGCTGACGAGCCAATTTTTTTTCTTTGGGCAATCGCCATTCAGCCAGTCGTTTACCGGCGAATGTTCTCCATCGGTCCCATGTAGGTCGTTCCGATGCGTGGCGGATCGTTTTGCAAGTTAGACACTCCGCCGATCGCCGTTCGCGAGGCAACACTCGCAGCCGGCTGAGCAGGCGGGGCAATGGCGATGCGCGTCACCTGTTCCTGTTCGACCATTCGCAACGTTGTCACCGGGCGTGAGACAGTCCGTTCCGCTGGGACCAGTTCGCGGCGCGTAACGGGGGTACGAACCGTTTCGGTCCGCTGCTCCCAACGAGTTTTCGGAACCCAGCGATATGCAACGCGCGGTGGAGCAAAAGGATTGATCGAAAACGGAGTGTAGGCTTCCCAGCGGTACTCGGTGACCGGTGTAAAATACGCTCGCTGCGATTCTTCCATGTCAGTCGTGAATCGCTCTTGGTAGAACTTTTCGGTATGCGTTTGGTAAGTCGTTTCGCTAACCGGTTTCTTGATCGTTTGAACGACCTCTTTATAAGTGATCCCGTTACGTTCGACGAAACGAGTGTCTTCCGCCAGAAGTGGCGAAGCGGTCCCGATGAAAAACAAGCTCAGGACAAGTCCGCGGCAGCGCATCCTGCGTTCTCCCATGCGTCCATGAATCGAAAGAGATTGCAAGCCGGCTCAGTCGCATCCTTGCGAAAGGGCTGGCCTGAAAGTCGCGAGAGCACCGGAAGCACGCATCTTGCCGCATTCACCTGGCTCTCCAGATAACCGTTTCGGCATGTCTTTTCACCCAAGTTCACTCAAATTACGGAGCTAGCCTTGCCAGCTTTTCGTGTACGTTTCCGCATCGATTCCTATCGATGGAATCTAAGTTGCCCGTTTGCCTCACCTTCGCTCAACGAGTGCTTAATCACCTACCCTTCGCATCGATTGGCGCTTGTGCGAAAATTTCCTTCACCTGCTTGAAGCCGCACCAACAGCTGATAGCCTAAACTGGCACATGGCACCCCTGAAAAGAGGCACACCAATGTCCGATAAGACAATTTTCAAACGCATCATCGATAAAGAGATCCCGGCGGATGTCGTCTACGAAGACGACCTTTGTCTGGCATTTAAAGACATTGCCCCGAAAGCTCCAACGCACGTGCTGATCATCCCTAAAAAGGAGATCGCGACGGTCGACGACATCGCCGATGAAGACGCGGCCCTGATCGGTCACATGTGGATTGTCATTCGCAACCTAGCGCGAGACCTGGGCCTGGAAGAAGGCTACCGTGTGATCGTCAATTGCAAAGAAGCAGGCGGGCAGGAAGTGCCGCACCTGCATTATCACTTGCTGGGTGGCCGCAAGATGACTTGGCCGCCGGGCTAGTCGAGCGAGCCCATCAACAAGAACGCAAAACGGCCGCCCGGTTTCCCATGGCGGCCGTTTCGATCACGTGTGGTTGCTTTGTCGGCTTAGCGATAGAGCGAAGTGCCGCCGGGCAGGTAAAACGTAGGAGCATTAGCTGGCTTACTCGAAACAGGCATGGCGGCAACCGGGGGAGCGCCACGGCGATGTTCGGGAGGCAGCGACGACGTTCGCGTTTCGGCTTCTGCTGTGACCGGGCGGCCTCCGTTGGAGTAAAAACCACCACTCACTCCCGGCTCACGGGGAGTGATATCTTGTTCGTAATTGACCGGCATTATAGGGCCTGTCAAAGGAAGCGGACGATCGCTCTCTTCACGAGCTGAGGCAACTTGCTCGCCGGGTGCTTCCGGACTTTGGCCTCGAACCACGGCGACATTGTTATTCTGCTGGTTAGCGACGATCAGGTTCGGTGAGTAATTACCGATCATGCCCTCATCCGAACCATCGCGAACCCAATCGAGCCAAGCGACCTGCAGGCTGCTCAGGTTCGGGTGGCTGTAATACTTGTTCGTGGTAGCGGTCCAGTTGTTGGTCTTCATTCCTTCGCCAACGTACTGCACGTACTTTTGCTTTCCCCCCTGACCAATCAGGAAGCGAGCCAAGGAGTAACCTTGGGCATACAGCGGTAGGATGTCCGCAGGATATTCTCGCATCGCGAACATGCGATTGAACGCGATTCCGCGATCCGTCTTCAGGAAGCGGTACAGGAGGTGCGTGTTCTTGTCCTTTTCCGAGAAATGCTCGACCGTGGTGCAGGCGCCTTCGTCCGCCCAGCGTGGCAGTGGACAACCAAAATGTGTGGCGAAGATCGTGTGTAGAATTTCGTGCGGAAGAACGCTGTCGAGAACGCGTTCACGCGGGCCGTAGATCTTCATGTTCCAATTAAATGGAACACCTTGATGGAACGCGAAGCTTGTTTCGCCCCCTGCTCCGCCACCAACCGTGACGCGAATGGGACACGGATGCGACCAAGGTGGTAGTTCACGACCAAGCCACTCGAGGGCCAATTCGCGGCGATATTTCTCAGCCGACTCTAAAACCTGTCGAGCAAGCTGCGGATCGTCGGCATTCACCAGAAAATTGGCCGAGCGAACACCAGCAGCGGACACAACGCCCAGAAGCAGTGTCCATACGAACAGCGTCACCGAAGCGCGACGAATCGCGCGAGCATCCATGCTCATTAGCAGGCTCCAAGATTGGTAGGTTTCGATCGACCTGGCGCCTCATGCGTTGGTCAACGGAAACCGCATTCATATTTCCGCTGCAGTGTATCCCAAGTGTGGTTGCTGGGTTGCCGGAGCACTGTAGCCCGATTCGATACGCATCCCGGCATCAATCCGTTCAGCCAGAGGAATTCGTATCGCCGACTTGTAAAGTTTTCAAAGGCTAACCAAATCCTCGCGGGTCTCAAAGACCAAATTCCCGCAAAACTGCCTGCTAGCCCGTGATTTTTACTAAAGCTACGATCAGCTGCGTTTCCTTTATAGGGTGATCCCCTGGTCTCGAGGGGATCACAAGATTGTCAACCGCGACGTCATAAACGTCTGCAAATCGCCTTACTTCGGATCACCTAACATCGGAATTGGAAACAGCTTCGAGGGCGTGTGAGCCTTTTTCATGGCGGCTTCTGCCTTGGCGACGATTTCAGGATGCTCACCTGCAACGTCCTTCGATTCACTAGGATCGTCTTTCAGGTTGTAAAGCTCCAATTTGCCCGCGTTGGGCTGACGTGGTCTCATCATGTTTTGGCGGATCGCTTTCCAATCCCCCATACGAACCGCTTGTTGACCGCCGTATGCTCGGAACTCCCAATACAAGTAGTCATGTTCTGGCTGGTCTTGCCCCAACAGTTCCGGCACGAGACTAATTCCGTCGATTCCTTCTGGGGTTTTCACACCAGCGATCTGAGCGAAGGTTGGCATCAAGTCGTAGAACGCGGCTGGATGATCCGATACGCTGCCTGGTTTCACTTTGCCTGGCCAACGCACGATCAGCGGCACACGGATACCACCTTCGTACAGGCTTCCTTTCAGACCTTTGAAATTGGCAGAGGAGACGAAGAAGTCGGAATCACTTCCACCGAGGCGATCGTAGGTTGGCCCGTTGTCCGAACTGAAGAGCACCACCGTGTTGTCTTCCAATCCTTTGGCTTTGATCGTATCCAGGATCATGCCGATGTCTCGGTCCATGTGGCTGATCATCGCTGCGTAGCCGGCGTGCGGTTTCGGGTGCTTCAAGTAACCATGGTGCTCGTAATCGTCTTCCTTCATGTCAGCATATTCTTCCAGATCTTCGTCGGGCACCTGAATCGAAAGATGCGGAACTGCAAACGGAAGGTAAAGGAAGAACGGCTTTTCGGCGTTCTCTTCAATGAACTCAATCGCCACGTCACGAAATTGCGACTGCGAGTAGGTCTCGCCCTTGAGGGTCCGATCGTTTCCTGGCTGAACTTCTTTTTCGCGATTCCGCCACAGGTAATTGGGATAATGGTTGTGGGCGTGACGCTGACAGTTGAAACCGTAAAAAAGATCGAAGCCTTGCTTGTTGGGATCGCCCGTCGAACCGAAGTGTCCCAAGCCCCACTTACCAATCGCAGCGGTCGCATAGCCTTTCTGCTTCAGCACTTCCGCGATGGTCACTTCCTCGGCCGGAATCGGATTCTGGCCTGGGAATTCAGCTCCTAGTGCCTTCGTTTCCGGCAACATTTCTCCTGGGTCGCCGTTGTCCCGGACGTAGGCATGGCCACCATGCTTCCCCGTCATAAACACGCAACGCGACGGGGCACAGACGGCGTTTCCACAATAGAAGTCCGTGAACCGCATCCCCTCTTGAGCCAACTTGTCGAGATTGGGCGTGTGAATCTTCTCCTGCCCGTACGATCCCAACTCGGAATAGCCGAGATCGTCTGCCAGAATGAAGACGATGTTTGGCGGACGCTTGGCTTCGTCAGCCAATGCAGGGGCGGTGAAGATCAGCAGACATACTGCGAACCAAAATCCGAGAAGTAAACGGACAGAAGCGGTGGACAAGGACATTCGGCGGGACTCCAGCAGAACGGGGACGCTCTGGTTGATTGAACGAAGGACGATTCAGTATGCGAGGTCGATGTAGCAGCGTCAACGAAAAGCCATTCCCTGCGTCGCCGCCCATGAGATATCTCGCGAAATACAGAGTATTTATAGGATTACTCAATTCTCGATCAGCCGCAAGCCATTTTCGTCACTTTCTATCGATCCATAAGGGGTATCGCGACCTCCTAGGGAGAGTGAGCTGAACCGGTCCTATGGATTCGGAATTTCTCGCGTTCCTCCTGATGGCATTGAATAAAATAGGAACAGGCCCACGTGGGAACGCCAATGCTAGAGTGGATGAGAATTATCGAGATGCGTAATACGCTTGTGTTGATCGTCGCCGTGATATGGAGTGTCGTCCTTGGTGGAGGCACTTTCTGTGATGCTGCGAAACCCCGCTTGTTGATAACCACGGATATCGGGGGTGACCCAGACGATCAGCAGTCAATGGTGCGGCTCCTGCTTTACGCCAACGAATTTGAAATGGAGGGTTTGGTTGCCTCTGCCTCCGGAACTCCGGGCGAGCTCAAACAAGCGATCACCCGACCTGACCTAATTCACGAGATGATCGATGCCTACGGCAAGGTCCGAGAAAATCTCGCGCAACACGCCGATGGCTATCCAACGGCAGACCGACTTCATAAGCTCGTCAAATCAGGTAATCCGCGACGTGGTAAGCCGGCCGTTGGCGAAGGGCACGATACCGAAGGATCGCGCTGGATCATAAAGGCCGCCGATCGTCTGGACGAGCGACCGCTAAATATCGCAATCTGGGGAGGTCAAACCGATCTTGCTCAGGCCCTCTATCGCGTCAAGAACGATCGCAGCGAAGCCGATTACCAAGCCTTCCTCAATCGCATTCGCGTTTATGATATTGCCGATCAGGATCGAATCTTCGATTGGATGATGACGCAGCACCCTGGCCTGTTCTACGTCCTCAACAAGTCGAGCAATGGAAATCGACTAGATGCGGCATTTCGGGGCATGTATCTCGAAGGAGACGTCGATCTAACGTCTCGTCAGTGGATTGAGCGTCACATCCATCAAAAGCACGGCCCTCTTGGTGCTCTCTTTCCCATGAAGACCTGGACCTCGCCTAATCCGCATGGCGTGATGAAAGAAGGGGATACACCCTCGTGGTTCTTCTTTCTTCCCAACGGTCTGAACATTCCAGAGCATCCGGAATGGGGTGGCTGGGGTGGTCGCTTCGCGAAAGACAAACAAGGCATCTACCGCGATGCGCTGGACAAACACGACGGAAGGTTATCAGCCCGCTGGACGGTTGCTCGCTGGCGTCCTGCTTTTCAGAATGATTTTGCCGCACGGGCAGATTGGTGCGTGAGATCAAAAGAGGAAGCCAATCACCCTCCGAAAATCACTTGCATTGGTATCGCGGGGCAAGAGGTCGTCACGATTTCCAGCAAGTCGAACCAACCGGTCGAACTTTCGCATGCCGGCAGCATCGATCCAGACGGAGACGACTTGACATACAATTGGCAAGTCGATCACACAGCAAGTAGCAGCAAAGCGATCATCGAGACTTCGGCCGCCGCTAAGGTGATCCCACAAGGGGAACCAGGGGACGAGATTCACGTGATTCTCACGGTTGAAGACAACGGCGATCCGAAGCTGACCTCGTATCGCCGTATTGTTATCACGATTGAGTAGGCCCGACCTTAGCGTAGTGGTGGCTTGCCTGAAAGACGACGCAGTAGCCCCATCTGACCGAAGTGCATCATCACGTGATAGGGCAGGAAAATGAGCGTATCGAACTTCGTCTTGAACAGAGGGTGTTCCGGCAAGCTTGGCTCGTCGAGTTGCTCGAGCGTATAGGTTTCCAACTCGGTTAGAAGATGATCATTAACCTTCTTATAGATCTCGATCATTCGTTCGACCGATGGATGAATTGATTGATCGGCCGACGGCGTGCTACCTCGTCCGAATAGTTCGGAATAACTTTCAGGAACGAGTGAAGCGTCTTCCGCTTTCTTGCCGCGAATTCGCAGCATTCCCAGTCCATAGTTCGCCAACGTAACGTGACCGACTTGCCAGGCAATGTGCGTGACACCTTCGTTCGGCATGCGGAACCACAATTCTGGTTCCAAACCGTCAATGAAGTCGCGAAACATCTTATCGGTGAAGGCGATCCGTTGCTTGGTTAGTTCCCACTGAGCTGCGTCAGCCATTCGATTCTTATCCTGATTGATGGTGGTGGTTGCCTAAACACAATTGGCCGTCTCATTCCTCAAGTGGATGAGATAGGCCCGCGATCGCGAGTGCTTCGCGATACGCATCTGGCGTGTTGACGTTGTGCAATATTCCCAGACGTGCGTCAACGAGCGCGAGTTCGCGCGGATCAACCCAGAAAGTGTCCAGGGGTTCGATGCACGACAATAATCGCTGGTTACCTGAATAAAGGACATTCTCTAGCTTTTCGAGGGCCTGCATCGAGTAAACTGCGGCCAGTGGCTGGGGAAGTCCCTCATGGCGAGGGATCACGGCTTCATAATTTTGTAACTTCTCGAACAAAAACTCGATGGTTGCTTCATTAACCAAGGGCAAATCGCATCCTAGTACGACGACCGCGTTGGCCCAACCGGCGACACACTTCAAGCCTTCGTACAGTGCTGCGGCAGGGCCTTGTTGCTCGACTCGGTCTGGCAGTTCGGTGTAGGCATAAGGAAGATCTGGAAGTTCCTGCGTCTTCGCGGTTAACAGAACGACTTCCTCCACGGCGGGCGAAACAATCCGCACGACGCGAGCCAGCATCGTTTCATCACCAAATGGAAGATGGGGTTTCGCACGACCCATCCGGCGGCTTTCACCCCCACAGATAATCAACGCCGCGCGATTTGTAATGGGGACCGTAGCCATATGCCGTGTGCGATCTCGTCCGTTATATTAGAACGCTGCCCTCACTGCCCAAGTTTTCAGATTTACTATGAAGCTGCGACTCGTTCACGATATCACGGTTGGACTCGATCTTCGAGGTGTCTTGCCAACGCGTCTGCTGGGAATGACCGCGGACGAAGTCGCCCGTGTCACAGTATGGGAAGGGAATCGCCAGGTTGAACTGGGCCAACTGTTCGAGATTGTCCTGGAAGATGAACGCAGCGCGGGGATGCTGCGGCTTATTGGCGACCTCTCTAAAGTCGACAACATCGGGGCTGGCATGGAAGAGGGTAAACTTTTCATCCAAGGTAAAGTCGGACATCATGCCGGCCAGGCGATGCGAGGTGGTTCGCTGTACATTCATGGCCACGTCGGTAACAACCTTGCAGAGTCCATGAAAGGTGGCTTTGTAAAAGTGCTGGGAAACGTCGGCGATCGAGTCGGTGCCCCCCTACCAGGCGAGAAGCGAGGCATGTCTGGCGGAAGCGTGTTCATATTGGGTTCGGCCGGTAACGAGTTGGGCCACCGGATGCGGCGTGGGACACTCACCGTCACCAACGATTGCGGCAACTATGCCGGTTATGAAATGCTTGCAGGGACGATCGTCGTCGGCGGTAAGGCTGGTGCGTCGGCTGGGCTCTCGATGCGACGCGGCACGATCGTGCTCAACGGCAACTATCAAAGCGATCTTCTGGCTGGTTTTGCGCACGCTTGTCGCTTCCGCCCAATTATGTTGCCACTTTTAGCCAAAGAGTTCGCCCGCCAGGAAGTCCCTGAAGTCGCACACTTGTTCAAGCAACCGTTGTACGATCTTTTCCACGGCGACCTGGCGCAAATGGGACGCGGCGAGATCTTGATTCCGGTGTGATCGTCCCCTTCATTGGGATGTCACTGCTGCTCGTCCCTCATTCGCCCCAGGACAATCTGACTGACCGTTAGAATCGTCCACGGGGGAAATCGTCCGGGTAAAACCTAGCGGACCTGCCGTCTTCTCGGGCCGGGCCACGCGTACGGTTTAATCCTTTAAAACCGGAGCAGGAAGAAACTTAGAAAAATCGTGGCGTTGCTGGTCGATAACTTTTCCTAGCCACGGATGGGTGAAGTTTCTCATGGATGGGCACGCGAAACCACAGAATGCTGGGACCGTAGCAATGCCTGTCGAATTACTCCACGCTTGGTTAGGCGTCGCATTTGTCGCCACCTGGGCAATGATTGGTCAAGTGACCATGGAGCGGAACTAGCTGCAACTCAGATTGTATCGGGAAAGGACACCAAAGCAGACGCTTTCCCCGGATCGTTCTCGACTTGCAGCTCTTCACCCCCTTCTTTTTGAGCTCCCTTCTCAGGGATAACTTCGGTCTGTCTAGTTGACAGACGCATCGGAATTGATTTTCCTAGCGGCAACTTTTCTATTTTTTTCGAAAAAAGCCCCTTGGAAATCCTGCATGTCCTCCACGCCTCCGCGCGACCCTTCCTCTGCGCGCCCCGAGCCCAAAGTTGCCTACTGGCGGCAGAATCTGATTGTGATCGGAATTCTGCTTTTCATCTGGGCGTTCGTCTCATTTGGCTGCTCGGTTCTCTGGATTGAGTGGCTCAATCAGTACAAGATCGGCAACCTCCCGCTCGGCTTCTGGTTTGCCCAGCAAGGGTCGATGTACGTCTTCCTGATACTGATTCTGGTCTACGCCCTGGTGATGGACTATCTCGATCGCAAACATGACGTGAAGGAGTAGTCCATGGAATTCTTAGAAATCACTTTGCCGTTGCTGGGGTTGGCATTCACTTCGACCCAAGCCTGGACCTTCTTGTTCGTCATCATCACCTTCATGATCTATCTGTACATCGGCTGGGCCAGCCGTGCACAGGAATCGGGCGAATTCTACGTTGCCGGTCAGGGCGTACCGGCAATTGCCAACGGTGCCGCGACTGCCGCCGACTGGATGAGCGCTGCTTCGTTCATCAGCATGGCCGGCTTAATCAGTGGCCTGGGCTCGGATGGTTCTTTCTATCTATTGGGATGGACCGGTGGTTACGTGTTGTTGGCGATGTTGTTGGCGCCGTATCTCCGCAAATTCGGTCAGTACACGGTTCCTGACTTCGTAGCGAAACGTTACTACAGCGAAACCGCTCGTATCGTCGCCGCCATCTGCGCGGTCTTTATTTCCATTACCTACGTCGCCGGTCAAATGCGCGGCGTAGGGATCGTGTTTGCTCGGTTCCTGGAAGTAGAAACCTGGCAAGGCGTGATCATCGGTATGTTCATCGTCGGCGTCTTCGCAGTACTCGGCGGGATGAAAGGGATCACGTGGACTCAGGTCGTGCAGTTCTTCGTTCTGATCGCGGCGTTCCTGATTCCAACGATCGCTCTTTCGTACATGCTGACGGACAATCCAATTCCGCAAGTTGGATTTGCAACGGGCGACGTGGCCGAGAAGGTCAACAAGGTCCAAGAAGACCTGGGGTTTGCTGCCTATACCCAACCCTTCACCAACTACGACATGATGAATGTACTTCTCATCATGTTGGCTCTAATGACTGGCACGGCAGGGCTACCGCACGTGATTGTGCGTTTCTATACGGTGGCGAATGTTCGTGCGGCTCGTTATAGCGCATTCTGGGCATTGCTGTTTATCGCGCTGCTTTACACATCAGCCCCTGTGCTGGCGATGTTTGCTCGTTACTCGATTTTGGAAACACTCAACGGTGCGCACATCGGTGAGATGGTCAGGGACGAAGATACGGGCGTCGACTATTACCCGATCTATCAAGTGAATGCTGAGGGAAAAGAGCAGGTTGTGCAGTGGGTATCCAACTGGCAAAAAACAGACCTCATCAAGATCGATGATAAGAACAAAGATGGCATCCTATCGCTGAAGAATGTCGACGGCAACTTCGAGGAAGTCACGATCGATAAGGACATTCTCGTCTTGGCTACACCTGAGATTGCCAAGCTTTCTCCCTGGGTGATCGCGATCGTGGCAACCGGCGGTCTGGCCGCTGCATTAAGCACGGCTGCTGGTTTGCTTCTCGTGATTTCCAGTTCGATGGCACACGACCTTTACGTCCACTTTGTCGAACCGGAAGCCTCTGAACCACGACGACTGTTTATTGCCCGGATCATGATTATTGGCGCGATCATTGTTGCTGGCTATTTTGGCATCAATCCGCCTGGGTTTATCGGACAGGTTGTTGCCTTTGCGTTTGGTCTTGCGGCGGCCAGCTTCTTCCCGATTATCTTCCTGGGAATCTTCGATAAACGGATGAACCGCGAAGGAGCAACTGCCGGAATGATCATCGGCGTGCTGTTCACTGCGGTCTATATCGTCGCCTGCCGGTCGGACAAGATCCTCGGAACCGCAGAGCCGCTGATGACGCCATGGCTCGCCGGTAGCAGCTGGATGCCAGATGGCCTTCGCCCGGAAGCCGCTGGTGCGGTCGGTTTAATCTTGAATTTTGCTGTCGCGTTGGTTATCAGTCGACTGACCAGTGCGCCACCAGAGGATGTACAAGATTTGGTCGAAAGCGTGCGTATTCCCCGCGGTTCGCACGCACCAGAAGCTCACTTTGATGAAACGGATGCCGAGGCGGACAATCCGTAATGAACCTTGAACGAATCGATGTCGGCTCCCGCGCTGGCATCGATTCGTCTATGTCATGGCTTTCGCGGGCGACAAGAGAGCCGCGAACTCGCGTCTTTTAAACGAGCTCCAACGAAGTCGCAGGTGCGCAGAGTCCTTCGCGATAGCGATCGAGCTGCTCTTCTTCGACATAGTAGAACGCGTCTTCTACTTCGCTGTAGAGTCCCTTCAATCCAGCGGCCGACTCATCCGCTCGGGTGATCCTACGGCAAGATACCGCCAGGGAACAAAATTGTTCCGGCTCAATAAAATGAACGTTCGCTTGGCTTCGCAGAAGCTCACGTCGTTCCCAAAGAGTCTTTTCGTTCAAACCGCGATTCGCTTTTAAACCGACCATGATTTCACTCTTCCTTCCATCCTCTATCGTCCATTGCGATAGAAAATCATTACGGGAAGGAAATCCGTTCCATGTCGAGGGGTCCTCGATGACACCCTGATTTGCACGTTACTCCGTCGCGCTCTCCATTGGATTGTTGAATCCGTTCCGGCCCGATTCGATTTCGGACCGTAGTTGCTAGCACGACTTCCTTGGCGACTTAGATTGTCTTCATGTTAAGAAAGTCGGCAAGGAACGCCACGAGCGATTCACGATACCTTAACGGTTTACTAATCCGCAAGTAGCCGTTGCGTAGATTAACACGCACCCAAGTGGCTTCGCCCACCCCCCCTCCACGAATGGAGTATGGTCGCGCAAATCATTTAACGAGTAGAGTTTATGTTCCAAGCGGGCTCACGAAAGCGATAACCAACACTGCGGACGGTTTCGATCAACACACTTTTATGATTCAGCTTGCTCCGGATCGATTTGATATGAACGTCGATCCGCCGCGTCCGACTGGCAGACTCCGACGCGCTTTCCGATGGATTCGCCTTGCCATGCGGTCCGGTTGCTCTTTCCAGCTCATTACGAGTCAGGACATGGCCTGGGCGTGATAGCAGTGCTTGTAACAAGCGAAACTCTGTCGGCGTTAGTTCAAGACGTACGCCATCCATTTCCGCAACTGCGAAGCGAGGATCCAGTCGCACGCCATGACATTCGAGCACTGATTGCGAATCATGCGTCTGTCGGGCTCGGAAGGTCAACGTTTTGACGCACTGGGCCAGCAGATCCAAGGCCAATGATTCGGCGAGTCGCGAGTCATGTGAAGGATCATCGATACCAGACAGATCCGCGCCAGTTGGTGCAATAAGAATCGCAGGCGCCGTCTCTCCGCCGACGTTTCGCATGATCGAGCGACACAAATCGAGCGCATCGTCATCGTTCAATTCCCGCGATAAGACAACGACGTCCGGTACGAACTCCATCGCCTTTTGCAAACCATCACGGGAATCTTGCGCAGAGTAGACCTGACATCCGGTCTGCTGCAGATTCTGGGCGACGGCCTGTAACGGCCCGCGCGCGGATTCGATGATGAGGATACTACGCTGAGCCACCGGCCTGCTTTCTCGTTAGATCGAAACAGACCGACAACGGGCAAAAGGCGAATTGCAATGTTCTTTGGCTTGGCTTTCTCAGGACAATCATTCTTCAGGTTTCTGCGTTGGGGAAATCACCTGGCGATGACGAACGATCTCACCTTCGACCCAATAAATTACTATTTCGGCAATATTGGTAACGTGATCGGCAATCCGTTCGATATGCTTTGAGACGCCAGTGATCTCGATCATCCAATCGAGGTCATTCGGATCTTTTTGAATTCCTTCCTTGAGCCATTGGAAGATCGCTCGATGAAGCCGATCGAGTTCGCGATCTTGATAGATCAACTCGCGACATTCCGTCGTGTCTTGCGCGATGAATGCATCAAGACTCTTCCGCAGCATCTCCATTGCCATCTGATTCGCCTGTTGCAAGCAAGATGGAAGGACAATCTGCCCTGGCATCTTGCCCGCATCCCGGAGTCGAACAACCCCACCGGCAATGTTCACTGCTAGGTCACCAATCCGCTCTAGCTCGTGGCCGACCGACATCGCCGCCACGATCAAGCGCAGATCAGAGGCAACCGGCTGAAACAAGGCGATCGAATGCAAACACTCTTCTTCCAAGGAAACGTCCATCTCATCAAGTTCATCATCCGCCGAAATAACGTCGAGAGCTCGCTCGCGATCTAAGTCTTGCAACGCTCGAGTTGCTTCGCTGACCTGAGTCTCTGCATTTGTTCCCATCGATAAGAGATGAGAACGAACTTCTTCGATCTGACGAATCCAATGCTGCGTCATTCTGCGTGGCTTTCGATTCCTGAAAGAATGAGTGGTAAACGCGAGGCTAGTGCTTTGGTTCGAGTGAGACACCGAGAAACGCATCGATCGTCTCGCGATCGGGAGCTTTCAGCGTGGTTCGCATCGGCCCGGCACCGATCACCGTTACGTGCTTCTCAGGTACTCCGTTCTCGCTGAATGAAGTCGCGGCCTCGGTTCCCTCTTCAAACACCCACGCTCGACCATCTTCCCAATAGGTGACAAACCCTGGTCTAGCGACCATGTAAGCCGCGGCCGTTTCACGAGAATCGGACTTCAAAGTCTTCCGGTCAGGACCAGCCCCAGGCAACGTCACGTGCTTCTCGGGGGCGTTCCCTTCGAGAAGTTCGGCCAATGCTGGGCTGTCGACAGGCAAAACCCACAGTCGACCATCAACCAGTTTCGCCACGAATCCCTCGTGCGAGAACTTCGCGTTGTCCCCTGACGTCTTGGCGACGCTTCCGTCGGTCAAATAGAGCACTTCGTACCAATCATCATTCTTCTTGTTCACGTCGAGTCGCGATCGATACAAGCTCGATATGGCATACGGCTTACCGTCACGGATATGCTCGACAACCAGAATTGATCCGTAGTCAAACTTCGAGGAATCCTTCATCGCGACTTTGTTTGCGTAAACATTTCCTTCGATGCCAGCCTCAGGGGTTGGCACGCCAGCGGGAAATTGGTCGAGCTTTTCCCATTTCGTATAGCGATCTCCCAGGAAAGCCCAGAAGTCGTCGGCGTACTTCTGATGATCCGCGGTACGAATCTCGTCGTCAGCCATCGAAGCAGTGGGTAAGCAAAGGAGCGAAGCGGCTACGAGTAGCAGCGTGCGGACTCCAAATTCCAGTCGCGCTCGAAACATCATCATCAGCTTCCTTTTCGCAATTTAGACAAGGGAGTGGGTTAGCCGAAACGCCCAGTGACATAGGCATTGGTTTCGGAAAGCTTGGGCTTTGTGAACATGTCGACCGTCGGACCATACTCCACCAGTCGACCTAAGTACATGAACGCGGTGTAATCGCTGATACGCGAAGCTTGTTGCATGTTGTGCGTCACGATCAGAATTGAGTACTCGCCACGCAACTCGCGAATCAAATCTTCGATCTTGCCGGTGGCAATCGGATCGAGTGCCGAACAGGGTTCGTCCAACAACAATACTTCCGGCTCACTGGCAATCGCTCGCGCGATACACAAGCGTTGTTGCTGACCGCCAGACAGGCTCAGCCCGCTTTCGTGCAGGCGATCCTTCACCTCGCTCCAAATCGCGGCCCCTTTCAGGCTATGCTCGCAAACTCCTTCCAGCACGCTACGGCTACGTTCACCATCGATTCGCAACGGATAGACTACGTTTTCAAAGATGCTCATTGGGAATGGGTTCGGTTTCTGAAAGACCATACCCATCCGCTTGCGGAGTTCGATCACATCGACACCGGGATCGCAAATTGATTGATCGTTGAGGTAGATGTCACCGTGAATTCGTACCGTATCGATCAAGTCGTTCATCCGGTTCACGCAGCGAAGCAGCGTCGACTTACCACAGCCCGATGGACCAACCAATGCAGTCACCTGACCTCGCGGAATCGGCATATTGATATTGAATAACGCCTGCTTGTCGCCATACCACAGATTGAAGTTCTTAATCTCCAGCACCTTCTCTTCCTGGTACACGGAATCATGCACCACCGGGGCGAAGTCTTGCCCCTGGGCGATCAATTCGAGTCGACTTACTTCGGAAGAACCTGGATGCGATTGACTCATGAAGCTGCTTAGCTAACGCGGTAACAAAAACAAGGAACGATGCGTACGTCTAAAACTGGCCCGAATGAAAACGCTTTCGCAGTCGAGCTCGGAGCCAGATCACGAATATATTCAACGTTCCAATTACAGCGATCAATAACAAGGTAGTCGTGAATACCATTGGCTTCGCCGCCTCGCTGTTGGGACTTTGAAAACCAAGATCGAATATATGAAATCCGAGGTGCATGAAGCTTCGGTCTAGATGCACAAAGGGAGCTTGAAGATCTATCGGCAGCTCTGGAGCAAGTTTCAATACACCGACAAGCATTAATGGTGCGACCTCCCCTGCCCCACGTGCCATGGCCAGAATCATACCGGTCATGATCCCTGGCAGTGCATGCGGCAGGACAATTCGGCGAATCGTCTGCCATTTGCTTGCTCCACAACCATAAGAACCTTCCCGCAGGGAATTCGGAACCGCCGCCAAAGCTTCCTCGGTAGCCACAATAACGACGGGAAGTGTCAATAAGGCCAAGGTCAAACTAGCCCACAGCAAACACCCCTTGCCGAAAGTCGGATTGGGTAAACCGGGGCGATAGAAACCGTTGAAGTCTGGTGTGAATGCAATCAAGGCAACGAACGCACCGGTCGCCACAACCCACAGCAGCAAACTGATTGTGCCAAGATGCTGCGTACGAACTTTGGCCAGTACTTTGCGGCTACCCAACGAGTACGACGTTGTCATGAAAGCCGCAAACGCCACGATTGCCAGACCAGCGGCGGTCAACCACCACCACGTACTGGGCATGGTCGGTAAGTTCGCGTTGGGTGGGCCACCGTCGATGTAAGCTCCAACCACAAGAATTAAAAATCCGTAGCCAAATACTCCAAAAACAATACTCGGCACGCCAGCCAAGTTATTAATGCTGATGCGAATGATACTGACAATTGGTCCGCTCTTGGCGTATTCCCGTAAGTAAAGAGCGGCCAGAACGCCGAATGGGACAACGATTAGCGACATGATCATAGTCATCGCCACAGTCCCCCAAATCGCTGGAAACACGCCACCTTCGGAATTGGCCTCTCGGGGATCAGCCATGAGAAATTCGCCCCAGCGATCGAAGTACACTTGAAGCCGCTCCAACCCATCGAGCTGATTGGCAGGAAACGCTCGGACGATTTCCCCTAGTTTGAGTTCCGCTTCAACACCCTGAGCGGTCTCAGCAAACATGCGATAGCGATTATTTCGCTCTTCGATTTGAGAAATTCGCTCTTGCAGAGTCGCGATTTGATGATCGACTTCAAAACGGACTTCCACATAATCGCGGACCGCACCTCGAGTCGATGCAGGAACCTCATTGAGCAATTCCGTGATCTCATCGAGTCGCGTTTGAATGCGTTGTTCGCTGGCGGCACGTTCCGCGTTGATTGCCGCGACTACGTCTGGTCCCAGCTGTGCCATTGTCGATTCCTTGCCGAGGATCCGCTCGGCAGCTTGCACCAATCGGGCATCTTGCTGCTTCTCGGCTTCGATGGCATTCTGTTCCACACGTAGGTTATAGATTTCGTTGGCTAAACCTTCCACGAAGACATCTTGCTGAAGTTCCTGCTCGCGAAGTTTCAGTCGGGCCTTCTCTTGCTGGCGACTACTTTCGCCGACCTCGAACTCCGCGATACGATCGATCGCGTACACACGTTCTCTGGCCGTGGCGTGATACTTGCGATAGGCAGCGTAGGTCGCTGACGATCCGTCGAGAACTTCGCGAATATCGATAACATTCTGCCCAGGCTTTCGATCGGCTAAGGGAATAAGTTCGCCGCCGTCGATAACGGCATGCATGTTCTCTCCACTTTGCCTTTCCTCCGCGACAAAAGCATTGGAGTTCTCAGCCTGAATTGTTTTAAGCTTGTCAGTGATTTGTTTCAGTTCGTCATCAAGCTTGGCCAAGGTTGCCACCCATTTCGCCTGCGCGGCTTCATCTTGATCGGATGGGGAGGCCAAGCGGAATTTACCATCGGCGAAGAAACGTTCAATATTCCTTAGTTCTTCTTCCTCCGCCGCAATCGGGCGAGGCTTCGAAATCTCGAAACGGATGGGCGTACCGATAAATCGGCCCAGCTTGGTCCTTTCGAAAAGCATGGCCCATTCCGGTAACGTTGGTTTTTCTTCAGAGAGTTCGTTCTGAGTGACCCACTGGTATGTCCCAGTTTGTGAACCGTTGAATTCAAAGTTGTCAGTTCGGTACTGCCAACGATGGGTCTCTTCGGTTTCTTCTGGCTTTCCTTCCGATGCGGGAATTTCAAGTGTGTAATCTTCCTCGTCGATCAACTCTCCCATTAGGACCGTACCGTTGTTCAACGTCACTCGATAGATCCGACCAGGCCAAAAGCTTGCCATGCCTTGATAGATAATCAGAGCCAAAAGGCCGAAGATCATCAGCAAGCCCATCGTTAATGCACCGCCGGAAAGCCAGATTATTGGCTCTCCTTGAGCTAACACGGAAAGACCAGGTCGAGAAACCCGTCGGTACTTCCTGGCCGCTTGCTGAGAGGATTCGCTCATAGCTGAACGGCACGCCTCCGGAAGTAAAGTCGTACTACTTCCGCTACGGTATTGATCAGGAACGTGAGCATGAACAACACCAACGCCGACAAAAACAGCACGCGATAGTGCGAACTTCCTTGAACGGCCTCTGGTAGTTCAATAGCGATATTCGTGCTAAGGGTGCGAAACCCATTGAAAAGATTCCAGTCTTCGATCGGCGTATTGCCGCCAGCCATCAGAACGATCATCGTCTCACCAGTGACTCGTCCCAGGCCAATCATTAGCGCGGAGAACAATCCGCTCATTGCCGTAGGAATCACAATTCGCAATGTCGTTTGCCAAGGGGTAGCTCCACAGCCCAATGAGGCAGAACGCAAATGAGAGGGAACCGTCGAGAGCGCATCGTCTGCAATTGTGTAGATAATCGGAATGACCGCGAATCCCATGACGAAGCCTACGATCATCGAGTTGCGTTGATCGTACTCGCCGATATAACTTCCCCGCGGATCCCATCCGGCGAAGTCGAATACGCTACCAACCACGACCGCCAACAGTAGCGTTAATACCGCCAACGCTAAGAATTTCACAAAGCTGATCACCGCAAAGACAGAGCGTGGCAACTTTGCGACACGGCTTCGCCAGTAACTTCCCAGGCCGTATCCATCCAGGGCGAGCATCGCCAGCGCACTAGCAGGCAGCAGAATCAATAACCAGCCTCCAAGCCCCGTACCTTCTTCTGGATGCACCAACCAATATTTAATATTTCCCAGAAAGAGCCACGCTTCGATGGCAGGCCCCAACAAATAGGCGAAATAGATGCCTGCCAGTAACATCGGCACCA
The DNA here is from genome assembly GCF_002967765.1 of Blastopirellula marina. NCBI lineage: Bacteria > Pseudomonadati > Planctomycetota > Planctomycetia > Pirellulales > Pirellulaceae > Blastopirellula > Blastopirellula marina. The sequence goes on along the minus strand of NZ_PUHY01000012.1, from coordinate 1,149,300 downwards.
GAAAGACCAAGCGAAACGGCTGAATACGAAGCGACACGCTGTGGGGCAGCATCTGCCACAGAAAGCCCCCAAGTAAAACCACGAACGGGACAATGAATATTGATGCCAAACAGGCCGGAATGATGTTCTCCACGATAGGTGCAAACACCAAAGCGGCGACGAAACCAAGCACAACGCTCGGCAGGCTGGCCATCATTTCGACCGCCGGCTTGACGAAAGTGCGGGTTCGCCGTGTCGCGAACTCACTGGTATAGATCGCTGCCAGCAATGCTAAGGGTGCGCCGAACAACATCGAGTAGAACGTCGCTTTAAAGGTTCCCGAAATCAAAGGAAATAATGAGAACTTCAGTTCGTCCTCCACCTTTGACGAAGAGCTTTGCCAAATATTCAACGGCTCAGCATATCCTTCGTACCACACGGGAAAGAACAGAGAAGACAGCGTGATATCGGGGAATCCAGGAGAGAGTGCATAATGCGCGATGTCTCCGCCTGATTCCAGCAGTAATCCATCATCTCGTGGAGCGATCCGTGCTAACTGAATCGATTGGTCATCAGACACACGAATATCAGCGACATGCTTTTCGGTCGTCATGTGAAAGAGCGAACATAAGCCTGACTCGTAACCCACCAGGAACATTCGACTTCGCGAAGAAGCACCAAACGCGGTTACCGCGGCTGGTCCAGTAGGAAACTTGTGAGCCTGAACGAGTACGAATCCGTCGGTGCTTTCTCGATCCGCGAATGCATCGTCCTTTCGATCTTCCAAACGAATCTGAAACCAGCCAGAACAGTTGCCTTGACTGTCACCGCAGAAGAGCGTTTCCCGCCCCAGAATCCAATCACACTTGGAGAGCTTCGCATCGGAATCAGGCAGCAAGTCGACTTCTTCTGCCAGTTGAATGTCGTCGTAATCACGGATACTGAAACGAGCCAAATGACCATCACGATCGGCGGCAAGTACGTTATTACCCAAGCCCGAAATCAAGATGAAAGCGGGATCACCTAAGCCTTCCGCGCTAGGCAAATCATGAATCTTGGTGGTCCGTTTGACCTTGCCGGTAAGCAGACTCTTTTTTTCAGAAACGACACCCAGTTTTAATTGCTTGTCGCCGCTCAACGCCACGAATACTCGCTCTTTAGCGCCGATCCCACCTGCGTTTCCATCCACGGGTAAATGGTCAATAAGATCGATAGGTGCGTCGCTCACTTCGATCGGATAGTCCAGAGTCCAAACAAGCTGCTGAACCCGATATTGGCCTTGGGAAGTCAGTTGAACCACACCCTGTTTGAAAATCGCCGTATCGCCAGGGCTTTTCAGTTTGGCAGCCGATAGACCGCCGGCTTGCTGCGAAAACCAATCCTTGATTTCGATCGGATCGATGAAGGTGGTTTCAAAGCGGACGTCGCCTGTGCACACATTCCCGTCGGCCAACCCAAGAACGATGTCAGACTTACCTGTGGTAGTTGATACGGCCGTTATTTCTGCACCGGTGACCAGCTTCGATTCCTGGACGACTTCGAATGAAGCACTGAGAACAGGACTACCGGCGGTTTGGCTTTCGCTTTTAGGAGAGGTCAAACGCACGGATTGCAAAGTCCCGTCGCGCGTAAGCAGCCACCCCATTGTCTGATACTCGTTCAATTCAAAATGAACGATCTCACCTGGCAGCCAAGGTGTGGCTCGCTCGCTAAGCATCCGCACCGTTGCACTACGAAATAGCGGCACAACTTCCATCACCAACACAAGCGCCACCAGGCATACCGCCACGATCGTGCCGATACCGCCCACAGTGATCACCCCTTCTGACAAGACATCGGAAAATCGCACGCTCCAGGGCGTCTTGAGCCTTCGTTTTCTTCCGGTAAATCTTGGCTGGGTGCCGCTCATGGAGACAATTGCGATTTCTAAGCTTGGCGTACCGAAGTGACTGCCAGGTGGGACATCAAAACGAGCAAGGCCCTCGCTGCTCAATCAGCGAGGGCGTGCTAAGTCGTATAAGCTGGAAATGGCCTTTACGCCCGATTACTGCTTAATACCAACCGCTTCCAACTGGGCGGTTGCCGAAGCAGCAGTGATCGGAAGGTAACCATCCTTTACGACGGCCTTCTGACCTTGCTGACTAAAGATGTATTTAAGGAATTCACGGCGAAGCGGATCGAGTTCACTACCTGGGCGATAATTCACGTAGATATACAGGAAACGAGACATAGGATAGTCGTCGGCATTGTCGGCGGTTGGCTCCACGTAGTCTTCCCCTTTGACCGAAAGAGGCAATGCTCGCACGTCGGAAGTCTTGTAGCCGATGCCACTATAACCAATTCCCGCCTTATCGGTAGCGACACCCTGAACGACCGAAGAACTACCTGGCTGTTCCTTAACGGTCGGCTTGTAGTCGCCACCAAACAGGGCAATTTCCTTGAACAAAGCGTAAGTCCCGGATGCCGAGTTACGACCGTAAAGGCTGATTGGTGACTGAGCTAAGGCTCCACCAACGCCTAACTGGCCCCAGCGAGTGATATCTTCTTTGACCCCACCCTTGCGATTAGTCGAAAACAGAGCATCGACTTGTGGTAACGAAAGCCCCTTGATCGGATTGTCTTTGTTCACATAGACGGCCAACATATCGATACTCGTGCCCATCGCAGTCGGCTTGTAACCATAACGTTTCTCGAAATCATCGATTTCATTAGCCTTCATCGGACGGCTCATCGGACCAAACGTCGCCGTCCCTTGAATCAAAGCCGGAGGCGCAGTAGACGATCCCTTGCCTTCGATTTCGATCTGAACGTTTGGATAGATCTCTTGGAACCCCTCTGCCCAAAGGGTCATCATGTTGTTCATCGTGTCGGAACCGATACTCTTGATCGTGCCTGAAACACCGGAAACACGTTGGTAAACCGGAAGATCCGTATCGACTTGAATCTGGGCGAATGCGAGATTGGGAAAGAGGCACGCCGAAATGGCAGCGAGGGAAAACACGAGGTTGCGGAACATCGGATCTGGTCCTTGCAGTTACGGAGTTGTCGTGAATATCGATGAGCAGGGAAAGAAACCAGCATCCCGCATGGAAGCGAATTCTATGTTAACAAACTGCTAACACTCGAAAAACTTTCAGCGGCCTGAATCCCTACCCTTCAGGGCGGCCTCTACTCGAAGAAACAGGGCATTTTCACCAAGAAAGCATCTTCAGGAATTGCCCTCTGAAAGAAAAGCCCCGACGACATGAGAGGCCAGATATTTACACAACGTTAATATCCAAGCCGCAAACACCTCCCCCACGAGAGGGAATGCAGAGCAAAGACGCGAGTTTAAGAAGTTGTCGCATCCGAGAAGGTAGTGTCCTCGGCTTCAACTTTGATCGCAGCGTCTTACTTTTCGATATCAGAGCCTTCTTCGGTGGAAGCGTCGTCCGCTTCAACATCTTGCTCCTGAGCTGCCACGCCCGGCGGAGCAATCTCGGCCACCGTAATAAAACCATCCTGATCCTGATCCAACTCTTCAAACTGACGTTGCGTACCAAGGAACTCGCGGCGACTGATATCTCCGTCGCCGTTGTAGTCCATACCAGTAAACCAGGCGGGCGTCGCTGAATCCATTTCAGGCAACGTCATGTTCATGGCATTAAACTGTAGAGGTTGCGGTGTCTGATCTTGATCTCCTCGAAAGAACTCGAAGATCAACGTCGCGGGGATTTCGTCGAATTCGATTGCGTTGGAATCATCACCGTCGACGGATGCCAGACGCTGCTCTAAAAAGTTCAATTCGCGAGCCGAAAGCCGCTTGTCACCGTTCGGATCAATCACTCGCAGCAATGGATCATCGCCGTCGATTCCTTGAAGGCGGATCTGACAGCGGCGAATCCAATTCCTTTGCAAGAGATAGGCTTCGATTTCCTCAACGTACAACATATCGTTGTCATCTTTGTCGGCGGAGTCAAAATTCAATGTTTGCTCCGCTCCCTCTGGAATTTCATCCGGCTCCAGATAGTTATTCTGATTCCCATCGTAAATCCGTAATAAATTTTCAGCTTGCGGTTTTGCCGACGCGCTATCCACACTGTCGCGTGCCCGAAAGACGAGCCAATCACCGCCGACATCCACGGCAATCTCTTGGTCGTCAGTCAATTGAGTGCCATTCGGCGACTCGTCACCTAAATCTCTTGCATTGACCAGGGTCAGACTCTTGACTCCTTCGTCGCGTTTGCCAAATCGAACATCTAAAACCATTTCCGCGGGTGTTTCGAGCATCGATTTCAATTCGTCGCGAGCCAGTCGACCATCCCGATCCGAATCGATCTGATTCAACAGGTTGGTCTGAGGAAAACGATTCAGATTGATAGGTCCCCCGTGTTCGTAGTTTTGCTGTATCGCATACAGCACCTCTTCCCACGGCGTGGAGTCGTCGAGCGTGAACATCGCCTGACTACCGAAAAAACGACGGCGGTCATTCGTGCGACCTTGCATATCGTTCATGCTCATGCCGGTCGCTGTTAGCAGTTCCCTCGGCGTGACGATCTCGTCGTCGTCGAGATCATGCAAACGAACTCGCTGCGAAGCAGAGGCCATTTCGCTGGCCTGGATCGTACCATCTCCATTTTCGTCGACTAACTGCCGCAGGGGTGAATCCGCACGACTTCGTTCCGCAGCATAAGAAGTTTGCCGAACCGAGAATGCCTCGGAATTGCCCCGATTGCGACTGACCAAGCGAGGAACTTCACTCCGATCCACCCAACCGTTGCGATTAGTATCGTACTGATTGATCAGTCGTTTTCGCTCCTTCGGGTCCTCGAAGGAAAGATTGCCGAATTGGCCGCTCTTCAAGTCGGGCTGATCGGCCAGTTCTTCCCAGGTCGCTGTTCCATCCTTGTTCGTGTCGGCGATTTCGATGACGTGGTCAACCAACGATTCTAGCGCATGATCAAACGCTTCATTGTCGATCCACAAGCGAACATCAACCCGAATCGGTCCGTGGGTGGTGAAGACAATCAACTTTTGGGGAGGAACCTCAGGCTTCGCGGGCTCAGTCGGCTCGGCTGTTTCGGTTGCGACTTCCTCGGCCTCGTCTTCTTTCGGCGAGTTCGGCTCCTCGAGCGATCCCTCTTCGGACGGAGTCTCCGCGGACGTTTCCGCGTTGAGTTTGTCTACGACCGCCTCATCAACAGGCATTTCGGTCACGGGCGCATTAACTGTCGTGTTTGAGGCGACAGGTTTACCGACAGGTTGCGGACGACATCCCATGGCTGTGATCGCCACTATGAGCATGCCGAGCATCAACGAAACGATGGAACGAATAGAAGAAGAACGAAGCATGTTAGACCAACACCTGATCAATCGGAGACCCTTCCGATATCTTGATCGGCCGAGCCTGGGGTGAGTAATGCTCCGTGGTTGGATCAACGCCAACGGCTCGACAAAGGGTCGCCAACAGATCTTGCACCTCTGTCTTGTTCTCGGTCACCTCCATGCCAGCTTCATCCGTCTTACCGTATGCCTGGCCACCAGCAATACCTCCACCGGAAAGCACGCAGCTCCATGCGTCAGGGAAGTGATCACGTCCTGCGTTGTTATTGATGTTCGGCGTCCGCCCGAATTCACCCATCCAGCAAATGGTGGTCGATTCCAGTAAGCCACGATCTGCCAACTCGGTCATCAGGGTACTCCAACCTTGGTCGAGCTCTTCTGACAAACGCTTGACCGTATTGAAGTTGTTTTGATGCGTATCCCAGCCTAACCCGTTACCGCCCAAGGTGACTTCTACAAACGGAACCCCACGCTCAACCAGGCGGCGAGCGATCAAACAGCCTTGTCCGAAAGTTCCACGACCGTACGATTCGCGAACCTCGGTGCGTTCCTGAGACAGATCGAAGGCAGAGGCTGCTTCGGGATGCATCATCTTCACGGCCGATTGAAAAATGGTTGCTTGAGCTTCCGCGGCTCCGGAAGGATGACCGGAGAGAAACTGTTGTTGCTGCTGCTTCCACAACGCCAGTCGAGCATCGTGCCGATCTTGATCAATGCCTGGAGGTAACGAGAGGAAATCAACGCCAAGATCAGCAAGTTGATCTGAATCTTCTATCGGCTGAGGACCTGTCGGACGATTTCCCCGTGCACCGACGGTTGCGGCCGCGTAACGTGGTCCTAAGAAGCCTGGTCCTAAGGCCGCGCCACTGAGGAACGCCCCTGGATTTACAGCGACATAGTTGGGCAGCGTGGTATCACGGTTGGCCATTGCCTTGGCCAGCGAGGCTCCGATCGACGGATAATTAAGCGGCCCGCCAGGCCGCTGCCCGGTGTGCATCAAGTAGGTGCCGCGTTGATGATCTCCTTCTTTGGTGCTCATTCCACGTAGAACTGCCAGCTTGTCGGCCTGACGTGCAAGGCCACCGAAGTGCTCGCTAAATCGCAAACCGGGAACGTTAGTTTCAGCTTCTTTGAATTCACCCCCGTTGGCATGTCCAGGCTTCATATCAAAGGTATCGGTCTGAGTTGGTCCACCAGCCATCCACAGCAAGATACAGCTTCGTTTGCGGGAAGGATCTGGTCCTGCCGCTGCGGCAAACTGTGGCAACCAAGCACAACTGGCTGCCCCCAGCATGGCTGCAGAAGTCTGAAGAAACCGTCGCCTGGAGAAGTTGGAAACGTTCATCCGCATTACTCGGCTGAAAGAATGGAGTTAGTGATTCAACATGAATTCGGCGCTGTTCGCCAAAACCCACAGGACATCACCCAAGGCTTTGGATTTCTCTGAGGGAGAAGCTGACTTGAGAAATTCTTGATAACGAGCAAGCTCTTGCTGATTCGGTTCGCGACTATAGGCTGCCAGAAACACGACGTTCAATCGCTGCTCATCCGATAGGAAAGGAGCCGACATCGCTTTCAACAGTCCGCTCGTTTCCGGGCTGGTTGCCGTGGAAACTGGCGGACCATTCATCAGCGCCAAAGCCTGAGGCATACCAGTATCAAATGTCGTGCGATCTTTCCCCGAAGTTCGCATCCGAGCTACGAACTGCACCCGCATGCCATCATTGAGGTTGGCCTCGACACCAGTCCGTAACAAGCCCACCTTGAGTAAGGCATCGTAAAGCTGCTCGGGCGTGAGCGACTTGACCGCCATTCGGGCGAAAAGTTCAGGCGGGGCTTCCGATTCGGAAACCGCCTCACTACTGCGAGCGTAAGTGTCGGTGATCGCGATCGTCTGAAGGAGCAATCGCATGTCGAAACCTGACTTGACGAAATAAGTTGTCAATTCGTCGAGAAGTTCAGGATGGCTCGGAAGATTCTGCGGCGACATATCGTCGGCTGGATGAACGATTCCACGCCCCATCATGTGCGCCCAGGCCCAGTTCACCGCTCGGCGAGGCATGAACGGGTTGTCTCGCGAAACCATCCAGATCGCCAATTGCTGGCGTCGCGTCCCACCAAACGAAGCATAGTCGGCGTCGGTCCCAGGAAACGACGGCTTCACCACTTCTTCCGTCTCCGGAATCGTCACCTCGCCGCTGCTGCGGTCGACAATATCGAACCGTCCCAATCCTAGGTTATTGTCGTTATTAGGTCGTTCCAGCTGGGCGAAGAACGCGGCAACTCCCCAGAAGTCACGCTGCTTCCAGCGATCGAATGGGTGATCGTGACACTGGGCACATTCAAGCTGGAGCCCCAAAAAGATTCGCGAAGTCTCCGCAGCGAGTAATTCTGGCTTCAGTTCCTGAGCGGCATAGAAATAGCCAGGACCGTCGTTCCCTTGGGTAGCCGTGAGGAACGCTTCGACCAGGCGATCGTACCGGACGTTCTCGCTGAACTTTCCACGAAGCCACTGCTGCAGCCCTTGTTCATTCTGCAAACTGGCCGGGTCGTCAGTTGGTTCGAGAACTAAGGCCCGCCATGTGTTGGCCAAGTGGGTTGGGTGGGCGGGCGATTTCAACAGTTGAGCGATCAGCTTCTCCCGCTTGTCGGGTGAAGCCTCCTCCAGGTAGGCTCGGGTTTGAGCGACCGATGGAATACTACCTACTAAATCGAGATAGGCTCGACGGACGAACTCTCCATCACTGGCCAGTGGTGCAGGCGGGGTCTTTTCCGTGTTCAGCTTTGCCAGGATCAACTCGTCGATGCGTGCCGCCATCGCGTGCATTTGGGCAGTTTCGTCCGACGACAATTCTTCCGCGCCGGCCATAGCAGGGAAGCCAATAACGAACCAAGACAAGCTGAAAGCAAACCCCCAACTTGCCGCCGTATTTGTTTTGCGAAACATCGTTCCGCCTTGTGATACGAGAGAATTCAGTGAGAAGAAGCGTGCCGAACAAGATTCCGCAGGTAGCGGACACCACCCAGCGGAACGTTATTCTACCAATCTGGCATCGATCTTGTAAGAAAAATGCCCTCTTTCTCGGGATTCAATTCCCCTGCTCGTCCTTCCTCTCGCCGTGAATGTTGCGACTTTGCGGAGTTCCCCAAGTTTGCTCATTGTGCCGTTGGCTTTCGCCGGGTGCGATCGTCAGCCAACGCCAGGTTCCTTGATGCACCGTACGAGCAATGAGCGATATCTGCCCAACGTGATATGAGAGATGCGTCAGAGATCGCACGAAAGCACTTGCTAGCGTTTGCGATTCACCACGAATAAAGATCGGCGTGAGTGGATCAAGAGAGTTGGCCTCGTCGATCGCGGAGAGCAGCGTTTGCCAGCCATCGTCGAAATAGGCAATGAGCGACGGTCGGTCGCCCGGCCAGTCGGTGAACTCCTCGTCACGATTACGGCTCTCTTTTTCGCCGTCGGTTGACTGAAAGTCGGTCCAACGGCTGGCAAGATTCCCTCCGAGATGACGAAGCAAAACCGCGACGGAATTGACTTCCGCCGCGGGACGTTGAAAGAATTCGTCGTCGGTTAGCTGATCAAGGGTCGCATCGATCATTTGACGATACGAGTTGACCGATTCGCGAAGAGCATCTGTCCAGGGATTAACATCATTCATTCAGCAAAACCTGCAACCGATACTTTCTCGCGTAACTCAAAAACTTACTTTGCTTGCTTCGCCTTAAGCTCAGCAGCGACCGCTTTACGGCCCCTAACAGCTTCCACTTCCTGAGCTTGCCCCCAGAAGTACATCAACAAACCGAAGATCGCACCGACGATACTCGCTGAAATCACAAGGAAAGGACTCTGCGTAAAGCTTGAATTCTCAGCGGCTGCCTGCGTTGTCAGTACCAAACCAATCACGCTGATTACGAAACCAAACACATCGGAAATGATCTCGCGAGGGCTGAATCCAAGGTGAGCCATGACGACCAGCTTACCGATTACCAACTGGAGTGCAAAGCTGACCACACCAGCAAACATCAACGAGAACGCCACCCAGTGGAACAGCGGAAACGAAAATGCTTCGGCCAACATGTAAATCGGTGTTAAGATTCCCGCGGATGTCTCTTTGGCTGTCGTCGATCCATCCACCTTGTCGGCCAAATCTTCAATATCCTTAGGCATCTCCGTTGGAGGCTCTTTGATTTCCTTAGGTTCGGGGGCAGCAACCTCAGCATCCGTTTCAACTTCTGCCGCAGGCTCCTTCGCCACTTCCTCGGCCGTGTCAGCTTCCGGTGCTGCAGCATCTTCAACCATGGGCGTGGAAGGGGTTTCCGGCGTTGACTCGTCTTGCGCCCAGGCAGGAGGCGAGAACACAAATAACGCCAAGATAAACAGGGACAAACAAGCTACCGGGCGAGACATGACTTCGGCCTTTCCAAAAACAAACCGCACAAAATGGGGAACGCCGCTGCATCGATTTTAGAGTCACACGCATGAAGAAACACCGATTTCTCTGTGAATTCTTGCGATTGCGCCTTCCGTGAGTTCCCTTGACCGATAAAGCATTCGGCTCATCTGTGTATTCGCGTCATGGAGACTCTTCTTGGAAACAATCCATTAGAGGAGCCATGGTAACGAGCCCTCGAAGTTCCACGAGATAAGCACCAAGCAAAAAGAAAAGCCGCTTGATCGAACGACAAAGCGGCTATTGGTTCGGCAGTACGCTGGAACAAATACGTTTATGGAGCTGGATGCAACCCAGGCAATTCTGGCGGTCGCACACGTAACTTCGGTTCTTCTAAAGTCGATAGAAACGCGGCCAAGTCTTCCAAATCGTGCTTGTTCAGGCCTAACGGTTTCAAGTGAGGTGATTTCGTCGGAAACAAGTCGTCGTCCTGCTGATGATCTTTCCGCTTCAGTGTTGGCATCCCAGCGTTATACATATTCAGAACGCCAGCCAACTGAAAAAGACCATTGTGCATCAACGGCCCCGTCGCGGTGACATCGCGCAATGTTGGCGTACGAAAGCGTCCGACATCCTCGGCTTGGCCGGTGATGTTGTAGCGTCCCAAATCTTCAAACTTGCGACCGTAGTAACTGAGCCCGACATCATGAAATTGGCCGTCACTAAACAGTGGCCCGTGATGGCAGTTCATACAGCGTGCATCACGACGGAAGAGATCCATCCCGCGAATCGCCGCATCTGACATCACGTTGGTCTTACCCTTCATGAATGCATCGAATCGCGTGCGTCCATGCACGGCCATCCGTTCAAAGCAAGCAATCGCTTGACCGACCCGCTCGATGGTAACTTCCTCGTTGCCGAACGCTTCACCGAATAGCTTTTGATACGGCGTGATCGAAGCGACGACGTTTCGCACATGATCGGGACTGGCGTGCATTTCATCAGGATTCAACAGTACCGCCACCGCTTGTTCTTCCAGCGTCAATGCGCGACCATCCCAGAAGAACTGATCTTGAAAGGCCGCGAAACGAGTCGTTGGCGCGTTGCGAGTAAGCATCTTCCGCGAGTGACCGAAGCTGGTTGTGCGTCCATCGCTCCAAGCCAAGTCAGGATCGTGGCACGATGCACACGCCATCTGTCCGCTGCCTGATAGGCGAGGATCAAAGAACAACGCATGTCCCAAGGCTTCTTTCGCTTCGTTGTAGGGATTGCTTTCTGGATGGGTGACCTCCGGCAGCAAACCGATTTCCTTCCATGACACGTCAGCATCGACATTTGGTGCCGGCCACTTATCCGATGGTTGCGTGTAAATCTCTCGGAGCTCTGCAGCTCGCTTGGTTCGCTCCTGCTCGGAAGTTTCGGGACGAGGCTTCAGGCGTCCATTGCTCGCAACTGGTTGAATTGGTGAAGAGCCTGCCAGTCTTTTCTTAAGGGCTTCGACCACGTCCGACATCTCGGCTTCGGCCAATTGAAATCGCTGGTTTGGCTCGGCGACGCGGGGTTGCATGTGCGTCGACAACGAGCGAATCGAGAACGGAGACTGGCCTCCATTATTCGTCATGCGATGACACAAGGCACATTGAGCTGCATAGGTCGCGTGCTTCAAGCTGCCATATTCTACGAATAGCGATTGACCTGTATCTGGCACGAAACGAAACGGCTGCTCTGACCCAAGTACCGAACCGGCGCGAGTGCGATGATAGATCCAATGCGAGGAGCCATCGCGACTACTACTCTTATTATCTGCCGTAAGCTCGAATGGTTTGTTAACTACGCGCACGCGGACTTCGTCCACTACGGGCGTCGCCACTGGTTTCAGTTGGTCATCGACAACGACGATCGATTGCACCAAGGCAGTTTTTACGTCGTCCAGAAGCCGTTGAGCGATTTCTTTCGTATCGACTTCGCCAACCGCAGCAACCAACTGCTCCGCTTCGCTGCGACTTCCAGCCTTCAAATAAACACGTGAGGCATGAAGAGAACGATGAGCTTGAAACAGGACGGAACTGTTTCGAGCAATCTCGACCCACGGGGAATCAGAAGATCGATCCACAAGTTGCAGATCGCGTGGCAGATAGAATTCTTTTGTAGAGACCGGTAACTGGTCCGAAGCGAAATGCTTCTGCAAGGATTCATATCCAGATGGCAACTCTTGCAATATTTTGGCTGGAAGAGCCAATACCTGAATCGTTTTGGCAAACGCAGCAAGTAATTCAGGATCGTCGGTGCCCTTCTTTTCCAGTTGCCACCAGACGCTCATCAAATCCCACTGCATTAGCACTTGATGCAGTGGTTGCGCGAACCACTGCTTACGTTCGGCAGGATCAAGGGCGACAAGTTGCTTCAATAGCTTCAGGAGTTCGGCACGCCGCTCACCCTCGAACTCACGGACCGGGCTGACACGAACATCGCCCCCAAACCACTTTCGATCTTCCTTGGTTCCTTCTCGTTTACCGAAGTACCACTTCGGTTGATAGAAAGCTTCCGCAGTTAGACCGCTACGCTCCATTTCCGCGGGAAGTTGCGACTGAATTTCTGCCGGTACGACATGCTCAAGAAACAACAGAGCGTGAAGGCGGTTTGCGGGATGGTCTTTGTCTGCATGATACACCGGCTGTGGCTTGCCCGAAGTTGGCAGGCCTTCCCAGGTATGTCCTACGGGGTAAACCGCTGCCGAAGTTGCCTGGGCAAAAAGTCTCTCACCACAAAGCACGAGCAACACCAGAGCACCAAACAATACGACACGTCGAGCTCGAATCGCGTCTGTCGAATCGTAACGCATTAGTAGGCTCCTACCACTTCGCCACTGGCGATTGTCAGCAAGGAAGCGACGATATCAGGACTCGTCGTTTCGGCGAGAAATCGTACCGAACCATCCACCAAGGCGACATTCGCCCCGCCAGAATGGAATGCGTAGATACCGTAGTAGTTGGAACCGTTGACCATAACCGGCCCTGGGTAACTCCACTGCTTGGTCTCGTCGGGCTCGTTCCCATCAAACTCAAATCCTCGAACGGCAAACAGATTGCCTTCTGCCCAACTACAAACAGAAACGTAATTCGATGAAGCGCTCGTGTAGAGCCCCGATTCCGGAACTTGCTTATTACCTTGCCATTTCTGCGGTCGCGCCGCCGACTCAACAAATCCGATGGAGTTTGAAGTCCCATCGGTTACGTCACGGATACGTCGCCCTTTTTCTCCCGGCTTCACCGAACCTTTGAACAGTCCGTCAATACTTCCCGGCTTGGGATACGAGATCACCGATGGGCTATTCCATAAACTGGAAAGAGGTCCAGCAGAACCAGCGTAATCGGTTCCGATTGAACTCCATTCATCCGGACTCGACGAGGTCGATCGCTTGAACTTGGGATGCTCAATTGGACCGCCAGGAGTGCTCGGGCAAAGCATGAACGGCACTGGATATTGAACCGCCTCGCGATTCTTAATGTCGTTGAACCGAACGGTGTAATCGTAGATGTTGGCCAGCGGATTCTGTTCCATGTACGGGAGCAGCTGAGCACACCAATAGTGAGCCGCACCGTCGCCGGAGACGCTTGTCGGGAAACAGTTATGAGCAGCGTGGAAATTCTGCATGCCCAGGCCAATCTGCTTAAGGTTATTCAAGCACTGCATCCGCCGAGCTGCTTCCCGAGCCTGCTGCACAGCAGGGAGAAGCATGGCGATTAGAATTCCAATAATGGCAATAACGACCAATAGCTCAACGAGCGTAAACCCTTTGCGGTAAATCATTTGTGCAATCCCAAGGCAGGTAAATAAGCAGGTGGGTGGGATTTGGTTGGCTGGCAAATGCGGGCTTACCAATACAGAGACACAGTCTCAACAGGAATTAATTAGAATACGAACCTTTTTAAATCAGATCAACGCCCTATCGCAGTAAAACCGCTTCAATTTGCCAAGAAAGGGGCCCTAGACGACGGCACCCTATCCGTTCGCCACCTGTCTGAGGAATTGTCGAAGGGCAGCCAAAAGGCTTTCTAAGGTTTAGCTGTACAACGAAACAAGATTTAAGCAGTAATCAGAGCGTGACATTACCACCCACAGAATGGCGGCGCGAGTGGCACGCAGGAGGGTACAAGGAAATCTGATTCCTCGCACTGCCGATGCTATAACGCGGCAGAGGTGATCGTGTCAGGATGAAAGCGTTGGACGGCTTTGATTAACCGGTCGCGATCGATTGGCTTTGTAGCATAAGCGGAACATCCCGCGTCCAAGCACTTCTTTAAGTCCCCAGACATTGCATGGGCGGTCAGAGCAACGATTGGCAGCGTCGCTCCTTTATCACGAAGAAGTCGAGCCGCTTCGTACCCGTCCATTTCAGGCATTTGCATGTCGGTCAGCACGACATCGCAGGGTGGCGGATCTTTCAGTTCACCATCGATCGTACCGTCGTCGGTCATTTGTTCGACGAGTAGTTTCCCGTTTTCAACCGTTGCTACTTCAGCACCTGCTTTGCGGAGATGGAACGAAATGAGGCGGATGTTGTCCGGGCCGTCTTCCGCCAATAAGATCTTCATTCCCTTGAGTGGTCGCTTGTCGGACTTCGCTTTAGCTTTGTCGCTCGAACTCGCCTTTTCGATCGTCTCGAGGTGGTCCGTTGGTTCCAGCCAATTGTTCTCACCAACGTTCTCGACCATAAGAGACAAACAGAACGTACTACCGATCCCGACTTCGCTGGTGATCGTGATATCACCCCCGAGTATTTCTGCCAAACGTTTGCTAATTCGCAACCCGAGGCCGGTTCCGCCGAAGCGGCGCGTCATCGAGTTATCCGCTTGAACGAAGGCTTGGAACAGTCGTTCCATTTGCATCTCGGTCATCCCGATGCCACTATCTTCGACCGAGATCAGAACCGATTTAGTAGACTGATCATAGCGGCACTGAATGCGAACTCGTCCGATCTCGGTAAACTTGATCGCATTACCAACCAAGTTGACCAAAATCTGCCGTAACCGAATGGGATCGCTGGCGATCACCTTCGGGATCTTGGTTTCAATAGTTGCATCGAGCGCCAGGCCCTTACCCTTAGCTTTGACCTGCATCAGTTCGATGACTTCGCGCACGACGGTATCGATACGGGTTGGCACCGATTCGACCGTCATCTTGCCCGCTTCAATTTTAGACAAGTCGAGAATGTCGTTGATGATCATCAAAAGATGCTCGCCGTTTCGGCGGATCGTATTGATGTATTCAATCCGGTCATCCAGCGAGACATCTCGATACTGTTCTTCGGCGAGGAGATCTGTATACCCGAGAATCGCGGTCATTGGCGTGCGAATTTCGTGACTCATGTTTGCGAGAAACTCGCTCTTGGTCTGGTTCGCAGTCTCGGCTCGGCTACTCGCTTCTCTTAATTCGTTTTCAGTTCGACGTTGACTCGTAATGTCACGCATCGCCGTGAGAATCTGCATCGTGGTACCGTCTTGCTTGACGTTACCTACGACCACCGCGTGCATTTCAATTAGGCGAACGGTTCCGCGCAAGCCCACCATCTGGAACTCAACCTGGGCATCGCGTCCGCTCATTGCCTCTTCCAGGGCGTAGAGAACATCGGAG
This sequence comes from Blastopirellula marina, assembly GCF_002967765.1. NCBI lineage: Bacteria > Pseudomonadati > Planctomycetota > Planctomycetia > Pirellulales > Pirellulaceae > Blastopirellula > Blastopirellula marina. Next base: position 1,133,968 of record NZ_PUHY01000012.1, on the reverse strand, counting down.
TGAGCCTCCTGAGGGACTTGATCCAATAGTGAGCAACCTCGCAACTGTCGCTGCGAATAAGCTTCCCACAACTTCAGCCCTTCTGGGTTTGCATTGAGCACGTGAGCGCCGGTATCCAGGAGGGCTACACCGACCGGCACGTTAATAAAGATGGCAGTGAAGCGATGTGCGTTCTCCTCAGCTTCATCCTTCGCGATCTTTAAGTCGACGGTCATCGATTCGGCCAACTGAATTGCCCGTCGTCGCGAACTTCCCATGTTCCAGATAACGCCAGCCATCAACAATGTAAGCAAACCACCGAAGATGATGGTCAAGATCGGTGGCAAAAATGTGCTCGTCGAATCGAAATTCGGATTGCTGCTGATCTGAACCGTCCAATTTCGTCCACCGACTTTCACCGGAAACGCTTTCACGAACTGAGGGCGATAACTTGCCTTGGCTCGATCCGATTCTGCGAAGTGATAACCATGACCACAAAACAGTTTTGCCGAGGGATCTAATGCCATATGATCGTAGACCTCCACATCGAGGAGGTCGTCGGCGGATTGAATGATTCCTTCCAGAGCAAGCTCTGACGTAATTGGCATATAGACCCAACCGAGGAACGCTTTTTCTCGCTCTTCCGGCGTGCTGCGTGGCATTCCAATTTCGTAGACTGCCAGATAGTAGAGAAAGCCGTTATGGTCCAGTTGATCTTGTACCAGATTGATCTTTGCGGTGAGTGTTGGTAGCCCTGATGCGATCGCCTTGTTAGCAGCTTCACGGCGATTCTTTTCCGAACCAACATCAAGTCCCCAAGCGGCTAGATTATTCGCAATCGGCTCAATGTGACAAATTACGTAGTAATCTTCGCGATCATTGATCTTGCCAGCTGTTTTGATCTGAAAGTCTTCGCCCAAGTTTTCCGACGCCCACGCGAGGAAGGCATCGCGTTGATCGCGATGAACCCGGCGGATAAAACCTTGCCCCATCGCCCCAGGGAAGTTGATTACGGGATCCACCACCTGGCAATAGTCACGAAACTCGTCGAGACTCACCTCTTCACTAGCTTCGTGCAAACCGCGTAAAGCCTTCAAGCCATACTCAAAATTTGCCATACGGCGAGCAACTTCCACCTTTACACGTTCAGCGAGCGCATCGAACCGGGTTTCGGAATCCGAGCGAGATTCACTCGCCATCCAGACGGTCGCCAAGGTAGTTAAGATCACGCCGAAAATCATGATGCCCATGAAAGGACGGACAACATCACTCGTTACGGAAAGCTTGTCACCATTCTCTCGTTGCGACCAAAAGGTCAATCCGCGATAGGCGAACACCGGCCCAGCCAGCAACACGGCCAGGCAAATAAAGATGATTCGAGTTGGACCTTCCGGGAATTTCGGCGCCACAAAGGGCAGCAAAATACCGGAGAGGAAAAATGCCAGGACAACCGTCAAAACCAATTCGACGACGACCCGCAATAGGAATTTGCCGGAGTGCATTTCCTAAGTTGCCCCTGTCGCTAGTTGATCATTAAATCGGGCTACTCTACCCAGTCAACCTACACCTTATCGACTCCCTAGCCAGCAATCTCTATCGCGCCTTACCGCAGTCGTGGTCTTCTTAGGTGGTTCGCAAACGTTAGCGCGCACTGCTGGTGCGATTGTTCCGGTTTTGCGAAGCTGCAGAGACTCGCCTAACGTGAACTAGAGGGCGTTGAGCGGAAGCGAATTGGAAGCTCCCATTGAGCGATAATGGGTTCGCCACCTTGCATGGTGGGGACGCCGCGCCAAGTTTTCACGGCCCGCACTGCGGCTTCATCGAGAATTGGGTAGCCGCTACTCTTCACAATCGAAACCTGCGTGACGGTTCCATCCAGGTGAATCGTTAATTTCAGTAGAACCTCCCCTTTCCAACCCTTGCGCAATGCTTCTGCTGGATAGCTGGGTGGACGATTCATCGAGAAATCAGGGGGCGTCTTCTTACTCGTACCCAGTGCAACTGGCTTGGCTTGAGCCAAGGAGGCAACTGCCAAGGTACGTGACTTCCGCTGGAGAGGCTTTGCCGTTGGCTCGACAGGTTCGGGCTGATGCTTGAACTCCCGTCGCTCCGCCATCTGAACGTCTGGTGTTGCCGCCTGTTCGACTAGCAGTGTTGAGACCTGGACGGTTGGACGCAAATCGAGTGACAATTTCGCAACTTCTGCATCAGGAGCGACGTCGGCACTCGACTTCTCCGCGTCCGTTTCGCTCTGTAAGAACTCCACCGGCTCAGGTTCGCTGAGAGGTGTTGGTGGCACAAACGTGGCCGAGATATTTACTGCTTGACGTTCGCCGGTAAATTCGGTGTGAACCCAATTGGAAGAACTTTGCCACCCAATCGCCAGCAAGAACACCATATGCGTCCACACAGAAAATTGGATTGCAAATTGTCGGGTTGCTAATAGCCGCATGTAAATTGACCACACCACGGCACCGACAACCGAGGGAATTTGGCCCAGTTAAACGAGTCCCCCAAACTTAACTAACAAGCTTGGTGAGAACTCTATTTCGTTAAATAAAGGCGCCCATTGGAGGTCGCCTTGAGGCAGTAAAGTGTGCCACCGTGATCAATCCAAACTTGCCGTTGGCCTTGCAGCAAATCTTGCGAGGCGATCGGCAAATCAGTGCTTCGATCGTTGGAAACATACTCATGCGGTCGTTCGGTTAATTGAGTACCGCTCATGCCATCATAGCTACCATGCATCGCACTGAACACTTCTGCTAAAGGAATCGGACGTATCCCTACGTGGGGTTTGGCGGAAGATCGCTTTTCGATGAAACCCCGGGTCTCCGCGATTCGGTGTACGGGATCATCCCCCCAACTTGCAATTCGCGCGCCAGCCCTGATTCCCGCGATTCTGACTCGAATGGGCACGTTTCATGTCGCACCGCACGACACCAATGTCGCTTGGGACGACACTCCCACTCGGCAATCTAGGCAACTCTTAACGGATTCACGCATTCCACCGAATTCGTCCGACTTTGATGCCGAAGGTGACAGATACCCCACCACCACCAGAATCCGGTATTCCCTAGCTGCATAGCCAATGGGATCTGGGTTCGCCTGGAGTCAACAAACTCGTGATGTTTCGAATTCGATTGTTCTCATTGATCCTGCTGGGGGTCGCTACCCATTCAGCGCTCTGCGACGAACCGATCTTCGATCCCAACATTCAGCCGATTGTCTCGCAAGAGGGAGCAGAGACGCCTCGCCTCCCCCCTGTTGACGTCATTCCTAACGAGGAATCGGAGCCCGCTCAGGAAGCATTGCCAAGCCTGTTGAACGAGGACTCACTGTTCAACGACGCAGCCGAGTTCGACGCATTGTTTCCTTCGCTGTCAGACCAAATGCTAGAAAGCTGGACGGATGGAACGCGGGGAGCCCCGATTTCGCTTTTCGACAATCCCCGTGCGATCAACATCATCTCGCACCAGCGTTTGATGGAGAAGTCGCCTCTGGACATGGGGCAAGCCCTGGAGAACGAAGTCGGCGTGATGGTGCAACGAACGGGACGTGGCCAATCGTCACCCTACGTTCGAGGTCTCACCGGACAGCAAGTCTTGATCATGGTTGATGGCGTTCGGATGACGAACGCGACTTTTCGGAGTGGCCCCAACCAATACTTCAATACGATTGATCCCAACACCGTCGATCACATTGAAGTGATACGTGGACCAGGGAGCGTTCTTTACGGAAGCGATGCAATTGGCGGCGTCATCAACGTTGTCACCAAAAGCGCGAACTACACGAGTACTAACTATCTGACCGGCGGCACGATCCAGCGATTCAGTTCGGCCGATCTTGGTTATACCGGGCGAGTCAGCGTCGAAGGCTTCACCGAATCGACAGGTTTCTATGGCGGCGGAACCTACGGAAACTACAACAACCTGGACATTGGTGGATCGCCCGATGCCCCAGCGGGGTTCGATGTGGGCCGTCAACCAGCGACGAGTTGGCGTTACAATGCCGCCGACTTGAAAGTGACCTATCTGGTGGACGATTCTTCGGAACTGATTTTCGGCCTACAACATTATCGTGGGGGAGGATATCTTTCGAACGGATCGCTATCCAGCAGATCGTGAGTCAATCTTTGATCCGCAAGTTCGTGACTTGTACTACCTTCGCTATCAAGGCGTCAGCGACGTCGGTCTGGCAGACTTTTATCAGATTACGACTTCGTTCCAACGCACGGACGAACTTCGAAAAGATCGAGACTATCGCGTCGGCAGAGACCCAAATATTGTCAGCGAACGCAGCTTCTTCGACGAACAGTTTGGCTTAACGTTCTCATTTATGAAGTCGCTCGATTCTTGGGGAACCGTTTCCTATGGGCTCGATTGGTATCATGACGAAATCGGATCGGCTCGCAGCGATATCGATTACGGCACGGTACCTCCCACCATCGACAATCGCGCCGGCGAGATCCCTGATGATTCGTTCTACTCGCGCTACGGTGGCTATGTGCAGTGGGACGGCTGGTTAACCGACAACCTGCTGCTTACTGGCGGGATTCGATACGAACATATCACAGCGGGTGCCACCGTCACCGCAGGCATGGTGACGGATCACATCGATCCTGAGTACCAGGACTGGGTTGGAAACATCGGACTAACTTATAAGCTGACCGAGAAAATCAATCTGGTCGGTTCGATCAGCGAAGGGTTTCGAGCGCCAAACATCGACGATCTAGCAGCGATCAATGGCAACGTATTCGTTGGAACGCAGCTTCCGAATCCTAATTTGATGCCGGAGAACAGTATTACCTACGAAATCGGCGCCAAGATGAATACGGATCGTTTTCGCGCCGAGACGTACGTCTGGTGGAACGACCTCCAGAACTACATCGACACCAGTGCCCCGAATACGATGCAACTGCTGGATCGATCGAACGGGCACGCCTATTTAAACGGCGTCGAATTCTCTGCGGAATACCAGCTGAGCTACAACTGGAGTTTGTACGGCAATTATTGGTATACCTACGGACAGAACCTAGATAAAGACGAACCGTTATCGCGTATCCCTCCTCAACAAGGGACACTCGGTATTCGTAAGCGATGGAATAATGGTCGTGACTGGTTTGATACCTATACCTGGATCGTCGACAAACAGGACCTTCTCTCGGCACGCGACATGTCCGATACCAACCGCATTCCAGCTGGCGGAACCCCTGGCTTCGTAACACTCAACTTCCGCTATGGCCGAATGATCTCGCCACGCCAACGGCTTTCCCTGAATGTCGAGAACATCTTCGATGAACAGTACCGAGTCCATGGCTCCGGCAGTGACGGGCCAGGGATTAATGCCTTGCTCTCTTACGAGCTGACGCACTAAATCCCGGTCAGGCCACGGATCGTCGGTTTCCCAACGGAGCCGACGATCATGCGTGGGGCTCCGCAAAGCGATGGGTTGGCACTGGCCGGCCTGGACGGAAGCTTTGGGTTTGGTGGAATTCAATCTGCAAGCCATGCTGGGCAGCGACTGCGTGAACTATTTTCTCGACTTGCGTCTGCAAGATTTGGGGATCAATTGCGACGCGTGCGTTAACCACGACTTCGGCCTCCTTCGTCTCACAGTTTGAAGGCAGCGACATCACGGCAGGCGTATCACTACTAACCAGGTTGGCAACTCCGTATGCTCCCTCCCACAGTCCGATCGTTTTCAGATGGGCCGTTTCTGCTTTTGCCGTTGCAAGCTCTTCTCGTAAGCCTTCAACGATACCTAGCAGCATTTTATCCAAAGCGAACGGCGCCGTCGCAGTGACCTTCATACTGCTGTTGAGCCAACCTAACTCGGCTTCCCCTTCAGCGTAAACGTCGTAGTCGAGTTCTAAGATCTTTTGCCCAAATGCACCTCGCTGATCGAGCATGTCGACCAATGCCTCGAACCCTTCCCCCGTCTTGGCAGATTGTCGCAGGACAGGCGTATTTGGTGCGAACTCTTTTAGCAATCCATCAAGCTCTTCGATCTTGTCAGCATCCAATTCGTCGATGCGATTGATGATCAAGAAGTCAGCTTCTTCCAACTGTTTCTCAAAGATGTAAGCCGCCTTCGGCGAGAACCCGGTGCCACTTTCCTTTCTCAAAATACGGAGGCCGTGCGACGGCTTGAGAATCACACCGTACGGCGCCACATCGAACTGCGCATCGAACAGCCGCAACAATGGCTGGACCACGGTAGCAACGAGATCAGTACAACTACCAACCGGTTCCGCAATGACAACGTCAGGGCGATCACTCGCCGAAAGCTTATCGACCGTGGAAGTCAGTTCGTTGAAGTTGCAGCAGAAGCAGGCGCCAGCGACTTCCCCAACTTGAAGCCCTTGCGATCGCAGAAGATTCGTATCGACCAGGTCAGCGGCTTGATCGTTGGTCACGACGCCTACCTTCAACCCCCGATCTTGGTAGGTCTTAGCCAAGCGACCGATCGTGGTCGTCTTGCCTGCTCCCAGAAAACCACCAATCATCACGAAACGAATCTTGGGTGAAGCAGTCGTCATAAAGAAAACCTGTGCAGGAAGTAGGAGCGTGCGGGCGAATCAACATTCTTACGCAGTTAAGAATAATGCTTACGCAGCGCGACTTCAAGCAAGCAGGCAAACGCGGATCAAGAATCGGCGATCGGGAGCGACCATCGTTAAGATGGGCTCCCGCCACCCAAGGCTGAGCGATCTTGCAATCAGCCCCCACTAATTACTATTCAGCTTACGAGTTGCAATCGGCTTAGCCGTGCATATCGAAGCTTTCGACCAAGTCCTTCAGCGAGCGAGCCTGAGCTCCCAATTCTTCGGCACTTGCGGCCATTTCTTCGCTGGAAGCGGTCGACTGCTCGGTGACCCCGGCAACTTGCTGGACCGAAGTATAGACTTCGTTGGCCATGCTAATTTGCTCGTCGGTCGCCGAGGCGATTTCGGCAATCTTGGCGGACGTCGATTCGACAGCTGCAACAATCTTTTCCAAAGCGGAACCGGCTTGCGAACTCAATTCCACGCCATTTGCAACGCGAGCGGTCGACTCCTTGATCAACGCCGACACGTCCTTAGCTGCATCGCTGGCTCGTTCGGCCAACTTACGAACTTCATCTGCCACAACCGCGAATCCAAGGCCATGCTCTCCGGCCCTAGCTGCTTCGATGGCCGCATTCAAGGCCAGCAAATTCGTCTGGCTGGCGATCTCGCTGATGACCTGGATAATGTCACCGATCTGTTCCGACGAAGCTTTGATCAAGTCCATCGCTTCGCCCGACTTGGTAACAGCCTGGCCACCATCAACCGCGATGCGATTGGTTTCCGCAGCGAGCTTGTCGGTTTCGTTCGCTCGATCGCGAACCCCCTGAATCGAGCGAGTCAGCTCTTGGGCCGAGGCGCTGATTTCTTCAACGGCGGCACTTTGGGTTTGAGCCCCTTCGGCCAACGTCTGCGAGGCTTCGCTGACGGTGGTTGCACTGTCAGTGAACTGGTTGGCGCTCTCGTTGACATTGGCAATTAACTCAGCCATTTCCATCCGCAGGCGAACCTGGCGAGTAACATCCGTGGCGTACTTCACAACCTTGTACGGCTTTCCGTTCAGATCGAGAATTGGGTTGTAGGAAGCCTGAATCCAGACTTCTTTGCCACCCTTGCCGAGACGCTTGTATTCTTTGGCTTCGTATTCGCCACGATTCAACTTCGCCCAGAAGTCGCGATACTCGGCGCTCGCCGCGAAGTCGCTATCGACGAACATCTGGTGGTGACGTCCCTTAATCTCGCTCAGCGAATAGCCTAGCGTATTGAGGAAATTGTCGTTGGCCGTACGAATCGTTCCGTCCATGTTAAATTCGATCACGGCCTGTGCCTTGCTGATTGCTTCCAGCTGACCGGCAAAGTCCGCGTTCTTCAATTTGGCATCGGTGACGTCGGTAGCGTACTTCACCACCTTGTATGGATTGCCGTTCAAATCCAGGATTGGATTGTACGATGCTTGGATCCAAATCTCCTTGCCACCCTTACCGAATCGCTTGTACTCGTTTGCTTCATGTTCGCCACGGTTAAGCTTTTCCCAAAACTTTCGGTACTCTGGGCTACGTGCATATTCACCGTCGACGAACATCTGGTGATGTTGGCCTTGGATTTCTTTCAACGCGTAGCCGACCGTGTTCAAGAAGTTTTGGTTGGCCGTGATGATGGTGCCATCCATGTTGAATTCGATGACGGCTTGCACCTTATTGATGGCTTCCATCTGGCCAGCAAAATTAGCGGATTCCAGCTTCTGTGCAGTCACGTCGGCGGCATACTTTACCACCTTCACAGTCTTACCGCTGTCATCCAGGATCGGGTTATAGCTGGCTTGGATCCAAATCTCGTTGCCACCCTTACCAAGACGCTTGTACTGTCCCGAGTCGAAGTTGCCAGCCGCCAGCTTATCCCAAAATCGGCGATACTCAGGGCTCTTGGCGTATTCTGGCTCGACGAACATGCGGTGATGTTGACCTTGGATCTCTTCCAAGGTGTAACCGACGGCTTCCAGGAAGTTGCCGTTTGCGGTCAGGATCGTTCCATCAGGATTGAACTCGATCACAGCTTGCGATCGGTTGATTGCGGCGTTCTCCGCTTTGAGCAGCTCGATTTCCTGACGAAGTTCTGCTTCCACCGCATTTCGGCGGCTGGCAGTGCTTTTCGCATTGGTGCGTGTCGACTTGGACGGACTACTAGGAGCTTCGATGGTTGCGGTGTTCGGCATGGGTATGTCTCCGGGCCACAGGATGGCAATGACTGAATGAGTCGACTTGCCGACAAATCACTTTCAACGAAACAGAGTGGTTCAGCGAAGTCTTGCAGCTATTTACGTTTCACCCATCCATTGTCAAACCATCTTCCCGAAAAGAAGGGGTCCGATAACCGTTGCTTTCTCGATACGGCAGGTTCACCACTAGCGATAACCCGCATCCATCAAAGGACTTAATTACATCAACACATACGTCATGATCCACATAATCCTGATTTATCAGCATTGCTGGAAGTACCGATTAAGTGTCCTCGTCGAAGCAGCAGAACGCTTCGAGAATTCAAACTCAGCAGCCAGGAAATTTCAAACTAAGTCTGAATTTTTGTCTTTATTCGGGTGATCGCTTAGCGCTCAAAGTGGCAAGCAACGTGTCTCAATTTAACCACCAGCGTTTCTAGAACTACGGCCGTGGACCACCAGAACGAGCGGCAAAAGGCCGCTTAATAGCCATACTAGACCTAGACAAACCCCTATTTTTGCAGCCAGACCGATACCCACAACAAACCCGAAGTTTCCACCAGAAACTGGTGATTCTGCGGTAAGGCGAACGAAGTCTCGTCAACCCGCGACTTTAACTAGGATAATTTCACGCTATGCTTCAGTAGGCCGATTTGAGATAGCGAAACAGTTCTCAAAAAGTAAACGCAGTCTCTCATTCACTTAGCCGAAAAAAGTGCGGAAAATAGGTTTTTGCTATTACGCAAATTATTCTCTGCTCATCCATTTTACCCCCTCACTTATCTACGACCCCCGTTGTGTACCGCGTGGCGGTGAAAGGCACCCTATGAATATGTGTCCGTCCCAATTTGTCTCCGGTCGATCCGCTCGTCGCGGTTTCACCCTCGTCGAACTCCTTGTGGTCATCGCCATCATCGGTGTTTTGATCGCATTGCTACTACCAGCCGTCCAGCAGGCTCGCGAAGCTGCTCGACGTATGCAGTGCACCAATAACCTGAAGAACATCGGGTTAGCCTTGCACAACTATCACGATACTTACAAGAAGCTGCCATTCCTCGGGTTCGACGATTACAACGGTGACACGGTTTCCGTTTTCGGACGCATCTTGCCGTTCATCGAACAGACCGCCCTGTACGAAACGATCAACTTTAACAACAAGCAAGCCAACAACGGCAATAACACGCTGTACCGCACCACGCCACTGGACGTCTACTCTTGCCCCTCCGAGCAGGTCACCTTGGGTGAATCCAACAGCGCGAACAACCAATGGTCGCACCAGCGTTACAGCTACGGTGTCTGCGTTGGCAACACCAACTACAACCAAGACAATGCCAACAACTGGGATGGTCTCTGGACATATCAGAACGGCGGAACGGCCTTCAAGATGGGCTACAAGAATTTCGGTTTGAACATCGTCACCGATGGTACCAGCAACACCGTCATGGCTTCTGAATTGCCGATGAACACCAATAACCAGGGCTGGCAAGGCATGTACGCTGCCGGTATCTATGCTTCGGGAGCTGGCTTCACTGGCTACCTCGGCCCGAACACCCGTGCTTCGGTCGACGGTGGACGGCGTTGCTGGAATTCAAACGATTACATCCAGAAGATTCCTTGCCACCAAGCTGCCGGCGATAACTGGCGCACCGCCACGTTCGCTGCTTTCAGCATGCATCCAGGTGGCGTGAATGCCGCTAACTTCGATGCCTCGGTTAGCTTCGTTCCAGAAACGATTGATATCTGGACTTGGCGTGCTCGTACTTCCCCTCACGGTGGTGAAGTCGTCAACAACAACTAAGGCCAGATTGGCTTCGGAACAGTACCGAAGATCAAAAGAAGAAGCGGAGTTATCGTAACTATGGTTACTAAGCAAATTGTGAAAGCATTCCAGGTCATCGCGATCCTGGGCATTGTGGTCGGTTTGGTCGGATGCGGCCCGAGCGACGGCATGATGGATATCAATGGCACCGTCACGATGGATGGCGAGCCCGTTCAATCAGGATCAATCACTCTAACGCCGGTCGACGGGAGCAGCAAAGTTGGTGGCGGCACCTTTGAAGATGGGACCTTCTCGACCCGGGCTGCCGCGGGAGAGATGGCCGTTCAAATTCGTGGTCACGAAATCGTGAAGCTTCCGAATCCTACGAAGGAGCAAGTCGAGCGTGGCCTCGATACCGAACGCCACGAAATTGTTCCGCCAGCTTACAACAGTGCTTCCAAGCTGCGGATCAAAATTAGTCCAGAGAATACGACCTTCGACTTCGCATTGACGAAGGACGGAAAAGTTCCAGAGGGGATGTCGGCCGGCAACTAGTCCGACCAACATTCGCACGGATCGGGTGGCTGACTTGGCAGGGTTGGCCACCCGTTTTTATGCGCGGAGCGATCACATCAAACAGATCTCCATCCGTCAGTCCGCACTACTGTTTCTCGATCCGTATCAACTTGGGTGCGTCGGCTGGATTGATCAACATCACGTCTCCATCGATACTTGCTTTGCCTTCGATCGCAACCCATGAACCGCTCGGGAGTTGGATTCTCAAAGGCTGTTCGCCTACCTTCCGAAAACAAACCTCGACAGAATCACGTGCTGCCTTGACGTCGATAACGTGGTCTACCGCAGCGATGCGAGTCACCTCTAAACTGGGCCAGCTAGAGGGCAACTGTGGATCGATTGCGAAGCCGTCCATGGTCGGCTGAAATCCGAGGAAGCCATATAACATGACCTGTGGCACCAGAATCGATTCGAAGAATTCGTGATCCACCCCTAAGCCACCCGGCGTTCCGCCTCCCTGCAGCGAGCCTCTTCCTGGTTTCGCGTAATATGCACGGTAGCCACCTTCCGCTTCAATTTCAGCGTACCACTTTGCAATCTCACTTAACCGGCCAGCAGCATTGTCTGGACCTAACATCTTCAGTCGCGCCATCAGGTCGTGATAGGAAAACCCAAGCACTGCTCCGCCATCTTGAACTTGGTCTCCCCAAGCGATCGATTCCGGATTGTTCCATACCCAGCAATACCAATCGGTATTCCGCTTGGTGGTTGCTCGGGGTGCGAAACGCCAGTGGTAAATATCGTCGCCGGTCGAAGTATCTCCCGAAACAATCCGCTCGCCATCGATCCAACGGAGAATCTGCTTCGCTTGTTGCGGCGTAGCGAAGTTGTAGTAAATCGCCTCCAAGTTTAGAAACGTGAATCCATAATCATGTGCGATGCCATCGGCATCAATGCACGCAACGAAGCGACCTTTGTCCTTGTCCCAAAAACGCTCCCCTGCTCTTTGCTTCAAATTGTCGGCAATATCGCGTAGCTGCTCACTCGATATCGATGGCGTGGGCAATTCCCATTCGGGATGCATCGCGACTGCCTTTTCCAGTTTTGCCATCGCCTGAAGCGCGTCGAATTCGACTATCGAGGCGTAACAATCGTAGTGGCCAAACGGCAACAAGTCCCAGTAGTTATTTCCCACGCCATGCCCATGATGCATCAGCTTGTGTCCCACGGCATCGCGTGTAAAGCCAGCACGCCCATCGTGCCCCGGCCAAGTTACGAGCATGGCTCCTTCTTCCCGAACGTGAAATTCATCTAGGCTGTACTGAATCGCCTTACGCATTCGCTGAATGTTCTGCTGTAGAAAATCGATGTCCTGCGTCCAGCCGAAATACTCGCAGCAACCGCGAACATAGAGAGCATTTGTGATCGGATGCCGGGAGTCGGTCGCGGTATGAATGTTGCGAATCGTGATTCTTTGTGGCTCTTGGTTTGTCCAAGTGAAACGCAACTGCTCGATCCGACCATTCCATCGCTCGTGCGTGTAAACGGGCACAACACTCAACTTGAGTCCAGCGCCGTATTGACCGCCTAGACCGCTGTTTCTCACCACGTCGATCGATTGTGCTGCATTGAACTGGCTATCGTCGGGATGACGCCATTGAAGCTGCACGGCAGCATCATTCGCCAGCTTGTCACTCGACCATTCAATCACGACAAATGGTGCCACAATACTATCAAATGGCCGGACAGGTAGTGTCAGCGACGTCGTCTCTCCACGCGTCGTCAGCTGAAGTCCATGGCGATCGCTTTGCTCGATGGCATCTGCTCCGACGAATTCGACTGCCTTAGCATCCATCGTTTGCATCTGCATCATTTCACGATACGGATCATGCTGTACGGTGAAATGCCAACCGGCCCCGCCAGCTTGCTCCCACAACGGAAATGGCCAACCTCCTGGATGTGCGTGGCCACGATGCTGGTTCATCGTGACGTATCCACTGGAATCGATCTCGCGTCCCAGATAAACCCGCCGATAGAATTCGCGGCAGTCGCGAGCGGAAGGATCGTCGCCGATTGATGGCCACATGGTCGACATCGGTAGCCAAGAATCCCACAACGAACAATTCGTTCGCGCACTATGGTGGCGTTGAAACATCGCTTCGAGCGGTTTGGTAATCGACTCCTGGCCTGGGACATTGAATTCTGGCAATCGCTCTTGAGCAACGACCGAGCAGCAACTCAGCAAGCTCGCAATCAGGGCGAGAGAGAGACGCGTTAACATGAACGGCTTTCTAGCTTGGCGGGGGAGATAGGCGGGAGAATGTCCTATCGTAATCAATCGTCGACCGAACGAGAACTGGTTTCGCGTCGAGGAATCTGGCTGCCGCGAGAAGAGACAAATCACACGTTTTTCAGAAAAAGAACGTATGCGTGCAGCACCAAAAGAAGAGAAGAGTTCGTCTAGAATTTGACAGCGAGCCAATGACGCCAGGTTGTGCTAACAGTGAAATCGAGCATCGCTCCGATGAAGAAACCGCCGATCACCAGCTTGGCGGGATTCTCCAATAATTGACCACCACACATATAAACGGCTACCAGAAAGATGGCGACGACCATGGCCAAAAGTTGACCACCTCGCCCCAACGAGGTTCGTACCGTTTCCTCCCAATCACCAAATCTGATCGTATCCATCGTACCGGACCTTTACGCTTACACCCCTGATGGGCCTATCCCTGTTCCGGACATCCTTGCCGTGACTTCTACTTCCTCTCCACATTTAGGTCATCGAGGGAAATCGAACTCGGTTGCACGAATTATGGATCGATCGCGCTAGAAATTAGCGCAACGAATTCATTCTGGAATTAGGACGACTGCACTTCGCCTGACTGCGGAAAAGCGACTTCGTACACGCCCCAGGTATCTACTGGCGATTAAAGATCGTCGAAGGCCGCATCGGAGTATTGTACATCCCGAGGCCGATCTATTCACAATTATTGGTACATCGCATTCGCCGAACGGCTTCCTAAGCCGGTTAGACGGTGGGAAGTAGCAAAGGTAATCGGAGCACTCGGCAGCCACGATTTGTCCAAGAAGGACGTCATGGATCGCTTGCTAGAGATAGGCCCGCAGCAGTACGTTTAGAATAATCGAGCAGCGAACGCAATTGTTACCTGGTCTCCTTAGCCACTCCGACAAATGAGACAAGAGTCTAGTCAGAGCGAGGAAGACGCTTGGTCCACAGATAAACCAAGAAGGCGCCGAGGCCTGCGAATTTGTATCGTGGGTCGACGTAGTGCTGAATGACATAGAAGGCAAAGTAGTACGCTCGGCAGAATGCCCAAATGGCGATTCCCAGTAACAAGGCAATCTGCAAGTTACCGACCATTGCTAACAGCATGCCTGCCGCGATCAGTCCCAAGACAAGGAAAAGAACTCCCTTCAGGTAAATCAACGTGGGAGATTTCAGATCGGCCATGGATGGTACCCTTTCGACAAGTCACCTGAACCTGTTTTCAGTGTAGCAATCGACTAGATTCGCGTCTTAATTTCCGCATATCATCGATTTGAAGCAACCACTGCCACACTCAGAGGAAACACCATGCACGTTTTCGGCCGCGAGTCCATCAAGCCCTTACTTCACGAAAAGAGTTATCTCTTCAAAATCACCGTGAACGACCATGGATTAATCCTCTTCCCTCGTGAAACGGAACACGAAGAGATCAGCGAGGAGGACATTCACTACGTGCCAGATTCCAAGGGGAATGCGATTGCTGGAATCGTGAAGCCCGGGCATATCGAGTTCCGTCATCACAACGACTTCTCAGACGAACGCGTCCATTTGCTGATGGAACGAATCCTGGCGCTGCCCGAGATGGCCTTCGCGCGGGGGTTCGAAGTGACCTATCAAGGACGCGTGATCGTTGCTCGCCATGAGGAAGAGAATTCTTAGTCAAAGCTTCACGGCAAGCAATTCTCGTTCACAGTCCACGTATAGAGCAAAAACATTACAATCTCATAAAAACCTCTTGATACGCCCCTCTTTCAATGAACTACTTGCACTTCTTCGCCTTAGAACCGAAGTGATGCGTAGATTGCAATCCGCATCAATGAAATACATTTTTCCTCATTTGTGTATTTCTTGAGAAGTTCATTGCAGTTGGTCCTTCGATTCACGATATTTACGTTATGCTTCGCGCAGGACTGCGCGGCGACTCCAGTTCAAGGAATGCCCTGGCGAAGCGGTCATGATTGACCTTACTCTTCTTTCTTTACTTATCGTAGCGCAACTCCCAATCGAATTATCGCAATTGAAATTGTCTCAACCCATCGCTCGCTTAAACCACCATTGAGAGGCTCGCAATGAATTTGCCACGGACCTTTTTCGCAGTGCTATGCGCGTTGGTCACTACGACCTTCGCCCAAGCTGCCGAACAACCCAACATCCTAGTTATCTGGGGTGATGACATCGGACTTTGGAATGTCAGTCATGTCAGCCGTGGGATGATGGGTTATCAAACGCCTAATATTGATCGGATCGCTCGCGAAGGCCTTTACTTCACCGACTACTACGGTCAACAAAGCTGCACGGCTGGTCGTGCCGCATTCATGGGCGGCACCGTTCCCGTACGCACGGGGATGACCAAGGTTGGTCTACCCGGGGCCAAAGAAGGTTGGCAGAAGACGGACGTGACGATCGCGACGATCCTTAAGAGCCAAGGTTACGCGACTGGTCAGTTCGGCAAGAATCATTTCGGTGATCTCGACGAACACTTGCCCACCATGCACGGCTTCGATGAGTTCTTCGGTAATCTCTATCACTTAAATGCGGAAGAAGAACCTGAGAATCGCGATTACCCCAACGACCTTGTCCTGCCGAGCGGCAAGACTTTCCGGGAACAATATGGGCCGCGCGGTGTGCTGAAGTGCAAAGCCAACGGCGACGGTACGCAGTCGATCGAAAACACGGGGCCTCTGACCAAGAAGCGGATGGAAACGATCGATGAAGAAACCAACGCGGCAGCTAAGGACTTCATCCAGCGTCAAGTGAAAGCCGATAAGCCGTTTTTCTGCTGGTGGAATGCGACACGCATGCACTTCCGCACGCACGTCAAGGAAGAGCACAAAGGTATCTCAGGCCCTTCCGGTGACGAATACCATGACGGCATGGTCGAACACGACATGATGGTCGGCGAGCTGCTAGACTTGGTTGATGAGTTAAAGATCTCGGACAATACCATTGTCTTCTACTCGACCGACAACGGTCCGCACTACAACACGTGGCCCGACGCTGGTACCACGCCGTTCCGCAGCGAGAAGAACTCGAACTGGGAAGGTGCTTACCGCGTGCCTGCTTTCGTTCGTTGGCCAGGCAAGTTCCCTGCCGGTAAAACACTGAACGGCATCGTGGCTCACGAAGACTGGATGATGACCTTCGCCGCTGCCGCCGGCGCTCCCGACATCAAAGAAAAATTGATGGAAGGGGTGGAGCTGAACGGCCGCAAGTATCGCAATCACCCAGACGGTTACAACATGCTGGATTACTTCATGGGCAAGACCGATAAATCTCCTCGGAAGGAATTCTTCTACGTCAATGATGACGGGCAGGTTGTTGCTTTACGACTCGATCAATGGAAGGGTGTGTTTCTGGAAAACCGCGGTCAGGCTTTCGGGGTCTGGCGTGAACCTTTTACCGAACTGCGTGTTCCGCTGCTGTTCAACTTGCGTCGCGATCCATTTGAGAAAGCCCAGCATAACTCGAACACTTACGATGACTGGTTCCTGGAACGAGCCTACGTCTTGGTGCCAATGCAACAAGTTGCTGGTAAGTTCCTGAAGACGATGGCCGACTATCCGCCAAGTCAAACGCCTGGTTCATTCAACCTCGAGAAAATTCAGAAGCAGATCGAAGACGCTGCTTCTGGGAAATAGACGATTGCATCACAGATGCATGTTGTCGGTGACAACATGCCGGACAACATGCTCTGTTGATCTAGCGCTCAATCTCGTTTCAAATCAAGCAGGTCGCCCCAAACTTTGGTTGGCGTCCTGCTTGTTTTTATAGGAAGGCCGATCCCATGATTGATTTCGCTACGCTGTTCGCCTGGTTTGTAATAACGGTCTTATTCGCCGTGATTGTCTCGGCGATTGTGGCGATCGGCTCGCTCCCAGGCAGCATCGCCCAAAAGCGAAATCATCCACATGCGTCAGCGATCGCGGCGGCCAGTTGGCTGGGCTTGCTTTTCGGCGGACTTGGCTGGGCGGTGGCTTTCGTCTGGGCACTGATGCCATGCGGCACGAATTCGCAAGAAGCCGCCTCCCAACAGAACGATTCGCTCCAACAACAGATCGCCGATCTTCAGGCGGAAGTTGCTGCCTTGAAAAGCCAGCTTGCCCAATCCGCCTAGAGAATCGCTCTCCGCAAAAAGGTGCCGCCATGATCGCGTTGTTTGTCATCCTCTACACGTTCGGAATCTGGCTTTTTTATATCAAGCTCAAGGTCAAGCCGAATCCGATTAACTTGGCCGTGGCAACCGTAATTGGGTTTGTCGCCGTGAGTGCGATTGTCATTCTGTGGCAATTCTCGGCGCCAACATCGGGCCAACTTGTCGTGTCGCGTTACACGATTCAGATCGTCCCCCAAGTCAAAGGGCCGATTGTCAGCCTGAATGCCAAGCCGAACAAACCACTTAAAAAGGGCAAAGATATCTTGTTCGAGATCCAAAAGGATCTTTACGAGATCGCCGTTCGCCAAAACGAAGCCACCCTGGGCGCGGCTCAACAAACGGTTACTCAATCGGAGGCCGCCATCAAAGTTGCGGAAGCCACCGTCACCGAGGCGGTAGCAAACGCGGCAGCCACTAAGTCAGAACTCGATGCGAAGAATGAAACGAACGAAAAGTCCCCTGGGGCCGTGAGTAAGATTCAGATCATTCAGCTCACCGATCGTTACGATGCCGCTCAGGCCACCGTCGCGAAATCGAAAGCAACCCAGGACGAAGCGGTAGTCG
Source organism: Blastopirellula marina (assembly GCF_002967765.1). Taxonomy (NCBI): domain Bacteria; kingdom Pseudomonadati; phylum Planctomycetota; class Planctomycetia; order Pirellulales; family Pirellulaceae; genus Blastopirellula; species Blastopirellula marina. Next base: position 1,115,948 of record NZ_PUHY01000012.1, on the reverse strand, counting down.
CCCTCGAAATCGCCAAGCAGAACGTCGACCTGGCACAAGCCAACCTCGACAAATCAAAGTTCGATCTTAGCCAGTGCACCGTCTATGCCCCCGCGGATGGCTTCGTTACCAATTGGCAGGTACGCGAAGGCGCGATGGCGGTTCCTCTTCCCCTGGCACCTATGGGAACGTTTATCGATACGTCGACCGTCGATATCGTAGCGGTCTTCAGCCAGAATGTGACCAAGAATATTCAGCCGGGTGACGCAGTGGAATTCGCCTTGAAAGCCTATCCCGGTCAAGTCCTGAAAGGAAAGGTCGATTCAATCATCCCCGCCACCGGCGAAGGCCAATTTGTCACTAGCGGCGTGCTGACCACCCCCGACGCAATTCACTCCAGTGGTAAATTTGCCGTGAAGATCAAGCTGGAAGACGAAAGCCTCATGCAATCTATCCCGATGGGTACCGCGGGCATGTGCACCGTCTACACTAAGACCGGTTCGCCGTTTCACGTCATCAGTAAAGTCACCGTTCGCATCAAAGCGTGGATGTATTATCTAATCCCGTTTTAAGTTCAAGTGCTAGCATCACGTTCTTTTGTCGCTTCGATTACGGCGACTTTGCGCCCGATAACAATTCGACTCACGCACTAACCTAGGTGGGTCGAAACTGACTTCTATACTCATGATCGCGCGTTTTCCACGAAGTATAGAACGATGTCGCATTATCAACGAATCACAGGTATCGTCCTGTTCTGTCTGCTTGGCATGCCCAGCCTGGCATCTGCGCAGTTCTTCCCGTTCGGTGGAATCTCAGACGACGCGTTTGAAGAAGGGGGAGAAACGGACGAAATTGAGACCGACCGCGATTCGTTTACGCCAGCTACGACCGTGGTTGGCTACCACCGAACCGTCGTCGAGTCCGCGTATTCATTCGTCGACAATCGCGGCGTTCCAGAAACGCATAGCTTCCCTGAGATCGTCACACGTTTCGGCCTTACTGATAACATCGAGCTTCGTGTCGGCTGGAATTACGAAGTGGGTGGAGCAGCTAATCCGATTTCAGGAAACGTATCGGAAAGCCCTGACGAAGAAGAGGTCGGGCTCGAGCGCGAGAGCAAAATACTATACGGAGCCAAGTTTTATCTCAACGAACAAGACGACTGGCTACCTGAGAGCTCGATCATCGTGCAAGGCTTTACGCCAACCAGCGGCCTCGCTAACGATAGTAACTTCTCGACTACCTTCGTCAGCGGCTGGGTTTACGAAAACGGATGGACCTGGGACTCTGCACTTCGTTTTAGCACTGGTAGTCTGGACGAAGACCACTTCAACATCTGGGCCCCTTCCACCGTGCTCAAGATTCCCGTCGGCGAACGATATAAAGCACACGTCGAGTACTTCGGTATTTTCACCGAAGGCCGCGAGTCAGATAGCGTTCAGCACTTCTTCAGCCCTGGCATCCATTACCTGCTGACACCTGATCTGGAGATCGGTGTCCGTGTCGGCTGGGGCCTAAACGACCAATCGCCCAATTTCTTCACCAACTTTGGTGGTGGCGTGCGATTCTAATCGATTGGTGACCAAGCCCACTCAAAGCTGATTCTGTGTCGTAAGGCGTATGCTGATATCGACTTGATACGCCTGAATCGGACTTGTCTGATTTCTTAACGAGGCAATTGGACTCGAATCAGGTATCATCTTGTTTGATACTGAGATTCGCGTAATCGAGAATGTTCCCCCAGGCCCTAAATCGGTGAAACTTCTCACGGCGAATCATGGTAGGTACTAAGAGCCTGCGCCTTGGCTACTCCTCCCCTTTCTTCGATTGGAGATCACCCTCGATGCCCTCCTCGTTTGTTTGTCGTCTGCTGATCGGCTGTTTTGCCTGTCTCTCCGTTACTATCGCCGTCAACTTTGCTCAGGCAGTCGAACCTGCCGAGGCATTGGCAACTTATGTACAAAAAGCAGACGATAGCTACGGCTGGAAAGTGCGCTCCCAGACGAAGGTCGGGACCTGTTCGGTCTCGGAATTGACGGTCACCTCACAAACCTGGCGGGATCTGGTTTGGCAACATCGAGTGTTCGTCATCGTACCCGAGGGCGTCGCTAAAGAAACGGACGCTGTGCTGGTGATCGGGGGTGGATCGTGGAAAGAAGAGTACGCCAACGCCCCTGCCAATGGCGAACCAGCGCTCCCGAAAGAGGCTTCACTCTTGGCGATTTACGCGCAGCAAATTGGTTGCCCAGTGGCGGTGTTGTTGAATGTCCCGCGTCAACCGATTTTCGATGGCCGAAAAGAAGACGAGATCATCGCGCTCACATTCGATCAATACCTGAAGACGGGCGAAAGTGATTGGCCGCTTCTGTTACCGATGGTCAAGAGTGCCGTCCGAGCGATGGATGCGATGCAAGAATACGCCACCCAAAAGCTCGACATCAAGATTGATGGCTTCACCGTCACGGGGGCCTCGAAACGTGGCTGGACAACCTGGCTAGTCTCGGCAGTCGATCCGCGTGTAAAAGGTCTTGCCCCGATGGTGATCGACACGCTGAACATGGATGCCCAATTGAAGCATCAACTGGCCTCCTACGGCAAACCTTCGCAGCAGATTGAAGATTACACCGAGCTTGACCTGCATCATCGCATGATGAGCGAGGAAGGAGTCAACCTCCGCAAGATCGTCGATCCTTACAGCTATCGCGATCAAATTACCCAGCCGAAGCTGATCTTCCTCGGTACGAACGATGCCTACTGGACAGTCGATTCGCTGAACTTGTACTGGGACGATTTGAAGGGGCAAAAGTATGTAGTCTACGTTCCCAACGCCGATCACGATCTGGCCAATGACTGGCTCCGCATCTTCGGCGGCCTCCGCGCACTCCGTCGTCACGTTGACGACCAGAAGCCGCTCCCAAATCTGGACTGGAATTACACCGAGGCGACTGGTGATAAACCACTGACGCTGGATGTTTCCCCCAACGAGAAAGCGGCCATGGTCAAGCTGTGGATGGCTGACGCTCCGACCCGTGACTTCCGCCAATCGAAGTGGACCAGCAAGGTCGTTCCTCGTGACGAAGCAGGCAAGGCCATCAGCGAAATCGCTCGACCTGCAACCGGTTATCGAGCCGCGTTCGCCGAAGTGACCTACAGTCACGACAAGGTGCCGTTTTACTTGAGCACCACAATGCGTGTGCTGGGCGCGAAAGAGACCGAGATGGCCGGCGGCGGAGAGTAATCGAACCCGCGTTTCAACCTTCCCCGGTAAGCTCGGCTCGGCGTCGGAGGTAGCGCTGTTCCGCTAGGTCGTGACTGGTGCGCTTTCGGTAAAGCTGAAAGCTGCTGCTCATGCCAACCAAGCCAACTAGTGCGGCAAAAGAGAGCCCAATGCCCTGTGGGGCTCCTAGCGGCCCGGGGGCAGAAACGGATAACCAGGCCACCAAGCTCGCAATGGCTAACGTAACGCCAGCAGAGATTACGGCCTCGATTTTCCACGGCAAATAGGTTCTTCTCGCTTTTGTCCGAATGAAGTACCGCTCGCGATCCTTGTACCAAGCTTGGTCCAGTTGGTTGACCAGTTGCTGCCGCTGCAGCGAGTCGACTCTGGCTTCCACCTCAGTCGTTCGGCGATTCAAGGGAATCAGTTTCATCGATGTCACTGCTCTTCTCCGGAGACATTCGCAACTTGCCTCTAACTCAGCTTAACCCCAACCCTTAGTTGGATACGCTTCCGCCACCTCGGTCACTTCAAGCCGACGCCGGAGGTAGCACCGCTTGGCCTCGTGGTAGGCGACGGCTCTTTGGTAATGTAAACGGCTGAGCCCAAGGCCGATGACGACGAACACTCCAATCAAAAGGCAGAGTACAAGGAACGGCGACCAGTTGTCGGTAATTATCCACGCAGGAAGGATCCACAAAACACCGCTGACTATCGTAATAATTGCCATATTGTTCGCGGTATCCGAACTAGGCACGCGGGCATTCCCGTCGGCATCGATCAGCATGTATCGCCGACGCATTTGCTTCCACTCGTGATCTAACGCGGCGAGCTCCCGCTGCTGCCTGCTCTCCTCGATCAGCTGGCAGTCCATTTCTTTCGTCTGCACCGCATCGCCTAGCGAAACGTTCTGCTCCTGGTCGCAACTTTCGGTATAGACGGTGGTCCCTTCCTGAACGACGGCCAGTTGTGATCCACAGTGCAAGCACGTGACAAGCAAGACGTTCTCAGGCACATTCAAAGGAGCGCTGCACTGGCGACAAGTCAGGGGAATCAATTTCATCGGAGTTTTCAATTTCGTTAACACCAAGCATCATCCACCCGTCTCCAACGGTTCAGCATTCTGCTCAACATGTATTCGCTGACTCGGTCCATTTCTTAAAGCAAAACACGATAATCCTCATGGTATCGCTGGACTGATTTATCTAACAACCTGGCAGATCATCTCGCGAAATCCGATCCCCTTCCCGTTGATCAGGTATCTCTTGATAAAGCATGTCGAGAAGCATTCGAACATAGGCATCTGCGTCACGATCGTCCCTGGCTTGCCACCGCCGTAAGATCTCATCGGCGGCTCCCCTCCGGGCCTCTTCCTCCCAGGAAAAGACATCGAACGTTTTCTCGATGCTCTCGATCTGATTCACCGCGGCATGGTAATTCCAATGCGGATGCCCACCGCCCCACCATTGATCCGTTACAGCGAAGTGCCACTCCGGCTCACCGATTGACTCCGCCGCTGACGAAACCCAGGTTTCTTCGACTTCGCGTTTCACAAGGATGCCAATTACCCACACCGACTTTCGTACGCGCCCAGAGTGAATATCGACCTCACTCCCCCACGAAACCCACGCGAGCGGCACGATCAGAGATAGCAGCAACAAAACCGCTATGAAGATGACAACCCTATGATAAGGGCGAAAACGGGTTGAAACATTAACGGACATTGCTTTGCTTGTTACAACTCAACTTCCGGTTCCTCGGTTTACCGAGTGCTACGTGGCACCGCGGGAATCAGCTCAGCGTTTTCCTATCCGTCCTCATGGCTCTTGCTTCTTCCCGTCTAACAAATGGGTCCTATGCTAACCGCAAACATGGTAACTTTTGCACGCTAATAGAAGTGTACCGCGTCCACTATCAGCGAGCCAATCATCATCAACTTATTGCTCGGCTGCTGGCCAACAGTTAACTTTATGCGACGGCCTCACATGGTTTGGCACATCGTCGCATTAGGAAGACTATCGCATGAAATACTCGATCTCTGGCACTGCATCGAACGGAATGCCAGTCAACGAAGTTGTCGATTTACCAGACGAAGCCGCGGTGCGGGCTTACGCCGACTCAAGAGGAATCACACTCTCTCGGATTCGCTTGCTGGAAGATCAGTCGGTGAATGTTCCCATCTCGAACACGCCTCGCCACACTGCAACCCGTTCTGGTCGCATGCGATCGGTTTCGAGTGGCCTCTTTACCTGGGCTTGGGCTCTCTTAATCGGCGGGCTGATTACGCTTTTTTTCCACCTCTTGGCTTGGGGTTAATTTCGCTGGCCTTCTTTCTATTCCCGCTCGGAGCGTTGTACAGCGTCGGCTCCAGCATCGTGGCAGCGCTTGAAGAAAAATAATATCGATTTGCAAACGCAAGTCAGAATAGAAAGCACTCTTGGTGAAATACGCGATCGAAGGTATCGGTGCCGATGGCATGCTCATTAACCTCGTGGTGGATTTCGCCGACGAAGCTGCCGTGCGGGCCTAAGCTGACACGAATGGAATTCGCTTGACCAGCATCGCTCCGCTGGCCGATCAATCCGCCGCGGTTAACGTTGACAACCAACCACGCGGCTTGCCCACCGAATGCAATCGCCTGAAATCCAATGAGACCATCTGCTACTTCTGCGCGGCTTCGGCTTGGTAGCCAGCATCCTCATGCTGCTACAGTTTCCGATGATCTTCCCCGCAGTGATGATCGCGTTTTCCTTTTTCCTACTGAGCGTTGGGGCGAGTTACCGTATCGGCGCCACGGTACTGGCAGAGGTTGCAGGGAAAAACTCTTAAGAAGCATTGTCGACGGCAACTATCGCGTCGCCTGACAAATCGATCGTAGTAATCAAGATTGGAGCGGCGAGTCGACTTCCAAAGATGATTTACGGCTCTTAAGGACCTAGAGTGAGGCAATCATTGCATTCCTCCTAAACGGCCAACTTTGGCATCCCAGTGGATTCGACTACCGCACATTGTCGACATTCTGTAAAAGATGCCTTCCGCGTTCGTCAATCCAATCCCCTGCTTGCCTTAGTTCATGGAAACCTCACTCCACAAAGCCCTGAAGGAACATTACGCCGGCAAGAAGGCCGAGACGGAGGTTCGATTGGGGCGGTATATCATTGACGCCGTCGCGCGTGGGCAATTGATTGAGGTGCAGTGGTCAGGGTTGGCGGCGATTCGGGACAAGATTCGCGAACTGTGCGATTCGCACAAGGTGCGAGTTGTGAAGCCGATTGTCGCTCGCAAGAAGGTCGTTCGCCGCGATAAAAAGGGGGGCGAAATCGTTTCGGCTCGCTATAGCCCAAAGCGTGGCGACGTGTTCAGCGTGTTTGAAGAGTTGGTCCACTTCACCAACGTCTTCCCGCATGACAACCTGACGCTTGAGATCCCGCTGATCGAGATCGAAGAGATCCGCTACCCAGGGCATGGCAAACGACGCCGACGACGCGAGAACGACTTTGTTGTCGAAGATCAAACGCTGACCGAGATCGTTTCTTCACACCGCTTCCGCAAAGCCTCGGACCTGCTAAAGCTGCTTCCCCGCAGCCTGCCACGCCAGTTTCACACGGGCCTCTTAGCCGAAAAGCTGGAACGACCTCGCTGGATTTGCCAGAAAATGGTCTACACATTGCGGAAAACCGGCGCTTTAGGCGTGGTCGGCAAGGAAGGCAATTCGATCATCTATCAAAAGACGACCCGCCGACAGGCAGCTTAGATCGCTCTTCTTCAATGCCGCCCCACAACACGTTCGGTTTCTGTCCCCCACAAAACTTCTTATTCGGACGCCACCAATTCGTCGACGGTTTCGAGGAATTGCCTCACACTAAAGAGGTACGTTAAAGCGTCATTTAACCTGCCGGGCGAAGTTTTCTGTGCGGATCGAAAACCGCTGGCTGGTTGCTTTCGTCTCACCGGAAGACATGCTTCGCCCTTTCAGCGGATGGGAGATCCCCAATGACTCGGACAGCTCTTCTTGCAAGTTGCTTGCTGGCAACACTTTGTACGCTTTTCGCGACGAACGTCGCTACGGCTCAGGCCGTGATCGTAATCCATAACTCAATCCGGCCAGTCCCCCTTCCCCGGCCGATCCCGCGTCCTACGCCACAGCCCTCGCCGACCGAGTCGTACAAGATCACCAAGCTCGAGGTGAATGCCAACATCAAAGATCAGGTCGCTCAAGTTCAAGTTGCCCAGCAGTTTCAGAACACCGGCAGCCGCCAGATGGAGGTCTCGTTTCTTTTCCCGCTACCCTATGACGGTGCGATCGACAGCTTAACGCTGATGGTCGATGGAAAGGAATTCCCCGCGAAGCTACTTCGAAAAGAGAAGGCTCGCGAGATTTACAACTCGATCGTCCGCCAAAACAAAGACCCTGCCTTGTTGGAATGGACTGGCACCGGGATGTTTCAGACCAGCGTCTTTCCCGTCCCAGCTGGGGCGTCGCGCGAGGTGACCATTACTTACAGCCAACTGCTGAAGAAGGATGGACGGCTGACCGACTTTTTGTTCCCGATGTCGACGGCGAAGTACACCGATCGCCCTGTCGAGAAAATCAAAGTTCGGTTGGCCTTGGAAAGTGGTGAGAAACTAAAGAGCATCTACAGTCCAACCCATAACGTCGATATCACTCGCAACGGTAACAAGCGTGCTGTCGTAAAGTATGAAGCCGACAACGTGATTCCAGACAGCGACTTCCGTCTCTTCTTCGAGAGCAACAACGACAAACTCTCAGCCAGCGTGATCAGTTATCGCCCCGACAAGGAGGAAGAGGGGTTCTTCCTGATGCTGGCCACACCACCCCCACGAGACACCATGAAGGAGCCGCCCAAGAAGACGGTACTGTTCGTCGTCGACCGCTCTGGCAGCATGAGTGGCGAGAAGATCGAACAAGCACGCGAAGCCGCCAAATACGTATTGAATAATCTGAACGATCAAGATCTGTTCAACATCATTGCCTATGACAGCGATGTCGAAAGCTTTCAACCCGAACTCCAGAAAGCCGACAAAAAGAGTGTCACCGAAGCGATCGGCTTCGTCGACGGACTTTACGCGGGCGGCAGCACCAACATCGACGGCGCTTTGACGACCGCGATGAATATGGTGCAAGACGACGACCGCCCTTGCTACGTCTTATTCCTATCCGATGGACGTCCCACAACGGGCGAAGTTGACGAGATGCAGATCGTCGAGAATGCGAAAAAGCACAACGCCCATCATGCCCGGATGATCAACTTTGGTGTTGGGTACGACGTCAATAGTCGACTGATGGATCGCCTCTCGAACGCAATCCAAGGGCAAAGCCAATACGTCCGTCCTGACGAAGATCTCGAAGAGCATGTGGCTCGACTGTATCGCAAGATCAACGCACCACTGATGACCGACGTCAAGATCAAGTTCGATTTAGAACGTGGTGGATCGAAGGCCGTTAATCGCGTACTCCCGAAAGAAGTAGTCGATCTGTTTGAAGGGGAGCAACTGGTCTTGGTTGGGCGTTACAAGGCCTGGGGAGATGCCAAGATTACTGTTCGAGGTAAAGTGAACGGCGAAGTCGAGAAGTTCGATTTTCCAGCCGAGTTCGTCCATGAGAGCAAGGACCAATCGAATTCATTTGTAGAAAAACTGTGGGCGATTCGCAGGATTGGCGAGATCATTGACGAAATGGATCTTCAAGGAAAGAACGACGAGTTGATGGAAGAACTTGTTCGGCTTTCAACCGACCACGGAATCCTTACTCCGTACACATCCTTCCTGGCCGACGAGAACCAATCGCTCGAATCCTTAGCCGATGCTCGCGCTGGTGGTCACATGAGCCTGCAACGGTTGCGAGACGCGACCCAAAAGCTGTCGGAGACCTCCGGTCGCTCGGCCTTTTCGCAGCGAGGTGCCAAGGCAAGATACCAAAATGCCCAGAACCTACCGCAAGCCCAGCCGGCTGCCGACCGACTGGCGACTTCCCCTAGCAGCTCGCGGGGCCGAAGCGGTGGCTTTGGTGGAGGAGGCGGCGGCTTCGGAGGTGGAGGATTTGGTGGTGGTTACGGCGGTGCCGGAGGATATGCTGCTGAAGCACCGGCCGCCATGTCAGGCCCGTCCAATAGCGTGACGGTCGAGGACACCGAAACCGACGAAGTACGCGTCGTGAATTCGGTTCGTACCGTCGGCAATCGCACGTTGTTCTATCGCGACAAAATGTGGATCGACGAGGAAGCCGCCGAGGAGGCGAAGAAGTCGAAGCCCGATTACGTCGAAGTGAAGCGATTCAGTGATGAGTACTTCGACTTGGTGGCAAAGAATACTAAGGCCGAAAACGCCGTGCTTTCGCAGCAGCAAGACAACGAAACGTTGGTAGTCAAGCTGCGAGGAAGAGTCTACCGCATTCGCTAATCGATGGCTCGAAGACTGCTGATTTTTCTATTTGGGTGGCCTGAATCCTTGAAATTCAGGCCACCTTTTCGTTGGAAAACGTGGCGAGGTTGACGTTTGGGATGTTTCGGGGCGATACTTTAGGCATTCGTTCCCTAAATGTTGACGCCTCAAAAGTAGTAGTATGGCCGACGCACCCCAATCCACGACTGACCGAATTCACTCGCCACGCATCTGGGCCCTTGTTGGTTCGTGCTTGGCTTTTGCCATCGCCGTAAAGCTGCTCCCCTATTTAATGACCGCCACCGGGATGCAAGCCGAGTGGTTCTCGCAAAGCTTTTTCTGGTCGTTCACACCTTATTTGGCCGTTTGCTTGTTCGTTGGCGCGATGCTCGGGAATCGCTGGGCCGCATGTGGTGTGGTTCTAGGCTCGCTGCTCTTAAGTGATTTGGCGATCTGGGGCATCACGGGCCAATTCAGTTGGGCGTTTTATCCGACGCTGCCGGTAATGTATTGCTGCGTTTTGGCGATCGTCGTGCTGGGCTACACCATGCGATCTGGCAGCACCTGGGCCGGTGGGATCACCATGGGAATCTTCGCCAGTGTTGGCTATTTCGTAGTGACGAACTTCTTTAGCTGGATCGCCTTGCCTGAATACACCAAGGACGTCAACGGATTGATTCAATGCTACGTGATGGCGATTCCTTTCTTCCGCAATATGCTGATGGGAACGATCTTCTACTCCGCAATTCTGTTTAGCCCGGCGATTTTGTCCTTGGCAACTCCAGCGACGAAGTCGGACGAAATCGTTTCTCGCCCAGGCCAGGCGCCATCGCGGTAGTTACGTCTTTCCCTCGTTGACGGCGACAAGCGGGTGCTCGATAAAGAGATCGCCCCTCAAAGCTGCGTCGCGAAGATTCGTCTCTATTGGGCAGTGCCGCTATGCCACAACTGACAGGCTCGATCGTTAAGTATCCGGCCCGGAATTTGGTCGTTTGGTATTTGGCCCTCATCTTGATCGGCACCGTTCTGCTGACGCTTCCGATCTGCCGGGGCGAAGGTGCGGAATCGATTTCGCGATTGGATGCCTGCTTCACGGCGACTAGCGCCAGCTGTGTTACCGGCCTAGCCGTACGTTCCACGCCAGATGACTTCAGCTTTCTAGGGCAGTTGGTCATCTTAATCCTGATCCAAATCGGTGGGATTGGGATCATGACGATTACGACTTACACGCTGTTTAACCTGGGGAGCAAACCGAGCCTCAGAGCCCGGGCGATCCTCACAGAAACCCTCGGGGCTAGCGACGACGCCGATTTAAAATGGATCTTGCGACACGTCCTTCTGGTTACAGCTTTCAGCGAAGGGGCAGGCTTTTTCATTCTTTTGGCTCGCAACCTCAATCTTTACGACAGCTTCTTCGAGTCGGCTTGGCACGCATTGTTCCACTCGATTTCTGCATTCTGTAACGCGGGCTTTGCGCTTCATAACGATAGCCTAGTCGGCTTTCAGGGAGACATCATTGTCAACTTGACGATCTCCGCCCTGATCATCGTGGGAGGGATTGGCTTTCCCGTTCTACTCGACTTGAACAAGAATTGGCGGAAAGGGGTACTCGAAGGGTGGGCGAGCTTGCACATCCATTCCAAATTCATGCTGATTGGAACTGCCTTCTTTCTGCTGGGTGGATTTCTCGGCACATTGGTGCTTGAGTGGGACGGCGTCCTGCAAGAGATGCCGCTATGGAAGAAACTACTCGTTTCTGGCTTCCATTCGGTAAGTTGTCGAACGGCGGGCTTCAATACGATCGACTTAGCGTCGCTGACCAATGCCACGCTCTTTATCTCGATGCTGCTGATGTTGATCGGAGCAGGCCCTTGCTCGACCGGGGGTGGCTTTAAAGTCTCGACCGTTATGGTTATGGCCGTTCACGCATGGAAAACTTTTCACGGAATGAGCCGGATCAACTTTGCACGAAGAACAATCCCCGAGATTGTGATCCAGCAAGCGACCGCCACCGCTCTGCTGTTTACGGTTGTCGCCATCGTAGCCCTGACCGCCTTGCTGGTTTTTGAACAGTCAAGCGTTCCGCACCCGAAAAGCCAAGGAGTGTTCCTGGACGCGGCGTTCGAGGTCGTTTCAGCCCTGGGAACCGTGGGCCTTTCGACAGGATTTACCGGTTCGCTCTCAACCGTCGGCAAGATGATCATCATCGTGCTGATGTTTTTAGGACGGCTGGGACCGATCTCGGTGTTCGTTGCGCTTTCGCACACCCAAAGACAGACTCCGGTTGAATACCCGAAAGAAGAACCACTTATAGGATAGGTACGCTATGCCCGCCATGAAACACTTCTATATCCTTGGGCTCGGGTCGTTCGGAGGCGCATTGGCTAGGAAGCTAAAAAAGAACGGCTGCCGGGTTACCGGAGTCGATAGCTCGCGTGAAAACGTTGAAGAAATCAAGGACGATCTGTACGAAGCGATCATCGCCGATGCGACTGACTACGAATCACTACAGCACCTCAATCTGAAAGAAGCAAACGGCGTCTTCATTAGCATGGGTGAAGATATCACACCGTCTCTTTTGGCCACATTGCACGCGAAAGAACTAGGCGCTAAACGCATCATCGTCAAAGGCGTTACGAAGGATCACGGCAAGCTTCTAAAGAGTTTGGGAGTCGAGCGTGTGATCTTCCCGGAAGCAGAAATTGCCGAGACGTTGGCTGATCGCATGACTTGGCCGAACATCATTGACTTTCTGCCGATCGACCCTGAGTACAGCTTTATGGAAGTCGCTGTGCCTGACGCGATGGTTGGCAAATCGCTGATGAATCTCAACCTTCGTCAGCAATTCGGCGTGTGGGTTGTTGGTGTGAAAGATCCGATGACTGGAAAGTTGGCAATGTTCCCCGATGGCGGTTACTCGCTGGGACTCGATCAGCTTCTTTTGGTCGTCGGCAAACAAAGCTCGCTCGAGCAGTTACGTAACGAATCGTAAGAGAACAAACGTCGGAATGCACGAGCCCGGAATGTTTGTCTAATAAGTTAGTGTCCTATAGAATATCGCCAGTCCCACGATTCCCTCCTTCAGCTTAGAACGGCCCACATTTCTTAAACTGGATCGTCTCTAGCCTATCCCCCACCCGAATGGTCGGATTAATCCGATTCGCCGCTCTTCCTGAAGAATTTTGATTGACAACCTAAACCCCTTGCGGGGTGCGAACTTCCCGCAATGCGAGTTAATAACGGGGCCTGCGCCCCAATCGCCAAGAGATCCTAATCGCCACAATCAACGAAAACCTCCTTTTTTCACAAGGCTATCCCGGGCGCACTTTCTGTGTGTTATTATTTGACGCAACCTTGCTGATTAATGGAAGATAGCCAACGCCACGGAGCGACTCCCCCTTGAACGTTCTCTTTGCCAGCAGTGAGATCTATCCATTCGCCAAGACCGGGGGTTTGGCGGACGTGGGCGGAGCTCTGCCGGTCGCTTTGCGCAGCTTAGTCGATCACGTTACGGTGATCCTTCCAGCATTTCGACATATCTACAAATCTGGCCTGCCGATCGAAGAATTACCGATCTACTTCGACGTACCGGTTGGCGGACGGATTGCCTCGGGGCAGCTGCTTAAATCGCATCTCCCGAATTCGGATGTTCCGATCTATTTTGTCAAGAACGACGAATACTTCGATCGGCCCGAACTTTACCGCGAAGCTGGGAACGACTATCAAGACAACTGCGAACGATTCGTCTTTTTCTCGCGCAGCGTGCTGGAAGCGATTCGCTTGCTTGACCTAAAGGTTGACCTGGTCCACTGCAACGATTGGCAGACTGGCCTGATCCCGGCCTACCTGAATATCGAGTACCGGGCAACGCATGGCTACGAGAACATCGCCAGCGTGCTGACCATTCACAACATGGCCTACCAGGGCAATTTCTGGCACTGGGACATGCTGCTGACGGGACTCGACTGGAAGTACTTCAACATGCATCAGATGGAGTTCTACGGCCATCTGAACTTCCTCAAGACGGGGATCGTCTTCGCTGACGCGATCACCACGGTCAGCCCTCGCTACGCCGAAGAGATCCAATCGCAGCCCATGGGTTGCGGCCTAGAAGGTGCTCTGCGTGAACGAAGTAAGGTTCTCGCAGGCATCGTGAACGGCGTCGATTACACCCGTTGGAATCCCGCGACCGACGACGCTCTGGCAGCCACGTACGACTTGAGCAGTTGGCAAACCAACAAGCCGAAGTGCAAGCAAGCTCTCCAAGAGGAGTTCAACCTGCCAGTCAATCCGAAGGCTCCCGTTATTGGGATGGTCGGTCGAATGGCCGATCAAAAAGGCTTCGATTTGGTAGCCAAGGTGATTCGCGATCGAGCCAAGAATTGCGATTGCCAATGGGTCATCCTCGGAACCGGCGAACCGCATCACGAAGCCATGCTTCGCGAACTCAGCTCGATGTTCCCCAACAAGATTGGCGTGAAGGTCGAGTTCTGCGAAGGTAAGGCTCGACGGGTCGAAGCTGGCGCCGACATGTTCCTGATGCCTAGCCTGTATGAACCATGTGGCTTGAATCAACTTTACAGCCTCAAGTACGGTACCGTTCCGGTCGTTCGTGAGACTGGTGGCTTAGCCGACACTATCACGAACGTGACGCCCGCCTCGCTAGAAGTTGGCACAGCCAATGGCTTCAGCTTCCGTGAGTACTCGGCCGAGGCGTTGCAGGATATCCTGGAACAAGCACTAGGCACCTATCGGGAAAACCCTGAGACTTGGAAACAGATCGTTGAGACAGGTATGTCGCAAGATTGGTCGTGGGATCGTAGTGCCCAGCAGTACGTCGAACTCTACGAGAAAACGATCAAGGCTCGCCGCAGTATGTAGCGTCGGACGCCGACAAGGAAGTCGCCGTGAGTCTTAGTTCCGGCAATCAGCTTCGCCGAGATCCTCTGCTCGGCTATCAGGTCGTCATTGCCGAAGGTCGCGAAGACCGCCCACAGCAATGGAAGCCATCAATCCCGCCTCCCTCCGCCATGCGATGCCCCTTCTGCGGAGGCCACGAGGATGCCACTCCTCACGAACGCCTAGCTCTTCCGGCCGATTCATCTCGGTCAACCGATCAAATGCCCTGGGAAGTTCGGGTTCTGCCAAACATTTACCCTTCCCTCTCGCCCGACTTCAGCGACGAAGTCCCCACTCACCAAGATCCGTTCTACCAAGTCGAGACGGCCAGTGGCGTCCAAGAGGTGATCGTTGAATCGCCACGGCACGTTACCTCCTTTTCCCAACTGCCGGAAGCGAATGCGATTCTCACGTTCCAAGCCTATCAGCAGCGTCTCAACACGATGCGGGCGGATGGTCGTTGCCGTTACGTTCAGCTGTTCAAGAACAATGGACCGGCGGCCGGAGCCTCACTGGAACACTCGCACAGCCAACTCATGGCTACGCGAATTGTGCCGCCAATTGTCCAGCATGAACTAGATGCCAGTGAGGCCTATTTTCGCAAACATGATCGGTCGTACTGGAGCGACCTCATCGAGCGTGAACTGGCAGACGGATCGCGGATCGTTCACGCCGACGAGAACTTGGTGGCGTTCTGTCCGTTCGCCTCTCGAATGCCGTTTGAGCTCTGCATTTTGCCACGCTCTGGGCAAGCCGATTTCGGGGGTGCAAATTCTACGCTGTTAGAACAGCTTGCCTTATTGGTACGCTCGCTCCTGGTACGAATGGAAAAGGCATTAAATTTCCCGGCATATAACTACCTGATTCACACGTTGCCGTTTGACACATTCGCAAAGGATCACTATCACTGGCATGTAGAGGTTTTGCCGCGCGTGACGGTGAGGGCCGGATTCGAGTGGGGGACGGGTCTCTATGTGAACCCTCTCTCTCCCGAGCGAGCTGCTCAGATCCTCCGCAATTCGGTCTGATCGATACGGATGACATAATCCGTCAGGTCACCGCCGTCCGGCTTTAAAAGTCGTTTGGAAAAGCTAGCTAAAGGGTACCGGTTCTGCCGATTCGTCCTGTATCTTCCCAGGCGAACACCGCCGCATTACCTCCCCAAATCCAGGATTACTCCCCCCGAGAAAAACATGAGCAATACGATCCGTCTGTGCTTGGTCCTGCACAATCATCAACCGATCGGCAATTTTGATGGCGTCTTCGAGCAGGCCTACCAGGACAGTTACCTTCCCTTCCTGGATGTCTTTGATTGCTACCCCGACGTCAAGATCGGTCTGCACACTAGCGGCCCGTTGATGGAATGGCTGGACGAACATCATCCTGAATACCTCGATCGTCTTGCGGCGCACGTGAAGAGCGGCCGCATCGAGATCATTGGCGGTGTCTTCTACGAAGCCATCCTGCCGATGATTCCACCGCGCGATCGCGTTGGACAAATCGCCAGCTACACCAAATGGCTAACCGATCGCCTGGGTGCCAAGATCCAAGGCATGTGGATGCCCGAGCGGGTCTGGGAACAACAGCTCACCGCCGACATCGCCGACGCTGGCATTCAATACACGATCCTGGACGACTTCCATTTCAAGAATGCTGGACTCGCGCAAGACGAACTGTACGGCTACTACGTGACCGAAGAATACGGCAAGCTGCTTTCCGTATTCCCAGGCAGCGAGAAGATGCGATATCTCTTGCCGTTCGCTCCCGCCCAAGACACCATCAACTACCTGCGTGGTATCGCCGATCAGTTCCCCAATTCGGTCATCGTGTTCGGTGACGACGGCGAGAAGTTCGGTACCTGGCCCGATACGAAGGCTCACGTCTACGATCGCGGATGGTTAGCCCAGTTCTTCGAGCTGCTGACGGCCAATAAAGATTGGCTGATCACGACCACCCTAGCCGAAGCGACCGAAGCGTTGCCGCCCGTTGGCAAGGTTTACATCCCAGAAGGTAGCTATCGCGAAATGACGGAGTGGGCAATGCCTGCTCAGCAGCAGATGGACTACGAAGATCTGGTCCACGAAATGGAGCATGACGAACGCTGGGACAAGATCAAGCGTTACATCCGTGGCGGGTACTGGCGAAACTTCAAGGTTCGCTACCCAGAAACAGACGAGATGTATAGTCGTGCGTTAAGCATTAGCAATCGCCTGGCCGCTGCCGAAGCCAACGGATGCGATTCACGTCTGCTTGAATTGGCGAAGCGTGAACTTTACCGCGGTCAATGCAACTGCAGTTACTGGCACGGAGCATTCGGCGGCACCTACCTGCCTCACCTTCGAAATGCGGTTTACAACCACTTGATCGCAGCGGACAACCTGCTCGACCAAGCCGAACACAAACCTGCTTCGTTTATCGAAGCTGAGGTGGCCGACTTCAACCTGGATGCCCGGCAGGAAGTTCGCCTGGAAGACGAGAAGCTGATCGCCTTGTTGGCACCCGCCACCGGCGGCACGTTGTACGAACTCGACGTTCGCTCGATCTGCCACAACTTGCTGGCTACGTTGTCACGTCGCCCAGAAGCTTATCACCGCAAGGTGTTGGCAGGACCTTCCGCAGCCGGTGGCGAAGTTGCCTCGATTCACGATCGAGTCGTCTTCAAGCAGGAAGGCCTCGACAAAATGCTCCAGTACGACACCTATCAGCGTAAGACGTTGGTCGATCACTTCTTCGACAACAACGCTTCGCTGGAGCAAGTCGCACTGAACAACGCAATGGAACGTGGCGACTTTGTCGAAACGCCTTACGAAGCTAAGCTGCGTCGCAATCCTGATCGTATCCAGGTTCAAATGTCGCGAGCCGGCAATGCCTGGGGCATTCCGCTGACGATCACCAAGGGTGTAACCATGACCGCTGGTAGCAGCGTGCTTGAGATTGCCTACCTGCTGGAAGGCCTCCCACAAGATCAGGCGTTGCACTTCGCCGTGGAAATGAATCTGGCGGGCCTGCCATCGGGTGCGGATGATCGTTACTTCCACCAAGCCGACGGCAAAAAACTGGGCCACTTAGGCACGCAACTGGACCTGCACGAAGTCCAAGACTTGGGTTTAAAGGACGAATGGCTCGGAATCGATTGTCGCTGGAGTGCCGATCGCCCAACAAGCTTGTGGACGTTCCCGATCTCGACGGTCAGCCAGTCCGAAGGTGGCTTTGAGATGGTCCATCAAAGTGTTTGCATGATGCCACACTGGTGGGTTCAGGGCGACGCCGAAGGCCGCTGGAGCGTTGTCATGCAGCTCGAAATCGACACGGCCATGGCCGAAAGCCGCATGCCGAAAGTGGTTCGCGAGAGCGTGAACGCCGGTTAAGTGAATTGGCACCCGCCAAGTTGCCTTAAACGCATCAATATTAAATGATCCGAACAGGTGCTGGTCACAAAATGATCCGCACCTGTTTTTGTTTGTAAGCTGATTAACATCTTGTCGAATTCTGACCGTAATCTGACAGCGGATGGCGAGATTTCGGTTTTCCGAGCCCTCTGAGAAGTCTAAAATACGTATCAATTAGCGCGGAATTCGACCCACACACATAACAGGGAGTTAGCGATGAAATTCGCTTGGCAGATCGGACTAGCAACACTTTTAGCCGTCGGTTTCGTCGGAAACGTCAGCCCAGCCTGGGCCGCAGATGAAGCCCCAGCAGCCGAAGACACACCGGCAGCCACCGAAGAAAAGACGGAAGAGTTCGCTCCGACGTCGGTCGAAGAAGGTACGACAGAATTGATTTCGCTCCTTCGTACTGGTGGTGACGCCAAGCTTCCGCCGAAGGAACGCTATACCAAAGCGGTCGACATGGTCGAGACGATGTGGGGCATGGATCGCACGCCTGCCGAATCCAAGCAACTGTTCACCTTGAAAGTTCAATTGCTGATGTCACTTGAACGAATGGGTGACGCGGAAGCCGGCAAGCAAGCCAGTGAATTCCTGACCAAGACCAGCGAAGGAAGTGATCCCGAACTCGCCTCGCAAGCTCGCAAAATGATGTTCAGCATCCGCATCGGTAAAATTCGCTCGATGGCACCTGCCGAACAACAAGCAGCGATCGACGAGATCAAGGGTGAGATCATGGAAGGTGAACCGACCGTGAGCTCGGCCGACCTCGCCTCCCAGTTGGCGAGCAGCTTGTCGTACATGCTGAAGCCAGAAGATGCGGCGAAGGAAATTGGCGATCTAGCCGACCACTTCAAAGACTCTGGCGACTCAGAAGTTGAAAAGGCCGCTGCTTCCCTAATCGGCATGGCACGACGCTTCAACCTGCCAGGCAATCCAATCGAACTGACCGGCACCACGCTGGACGGCAAAGACCTCAACTTCCCGGCGGCCTTCAAAGGCAAGACCGTGGTTGTCGACTTCTGGGCTACCTGGTGTGGTCCGTGCATCGCAGAATTCCCGAACATGAAGAAGCTGTACAAGGCCTACCACCCACACGGCTTCGAGATCGTCGGCATCAGCCTTGACGACACCAAACCCGTCGTCGAGAAGTTCGTTGAAGAACGTGAAATCCCTTGGACAATCGTTTGGAACGACAAGGGTGGCGATCGAGGTTGGTCCGATGTCAACTCGGTTCGTTACGGAATCACCGGTATCCCTACGATGATCTTCGTTGGTAAGGATGGCAACGTTGAATCGATCACAGCTCGCGGTCACCAGCTCGACAAACTTCTGGCAGAAGCTTATCCAGACGTGAAACTGGAAGACGAGAAACCGGAAGCCAAGGCCGAAGGGGCTGGCGAATAATTCCGCCCCAATCGACGTTTCGCGATTGCGAAACCTCGATGCATCAATTTGATAATTCAAATGGCTGCTTATGAAAATAGGCAGCCATTTTTTGTGATTTAGAATAGATTTCCAAGCAACACGAAGCGCATCGGTAGATCACGATCCAATTCGATTTGCCTCCGCTCCTTCGCAACTCTTTTTCACGCAACCCAGGAACAGACGATGACACGCGGTTGGAACGTATTCACATTGGCACTGCTTTACATCGGTGCGATCGGAATCAGCTCACCCGTTTTTGCGGATGAAGTGGCCAATCAAGATTCCGCTACCACAGAGAAAGGCTTTTCGCCTGCTTCGGTCGAGGAAGGGCTGACGCAAGTCGATGCCTATCTTCGTGACCAATCCGACGAAAGCTTCTCGATCCAAGATCGCCTGAAACAGGGCATCAAAATGCTGGACCAAATCTGGCTCATTGACTCGGAAGCAGAACCGAAGAAGAAGCTCATTTGGATGCGATTCTCGCTGCGCATGGCTCTAACGCGGATGGGCGAAGAGGAAAGCCTCACCGAATTGGCTGCCGAACTAAAGAAGGCTGGCGAGATCGACAATCCGGAAGTCGCAGCCGAGGCGAAGGATGCTTCGCTCACGCTTGAGTTGATGCTCCTTCGTGAGGAAACAGTTCCGCAGCGACTCGCGTTCGTAAAGCAGAAGGCGAAGGAGATCGAAGCGATGGAAATCAGCCCGCTTTCCGCAAAACTGGGCATGACACTCGCCAAGAATCTAGAGATTGTCAAAGACAACGATCAGGCCTCGTTAATCGTAGAGAGCCTAGCCAATCATTTCGCGAAGTCGTCCGACGAAGCCATCCAAGAGATTGCCACCGACATGCAAGGCTTCGCACGCCGAATTAACCTTGTCGGAAACACGATGAAAGTCGTTGGCAAGAAGCTCGATGGCGCAGACTTGAACTGGGCCTCTTACAAAGGGAAAGTTGTGCTGGTCGACTTCTGGGCCACCTGGTGCGGTCCATGCATCGGCGAGTTCCCGAATATGAAGAAGCTGTACGAAGCCTATCATCCGCATGGCTTCGAGATTGTCGGCATTAGCCTGGACGATTCCAAAACGGATGTCGAGCAGTTTGTCGCCGCCCGTGAACTTC
The DNA here is from genome assembly GCF_002967765.1 of Blastopirellula marina. NCBI lineage: Bacteria > Pseudomonadati > Planctomycetota > Planctomycetia > Pirellulales > Pirellulaceae > Blastopirellula > Blastopirellula marina. The sequence continues at coordinate 1,095,514 of NZ_PUHY01000012.1, read as the reverse complement.
CCTGGACGATTGTCTGTAACGCCGAGGGAGACGACTATCGCGGCTTTTCTGATGAAAACGCTCGCTACTACGGGATCAATGCGATCCCGCAAATGATATTCGTCGGCAAGGACGGTATCGTCATCGATACCGAAGCTCGCGGCGAGCGACTAGAAGAACTGTTAGCCGAAGCATTCCCAGATGTCAGAGTCCCTGCAGAACAAACGGAACCCGCCGCCACCGAGTAACCGCCCCGCGGCCAGCTTACCACCAAAAAGGAAACGGGTTCGTGCGTTAGGTGCGAACCCGTTTTCGTTTCCACTCAAGATAGTTGAGTAACTCGGGATGGGCGGTTAAGGATTCGACGGTGCGATAGTTGCGTCCAAGCTCTTTTTCGTCAGGGATCAAACGATGGATCATCTTGTGGCACATGTTGCACACATCGATCGTTTGTTGCATCTGCTCTTTGGAGAAGCGACTCTTAAACCACGATTTGCGATGACAGTGACGTGGAATAAGATGATGCTCATTGAAAGCTTCATCTCCGCATAGTTCACACAATGTCATTGCCACGTACCTTTCGCATCGAGATCGAATCGATCATTTTCGGCAGACACGCGCGGTAAACAGTCCGTTCGCAGTCAGCTACGAAAGCAAATCGTGGATCACGTTGCCATGCACGTCGGTCAGCCGGTAGTCACGCCCGGCGTAGCGGTAAGTCAGCTTCTTGTGATCGAAGCCCAATGCGTGCAGCATGGTGGCGTGCAGATCATGGACGTGGACGGGGTTTTCTTCCGCTTTGAAACCGGTTTCGTCGGTCGAACCGTAGACTTGTCCACCCTTGATCCCACCGCCAGCCAACCAGCAAGTGAAACCGTAGTGATTGTGGTCGCGACCATTTACCTTACCGGCATTCGAGCCAGGCTTCGGCAGTTCAACAGTCGGGGTCCGGCCAAATTCACCGCCCCACAGAATCAGGGTGTCTTCAAACAAACCTAATCGCTTGAGATCGGTGATTAGCGCCCCGATGGCCTTATCGCACTGACCTGCCAGGCGGCGATGATTTTTCTCCAAGTCGTCGTGACTATCCCAAGGCTGACCTTGGTCGTGGAAGACCTGAACAAAGCGAACACCCCGTTCGACTAACCGACGAGCAATCAAGATCTGACGGGCCTGGATGCCATCGCCGTAGGCCTCTAGAACATTCTTTGGTTCGCGCGAAACGTCGAAGGCGTCGGTCGCTTCCATTTGCATTCGGTAAGCCAACTCGAACGATTGGACGCGTGACTCCAGCGCGGGATCAAATCCACGTTGCTCTCGATGTTGAGCATTCATTTGCTGAAGAAGATCGACCTGCTGCCGTTGGGCGTCCAGCGAGAGATGCGAGTTCTTCACATTCTCGATTAGCTTTTCAACTTCCGTATACCGCGTGTCGACATACGTTCCTTGGTACACACCTGGCAAAAAGGCAGACTGCCAGTTTTGGGTCTGCTTGGTCGGATAGCCATGCGGGCACATCACAATATAGCCAGGCAGGTTCTGATTTTCGGTCCCCATGCCGTAGGTTAGCCAACTACCAAATGCAGGACGCACGGCCACTGAGGCCCCACAGTTCATCAAGCCCAGGGAAGGCTCATGATTGGGCACTTCGGCATGCATCGAACGAATCACGGCGATGTCGTCGATATGCTGGGCGGTGTGCGAAAAAAGTTCGCTAACTTCGATCCCGCTCTCCCCATACTTCTGAAACTTGAAGGGAGAACCAAGGGCAGCGCCCGTCTTTCGTTCTGTGCGCAGGTTCTCTCCGCCCGGCAACGGCTTACCATGGTATTTGTTTAGCAGTGGTTTCGGATCGAAGGTATCAACGTGCGACGGACCACCCGTCATGAACAAATGAATAACATGCTTCGCTTTCGCCCGGAAGTGAGGTGGCTTCGGTGCAAGTGGGTTTTGATAAGAAGCTGCCTGGGCGGCCGATTCAGCGTCGGCAGCCAACAGCTTGTCGTCACCCAGCAAACCGGCGAGCCCCATCATTCCCAGTCCGGTTCCCATTCGCGTCAACATATCGCGACGACTGAGACAAGCTTCCGGTCGGTGTGAGTATTGGCTATTCATCGTCAATGTTCCGATTCGTATCTCTGAAGGGCAAATGAGATGGGGGCAGATCAAGCAAAACTGTTAGTCGACAAACATGAATTCGTTCGAGACTAACAACACTTGGGCAATGCTATCCCAAGCCGACCAGTTGTCGCTCTTCTGGGCATTAGTGATATATTCCAAGAACATCTTTTCTTCCTCCGGTTTCGGAGGCCGCTGCAGGATGCTGTGGAACAGATGGCTAAGCTTTTCGTGATCGCCGATCTGCGGTTGATCCGCCCAACTGCCCGTTAGCTTTTCTGCCTGACGACCAACAAACGGACTATTGAGCAGGTACAACGCTTGTTGAGGAACACTTGTCTTCGAGCGTTCCGGGCTCGTGGCATCGGGGCTGGGATAATCAAACGCACGATACAAGTTCGGCAAGTCTTGTCGATCGACAAACCCATATACGGTTCGGCGTGGCGGGTACGGATCTTCCAGAATCTTGACGGCGCGACCACCCAGCGAGTCATCCATCGCGCCGCTGGCAGCCAACATGGCATCACGCATTTCTTCAAACGTAAGGCGGCGGCGATTCATCTTCCACAGTAAACGGTTCTCGGGATCCCGTTCACGCAATTCTGGTCGATCCTTACTCGATTGTTGATAGGTTGCCGAAAGCATGATGTGCTTGTGCAGTTTCTTCAGCGACCAATCGTTCTTCTTCAAGTAGCTGGCCAGGTGGTCTAAAAGCAATGGATGGGTTGGTGGATCGCTTCGAACACCGAAGTCGCCTGGCGTTAAGACCAGCGGCCGATCAAAGTGCCCCATCCACACTCGATTGGCGATCACACGTGCGGTTAGCGGATTGTCATCGGCGATGATATCTTCCGCTAACTCTAGCCGCCCGCTTCCTTTCTCGTAGGAAGGTGCTTCGGTTTCATTCAGCACGCGGACAAATTGCCGCGGCACTTTGTCGCCTCGACGTCCGGGATCCCCACGTAGAAAGATCACCGGTTGCCCGATTCGATCACGATCGGTAACCGCCATTGCCCGAGGCGGGGCACCTGGCGAATCAATCTCGTGCCCGCGAATTTTCCCTTCAATTTTTTTCTGGACGGCATGCTCGCTCGTGAACGTTGCCGCGCGGACATCGTTATCGCCTAAAGCGAGAGGTGAGTTGCCTTGCATCAACGCTTGGCCTAGTTCCTTCTGCGTACCTTCCAGCTTGTCGACGAACGCTCGATCGAAGTTTGCCTCGACGAAAGCCTTGCCAACCGGTTTTAATAATTCGTCGTAAACATCAACCAAGGCCGCCAACGTTTCGGGCTGGTTGGCAGCAATCGCTTCACGAACAGCTGGATTAAGCGTACTGCCTTCCGCCGTCCACTTACCAATCAATGCTTTGTGCTCAGCGGCGAATTTCTCTTCGCCGAGTTCGCGGGTCTCGAATAGCGGTCCCCAAATTGGATGATCTGGCTTCCACTGCTGATCAGCGAATGCTTTCCATTTGTTGACCAAGTGAGGACGTACGTTCTTTGCTTCCTGTTCGTTTTGCTCGTACTTGGCGATCTCGACTTCCTGTTGCTTCGAAACCGCACGCACCATTAGGTCGAAGAAATAAGTACTGGCCTCGGTCCGAACTGATTTCTCGACATTGGCATGATGATCGGCGAGTTCTTGCTGGAGTTCGTCGTAGCGTTTTTTGAATTCCGGATAACGTGGGTCAGAATCAATCGCTCCGATCAGCGGCGTCGTTTCATTGAGCGGATCGAACACACCATAAAGGCCATAGTAGTCGGCCATGTTAATGGCATCGTACTTGTGATCGTGACAACGAGCACACGTGACGGTGAGACCTAACACGCCACGAGTGACGACATCGATTCGATCGTCGATCGTGTCTTGATGCTTTAAGAACTGACGGCCGATTCGAATCAGCCCAAGCCCTGCCAACCGCCGATCTCCCTCTTCAGCGAAGTAGTCCGCAGCAAGTTGTTCTTTGATGAATTCGTTGTAGGGCGTATCTCGATTGAAGGAATCGATCACATAGTCACGATAGGCGTGAGCGTACGGAAATCGCCGATCTTGTCCGTCGTTCAAATAGCCCCGCGTATCGGAGTAACGAGCCACGTCCAGCCAGATGCGTCCCCATTTCACGCCATATTGCGGCGAGGCCAATAGACGATCAATAAGCTTCTCGTAAGCGTCCGGGCTTTCATCGTTGACGAACGCGTCAACTTCCGCCTGAGTAGGAGGCAAACCAGTCAGGTCGAAGGTCGCTCGGCGAACGAGTGTGCGGCGATCGGTCAGTTCCGCCGGAACGATCCCGTTGTCGGCGAGACGCTTAACGACAAATTGGTCGATTTCATTCTTTGCGAAATCACCAGTCACTTCTGGGGCAGGCGGATCTTGAATTGGCTGATACGCCCAATGGTGCTGCTTATCATTAACCAGTCGCTGATCGAAAGACAATGCCTGGATCGGCTCTGCTTCACCAGGCCAAGGCATCCCTAACTTGACCCATTCTTCGATTGCGCCGATCTCTTCCTTACTCATTTGACCGGAAGGAGGCATCTCGAAGGTTTCATACCGAATAGCCTGAATCAAGCTGCTCTCTTCGGGGTTGCCCTCGACGACGACTTTACCGGAGTCGGCCCCCTTAATGATCGCGGAACGTGCATCGAGGCGCAGACCCGCCTCTTGCTTTTCGGCACCATGGCAACTGATGCAGTGCTTCATGAGGACTGGACGAACCGACTTCTCGAAAAACTCGACGTGCTCGGCCGGGAATTTGGTTTCGGCAGACGCAAACGACGGTAGAAGGCACACCATCGTCGCGATGGATAACGCGAAAATCCGCATGGGCATGATACGCTGAGGGAGGGCGAGGAAGGTTCAAAAAGGCGGGAACACGAAGGATTCGTGCACTACCTATTGTACCGTGACCCTGCGGCTAGGTCCAAGTCTATTTACCCAGCCCTAGCCACCTACGCCCGCCACACGAGGGGCATTAGAGCGATTATGTCCCCTCTTTGGCCCCTTGCCGTTTGCGATCGGCGATTTTCTTTTCGATAGGCGTGAGTCGCAGAGATCGAACTCGCATATTAAGCAGTTCGACACCTAGAGCAAACGCCATCGCAAAGTAGACGTATCCTTTGTCGAAGTGAGCCCCGGCTCCCTCGGCTACCAGCATCACGCCGATCAAAATCAAGAAGCTGAGGGCCAGCATCTTGAGGGTTGGGTGCCGCTCGACAAAATCAGAAATCGTGTTCGCAAAGGCGATCATCACGCCAACCGAAATCAGCACGGCGGTGACCATCAACCAGATGCCCGAGATGGCCACTCCAAAAACGTTCACTTGCTCTTTCACCATTCCGACGGCCGTGATCACTGAGTCGAGCGAAAAGATCACATCAAGCGCCATGATCTGCAGGATGACACCGCTAAAGGTCGCCTTAACCTTCTTGGCATCCTCTTCCGAGTGCTCTTCATCGTCTAGTTTTTCGTGGATTTCGCCAACACTTTTCCAAATCAGGAATAGGCCACCGACAAAAAGGATGATGTCCTTCCAGGTGACGCCGTTCATTTCAGGGTGTTCGGTCAGCAGTTCCGAGTTACCGACCAGCCATGTCCACTCGAAGATATCGCTCTTTAAGCTCATCACCCAAGAGATCGTGCATAGCAGGATAATCCGCATGACGAGCGCCGCGAGAAGCCCCATTCGGCGGGCATTAGGTCGCTGAGCTTCCGGCAAACGTGCCGAAACGATCGCGATGAAGACGATGTTGTCGATCCCGAGAACAATTTCCATCGCGGATAGAGCAATCACCGCGACCAAGGCTTCCCACATGCTGTTTCTCCCCACTTCCCCTCAAACTGAACTGTCGCATCATAACTTACGCTCACCGCAACAACCATGCCGTTTGGGCAGCCTTCGCCGCATGAACCAGACGCTGGACAAACCTCTCGTCGGCTGACACGACGTTGATGGAACGGCTAAGCTCGACAAGAACGGACCCTCCATCCGTTGCATCCCCTTCAGCGTCCAAGCAAAATAGACGACTCGCGTAACGATTGCTACTTAAGGATTTCGCCACATGTCCACACTTCTTGATCGTCGTCAAATGCTTTCTTTGTCCGCAGCAGGTGCATTGGCGTCGGTGGGATTAGGCCTGGGTGGTCTACCGTCAGCCAAAGCGGCCCCAAAAGATGCGTCCTCGATCCGTTACTGCTTCAACACCAGCACGATCCGAGGCCAAAATCTGACGATCGAAGAAGAAGTCGACATCGCCGCCAAGGCGGGCTATCAAGGGATCGAACCGTGGATTTCGAAGATTGAAGACCACAAGAAGGCGGGCAAGAGTCTTGCTGACTTGAGGAAGCGAATCGACGACTCCGGCTTGAAGGTCGAAAGCGCGATCGGCTTCGCGCAGTGGATTGTCGAAGATCCGGATAAGCGCAAGCAAGGACTTGAACACGCTAAGCGTGATATGGCCCTACTAGCTGAGATCGGCGGTACCCGAATCGCCGCCCCCCCGGCCGGCGCCACGAATGGCCCCAAGCTGGATTTGCTGGAAGTGGCCAAACGGTACCACGCCTTGTTGGAAGTTGGACAGCAAACGGGCGTTGTCCCGGAACTAGAACTGTGGGGCTTCTCGACGAATCTATCGCGTCTCGGAGAAGTCGCTATGGTGGTAGTTGAAGCTAACCATCCTGATGCATGCATGATGCCGGACGTTTACCACATCTACAAAGGCGGCTCCGACTTCAGCGGCCTGAGCGTAATCAGCGGCAACGCAATCCCAGTGTTTCATATGAACGACTACCCAGCCGACCCGCCTCGCGAGAAGATCAACGACGGAGCGCGCGTCTTTCCTGGCGACGGTGTTGCCCCTCTGAAGTCAATGATCCAGACTTTGCTGGGCAACGGATTCGCAGGCGTCTTCTCGCTCGAACTCTTCAACGCCGAATACTGGAAGCGTGACGCGTTGGAAGTCGCCAAGGAAGGTCTCGACAAGATGAAGGCCAGCGTTGCCGAAGCGACCAGCTAGTTCCGTCGCTGACGAACGGGAAAACCCGACAAAGCAAAAGGCCCCCAGCAAATTGCAGGGGGCCTTTTTAATGGAATCGCTGAATATTTCTGGTGGTGTTAGCGATACTTCTTTTCCATCGCGATGCTGTCGGCAATCCAGACGAATGAACCTTCCAAGTCACCACTGCCATTCTGCCGCTTCACAGTGACCTTTACATCCCAGAGAGGTTTTCCACTTTCTTTGTCGGAAATTAGAAAGATATGTGAGACGTAATAAGTCCCTTCAAAGGCACTTGTTGCGAAATCGCGGACGTAGGTTTCCTCGAGGGGCCCGCCATCCCATTTGGTAATCTCGCGAATGATGTCGCGTGACTCGAAGCCTTCGAGTTCCTCCTCACGCATGCTGCTTTCCGCGTAATACGCCGGCAGCGACGTCTTGGCTGGCGGACGCGACGAGGGATGTGTCGTCAGCTGATGGGCTTCCATGTACTTCTTTTCAAGGATCAGATCGAGCCAATCGGCAGCCATTTCACGCGAAGCGGTTACCAACGCATGCTGTTTCACCGCAGACTGCGTAACACTCAGACCAAGCCACAACGCTGCCAGGCCCATTCCCGCCAGGGCCATCCCTTGTCCAGTGAGAAGTTCCGAGCGACCGATTTGGTAATAGGCAACCAGGCTAAGAATGATTGCGATGACCGGGACGATCCACAGCACCGAAGTGAATACCGCCAAGACCGAAAGAATCCCCAATACCAATCCCACGATCGCCAATCGGCTGATTTCGCGGTATTGCATCAGGTCTTCGTTTTCAGCGGAAAATCCGGCGCTCGTATGCTGCTGGGCGGAATCGGCCATGATTCGGTAGTCGTCGGTTAGAGAAGAAGTACGGTTTCTGGGAAAGGGAGCCCACTACTTTTTGTCGTGATTAACTTCGTCCTGAGCTCGTTGGATGCGAGTTCTAGCGTACTTACTGACGTCGAACGACTGGCCTCCCATACTCATACCTAAGCTGGAAGGCAATCCAACGACCACGGTGCCGTAGATCTGCCCCACGCTAGAAGGAACACCACTTCGCATCATCTGAGCAAATCCGTCGTCACCGACTGGCGAGGAGAACAGCGAGAAACAAATCCAGCCGTACAGAACGACTGTCTGCAAACCGCAACCAACCCAGTCGAACGCGGTGTCATACTTCTTTCCCATACGTACTGGGAACTTGGAAAGTTGATTGCAAATCAGCTTTGCTATCAAAAAAGTGATGATAAACACGAGCCACATGCACGCGAACTCGGTAAAGGCGCTCCATTCGGGGGCTTGGTCATTAATCAGATTGGCTAGAAGCTGGGCGTAATTGAATGACAGAGCACTACATAGAATGATCAACAGGCAGTTCAGAAAATTCGTCCAAAAGCATTGGCTGTACGCCACTGCAAAAAGTACGACGGGAAGCCCGACGACGAAAACCCAAAAATGTAAGCCCACGGCAGATATTCCTGATGGAAGTTTAAAAAGGGAAGATACTCAGATCGCCCTTTGTTATTCTTTGAGTACGCGGCTGATTTCTTCGATCGAAGTGACCCCAGTCGCCACCAGGCGGATGGCTTCTTCCTGCAAGGTTCGATTGCCGGCTGCTTTCGATGCAGCACGCACTGCGTCCAGCTTGGGTGTTTTGACGATTGCCCGACGAATTCCGTCGTTGACTTTCATCAGCTCGAAGATGCCAATTCGACCGTAGTAACCGACCCCGCCACAGTGTTCGCACGGCGGCTTTTGGGGTTCGTCCGGACCTGGAGGGGTTGGCGTTTTGTAAAGCTTGTCGACCTTGTCAGGCGACAAGCCAAGACGCTTCAACATTTGCAGGTTCGGTTGAAACTCTTCGCGACAGTTCTTGCACAGCCGGCGACACAACCGCGTGTTGAGCACGCCAATTAAGGCCGACGCATACTGATCGGCGGGTACCTTCAGCGAAAGCAACCGCAACACGCCTTCGGCCGCGTCCTCCTTCACGTTGACACTAGTGAAACAGATACGGGTGCTGTTCGCTTGCTCTAACAGCACATTGAACACGGCAGGCGATTCAATGCGGCGAACGACCAAAGCGTCCGGCTGATTACGAATCACAGCGGCCAGCATTTCTTCTGGCTTCTTGGCGCTGCTTTCATCGTAATGCTGTAAGGCAATGTTCATCACTTCCGGTTCGCGGGAGCTCTTCGCTTCGATACCGGCGAAATCTCGCATCAAGCGGTCCGTTGAACTCAGACCGGCGTAGTACAGCGTCGACATGCCCCCTTCTGGTTTGGCCGTGAAGACGAAAAGCCCGTTGGGCATTCCCATCAACCCTTTCACTTCCTGAACCATTTCCGGCGACATCCCCAGATCTTCCAGCGTTTCCAGCTTCGACAAGACCAGCGGCACCACGAAGATAACGCGTTCGCCCGATTGCGTTCCTTGCGAGGTCACCGAGCAATTCAGCTTTCGACCGTCGTATTTGACGAAGAACTCGCCTGATTGACGGGCACGGCGTTCTTGCGGATTGAGGTTGCAGAGCAACTTCATCACCATCAACATCTGATCGCTTGATTCACGGTCGCGGTTTTCACCCGCCAGCCAAACACCATCGATCAGATAACGCATTGCAACGGTGTCCTTGGTGTAGTCCATCATTACCTTAGTTGCCCGACGGGTTACCATTTCGGCAATGAGTTCTTTCACCCAGACGAATGCGTCGGGAAGCTTCCGAGCGTTGTATAGATTCTCGGTATTCTTCGTATCATCTGCCCCCCGAGCCTGGATCTCCATAACGGGACCAGCTTCCCAGCCAGCTTTGATTTCCGACTTCACCTTTCCACCGGAAAGCTTCGAGACGACGTATCGGATGTGATCCTTCGTCATGACCCGTTCGTGTGGATCGACAAGGTTGTTGCGTGTCTTGATGTAGATTCCAAGCGGGATCGCCCACGCCAGAATGGCGAGTACATACCCAAGGAAAAACGGCACGACGGCCGAGATAATCCAAAACGTCAAACCGAAGACGAGCACATTGGGAATCACCCATGCAGGTACCGGCAACTTGCGATCAGGACAATCTTGGCCAACCCAATCGGTGGTCCATACCCACAAGAAGAAGAGCAGGAACATGGCCGCCAACATGATTGGATTTATGTAGCCATATTCATCGGTGGTCCATTTGTACTTTTCCGGATTCGACGCAGCCGTATCGCCCGCCTGAGCAAAAGCCGTGGACTCGAAACCAAATAAATTGAAACCGATCGCCAACAGAAGAAGGCAAAAAACCAACAGAGCGAGTCTTCGCATTAAACCATCCCAGGTTGTGCCACATTGATGCCTTTGAGTGCCATCTTCAGAGCTTCGACGTTTGGAGCCACTGCGAATGCCGTTTCGCGGTCAATCAATTCCTTGTCAATCAGCGACTTGAGGCTCATCGTGAAGTCTTGCATCCCGTCGTCTTTACCAATACGAATCGCGTCGGGGAGCTTCGCGTCTTTCCCTTCCAGAATCAGTTTCTGGACGGTGGGATTCATCGTCATGATCTCGACCGTCGGCACGCGGCCAACGCCCGGCTTAATCGACTTGAGAAGTTTCTGAGCGACGATGCCCTTCATGTTAAACGCGATCGCACTTCGAATCGCGCCGTGCATTTCCTCAGGGAACAAGTCGAGAATACGACCGATGGTACTGGAAGAACTTGAAGCGTGGATCGTCCCGAACACCAAGTGCCCCGTTTCCGCCGCGTGAATCGCCGTGAGGAACGTTTCCTGATCACGCATTTCACCGATGAGAATGATGTCAGGGTCTTCACGCACGGCATGCGCCATCGCGATTTCGAAGTCCTTCACGTCTTGCCCGATCTCGCGTTGATTGATCAGGCATTTATCTTCCGAATAGACGAATTCGATCGGATCTTCGAGCGTCAGAATATGTTTCGAGTAATTGCGATTGATCCAGTTCAGCATTGACGCAATGGTCGTACTTTTACCAGAACCCGTCACCCCGGCCAGCAACACCATGCCTTGGTCGAACTTACAAAGGCTCTCCATCACTGGCGGAAGATTGAGCCCCTCGAAGTTTGGAATCCAGTTATTGATACGACGAGCCACCAGGCCGACGTTGCCCAACTGGGTGAACATGTTCACACGAAAACGCCACGTTTCTCCATCAACGTCGACGGTATGCGCGAAGTCGGCACCGCCGTTTTCTTTAAAGATTCTTGCATTGCGTTCGTCCAGCAAAGGCCACAATAATCGCAGCATTTCTTCCGCTTCGATCGGGCCACGATTCAAGTTCTTTAACGTACCGTGCACGCGAACAATCGGCGGTCGCCCCACCTTCATGTGCAAGTCCGAGCCTTCCAGCTTCACCAAGGCTCGGAAGATCTTATCGACTTCGTATTCGACATCTTTCTTAAGAAACTTCTCGGCAATCGCTTCGTCGATTTCAGCCATGTCTCTGTTCCCTTGGTTCCTATGTGCTAGGACAAGCCTACTATTTTGATTCGTCGTGGCCTCAGAATCAAAGCCTTACGCAAATTCCTCGATCTCGCATCAATTCTTTGGTCTCGTGGATGCTGTATTGCCCGAAGTGAAAAATGCTTGCCGCCAAGGCCGCATCCGCTTTCCCCTCGAGAATCGCGTCGGCTAAATGCTCTGGGCTACCCGCCCCGCCGCTGGCCACCACGGGGATCTTCACCGCTTCGCTAACCGCTCGGGTCACTTCCAAGTCGTAGCCATCCTTGGTGCCGTCGCGATCCATACTAGTCAGCACGATTTCGCCAGCCCCAAGCTGTTCAACCTCTTTCGCCCAACTAACTGCCTCTAAGCCGGTCGGGGTTCGCCCTCCATGAATGTGGACTTCCCATACCTCTTGGCCATCCTTCTGGACACGTTTGGGATCGATATTTACCACAATACACTGACTGCCAAATCTCTTGGCGGCCTGACGGACGAACTCAGGGTCTTTGCACGCGGTGGAATTGATCGAGACCTTATCCGCACCTGCATTCAATAAAGCGCGAATGTCCTCCATCGTGCGAATTCCACCGCCAACGGTCAGCGGCATGAAAACCACTTCAGCCGTTCGACTTACGACATCTAAAATGATATCACGCTGTTCGTGACTGGCAGTAATATCGAGAAAAACGAGTTCATCCGCGCCTTCACGCTCGTATCGCGCAGCAACTTCAACCGGGTCGCCGGCGTCGCGCAGCTGAACGAAGTTCGTTCCTTTCACGACACGCCCCTGATTGACGTCCAAACACGGTATCACACGGCTGGCCAACATCGATGCTAACCGCAGCTTTCAGAAAGAGTTGCAAGGAAGATCTCGAACCCAGAAAAGGGCCCGTAGAAAGGCAAATCTACTGTAAGCCGGACAAGCGACAGGGTCAACTAACCCCACTTGAATGGGGAGAGCTGTGGAACATCTCCGCGATACCGACTTTCCAGCGAAACTTTCATGCGGAACATCAAGTCCGCCACTTCGTACGGATCCTCCATACACTCCTTCTGAGAATATTGCTTGCTTGGGTCACCGGAGAGCGATAGCTTGGTCTCACGAAACAAGGTTTCCCCCATCTTAAAAAGGTGATCCCCACCATGCGGTCCCTGCTCCTTCTTCCGCTCTTGGCGATCCTGCTCTCACCGCTCGAATCCTTTGCTGAGAAAGAAGATAAGCCGTCGTTCGTTGCTTTTCCCATCGAGACCGGGCTGCAACAGAAACTACTAGAAACGACCGACGCGGACATTTACTTAGAGATCGACGGCGATCCGATCTCTGCCGACAAAATAGTCCGACCTGAATACGTTCTGGGGCCGCAAGTTCAAGCTCGTTTACGGGAGATCGTCCACGATCAGATGCTTACATCTCCCCGCGTCTACGTCAAAGTTTCGGTGACCGAGTACTTCGACGTTCGCAAACTGACTCAGCAAATGAAAAAGCGTTTTGCGGAAACCTCGTTCGAGCCGAAGCTCCGCCTCAAAGGCACCGTCCTGGAAGGTGGCGGCACCCGCTTCGCGGATAAGCCCGATTTCACCTTGCCCAATCACACAACGAAGACCTTAACAGACCTACGTCTGGCTGGTGACGGCTTCGAGGCGTTTCGCGTGACCTCGCCCCTTGCCCGCCGCTTGACCTATGGGGCCGACATCTTCGTGATTCTCGACGAACCGATCACGCGCGATTTTCAGGCATTTCCGCCAATAGTGGTCGCCCAGTTGAAAGAAATCGTCGACGAATTGGCCCCTCAGGCCCGTGAAAGCCTTCTGCTGCGATGCCAAACAACGCGGGATGGCCAAAAAGCAGTCGAAGAATTTTGCAGCAGAAATTGGGACCCAAACGACCCCTTCGGGGCCTCTCTACCTTCGCCGGCCGACCAGTTCGCGAAACAACTTGGTTTTAAACAGTGCCGCGTCGGAACGCGGATCATGGGAATTGCCCTGGAAGATCTTCTCGGGAAGAAGGCTCCTAACTTTCAGCTTCAGAACCAGGACGAGCAAGAGGTTGACCTACACGAGTTCGCCCAAGGCAACGTCACCGTGCTGAACTTCTCTGGCATTGCCTGTGCTCCTTGCCAACAAGAGGCACCTCACCTGACCTCGCTGCAAAAACAATTCGCAGACCAAGGTGTGAAGGTAATTTCGGTGAACGGTTACGACGAATCGCCGGAAGCAATTCGCCAGAACATCAAGCAACTCGCGCTGGAGCACCCAATCGTCGTCATGGGAAGTAAAATTGCCCGAGAAAAGTACACCGTCACCTCGTATCCCATGACTTTCTTCCTCGACCGGCAAGGCGTCATCCGCGACTACCACCACGGCTTCGATAAAGGAGACGAAGTAACTCTACAACGTAAAGTTGAGAAGCTATTGGAGCACTAACGACTAAATATAGTCGTCCCACTGCGGCCCAGCCGAGCCAGCCCCAGCAAAGCTGTCTTCAACTAGCTGACATTCGGGCAGCGCCTTTAAGAAAGCTCGTCCGTAGCCTTTGGTTTGAATCCGTGGATCGAGGATGACCACCATTCCCTTATCGGCATGGCCACGGATCAAGCGGCCAAAGCCTTGGCGGAGCTTGATGATCGCTTCCGGCAGTTGATACTCCGAAAAAGGTTGCCCCCCTCGCTCTTTGATTTGATTCAACCGAGCTTGAAGGAGCGGGTGATCGGGCACACTGAATGGAAGCTTAGTGATGATCACGTTTTGCAGGGCATCACCAGGAACATCAACTCCCTGCCAAAAGCTGTCTGTACCGAACAATACCGAGCCTGGCGTCTCTTTGAACTTTTGCACCATTTGCCCACGTGGCATCCCATCGGACTGGCTGAACAGTGTGTATCCGTTCTGTGTCATCCAACGCGAGACCCGTGAGGCACAATTCCGCAACATGTCGTAGCTAGTAAAGAGTACAAACGCGTGCCCTTGAGTCTGCTCGACATATCGCTTCACCATATCTGCCAAAGCCTGGTCGTAGTCGCGACGGTTGCCAGGATCAGGCATTCCCTTGACGAGAACCAGCTTCACATTCTTCTTGTAATCGAAAGGGCTGCCTACCGTTAGTGCATCGTTTCGCATCAGACCTATGCGATCGCGGAAGAAGTCGAATCCATGATCGGGCGATGCCGATAACGTAGCACTCGTCAAAATCACGCTGTCGACTTTTTGGAACAACTCCTCCCGCAAGACTGGGCCGACTTCGATCGGTGTGGCGAATAATTTCACACGACGATACGGCCCACGCTGCTGGCTGCTTTCTACCCAGTAGACCGTCCGCTCCATCTTCTGCATCCGCCAGGCTTCGATTGAATCGGCCATCAGGAAGATGCGATCGGACAAACTATGGAAGTCTTGTCGAGTTCCCTCTTCTTCGAAGCGATCTCCTTCCGCTTTGACCATCGAGGCCAGTTTGGCCATGGCCGGCGAAAGCACGTTCGGCACGAGTTCGGGAACAGTTACACGACCATTACCGCCAGGGTTTTCCTCGAGCCAACTATCAAGTTCATTAAAAAATTGCTGCGCTCGGTAACGCGTATGAACCACCTGATTCATCGCGTCGGCGCACTCATGATGCACCAGCAGCCCCTTCTGGGTTCGTTCGTTGAAGAGTTTGTTCAGCGCGAAATCAATTTGCGTCGACGTGACCGACATCCCAAGGTGGTCGCCAGCAACCCCTTCCAAAGTATGGGCTTCGTCGAAGATCACCGCGTCATACGAGGGAAGCAAACTCACGCCCCCACGTCGTAAAGCCATGTCACTGAAGAAGAGAGCGTGATTCACGATCAGCACTTGGGCGTTTTGCATTCGCCGCCGGGCACGATAGTAGAAGCAATCATCGTAAGTGGGACACTTTCGTCCCAAGCAATTGCCGCTGTCGCTTGCGATTTCGTCCCAAACTCCCACCGCGGGACGAAAGTCGAGATCGCTGAGCGAACCGTCGGCGGTCTCTTTCGACCACTTCTTGAGCGTTTGAATCTGCTCGGTTTCTTCATCTTTGGCAAACAGACTCGCGCTTCGTAGTGAGGCAGATCCCAGCCGGCGAAGACTAACGTAATTGCCCCGCCCTTTCGCCAAAACGGCAGTGAATTCCAGAGGAACCGCGGCGTTGACCAAGGGAATATCTTTGGCGAGCAGCTGCTCTTGCAGGCTGATTGTATGGGTCGAGATGACGATGCGCCGCGACTTTTCGCCGTTCCCCTGCTGCCCGCAAGCCCACAGAATCGAAGGCACCAAGTATGCGAAACTCTTTCCAACGCCGGTGCCTGCCTCGACGACCAAGTGACGATTCTTGGCGAGCGCCTGGCCAACCGCTTCGGCCATGGCCATCTGCTCAGGGCGATCTTCATATTGTTGCAATCGGCGGGCAATCAGTCCCTCAGGACCGAGCACATCGCCGATGGTCAGGTTATCCATCCGTGATTTGTATAGCCAAAAAGTGGGAATCGTTGGTTCACCAATCCTTCACTCTATCGGGATTCGCAGCGACTGCCCACCACAAGCGGAAAACTGCTGAACCAAGCTGGAGTGACTACGCGTTTTGGAATAGACTGAGAATCGGTCCTACTCTCCCCCTCTTGTCGCTATCCGCTGCCGTCTAGAGAAAGTCATTCCGAAGATGCCGATCGACTTCGATTGTGCTGTTTGCAAGCACCGGATTCGTGTCCCGGATGGGGCCGAAGGGAAGCGAACCAAGTGCCCCAAATGTCACGCAATTCAGCCAGTTCCCTCCGGTCAGGAAGATGAATTCCGTTTGAAGGACTCGGAGTTCGAAGATAAATCGCAGGCCAAACCTTCTTCCACCAGCTTAGATGACGTCTTTGGTACGCTACCCTCGAAAGCTCCGCCAAAACCAGAACGAAATCCTTACGGCGACAACGACCAGGAAGAAGCTCCCAATCCCTACGCCGCGCCGGCAACTTACTCGAGCCAAGTCGGTGCGAATGCGGCCCGGGCGGAGGCCTTGGAAAAGATACAGACGCCGGCGCTGATTTGCGTCATCCTGACCGGGCTGGGCATCGCGACGAACTTGGTTTTTTTGATCATCATGACCATCTGGACACTTTCCGCGCCGGACGCGGCGAATGCTGCGGTCACGGTGGGGATTCAGACGGTGATCATTGCATTCGCGACCGCCATGCAGGGACTCGCCCTTTACGGAGCTTTCCAGGCCCGAGATTTGAAGAACTTCGGTCTGGCTTGGGCCGGATTTATTATCGCCCTACTTCCCTGCTCTTTTCTGTGCATTCTGACGATACCTATCAGTGTGTGGGGTATGATGGTGTTATCTGACGGAAGTGTTCAGCGACAGTTTACGTCATAATCGCCACCCCCTCCCGCCTCCGACACCCTCTGGATAGGCCGTAGCTCATGCCGATTAGCTTCCGCTGTTCAAGCTGCCAAAGTACGATCCGCGTTCCTGATGGCACCGAGGGTAAAAAGACCAAGTGCCCGAAGTGCGAGGCAATCCAGCGAATCCCTGAGGCCCCGCCGATCACTCCCCCGCCGGCAACGCCTCCAGAGGAACTTGCCAGCAAACGCGAGGAAGAGAGTGAAAGCTTATGGGCCAGTCTGGAAAGCGAACCAACGTCAACAACCGCCAGTACGAGCCCGAACCCTTTTGGGGATGGCCCCGACCCGTTTGGAGCTCCTAGGCAAAACCCATACTCTTCGCCAGCAGTGCCAGGCCATAATCCTGGTTCTCGCGAATCGGCACGTGCGAAGCTAATGGGGCCGTTTATCGGCGTGCTGATCTCGACCATACTCGGTGTATTGTTGGTCGCGGTGAGTGGTGCCATTCAGATCGCAAACCTCAACGAAGTTATCGCAGCGCAAGATTTCGATACCGACGCCGAGCGTACTGGCTTCCTTTTTGGATTTTTTGGTTTCTACGCGGTTATTTTCTGCGTTGGATTGCTAACAACTATCGCGATGCTCCGTGGATTTGCGATTCGCAGCTATGGATTCGTCTTCACTGGATTCATTTTGGCCATGACTCCGTGCGCCAACTTTTGCTTCTGTTTTCTTGCGATGCCGTTTTCGATATGGGGCATCGTCGTCATGCTCGATGATTCCGTCAAATCAGCATTCCGCCTTCCTTAGCTAAGTTTTCCGAGAGAAAGTCCAATATGCCGATCAGCTTTCGCTGTGAAACCTGTCGGCGATCTATTCGTGTTCCGGATGGATCGGAAGGGAAGCCGACGCGCTGTCCCGATTGTTATTCGATCCAACTGATTCCTTTTCCGGCACCTTCCAAGCCGTCACCGAAGAAACAGAAGAAGACCGCTCAACCTGGAGAAGTGGAAGACCCGCTGGGAATTACAGGCAAAAATGAGTCACGCTGGGAACCAACATATCCCCGCAACCCTTCAACAGAAGATAAGCCGGCGAACAATTTCTCACCTCCAACCTCCACTTCGACCGCCCCTCCAGAACTAACGAACAATCCGTTCGCCGATGTTGAGGCGATCGCTTATGAGGGGGGTATCACAGCGCCGTACACGACAACAACTACCGACGATGAGATGTGGATGCACGAGCGTGCGGGAAAGGGACGTCAAACGCTCGTAGTCCTCTCCGTCATCCTGATGGCTATTTCGACGGCTATGATATTCCTTGCCTTAGTCGTACTTGCCGCTCGTGTTGTTAGCTTCATTGGACAACCATTTCAGGATCCGCGTTGGGTCGCGCGTTTGGCTGGGGGCATGATTCTCGTTGGTCTACAAGTAGCTACACTCTTTGCATTGAATGAAGCCAGACGACTTGGGAACTGGACTTCAGCCGTGACAGGCATGATTCTATCCTTGCTTCCATGCTGTAATCTGACGACACTTCTCTTGATTCCGGCATTCCTCCCTATCTGGGGTCTAGTTCTGCTTTTCCGCCCAGAAATCAAAGCCCAATTCATCAGCCATTGGGACCACTCGCCCGAATGACACCATGCCGTGGGTGTGTTAAAACTAGGTTTCCGTATTGAACTTACCCCCATAGCTCGTTCAGTTCTCACAATCGAGGAGCATTGCCCCCATGGCTACCAACGGTGACTTGAATCGTAAACTACGCATGGCTTTGGTTGGTGGCGGATCTGGTGCCTTTATCGGCCGCGTCCATGCCACTGCCGCCGTGCTCGACAACCGCGCCGCTTTGGTTGCCGGTGCCCTCAGCTCGAATCCCGAGCGAGCCAAGTCTTCAGCTCCCGATTACGATATTCCAGAAGATCGTGCCTACACCAGCTATCAAGAGCTGATCGAGAAAGAACTCGCTCTACCAGAAGACAAGCGAATCGACTTCGTCTCGGTGGCAACGCCAAACCACATGCACTTCCCTGTCGCTAAAGCGGCTTTGGAAGCTGGCTTCAATGTGATCTGCGACAAGCCAATGACGCTCACCTTGGCCGAAGCGGAAGAGCTTTATCAAGTCGTCGAGAAGTCAGGCGCCGTGTTCGCTGTCTCGCATAACTATACCGGCTATCCTTTGGTTCGCATGGCCCGCCAAATGATCCTCGATGGCGAGTTGGGCGAAATCAACGCGATCCGAGTTCAATATATCCAAGGTTGGTTGCGAACTAAGCTGGAAGACGATGCCAGCCAAAAGCAAGCCGCTTGGCGCAGCGATCCAGCCAAGAGTGGTGCTGCTGGGGCTTATGGTGACATTGGTACCCACGCTTACAACTTGGGCCGCTACATGACCGGTTTGCTGCCAGACAAAGTGAGCTCGCACCTGGCCACGTTTGTCGAAGGCCGCAAGCTAGACGACTACGGCACGACGGTTATCCGTTACGAAAACGGCGCCCTCTGTACGCTGACCGCGTCGCAAATCAGCCATGGTCGCGAGAACGATCTGTCGATCGAAATCGACGGTACCAAAGCCGCCCTTAGCTGGCGTCAGGAAAACCCCAATGAGATGATCATTCGCAAGAACGGCGAGCCCCACAAGATCTACACGCGCGATCCAAACGCCCCTTTCATGAACGCCGCTGGCGTGGCCGCCTGCCGCATTCCTTCCGGTCATCCCGAAGGTTTCTTCGAAGCGTTTGCCAATGTCTATCGCGCCGCCTTCGATGCGATGGCTCTGCGAGCAACTGGCAAGGACTTCGAGAAGAAGGATACCATCTATCCCAACATTCACGATGGCGTCGAAGGAATGTACTTCATCCAGCAGTGCGTCGCGAGCAGCGGTCAGGACGGTGCTTGGTTGCCGCTGAAGCACGAAGTAGCTCGCCGTTAAGCTATTTCGATTTCGATGAAAAAGTAAACGCCGCTGCCTGGCCTGGGCGGCGGCGTTTTTTCATTCTCTTCCAGGCTCACTTCGGAAGTCTCCTCGATGAAGATCGAACACTTTGCCCTTCAAGTTGCTGATCCGATCGCCGTCGCGCGCTGGTACGTCGTCCACTTGGGCATGACGATTCAGCGCGGCAGCAAAGAGCCACCATTCGCACATTTCCTGGCCGATGATGGAGGCCAGATGCTGATCGAGATCTATTACAACGACAATTTCGATGTCCCCAATCAAGCAAATGTTCCGCCAGCACATTTCCATCTGGCTCTCGTGAGCGATAACATAGAGCAAGACCGAGCCCGGCTGATCGAAGCGGGAGCCAAAGAAGAAGACTCGATAAACACTCAGCCTAACGGCGACTTGGTTTGCTTTCTGCGCGATCCGTGGGGCTTGTGCCTGCAACTGGTCCAACGCGTGGAGAAATTGCTCGTCTGAACTTATCCGCCTCCCTCCCTGAAAGTTCCTGCCATGCGATACGTCGCCACTCTCATTCTGACTGCCTCACTGTTCGCCGGAAATGTTTTTGGCGGCGACTTAAAGTTCGAAGGGGAACAACTCGAAACGAACCTCGGAGTCGGTTACGCAGTGCGACTGCTCGATATGAATGGGGACGACAAACTCGACATCTGCATCGTCGACCAACGCCGTGTCCTTTGGTTAGAAAACCCGAGCTGGACCGAACACGAAATCGTAGGAGACGGCCAAACCAACGCGGATAACGTCGCATTCGCGCCACACGACATCAACGGCGATGGACAACTTGACTTCGCCCTAGCCGCCGGCTGGGGTGGTGGTAACACGCCACGAGGGACGATTCAGTGGATCACTGCAGAAGGTGGCAAGGGAGATCACTGGGCGGTTCATCCGATTCGCATCGAGCCCACGACCCATCGCATTCGATTTGCCAACGTCTTAGGAGATGCCAAGCCAGAATTGATCGTGGCGCCACTGTTCGGACAACGGGATCGCGAGCCTGGCGTTCGCCTAATTGCTCTGGAGATCCCTGCCAATCCACAGCAGGACGAGTGGCCCGTGCACTTGATCGACGACTCGCTCCCCGTGATGCACAACTTTCTGCCGATTGACTTCACCGGCAACGGCCAGATCGACATTCTCTCGGCCAGCTACGAGGGAGTTCACCTGCACGAGCGTCAGGAGGATGGTAGCTGGAAAAAAACTCAACTAGGCAGTGGCGACCAAGAGTCGCGGCCGAGCCGTGGAGCAAGCGAGGTCAAAGTCGGCAAGCTGGCCGATGGTAGCAAGTATATTGCCACGATCGAGCCTTGGCATGGCAATAAAGTGGTCGTTTACACGAAGGACAAGGACAAGCCACTGCACAGCCTGTGGAAGCGTTATGTCCTGGACGATCAACTGCGTTGGGGACATGCCGTCTGGTGCACAAACCTGGATAACGACGCAGATGACGAGCTAATCATTGGTGTACGGGATGACGAAAGCGATAGCACGCGTCGCGGGCTACGCCTGTTCGATCCGGTTGCCGCCGATGGCTCTGAGTTCAAACGTACGGTAATCGACCCAGGTGCTGTTGCCATCGAAGATCTGGCCGTGGCCGACCTCAACGATGACGGAAAAGCCGATGTTGTTGCCGTCGGACGCCAGACACACAATGTCAAAATCTATTGGAACAAAACTCAATAACCCAAGCACATAACTCAACAACATCGAGAAACACCGTCGTTTCCGACCTTTTTTATTGCAAAATTTCACCATCGCCCGATGAATCTGGCTGGGTAGCGTTACACTAGGACGCTCCTGCCAACCCACTTCTCTCTCCCCACATTTAATGCAAAGAACACGATAGGATTAGTCCCGATGAGTAAAGTTCGTTGGGGTGTACTTAGCACCGCGAAAATTGGCACCGTGAAGGTCATCCCTGGCATGCAGAAGAGCGACTTCTGCGACATGGTTGGCATTGCCTCGCGATCGCTCGAGAGCGCCCAAGCGGCAGCGGACAAGCTAGGCATGCCCAAAGCGTACGGATCGTACGAGGCCTTGCTGGAAGACCCCGACATCGATGCGGTTTATATTCCCCTGCCCAATCACATGCACGTGCCGTGGGCTGTCAAAGCGATTCAAGCTGGCAAGCACGTACTCTGTGAAAAGCCAATCGGCTTAAGCGTTGATGAAGCACGCCGCTTGCAAGAGATCTCTGACAGCCACCCCGAACTCAAGGTGATGGAAGCGTTCATGTATCGCCACCATCCCCAATGGCTCAAGGCGCGAGAGATTGTTCGAGAAGGTGGAATCGGTACGCCGGTCACGATTCAAAGCTTTTTCTCCTACTTCAACGACAACCCGTCCGACATTCGCAACAATGCCGAGTGGGGCGGTGGTGGCATCATGGACATCGGCTGCTACCCGATCTCGGTCTCTCGCTTCATCCTGGAAGGAGAACCAGAAAAAGTGATGGCCTCAGTCACGCGAGATCCAGAATTTAAGACCGACGTGGTTGCCTCCTGCATGATCGATTTCGGCGGCTTGATCACGACATTCACCTGCGGCACGAAGCTCGCCCCGTACCAAAGTGTTCACATTCACGGGACCGAGGGACGCGTTGAACTGCAAATCCCGTTTAACGCTCCCCCTGATCGTCCATGCATCTTGTGGCATCAAAGAGGTGAAGAGATCACCGAGATCGAGATCCCCACGGCAGATCAGTACACCTGCCAAGGTGATTTGATGTCGCAAGCTATCTTGAACGACACCGAGGTGCCCACCCCGATCGCAGATGCCGTGGCCAATATGGAAGTGATCGAAGCGATCTTCCGCAGCGAACGCTCTGGCCGCTGGGAATCGGTTAGCCACGTTCTGGTCGACTAAGCGACGCCACAATCAAGACGTGAACGCGAGAAGAGCGGACCCGCAGGTTCGCTCTTTTTTTGTGTCGAGTTCACACCTTCCGTGCGCAGGCCAGCAGAACATTCGCTTCAAGTTGCTGGAGGCACGCTGGCGTCAAGTCATCAATCTTGATCCAACGCCGCGTTATGTCGACTTTCGCGGAATCAATTCCATGATGATAAAAGTGATGCATCACGCCGATCCATCGCGCGGCGTCTTGCTCGATGACCCTCTTTGCAAACGCAATCCATCGATCAAGCTCTTCCCCAGTCGTGGCGTGACGAGCTTCCCATTCACCTTTTTTTCGCACGCGGTCTTGCTTCTGCTGATCGATCCAGCGTTGAATCTTGGTTTCGCTCCAGCCTAGTTTCCGAAACTTCTTAATATCGCGGCTTCGATCTCCTAGCTCATCATCGGGAGCTGCTTCGCGAGATGCACGTCCCACTTCTGATCCGCAATCGCACATGCCCCAGGTCGTGAAGAAGTAGGTTTCACCGCGTTCTAACTGGTTCACGATGAAAGCATTGCCAAGCGGCTCCCATTTAAGCCGTGACTGCCTGGCAAGATGGCGGACCAGTTCTCCGTTGCCACCCGGCGCCATCGTCGCTGTATTGAATTGACACATGATGTCCGAGTTAGTCGTTGCTGAGAGGATCGGGATGATTTCTAAGGTATTTCGCAATCTCCGATTTCGCTTCCTCTCGGGCAGAAGGATCCTTCCAGACAAAGACCATGCGCCTTCCCTGCCGAAAGCAGTCAGCCTTTGCGAAATCGGCTTCCTTCTCCCTCCAGATCGTATCGATCACCTTAGGTTCGCGGAAGCAAAGAACATAGATTCCAATTTCGTCGCTCGGCTTTCGGTCGTGGTAGATCGCGATCCCTGCGTGATCGACATCTTCTCGCATCTGCCTTGGGGAAACTCCCATCATCTTGCACAGGAAGGTCAAGACGGCCTGATCGCGCGTTGCCAGAGGAGACTCCTTAAACGGAGAACCTTCTGGCGGATCGTTTACTTTCATCAGCACGACCCCATCCGGTAGCTTCTCTAATGGAATAGTCAACCAATCCCGTGTCTGCTTCAGCGGCTCCTTTTCGTCGGCAACAACGGTCGCTCCAGGTAGCAGAATCACCGAAAATACGACTAAGTTAGCGATTTTCCGGCAATTAATCGAAGCACTCATTGAACGATCTCGCAGCTAAGCCTACGAATTACAATTAAGCCAAAATGAAGCCATCTCCCCACTTCAACGCGTAATCAACGTTGAGATCGGCTAAGAACGAAGCGAATATTTCTTACGACCGCCGGTTGGTCATGCTTGGCGAATTGGAAACGGGATGACCTGATCGATTGATTCTGCACCCAAAGCCACCATCATCAATCGATCCAGCCCCAACGCACACCCGCTGCAAGCCGGCAATCCACTTTGCATTGCCTGCAGAAGTCGGCTATTGCTTGGAAGAAGCGGCTTGCCCAACCGCGATCTGGCCGCGTTGTTGGCTTGGTTTCTGGCAATCAGCACGTCGGCATTTTGCAGTTCATCGTAGCCGTTTGCCAATTCCATCCCGTCGACAAACAGCTCGAAGCGTGAAGCGACGCGTTGGTCTTCTTCCCCCAGCCGGGCAAGTGCGGCCTGGGAAGCAGGATAGCCGTAGAGGATCAATGGATGCTGGAGGCCCAGCTTCGGTTGGATCGCCTCGGAAAGCAACAGCTCTAACAAACCGTCGCGATCACTCTCGTCGAACGAAGCCGGCACGCCGATTTGCCGCTCTTGGCAAGCCAGCCGCAAATCTTCCAGCGAGACAGTCAAAGGATCGAGGTCGATATGCTGCTGAAAAAGAGCCTGGTAGGTGATTCGCTCCGCAGGTCCCCGTCCTAATGCCGCTTCCGCTAAATCTGAGAGCAATTGCATGCCAGCCTCTAATCCGTCGCCAACCCGGTACCACTCGACCAGAGTGAATTCAACGTTGTGCTGACTCCCTTCTTCTGCCAAACGAAATGCCTTGGTGATCTGAAAGATCGCCTCCGCACCAGCGGCAACTAGCCGCTTCATCGCAAACTCGGGCGAAGTCTGGAGATAGTACGTTTCCCCTGAAGTCGGTCTGGCTGGATCCCACCCAACTGATACCGGAACAGGATCAAGATGGGTATCGACGACGGTGTCTTGCGAAAGCAACGGCGTTTCGACCTCCCAGAAATCGCGTCCGAGAAAGAATTGGCGCACTGCCTGAGTGATTTGGCTACGGCGTTGGAGATTCTCAAGCGAAGCGGTTGGCCGCCAAGAAGGTTGATTCATCGCAAGCAATTTAGGTTGAGGTGACAACAAAAAAAGAGCACCTCACCATGGTGAGATGCTCTTCTGATTCTATTTGGAGGCAGAGCCGAAACTTAGTTAGGCCTCTGCTCGTGTTGCACGGGCTTCACGAAGACCACGGCTGAGAATGTCTCGTAGGAGAGGCGAGTAATCCTCATAACCAACCTTCGTCGGTGCACCGTCGGCGTATTGGAAGATGGCGTCGCGCGGCTTTTTGCCGAGCGAGATCAGCGTGGAGCTAACCGTTCCCCATTCCTTACCTTCGATTACCATGCCAGGACGACCTTGGGCAGCCGGCGGACGAGCGAACACTTTGCTGGAAACGGCCAGGAACTTCACGGCAGAGTCAAGCGTTTGCAGGGTCATCAGGCGATGAGCCAGCTGGACGCGTTCGTCACGTGGATCGTTAAGATCCATGCCACCGATCAGGTTCAAACCGTCTTCCAAACGCTGAGCATTGACGTCATCACCACCATGGACAACCCAACCGCTGTCGGCATCGGCCATGATGAAATTGACACCGTCATACTGCTCGGACATCAGCCCTTCCATAGCCACTTCGACGGCGGCCTGAGCAGAGCTGGCTCGGAGCAGTTCGCGACACAGCATGCCTCGCGAACGAGGAACAGGAGGTCGCTTCATTTTGCGACGATTGCAACACCCGACTACCAGACCGTGCTGATTGACACCCAGCCAGGTTCCCCCAGCTTGCTGATCAATGCCGCACAATGCACGGGGCTTACCCGACTGAATCGAGGGGGCCGAGGTGGGGCGATCGTAAAATTCTTCCCGGTTGGCCGCGACCAAAATCGGAGCCTCGGGAACGCTTCGGTATTGAATTGCCAATAGGCACATATTGCAAAAGAGCGGGGGTTCGAGGATGAGAAAATCAGTTGCCCTGGTCACGCCCCAAGGTTCATTTAATCCTCTTGAGTCTATTCTTTTTTCCCTATTCGGACACCCTTTAATGGGGGCCGAGTACCTAAATTTTTGTTAAAACAACTTTCTCGAAAGGGCATAACACGGCTCTCACTCGACTGCGGGCAATAAATAGCCGCTCTCACCACCTTTAGGGGAATCCGTCAACTGCATCGGATCGACGAATCTCGATCAAAAACATGTGGTATTCCCCGCAAAAAAGCTATCAAACCGACTTCATGCGGGCATCTTGTCAAATGAAGCGACGGCCGTACGCATATCAATTTGGGTAATTTGAGAAGTCGCAAGCGGTCTCAATCCGGCTCGTCCATCGGGCTTGATTATCCATTAGCAAACCGCACTAAAAGACGGGAGGACACAACCTAAAAGTAGTGCAACGGGCTGGCGCATCGATTATCATGCGGTTTGCGCATTTCGACCATCCGAATCCGGATCTCAAGCGGCGATCTCTGCCGAGTTGGGAGCCATAATCCACTGCACACCTGGATTTACGGTTTGGAAGTCGATATACCAGACTTACTCGCCGAATTAGACCAGCAAAGCTAACGCAGCACGCAGCAAAGAAGCTTTCGCCTGATCGGCAACCGGAACAGCAAATTTGGAGAGGTGAAATGTCCTCGGGGAAATTCTCCGCAGCGGTCGACTTAAGTGGTCCGGACCGACTGCAGATGTTTATTCGCAAGGTAAAAGAAAACCAGGAGCTTTGGGGGCTCTACGTCGATGGCTGGGCGGAAGAGGCCGACGCTGACGGCAAAAAGGGATTGGTTGTTTGGCCCGATGAGGCACATGCCCGCCTCTGCGCTACGGATAAGTGGGGACAACATTCCCCAAAGTCGATCAAGCTCTCCAGCTTTAAAGATCGCTGGGTAGATAAGCTCGTGCGGATGCGTTTGAAGGTTGCCGTCTTCCCGACTCCATTTGACGGTCCTGTTTTTGTCGAAGCGACCGTTCTTCGATCGGAACTCGGGTAAGCAGAATCACGTCGAATTCGTTGACTTGCGGTTTCCGACAACCGAAATAGACGTGAGAACTTGGGGGAAATCTGGTACATTGATCGGTTTTCCCGCACCGCTTCCTCGATGAAAAGACAGAATGGCGACGGCGCAACCTAATTCCTCTCCCCGCAGCGAAGGTACTTCCGCTCGTCCAGTTCCCTCTGGTCGTAGCCATCTTCGCTCGCTGCTTGGTTTTCAGATCTTGGGTACCGGCAGTTACGTGCCGGACAAGGTGGTCCCTAACGAGGACCTTTCTTCGTTGGGATGTGATCCCGAATGGATCATCCAGCGAACCGGGATTCGTGAACGGCGTCATGCCCCTGAGAACATTGCCACCAGCGACATGGCCTACGAAGCGGCTGTGGCAGCTCTCGAATCTGCTGGTGTCGATTCCCAAGAGATCGACCTGATTGTCGTTGGCACGTTCACGCCAGATTCGCTGACACCGTCGACTGCCTGTCGTCTTCAACAGCGTTTAGGGATCCGCGCCGCAGCAATGGATGTGAGCGCCGCTTGTGCTGGCTTTCTATATGCCATGATCACGGCCGCCCAGTTCATTAAGACGGGAACCAGCCGCCGTGCGTTGGTGGTCGGTGCAGATCTGCTATCCCGGATTGCCAACCCCAATGACAAGAAGACCTATCCCCTCTTCGGAGACGGAGCTGGTGCCGTGGTACTCGGACCAGGCAACGGCGAACAAGGGATGGTTTCCTACACACTGGGAAGTGAAGGGGAAGGCGCCGACATGCTGTGCGTCCCGGGCGGAGGCTCGAAAGAACCACTGACGCCGGAGAACCTCGCCGAAGGAAAACAGTATCTGCAAATGGATGGCCGCGGCGTTTTCAAATGGGCTGTGCGGGTCATCGAAGATTCGATCCGCGATGTGCTGGACGATGCCGATTTGGTTCCGGACGATATCTCGTTGGTACTGCTACATCAGGCCAACGTCCGTATCATTGACGCTGCGTGCGAGAACCTCGGTTTTCCGCGCGAGAAGATGATCGTTAACCTCGATCAGTATGGGAACACATCGGCCGGCAGCGTGCCGATTGTATTGGACGAAGCGGCCCGAAAGGGGCTCATCCAGCCGGGCGATCGGTTGTTAATGTGCGGATTTGGAGCCGGTCTCTCCTGGGGTACAACCGTCTTCCAGTGGTAAGCCAGGTCGATCAATGACTGGGACCGAGCGGACCTCTCCCGCTCGGACGAGCCTCCCCCCATCTTGGCATTTATGTCCTATCCTTACACGGGAAGTCTGGGGAGCACGATTCATGATCGCAGCCGCTTGCCCGAAACGACTTCACCTTTCGTCGACCACTACGAAGCGGTACGATTGGCTTCGAGTACCGCTGATCTGAACATATCCCGCAAGGAACCATCATGGCCAAGACTGCGAAGAATTCCATTAAGAAAGCTCTCTCCCGCGATCAAGTTGCCGTTGAAGACACGTGGGATTTGTCGAGCCTCTATCCTGATGCGGAAGCATGGGAAAAGGACTTCGCTAAATTAGCCAAGAAGGAAGCAGGCTTCGAAAAGTTTCGCGGCACACTGGCCCAAGGTGCGAAAGAACTGCTGGCTTGCTTAAAATTCGATACCGAGGTCGATCGACTCGGTGAACGACTCGGAGTCTATGCTTTTCTGAAGACGACCGAAGACCAGGCCAACGACGAAGCACAACGACGTATGGCACGCTTTCAATCGGTCGCCAGCAAACTTGCCGAAGCAGCCAGCTACATTGCTCCCGAGATTCAAGCAATCCCTGGCAAACGTCTCCAAGAGTTGATGGACGACAAAGTCCTCAAACCGTACCGGCTCGTGCTTGAACGAATGACGCGGTACAAGAAGTACACGCTGGGCAAGAAGGAAGAACGCATTATCGCCATGCAAGGCGAAATGGCTGGAGCTGCCTCCAAGGCTTTCCGCCAGCTTCTGGATGCCGACATGAAGTTTGGTACCTGCAAGAACGAAAAGGGAGAAGAGTCGGAGCTAACCAATTCGACCTTCATGGAATTCCTGCTCTCGCCGGAACGTAAGGTTCGCAAGAAGGCATTCGAGCAATACTACACCCAATTCCAAGCCCACGAAAACACACTGGCCGCTACACTTTCTGGTTCAATCCAAAAAGACGTTTACTACGCCAAAGTCCGCGGTTACGAGAGTGCGCGGCACCAAGCAATGTATGGCGACAACATCCCAGAGTCGGTTTACGACAACCTGATCGACTCGGTCCATAACCACTTGCCGGCCGTTCACCGCTACTTCGATCTGCGACGTCGCAAGATGAAGCTAAAGGATATCCACCACTATGATACGTATGTCCCGATCCTCAGCGATCTCAAGACCAAGCACACCTGGGACGAAGCAGTCGAAGTGATCATGAACGCCATGATCCCGCTAGGCAGCGAATACTGCGAAGTGCTGCAAAAGGGACTTTCGAGCGCTCGCTGGTGTGATCGATACCCCAATGCAGGTAAGCAGAGTGGTGCGTTCAGTTGCGGCAGCTTCGATGCCGAACCGTTCATCATGATGAACTACAAGCAAGACGTGCTGGACGATGTGTTCACACTCGCTCACGAGGCTGGCCACTCGATGCACAGCCATTACTCGGCCAAGACGCAGCCGTATCAGTACTACAACTACACGATCTTCGTGGCGGAAGTTGCGAGTACTTTCAACGAACAACTGCTGAGCCAACATCTGCAAGAGAATGCCGACACCGATTTGCAGCGTGCTTTCTTGATCAATCGCGATCTCGATGCGATGCGAGGGACGATCATTCGTCAAACAATGTTCGCCGAATTCGAGAAGATCACGCACGCGATGTGCGAAGCAGGCGAACCGCTCACGTCCAAGTCGCTTCAAGAAACGTACCAAAAGCTGCTTGAGCAGTACTTCGGTCCAGACTTCGCGATCGATCCACAGTTGTCGCTAGAGTGTTTGCGTATCCCACATTTCTATCGTGCGTTCTACGTCTACAAGTACGCCACCGGTATGTCGGCAGCGATCGCTCTGAGCATGCGTGTCCTTAACGGCGGCAAGCAGGAATTGGATGACTATCTCTCGTTCCTCAAGGGCGGCTGTTCGAAGTATCCGCTTGATCTGTTGCGAGATGCTGGGGTCGACATGGAAAGTCCGAAGCCGGTCGATATGGCCCTCAGCCACTTTGAAAGCTTGGTCGACCAGTTGGACGACCTGCTGTAATCCTCGCCACTGGACAAGCCCGAGCGAGACCACTGATTTCCCCTATGGGCACGGATAACAAATTATCCGTGCCCATCTGTGTTAACTACGGTCATCTTCTTTTATGATCGGTAAGTAGCTGCCAAATCGTTCGCACGCAGCATGGCAGATCCGTAGGCCGATTTGACTATTAACACTCAGTGAGCCATGAACTCCCAACCGATCGACCGCGAAAAGCTGATTGAGCTTGCTGGCGAAATCCGAAATGGCGTCGATATGAATTTTGAAGTCGACGCACTTATCATCGAATTCGAGTCGCATGTGCCCGAGTGTGATATTGCCACGCTATGCAGCTACGATTGGCCAACCGATACCATTGTCGATGTTTCGTTGGGCATGGCCGCTACGAAGCGGGCTTTGAATGAGGAGGAACTGCGGCAACTTATCACGGCTATGCTGGAAGGCCCCGCTGATACTGAAGCAGAAGAGATGTTGCGGGTAATGGCCTTCAATCACAATTGCCAGCATCCGGCCGAGACCGATCTAATTTTCTTTCCCCACGAAATCTTCGGCACACACGATCCAACCGTAGATCAAATCGTTCATGCCGCTGTGAACGGCAAAGTCTGACTGCGATGGACATGCACGACCTACTCGACCTGGAGGAGCGTCTGTTCCTGAACGTCGATCGCTTAGCAGGCCTCATTGGGCCACGCACACTGCAGCGTCCCACTTCGATCAACGCGGCCATAAGCTACATCCGCAGTCAATGGGAGCAATCTGACTACCAGGTTATAGAAGAAACTTACGATGCCATGGGAGACACGGCGACGAACCTTATCGCCGAGACTCCCGGAAGCCGGCGACCACATGAGGTTATCCTGCTCGGCGCGCACTACGACACCGTCCCCGAGACACCTGGCGCGGACGACAACGCCTCGGCAGTGGCGGTCTTGCTAGAGGTCGCTCGTCTTCTGAAGGACCACATCGGCAAACGAACGGTTCGCTACGTAGCGTTTGCCTGTGAAGAACCACCGTACTACCACGTTGAGTTGATGGGGAGCCAGCACCACGCCCGTGAAGCCAGGCTACGGGATGAAAAAATCGTCGGGATGTTATGCCTAGAGATGGTGGGCTACTTTCGTGATGACGACGGATCGCAATTGGTGCCTGATAAAATCCCCAAGTGGATACGCGGTGTGTTCCCCAAACGCGGCAATTTTTTAGCGGCCGTCGGTAATTTGCGTTCCTGGCAGCTGGTATATCACTTTCGCCGAGGATTCAAACGCGGCACGAAGATGCCACTCTTCTCGATTGCTTTGCCGGAAGTGATTCGCGAGATTCGCATGAGCGATAACAGTTCCTTCTGGGACCAAGGTTATCCAGCACTCATGCTGACCGACACTAGCTTCCTCCGAAATCCTCATTATCACCAACCGACCGATACGCCTGACACGTTGAACTATGGTACGATGGCCCAAGTCACGCTGGGTGTCGCCTCGGCGATGAAACGTCTTTTGAAATAACCACACGTCGCGAAGCCTTCCTATGAAAATCACACGCATTGCCGCTTATCAAGTCGACCTCCCGCTAGTGGAAGGCAACTACGCCTGGAGCGAAGGAAAGTCGGTCACGACGTTCGATAGCACGGTGGTACGTGTCGAGACCGATAGTGGCATCGTAGGACATGGCGAAGTGTGCCCTCTTGGTCCGGTTTACTTACCGGCGTATGCCAATGGTGTGCGAACCGGGTTAGCGGAAATCGGTCCGCAACTTATCGGACAAGATCCCACGCGACTTGCGCCGCTTAACCGCCGTATGGATTACCTTTTGAAGGGACATCCATACGTTAAATCGGGGATCGATATCGCGTGCTGGGATATCCTTGGTCAAGTCGCTGCCTTGCCAGTCTGCGAACTACTGGGAGGCCGCTTTGGCGAAGACCACGTGCTGTATCGGGCGATTTCGCAAGAGTCGCCAGAGCAAATGGCCGCCAAGGTCGCTGGCTATCGTGCCGAAGGATATCGCCGTTTCCAATTGAAAGTTGGCGGCCAGGCAGCCGACGACATCGCCCGGATTCGGGCCGTTGCTGAAGTACTTGAGCCAGGTGACAAGCTGATTGCCGACGCCAACACCGGTTGGCTTCCGCACGATGCCTTGCGAGTAGTCAACGCCGTTCGCGATGTCGATGTCTACATCGAACAGCCGTGTGCGACTTATGAAGAGTGCAGCGTCATTCGTGCGAAGACCTCACTCCCCTTCGTGCTGGACGAAGTGATCGACGGTCACGACATGCTGGTCCGCTGCATCGCCGATCGAGCAGCCGACGCCGTGAACATCAAGATCAGCAAGTTTGGCGGGCTGACCAAGGCTAAGCTGGCTCGCGACTTGGCAGTTTCCCAAGGGCTCGTTGTCACGATCGAGGATAGTTGGGGTGGCGACATTGTTACGGCAGCGATCTCGCATTTGGCCCACAGCACGCCAACGGAGCACTTGTTCACGTCGACCGACTTTAATAGCTACGTCACGACCAGCATTGCGGAAGGTGCCCCCAAACGGGTTGACGGGCGCATGAAAGCCTCGGATCAACCTGGTTTAGGAATTCAGCCACGGATGGACATACTTGGTAAGCCTGTTGTGGACATTTCGTAGCTCATGTCCACGAGCAGCCGAATGGTCGGCAAGGTTCTCCTCGTAATGGAATTTGGCACGATTCGTGCAGATGTTTGAACTCGAATAGTTACCTGTGGGGAGGGTATCAACCGTCGTCCCTGACATTCGAGGAGAAGAACCATGTTCCGCACATTACTGATAGCCGCCGTGATCGCTGCTGGCTTTGTTTTCACAGCAACGCCCAATGCTGACGCACGATGGGGCCGCCGATATTACCGGGCTAATGCCGTAAACTATCGCTATGCCCGCCCGCCGCGTGTTTCTGTTTATGGCTCGCCGTACTACCGAAGTTATTACGCACCAACCCATTACGGGTATCGAGGATACGGCCCGAACTACTATGGCGGTTACGGATACCCAGGCTACTACGGCGCCTATGGATATGGTCCTGGGGTTAGCTTCGGCTTTGGGTTCTAAGCGGAATCAATCGAGCGAATAGCAGTGAAGCCGGTGCGAACAACGCTCAGTTAGCATCGGCTTTTGCTTTGCGCGGACTGGCCGTTAGCACTAAATGTCCACTTTCAGTCTTCGCTGCTCTCAGGGGAAACCAATTGATTTGCTCGCTGTGTTCCCTCGCAGCGAGATAATTAGTTAATTGGGTCTAGACAACCGAGTGGGGGAGGAAGGGTCGAACAGCATTCGCGAATTCCATAGGAGATTAAGATGATTCGTTCACTTGCATTTCTGGCAGTACTCACAATTGGGTTAGCGTTCGCATCGAGTGCCGAAGCAGGCTGGGGCTGCGGAGTAGGATACGGCGGCTATGGTGGCGGTTACGGCTACACGCCGTACAACGCTTATCCAACCCGAGCAACATATTACCGGGGATACTATAACCGCCCGGTAAACGTTTCGCCGTTCTACAACAGTTACCCGCCATTGTACTACGGCGGCTATCGTGGCTATGGCGTCGGGGGCGCAATGGGTTACGGCCGATATGGCTATGGGCCCGTTTATGGAGTAGGATTTTAGAGCTTGGTGAAATCCAAGCTCGAGCCCCCTTTGCTCGAACTCGCACCATCATGCACAAAATCGCACCAGGGTCACCGACCCTGGTGCGTTTTGTTTTCTTGTCCCAAAAGGTGTTACGGCAATTTGTGCGTAACGCGGGCGGTGGAAATGTTGCCCCCTTGGTCAACCACTTTCACTTCCAGGCGAACGCTGTTCTCCTTCTCATCTTTGCGAAGCTCCAGCTCAAGCTCTTTCTCCGCGGCTTGTCCATCCATGTCATCGCCGTCGACGACACTGCCGCGCACATCATCGAAGAAGAGCACGGCCCTTAACCCCTTGTCATCGGTAGCTTTCACTTTGGCTTTGAAAACGTTCCGTTGATCGGTGTTGCTGAGTGAAAGCTCGAACTTGGGAGACTCTCGGTCTGTTAAATCGACCTCTGGATTGAGCAGCCGCGACTGGGCAAGAATCCGAGCGTTCGCATCGGAGAAACGAGCTCGCTGCTCGACAGGCGTGTTCTCATCCAAGTTCACGCTCATCTTACGAAATCCATTTCCCATGATGTAATGTCGATCATCACGCTGATCATGCGGTAATCCCAATGCGTGCCCCACTTCATGGATCACGGCCCCCATGCCGTCTTCAATGAACTCGAATCGCGGCGAGTTCTTTCGGCCATATCCTAATGCGGTGCGTCCTTCAATCGGCGTGCGATCGCGAAATAGCTTCTTTTGATCATCGATGTTGGTCGCACAGAACATGTCTTGCAGTACCCAAGCCGAGAAATTTGCGGTGCCACCGTCGGCCGAACGCCAGCCACCGAGGGCGATACCGCCTGGCCATTCAAATTGATTGGGGCCTGAGTCGTACGTTTCCAAAAAGGTCACTACCAAGTGCGTGTGCTCGTTTCCGATGCTCTTAGGAATTTCGGGACGCAACTGTCGCAATTGGAAATAAGGATCGTAGTTCGGCGCGCCGTTGTAGTACTGAGCTTTGTTCTTCCCATGCAACAAATGGACGATCGGCACACCTTCGTCGTCCGTTTCGAACACGAGTCCACGATCGGGCAAGCCACGACGACGGAATTCATACTTATAGGTTTCGTTGACGAAGTGCATCAACGTATTGATCTTCTCACGAAAGTTGGCCGTAGGCTCACGATCGGTCGGTACAAAGTAGATCAATCGCACTTTGTGATCGACAGGTGAAACCTGGGCATAGTCTGGCAAGTCTTCCGACTTAACCCACTCCCCTTTACGCCAACGGACGTATGGTTTGCCTTGCATGGACAGCTCAGCATAATCGGCGTGGAGATTCACCTTAATGTTTCGTCGACGATCGATCAGTTCGACCTGTTGGTCTTTGCGTTCAAGTTCCTCGAAGCGAAACTCTTTGCCGCTTGGTTCCACTTCCAACCACCGCTGATCACCCAAGTCGACGAAGTAGCTGGGGACTTCGTCGTTCTTTTTCCAGGCCGCCATTTCATTGTCTTCGACACTAGCAGCAGCCAGGCCTACCAGAAGCAGCGGAGAGGTAGCCAAGAGACAATGAAACCAGCGGCGCGCCGTTGTTTGGCAAGCAAAGCGAGAAAACATGCGTGCGGTTATCCAAGCAGTTGAAGGTGGGATTCTTAGTGCAGCAACGTCAGACGACGCTGCGCGATTTCAAACAATTCTAATCAAAGAATCCCAAGTTAACAGCTTCGGGTTACCCGCGTTTTGCCGAAGTTACCCACAAAAAGGGAGTCCCCGCTTCGTCGACCTTGAGCTCTAGGGTCAGCATCGCTTGATAAAGAACATGATCTAAGATTTTCTTGTAGAAGGTTTTGTCCTTCGGAAAGCGGACGTCGACGTTTAGATTGAGGTTGTCTTTCTCGATTTTGTAATGATCGCGATACAACGGCGTTTTCAGCCGGGGTAGAATCGCCGCGAGTACTTCCTCAAGCGGTTTTCGGTTGATTTCGACATCAATGAACTGAAAAAGTACCGGACAGGTTTGACCGGCGTTCTCCTGCGGCTGATGACCGATCGGCCACGCATCGTCTTGCCCGCCTAGCGGAAATACATGCAACCGGACCGCGCCCCCTACCTCACGCTTGGGAACCATCACCATGCTGTGCGGGCGGAGGAGGATCGCCATTGCGGTTCCACAGCTCAATCCTTTCACATCGTCCATCGCCGCAAGATTCTGCGCCCGGGCGATGATCGATGGGGAGGCTCGAAACTCAAGTCCTGTCGTTTCGCGGATACGACCAAGAACATCGGCGAGCGGTTCTCCCTTCGTATCGAAATCAATCTTCTTGGCGAGTTTCGATCTTAAGTCCTCCCGTTCTGGGGCGGTCATACCATCTTTGCCCGGTGCACGCTTCAGCTCTTCTTCCCCCCCGACCTTGATGCGATTGAACCAGGCCGGTAAATCACCGATATTTCGCTTGGTAAACCGCTTGCCGTCCGGCATATGCAAGGTTTCGTTCGTCGAGAGGATTGCTTTCACTTTGAACGACTTCGTCCGTCCGGATCCGAGTTCTTCGATCTCGACTTTTTCGCCGTCGTGTCCGCCCCGCACCTGAACGCTATCGGCCCCCTTATCTTGCAGCAGCTTGCTCCAGGCCTGAAGTGCGGTGATCGAGATCCCCTTTTCCGTGATCACCTCAAGCGTGACGCGATGTTCGGCGCTCGCCAAGCCGAAAAAAGCGACAGCCAGCAAAAGGGACAGCGACGTTCGGATTGCGCGCATTACTTCAAACTCCTATGAATGGATCCTCGCTTCAATATAGCATCCTATTCGCGGCAGCCCCCCGGATTGGCAAAATCACTACCCTTGGAAATCCTTTACTGGTCAGGTCTGTCTGGTTGCATCCTGCCACGGCAAGCGACAAAATACCGATTCAGTAGGTTCCCCGAACTTTTGCATAGACATTCCATCGACGCGTTTTTCACCGAGTAAGGAGCACAGCATGGCTCGACCTGTCACGATGTTCACCGGCCAATGGGCGGACATGAAACTGGACGATATGGCCAAAACCATGAAAGGGTTTGGTTTCGACGGTCTTGAATTGGCCTGCTGGGGCGATCACTTCGAGGTCGACCGGGCTGTCACCGAAGACGACTATTGCGATAAAAAACGCGAACAGCTCGACAAGTACGACCTCGGTTGCTGGTCGATTAGCACGCATCTGTGCGGCCAGGCTGTATGCGATATCATCGACGAGCGTCACAAAGCAATCTTGCCTGAATCGGTTTGGGGCGATGGCGATCCGGCTGGCGTCAACGATCGTGCCGCCGAAGCCGTGAAGAATGCTGCCCGCGCCGCCCAGAAGTTTGGCGTGCCGGTCGTCAACGGCTTTACCGGTTCCAGCATCTGGCATCTTCTGTACAGCTTCCCACCGGTTCCACCAAAGATGATCGACGATGGCTTCAAGCTGTTCGCCGATCGCTGGAACCCGATCATGGACGTATTCGGCGAGTGCGGCATCAAGTTCGGTCTGGAAGTTCATCCGACTGAAATCGCCTTTGACATTTACAGCGCCGAAAAGGCCCTGGATGCAATCGGTCACCGCGAAGAGTTCGGCTTCAACTTCGACCCAAGCCACCTGCTTTGGCAAGGAATCGACCCGGTCGAATTCATTCGTTACTTCCCAGACCGCATCTATCACGTCCACATCAAGGACGCAATCACCACACTCAACGGTCGTACTGGGATCCTCGGTAGCCACATCGACTTCGGCGATCATCGCCGCGGTTGGAACTTCCGCAGCCCTGGCCATGGCGGCGTGAACTTCGAGGAAATCATCCGCGCCTTGAACGACATCCAGTACACCGGCCCCTTAAGCATCGAGTGGGAAGACAGCGGCATGGACCGCCTGCATGGGGCCGAAGAGTCTTGCGAATTCGTCCGCAGCATCGACTTCGCCCCGAGCGACGTGGCGTTCGACTCGGCATTTGATAAAGAGAAGCAGTAAATGGACAACGCTGCTTGAGAGTGAATTGAAAAGAGCCGGGCCCATTTGAGGTCCGGCTCTTTTTTTGTGTGGGAGTTGTTAAGCTTGTAGTTGACGATGTTGTAAATCCCAAAAGATGCTCAGGACGATTCGTCCTTAGCTCCTAACGTCCAAATGAATCAAGGTTGGGGTGAGTGCCAAGTCCACCAACGACGGACTTGCCGAATGGATACGGTTGAAGAGCGAAGGTCATTATTGATAACGCTGCGTTGAGCTGGACTATCTGCAATTTGTGTCGAAAGTTAGTTGCTGCTGGAATCGTCCGCCGGATCGATGTAATTTGTTGGCGTCATTGGTACAGCGTGTGACAAAATAAGTGTGTCCGAGTGATTCTTTGCGTATGGATAGTAATTAGCGCCTTGCCGTCAAGGGTCAATCGTTTGTTGTGTTTAGAAGTCTAGTTATCCGAATGAAGCGAAGTCGATCTGGGTCTAACGCATGCCTAAACGCTTTTCACTTGGCGAGTTATTCATTCTGACTGCTGGCGTTGCTCTCTGGATCGGATGGTTTCGCATACCAGCTGTAGAGTTAGCCGGGTGCATTCAAGATAGGCCTACAGAGGCAGTACAGCATATTGACGAATACCGCATCCACGGAGAGAAGGACTATAGGCGCTGGTTCCGACGCACAATCTCGGATTCGGTAGCTGCGTCTTTTCCTGGATACTCTTACAACGTAATGGACGAGCGATCGGACCTACTGGTGATCCCGATTTCGCGATGCGCAGTAAGCTCTCAACCGCCAGCAAGTTTTCAAGCCCGCAACCGGCTCAATGGCTCTGTCGTGTTTATTCGGCATGAATATGTTGAGGCGTCTACCGCCGCACAGACCCTAGTTATTCCATCAAATGCCATCGTGATTCGTGGAGCTTTTGCTTCTCCAGTCATTGCCGACGTTTCAGTCATTGCATTGCCGATCATTCTCATCTTGATTCTCAGGCGGAATCGACATCAAAGGATTGTGACGGAAGAAAGCGGATAACAAAGCGATGAACACCGAGCCGCGGATCGCGCGGTTTCCCAAATCAAAGCTGGATGGCCGCGTCCTAGGCACGCATCGGACAAACCACAATTTTTTCAAGCAATGATGCATGAGGAGGGCATGACATTGGTCACTTGTTATTTCAGAACATGACGTTTCGACCTGGGAGGTGCATGAAGTTCGAGGACTCAGATCATTGCAAGGATTGGTCCTGCGGGATTGTTGATCCTCGCAGTCGTATTCGGCAGCGTCATCACTTGCACGAATCTACCCTGTCGAAGGCAATCTCCGCAGTGGTTCTTCGTTCGCAACCCATCTGATCGAATCGGGCTATGACATCCGCACAGTACAGGAATTCCCTGGTTACAGTGATGTTATGACGGCGATGATTTATACTCATGTTTTGAAACAGGAAGGCCGTGGCGTCCGCAGCCCGGCTGACTGCGACAGCCTGGATTCCGAATAAACACTAGTTACCCGAATGAATGATGGTTGACTCCGCACTTAATCCGTTTCGTCGCTTCGTCGCAGACAACAACATTTGGTTCGCGGGGCGGCTTCCTGAAACGCAAGCTTCGATCTCCGCAGCTGAGGAATCGCTCGGCGTGCAACTCCCAAGTGACATTACTTGGCTACTCACAACCTACGGATATTGGCACGCAACCGGTATTTGCTCACTCACCGACACTGTGACAGACACGCTGACTGCTCGCGATTCGCTCGGTCTTCCGCACAACTTCGTGGTTCTTTATGACCACCACGACGGCGGTGTGGTGCTACTTGACACGACAGTTATCCCTGACACCAACACACATTCCGTTTACATCACTGGTTGGGAATTCGTGCCTGACGATATTGCAGGGGACATCGTATTCCCTTCATTTTTTGACTACGTCAAATATGTGCTCGACAATGAACGTGATTTAATTGACGCGGCTGATATTGCATGCTCCGATCGCGACGGATAAGAACGCGGGTAACGATCGGATGCACGGCGAGCCGCGGAGTGGTGGTTTTTGGAGTGGTGAATCGTTCGCCGCAGCCGTGTGATCCGTAACGTTATGTCCTTTCTACGAACAACAATCGTCCTACTCATCGGCACTTCGTTTTGCGGATGTGATGCGACAACGCCCGCAACAAGTCCTGCGGCGGCACCGACAGCAACGGTACGGAAGATGCAATTCACCGTCGAAGAGGTGTTCTATATCCAGCCGCCTGTCGATCGTGTAATCTTGGTGGGGACGATAACCGATGGTACTGTGCGCGTAGGAGATAAGCTCGTGGTACATACATCTGCAGGGCCAGTCGATGTCGACGTTGACAATATCGAATCGATCCAACAAGGTGATCTAAAACAAGCCTCAAAAGGCCAGCAGGTTGGATTGACGCTGACTGGGATTCGAAGTGATCAGCCGTCAAAAGGTGATCGCGTCACTCCACGCGGCGGGGCATAACTTAGACGTTGTCTTGCCCGATACTTGGCTGATCGTTGTGAGGACCGCCTTTCAAGATGCGTAAGGAGGGCGTGATCTTTGTAGTTCAATTGTCCCGCTTGCTATCGAGAAACACACCGTCCGTTTCTCAATCATGCGGGAAAAGTCCCGAAGAAGGTAACTTCTGTTGACCAAAGCCTGTAATGGCAACCCAAGCTGAACCATGTATAAAGCAATACTCGCGCTGAACTTGATCGCTGTCGTTCTCTTCGCCGGCTTCCTAGCTTAGACTTTTTTCGCGCGACGGCATCTGAAGTATATTGCCCGCGATATAGTCACAGATAAGACGCTCGACGACTCCACGCCTATCATGGAAGTGGCCGAAGCTGGGCTAGAGATACCGCTGAGAAAGACCGATTGATGCGAACATCAACTCGAGCCATCAAAAGTCCGTGACCACTTCACCTCCCTTGTAACTCAATAAGGCACAGAAGACCTTGTGATCGAGCGTCTCGGAGAGGAAGACTCCGTGGCCGTCCATGAAAGCGAAGAGGCATCCGCCGGGGTGGTAGCTGTGAAACTCTTGGCCGTAGTCGCACTTCATGGTGCCGACTTCTCCGAATGCGGTCGTGCATGATTGCCAGACGGCATCTCGCCAAGGCTCTTTGTCGCCGATTCTTGCGTTGACCGGTGCACTTTGATCGAACAGATTCTTATGCCCAGCCCACAAGCCATGCTGCGCGTTGGGTGCTTCGCCAGCCCAAATCGTATTCGATGTTCCATCGGTAATGTTTCGCATGGCAATGTTCGGCCGTCCGGCCAGACTCACTTGAACCGGGCCACGCGGACCAGAATCGGAGTTTCCGTAGTTGTTTTGGCATGCCCCGGTGGCCGACTCCGGCTTACAGCGGAGACTACGTTCTCCGTTGTTTCCACCATAGTCGCTGCGGCCATAAAGGATTGTTGAAGTGGGAATATCCCCGTTTGGCTTTAGCTGATCACCGCTGGGGTTCGACGGGCACACAAAGACCGACAGTTTGGTCTGCGAGATCTGCTGATTCGGGGCCTGGGTATACCAGAAGCTTGAATCGAACTGATCGTACAACGCGTTCTGCTCGACGTACGGAAGCAGCGCCGTCCCCCAGCTGACCTGACGATACTTGATCGCGTTGGGAAGGTTCTCCATGGCGGAGCTAAACAAACCTCCGCCGTACCCACCCATCGGCAAAGCACGATAAGTGTCGTTGTAAAGATGCGTGGCCAGGCTAATCTGCTTGAGGTTGTTCTGGCACTGCATCCTCCGAGCAGCCTCACGAGCTTGCTGGACGGCCGGCAGAAGAATGGCGATCAAACCTCCAATGATCGCGATCACCACCAGCAGTTCAACCAGCGTGAAACCAAGTCGCGGTCGCTGGAACAACGGTAACGACATCAACTCATCCTCGCGAGGCAACTCAGTAAACAGTCATTCTCGCCCAACCATTTCGTGGCGAGAAACCGATAACAGTTCCCATCCTTTAACGATCGCCGTTCGCGATTCGCTTTCGACGACTCAAGCGAAACAGACCGGTTGCAGCTGCGAAACTTCCAACCAACATCAGCGTGGACGGCTCTGGAACGGTGGTGATCGTTAGGTTGTCCATTGCAAAATAAACTGGCGTATTGATCCCGTAGATACTGGAATCACTCGACTCGAATGAGAAAGCGATCGAACGAGCAGCTCCTAGCGAGGAAAGATCGACATTCAGCCAATCACTAAGGATATAGTCCTGACTATTGTCGGCAAACGTGAAGTCCGCAAGCGCGACCGTCTGCGACCCGATCTCGCTACCAGTTCCATCGAACCCATCGAAACCAGTGAACACGACGTTGAAGTAATCAGGGTCGTTTCCGCTAGTCCCACCAAACGCCTTCGAGAATCCGTCACCATCCCGCATCGAAAGACCAGCATACGTCGCATTCGTGATATCCATCGACTTCAGCGATGCATTGCCAGGCAAATTGATGGTACCACTGCCAAAACCAACCGCATATTTTCCACCAGCGATCGCTCCGCCAGCTCCATCTGATCCACCTCCAGCGAACGATGCATATTGATTGGAGTAACCCGGCGTGGTGGCATCGGCAACGTTCGACCAACTCCATCCGCTCCAACTGCCGTAGTCAGCGTTGAAGGTGTTACTAAATTCAACACCGCCGCTGGTCCAAACTTGGGCGTATTCGGTTCCCCCGTATAGCCCCGGTCCACTACCGAGCGTGGTGTAGCTATCACGAAAAGGAGCCCCATCACTCACATCGCCGTTGTAATAACCACCACCGGCGACCGGCAACGACTCGAAGTCGATGACCATGGCAGCTTGAGCATGAGAAACGAGAAACAACAACATCAAGGTTGCGATGATTCGCATGACAATCACTTTCGCGCGCACGCCGAGCGTCACCTTGCCGCCAGTCCTTAAAACCAGGACCAAACGAAGGCGTATCAACAATCGATTACAGTGCGACTACTACGGGAAGACGTTAAAAGAAAGAAACCAACCGCACACCACAAACATCAACCAAAGGTGGATACGTGGCGATCAACGGCAACGATTGCCCCAATCCAGGAGGGCACCACATCGTCAAATTCGAGGTAGGTCTTCTGACTCACTGCCTTAGCACTTGCTCACAGCCTTCTCATCCGTGGTACCTGAATGATTCAGGCGGACAATGGCTCAATCCAAAGAAAGGAGCAACACTTGCGATCGGTTCAAAATCGCGGGCAGCACACAGCGGCCGGACCGTCCCGGAATAGTCTTCGTTAAGAAAGACGCACCGGAGTTCCCTGTTCACCTTGCTGCACAGCAGCAAAGATCACCTCGAACACCAGACAGACTATCGCATTTCCCCTAATTGTCAATGCGACCGACATCTTCGTTTCGCCTCCAAGCCCACGAAGTGACCAACGACTAGAAAACACGCTTCTGGAGGAACGGGCAATTTTCTAGAAGCGTCCAGCGATACGAGAAAGTATCATGAAA
This sequence comes from Blastopirellula marina, assembly GCF_002967765.1. NCBI lineage: Bacteria > Pseudomonadati > Planctomycetota > Planctomycetia > Pirellulales > Pirellulaceae > Blastopirellula > Blastopirellula marina. The sequence continues at coordinate 1,052,293 of NZ_PUHY01000012.1, read as the reverse complement.
GTACCTACCAACTCTCGGCGTCTAATCCGCCGCTTCTCCCCAGATGCCATCCTAGAAGCCATGTCCATTTCTCGCGAATAACGGATGTCTTGAAACAAGGACCGATCCCATGCCAAAGCTACGATCTGCCGTCCCCCTTCTCTTGTTGATATTGTTCGTCGAACAATCTCCGTTAGCCGAAGCGGCGACGCTGCGTGTTCCGGAGGATCACAAGACGATCCAAGCAGCAATCAATGCCGCCGCTTCAGGCGATACCGTTCTGGTCGGTCCAGGGACCTATCGCGAGCGAATCCAACTTAAGGACAAAATTACCCTTCGTAGCGCCGGAGATGACACGCAGGGCAAACTTGGCCTGATGCGAGCCGAACAAACGATTATCGATGGAACTGATGGTAATGAAGACTCCCCTGGCATCGCGATGGCGGAAGATGCAACCCTCGACGGGTTTTCGGTCACCGGAATCGGCAGCTATGACGAAGACGCCTGGAACCAGCACCATGCATCGCAAGGTGAAGAACAATCGGAGGAGCATATCGGCAAACCAGGCATCGCAGGGATCAGCGTCATCGGTATCGCGGATTGCCGAGTTATCAACAACATCGTCCACCATGTTGGATACACCGGCATTGTCATTATCGGAGCAGAGGGCAAACGAGTCTCTCCAAAGATCCTTCGAAACGTTACCTATCGGAACATGGGTGGCGGGATAGGGGTGATGACGTACTCGTCGCCGACCGTCGAAGCGAATACCTGCTTCGAGAATTTCTACGCAGGCATCGGACACGCAAATCACGCCAGTCCGATGGTCATCAATAATTCGTGCTACGGCAACATCCGCGCCGGAATTGGAATCAGTGAAGGATCGAGCCCGGTCGTCCGTGGTAACAAGTGTTACGAAAACCGCCGCGCAGGAATCGGTATTCGCACAGGTAAGGATACCGGCCCCTTGGTCGAACACAACGAATGTTACGACAACCACATGGCCGGCATCGGTGTCCGTGAGGATGCCACCCCCACGCTGCGTCTCAATCGCTGCTATCGCAACCGGGAAGCAGGAATCGGCTGTCGAACCGGAGCATCGCCCGTGATTGAACGGAACGATTGCTTTCAGAATGAGATGTCAGGAATTGGAGCGCAGCAGGACGCTCGACCAATCATCGTTGGCAATCATTGCTTCGAGAATCAAGAATCAGGCATTGGCATTCGCGACAAGGCCAAGGCGATCGTGATCCGGAATCGCTGCACGGATAACAAGACAGTTGCGATCGGCGTTCAGAATGAATCCCAAGTACAAATCATCGACAATCAACTCAGTCGAACCGGCGGCATGCCACCTATGATTGCAATTCAAGGCAGTTCGCGTGCCTCAATTTCCAATAACATCATCACAGGCGGTGGCGTCGCTGGCGTCCTGGTTCAAGGCACAGCAACGATTTCAGGAAACCATTTTCACGGTAATGGGCCGCGTAAAGGCCCTGGACCACCGAACTTCGCCGTTTGGGTCCACGAAGGCTCAAGCGTCGATTTCATCGACAATCAGATCGAAGGCTGGCGACACGCCCTGTTCGCCTCGAAGGCGGAACAGATTCGGGCGATCCACAATACGACTCGACGATTTATGGAAACGGCGATCGTGATCCATGACTCAACTCAACCAGCAAATGCCTTTGACAACATCGCCCTATCTGACGGAAAGAAAGATGAATCAGTCCGCGTTACCGGCCAGCAAGCCGTTGTCACGAATAACATCCTTCGGCCAGAAAAAGATACGAAGGACGCACTACCTGAATGAGCTTACTTGGATGCCGGGCGTTGAACTTTGGGCTCGCTCTCAGCAAGCATGGCTCGCAGCTTCGCCAAATTCTCACCCCATACGGTATGCTTCTTTCCGAGTCGCTTCCTCGGTTCTGGATCGCCGCTATTAGGATCGTACAGGGCAGCTGCCAATTCAACATATCCCATAATAGCACCGCCAATCGCGACACCACAAATCGTAACAAGCCAATTGTTGGGGATACTCAACGCCAGCGGAATGAAAGAAAGCACGGTCACGGCCATACCGACGCCGAAGATACGGTCATGATAGGCCTCTTCCTTCAAAATGGCGGCCATTTCCTCCTGATACATCCCGCAACACGGACAAGGAGTTGGCAGCACCACGTTTTCGCTCTTCTTGGCCAGATTACGCTGTGCATGCGCATACGCCTCCTGCGTGGCTTCTTCATTGTCCATGAAAATCACTTTGCTCACCTCACCGATCGCTTCCAACTGTAGCAAGTAAGCAAATTCTTCCTGACAACTCGAGCAAGTGACAAACTTCCAAACCGCACCTTCCGCCGCGACGACGAGTCTTTCGGTGACGGGAATGGGAATTGGAATGACCATGAGACCTCGTATCAGATGACGATGCGAATCGAGCCAAACTTTAACATCGAGAGAATGGAATCGTCACGTTCATATTCTTGCCATTTAGATAATACAACAAAGCCAACAATCGGAAGATAATCTTGCGAATAATTCCTACAATCTTTCACCAAGAACAATCTCCGCTCTCGGAACGCAAACAAACTAGTCACCCGCTAGAATAGAGTAAAACCGTTTGCAGTTGTTCTTAAAGTCGCTGCGATTCATCGAAGGGGAAGCAATGGCGAAGGTCTTGTTGACAGGATTTGAAGCCTATGGAAACACGCCGTACAATCCGGCTGAATCAGTAGCCCGACATCTTGATGGTAAGTTGGTGGCGAATGTAGAAATCGTATCGCGAATCGTACCGAACAGCTTCTTTCAATGTATCGAGTACGTTGTCAACGCGATTGCCGAAGTCCAACCGGCCATTGTCGTTATGCTAGGCGAGTATGGCGGGCGAGCGACGATTACCGTCGAACGCATTGCCCAGAATCTAAACGACTCGACGCGTTATGGGCTGGTCGATAACGCAAAACGTGCGTTGCAAGGAGATCTGACGGTCCCCAACGGTCCGGTCGCCTACTACAGCACACTTCCCATTCGGGCAATGGTAAGGTCGATGCGTGATGCAGGCATTCCCGCCGACATTTCAGATGCCGCTGGGACCTTCTGCTGCAATCACTTAATGTATGGAATCTTGCATCACGCATCGATCAACAAGCTGCCTCTGCGAGTCGGCTGGATTCACCTACCGCACCTTCCCCGAGTTGCTGCTTTGCCAGAGAACCTCGGATCGCCGAGCATGTCCGTGGAAACGTCGGCCACAGGCGTCGAGGTGGGCATTCGCGCAGCAATCGAGCATGAGCAAGACATCAACACGCCCATTTCGTCTCGCCTGCAGATCTAGCCAGTACGAATCAAGAGGCATCGCTTCGCTGCCGTTGTTCCTTCCATTTCGATAAAGAGATGCATCGGGAATGGCAGAAAGAAATCGCACAGCAAGAGGTTTTGTGTCGACCCGGCGTGCACTATAACTAGCTCACGAATATCAGCTAACTTTGAAAACACACGTGTTACCTGATCTACATTGTCGTAGTAAACGTTGAACCACAGAGCTCGAAAGAGGCGAGGTGTCATTCGCATGAATTATTGGGGTTTGCTCGGACTTCCGATTGGCTTGTTTTTTGTCTGCGCAGGTTGTCTCGATTGGGAATGGTTCTTTTCACGAGGCCGACAAAAGCTGGCAGTCCAGTTTTTTGGAAGACAAAACGCACGAATGCTCTACGCCTTTCTTGGTGTGATGGTCATCGTATTTGGGGTATTGGCATTACTTAATCTACCGCCGTTCCAACCGAAGTAGCATTTCAGCGACCGGCAATTCCATTCACTTCACGAGACGGGACTGTCAACGAATACCCAGAGCGTTAAAACGAAACGCCTTAACGCTTCAATTGCATGGGTTGAATTATGGAATACGACGCCGCCAAAGCCGAGCTAATCCGTCACGCTGGTATCACCGACGATTTCTACGACTCCGGCTTTCTCGGGTGTCTGCGTCCCTATAACGGCATTAAAGCCTGCAACTTCCATTCGGTTATCGAAGCCCTTCTTTCGGTCGGCGAATCGATTGCTAGACCCAAGTTAATCGAACGAGAACTTGTCGAAGCGGTCTTCGTCATCACGGTTAAAGCTCGCAACTGGGCAATCACAGATGGCAGTATGCTGGTCCGTAACCAGTTGATCTCCAACGAGGATCGCGAGCAGATGCGTGCTTGGATCGAAATCATTGAGTTCATCATGCTGGACTTATTGCAGGGCCAATCATCGCACGATTGCATCGATCGATATTGCGAATATGTTGCTGAATTTGGCTGGGGTGAGAACGACGCTTTCTTTATCCCACTTCTCGCGGCAGCGATCGAAACGGAAGACGTGGGTGATCGCTTACAAGGGCTTTGTGCGGCCGTGGCCAAGCTTGGACCAAAAGGTGCTATCATTTTGAGTTCGCTCCGACGAGCCCGGCAACGAGAGTGGAAATGGTATGAACCACACGATCGCTGCACTGCGGAGATGCGTCACTTCATCGATCAGGCCGTCGCGGCCGTTGGTGGCAAGTCGATTTAAAGCGACGTACCGCATTGGCGAGCCGAAATCCATTTCCTTGCCAGGATGTTTGATTCGCGGTACCGTGAACTTACTCTCCAACTAGCGAAGAAATCATGGCTGAGCCGGCATTACTTCTAACAATTTGCTTTACCTCGAATGGCAAGGCGGGTGAATCATGGTGAACGACAACGACCTGCCGCCTCTTCAAAATCAATTTGCGAGGCAAGCCAACATCAATTCAGTCGAACGTCCAGCGTGCAAGTGCATGCGTTTGCCTCAGAAGAATGAACGCTGGCAAGAGCTAACAATTCATCAAGAGGTTCAAGATGAAACATCGCCTGGGTGGATTCGCCTATTGGAATTGGTCGACGAGGCAGCAGCAGATGGGCGTGAGGTTTTTGAACCACTGACGAACATGCCACCTGAGCATTCAATCCAGATCGTGACGCTTCCTCCCTCAATTTCGAAGCTCAAACAGGTCAAACGTTTGGTGCTTTACGGAAGCAGTTTGGTACGCATTCCACCCGAAATTGGTGACATGACGTCGCTCAAAGACTTCAGTCCCTACACCTCGTATCGCTTACATTGGTTTCCTTACGAAATTCGTCGTTGCAAAAATCTGCGAAGCAGCGTCGTTAGTACGCGGGCCATCTACGGCAACTACAAGTTTCGTCCTCCCTTCCCTGCCTTGCCGCAACATTCGACGCTGCTTCGACCGAAAACATGCAGTATGTGCGATCGTGAATTCTCCGAAGCACCTTTGCAGCGATGGACCTCACGCCGCATGGGCTCTGACATTGTTCCCTTGTTAATCCATGCATGCTCGGACGAATGCCTGGACAGCATCAAGGATGCTCCTGATGGGTACGTGAAACGACCGCACCGCGGCGGACCTGGCCTCCAACAACCACCCCCACTACGCTAGCTAAGACGGCGGCAACCGAACGTGTGTTTTTCGCACAAACGCTACAAACCGGCCTATGCAAGTGGTCGGCTAAGCGACGTAGCCCGAATTGGCTTCGTAATCGCCGGGGAATTATTCCCCTGAGAGACTAGAATAGAAGAGTTAAATCTCTTGTCTTAGGAAAGACTTTCGTCTTGTTCGCTGAGTTGCCTGTGCACTATTTGACGATTGCCATCTTGCTCGTTTCTGCCGCGACACTGAATGCCGCTGCGCCTTCACGTAGCGAGCTCGATCAGCGTTATCAGGCCGAACTCGCTCAACTGGCTGCTAAATGCGATGAAGTCGGCTTACCAGACCAAGCGAAGATTACTCGCGAATGGATCGTGAAACCACATGGCGAAGAGAACCTCTTTTTTCTCGTTCCAGAGACAGATACGCATCAACCGAAAGAGGATGCCCCTCAGTTAGTTCAATTCTGGCACAACAAGTTTCGCACGTTACGCAACACCCAAGCAGATGCTCTCTACAAACACGCCCAAGAACTTCTAATCGCCAACAACGGACCAGCGTCGTATCGCACGCTGCATGAAGTGCTGCGAGAGAATCCCGACCACGCCGATGCGAGACGGATATTAGGCTACAACCAGGTCAATGGTACTTGGCGTCGCCCCGGGGTTACCACCAGAGCCAAGCAACCGCGATTTGATCATCCAAAGTTAGGTTGGCCCTCGAGATCGTTCTGGCAGATCGATACGCCTCACTTCCAGATCATGACCAACGAAAGCGAAGCGGCCGGACTAGAGTTGGGCGAACGCCTGGAGATCGTCTATTCCGCATGGGAACAGATGTTCTTCTCGTATTGGAGTAACGAACGCCAATTGGCCAGCTATTTCGATGGAGGCACGCCCAGCCCGGTGCGGAAAAAGTTTGACGTCGTGCTCTTCAAATCACGGGGCGAGTACGTCAACTACCTGGAAGCAAAACAGCCCCGAATTGGCATCACCCTGGGGATCTACCAGTTCGACGAGGAGATGGTTTTCCTATTTCATGATGAAAGCGACCAAGCCCACGCTACGTGGCATCACGAGGTCGCACATCAACTGTTTCAAGAATATCGATCGGCCTCAAACGATGTTGGCGTCAACTACAATACCTGGGCCATCGAAGCGGTCGCCATGTACATGGAATCGCTCCGCATCGAAGACGAATATGTCACCCTCGGAGGTATCGACGCAACGCGACTGCAATTTGCTCGCAATCGCTTCTTGATGGGAGACTTCTACATCAAGCTTGAAGAACTCGTCGCGATGGGACGAAGCGAACTACAAAAGAGTGATGACATAGGCGCGATCTACAGCGAATCGGCCGGGCTGGCCCATTTCTTTCTCGACGGCGATCAACAAAAGCGACGCGAGCCATTCACCCAATACTTGGTCGATATTTATCAGCGAAACGATCGAGCGCATAGCTTGGAAATGCGACTGGGACAGAAAGGATTAGCAGCAATCGATCCTCAGTACGCAGCTTACCTTAGCGTGAGTACCGAACAAATTCTCGCATTGCCACAAGGCTCTGCTACGACCGACTTAGCACTGGGAAAATGCACCGGCATCGACGATCGTGCCTTGGAACGAATTGGTACGTTCGCCCAGTTGAAGTGGCTCGATTTGACCTTCACTTCAATAACCGGTGAAGGTATAGCTCCGCTGAAGGGCTGCCAATCACTGCGGGACCTCAGCGTCGCCTCGACACGGATCAACGATGCCGCGCTATCAACCATCGGCCAGCTTAGCCAACTAGAAGAACTCGACATCAGTGGAACGGCCGTTTCCGATCAAGGCTTGAGCCACCTCGGATCTCTTTCGAAGCTGAAGGTGCTACGAATGGCGGTCACCCAGATCTCCGACGCAGGACTGCTAAAGCTTTCGCGGCTCAAGAATTTGGAAATGATTGATGCCCGGCAAACCCGCATCACTGCAGCCGGTGCCGAACGACTTAAGCAGGCATTGCCCGACGTCGTGATCCATCTTTAAGGATCGCCACTACCGCAGGCCGTGGCATGGAAGCGTGGCCGCCGGTAATCTAGAATCGATAGCTCCTTCCGTTTTCTTCCCTTCCTGATGGAGCCACACCAATGCCTGCCCCTCGTCCCTGGAAGCTCTCTGAAGTCAGCTACGGTCACGTTAAACAATCTCAGTACGAAGTTGCCGTGCTTCCCTTAGGCGCCACCGAACCGCATAACCTCCATCTGCCGTACGGAACCGACGACTACGAAGGAACGCAAATTGGAGAAAAAATCTGCGAAGCGGCCCACGCCCAGGGAGCCAAAGTGATCCTCCTGCCGACCGTTCCCTACGGCACGGAAACCAACATGCGGGAGTTTCCCCTGGCGATGAACCTCGATCCATCGACGCTGTACGCCGTGGTCACCGACCTGATCGCATCTCTCGTTCAAAGTGGAATCAAAAAGGTAGTCCTACTCAACAGCCATGGCGGCAACGAGATGAAACCGCTGCTGCGTGAGTTGTACGGTAAGACCGAGGCTCAGGTATTTCTCTGCAACTGGTTCAAGGCCTTCACGAACGAAGAGTACTTTTCGATCTTCAAACACATGGAAGATCACGCCGGCGAAATGGAAACATCCATGATCTTGGCTTATCGCCCAGAGCTGGTCGCCAAACGTCCAGACGGGTCGCTGGACGCTGACTCAGGCGCGACCAGACCGATGCAATTTGAGGCATTGGAGAAGGGCTGGGTGTCGATCACACGCCCCTGGCATCTGCTGACAACCAACAGTGGTTCGGGGCACCCGCACGAAGCGAGTGCGGAAAAAGGTGAGCAATTGATGCAGTTGCTAGTGAACCGCTTGGCCCCTTTTCTGGTCCAGCTTTCTGATGCGAAGCTGGACGATGCGTTTCCGTTTATCCTCGACGATCCGTCGTAAAGCGTTGAAAACAAAGCACTTGAAAAATTAAATCTCCCCGGCCAATTGACGAGGTGCCCGCCGGAATTTAAACTAAGTCGCTTCAATTGTGGTGGGTATAGCTCAGTTGGTTAGAGCACTGGATTGTGGTTCCAGGGGTCGTGGGTTCGAATCCCTCTACCCACCCTTTTTCTTCTTCTGCCTTCTCGGAACAGATACACCGACGAAGGCCTCTCGCGAGGCAACTCTGCCGTAATGTCTTTTTCGATACCACTTGGGCGTTATCGTCACTACAAAGGTGCTGAGTACATTGTAATCGGTATCGCCCGGCATAGTGAAACGGAAGAAGAACTGGTGGTCTATCGGCAAGACTATGGCGAGCGAGGCCTGTGGGTCCGGCCACTATCCATGTTCCGCGAAACGCTCACGCTCGACGGACATGAAGTACCACGTTTTGCTTACATTGGCGAAGCATAAATCCAACCAGAAAATTCTTTGCCTACACTTGGCGCATGAAAAAAGCCTGCGACCATTCGATCGCAGGCTTCTGACTTATTGGTTCATGCCTAGGGCTTAGCCACCACAAGTGGTGCAAGCGACTGGAGCACATCCACCGCAGCTGGCGGCTGGAACCTGGATGGTCTTAGGAACCATCTTGCAAACTGGGACCTGAACTTCTTCGGTCACAGTGTGCGGAACCATCACGGTGTAGCTGCAAACCTTGTCTTCGTAAACAGTCTTGTAGGTCGTGACGGGCACTTCCTTGGTACGAGTCTCGGTCTTGCAGACCATGTGCTTCACTTCCTTGGTCTTGGTTTCAGGAACCATCTTGCAGACCTGATAGGTGTACTCCTTTTCCTGTGGAACACAAACCTTGACCTTGACTTCCTTCTGCTTGGTTTCCGGAACCATCTTGCACACTTGGTAGGTGTACTCACGAGTTTCCGGCTTGCAAACCATGTGCTTGACTTCCTTGGTCACAGTTTCAGGAACCATCTTGCACACCTGGTAGGTGTATTCCTTGGTTTCTGGCTTGCAGACCATGTACTTAACTTCTTTCTGTTTGGTTTCGCAAACCGTCTTGCAGACCTTGTAGGTATAGTCCTTATTTTCTGGCTTCATGACACACACCGTGTAGGTGTACGGCACTTCTTCAGTAACTGGCTTCATGACGGTGCAGTCGTACGATTCCTGGACCACATTGGAAACCCAAACTTTGCAGGTCGTTGGGCAACCGCAGCAGTCAGTGCTCGTCTTGGTCTGCCAGCAACCCTTATCGACACAACGGGTCTTGGTGACGGTTTCAGGAACCATCTTGCAAACGGTTTTGGTACCTGTGCGTTGTTCCTGGTGAGGAACCATGACCGTCTTGGTGCAGGTCTTCGTTTCCCAAACTGGCTTGGTAGTGGTGTAGTCAACAACCTTGGTTTCCCAAGTCGGAACCATCACAGTCTTCGTACCGGTCTTGGTTTCGTAGACAGGCTTGCAGACGGTTTGCTGAACAGTCTTGGTTTCCCAGGTTGGAACCATAACCGTCTTGGTACCAGTCTTGGTTTCGTAGACAGGCTTGCAAACGGTGTAGTCGACCAGCTTAGTTTCGTAGGTCGGAACCATCACAGTCTTGGTACCGGTCTTGGTTTCGTAGACAGGCTTGTTCACGGTGTATTCGACGACCTTGGTTTCCCAAGTCGGAACGCTAACCGTGTATTCCTTGGTGACGTAGTTGGTTTCCGAAACGCACTTGGCGACCTTCACGGTCTTTTCGCGTGTTTCTGGTTTGCAGACAGTCTTGGTGACGGTGCGAGTTTCCATCACGGTCGTCGGGACCATGACCGTCTTTTCGACCATCTCGGCCGGTGCGGCTTCACCGCACGAAGAACAGCTCGTGGTGTCACTACAAGTTACACATGGCGAGCAAGCTGTACGGCAGCGATGACGTCCTGCGTCCGCGATCTGCGGGAACATCATAAAGGTCATTGTCAGAAGTAATACAGAGCGGAGCATCATGAAAGTTTCCCCCAAGAAACATGCGGAGCGAAATTGGGCCATAAATGGAGCGTATATCGGGAACGCTTCGTAAACTGTAAGTCAATCATTGGGTAGTGGCTGGCCAAAACCGATTCTAGCGGCTGCGACCTTCGGGTTAAATTAGGTTCTTGTGCATTTTGGGCAAATTATAACGGCACGTCTGACGGGCAACCTGCGGGAGGGGCTGCATCAGCCGTTGCGTAGTGGTATCAAAAGTGTGAGATATCTCACTGCGGTTTCGCAGCAAATAACTTGGAGCAGCATCAATGCAGGAATCGCGCTATTGCCGTGTTATACTCGCCGCAATCGGACTTCTTGCCCTAGCCGTTGGCCTAACAGCATCTCTTGCGCCATTCGTGATTCCATCTACGATTTTGGCAATACTGCTTGCCGCTCTAGGCGCGGCCATTCTTGGTGTGTTCGCTGCTTCACAATGGCTCGGAAAACAGCGTAACGCGAAAATAACCGACTCAAACGTGGCCGAAGACTTAGGAAGTTTACGTGAAGATCTCGAATCCCTCCGACTCGAACACCTCGAACTGCTGGAAGATAAAGCCTATTTGCAATTTGTGAAATCGAATCAGGAACGAGAGCGGCAACTCCTCGCCCTCGATCTACATGATCTGGTTTTGCCCAACCTGACTTCTTCGCTGCTACAGCTGGAGGTCATACTGGATCGCCCGCACACCAGTCGCGAATCTTTGGAAATGTCGATTGAAATGATCCGCACGAGTCTTCGTCATGCGCGTCGAACCATGAACTTGTTGTCTCCCAACATGACCCAAGACGAAGGTGTCGTAGCGGGAATCCAACGTTTGATCGAGCAATTCGAACCTTCAATCGAGTCGATTCTCTTTCGTCAAGATATCGAATTTGACCGTTTAACCCCCATGGCCGAGGGTGTATTGGTTCAGCTGGTACGTGAAACACTCGATGAAATTCGTCAATGTTCGACGACCGATACCGTAGTGATCGACTTGCGACAAAATGACGAACTTCTTCAGTTGTCGATCACCAGCAATGGCACGCCAGATGGCAAAACGCCGTTTGATTCAAGTCACGAAGGCCGTATCCAGGAGTGTGTCGAATATTTAAATGGCACCATCGAGCGAAGGACTTCGTCAGAGCTCGGCTGCGAGTTGTGCATTGAATTCCCCCTCGACAGTGCGAAGAAAAAATTCCGGAACAGGGAAAAATCGCGGGCATTCGGCTAAGCAACGTCGGAAATCGCCTATTCGCGGTTATAATGTTCGATTCGCACGCCTCCATTCTCGCCAACCAAAGATAAGCCCCTACTTGCTATGCGCGTCGCCCTGTTCGTCCCTTGCTACGTTGATCAGCTATATCCTCGCGTTGGGATGGCAACGCTAGATCTGCTGGAGCAACTAGGTTGTGAAGTGGAATTTCCAGAAGCACAAACATGCTGTGGGCAACCGATGCTCAACAGCGGCTGTGATACCGATGCCGCTCCACTAGCAGAACGTTTCTTAGAGATCTTCACCGGCTATGATGCCATCGTCGCGCCAAGCGGCAGCTGCGTTTCCATGGTGAAGAATCACTACGAACATATCGTCCACGGCGACTCGCGGCACGAGACAATCCGCACAAAGATTTTCGAGCTTTGCGAGTTCCTGGTCGATGTGCTGAAGGTCGACTCCTTGCCCGGCAACTTTCCGTACGTTGTTGGTCTCCACTCGAGTTGCCATGGCTTAAGAGAGTTACGACTGGCCAGCGACAGTGAACGCAACACGTCCGAGTTCAACAAACCTCGCCAGCTTCTGCAAATGATTGACGGCATCACGCTTGCCGATCTAAAACGCAAGGACGAATGCTGTGGCTTCGGTGGCACATTTGCGGTTTCAGAGGAAGCGGTTAGTTGCACGATGGGTCGTGACCGTATCGCCGACCACCTCCAAGCGGGCACGCAAGTCTTAACCGCTGGCGACATGTCGTGTCTGATGCATCTAGCCGGATTGATCCAGCGAGACAAACATCCCATTCGCGTCATGCACATCGCCGAAATCCTCGCCGGATACGAGGTTCCCCAATGAGCACCAGCACTAAATTCGATCACCCCACAAACGCTAATCGCTTTAACCAGGATCAAGCCCGTACTCACTGGCATGATTCGGCACTGTGGTTCATTCGTGAAAAACGCGATCGCATGTCCAAGAGTCTACCCGAATGGGAAACGCTCCGGTCGTGCGCCTCTCAGATCAAAGCCCACACTGTCAGCAAGCTGGCCGACTACCTGGAAGAGTTCGAGAAGAATGCCCGAGCGCGCGGTGCCATTGTGCACTGGGCGAAGGACGCTGAAGAACATAACCAGATCGTGCTCGACATCCTCAAGAAGCATGAAGCCGAGCGAATCGTTAAATCGAAGTCGATGCTCACCGAAGAGTGCCATTTAAATCCGTTCCTGGAGAAGAATGGTATCGAGGTTGTTGATACCGATCTGGGCGAACGGATCGTGCAGCTCCGCCAAGAAGGCCCTTCGCACATTGTAATGCCGGCAATTCACTTGAAGAAGGAAGACGTCAGCGAAACCTTTCACCAGCATCTCAACACCGAAGCCGGCAACAACGATCCTTGCTACCTAACCGAATCGGCTCGTCAACACTTGCGTGACAAGTTCATGCAAGCCGACGTTGGAATCACCGGTGTGAATTTCGCCTTGGCCGATACGGGCGGGATTGTTGTCTGTACGAACGAAGGCAATGCTGACCTAGGTGTGTCTCTGCCAAATGTTCATATCGCGTGCATGGGCATTGAAAAGCTGATTCCCTCTGCGGATCACCTCAGCATATTCCTGCGCTTGCTTGCTCGCAGTGCAACCGGTCAACCGATCACGACTTACTCGTCCCACTTCCATGGGCCACGTGAAGGTGGTGAACTGCACATCATCTTGGTCGACAATGGTCGCAGCAATTTGATGAACAGCGACGACTATCGCAACGCGCTAAAGTGCATCCGCTGTGGTGCCTGTATGAACACCTGCCCGGTTTATCGACGCAGTGGCGGTCACAGCTATGCTGCCACTGTGCCAGGGCCGATTGGCTCGATCTTGAATCCCCTCCGCGACGCGAAGCATCACAAGTCGCTTCCGTTCGCATGTACTTTATGCGGAAGCTGCACGGACGTTTGCCCCGTGCAAATCAATTTGCACGAACAACTTCTTACGCTGCGTACGGAAGTGAAGAATCAAAAACAGCTTCCAGTCTCCAAAACGATGCCGATGCGAATCGCATCATGGGTCTTTCAGCGTCCGAAGCTGTATGCCTGGCTCGGAGGCATCGGCAAGTTCTTTCTGCGGAACTTGCCTCGGTTCATGATCTACAACGGCATGAACCCATGGGGCAAGAATCGGGAGATGCCAGAAGCCCCGTCCGAGAGCTTCCGCCAGCAATACGCCAAGCGAGCGAAGAAGAATCAATCGAAATGAGCAGCAAAGATCACATCTTAAAATCGGTCCGCAACCAGTTGGTTCCGTCGGTCGATCTACCCAGCATGCAGCAAGAATGGATTCAGTACGCGGATCCCGTTGCCCACTTTGGCGATGTTCTCGCTGCTGTCGGTGGTACAGCCGTCGTCGTCGAAGGCCTCGATGGATTGGCGGAGTCGCTCGCCGAGCTGCCTGTTTATGTGGACGCGAAGAAGACCGTTAGCTGCATCGACGGATTGATGGGTAATATCGATCTCGATCGGATCGATGATCCCCACGCTTTGGAAGATGTCGACTTCGCCCTTCTGCCTGGCGAATTTGCGGTCGCGGAGAACGCCGCCGTGTGGGTGACCGATGCCGCCATCCGGCATCGGGTTGTGTTATTCATTCCCCAGCACGTCGGCCTCGTGCTGCACTGCCCTGGCGGGCAAGTTGACGATGTGATTGTGAATAACTTAGCCGAGGCCTACCAGAAACTCAGCTGGCAGGCCAACCAGTTCGGCTGCTTCGTCTCAGGCCCCTCCAAGACTGCCGACATCGAGCAGTCCCTTGTCATCGGAGCCCATGGGGCGCGATCGCTGCATGTCTTCTTCGTACTTTGATCGCTGGAAGTTTCCACCATTGACTTTAGAAGCTGCTCTGCTTCGATCGTTACGAGATTGAGCGACGTCGCCGGTGTGATACTCTGGTTCTGGCCGAGGACCGCGACGAGGTCGTGAGTCTGCGTCAGCATCACCGCGATTCCGGAAGTCAGGATCGCGGTCGTCACCTCGACCACGTCCGCGCCAGCGGTGGTCGAAATCTCGCGGTCCAGGAGGTCCTTCGTGAGGAGGACCAAAATTCCAGCGCCAGCCAGGATTGAATCGCTTGGTCTCACTTTCGACCATGGCAATTTGCTGCGAGGTAACCTGATAGTGGACAATTTCCGCGGCAAACAAATCACCCGGTACGTGACGAATTACTTCGAGCATGGCGTAGCCGTCTTGGGGAACCAAGTGCGTGCTTTGGATCGCCCCAACATCGGTTTGCAGATCTCGCTTGACGATGCTGCCCCATTGGTCAACGAGAAGCAGTTCCTGACGGTTGCTTGCTTCCGACTTTTCTGGGTTCATGTCGGTGATGACGTACACTTGCCAGTTGTCGCCCACTTCGGATACGAATCCAGACTTTAGGCGGACGTCATAACAGACAGGACCGAGCAGAGATTCGCGCTGAATGCTGTAGTCGAGCCAGTGACTGCGAACATACTGGAAGTAGGTCGGCCCATACATTAGACCGAGCGCTCCAAACAGGAATAACCCCGGGAGGAGCACCTGTGTAATATTCTTCCTGGTCTGCTCCGTCATTCTCTCGCCTCGTTCTCTTGTTCGTTCTGTTCCGTGGAGATCTGCGGTAGAAAAGGTGGGGCTACCGCTAATAGACATGAACCGCGCAGCTATTCGCAGGTGTCGGTCCGCTCGCACCGATTCTCACGGAATCTTCAAATAGGTCAAGAGTTTCGTAGGCTTAGTAATTCGCCCAAAGCTTAGATGGTCACACCAATTTGCTCGGCTCGTTTCCGCATTCCGAGTTCGAAATAGTAGTAGCGTCTTCCCTTGGAGTACTGCTGCGACCATTTAAAGGTGGAGTATACCAACTTCAGTGGCAGCTTATCTTGTTCAACAAGATAAATAACAGCGGCGATGAATTCGTACTGCGCGGGTAGACGAACATACAGGCCTTTTTCGAGTGTCTGCTGCAGATTCGCTGTATCGACCGCCATTGATGAACGGGGAGAAAGCCAGCCATGCCCGAACGCGCTCAGCGAACCCACGGCCAAACTACCTGCAATCCATTTCAATATTCGACGTCGCATTGCCACACTCCTTCGCCTTTAAGAGAAAGTCGGTCGCGTGGAATACCAGAAACAAGGCCGCCCCGGCAAGAGCAACATCCGTCGGGTTCCCGCTAGCAGCTCGCAGAGCGGTTTAATGCACAGCATTTTCCCACTAAGTACAAGTGATGTAGCAAAGCTTGACATTCCTCTTTTGAAAACCCTATACTGCCTCCCACGACTGTTACTTAGGGGGTTTCCTAACAGTCGATGGTGACGAGGACCGCGCTATCCCCGTAAGCGCCGGATGCCAGTAAGGGAGTCTTTCCCTCACCTGATGAGTCGCTGCCCACTTAGCGATTTAGGCACGCCTACCTCTGCTCATGAGTTTTCCATGGAGCCAACCGCTGCATGGAGTTCCTCCCATTTGAGTAAGGAGCATTCCCATGCTCGTCATCCCTGGCAGCAAAGCGAAGGACGTCTGCGATCCCCATCTTGGGGCAACGCGACGCGATCTGTTGCGAGTCGGTGGTTCCGCCATGCTGGGCCTCTCGCTGGGACAGATGCTCAACCTCCAATCCAACCAAGCTCAAGCAGCCGATCTTGCCACCCACGGACCTAACTTCGGTAAGGCTAAGAGCATTATCCTGGTTTATTTGCAGGGCGGCCCAAGCCATCTCGACCTGTGGGACCCTAAAGATAATGTGCCTGATAATGTGAAAAGCGTTTTCAAACGCATCGGCAGCAAGGTCCCCGGCATGGACTTAACCGAGAACTTGCCGAAGCTCGCCCAACAGACCGACAAGCTTTCGCTGATTCGCTCAATGAGCTACACGCCGGTCGGCTTGTTCAATCACACGGCCGCGATTTACCAAATGCACACTGGGTACACGGCCGACAAAGTGAGCCCTAGCGGTCAGCTCGAGCCCCCCACGCCGAAAGACTTCCCCAACTTCGGCTGTAACATTATCAAGTTCAAGCCGCCCGAAGTCCCGATGTTGCCGTTCGTGATGATGCCCCGTCCGCTGCAGGAAAGCAACGTCGTCAATAAGTCAGGCACAGCCGGCTTTCTCGGCCGAGCCTACGATCCGTATTATCTGTTCCCGCCCGGGGGTGATATGGATATGAACAAGATGGACAACATCAACGTCGACGACCTAAAGCTCCGCCCGGAAGTAACTAGCACGCGCCTCGGACGACGAGCCCATCTGCGTGACATGATCAACGCCGGCATGCCAGCGCTCGACAAAGCCGTTCAATCGTACGATCTGGATAAATACTACGAGACCGCGTTGAATCTGATCTCCAGCGGTCGTGCTCGTGACGCGTTCGATCTTTCCAAAGAAACGGACAAGACGCGGGACACTTATGGCCGAAACACGTTTGGCCAAAGCTTGTTGCTGGCTCGCCGATTGGTTGAAGCAGGCACGCGAGTTGTCGAAGTGATTTGGCCCAAGGTTGCCAACTCCGACAATCACAGTTGGGACCATCACGTTGACCTGTCCAAACGGATGAAGAACCAATCCGCTCCGATGCTCGACTCGGGACTTTCCGCGTTAATCGGCGACTTGGACGATCGTGGAATGCTAGATGAAACCTTGGTTGTTGCCGTAGGTGAATTCGGTCGCAGTCCACAACGCGGTGTGAGCACTTCCGGCAACAACAACAGTGCCGATGGCCGCGACCACTGGCCTTATTGTTACACGGCGTGTGTTGCCGGTGCCGGCATCGCACGTGGCCAGGTCTACGGCGAGTCGGACGAAACCGCTTCCGCGCCGAAAGATAACCCAGTTCATCCGATCGAGTTGCTTGCTACGATGTATCACGCAATTGGAATCGACCCTCAAACCATTGTGTATAACCACCTAAATCAGCCCCGCGAGCTAGTGAAGGCCGAAGCCGTTACGGCACTCTTCGGCTAACACGAACTCCACCCCATTCTCTTCTTTGATCCCCCCTTTCCTTTTCATTAAGCGGCCTCGGTGACATCCATCCTCACCGAAGCCGCTTTTTTTCGTTCTTGCCATGGAATCAAATCGCTACCCTTAGTCAACAAGCTGAAAGTTGCTAAAGCGAATGCGAAGTTCGATACCTGAAGAAAATAGAATACGATGCTCAAAACGACCGTCCGCCAACCGATGCGGTTCGTCATAGCCTAAGTCGCCGTAGCCAAACGGACCAGGCAGTCCAAGGGCCGGATTCGCAGTCGAAAGAAACGAATCGACCTGAAGATATCGCAGTGTCAGCTTTCGAGACTTGCCGCCGCCTCCACAAGCATCGAGCTTCATCTCAAGCGCTTGAGTAGCCGCATCGAACTCCATTCTTCGCAACCTGGCATCGTGCAGCGACACGCTTTCCGAGAGCGTCCGAAAGTCTTTCGGGAGCACATCCTGAATCGAGGCGACGTGATCTTGGAATTCCTCAACCGGATCCTCGCCACGCCCATCCTGAAGTCCTAGCCACCATTTCAGCGTGAAGTATTTCATGCCGGAAGGAGATGCGACACCTTACACAGGTTCGCCAAGAATTCATCTCTCAATAAACAGCGAGTCATATCACAAAGGGTCGCTGCCAGAATCGCCCTTCAATTCACTGGAAGCCTCGACGTCATTCACCGATTCGCCTGAATCCTGTGTTTCTATCTCTTGAACCTTGAGGTCACCCGCAAACCGATACAGAGCTGGAAGAAACTGATCCTTCTTTTCGGCATACGAAAGTAGCTCCAGCGTAAACCGCTTCCCATCTTGGACTGTGACCAGGAACACGCCGCTGGCAGGCAGGCTCCGAAACGACATCTTCTTCTCGAAGCGGACAAACCAGTTGTCGCCAATATTCAAGACGGTAAGGGGAGACTCTTTTCCAGAAGGAAACTCCTTGCGAATCGCTTCGGCTAACGGCTTGGCTGTTTCGGCCGAAGCGGTCTCCGGTAAATCGCCAGCCTCCTGTTCGCGGAGAACAAGTCGCGGCACGCCACCTTTCTCCTCGAAGTATGCAGCAAAAAGAAAATCGTTCGAGCGTGGTAGAAACTTCCACCCCTTCGGCATCGTCGACTGCACGCGACCTCCATCGAGCGGAGGCGTAGGATCGCCAGCTGGGGCGAGCGAGATGGCCGGCGTCTTAGGGCTGGCTTTTGAGTCAGAGGAATCGTGCCCAGCAGGAGCCGTGTCGCCAGACGACTGCGATGGTGACTCCGTAGAGCATCCCAGCGCCATCACAGAAATGACAGCGCATGTCATTAGATTGATTCGCAGCGTCATCAGAAACTCCCGCACTCAAAAAGGACTTGAGGTACTGGCACTCAGGACGAACGGACTACGAAGATCCCCGCGGCCGAAACCGCAGGACAAGAAACGCCAAGCCGCGATTACTCGACAACTTCTTCGATCGTTTCTTTGACTTTCTGCACGAAGTGCTGAGGCTTGCCAGACTTGCTCAAGTCGGCTGCCTTGGCTTCGGCTTCTTCCTTTTGGTCGAATTCGTACAAAGCGACCCGCTTCATCGATTGATTGAAGACCCCCCAGAACATTTTCATCCGGACTTCGGTGGTCTTCTTACTGCGGGACTTCCGTTTCGCCTTCTTCTTCTTTGGTGCTCCGTCTTCCTGTGCTTCGGCGGCTTCTGCAGCCTCCACTTGAGCACGCAACTCTTTGCGATTAGCGACTTTTCGGGCCATAGTGCAATCTTGCCGTTGTGGTAAGTTGACCAAGTACGAGCGAAATAGAGAATCTATTGAAAGAGGAGTCTACCGAATCCGCCCTACCTCGCCTGATAGTGATTTTCGCCAGTATAACGGATTTTGGCCGGTTTCACTATGGGCAGACGTATTAACCAAAAATGCTCTCACTGCTCGCTGAGTAGCCGTAGCCTACACAGGCAGCCGGTGCGAAGCCCTGCTGATCTCCGCGGATTTCGCTCCTTTCCCCCTCTTTCCCCCTACGTTTTACTGGTCGGTTGAGTACCATGCTGGAATGATTGATCTTGTTGAACAAATCGTAAGCCACCAGTTGGAAGCCACCGTCAAGGAACTCGGCCAACCGAAGTTCCGCGCCAAGCAGTTGCGGGAGTGGATCGTCCAGCAACGGGTCGATTCTTTCGAGGCGATGACGAACCTCCCCAAAGCTTTCAGGGAGAAGCTGGCCCAGTCTTGCCGAATTTGGACAACCACGATCGCCAAGCACACTTCCGCGGATGATGGCACCGAAAAACTGCTGGTTCAGCTCCACGATGGAGGCCGTATCGAATGTGTCTTGCTGCGAGACGGGGATCGGCGAACGATCTGCATTAGCTCGCAAGTAGGCTGCGCCATGGGCTGCGTTTTCTGCGCCTCCGGACTCGACGGTGTCGAACGCAATCTCACAGCAGGAGAAATCGCTGAGCAGATGTTGTGGCTGCAGATGCTGCTGCCTGAGGGCGAACGGCTTAGTCACATCGTGGTGATGGGCATGGGAGAGCCGCTGGCCAATGTTGATCGATTGCTTCAAGCCCTCAATTTCGCAACCGACGAAGATGGCCTGGGGATCAGTGCACGGCGGATTACAATCAGCACCGTCGGGCTGCCGCCGGCCATCAACAAGCTGGCGAAGCTCGACACGCGTTTTCACCTGGCTGTTTCGTTGCATGCCCCCAACGATGAGCTACGCACCCAGATTGTCCCTGTAAACAAGACCATCGGCATCGATTCGATTCTTGAAGCAGCGGACCATTACTTTGATGTAAGCGGACGGCGTCTGACGTTCGAGTACGTTCTTCTTTCCGAACTGAACGATCGCCCAGAACACGCCCAGCAGTTGGCTCGCCTGCTCAAGGGACGCCCTGCTCTTCTGAACGTTATCCCCTATAACCCGGTCCCGGGCCTGCCATACGAAACTCCGTCGATCCACGCCCAACAGCGATTTCGCGAGATCTTGGAGAACTACGGCATTACGGTGAAATTCCGGCACCGCAAGGGGGACAAAATCAACGCCGCTTGCGGTCAACTACGGCGGTTGTCCAAGGAGAATTTGGTGCCACTGGAAGGAACCAAATCGTAACCTCCGCCATCAAGAAGTAACCAAGAAACAAAAAACGCCCTGCTTAGTCAGCAGGGCGCCTTTTGTAAGTAAACCTTCGGCCAATGCGACGAGTGGAGTCGCTGCGAGAAATGCGCGTTTCTGAGCGTGCACTTGCACTAGCCGTTTGTGAAACGGGCATTCGCAAAAAATTGGTCCCTCTGCCGGATGGAGGCCGAAGGCTTAGATCCAATGTCTTGTTGATGCTCCCCTATTTTACCTCGCAATTAGGTCGAGGATAGGTCGGAAGCACGAAGAATATCTTTCGACCTGAGGTGCCCCTGACGTTTAGCAAATCCTGGCACCATTCTATTTTGCGAGAATTCTCGTGTCTCGTACCGATTTATCTCGATTTGCTAGCTGGCAGATTTTTCGATTCGCTTTCGAAATTCAGCTCGCCACGCCGCAGCCAAAACAGGGCAATTGGCCATGATCTCCGCATCCTGGACATTATGACGATCGTGGTAGAACAGTTCATTGAGGCGAGAAATTGGCCAATCTGGTAGCAGTCGACCGATCAAACGCACCTCCTGCCCGGCAGACAATTCTCCTTCGCGTAGTATGCGAACGTACCAGCCCATTCGCCCGGTCGAGACTGCCAGTGCCGTGAGTTGCTTCATTCGCCACCGTCGTCCCAGCTTCCAACACGGTTGCCGCGGCTGCGAAATTTGAATCGCGGCTTGCCCCACTTCGTAGGTATCTCCCAGGCAAACCGTATCTTCCGATTGGCCGAGAATGGTGAGATTCTCCCCGAACGCTCCTGGCCCGAATTGCTCGACGGCAAGTCGTTGAGAAATCGAATCAATCTGCCGAAACTCTTCCCGCCAAACGGGATAGTGCTCTGCTGAATAGCAGAGAACGGCTTTGTCCGCTCCCCCATGATTTACATGGTCAGCAACTCCGTCCCCATCAAATCCGAGATGCTTCAGCGAAACGGGGCTGCTAACTGGCTGCTTAAAGAAGCCAGTGCTCCAAGGCTTATCCATTGGGTCCGTTGCCTCAGGATTACCATATTCTTGCGGCATCCCCACGGCCAACTGCATGATTACTGCTGTATCTGACAACCCCTGCCCTCCCGAATACGTGACGAGCGAGCCCTGCATCCAGGCGCCCGAAGACCGTCATTATAGGACTCGAATCATGGCGGTCATGACGGGTCGCCGTACCCCGGGAAGAAGTTGGGGTACAGGAGGATTTTTTTCTAGCGAAATCTGAACCTGCCTCGAACCATCCGGCGAACTGCCCCGTAACCATTCCATCGAGACATTTTCCTCCAAGAATGTGCCGAAAAGATTGGAAGCGCTGAAAAAGGCCATCCAGGCTGTCCTCCGTATGGTGGGCTATCCTGGGTGGTCTTTTTCGTGCGCGCACGCTGAATTAACTTCAGCGTTTCTAGGTTTTCCAATCAGAATCAAGACACAAAAAAAGCCCTGGAAAGAACCAGGGCTATCGCAGCATGATGGGGTTATTGCGACTTGGCTTACTTCGATTTGAGATCGAAAGGAATGTCGTTCTTTCCTTCTTTCACGGTGACTTTCAGGTCCGTGCTACTTGGATTCAAATACTTCTTGGGAACGATGTACTTTGGCTTTGGTTCTTGCCCAGGAGCATATTCGGTTGGCTTGATACCTTGTGCTTCCGCTTCTTCGCGCGAGACGTAATCGGCAGCTTCCACTTTGCGGATCGTCACCACGTAGTCCCCTGGCATCGCACCAGCTTCTGGGGCTGGCATCTTGTCGTCGACCCCTTGAGTGGCGGTCAGCTTGTACACGCCGTTTGCGTCGGTTGTTCCCACGGCGGAGATACCTGTGGTCATGTCGACTGGCACAAAGGTCACCGAGGCACCTTCGACAGGCGAGCCATCGAGCGTCACGACACCTTCAACATACTCGGTTGGCAGGGTGGGTTCGCCTTGGCAACCCATGAGCCCAAGGCAACCAATCACCGCGGCAAGTGCCGCTGTTCTAGAAAAGATTGTACCCATAGATTCTTCACCTAATTCATAAATCCGCTCGATAGGCGGTAAGCATCGCGTTCAAAAAAAGGGTTCCGGGAGCCGCGCCTCTCCCGGAACCTCGAAAGCAGTTAACAACCAATTGCGTTCGCAGATTGGCCTATGGGATCGAAACCGCTTCGTGACCGGCCGAGGACCCCAAAGCACCCCAGACACCATACATCGAAGGCCCAGTGTAGTTCTGCGGGTTACCAGCTGGTGGAGTTGCCGAGTCCTGAACGGTCAGGGTTGGATTACCTGCATTGATGTTTTCAGCGATGAAGTGCACCGAACCATCAACGAAGAGAATGTTGACACCGCCTGGGTGATGGCTGGTTGGTGTCACCATGATGTAATTTTCGGCATTGTTACCGCAGCTTGGGCCGTTTGGCGGCAACAAGGTGTGCATCTGCGAGTAGACGGACATCGCGTCTGCCCAACGCCAGCCTTTTTGCCAGTCGTTGCCCGAGACCGAACCGGTCAGAGTCTTGTTGGCACCAACACGAGCCAGACAGTTCGATGGAGCCATGGGGTTCGACCAACCAATGTCGTTAGCCACACCGGAACCGACGTTGTTGTCGCTTTCCTGAATACCAACTTGAACTTCACCGATCATGATCGTGTTGCTGGTACCGTCAGTGATCGTGGCCATGCTGTGCATCTGCTGATCACCACGACCGAACACACCGCGGGTTTCGTGCCAGTCCCAGTTGAGCCAGTAGTCACCCTTGTTGGCGTGATAGCTGGTCTTACCACGACCGTCGGCAACAGCCTTGGCCCAACCATCCGAAGGACAATGGAACGAGTCAATCGATGCATTGCTAGTTGGGATGTTGCTCCAAGGACGGTCACCCGTACCAATCACGCTGTTCATCATGTTCTCGTACAGCGCGTTCTGCTCGATGTACGGAAGCAACACGACCAAGTAGCTCCAACGGTCACGGGCATCACGCCAGTCGTTGTATTGCTTGTCTTTCAGCAGAGGTTCACGACAGCTTGCCGGAAAGCGTTTGTAGGTGTCGTGAAAGTTATGGCATGCCAGACCAAGCTGCTTCAGCTTGTTGTTGCATTCCATTCGTCGAGCAGCTTCACGGGCTTGCTGCACCGCAGGTAAAAGCAGGGCAATTAACACCCCGATGATCGCAATCACCACTAACAACTCCACAAGCGTGAAGCCATTTCGTCGCGCAGTCATGTAGACCTCCAAAAACAGAAAAGATCGATCGATAAAGAGCATCAATCAGCAACGGCAGGAAGAGCACCATGCTGACGCAACTATAGTAACTATAAAACCCATCGCTACGCAAGTTATTAATTTTTGTTTTTTACACTTATTGTTAGCCATTTCCAGGAGGCCGTTAAGATATCTCGGGAATTAGCGCGTAAATCGCGAGCTAGCTGACAGTAAGTTTGCATCGAAACTGCTGCTTCCAGCGACCCGCAGTCGTGTTTGCGCATAAAAAAAACCGCACAAACACACTTTTAGGTACGATTGCCACCTTAATCCAGGGGGATTTTTCGAGAGATCAAAAATGACGCAAAATCTCAGTAATCCATTGCGATGTTTCGCGAGAGTGGTCAGGCTGATCTGATCGATACGACCTAACACGCGAACAAGCATCAGGAGTCGAGCGAGTGTGCCGCTGGTGGAGGCGGCGAAAGAGGGAGTCAAATACCCTTCTGGGCATTGACCCGTAACTCGGCCTAGAACTCAACGGCCAAGAGAGTGGCCGATCTAGCGATTTTGAATCGCACGAGCTTGCTCGCGCCAATACTCGGCGATTTCATCGAGCCCAAGCTCTTCGTACTTCGCTGCGATGGCCCACCGAATACCAGCGTTGCTCGTGTCTTTCGCGGCAAAACGCTCCATGCCGTGAAGTGTAACGAGTGCAGTCGACAACTTCTCGTGCATCGCCAACTCTTTGGTAGCTAATTCCCGCATGCCGGCCTTTGCGTAAGCCTGACCAAGCAGATAATGCACTTGTGGATGCGTTGGATCGATCTTACTCAATTTCTGGAAGTCTTCGATCGCTTTTTCAGCATTCCCTCTTGCCATCGCGACTTGTCCTCGCAACAGCATGGCGTCGACACTATCGGGGTTCTTTTCCAAGGCCTCGACAACCAGTTCTTCCGTTTCCTCGATCTTGCCTTGCAGGAACAGCAACTTCGCTCTCGTCGTTACCTTCGCCTTGGCAGCTTCGGGGGAGTTGGTCACAAACTTGTCCCACTCTTGTTGTGCCTCCCCAGCCAGACCGATTTCGATTAGCCGTTCAATCAGCTTCCAACGCGTTAAGTCTTGTTCGGCACAATCGCGTTTGAGAAGTTCGCGATAGGTCGCCACCAATTGTTCTAACGCCTGGCGATCCTCGAAAACGTACGACATGGCAACCCACGGCAAGCAATTATTAGGCTCCAGCTTCGCCAACTCGTCGCCTAGCTCCAGAACCTCGTCTTCGGCCCCCAGGTCGTACCGCACTTGAATCAACTGATTGAGAACCTCCGCTCGCCACTGATCTCGCTCATAGGCAATCGTGAGTAGCTCATTAGCATAAGCGTTGTCACCCGCGTAGAAAAATGCTGTCCCAGCCTCAATAAGATCAACGGTTTTGGTCTCTGCCGGATCGATCTTACTGCGAGCCTCTTGCAGGGCATCGGTCTCCTCGATGAGAAAATTCGGATCGTCCTTACGAATCACTAAAGAAGCCGCCAACAGGATGCTCGCAGTGGGCGAGTCACCATCCAACCCCACGGCACGCTCAGCGGCATCTCGAGCTTTCGAGGCATGCTCTAGCTTCACCGATAGATCGCCGGAGCTGTTGGCCACGGCGAGTTCTTCGCGGGCCTTACGTAGATAGTCCTCCGGGTCGCCGCGCATCATGCTTATCAGCACAACCATAGCGACAACCAAAAGCAGAACGATGACAACGAGTGTTGCCACGGCACGCTTCCATCGCTTGGCCTCATCAATCGCTAGTTGATCTTCAAAGCGAGCGGCCTTGTCCCTCGACCAATTCATGCGTTTCTTGTGGTTGAAGGTTTGAGAAAACTTCCTTGGTGCCCGACATCCAGGTTACTTCGACGTCGACGGGAGAGTCATCGTCGAGTGCGAACAGGACGCGTCGATCTGACGAAGAGGCATAACTGTCTGAGCCAGTCACCCAAGTCGAAAAAGGAAGCTCTTGATTCAACAAGTTCACCTTAGCACCAATACCATCGACGTTGGATTTGGTTCCCATCAATTGTAGCCGGACCCAATGCGGGCAAGAAAGGCGATTCTTAAGCAGCGCGACCGGTTCGTCCTGGTGAACAATCACCAAATCGAGAGCGCCATCGTTGTTCAAATCTCCGACGGCAACGCCGCGCCCAGAATACTTGCCGGCGAAATAAGGCCCAGCCTCTTTCGAGATTTCCTGAAATTGCTTTCCTTCTTTGCTTTGGAAAAGCTGTGGAGGCTGAAAGTAGGGACTTTCCAAGCGTTCGTATCCCACATGTCCATTCGCAATGAAGATATCAAGCCAACCATCGTGATTAAAATCAGCCAAAACCGTGCCAAAGCCAACCCACGGCCGTGAAACGCCAGCCAGGCCAACATTCACGGTGGCGTTCTGAAACAGGGTTGTCTCCGCGCTTTCTTTCAAGCAGAGGGAATTGTCTTGATTGGCAAAATTCGTGTACCAAAGGTCTGGCAGCCCGTCGCGATTACAGTCGCCAATCGCTACACCCATCGTTCCTTCACGTTCGCCACGCGAGGAAACGGCAACTCCTGCGAGAAGTCCTTCCTCAACAAATGGGAGCTCTTTTTGGCCGAGGTATAGCTGATTGAACTGGACATCATTGCCGACGAAGATGTCCGTTAACTGATCTTCGTTAAAATCGGCGCTGATGATCCCTAAGCCTCGGTTCTCAGGAACTAAACCCGACTTTTCCGTGATATCCGAAAAGGTGCCATCTTGCTGATTACGCAGCAGCGCATCGCGCTGCCCCTCGAAGAGCGTTGGGCCGCATACATCACGTTGGTTGCGTTCGTTGTGACAGGTTCGATTAGGATCTGGAGCCCAATCAGCATAAGTCATGAGGTAAAGATCAAGGAATCCGTCGTTGTCGAAATCGAGCCAACTTCCTTGAACGTACCAGTGCTTATGTTCGGCTAGACCTGAATCCTGGGTCACATCAATGAAACCATGCCCCTCATCATTCCTAAGTAGTTGCACGCCACCGTAACCAGCGACCAGCAAATCAGGCCAACCATCGCGATTGAAGTCAGCTGTGCTGCAGCCATGGGAATAGAACGGCTGAGTTGGAATCTTGAGTTCTTCGGTAACGTCGGTGAATTTCCAATTGCCATCGTTTCGAAAGAGTCGGGATGGCAATCCTTTGGTAATTACCGGAGTTCCTTTCTCAATGACACCACCACCGCTAAAAAACAGGTCGATGTCGCCATCTTGATCGTAGTCGACCATCGCGACACCTCCGCCCACGGTTTCGAGCAACGTGTAAAGCGACGATTCAAACCCGGCTCGGTAGACATGATCGACACCACTACCTTTGGCGACCTCTTCAAACCAGTCGCTGTCTTGAGGTTGTCGATCGATTGGCTCGCGTGGCAGTTCCGAGGGAAGCAGTGCCGATGTACGCGGAGATTCTGCGTCAGCATCTTCGACGACAGCCGCCGAATCAGGTGATTCGATCTCGCTGTCATCCGCTGGCTGAGAGGTACACCCAACCCAGGCTGGCACCAAAAAAAGAAAGGCCACTCCAATCAAGCGAGTGGCCTTCGATATCGAATGAAACACTATGGTTTCTTTCCAACAACGATTTCGATGTCTTTGTTTTCTTCGACCTTAATCTCGATACCGGAAGTATTGGGGTTTCCAAACTTCTTGGCAACGATTGGCGTACCGTAAGTTCCACCACTTTCGCCACCCTGCTCGGTAGCTTGTACGGCAACTTTGTAGGTACCGTTTGGCACGCCACCATCCATGTCGCCAATGTTCACCTTACCGTCCACAATGTTCCCGAAAGTTTCGTACGAATCGCTAACGAAACGAACGGTTCCTTGTGGAACAGGGCTTCCATCTTCGTAATTGACCGTTGCGATGACTTCATTACCGGTTTGTCCGCCACACCCAACCATGGGAATTAAAGCGAAAACAGCTAACAGTCCTAGTGCGCGATACATATTCATTTCCTGTCGATCAGCGCCGCAAACACGGCGGTGTAGCCTGGGGTTAAAGAAGAAAAGCGCCAGTTCGATGATGAAATGGCGCTTTCGCTTGCTAAAGAGCCGGGGAGAACAAACCTGTTATCCCGAATTCGTCAGTATTCAGACTACTGTCGGCTGATCACGGTACCGTCGCTGCAGTGACCGTATTGTCGGCGAATCAGTTCTGGGGTGTTCTTGCTCAAGTTCGTAACCGAACCATCACCCAAGAGGAACTGAACGATGCCTGGATGCCAGCTACCAAAACCAACTTCACGGTCAGGGTCGGTCTGATCGCCGGTGTCGTTTGGTCCACGACCAAAGCGGTGACGAATGTTACGCGAAGCGTTGTATTCACGCCAGCTACCATCGTCGAACAACCAGCTACCGTCAGCATTGTCGGTACCACCACAGCAGCGACCGAACTCGTTGGCAGTCACGTCTTTTTCGCCCACGAGAGCCGTGTTGCTCAAACCGTCAGTGATCCGAGCGAACGAGTGACGAGGCTTGGCTTTCTCGAACTGGGCATCGCCCGATTGAGTCAGGTCAGGCTTGGCCACGATGAAGGCTGACTTCAACATGTTGACGTGGTACGAGTCGTTACCGTTGTGATGGTTCCACCATTCTGCTTCGGTGGAATCAGTTGTATCGTTGGTCAACGAAATGTCGTATCGGATAGCAACCATGGCGTAGTCCGCAAGTGGTCCACGGCTGGTACCGCTGTCGCGAATCGCTTCCGAACCGGTACGACGCGAAGGACAAGTCATGAAAGGAATACTGGCCAACGATTCGCGTTCGCGTTGATTCAAACGGTCCCAGTTGGTCTCCATGTGCAGACCGAGATAGGTTTTGTTCGTCGTGTCTTGGTTGCCACCATTAAGCATGTCGTAAACGTTGCCTTGCTCCATTTGGGGCAGGATCTGAACGAACATACTGGCGCGACCGGAGTGCAAAACCAGCGGTGGCAACTTACCGTAGGTATCGTGCCAGTTGTGAATGCCGAGACCGAACTGCTTCAAGTTGTTCGTACATTCCATGCGACGTGCTGCTTCGCGAGCCTGCTGAACAGCTGGCAATAATAGAGCAATGAGCACGCCGATGATGGCGATAACCACGAGCAATTCCACCAAAGTGAAACCATGTCGCTTAATGGACATAAAGACCCTTCCGTTTCAAACCAAAAAGATGAGCGAATACAGATAAAAGATAGCTCACGCACGGCAATGGCAGAGAAGACACCGTGCCACGGCTTGAATGGTAGCCAACCCTTACGGGTTAATCAACATATTCCAACTTAGGATTAATTAATACATTTTCTATTTTTCCTGGCGCCACCCAGGGGTGCTGGTTGTCCGATTTGTATCCGCTCAAGAATACCCCTAACAGGGAGATCGGGTCTACTCACAATAGAATAGCAAGTCGCTGAGACACTTTCCAGTACTTTTGAGTTTTTTTATTGCTGCATTGAATACAGCAAGATATTAGTGGCGATTCGAGCCGCGTCTTCTTTGATGTAACCCTCGCACTGCAGGGCACTTCCGCTCTCCATGGCGCAGCTCATATCGTACGGGCTAAATACAACCGCCAGCCGATCGTTAATCCATAGCCCCTCTAGCGTGGGCGTGGTTTCTCGGCGAATTGACTTCAGGCCCCCCCCGTCTGCCGAGCGAGTTTGTGGATCGTTCAGTACGACTTTCGTAATGTCGAATCCACCATAATTTGCACTCAGCATAGGATGATCGATTGGAATCGCCTCTAACTTGGCATCTGGGAAGATCGCAGCAAGTTCGCGACGAAACGCTGCTGTGAACTGGGGACTCGCACAGATTGAATCCGCAAACAGAAACCCGCCTCGTTCGAGATATAGTTTTAGATTCTCTCGCTGTTTGGAATTGAAGCCAAAGTCTCGTCGACCGTGCATGAATAGAATCGGGTAAAACTGGTGCGAATCATCACTCAGCGTGACCATGGGCTTGTCGACCGAGAACCGAATATCGAGTTGCTCTCCGGCGACTCGCAACATGTTGGCCAATGCCGCGGGCGCATCATCCGATCCGCCCAGATGCTGAATCTTGGCAACCTTAAGCACGTTGCGATCTAATTCATCTTTGACACCACTATCCGTGGTCAGCTCGACGCGTTCCAACTTATCTTTTAACTGCCGGCCGGTGGCGTAGGCCAACACGTTTGCTCCCATGGCATTCGACGCTTTGACCTTGTCGCGCACCTTCTGCGAAATCGACTGGTCATCGAGAAAGCTACGGCTCCCAAACAATTCCCAGTAGCAACTCAAATCCTCTGGGGTATAAACCACGCTGGTTCGACAACATGCATCCAGCCCCCACAAGGGAACCGCGTAGTCAGGGTCGACCGGCTCCTCAGCAAACCAAACGGGATGATCTGGCGGAAGCAATCGGAAGTCGCTTTCAGGCAGGATTCGCTTAAGCATCGCGCGGAAGTCTTTGTCAAACTTTCCTCCACCACAGCCCGCCTCGGCGAAGATAAACCCACCAGCTTCGATGTACTGCTTTAAAAGCTCCTCATGGCGAGGTTCAATCTGAAAGCCTTCTTTCCCACTGATCCACAGGACTGGCGTTTGCAGGAGTTCCTCAGCACTTTTTACGGCACCGAAGTCGATCACTTGCCAAGTCATTTTCTGCTGCCAGAGACTTTCGACGTGGCGATTCAAGTTGTTCAGATCATGCCGATGGGGATTCCAATCCTGATTAGCTGTGTAGCGAAGCTTCGATACGAGTACCGGCCGGCGGCCTTTCGCCAAGAATAGTAATGCGAAACTAGTCGAAACGAGCGGATTACTTTGCTCGACAACTCCGGTACCACGCCACGTTCCATCAAGCGAATCTTGCCAAGAGACCAGCAGTTCCGCTCCTTCACGGTACCAATCATGGGTCCCGATAAACCGCCGGCCGCTCAAGCGTCCAACACGTTCGATCCCATACAGATAATAGAGTAGCGAATTTCCACCCCCGCCCCCTTCCGACGGGTTAGTTCGCATCGTCATGTTACGAGCCAGCCAATCGAATCCCTTGTCGACCTTTGAATCCTGTTTCAAAGGTAAGCAGCAATTGACTTGGTCGCCGTTGATTTCGGCGTCCCCCTGCTCGAGACGTTTCGTGGTGATCAGCATCGAGGTAATGCCGGCACAGGTCATACTGCCGGTTCCGGGGGAATTAGGCAAATACCCCCACGACCCACTGCCGTTCTGCATCGTATTCCAGCGTAGAAATGCCCGACGCCAAGTCTGCTCGCTGACGGAGGCACCATGTTCGGCAGCTTCATCAAGGGCCAACAGGGCGAATTGGCTGTTACTATTATCGCCCCCTGCTCCACCGCCACGTGGCGCACTGTACGACCACAATCCGGTACGCTCGCCCGTTGTAATCTGAAAGCTCTCAAGCTTAGCAGCGTTGGCTTTAATTAGCTGAAGATCGGTCTGTGGATCGACGGCACAGAGAACCATCGTTTGCAGCGACAAGGCGTAAGTTTTGTCTGGCCGTGCACTGCGGAGCGAGGTCATCGCCTTTTGGATTGTTGGATCGTCCTTAGGAACACCCGCTTCGAGAAGTGCCAAGGTGACCAGCGACGTAACGCCGGCCTCAAACTCTGCGTAATCTGGCCAGCTTCCGTCCTGTTTCTGTTGGCTCTTGAGATAGCGAACCGCCTTTTCCATCGATTCGCGTACGTCTTGGGGCGTTACGCCACCGCGCGCGGCAACTGCTTGCGCCCGTACCGAGGGCACAATCAGCAAGATCGCTACAATCAGACTACAGCAGCTAGTGATTCGAAGTGGGGTCAAACCCAAACTCTCCCCAAGGACACGTCGCATTCGCTTTCTACATCTTAGGTTTGCGTCGGAATGCCACAAGGAAAATGTGCCTGCGTTGTTTCCCTTGCAGTACGTTCCTACAATCACTTGGCAACGTTTGCGGGATTTGTTTGAAGAGAACCAACCCATTCACCTTGCGTAACTTACAATTATCCGACGAATAAGTTCGTAGGGGACTTTCTGTTTGTTGCTTCCTTCGGTGCGATACCGAAAAAGGGAAGCAAAGAGCAGGCAAATGTCCCGCTGAAGCGAATCCCTTATCAACATCGACGATTCCGAGCCAAGACAAGGCGTCTATCGTGGGCAAAACCAGAAACCTGGGCGAAGTTCTCCAAGAGTTCAAGCAGCAACGCATCGTCATGCAACAAGAGTTGCAGAAGGTGATCGTTGGTCAAGACGAAGTAATCGAGCAACTATTCGCGGCCATTTTTACTCGGGGGCACTGCCTCCTGGAAGGGGTGCCTGGTCTGGCGAAGACGTTAATGGTCAGCACACTGGCTAAAGTCCTCGATATGCAGTTCAAACGTGTTCAGTTCACTCCGGACTTGATGCCTTCCGACATCACTGGTACCAACGTGCTGGAAGAAGACGAACAAGGTCGCCGTAACTTCCGCTTCGTCGAAGGCCCTGTCTTTACCAACATTCTGCTGGCGGACGAAATCAACCGAACGCCTCCTAAGACCCAAGCCGCGTTGCTGCAAGCGATGCAAGAACATGAAGTCACCGTCGGGCGAGATACGATGGAATTGCCTGACCCTTTCTTCACCATTGCCACGCAAAACCCGATCGAGCAGGAAGGCACCTATCCACTACCAGAAGCCCAGCTCGATCGTTTCATGTTCAATATCATCATCGACTACCCTACGCTCGATGAAGAAGAAAAGATTTTGATGGCGACAACCCGGCAAGAGAAAGTCGAAGTTCGCAAAGTTTTCAGCAGCCGAGCCATTCTCAACATCCAGAAATTGGTCCAATCGGTCGCCGTCAGCGAGTACGTCATTAAGTACGTCGCCCGTTTGGTTCGTGCAACCCGCCCACGTGACAGTGAAGCACCGCAGTTCGTTAAAGAACTAGTCGATTGGGGCGCTGGTCCACGTGCTGGACAAAACCTGATTAACGGCGGTAAGGCAATCGCCGCGATGGAAGGCCGTTTCTCGGTTGCGATCGAAGATGTCAAAAAGATCGCCATCCCCGTGCTGCGGCATCGTATCGGCACCAACTTCCAAGCCCAAGCGGAAGGAATGACAAACGTCGATGTGATCA
The DNA here is from genome assembly GCF_002967765.1 of Blastopirellula marina. Lineage (NCBI taxonomy): Bacteria > Pseudomonadati > Planctomycetota > Planctomycetia > Pirellulales > Pirellulaceae > Blastopirellula > Blastopirellula marina. Next base: position 1,019,320 of record NZ_PUHY01000012.1, on the reverse strand, counting down.
CGAAGCTGTTGGCTGAAATCCCAGAACCCAAGATCGAAAAGTTCGAACGTTGACCACTGCCGAAAGTTATTTGAAGCCTGAGGTGATCCGCCAGATCTCACGGCTCGACTTGCGCGCTCAGTTCGTCGTCAAAGGATTTCTGCAAGGATTACACGCGAGTCCCTATCACGGCTTCTCAGTCGAATTCAGTGAACATCGCCGTTACGAGCATGGTGATGACCCGAAAGATATCGACTGGCTGGTCTATGCGAAGACCGATCGCTACTACATCAAGAAGTTTGAAGCAGAAACGAACATCACGGGTTACCTGGTGATGGACCTCAGCCGCTCGATGGCATACACCTATCGGCAAGAGATGACGAAGTTCGACTATGCCATCTCGCTGGCTGCCGCACTCTGCTACCTGATGGTCCATCAGCAAGACCCTGTGGGGCTTGTCACATTCGATACGAAAATCCGCGCAAGTCTCCCTCCGAAATCGAAGCGGAAGCAACTCGGCGATGTTTTATCCCTGCTGGCCAATTTGAAGCCAACCGGCGAAACCGATATCGCCCACAGCCTCTCGCAACTAGCTGCCATGTTGAAACATCGCAGCGTGGTGATGATCTTTTCGGATCTTCTCGCCGAGCCCGATGAAGTGATGCGAGCCGTCTATCAACTGAGACATCGCGATCACGATGTGATCCTGTTTCACATTTTGGATGAAGCGGAAGTTACGTTTCCATTCGACGGGATGGTGGAACTGGAAGATCCGGAAACGAAAGAGAAGATGAAAGTCGACGCGAACAACTATCGCCAAGACTACCAGAAAGAGATCAACGCTTACCGCGACAAGTATCGCCAAGACTGCGTTCAAGCTGGCGTCGACTACGTTGCGCTCGACACCAGCATGCAGTTCGACAAGGCCCTCACCGAGTATCTCATCAATCGCCAATCAAGGTTTTAACCGATGCAGTTTGCCAACGTCGGCCTGCTGCTAGGAGGCCTGCTCGTCGCCGTGCCCATCATCTTGCACTTGGTGATGCGGCAGCAGCCGAAACAATTGGAGTTCCCTGCCCTCCGTTTTGTGCGACAGCGCAGCGTGCAAAACACGCGTCGCTTGCAATTGAAACATTGGGTCTTGTTGGCTTTACGCTGTCTGGCTGTGCTGTTGCTAGTCGCCGCATTGGCCCGTCCTGGCGTTGCTTCGGCAGCTTTGGGGAAGTGGGTTCTCTCCGGATCGTTGGGTTTGATCCTCTTGATTGGCGCATTCGTAACGGCAGCGGCTTGGCTTGCCGGTACCAATCGAACCTTGGCTTACATCCTCACCGCGCTGACTTCGCTCGTCGGAGTCGGCGCGATTGTCACAGCGGTGATGGCCCTCGGCAGTAGTAGTGGCCCAATCGTTGGCGAACAAGAGGCTCCCGTTGCGGCGGTGATTATTTGTGATACTTCACCTCGGATGCTGTATCGCTTTCAAAATCAAACACGCCTGGAGAAAGCACAAGAGCTCGGCACATGGCTTACTTCGCAGCTCCCGGAGGACAGCGAAATGGCCGTCCTCGATCAAAGAGCACGGTCCGCCATCTTTGCGCCAGATCGGGGTGCGGCACGCCAGGCAATTCAGCGACTAGAGATCGCTGTGGGCGGCAAGTCGCTGATCGAGCTGGCCGAAAGCGCACTCGACATGCTCGACACGAATGAACTAGCTCGAAAAGAAATCTACATTCTAACCGATCTCGCTGCCCCGGCTTGGAACAAAGAGGACGCTCAGCGTTTGAAGGCCAAGCTCGCCGAACAACCCGATATTCCTCTGTACGTAATCGATGTTGGTGCCGACGAAATTAGGAATGTCGCGATCAGCGATTTGGTGATGTCAGCCGAAGTGATTCCGGAAAACAACGACGTCACACTCCAAGCCGAAATTGTCTCGGACGGCTCCAACGAACCAAAGACAATCGAACTGTTCATTGAAACGCCCGATGACAAACTTCCGATTGTCGAGAATGGAGAGTTAATCACCCCTACGGCAACCCGGCGCAATCGTCAAACGATTGAGCTGGTCGATGGCCAGCCACGAAGTGTCATGTTTAGGTTACCTGGCTTAACCGCGGGGACGCACCATGGCTGGATCGATCTGGTTGGCGACGATGGTTTGGAGGCCGATAACAAGCGGTGGTTTACCATTGAAGCACGACTACCCTGGTCACTGTTGGTGGTTGAGTCCGCCAATGCAAACAGTCGCGATTTAGTTAACGCCCTGGCACCGCCTGGTTACCCAGCTCCATTCAAGATCGATGTCATCAAGCAAAGCGAGCTCACACCAGCGAAGATGGAAGGGCACCAAGCGGTCGTCTTACTCGATCCTAGCCCGATGTCCGACACCACGTGGCAGGCCCTCTCTCGCTTCGTTACGCGGGGTGGCGGCTTGATGATGTTCTTGGGGCGATCGGCTGTCAAAGAAGCATTCAACACCGAAGCCGCCCAAACGGTCTTACCAGGCAAGCTGGCACGTCAGTGGCGTGCGGGCGACCGACTTTGGTACTTGGATCCTCGCGAATACCAGCACTCGATCCTCGCCCCATTCCGAGACATCGGCACCTCCGTTCCTTGGAGCGACTTTCGCGTCGACCGACATTGGTCGCTGACTGATATGAAGGAAGGAACCAATACGGTTGTCCCCTACAAGAATGGAGTCGCTGCACTCATCGAACAGCGAATTGGCAAAGGTGTCGTGCTTACGTTTACGTCATCGATCTCTGATTCGAAGGAGGATGCCTGGAACACACTGCTCACCGGTTTTCAGTCCTGGCCATTCTTTGTGTTGGTGAATCAAATGGCAAAATACGCCGTACAGATGGGGGATCAGCACTTCAATTATGTCGCTGGCGATGTTGCAACGCTTCAAACATCGAAAGACAACGAGACCGCCACGCATCTTCTGTTCACACCCAACGGAATTGATCCTCAAGAAGTGATCCCGGACAACGGAACGATCACCATTCCTTTTACCAGCAGTTTAGGCACTTATCGAATTCGTCCCTTGGGTGGCGGGAAATCTTCAGGTTTTAGCGTTAACTTACCGCCGTTTGCCACACGAATGGAAAAGCTTTCGGAAACAGAACTCGATGAAGTCCTAGGCGAAGGACGTTATCGCTTAGCTCGGCAACAAGAGCAGATTGTACGCGAGCAAGGCAAAGCTCGCCTCGGCGTACCGCTATTTCCCTGGCTTATGCTGATCGTCGTGATCGTGTTTGCCTTGGAGCACATCATGGCCAATCGTTTTTATCGTCAACAAGTGGAAACTACTTAGCATCCGCGCGTCGGATCGTCGCGAAGCATCATGTCGTACTGGTACCTGCAACCTTTGGGCGAGAGCTATTTCCTAGTGGGGATATTGGTCTTCGCGTTGGTTGCGCTGTTGGGAATTCGCCCACAGTTTCAGGGACTGACGACCAAACGACACTGGGCTCTGACCGGAATTCGTTTCGCGATCATCTTCCTAATTGCGTTGACACTCTTACGACCGACTTGGGTTCGCTCGGTAAAGGAAACCCAGGCCTCGCTATTGATTTTGCTCTTCGACTCGAGTCGAAGCATGACGGTTCCCGATGCCGGTGACGGGACAACCCGCTGGGAAGCGCAGAAACAAACGCTCAAGAGTCTCGAGCCGCAACTTTCTGGTCTGGGCGAAAACCTCGAAGTTGCCGTGTATCAGTTCGATGAGGAAGCAAAGCGGCTCGACTTCACCAATGGTCGATTTCCTTTTCCTGATCAACCCGATGGCCGCTTCACCGATATTGGCTCGTCGCTCGCGACCGTGATGCAACAGAATATCGGCAAGAAGATCGCTGGCGTGCTGCTTTTGTCGGATGGAGCTCAGCGAGTCTACACACCTCAGGTTGAAATGCAGCAAGCGGCCCGCGACTTAGCACGATTGGAAACTCCTCTGCACACGGTTCCTTATGGCAAAGCCATCGATCCCGCGCAGGCCCGTGATGTGGCGGTTGAAACGCTCTCCGATCACTACACGGTGTTCGTAAAGAACGAGCTCACCGTGAAGACTTCCATTCGCGTGCAAGGAATGGCGAATCTTCCGATTCCCGTACAGTTGGTCTTGGAAGACGCGAAGGGTCAGAAGACGATCGTCGAAACGAAGGATGCTTCGACACCTAACGTACAAGAGGTAGTCGACGTCTCGTTTCAGTTCGTGCCCCAAACCGCCGGCCAGTACAAGCTGAGCGTTGTCGTCCCTGATCAGGATGGTGAGCTTGTCACGAAGAACAACAGCCTGAGCGCATACCTGAATGTTCTAGATGGCGGCCTCAAAATCCTATATCTCGAAGGACGCACGGTTGATCGCCCAGAACAAATGGGAATCCGCCGCGTTGTTGCTTCGTCCGCCGATATGGAACTCGATTTCCGCTGGATTGATCGCCGTCGCCGCGATGCATGGCCAATTGACTTGACCGAAGATCTCCAAGCGGAGAAGTACGATGTCTTCATCATTGGCGATCTCGACTCGTCCGCCCTCACTGAGGGAACGCTCGACGCGATTGCCAAGGAAGTTGAGGATGGAAAAGGGTTGATCATGCTGGGCGGCTTCAACTCGTTTGGAGCTGGCGGCTACCAAACGACGATTTTGCAGAAGGTCTTACCGGTTGAGATGAGTCGTTTCGATCGACAAGATCTCGGCGCTGAGATTCGCACGGATATGCATATCCAAGGCCCACTACAGATCGTCGCCTCGCAAAATCATTTCCTTTCTTCACTTGGCACCGATGCCGACAGCAGCCCAGCATTGGATGTCGTGCCGAGTTTGAAGGGAGCGAACAAAATTGTCAGGCCCAAGCCACGTGGCATGATCATTTTTGAATCGCAAAACGATGATCCCCTGTTGGTTGCCGGCGAATATGGACTCGGTCGTACGTTGGCTTTCCTCGCAGACAGCACTTGGCAATGGGGATTCGCTGGTAAGGAAGCGATTCACAAACGCTTCTGGCGACAGATTATCCTGTGGCTCGCTAAAAAGGATGGCCTCGAGACTCGTGATGTCTGGGTGCAGCTTGGGCAGCGAAGATTTGTCCCAGGGGCACCAATACGATTCACCGCTGGTGCCAATTCACAAAGCGGTGATCCGCTTCGTAACGTCACGTTCGAGACCTTCCTGATCGGCCCAGACGGCAGCCGTACGCCGCTGCGCACTTTGCCAGGCGAGAACGTGATCGAAGGTAGCTTCGATGCGGGCGAAACCACAGGGGACTACACCATTGAGGTGACCGCCAGCCAAGAGGGTACGACAGTTGGTACTGGCCAAGGCCGCTTCTTTGTTTTCGATCAAGATTTGGAACTCGCCGACCCATCGGCTAGACCTTCGCAGCTTTCCGCTTTGTCGGCAATCACCCAGGAATACGGTGGACGAACTTGGACTCCAGAAGAACTTCCACAACTTCTCGACGAGATCAAGAACCGTCCACCGGAAACCGAGATCGAAGTGCAAACGAAGTGGACCTGGCCTGAGTCGAATCGCGATAGTTGGATAAACCTGATCTTAATTGTGGGTCTTCTCGGCTGGGAATGGTATCTACGAAAACGTTGGAGCATGGTGTAATCACCCGATATATTGGCGACACAGACTCTTTTGTTTCACGTTCGTAGGGACTGCGGTATGTCAGACAATTGGGATGTCTACTTCACCACGATCAATCATCAGTTCGTCTCGGTACTGCTTGATATTGGTATCGCCAACAAGGCCCCTGACTCGGATCGTCACTGTCTTCTCTCGGTATGGATCAAGCTGAATTCCCCTGACGGTCACGGCATGATCACCGACGACGAATACGAATCGATCCATGCGATCGAAGATGCTTTGACCGACGCGATTAGCAGCGAAGTCCGTGCTCTGCATGTTGGTTGTGTCGCACGCGAAGGACGACGCGAACTCTATTTCTACGCTCGGTCGGCACGAGGTTTCCAAGAAAATGTCGAGCAGGTGATGACATCGATTGGGACGCATCATTGGGCGTGCGATTCCAAGCAAGACCCGCAATGGGAACATTATCTGAAGTTTATGTACCCAACGGCCTACGATCTGCAAATAATGAAGAACCGTCAGGTCGTGCAATTACTGAGTGACGAAGGGGACAAGCTTGAGAAGGAACGGCTCGTCTTCCATTGGGCTCACTTCACCGGCGAACTTTCACGAGCCAAGTTTATCGACGCGATTCGCCAGCGAGGCTTTCAACCTAATCACGAGCTTACAACTGAAACGCTAGAAGCCCCATATCCGTATTGCGTCCGTTTTGAGCGTACTGATTACGTCGACTGGAATTCAATCAACGACGTCACAAACGAGCTACTGAAATTGGCCAACGCGTTAGAAGGCAAGTACGAAGGCTGGGAAACTTCCGTCGAGAAAGATTGATCACGCAGCACTTGGACGCTCAAGCCCAAAGCGTCCTTGGTCGAGCCAACCACCAAAAGACCGCGGTGGATCTTTCTGCGACAAAAGATCCACACGCGGCATTCGCTGGAGAGACTCTTTGAGATCGATATTACTGTGTCGATCGTTGTCTGATTTTCGGCTTGAAACACCTCTGCGAACGATGAGAGTTAAACGGGACTGAGGCAAAGATGACAACCTAAAGCCACGCGACGGCGAGGAGCATCGTGGCCATCCCGAGTACCAGAAGAACACTCGCCTCGACAGGATTTTGACTCGAAAAGCGAAATGCCCGCTTGGTAAAAAGCGACACCATTCGAATGGCTGTCCACCACCACGACATGGTCGCGTAACCGCAAAATTGTATAGAACGCATGCCAGATAATACCCCCCCGATAGAAGGAACGCTGGGACAAATTGGGTGGTACGAAAGCTGGCTGGCGGCGACCGGCTGGCACGCTTGATCTCAATTCCAGAGCAACCAAGTGCTTTTTCAAGCTTACAGGTTGATACCGAGTATCAATATCGCTATAACCTATCAGAGTGTTAGCCAGTGTCAACGGACATCAGCGACTTTTACTCAGCTTCCGCTTGAATCTGAAAGCATCGAGAAGTCCTCGTATGAATACCTCTCACGACCATCCTCAAGCCTCGACATCGTCGTCCCAGGCCGCCGAGGAGAATTGTGCGGCACCGCTTCACAAACGAACCATCGCCTCCGAAGAAATCTTGGCAGGCGAGAAAGAAATCTGGATCCAGCACGGCGATTCGATCTATCGACTGTGCGAGACCAAGTCGGGCAAGCTCATTCTACAAAAGTAGAGGGGGCGGCAATCTTCCCCATTTCGCTCCGGGTGCGTAACCGCTGCCGATAGTATTGCAGCCCAGGGATGAAGAAACTGCCTGCGGCCACCACGCCAAAAATCAGGTGTGCCGCATCTGGCCACAGCGCCATGGGGATGCTGCATAGGAAAAGGGCTAAGGCCTGGAAATAAAACCAGCCGGTCAAGATACCCCCTTTCACTAAGAAGATCATCCCGCTGATGATCGCCAGAAGTGGTGAAAGTTCAAGCGCTTTAAGCCCCAACATCCATTCAATGGGAAATAGGCACGCCACGCCAATCAGTCCAGATCCCCAAACATGCGCGACCTGGCGTTCGACAAAGGTCACCGGCCCCATCCTTCTGCGCATATACCAGAAAAAAGCAGCCCAGATTCCCGAGATCACGGTCCAGATCAAGATGTAATGCCAGCGTACCTCGTCGTGGTTCCATTCAAGAATCTGAGTCACGACGCAACAAATCAGCAGCACCAAACTATGCCACATCCAAAGCACGCCCCAATTCTCTAACACATGGGCATTGTGCGTTTCACGAAACAAACGTGAGAACACTTGCAGAAACTGGCCGCTGCGTGCTGAGATTGCTTCGTCGTTCAAATAGGCATCGAAGTCATTGCAAAGCGACTGAGCGTCACGATATCGCAGATCGATCGGTTTCTGCATGCAGCGCAGCGCGATCATTTCCAAGTCACGATCGACACGCGGATTGACTTGATGTGGGAAAGGCGGATCTTGCTCGAGAACCTTCAGGAGCACATCTACCGGTTGCTTCCCTTGAAAAGGAGGCTGGCCTGTCAGCATCGCAAAAAGGATGGTTCCCAAGCCGTACACATCACTCGCCGGCCCGACAGCACCACGATCGCCACTGGCCTGTTCGGGAGCCATGTAAGCTGGAGTCCCTAGAATCGCACCACTTCGCGTAATACTTTCCACGTCGCCGGTGACCTGCTTCGCCAAACCAAAATCGGTTACGACCGGTGCGCCGCTTCGATCGATCAAGATGTTAGACGGCTTCAAATCGCGGTGCAGAATCCCGTGTTGATGCGCCTCGTGCACCGCACTGGAAACAGTCCGCATCATGTAAGCGATTTCCTTGGAAGGCATAGGCCCGCGAGCGAGACGTTCGGCCAACGTTTCCCCCTCGATGTACTTCATGCTGAAGTAGTATCGACCATCCCGTTGCCCCACTTCATAGACGGGCACGATGCCAGGATGGCTCAAGCGAGCAGCCGACTCCGCTTCCGCAAGAAAACGACTCAGCTCGTCCTCAGAAGCTAATTGCGCTTTGAGGATCATCTTCACGGCAACGATGCGGTTCAAACTGATCTGACGTGCGCGATAGACCACTCCCATACCACCGCGGCCGATTTCTTCCAGCAGCTCGTAGTCGCCGAATTTCAGTGGCAGCTTCAACTGCGAGAGCTTTTCGGGAAGTTCCTCGTCACTGGCACTCGGCTTCGTCACCGAGATGTTGAACGCGACCGCATCAGCCAACATGACGGCCCCCCATACTTCTCGTAGCTCCGTCGCCAGATGCGGATGCTGAGAAGCCACCACATCTAGGTCAACCATTTCGCCCCGCTGGGCACGAAGGGTCAAATCGTCGAGCAATTCGGCCAGTTGCTGGTCAAGCTGATCGGGGTCTAGAGGCATGCCGAACCTTGCAAGAGAGAACTACTCGTCGTTAGCCGTTGGTCCCAGTAAGGATCGCAGACGGCGAATCGCACGCAAGTACCGCATACTGGCCGCTGCCGGTGTCAGATCAAGCGCCGCAGCAACATCCTGATTCGAGAGTTGTTCGAAGTGTCTCATGATCACCACCTCGCGATCTTGATCTTCCAGCTCCTCAATCGCGGCCTGAAAGCGAACGTGCAATTCCTGCATGGTAGCAGCTGCCCCGGGCGTCGCGTTCTGATCACAAAGCTGGGCCGCCAGATCAACCGAAGATTGGTCCATATTAAAACCAACATTCATGTTTTGCTCGCGGTCGACACTTCGCTTTCCGCTAACCCGATGACGACGATGGGCGTCGATAATGCGATCTTTGGCCATATGTCGGAGCCAAAGATGAAACGGCATTTTCGGATTTTCCAAGTAGTCGACTAGCCGTCGATTGGCATCGACGAGCACCTCCTGGACGATGTCGCTGGCGTCGACACGCTGCTGGATACGACGATCCAGTCGCATTTCGATCATCCGTCGAAGCGAGTCTCGATGCCGCTGTAGAAGGGCATCACGGGCCGAAGTGTCCCCGTTTCGGGCACCTTCGAGTAATTGCTGCGTCTTGTCGGTCTCAGGCCACATATAAATATTATTCTGATACAGAGGGGTGCCAAACAAGCCGATCCCGCGATTTCCAGGGGTTCCTTTTCGTCGCTAACCCATAAAACCGGCCAATCTGGTGTTAAATCGCACTCATTCTGCTAAAAAATCGATGCTTAGACTGAATCGTTTTAGTCGACCACCTCGTCTATCTTTGCGTAAGGGCCCATTGTGGAGCATCCGCGTCGCGCAAGCTGTACCCCCCCTCCAGAAAATGGAGGGCAAATGCTGGAGACCCATTTTTCGGGCCTTCATGGGGAACTATTGGGCACGCTGTACCATTTGTTAGGCAATATGGAAGATGCTCACGATGCCCTACAAGAGACGTTTATCAAATGTTGGCGCAACCGAGAACAACTACCCGAAATTGAAAATGTCCGGGCATGGATCTTTCGCATTGCCGTGAATACCGGCCGTGATATGCGGATGACCGCCTGGCGGCGTAAGCGACAAGCGTTGGGAGACGAAGAACATTCGGTACCCAGCGGCGAAGCTACGCCAGCCCACCATGCTCAAAGGTCGGAACAGATGGAACACTTACGGATTGCCGTATCGCAGCTCCGTGACGAAGAACGGGAAGTATTCCTGCTTCGTCAGAATGGAGACCTTACGTACGAAGCGATCGCCGAAGCACTTTCCATCCCTTTGGGCACCGTCAAAACACGCATGCGTATGGCCTTGGCCAACCTGAGACAACACCTAGCCCCAGCCGAAACCCCACGGAAGAATCCTTTATAATTTCACCAGGAATCATTTAGGCAGAACTGAACGAGCTATGGACGACCGCGAACTACTCCAGCAGCAGATGCTGGAACTGATCTACGGCTTACTCTCGGACGAAGAGTCCGCGGAGTTGGTCGCGCGCATCAGTTCCGATGGCGAGCTGGCGCGGGACTATGCCGAGCTTAAGGAACGGACGGAACTTTTGGCCGAGGTCACCAAGGTTTCAACTCAGCCGCCGAACTACAGCGAATGGAAACGCAAAGCAGGCGAACCCGATCAGCCGATGCCCAAGTCGGTTGCCGGCACGAACTGGGCTACACGTACCCTGCAAGTGATCTCAGCGCTCGCGGCTTGCCTGCTAGTAGCCGCCCTAGCCTACCCCAAGCTGACCTTCACGGAACAACAGCAAACGGTAGCTTTCCAGCAACAGACGAAAGGGCTGGCTGACGATTACCTCTCGCTATCGATCACCGGCCCCTCGCTTATGGCGACCGAGGTACGGAACGAGTTCTTTGTTTCGGTCGAGAACGCCGACAACGAACCCGTCGATGCGAAAGTTGAATATTGGTTCAAATCACCCGCGAACGAGACGGTCTATTACGGGCTGACCGAAGCGAAGGATGGTCAAGTCGTTTGCCAGATCCCGGCCGATGAAGTCTCGAGTGCTGCCAAGTTGGAGGTGATCGCCCATCGCGGCGAGGTGAAAAGCACCTTGGGGCTCGATGTCAAAGCGGCCCCACCGAAGCCCGTTGCCGTTTTGCAGACCGACCGAGAATTCGCTCAGCCAGGCGAAACGGTCAATTTCCGGGCGGTTGTGCTCGACCCGCAAAACCAGCAAGACCGTTCGGCTAATGTCGACTTCCTCTGGTCCATGCAAAACAACGGTACGCTGAACAAGATAGCCAGTGCCGAGCGGTCGACACTAAAAGGGGTTGCCCAAGGTCGCATGACCATTCCCGCAGATCAACCCGCGGACAACGTCGAACTGACAATTGAAAGTGCTGAGTTGCAGAACAACTTCCAGCAACGGGAATTGTCGGTGGTAGCCGACCGCCAAAATGCTCCCGCATTTGCCGGACAGACGCAAGGTTATGGCTACGCGAGAACAAACACGGCTGGGCAAGCTCGTGCTCGGCTTGCTGCCAAACCGGAAGGTGGCACTTTGGTCGCTGGTGTCGAGAATCGTTTGTACTTCTCGAATCAAGTGGTCCTGGAAGACATGCCACCCGCTAGAACGCAAGTAAGCTCAGCCAACACGCCAGCCCAGGTCCCGGCACTTCAGCAACAACAGGAAAAAGCCAAGGTCGAATTTGGTGAGTTTCGCTTCGTTCCCACGCAAGCGGAACAGTACACCGTCGAAGTCGTCGAAGAACAACAGGGTCCTGTCGCCAAGCAATCGTTTGTCGCGAAGAAGCTTCCTGCAACGCTACAAGTCAACAACGGTGTTGCGTTCGCCAACGAACCTCTCGAAGTCGATGTTCGCGTGGCGATTCCCAATACCACGATGGCACTCGTGGCGGGTGACGATTATTCAACGATCGGTCACAACGTGTGGGATGTCGGTGTGAATGCACCGATCACGCAGCCAGTGAAGTTGAACTTGCCAGCCGAAGCGACCGGTGCTCAGCGGGTGCAGTTGTACAGCCTAAATTTCGATGACGCGGGTGAAACTCAGCAGAAGCCCGAGCTTCTCGCCGAACGCATCATCTATCGCATTCCCGTTCATCGCTATGCCGTTGACGTCCAAGGGTTGCCAACCACTGCCTCCCCCGGCGATCAACTCGATTTACACGTTTCGGTGAAGAACGAATACAATAATCCAGCTCAAGCAACGCTTGGTGTGCAGATGGAACGCATGCCAGAAGTCGCGAATCCGGTAAGCCAACCACTAGGTTTGGAAGGCGATTTCCTACTGAATCAACGGATCGTTCTTCCTCCGACTGCCGCTGAACTGCCAGATGATGTTCGGCAGCTTGAACAAGATCGAGATTTCTTCGACCAGGTCTTAGTGCTTTCCGATTGGCGTCGGGATGCCGTTCCATCGGTCCCGGAGGCATCCCTCGAGTTGGCCCAACAGAACCTCTCCACCTCCCCATCCGAGTCGAGCCCAACTCCAGTCGTTCGGCGAAGCAATCGTCAATCGATCCAATCGAAATACCAACAGGCTCTCGCTGTTATCAAGCAGCAGTTGCAATCTCGCATGGACGAAGTTCGCGAAACCTCAAGCTGGATGCTGATTGGCGGTGGTGGCATTCTCGCGATTTGCTTACTCGGTTTAGCCGTGGTTCAAGGACGACGACGCATCGGTGTGTGGGCTCCCGGTTTACTTGTTGCTTTGGGCTCTATCCTATGGGGAATGTTCTCAGCCAACCTACTGCTGACGAACATGCAGTCCTCTCCAGGAAGCTTGACCGATCAAGTTGCTGTAAGCGAAGAAGCCAAGAGTGCTCAAGAGGAAACGCTCGAAAGTTTCTCCAAGCTGCAGGACGATTCCGACTCTGCCGCCGACGCGGAGATGCAAACTGACGCCGAAATGCAGATGCAGCGTTCGGAATCAAACTCGCAAGTCAAACTTCGTACCGGTCCGGCGGTCACCAACCAGCCAGCCGTTCCGATGATGGCTCCTGGCGTCGAAAGCACAAACCGTTCACGTGCCGCCGGAGGAGCAGGCATGCGATCAGCTAATGCTCCCAGTCCACGGGAACTCGGCGGCTACGGTGGCGCTGCCCCCCAACCAGCGGCCGAGACTGCCCCGATGGATGCAATCGTACCGGAAGTAGCCTCGCCATCGCCAACCCCATTCGCACCACGCAGCATGGCCTCTAGCGGCATGGGAAAACAGGCCAACGCGAAAGAACAGACGCAAGAACCAATTCTATGGCTGCCCCGCCTTTCAACGAATACGAGCGGCGAAGTAAGCCTCCCGGTCACGCTACCACAGCAGCCAGGCCGTTATCGCTTGGTAATCGACGCCCATGGTTCAGGTCGCTTGGGAACGGTGGTACGATATGTCGAAGTCGTTTCGCCGCCTGACGCCGAACCGGCATCTCCAGCAAACTGAACCTTGCTGGTTCTAACGATTCTTCGGGCCTTAACCCCATCTTCCCCGAATCGTCGTAACATTTCCCCTTCGTGCTACATGCCTTGGCTTCGAGCACGGCGGAAACTACAGTGTCGCTTCGCTCTCGATTTGGGAAATTACTTACGTGGAACTACCTGTCTGGCAGATCATTCTGCTTGCTGTTGTGCAAGGAATTGCTGAGTTCCTGCCGATCAGTTCATCGGGTCACTTGGTCGTACTGGCCACACTGCTAGGTGCCGACGCAGAAACATTTGACTTGATCGAACTGAACATCGTGTTGCACGCGGGCACGCTTGGCTCGATCTTGGTTGTCTATCGCAAGCAACTTTATGAAGCATTGACCAAGGATTGGCGAATTTTGTTTCTCTTGGCTATCGCGACCATCCCAGCGGTGATTGCGGCAATCTTGCTGAAAGTAACAGATGCTGATGCGATGCTCGAATCTCCTTTGGTGGCTGGCGTTTGCCTGCTATTCACCGGGGCGATTCTCTTGCTTTCACAGAAGTTAAACCAGACGGAGGAATCGTACGCTGAGACTTCCTGGTGGCAGGCCTGGTGGATTGGCTGCGCACAGGCCATGGCCATTTTGCCGGGTATTTCACGTAGTGGTTCCACCATTTGTAGCGGGCAAGCGTTGGGCCTTTCACGCGAAGGCGCGGCGACGTTTTCATTCTTAATGGCCGTACCTGCGATCTTGGGGGCTATCACCTTGGAGACGGCCAAGAAGCTGGGAGAATCAGGCGAGTCAGAAGGCGGGATGCCCGCTTGGCTCTTGCTGTTAGGCGCCGTGGTTAGCTTTGCTGTTGGCTGGGCCTCCCTCGTCTTGCTCTTGAAGATGGTCCAACGTGGACGACTACACTGGTTCGCTTGGTGGTGTTTCGCCGTCGGCTTGTTTGTCATCATTTGGCAGACGACGATAGGATAAACGAATCCTCCATGCATTTGCCGCATTGATCGCCATTCGGATTCTTTCGGTGAATGCGGCTTTGCCCCGATGCTGCCACCCACGCATTACGCTCATGCAACTTTCAGAACTTCACCAACGTCTGCTCAGCCACGATGTTTCCGCAGAAACGTATGCCGAGAAGGTTGTCGACACTTTACTCGACGGCGCAGTCAAGCTTCAGGCTAGTGACGTTCACCTGCAGCCAACTGCTGAGGGTTTTCTGGTTAAGGTTCGGATCGATGGCGTACTGCAACGGCTTGGCATGGTAAAGCACGGCCAGAAAACGGACATCGCAGCACGGCTCAAGATCATGGCAGGGCTGTTGACCTATCGAACCGATATCCCGCAAGAAGGTCGCGTCGGTGAAATGTCGTTCGGGCAAGAGGTGCGTGTGAGCACTTTTCCTGCCTTGCATGGTGAGCGTGTTGTCATCCGAATTTTGTGGCAGCAAGTCGAACTGCAACAGTTGGGTGATCTCCGACTGCCCCCGGTGATTTCACACGATCTGATAGGACTGCTAAGTGAATCGTCTGGAATGATCTTAGTCGCCGGCCCGGCTGGTAGTGGAAAATCGACGACCGCGTATGCTTGCTTGCGGCATATTAATGCGCAGGGCGAAGGAGCACGCAGTATCGTCACACTGGAAGATCCGATCGAATCCGAGATCCCTGGTATTTCGCAAAGCAATATTCGCCCCAATACAACTTTCGATTTTGCGGCTGGCCTGCGAAGCCTCATGCGGCAAGATCCGGAAGTCATCCTCGTTGGGGAAATCCGCGATCCCGAGACGGCTGAGACAGCCATGCAGGCCAGCCTGACCGGGCAGTTGGTTCTCAGTACGTTTCATAGTGGTAGTGCGGCAGAAAGCGTCCGCCGCCTGATCGATATGGGAATTCCTCCCTACATGATTCAAAGCGGTCTATTAGGCGTGCTGCACCAGCGTTTGGTTCGCAAGCTTTGCCACTGTGCGGTCGCATGCGATAACGACAACCGCTTTGGCTTTCAGATTCTGGGAATGAAGCAACCAGCCGGCTGCCCCGACTGCCGTGGCACCGGCTATCTTGGTCGAACTCTTTTGGCTGAGTGGCTTGTCCCACATAAGCATCGCCTGGCCAAGCTGGCCTTAGACGCGGCAACTTCCGCTCAGATCGAAGACTGGGCCGTCCGCGCCGGGATGCAGACCCGATGGCCAGAAGCGGAAGAACTTCTTTCCTCTGGCGTCACTAGCCCGGCCGAAATTCGCCGCGTGCTTGGTTTCCGCGACGATCCCTCGCAGCACAAAGACGATTAGTCTGTCACAGCGGCTGGCGTCGCTGCTTGCTTCTGCACGACCATCGTATCAATAATGCCAGCCCCACATGCATCGCCGTAGACGTTCACCGTTGTACGCAGGCGATCAAGGAACCAGTCGATGGCCAAAATCGTACCGATACCAGTCATCGGCAAACCAACCGCTTGCAGCACGATCACCATTGTCACCAAGCCGGCCTCTGGAATACCTGCCGCACCAACCGCTGCGAGTGACGCGGTTAAGAAGACGATCACTAGGTCAGCCATGTTGAGATCGATCCCTAGTGTTTGTGCGATAAAGATCACGGCGACCGCTTCATAAAGTGCCGTTCCATCCATATTGATCGTTGCCCCTAATGGCAAAACAAACGACGCCGCTCGATTCGAGACACCGTTGTTTTCTTCCACACATTCCATGGTAACCGGCAGAGTCGCGGCACTGCTGGCTGTGCTCACCGATGTCAGCAAAGCTCGCAGCAAATTGAACGTGTAAATGAAAGGGTTCCGTTTACCCAATGTCCACAGAAGGGTACCGAGCACGATCGCATGAATCAGTAGGCCAACAACAACCGTTGCCACGTACCAGCCAATCGCATGTAATTGCTCGAGGAAGCCAGCCCCACCACCGTTCTTAGCGATATTGGCCGAGACCAATCCGAAGATCCCGATCGGCGCAAACAGCATCACCAAGTGGACCATCTTCATGACCGCTTCGTTACAGACATTGAAGAAGCGAATTACAAGCATCCCTTCCTCACCCAGCGTTGTCAGTGCTCCGCCAAACACGATGGCAAACACAATAAGTGCCAAAACGTTGGTATTGGTCGCCGCCTCAAACAGATTCGACGGAAACATGCCGCTACCCGGATCCCCCTTGCGACCGCGGAATACGTCAAGGAAGACCTCCATGGTTGTCTGTCCCTCTTTCGCCTCGACCGTGTCAGTTCGGTAGGCGAACGTATCGTCAGCGGAGATCCCTGGTTGGATGATGACCACCAGGACAATACCGATGAATACGGCGATTGCCCCGGTGCTGAAGTAATAAATGATGGTCGAGAGACCAACACGTCCCATCTTGCGAATATCGCCCAGCGAGGTGATGCCACTGATCATGCTGGTTACCACTAAGGGAATCACCAACAGTTTGAGCACTTGTAGGAAGAGGTCACCACAGAATTCGCAGAAGATCCAAACCGTTTGGGCCAACCCATATTTTCCGGCTGCCTTGTCGGCATCGATAACCTGGATCTCTTTTTTCAAACGATCGAGCCGATTCTCGATCATCGGAATGTGCCCCTCCAGTCGACCGGCCTCTTGATTCAGCCGCTGTTGCTCTTGGGGATCTTGGGCTTCTTCCGCCTGTTTCCGAAAGCGCGTTGCATCTTTCTCTTTCTGTTCGATGGTTTGCTCAAGCCGAGTCTGCAGCTTCTCAGGCCCTTCCGAGGCTTGCCACATCGTCTTGCCGTAGAACAGCCCGAGCAGAACGCCCAGAAAGATACCCAGAAGAATAAGGATCAGGCCTTGCACGCTGTTGTCGTGTTGGGCTGGCTGGTCGGTTTCGGTCATCAGGTTCCTCCTAGGTGGCCGCGTCTTAGCTGAGTGTCCGCCTAGGATAACCGACCGCAAGTAGCTTAACCCAGCCATTTACTCCCCAAAATGGCAGGAATTCGGGCTAATCACTTTAACGATCCCCGTACGGCTTCCTTTTTGCAGACTAAGTTTGTGTAGCTCCGAAACCTACTCTGTGCATATAATTGCCATAGAACCCCACTAACGTGGATTTATTTTCCACAAGTGACATAGCAAACATTCCGAGGAGTGGAATGGTCACGCAACGGCCAAGGAGATGAATCGCGATGAAATTAGTTACCCTACTAAGCTCCATTGTTGTCCTATGGTGCCTGCTCGGCTCAATCGTGCTCGGCCCCGGGATTTTGGCTTATCCTGCTGCTTGGTGTGCCGTCGCTGCGGTGATGTATGGTGTTCATCGCTTTCTGGGGCTGGGTCAAGATAACCTCGAATCCCTCTCTTTAAGCGACTCATCCTCGGCCGACAAATCGCCCGCCTCCGGCAACTCGCATAATCATCCAACGGCCCTAGCTCGATAAGCCCGGATATCCGCTGGCAGGGCTCCCGTTGATTGTGCTGACAACACTGTGAGAAGCCGTCTCGGCATAAACTTTCCGTGAAGCAGTTCGGAGACTCCGTACTGTGGAGCCCTAGCGTCCGCTGCGCTGTGCATATCGGGGCAATGAAACCCCTTACGGAGTAACACGCCGACTTCCACGGGCATTCCCTTATGCCGCTTGTGCATCAAATTAAGGGGTCGTATAATCGCCTTCTCTAGGAAAGCGACGCAAGCATCGATAAATTCGCTTGGCGCTAACCTCGCAGTTCTAGGCACGGAAGTCTTGCCTGCCGGGACACGCCCCACGGCGTGTGAGTGTTGCCGAGAAAACGCCCCGCTTGGCATGTCCCCATGGGACGCAAATAACAACGAATCACTGCGGCGAATCGATCGCCGCTCAACGCATTACCCCCTCAGGAGAATACGTACCGTGGCAGTAAAGGTTGCAATCAACGGTTTTGGACGCATCGGTCGACTCACCTTCCGCAACATGATTTCTCGTCCTGAGGAGTTCGAAGTTGTCGCGATCAACGACCTGACCGACAACGAAATGCTCGCGACGCTGCTGAAGTACGACAGCACGCACCGCCGCTTCCCAGGCACGGTCGAATTCGACAGCGAAGGCCTGACCGTCAACGGCAAGAAAATTAAGGTTCTCGAAGAACGCAATCCAGCCAACCTCCCTTGGGGTGACCTGGGTGTGGACGTGGTGATCGAAAGCACCGGCGTTTTCACTGGCAAGAAGACCGACTCGAAGCCAGGTTATGACTCGCATCTCGACGCTGGTGCCCGCAAGGTCGTCCTGTCGGCCCCAGCCAAGGACGCCCCCGATCTGACCTGTGTTTTGGGTGTGAACGACGATCAGCTGACCGCCGCGATGACCACTGTCTCGAACGCCAGCTGCACGACCAACTGCTTGGCTCCCGTCGCCAAGGTGCTGAACGACACGTTCGGTATCGAAAACGGCTTGATGACCACTATTCACGCTTACACCAACGACCAGAACGTTCTGGATCTGCCGCACAAAGACCCTTACCGTGCTCGTGCTGCCGCTCAGAACATCATCCCAACCTCGACCGGTGCTGCTAAAGCCGTTGCTTTGGCCATTCCGGAATTGAAGGGCAAGTTGACTGGTATCGCCATGCGTGTTCCAGTTCCAACCGGTAGCGTCGTCGACCTGACCGCCAACCTGGCAAAGGAAGCGACCGTCGAAGAGATCAACGCCGCCGTCAAGGCAGCCGCGGAAGGTCCAATGAAGGGCATCTTGGCTTACACCGAAGACCCAATCGTCTCGTCCGACATCATCGGCGACCCACACAGCTCGATCTTCGCTGCTCCGTTCACCGCGGTCATCAGCGGCAAGCTGGTCAAGGTCGTTTCGTGGTACGATAACGAAGCTGGTTACTCGGCTCGAACGGCTGACCTGGTCAAGAAGTTGGGCGCCCTCTAATCGCCCCGGCTTCGGCCATTGAGAAAACATCGAAACCCTCGGATACATACCACGTGTCCGAGGGTTTTTTCGTGCGCGATAGCTTTCAGAATGTAAATTTTTAAGAGAGAAATGGATCGCATAGATTTTACCTGAACGATTCACTTTGACACGGATCGCCGAATGTCGGAACATTGAGTTACTCACGACTTGCTCAATCGACTTCCCACCTTCCCTGTTCGAGCCGGGTTGCACCTGACAACTCACCACGATCGCTATGAAACTGAAGAGAAGAACCGTTGGCCTGATCGGCCTCGTTGCTAGCGTGCTGGGGTATACCGGGGCATGCTTGGCAGCTGATTCACCGAACGTTCGCCTGCCCAAGGTCGTTGGTAACGATACGCCTGCGTTTGTGAGTGCGGAAGATATTTTCTCAGCCGATAACCGTCCGACTAAGAACAGTCACGCTTCGACAATTGTCGAGACTCCAGAAGGTCTCGTGGCGGCTTGGTTTGGGGGCACCCACGAAAACAATCCGGACGTTGGCATTTGGATCTCGCGAAACACAGGCAATGGCTGGTCAACGCCGATTGAAGTTGCTCACGGCGAGGAATCGAAAGACGTTCGTTATCCCACTTGGAATCCGGTGCTCTTCCAGCCGAAGGAAGGCCCGCTGATGCTGTTCTACAAGGTTGGCCCTAGTCCGAGTCGCTGGTGGGGCATGCTAATCACCTCAACAGATGGCGGGATAACTTGGAGCGAACCAAAACGCTTAGGCGAAGACGAAGCGATCGGTCACTTGATTGGCCCGGTGAAGAACAAACCGATCCAACTCGAAGATGGAACAATCGTCTGCCCCTCCAGTACGGAACATAAAGGGTGGCGGGTACACTTCGAGGCAACCAAAGACTTCGGACAAACCTGGGAGGTGATTGGCCCAATCAATGACGCTAAGCTGTTCAACGCCATCCAGCCCAGCATTTTAACTTATGGTGACGGCAAAATGCAGATCGTCTGCCGCACTCGCGAGAACGTCGTGGCCTCGGCCTGGTCGGAAGATGGTGGCAAGACCTGGAGTGCGCTGAGCGCGACCGATCTGCCAAACCCGAACTCCGGTACGGATGCTGTTACGCTGAAAGACGGTACGCAGCTTCTCGTCTATAACCACACGATCAAGCAGTCCGAGTTCCCTGCTGGCCGAAACATGTTGAACGTTGCGATCTCGAAGGATGGCCACACTTGGCACCCCGTGCTTACACTTGAACGCCAACCAGGCGAATATTCGTACCCGGCGGTCATTCAAACCTCGGACGGCAAAGTACACATCACGTACACGTACCGTCGCGAGACGATCAAGCATGTGGTGCTTGACCCTGCACGACTGAAGGTTCCTGGCAAATAGCCTTCCGCGAGTTTCGGCTGAGATTTCCGCTGCACACAGACTAGCCTTCAAGTCCTGGCAAGCTCAACTGATCGGCCCTAGCTTCCGCTAAACGGCTGCGCGCCATTTCGGTGTACTTGGCCGATTGATCAATCCCCAAGTATTTGCGGCCCAATCGCTTGGCGAGCAACGCGGTCGTGCCGCTTCCAAGGAACGGATCGAGGACCACCCCCTCTTCCGGGCAAGTCGCATTGATGCAAGTCTCGACTAAGCTCTCTGGAAATACCGCGAAGTGAGCATCGCGGAACTTCGAGAGGGGAATCGACCAGACCGTCCGCTTGTTGCGTCCCTTGGGATGAAAGGCCTGATCCCAGCGGGCATCGTGCAGGTTGCTGTTGCCACCGTTCTTACCCGCCTCCGGCGTACTGCCCCGGCGGTGGAAATGATTACGGCCACCTTTCATTTTGCTGTTTTCGCTGAAGGTAACGTGCGGCTCGCGAATGGCATCAGCGTCGTAGAAGTACTGGTTGTTCTTCACCAGCAGAAAGATGTACTCGTGATCGGTTGTCGGCCGGGTCTTCACGCTGCTGGGCATGGCGTTGGGCTTATGCCAAATCACATCACTTCGGAGCTTCCAGCCGTCGGTCCGCAGCGCGAGAGCAACTTGCCACGGCAAGCCTAGCAGGTCGCCGTCAACGTACTTATCTCCCAACACCAGCCACAGGGCGCCGGTCTCTTTCAAGGTGCGACGAACCTCGCGGAAGACTTCAACGAGACTGGTGACATACTCGTCTGGCGTTTTCTCTTGGCCGATCTGATCGTCGCCGTCGTAGTTGCGCTGCTGGAAGTAAGGAGGACTGGTCACCACGCAATCGACGACCTCGTTGGGGAACGTCGCTAACACGTCGCGTGCGTGGCCGTGGTAGACGGTGTTCAGCTCAAAGCCTGGTGTAGCTTTGCTTTCGACCTTCCTTGGCATATCGTTCCCCGGTGGTTACATCTTTTCGACCGTCTGAATACCCAGCAAACCCAGGCCTTGTTGTATCACCCGAGCCGTCAAGTCGCAAAGCAAGAGGCGACTATTCTTCAGTTCGTCAGACTCCGCCTTCAGCACGGGGCAATTCTCGAAAAATCCGCTGTAAGACTTCGCCAGCTGATCGAACAAGTAGTTCGTCAGGTAATTCGGCCGATAATCGACTAACACGTCGTCCAACGCTTCCGAGAATCGCAAGATCGCCAAAGCCAACTGCCGTTCGGCAGGATGCTCGAGAGTGATCTTCGCGCCACTATCACGCAGGGCCGCGATATCGATCTCACCTCTACGGAAAATACTTTGCACCCGAGCGTAAGCATACTGCATGTAGGTCGAGGTGTTTCCGTTGAGTGCCAGCATCTTATCGTAGCTGAACTTGTAGTCCGACTCGCGATTTTGCGACAAGTCACCATACTTCAACGCAGCGATTCCGACCGTTTCCGCCACCGACTTCTGCTGAGCGTCTTCTAACGTATCACCTCCGGCAGCACTAGCATCTTGCACAATCTTGTAGGCCCGAGAAACCGCTTCATCCAGCAGCCCATCCAGACCGACCGTATCGCCTGAACGGGTCTTAAACGGCTTGCCATCGTCCCCCATCACCGTGCCGAAGCTAACATGCTTCAGTTCGATATCGGTGTAGCCCCACAGCCGAGTCGCGGCGAACAACTTGTCAAAGTGATCCCCCTGGCGGAAGTCGACGACATACAGAATCGCATCCGGCTTCCAGGTTTCCATTCGATAGGCGATCGTTGCCAAGTCGGTCGTCGAATAGAGGAACGCGCCATCTCGCTTGCGGATGATCATGGGCGCTTTGAAACCGTCTAAAAAGACGCACGTCGCCCCTTCCGATTCGGTTGCCAGTCCCCGCTTCTCAAAATCCTCGACTACGGCAGCCAAGCGATCATGATAGAAGCTTTCGCCTAACTGATGATCAAACGTGACGTTCAACCGCTCGTAGACCCGTTTAATTTCGTCTTCGCAGAACGGCAAGACCTCTTTCCAGAGCGCGATATTTTCGTCGTTTCCGGAATGTAGCTTAGCCGTTTCCTGCAGTACGGCCGAAGCGATTCCGCTATGCTCCTCAGCGAGCTTCGCCAGCTGAGGTGAATCCTCGGTCTTGGCAATCTTCTTTTTGGTCGTTTTGATCTCTTCGTTGAGCTCTTTGACTTGCGATTGTAGCCGCCCCACTTCCTTCTTCTGCTTTTTGGCTTCGGCCTTGTCGCTTGTCTCAGGGGCGTTCTTCGCCGTTTCGTATTCTGCGGTGCGCTCGGCGAGCTTCTCGATTAACTTCGGCAACGCACTCTTGGCATCGAAGTAATCCATTAAACCTCGTACGACACGATAGATCCGCGAAAGCTCTGGAACAGGTGCCTTCTTGTAAGCCTCCTGGTCGATGAAGTTCTTGTAGCCGTAAATGATCATCCCGAACTGGGTGCCCCAGTCGCCAAGATGATTGTCGCTGATCGCAGTGTGGCCGAGAAACTTAAGCGTGCGGCAAAGCGAATCACCGATGACCGTGCTGCGGATGTGCCCTACATGCATCGGCTTGGCGACATTCGGCGAGGAGTAATCGACAATGTACGTCTTCGGTTCGGCCGCCTTCTCGACACCGACGCGTGGGTCGATTTGTGCAGCAGCGAGTTGTGCCTGCAGCCAATCATCGCGGAGCTTCAAGTTAATAAAGCCAGGTCCGGCGACCTCAGGTGATTCGCATAGATCTTCTAGCTGCGTTGCGGCAACGATTTCCGACGCCAGTTCGCGCGGGTTCTTGCCAACCTTCTTCGCCAAGCCCATCGCAAAGTTGGCTTGGTAATCGCCGAACTTGGGATCGCCAGCGGGCCGGATCATTTCCAAGAGCGGTCCAACGTCTTCGGACATCGATTCCAAAACTGGCTGAAACCGGGCCTTAAGCAGGGCAAGAATGTTCATGGAAGATTTCAAAAGGAAACGGCAAACATCGAAACCATGCCCGGTAAGACAACGGACATAGTGTTGAACGGAGACCTGTGCGCACGGACAGACCCAACTGATACGTCGATTATCGCGAAATTAGCCCAGAGGGGCACCCGGGATCGGGTTATTCGCTGCTCTCGCGGAGAATGCCCGTCAGATCAACCTTCTTGGCATCGGCCCACAGCTGCTCTAGCTGGAAGTATTCGCGGGTTTCCTCATCGAACAAGTGCACCACGACCGTGCCGTAATCGAGCAGGATCCAGCGACTTTCGTCGTAGCCTTCACGGCCCATGCGGCGATCACCAAGTTCCTTTTCCAGCTTGTCGTCGATTTCTTCACTCATCGCGTGCAACTGCCGACGACTTCCACCGGTACCGATCACGAAGTAGTCAAAGATCGGCGTCAGGTGACGCATGTCGAGGATGCAGATGTCGCGACCTTTGTTGTCTTCAATGACTTGGGCAGCGGCGGTTGCAAGTTCGAGGCTACGGTTTTCTCCACCAGCAGCGTTGTCAGACGTTTCGGAATCAGTCACGAAATAAGCTTTAAGGAACGAAGGTTTAGTAGTGAAACCAGCCGAGTCTCGCGACTAGGCTGAGGTATTAGCGTGCGACTTGTGTCCACCGCCGGAAGAACCACCTTGGCTGCCCTCAACCGCTTCGTAGCGGCCAAAGATCATACGACCGGCACTGGTCTGCAGTACACTGGTCACCAAAATACGGACCTGGGTATTGATATGATCGCGGCCTCCTTCGACGACAATCATTGTGCCGTCGTCGAGGTAACCAACTCCCTGGCTTTCTTCTTCCCCCTTTTTGACAATCCGAACTGAAAGATGTTCGCCTGGCAAAAAGACGGGTTTCAAGGCATTGGCGATTTCGTTCAGATTGATCACATCCACGTTATGTAGCTTGGCAACTTTATTCAAGTTGTAATCGCCGGTAACGATCTTCCCTTCCAGCAATTTCGCCAGCAGAACCAGCTTCATATCGACCGGCTGGCCTTCCATGTCGGGCGTCTCGCGATCGTGGATTTTCAGATCAACACGATCGTTATTTCGCAGGCGATTCAGGATATCGAGCCCGCGGCGGCCACGGCTGCGTTTAAGCTTGTCGCTGCTATCGGCGATGCCTTGCAGTTCAGCCAGAACAAAGCGCGGCATGATCAGGACGTTATCGAAGAAGCCAGTCTCGACCACGTCGGCGATGCGACCGTCGATGACGATGCTGGTATCCAGCACATACGGCTTCGGCCCCTTCACTTCCTTGGCAAACTCAACGTAAGGAATGATGAAGCGGAAGTCATCTTTGGTTTGTAACACGAGGCTGATACACGCATAGCAAAGCACCATCCCCACAACCAGCTGCAATGCCCGGTGGGCAGTCACTGCATTGTAATTGTCGGCCGGAAACCAAACCTGTGTGATCAGACCAAGGACATAAGTAAGAGAGAGACCGACGAGCAGACCGAAGTAAACACCCGAAATCGTGTCGTAGCGTTTCTGCTTAACTCCGACATCGATACCGATCACCGCCAGGGCGAGCACCATGATCCCAAGAAAAGCCCACCAAGGCTCATCCTTTAGGACACTCTGAAACGCTTCGACCTTAATTAAGGTGATCCCGACGCCAGCGGCGACAAGAATAAATACGACTCTTAAAACAATCAGCGCCATGAAGACCCTGCAGAAGACTTCCGCGACCTACAAGAGGAGTGATTGCACACCCCGCGCAGATATGCGAACTCCCCAAAGTATAAACCTATTCCAATGTTCCAAGTGTAGCATTCTACCCTGCAATTACAGGGAAAGCATCCCCATTGCTTAGCGAAAATGGGCGTCAAATTCACGTTGGCAATACGAATCGGTCATGGTGGCTATATAGTAGCCAACGGTTCGCGGCAGGCCCCAAACGTCGAGCCACTCGCTTAGCTTCCCCCGGATCAACTCCGGGCGTCGCAGGTAGCCATCGTACATGCGGCGAAGCTGATCCTGGCCTCGCTGTCGAAATTCAACAATCTTGGGATGACGGTAAACACGGTGAAACAAAAATTGTTCCAACTGTGTTTTACGTGCACGCAGATCATCACTAACCGTAATGATAGGCTCGCACATCTCGGCTTCTTCAGGACTCCCTGGCGACCATTTCGCCAGACGCTCCATGGCCGTCTCCAGGACATCGGTCACCTGAAAATCAATTAGCTGGCGAACGACTAGCTTCCGAAGTCGGCGACCCGACAACTCGCCAAACCGCTGATAGACCCGCTCAGTACTCTGCGCGAACAGTGGAATCTGCATCAGTTCTTCAAAGCTGACCAGGCCCAACTTCCAGGCATCGTCCGTATCGTGAGCGTCGTAGGCAATACTGTCGACGGTTTCGACCGTTTGAGCCTCTAACAGAGGTCGCAGAAACGTCATTTGCCGCTTATCGACTCGTGTGTGCTGCCCTTCAAGGACCTCGTAAGAGAGGTTCAAACCTTCGTAGTAAGGGCTACGAACTTCCAGGTTTTTTACTAGTACCAAGCCGAATGCATTGTGCGAGAAACCGCCACAATCCACCATGCATTCCTTTAATACGTCTTCGCCGGAGTGGCCAAACGGCGGATGCCCGATGTCGTGTAGATGACCTAAGGCCTCGATCAGTTCTTCATTGAGCCCCAGCGTGCGGCCAATCGTCCGTGCAATGGTGACCACTTCGATAGTGTGCGTCAGTCGCGTCCGGTGGTAATCGCTGACGTTCATGAACACCTGGGTCTTATCGGCCAGGCGACGAAACGCACTGCTGTGAATGATTCGATCGCGATCACGTTGAAATGGCGAGCGATATGCGTGCTCCGCTTCGTCGAACTCGCGACCCCGAGAATGCTTGCTGCGCAGCGCGTAAGGAGCCAGAAGTCGCTCTTCCCGCTCGTTGTAATGCATGAAGCTATGCATAATTCCTTCCGCTGTCCCCTTCTCTTGCCGCAATGCTAAGGTTACGGCCACCAATTCTAGCGATTGGATCGAGATCTTCTTGCGGACTCAATCCCTTTGAGTGACCCGAGACGCCACGTAACTTCTTTTTAGTTCGCTACTTGAAGCGGTGCCCAGGGATTTCCGCGACGATCACCAAGGAGGTCCCTCGCGCTGCGATCGAAGTCCACTAGTTGCCACTGTTGGCGGGGCCTGATAGCCTGAACTGAATTGCCACTATTCATTTATACCTTTAAGGTCGGGTTTGCCCCATGGCAGGGGCACGGCGCGAGGCCCGGTCTTTCAGCCAAGCATGACGGTCTGCCATCGTGGATTTTCATCGAGACAAGCTGACTGCCATCGACCCGACCCAGGAATCGGACAACATTCGTGTCCGTGGAGCACGGGTACATAACCTCAAAAACGTCGACATCGACCTACCCCGCGACCAGCTGATTGTGATCACAGGTCCTAGTGGTTCCGGAAAAAGCTCACTCGCTCTGGACACTCTCTATGCGGAAGGGCAACGCCAATACGTCGAAAGCCTGTCGGTATACGCTCGCCAGTTCCTCGACCAGATGGAACGGCCTGACGTTGACTTGATTGTTGGTTTGCAGCCCACCATCTGCATCGATCAACGCACCGGCAGCCAAAACCCGCGTAGTACGGTCGCGACGATCACTGAAATCTACGATTATCTGCGTCTGCTGATGGCCCGCCTCGGGCAACCGCATTGCTGGAAGTGTGGTCGACCGATCACACAGCAGACAGCCGAACAGATTCAAGACCGACTCCTCGATCTGCCTGAGGAGACAAAGCTGATGATCATGGCCCCCATGGTTCAAGGACGCAAAGGGGCTCATAAGGAAGTCATCGACAAAATTCGCCGCGAAGGCTTGTTGCGGGTCCGTGTTGATGACGAGGTCTACCAAATCGACGAAGTTCCTGAACTGAATCCGAAGAAGAATCACACGGTCGAAGCCATCGTCGACCGCATTATCATTCGCGAGGGTCTTCGATCGCGGATGAGTGATTCGGTGGGCATGGCCTTAAAGCTCGGAGATGGCCGCTTACTATCGTGCCACCTGGATACCGAACTCGTCGACGAGGAGCACCCGAAAGGCACGTGGGTCGACCAGATCTTCAACACCGAGTTGGCGTGCGTCGAATGTAATCTCAGCTTCATCGATATCGAACCTCGCACGTTTAGCTTCAACAGTCCTTATGGAACCTGCCCCAAGTGCGAAGGCCTGGGCATCTGTGAGGAATTCGACCCTGACTTGGTCGTACCAGACAAAGAGCTTTCGCTCGAAGAAGGCGCGATTGCTCCGTGGCGTGGCGTGACGTCCGCAGCCGTTGCGAAATTGGCGAAAGGGCTGGATGCCTTCCTTACGAAGCATAAGCTTGATCGCGATACTAAACTGAGTGAGTGGACCGATCTACAGCGCGAGAAGCTGCTTTCCGGCGAAGATAAATTCCAAGGAATTCTCATCGCTTTGGAAAAGGAATTCGTCACCACGACGCGAAAGAAGCGGCTCGATCAGTTGACCAAGTTCCGCGGCAAACTCCCCTGCCCTTCCTGCCATGGGGCACGGCTCCGTCCCGAAGCCTTGGCCGTGCGGGTCGCCGGCAACAACATTCATGAAATCGTCCGTCTGAGCATTAACGATGCTCGGGTCTGGTTCGATCAACTTGAGTTTAATGAGCACGAGAGCTTGATCGCCACGCCAATTGTGCGAGAGATCTCCAAGCGTTTGACGTTTCTGGAAAAGGTGGGGGCCGATTACCTCACGCTTGATCGCGCCGCCGATACGCTTAGTGGTGGCGAACTTCAGCGGGTACGTCTAGCCACCGGCATCGGCAGTGGCTTGGTCGGAATCTGTTACATCCTGGACGAACCTTCCATTGGGCTCCATTCTCGCGACAATCATCGTTTGATCGAAGCTCTAGTCGACCTGCGAGATCACGGCAATACCGTGATCGTGGTCGAACATGATGAAGCCATCATGCGGGTCGCCGATCGCCTGGTCGACGTCGGTCCTGGCGCCGGGCACCACGGCGGACAGATCATCGCCGAAGGCACGCCTGAGGTGGTCTCGAACGTCGAAGACTCGATCACAGGGCAATATCTCTCCGGTCGCCGAAAGATTGACGTTCCTGAATCACGTCGTAAGATCGCCAAGACCCGCATGATCTCGCTCGAAGGGGCAACGACGAATAACCTGAAGGATGTCGCGGTACAAATCCCCCTGGGGGCACTCGTCTGCGTAACCGGGGTAAGTGGCAGCGGCAAGAGTTCGCTCGTCAATGAAACGATCACGCCAGCCCTGCTTCGCCGGTTGGGGCAACCATCCCAGCGGCCAGGCCCCTTCAGCAGCCTTCGGGGAACCAGCCAAGTCGATAAGGTTATTCCAATCGATCAATCGCCGATCGGTCGCACTCCACGCAGCAACCCGGCTACCTACACCGGCGTGTTCGACGAAATCCGCAAAGTGTACGCCGGCACGCGGCAAGCCAAGCAGTACGGTTACAAAGCGTCCCGCTTCAGTTTCAATGTGAAGGGAGGACGCTGCGAGGAATGCCAGGGACAAGGCTTACGGAAGATCGAAATGAACTTCCTGCCGGACCTGTTTGTCGAATGCCCAATGTGCAACGGCAAACGGTTTAACCGCCAGACATTGCGGGTGAAATACAAGGAC
Source organism: Blastopirellula marina (assembly GCF_002967765.1). NCBI lineage: Bacteria > Pseudomonadati > Planctomycetota > Planctomycetia > Pirellulales > Pirellulaceae > Blastopirellula > Blastopirellula marina. Next base: position 990,119 of record NZ_PUHY01000012.1, on the reverse strand, counting down.
CTCTCGATTGCCGACGTACTGAACTTGCCTATTGAAGAAGCGGCTGAGTTCTTCGAGAACGTCCCGACGATCCACCGGGTACTGTCCAGTTTATGCGATGTGGGCCTGGGCTATCTTTCGCTTGGTCAGCCCAGCACAACCCTTTCCGGCGGCGAAGCGCAGCGCATAAAATTAGCCACGGAATTGGCCCGTACCGAAACCGGTTCGACGCTGTACGTCCTAGACGAACCAACCACTGGACTTCACTTCGAGGACATCCGCCGGCTGCTGTCTGTATTGATTCGGCTGGTCGAAAAAGGGAACACCGTTCTGGTGATTGAACACAACCTGGACGTCATCAAGAGTGCCGACTGGCTGATCGACCTCGGTCCCGAAGGGGGCGCTGGCGGTGGCAAAATCATCGCAACTGGCACCCCAGAACAAGTCGCCGAAGTCGCTGAGAGTTATACAGGCCAATATTTGAAACCACTGTTGAACGGTCAGAAAACGGAAGAGTGAAGTATGGCGGAAATCGAAGCGGCGACTTTTGGTGGCGGTTGTTTCTGGTGCACCGAGGCAGTCTTCAGTGAACTGCGCGGGGTCGAATCGGTTACCTCTGGTTACGCAGGCGGGCATGTTGCCAACCCGACGTACGAACAAGTCTGCACCAAAACAACCGGCCACGCCGAAGTGATTCAAATCACGTTCGATCCTGATGAGGTGAGCTACGAAGACCTTTTGGAAATCTTCTTCCAAACGCACGATCCGACCACCAAGGATCGCCAAGGGAACGACGTCGGCCCGCAGTACCGCAGCGCGATTTTCTACCACAGCCAGGCCCAGAAAGAAGCAGCTGAGGCTTTCATCGCGAAGCTAAATGACACTGGCGCGTTCCCAGCCAAGATCGTTACCGAAGTGACCGAGATCAACAACTATTATCCGGCCGAGAATTACCACCAAGAATACTTGGCCAACAACCCGAGCAACCCCTATTGTGCGATGGTCGTCCGTCCGAAGGTCGACAAATTCCGGAAGCAGTTTGGTGAGAAGCTGAAGTAGGGTCGCAATCAAGCTTGGGTGCCATGCCGTCGTACTCGCGGGCATGGCTTTTTCATGGATGGTCACATTTTCGTCTTCGTGACGTTCAATAGTATGATTCAAACACGCACATACCAAGCACCGATCCAATCGCCATCAGATCGAGAAATACCAGGGTATAAAACGTTCGCGAAACGACGGGAGTCAGGGGAAACTCAAGTATCCATCGATGCACCAGCCATGCGACCGACAATGGAATCGCCCCGATAGCAAAACTGGCCGCAAGTGACATGCCTGAGATGTTGATTCCGTGGTCCAAGGTAATCAACGGAAAACAACACGAGACGAGAACAACGGCTAGGTTCAGCAGCAAGAATAGCTTGGGGCTTCGTCCGGAGTTTTCAGACAAGCTAACGACAACCAACATTGCCAGACTTCCGAAGAAAGCAAACGGCCAGGCAGCTGTTATCTCGGGCCCCAGCATGCCGATCCCCTTCCCCAGATGCACAATAACTCGCCAGCCAAATCCGGTCACACCGAACGAAATCAGCCCACACAGGTACCCAAGAATGCCGGTCACCAGCATTAAATCCTTGAGGCGGAAGCGAAGCGGCTGATCTGACAAAGGATCTTGCAAATTCTGGCCTCCAGAGTACTTACCTGATATCTATCTGTCCCGACTGTCTTCCTAGTAGAACTTACGTGCTAATCCACTGCAAACCTACGATTGCTGCGATACTCAGCAGTTCCAACAATAGCAGACCGTTCAACCACCTCAAGACTTGCGGAACCAGAACAGGTAGATCGCATAACGCTCGGTGCACCAACCAAGCCAAAGTAAGCGGTATCGATCCCACACTTAGAGTAACAGCCAACGATAAAGTTTCGTCTCCGATGGCCCACAAGCGAAAACCAAGCGGCAAGATATTCGCGAGAAAGAGAACCACTACGTTCGTTAGCAGAAATGCTTTCGGTTTAGTCCAATCGTCGCCCACGAACGAAACCTCAATGGACCAAGCCAAGCTTCCAAACAATACGATCGGCCAAAGAAAAATTGCAAGAATCCCAAGTTGCCCAAACCAGCCGACTAAGTGGGATAGTAGCACGCTACCAGGCGCAGAAACGCCAAGTGAAACCAGTCCACACAAGTAGCCGAAGATGCCCGTCATCAACACCAAGTCTTTAAGACCGAAGCGAAATGGTTGATCTGATGCTTCGGTTCTCGATCGTTGCTCATCCACAAACTACTTCGTTTCCTCCACTCGCCCATACAGGACGATTAGTTCCCTGCTAATCGATGCCGTAAATCACTGCAGCAAAATTAGCTATCGCTAGATCAGCAACGACCAAGCTCCAGAACCAAAACTTAACCGATCGATCGAGCGGCATGCTGAGCATCCAGCGTTGCGTGCACCATGCGACCGCCAATGGGACTGCCCCCAAGCCGAGGATTGCCATTTGTGCTGTACCGGCCACAGTAAGATCTACAAATGGCAGGACGCACGCAACAATTAGCGTCAATGCATTTGCGAAGGGAAACAGCCTTGGTCGCAGTGTGGGGGAAATAACAAGCACCGCGAACCAAAGCGGGCTAAGAAGGAATAACAATAGCGCAATGAATGTCATCGCCATGCTGAACAACCCAAGATGAAGTTGCAACTCGCTTAGGGTACGTAGCAAGACAATACCTTGCTGTGATCTTCCAAGCGTCACCAGCCCGCACAGGTAGCCCGTCACCCCAATGACCAAAAGAAAATCGCCCACGCCAAAGCGAATTGTTCGCTCTGGTGTGGGCGTTGTCTGAGTTACTATATCTGGCTTCGAGTCAGACACGTAGCGTCACTTCTTATTCCGCTCGAAACCGAACTTGAAGCGGTCGTTCTCGGTATGCGCCTCATCGAAGATCTGACGAATCTTGGCAACCACTTCTGGATGCTTCTCCGAAACGTCATCTGATTCGTCGACGTCTTCTTCGATGTTGTACAAAGCGATATGAGCGTCAGGGTCGTTGGTCATGTCGTTCTGAACACCCTTCCACTGATTCATTCGCACGGCTCGCTTGCCGCCTCGCTCGAAGAACTCGAAGTACAGGTAATCGTGCTTCGCCTGTTTGCCTTCGCCAGTCAAGGTCGGCACCATGCTGATCCCGTCGATGTTCTTGGGAACCTCAACGCTTGCCAGTTGACACAAGGTCGGCAGCACATCCCAGTGAGCGCTGATCAAGTCGCTTTCGCTCCCCGCTTTAACGTGCCCAGGCCAACGCACGATGAAGGGAGTGCGGATGCCGCCGTCAGTCAGGTCTCGCTTGTGACCGCGATAAGGACCGTTACTATCGAAGAACTCTGGATTGTGGCCCCCTTCCTGATGGGCCCCGTTGTCGCTGGTGAACATCACGATCGTGTTGTCGTCGAGGTTCAATTCCTTGAGCAAGTGCAGCACGCGGCCAACGTCTTCGTCCATCTTGGTACACATCCCGGCGAACGCGGCGATCGGATTGGTCACCGTGGTGCCGGCATACTTGCCTTTCTTGTTTTCAAACTCGGGGAACTTCTTGCGGAACGGTTCGGAATATTCTTCCGGCACATGCATTGCTGCGTGCGGGATGGTGATCGGCAAGTAGCAGTAGAACGGCTTGTCTTTGTTGTCGCGAATGAACTGTAGGGCATGATCCATGATCAGATCGTGCGAGTATGTCTTCCCATCCAGTTCGATCTTCTTTTCGTTGTCGTACAACCACGTTGGGTAATAGGTGTGAGCGTTCCGCTGGCAATTGTAACCATAGAAAACATCGAACCCTTGCTTGATCGGGTCTCCTTCCGAGCCGGGATAGCCCAGCCCCCATTTGCCGAACGCACCGGTCACGTAGCCTGCCTTCTTCAGCAGTTCTGGCATGGTGACGGTTTCATCGGGAATCGGCTGTTGACCGACAGGATTCACTTCCGCGTTGCCGCGGACTGGGGTGTGGCCGGTGTGAAGCCCCGTCATTAACACACTTCGCGTAGGAGCACAGACCGTGCTGCCGGAGTAATGCTGCGTGAACAACATCCCTTCAGCCGCCATGCGATCGATGTTCGGTGTCTCGAACTTCTGCTGGCCGTAACATCCCAAGTCGCCGATCCCCAGATCGTCGGCCATGATGTAGATGATGTTCGGCTTTTTCGTCTCGGCCTGAGCAAGTCGCGGTGCGACCAAGCCCAGTACGACGACAGCGACTAACAACGTGGCAAAGTACTTGAGCATGATTCGTCGTTACCAGGAAGGGTAGAAGGATGAGCATTGGGTTCTGCCCCCTCTTCACGAAGAAACTAGGGAGCAGAGAAACGAGGTTTCGACTGAATTAAGACAATCCAACCGATTGTCGGACGACCTCCATGGTCTCTTGCTGCCGCATAGTGACGACAGCCTGGCCCGCTTTTACGTTTTCCTGAGCGGCTTCCGGCTTCTCGATCAAGTTTAACACAGTACTGGCGTAGTTGGCGACCTGCTGCGGCTGATCGACATCGAAGAGCCAGTCTCCCAGGCCAATGTCTTTCCACATAAAGCCTTTCGAGGTCTGCTCTTCAAACCGCCCCACGATCGCTGGGATTCCGTTGCCGATGCACATGATCGGCGAGTGCATCTCGAGCCCAAAGAATCCGGCAGAACGAACGTAAGTACTCAAAGCCTGGTCTGTCAGCCAGAAATTTTCCCGCCAAACAACTTTCTTTTTAACATCCTCCGAAAGGTGGTCGTAGACGTTATCCTTACCGACTTTCATCTGGGTCATGTCTTCCGGGCAGAGCAGCACCTTGTAGTCGGTTTCCGACACGACCTTACTAATCGCATCGCGAAGCGGCTGATGGTCGTGATCCTTCATCTGCTCGTTGCGAGCATGCTTCTTCTCGTCAAACGCTCGCCCTTCTTTCACCAACCAATAGGGTGTGTATCTCAAACGCGGAATACAGCAGAGAAATTTTCCCTCCGTGAGATCACTTTGCTTGAGGTATGCTTCCGCCGAGGTATCGTCGCGTAAATCACATGCGAACGCGCCATCTGGACCAAATTCCATGATCGGGCTCTTGATGCCAACTTCTTTCGCTTTCGCCAGCGAGACCGTATCACGGAAAAAAACGAACTTGGCCTTGCTCATCAAGCCAAGCGTGTTGCGACCAGCTCCGCCGAAGGTGATGCCGTAAATCCCAAATGGCTTGCCGGTATGTTCGACGTAGTCTCCCGTATCGCGGGCCGCCACAAACGACGGTCCCGAACCATGCAACAAAAAGTCACTGCTGCTGACGGCTTCTTGAAGATCGGCATTCGATGCCTTGCCGTTCTCACCGATCGATCCCTTCACGACCTTGAGCTTAGGGAAACGTTTCTTCTCCATGGCCGAGACTACTTCCGAGAAGTCGCCTGAGGCCCACAAGGTGACTTCCGCCTCCGGCACGTACTTTTCTAGGAGAGCCAATACGCCTGGCGTATGCGCGATGTCGCCAATGTTGACGACCTGCCAAGAGGAACGAAGCAAGATGCGAGGCCGCTTGGCAGGCGCGGCGTAAACGTTTGCGGCAATGGCCGCAGCAACCGAAGCTTGTAGAAAGGTACGACGTTTCATGATCGGGGTGGCCTTAATCTCTTGGAAGGTGAGTTAATCGTTGGTAGGAGTGTTGAGGGCTTCGATATTAGCCGACTTGTGTAGTGCGGCAATCTCCTCTTCGGTCAGTGCTCGATTGAAGACCGCCAGGCCGCCGAACTTTCCTTTGGTGGCTTCTCGCAGAAAAGAGCCCACCGCATATCGAGCACCTACGGTAAAGTCGGCCCCGCCTCCCGGTTTCGACTCAGCATGCTTGTCGGAATCGTAGGCGAAGATGCCACGACCGTGGTAATACGGATTCATTCCACGATCCTTTCCGTCTGGCCCTTCCTGTGTGAAGTAAGGGTCGTCGCGGCGGTCCTTCTTTGCGTCGAGCTTTCGTTCTTCAAATGTGCCATTGATGTAGGCGCGTATGTATTCGCCGTCGTACGTGAACGCGAGGGTACACCACTCTTCTTCGGGCACTTGCTGCTTGGTCGCCGCGTAGTCGGCACACCATGGAAATGCCGAGCCATCTGCCCGGCGGGTCACGCCCCCTTCGCTGCTGATGTGCGGGACAAGCTGCTTGGGACCACCGTACGTCGGCATATTCATCAGCATCGCGTATTGGCGCGTCCCGGTGTCGTCGTTTCTTCCTTTCCCTTCGCTCCACATCCCAGCGATTGTCCGGCTTTGATTCAAATCAATAATCCGAACCACGGCAAACATGCTGACCTGAGCCTCTGGCCCACTGATGTTCAGCTTGCCGGTCTCCTCATAGGGCAACTGCAAATACTGCTTGCCGTTGAGGTCCATGCTGAAGCCAGAGTAAGGACCTCGGTCGGAACGAGGAATCGGACCATTCACCTCGCTCAAGGGATATTCCCCCTCATCAGCAATCGACTTGCGGGCTTGGCCGGCTTCTTCCCCGAACGTCCAAAACGAAACCAATCCTGGCGTCTGGAGGACGACCGCAGGATCGCCCGTTGCTTCCGCCGCATGAATTGCGGTTACTGACGACGATAGTGCCAGCCAACTCAGAAATAACATTAGGCAAGCGAAAGGTCGGCGCATTAGAGGGGTACTCGGAAGTAATTGGGGCGAGAAAGATTCCTAGGCGGCCCTACGAAGGGGTAGGTTCCGTATACCAAGACATTAATCGATCTCAACACTTCATGGAACCTTTTCGTTATTTAGTGCCTCATTCCCATACGGAACGCCGAAGTTGCATTCCCGCTTGGTACCATATGTGATAGCTTTCAATCTCAGCTGGTCGGGCACGTTCCCGCCCATCCAACCCCCATTGCTGTAACCCAACAGAGTCCCATGATTGTGATGCCTCCCGCGGCGCAGGAGCGCCTCGATCGAATCGAACAAGTCCTAGAACCGCAACGGCTCGAACTGCTCGAACATCCCGTTTATGCACGGATCGGCGACGCGGCAGCACTGCGTACGTTTATGCAGTACCACGTGTTCGCCGTGTGGGACTTCATGTCGCTGTTGAAGGCCCTGCAACTTCGCCTGACGTGCGTTCAGGTACCTTGGCTGCCCACCGACAATCAGTTGGGCCGTCGCTTGGTAAACGAAATCGTGCTCGGCGAAGAAAGCGACGAAGATGGCGACGGAGGGTTCTGCAGCCACTTCGAGCTCTACCAGTCGTCCATGCAGCAGATCGGTGCCGACAGTTACCTGCTCGACCGTTTCCTGCAACGCCTTGAGCAAGGGCGCGACGTGACGGCCTCGCTTTACGAAGCCGATCTTCCGCGTCCAATCGTTCAATTCGTGACCAACACGTTTGACTTAATCGCCAGCGACAACCTTCCGGCGATTGCCTCTGGATTCACTTACGGGCGGGAAGATCTTCTGCCAGGAGTCTTCCAGAAGATCGTGCAGCAAGTGAATACCGAACTCTCTGGCTCCGCTTCGAAATTCGTTTTCTACCTCGAGCGGCACATTGAACTCGACGGCGACCACCACGGTCCGATGGCCCATCGTCTGCTTTCGCATCTCTGCGGCGACGATGACGACAAATGGCAAGCTGCCGAAGATGCAGCTGTTAGAAGCCTCGAAGCCCGGCGTTTGCTTTGGAACGGGATGCTGGAAGCGTTAGCCTAGCCGTTCGCGTGAGAGATTTCCCGGTCAAGAAATAAAAAAACCCGGCGTACGTTTGTTAAGCATCAACGTACGTCGGGCTCACACCGCGGAAGTTGCTTAACGCTCCGTGCGGCGTCCCTGTCCGACCGCAGACGATTGGAGCAACCATCTGAAAGGGCCCACTCGGCCGGACACTTGAAACATAGGTTGCGTTTTTAAGGTGGGCAAATTATTTTTCTCGCCGGTGGAAAACGCCTGGCGGTTGCCCTGAACCGGGGTGCCGGGTCCAATGGAAGGAGTCGATCCCCTCCCCTGCTCCACGGCACGAGTTATGTCTTTGTTTGAACAAGCCGAATCGAAGAATTTCGACCGCGCCAAACCTCTCGCGGCCCGGATGCGTCCTCGCAACTTGAACGAGTTCTTTGGCCAAAAGCATTTCCTGGCCGAAGGAAAGTTGTTATGGCGCCTGATCAAATCGAATCGGCTGACTTCCGTTTTGTTCTATGGTCCACCAGGATGTGGCAAGACAACGCTCGCCCAATTGTTGGCCTCCGAAACCAAAAGTCGCTACCGCCAGCTCAATGCAGTGACATCTGGCGTCAAAGAGCTGCGCGAAGTCTTGCAGGAGGCGCAGAGCGAAGTCGCCACTGGGGGTCGCAAGACCTTGCTATTCATCGACGAGATCCACCGGTTTAACAAGTCGCAACAAGACGCCTTACTCCCAGATGTCGAAAACGGAATCGTAATCCTGGTCGGGGCCACTACCAGCAATCCTTTCTTCGCGGTCAACAGCGCACTCGTCAGCCGCAGCCAGGTCTTCCAATTTGAACCGCTCTCATCGGAAGAAATTCGCGAAGTGTTGGATGCCGCTTTGAAGGATCCGCATCGTGGGCTCGGCAAACACGACGTCGTACTGCACAACGAAGCGGCTGAGTTCCTGGCGGAGGTCTGCGACGGGGACGCCCGACGTGCGCTCAACGCGCTGGAGATCGGCGTCCTATCGAGCGATGAGAAGCCAATTGAATTCACACGAGAACTGGCCGAGGAAACCATCCAGCGGAAAGCAGTCCAATACGATCGCGACGGCGACACGCACTACGATACGGCAAGCGCGTTAATCAAAAGCATCCGCGGAAGCGATGTCGACGCTTCGATCTACTGGCTGGCCAAGATGCTGGAAGGAGGCGAGGACATTCGCTTCATTACACGGCGATTGATCATCTCGGCCAGCGAAGATATTGGTAACGCCGACCCGCACGCCCTAACGATCGCGGTTTCCGCCATGCAAGCCTGCGAGATGATCGGACTACCGGAGTGCCAACTCACGCTTTCGCAAACGGTCGCTTACTTGGCCTGTGCCCCTAAGAGCAACGCTGCAACCGTGGCGATCGGCGAGGCCAGGGCCGACATCCGCGAAGGACGGGTCCAGCCAGTACCGACCCACCTTCGCGATGCTCACTACGGCGGGGCGAAGGATCTCGGGCATGGCGAAGGATATCAATATGCCCACAATGCCCCGGATGGTATCGCCGCCCAAAGCTACCTTGGCATCGACCGCGAATACTACCGCCCTGTCCCCCGCGGCTTCGAAGCAACCTTGCAAAAGCGGGTGGAAGTCTATCGAAAACGACTTCGAGGTGAAGACGACTGATTTGCAACAGGAGACGTTGCGGCAAGAGGTTTATGGCGACAAGAAGAGTATGTGTGCCACGAGCATCTCGCCCGGTGAGCCCTGCTACCCGCTTCGCGCGGGCAGGATATCCGGGGCACACGGCTGTCCTACTTCGTATCGATTCCCACCTGCATTATCTGTGGTCAATTTTCTTCTTTGACGGATTCCCCTCGTTCAAGGGAAATGAGAATTGGCCAGCTAGCACGCTACGAAACCGGCCTTTGAGCGGAATCGGGGTTTCGTTACTATCTGAGAACGCTTGTCGGGCTAGGCAGGCGGTTGAGGAATGCACGTCATCATCACGATCACTGCGATGATGCCCAGAAGGCCGAAGATCACCCACGGCAACGATTTCCCAGCCCAGGGACTCGTACTGTGGATAATCGCGTGGCCACACCTCGGGCAAACATCGATATCGTCGAAGATATCCGCTCCGCATTCGGGGCATTCGATCGTATCTTCCTGGTCTTCGTCCAGGTAGTCTTCGGTCCAATCTTCGTCGTCGTATTCGTCGCTGTCGTGCATGACCTTGAGGATGGGTTAAATAACGTCAGAGCACACCTCGGCATCATCACTTATCGGCACAATGGATTGCCTTTGATGAGCCGAAATCGTCAGGGAGGACGAAGGTGGAAACGATCAAAACCGCGTGCATGGTCATTGTGCTGATGGCCATTGGTTACGGCGTCTACACCGTCTTGAATCAGCCGGAAGAAGTTCCGCCCGAAGTTGCCAACGCCGCGGGTGACATGGATCTCTCGCTGCCAGACTTTTCGCGAATGGGAATGCCTGGTGGTTCCTCGGCGCCCGATGCCATGAATTCGATGGGTACCGCTTCGTCGAGTCCTCCACCGTTCAACTCCGACCCAGCGAGTCCGCAGGGCTTTGCTAGCGGTCGACTAACGGCTCCGCAATTGGGCGAGTCAAACGACTCGGCACCGTCATTCGCTTCGTCTCCGACGACACCGATTCCCGACGACAAGGCTTCCGACAACCCAGCAACACCGTACGTACCGCAGTTCGCAGGCGCAAACGACTTACCGCCCCTGGGAGGGTCTACCCTTGAGAATCCGGCTGAGATGGCTCCTCCGACTGAATCCCAGATCCCTTCTTCCCCAGATGAATCCCGCAATCAACTGGCGTCGGTCTACTCGTCTGGTAGCGACATGAACAGCATGCCAGCGGGTAATCATGCCATGGGCGGCCCCTCTCCGGGCGATTTCCAAACGGATTGGGATGAAGCCGAGGTTTACCTTGCCCAACGCGATCTCGTAGAAGCTTGCCGTCGCCTGACCCCGTGGCGAAATCGCCCTGAATTGACGCCTGTCCAGAAAGACGAATTGAACGTACTACTCAACAAACTTGGCGGTACGATTGCCTATTCGATGGAACACCTGCTGGAAGAACCGTACACCGTCGGCAGCGGCGAAACCCTGGAGACCATCGCCCAGCAGTACGATGTCCCGGCTCTGTTACTACAACGCATTAACGGCATTGATAGTCCAAACAGCTTGACGCCTGGCCAGAAACTGAAGGTTGTCCAAGGTCCGTTCACCGCCAAGATCGACATGACCCACAACGAACTCGCTTTGGAAGTCGATGGTTGCTACGCGGGCCGCTTCCCCATCACCATCGAAAATGGAGCGATCATTCCGGAAGGTGAACACGAAGTATTGCGAAAAGAAGCCAATCCGCAGTTCTTCGATCAGGCCAGCCAAAGCGTTCTGTCCTCGAGCGACCCCGCCAATCCCTACGGCGGCCACGCGATTCATCTGGATGGCGGCATCGTCGTCCACGGCACCGGAGGCCCGGGCGGCTCGATCAGCGTGAGCAAGCCAGACTCCGAGTACCTGTACGAGATCCTATCCGTTGGCTCGAAAGTGGTCGTTCAGCGGTAAGCTTCTCTCATCGCCAATTTGGCTCCGAATTGCGTCCCTGCGAATCCCGTCCCGGGACGCATGATGCATTTGCGCGAATTGTTTGAGCGTTTCTCACGCAAAAGCGATTGCTCAATCAGCGTCCGGCAGCATTTGTTTGACAGTTACCTGGCCAACCGTTAGCCTACCGCTAGAGGCCTGTCTTACAACGCACCTATCAATTTGAGCCAGCTATGGACGAGTCGGTCAGCAAGTCCACGCCGAAAACGCGAAGCTGGCGAATTCGCTGGTCGCTCCGTGTTTTCATCGCAGGGATTACGCTGACCAGTGTCTTGGTAGCGATTCCGGCCCATTGGATGCGAATAGGCAATACGCATCTAGAAGTCAGTCGCCATCTGCAAGAGCAAGGCGCGATCCTCGAGTGGGAGCTTTATCGGAACGTACCTTCACAGGTCTGGGTTAGTTTTTCCCCAAAACCGGTAACGATCACCCAAAAGGAAAAGCATGAACCAGAGTGGATGCGTTCGCTGGGCTGCGTCAGTATGTTCCAACGGATTGATAGCATTCGTATTGTGCACGGCAGCCCCGGTCCAGTCAGTAGATTCTTCAAGCATGTCGCCAAGCTCGATCGCGTTGATAAGATTTGGCTCGATCACTCTTCGGTCGATCGCTACCAATTAGAATCTCTACTTGAACGCGTCGACCTCAATTCGCTTTGGCTCGATGAAACCAATATTGGCCTGCATGAGCTCTCTGCAATGCAGTATTCCAAGCTGAAAGAATTACGTTTGCGAAGGAGCAATGTATCAACTGAATTCTTGAGCAGCCTTCCTGATAACCTCCAGCGACTCGATCTAGAAGGTTGCACGTTTGGCCAAGCTTCGTTGCAAAGTCTGATCCGCCTCAAGAAACTGACGCATATCAACCTTCGTCTTACTGACATCGAGAAGTCGACCGTCTTAAAGTTAAGAGATTCGATGCCATGGTGTGAAATCGTATGGCAGCCGAGGCCTTTCGGAGTCATCAATCAATGAGCGATACCGAAGCGTCGGTTAGAAGAACTCGACGGCGAATTCGCTGGTCACTCCGCGTGCTGTTTGTCTTCATCGGCCTCATCGCTATCGGCATGGCCTGGGTTAGCTACCAGATGCGGATGGGCAATGTGCATGAAGACGCCGCCAAGAAGCTGCGTGAACTGGGCGTATCGATCGACTGGAAACTGGTTGAGACGACCCCGCTTAGCCCCAACAGTTATCGCGTCGAAAAGAAACTGCCGTCTTGGATGGAACGACTAGGCGTGGGAGCCATGTTTCAGCGTCTCAGCCGGGTTCAAATCTCCGACCAGTCTCCTGAGAAAGTCGACCTCGCCGTCCAGCAAATTGTGCGTTTGAAACAGTTGCCGCACTTTTCATCGTATAACGCTCCATTGACCGAAACGCAATTGGAAACCTTGTTCGATCACGTTCAATTCGAGTCGGTTTACCTGCAATCTATGAAGCTCGGTCGCGGACCGATTCCCTGCTTTCAGAACTCGAACATCACGTGGCTGCTGGTCGCTAGGACACAGTTCTCGAATCCAGCGATCGATGACTTGCCGATGTCGCTGGAATACTTCGATGCCACGCGAACTCGCATCAGTAACGATGGCCTGGAGAAGTTTGTTCGTTTGAAGAATCTGCAGAAGTTAATTCTTCGTCGAACACCAACCACCAAATCGGCGATCAACGACTTGCGAAAGAAGATGCCATGGTGCGAGATCGAGTGGGAGGAGTTAAGGTTGCCTTGGACAGCGCAAACGACCAAATAACAACCGCCAAAAAGCTGCCCGTACGAAACTGGCGTTTGCGCTGGTCGATGCGGTTCTTACTTCTCTTTGTAGGCTTGGTGGCAATCGGACTGGGCTGGGTTAGCCACCAGTTGCGGATGGGGCATCTTCACGAAGAGGTCTCCGAGAAACTGGCGGAACGCGGATGGAATGTTTCGTGGAAGCTGATCCAGCGGCAAGCCGTACCCATCCAATCTTCACCATCGGCGACCATCGCGACGCCGCCGGGGCCCAATGTCCAAATGGCCTACGTCGATGTTAAACGAGCCCCTGAGTGGATGGAGGCAATCGGTGCGGAACCACTCTTTCAACGTATTAAGATCGCCTATTTTCGCAAGAACGGCCGCGGAGAGGTTGACGATTTTTTGCGGGAAATTGAACGTCTGGATGATCTCGAGGGGGTCTCGCTGGCTGGCATCGCGGTTTCAGAAGACCAACTTGAGTATCTGCTCGATCGTTTTAACTTGGAAACGCTTGCCGTTTCCGAGTCTTCTATCGGTCGCCGTCCGATGCCATTCTTGCGAGATAGCCAACTGAAGTGGCTCGGCTTTTCTCGCACCCATCTTTCCGATGAAGTTCTCGACGATTTACCTGATTCGCTGGAATACCTGGACGCTACACGAACCCGCATTTCAGATGAAGGGCTACAGAAACTGGTACGGCTAAAGAACCTGAAAGAATTGAAGCTGCGACGAACGCCCACCAGCCGGGCTGCTATCGAAGACTTGAAAAAGCAGATGCCATGGTGTCAGATTTGGTGGTCTCCGCTATAGGTAGCAAGACACCGAAGGTGATGTCCGACCAACCCTCCAAAGCCTCAACAGCACCAACAGATCGAACGACGGTTCGAGCTATACCGTCTCGACGCATCCCTCCGATAAACGGACAATCGCATCCGCTTCGTCTGCAATGCTTTGATCGTGCGTGACCATCACGATAGTCAGTCCTTGCTCTTCGTTCAGTTTCCGAAGAATACCGAGCACCTCCTGACCGGTTTGCCGATCGAGGTTACCGGTTGGCTCATCCGCAAGAAGGACCTTCGGATTGCTGATCAAAGCGCGAGCGATCGCTGTTCGCTGCATCTCACCACCGGACAATTCGCGTGGCTTGTGGGTCAAACGATGCCCAAGTCCCACAAGGTCGAGAACTTCCTTGGCGCGTTCTCGAAGCTGTTTACGAGCAGTCCAATACTTGAAAAAACCGTGTGAGATCATCGCCGGAGTAAGCACGTTTTCCAGCGTCGTCAGTTCCGGAAGCAAGTGGTAGAACTGAAAGATCAAGCCGAACTGGCCATTGCGAATCCGGTCACGCTGACGGATCGGCAAGTTATCGGTTCGCTTATCTTCAAAGAAGATCTCACCCTGATCTGGGACATCGAGAGTCCCCAGCAAATGCAACAGCGTGCTCTTACCGGAACCACTTTGCCCAATGATCGAGGTGACTCGACCTTCGTGCGCGACGAAATCGACGCCACGAAGAACCGGAACGACATGTTGTCCTTTGCGGTAGCTCTTATAGAGGCCGGTCGTTCGCAGGATCGGTCGATCGACTTCGATCGGCGTGTCGAAGCGGTCGGTATTGATGTGTGGTGCGGGCTTCTTAGCGGCCGGCTGTGGCGGCACACCAGGAGCTGGGACGGTGGTGCTGAGGTAGCTATCGCTCATCGTATTACTCATAACGGAGGGCCTCCACCGGATGCAGTCGTGCGGCGCGAATCGCCGGTAGCACACTTGCCAACACGGCAATCAACATCGCCCCGGTCACCACCATGACAATGGCCATTGGTTCGATGATTGTGGGGATTTCTTGAAAGTAGTAGATCGTCGGATCAAACACTTCGCGACCGGTGATGATCTCGATCAGCTTGGCGATGTGATTGATGTTCCACACAAAGAGCAAACCGAGAATACAACCAACGCCAGAACCGACAATGCCCAGCGACAAGCCGTATCCCAGGAAGATACTCATGATTCCACCACCGCTCGCACCGAGCGATTTCAGAATGCCGATGTCCTTCGTCTTTTCGACCACAATCATGTAGAACGTCGCCAAGATCCCGAAACCTGCCACGCCAATGATAAGGAACAGCAGGATGTTGAGAATTGTCTTTTCCATTTGCACCGCAGCCAACAGCGGCCCCTGCATGTCCTTCCACGATTGAATGCGGAAAGGGTAACGTTCCGGTGGGAACGCAGCACGCAGTTGATTGGTTACCGCGGCCAGATCGGCCCCCGGCTTCAATCGAATCTGAATCGTCGAGACCGCGTTCCCTAAGTCAGGATGGGTCATGTAACGCAGCGATTGCAACTTGCTGAGGGGAACAAACGCAAACCCAGCGTCGTATTCGTTCATCTTACTTTCGTAGAAGTCGACAACGGTGAACGTTTCGCTAACGGCTTGCGGTGGGCTCTCGGCTGAAGGGAACGTCAGTCGTACATCGTCCCCCGGAACTGCGAGGAAGTAATCCTTGACTTCTCCCTCAGCGTTTCGCTGGCGAATGTTGGCGACGGCCATCCCCAGGATGATGCCGGGTGACTGGTGCTTCATCGGATCGAACGTGTTTTCCATCGAGAACTGATGGCGTTGATTGAATGGATCCCCTTCTACCTCGGCCGCACCAACTGGGGCCGGTTCGTTTTGTGCCATCCGCTGAGCAACTTCCTGCGGCGGAGCGCCTGGCAGGGGTGGGGCTTCTGGATCGTCCGAGAACTTCGGCTTCACTGATTCGGCCGATTGATTTTGGAGTGGGCTAGGCGTAGCGGCGATTTTGTTGGGATCGTCTTGTGTCTGACCAGGCATGCGACCGGTGCGATGCATGATCTCGAATCGCTGCATCTCTTCTTCCAAGGCCTTTTGATAAGCGATCTTGCCGCGACGATAGTTCCAGCCCGACTCGGTCAGTGTTGAACCTTCGGGACCTTCGTAGCCGCCATCCTTCAAGCTGAAATTGACTTGAGCACGGTTGCTTGGGTGCTTCAAGTACCTTGAGAAATCGCTGACGTTGTTATAGGTTTCGTCATCAATGCCGATCACGGTCACCTGACGTGGCACCCATTCGTTGCGATGATAGATATCAAGCATTGCCGGCACGTGGACTGTGACGGTCATGTTTTCGATCGAATCGCCAGCGACCTGCTTCACCGCGTTCATGTGCCCTTGCCACTGATAGAAGCCATCCAGGCTGTGGCTTTCCATGACAATGTCCGAGAGGATGCCGTGCAGACGGACGTGCATCTCGTGCGAGAAGCCGGACATCACGGAATTGACGACAACCATGGTCGCCACGCCCAGCGTGACACTGATGATCGACGCCAGGGCGATGTAGCGTGTCCGAAGATAACGCAGACAGAGCATCAACTTGTACATTGCCAATCCTTCGGCAAAGCGGCACTCTCTCTGCTCCCCCGCCTCCGCTCGCGGGGCAGGTTTCTATCTTTGGGGGGATCAGGGGGAATCAGCGACCTTCCTAGGTCGCCTCGTGCCGCAACAGCGGGAACAAAATCACTTCGCGAATTGTCGAGCTGTTAGTTAGTAACATGACCAGGCGGTCGATGCCAATACCAAGTCCGCCGGCTGGAGGCATTCCGTTCCGCAAAGCCCGCACAAAATCGGTATCCATGCGCGCCATCGAGTCTTCTTCGGCCATCCCCTCAAGTTGTGTGCGGAACAGCTTTTCCTGCAAATCAGGATCGTTCAGCTCGGTGTAGGCATTGGCCAGTTCCATGCCGTGAATGAACAGTTCAAAACGTTCGGCAATTTCTGGCTGACCCGCTTTTCGCTTAGTCAGCGGGCAAATGCTAGCAGGATAGTCGATCACGAAGATCGGCCCGACCAACTTGTCCTCGACCGTTTCCTCGAAGATTTCGTTGCGAACAACGTCGGGATGCTTCCCTTCCGTATCGAGGCCCAGCTTCTTAGCACAGGCGATCACCTCGGCGTCGTTGGCAGGATCGATCCCCGCGTGCTCGGCCAACAGGTCACGGTAGCAACGTCGCTCGAACGGCGGCGTAAAATCGATCTCCTTGTCGCCGAAGGGAACCTTTCGGCCGGCTCCAATCGCGTCTAATGCGTTGACAATGACGTTCTGCGTCAAATCCATCATCGTTTCGTAGTTGCCGTAGGCTTGATAGACCTCCAGCATCGTGAACTCAGGATTATGACGCGGGCTGATCCCTTCGTTGCGATAAACGCGTCCCAGTTCAAAGACACGCTCCATGCCGCCTACCAGCAGTCGCTTCAAATGAAGCTCGAGGGCGATCCGCATGACCAGCGGCATCCCGAGGGCGTTGTGGAAGGTCTCAAACGGGCGAGCGGCCGCACCACCGGCGATAGTATGAAGCGTCGGGCCTTCAATCTCGAAGTAACCTTCGCCAACCAACGTTTCACGAATCGAACGGACGATCTGCGTTCGCTGCACGAAGCGTTCGAGGACTCCCTCGCCGTAGGCCAAGTCGACATACCGCATCCGTTGTCGCAGTTCCGGATCGGTAATCCCCTTATGCTTCTCTGGCGGTGCTTCCAGCGTCTTGGTCAGGAAATGGAGTTCTTCGACGAAGATCGTTAGTTCGCCCGTCTTGGTCTTCTTCAGCTCGCCGTCGACACCAATGATATCGCCCAGATCGAGACACTGGGCGATATCCCAGTTGCGTTCGCCAACTTGAGCTTGGCCAAGGAACAATTGAATCGTTCCGGTTCGATCGACTAGGTTGATGAAAATCAGCTTGCCCGTCGGACGCATCAAAACAATGCGACCAGCAACGCGTACTTTGGGACCGCTGTAAACGGTTTGCTCGCGGCCACCTTCGCTGGTTGTCTTCTGCTCGGTGATTTCTCCCTCTAGGGCCCGAACGTCGGTGATCGCCTGCTGATCGTCGAAGCGATGTCCCCAAGGATCGATGCCGAGCTGCACCAGTTTTTCCATCTTTTGACGGCGTGCCGCTTCGATTGCGTGCACGGCAGCGTTCTCGTCTTCGATCCAGGGCCGATCGTCGCCAGAGAGAAGCTTGGTCAGGTTATCAGCCAGAACGTCGGCGAACTTGTCCCCTTCGTTGAACAGGCAGACGTTGTCCGGCTTTAGACCTTCCGGCAAACGCAACAGATCGTGGATTTCGCCGGCGATCTGCTCTCGTTCCAAGTCCTGCTGACGAAGAACAAACCAGATGGCTTGATGAAACTTATTCTGCTGAGCGCTTTCGACCACCAGATCAAGCTGGTGCTGAGCCTTGTCGACAGTGTAAGGATTCAGCGAGGTTTCGTCGTCAGTGCAAAGGCCGATCGTCAGCGCGAGCGTATCCTTGCTCTTCACCAACAACTCTTCGGCTGGGACTGCACCTGGGTGTCCCTTGTCATCGGTATCGAAACAGTGATCGATGATCTCGAATGTAACACCGAACTCAGGCTTGGCCGTCTTCTTGTTGAATTCTTTGAAGAACTTCCGCACGTCACGACACTGGCTAACCGTGTCGTTCGACCACAGGAGGAAGACTTGATACTTAGACGGTCGATTGGTTGGCTTGGCGGACATAGCCCCTTCCGAAGTTCGTGACGCAGCATGCGGGACGATCCTGGGGCCAGCTCAGATTCACATTGATCACAGAAAGAATGTAACCCCAGTTACCGCAAGATTTTACTGGGGTTACAACATGGGTCAATCGGTGGTCATCGTCGACGCATGATTAGCGTGCGATGACATGACTCTTGGATGGCTTGTATTCAAACGATTGCAGGACACCCATGTGCAAGCATAGATGCTCACAACTAAGCGAGTCGGAAGCGTTGCTGCAGCGAACAATCTCCAGTACAGGAGGGCTGGTGTGCTTCATGAAACCGACGTTCAGCAGCTTGTTGGTCCGGTCCGCATTCCAAGACGAAGTAACGTTATAGTTTTCGTCCGTCACCAGCACGCGACAGGTCGACTTCTGATTGTTGACCGGCGACTCGAAAACAAACAAACGATGCTTCAGACCAATCTCGTCTTCGTAATCGATCTGCGAGACCAACTTGTCTCGCTGCAAAGGATTCATCGTGGGAAAGGATTCTAAAGCCAGGAAGTTCAAATAACAGGCTTTGTTGTAAACCGATTCGCCGAAAGCGACGCTAAGGACGCCAGCCATAATGACGAATGTTAGCGCCGTCTTACCAAACTGAGCAGTGAAGAGTTTCCTCATCTGCATATCTCCTCTGATCCGGTAGGTCTTTTTAAGGTGGGTTGTTTGAGCTCAGGTTGTTCAGGCCCTCGCTCGGCTCTTCTCGATGTTAATTTAAACTTCACTAACACGCATTTTGCGTTGTCCTGTGAATGATATTCCTCCATTGCGTAAAACAATGCAATGCTTTTTCGAAGGTCTATTTTTGACCACTTTTCTTACGCGAAAATGCCCTCCTTCAATCAATTGATGTGGGCGGTTGCTCGCCTCATAAGGTCATATAGGTCGAAAAATTTATTGGTCGTTTTTTTCCCTTGCGGTTGCTAGCACGATACGGGGTTCCGCAACCGAGCTTAAGGATCGTCCTATCGGCAAGAATCAAAAAAGGCGACTCGGGCCGGCAAGGGCAAACGTCGGGGGAAACGGGCCAACCAGAGTCGCCAATTCGGGGGAACTGATCCTGCAAGAGAAATCGCTCGAAGTCAGTTCGTTAGCTATGTATATTTTCGCCCTGAAAGCTTTACCGTCGATGTGGCAAGCCGAGAAAGATAGAATGTTTCGGCAAGCCTCACCGCCTATGGCCGGCTTAAGCCTGCCCGTTGTCGGGGCTCTCTTGTCTGAAGGCGAACGTCCAAGGGCGAAAGCCCTTGATTTGGGCAGGAAAGAAAAGCCATCCAGTTTCCGATGGATGACCTCGTACGCTCACTCGTTTTGCGAAGTTCGACCCAAATTCGAAGAGGACACTTCTGCATTGGCGGAACCGTCGAAGTATCTTTCATACGGAGAATTGACTTGCTTCAAGCCGCAGGTAGGCTGACCCGATCAAGCGCTCTCTGATAGTTCGTACGTGGATCGATCACGAAGTAGAACACATTGAAGATCCACAGGAATTGCAGACAAAATATTCCTACGATGGCGGTTATCCAGAACAGCTGATTCGGTTGAAGCGTAATCTGGGCATCGAATTCGTAGGTCTCTTCGCTCACCGATTTGACGATTACGTACGCGTTTACATCAGCGGTGAAACCAAACGACAGATTGTTGTTGCCACCATAGACTTGAAAGGCATTCCCCTCACGGTAGATGCTTCCTCCCACAGTGCTGCGCAATGCGTCCTCAAGTTCGTTCATAACTTCCTCGTGCGATGCTTTGGTCGTAACACGACGGAAGACGCTGAAACGTCGGTAGATTGCCTCCATGATTTCCTTCCTGCTTATGACTGGCGATCATCCCAAGACGGCTTCACCCAACAACCGGCCGGAGCGTCTCGGTCTTCTTCCCGTATGTGATTCGATATCGATCGATCACGATCCAGATCATCAACACGATGCCACCGAGAAAACCGCCGGCGTAACTCGCATTGTGGATCCATAAGTCGGTTAAAAAGGCAACGTGCTTCTCCGGCGGTACCAGTTCGGCCATTCTGCCTACCAGTTCAATCTGCCCGCGAGATGCTAACGAATATCCAACAATACCGGCCGCGCATGCCAATAGGCCGCTGCTAACCATCAGCACACCTAGAGGAACCACGAGATCCTTCGCGGACTTTGTGACCATCGAACCTGTCTGGCATACAAATGCGACCGGAATACCCAGCATCACCCCAACCCACCACGTCGCCAGAAAGCCCCAGCCAAATGCCAGCAGCGTTGGATCTTGCGTTCCGCCAAGGATCGGCACATGACCAATGGTAAAGTACTCGACACAAATCCGTGCGGTAATTTGATCATGGATGATCCCATAGGTGACGCTCGCAAGGACCGCCAAACCAATAATCAAAATTGACTGCTTCATGGATCACCATGGGAAAAGAAAAAGGCCGATACCATGCGAGTCCCGCTGGGGAATTCGTCAGGTATCGGCCATTCTTGGCTAATTTCTTGCCAGGGTCACGCAATTTGCGCGATCCGCTGCCAATTATTCAGCAGGGACGAATTCGTAAATCGAACCGTATTCCCCGAAGATTGCGCTCATCAGCACCTCTCCATCTTCCGTTTCGCCAAAGCAGACGACCGGTGGATTGGAAGGTTCTTCGATACGATAGTTTTTGCCAGCCTTGCCGGTTTCGTAATCGTATTCCAGCGCCCAGATCTTACCGGCAACGTAGTCAGCGTACAGGAATTTTCCTTCCAACTGTGGCACCTTCTTACCACGATAAACGTAGCCGCTGGTGATCGACTTACCCACGTTGTGATGGTACTCGAAGATAGGATCGATGTACTTCGCACCGGGCTTGGCGTACTGCTCCGAGAACGGATGCAAACCTTCACGGACATTCCAGCCGTAGTTGCCACCCTTAGTGATGATGTCGATCTCTTCCCAGATACCTTGGCCGACATCGCCAACCCAGCAAGCACCGGTCTCGCGGTCGAACGTCAATCGCCAGATGTTACGCAGACCATACGCGTAGATCTCAGGCTTGGCACCTTCGGTATCGACAAAAGGATTGTCCGCGGGAATTGCGTAATTCTTTCCTTCGTCCTTCTTGTCGACGTCGATTCGCAAGATTGAACCCAACCAAGTTCCCAGGTTCTGACCGTTGCCGTGCGGATCGTTACCAGAACCACCATCACCCAGCCCAACATACAAGTAGCCATCAGGACCAAATTCGATGCTACCACCGTTGTGATTCCAGTACGGCTGCTCGATCGTCAGCAAGATTTCTTCTGAGCTCGGATCTCCCTTGGTCGGATCATCTTTCAAGGTCTTGAATCGCGAGACGTGCGAGACCAGGCCTTTCTTGATGGTGTAGTACAGGAAGAACTCGCCGTTCTCTTTGAAGTTTGGATGGAAAGCCAAGCCAAGCAGCCCTTCTTCATTCTGCTTTGGATTGAAACGAACTTCGTTTTCGATGTCGAGGAAGACTTCGGCCTCTTCCACTTCTGGATCGTTTGGCACGGCCAGGATCACGCCTTGCTGCTCGGCAAAGAAGATTCGATTCGTACCATCACCGGCATTGGTGATCGTCACTGGCCGACGGATCCGCAGATTGGTGAATGTCTTCTTCGGCTTCACCGGCAAAACAGGGTCATTGGGAATCGGAGGACCATCTTCAGGCTTTTGAGCCAAGACAGGCGCAGCCAGTCCGCAAATCAGCAAGGCGACACACAACAAACGCGACAAACGATTCATATTCGAGATGCTCAATCAGAAAGTTGGGAAAGATGCACGGGCTAAGGCGTTCAGAAAACGCCCGCTCTATTCTAGCTAGACCGTTACCCAGATTCCACGTGCAGTGGTGCCTGAAAAATAAAGCAAAACGAGAGACAAGATTCTCAACCGACGGGGGTCAGTCACGACGTCCGATCAACATCGGCATCTCAGCAGCGATCATGACCGGTTGGCGAGATCTCCTGCCAGGCGAACCGCGTGAATCATGCTCGAAACCTTAGCCTTGCCCTGCCAGGCAATATCGAACGCGGTGCCGTGATCGACCGAGGTTCGTACGATCGATAAGCCCAGCGTTGTATTGACCGCCACGTCGAATGCCAAGGCCTTGAGTGGAATATGCCCCTGATCGTGGTACATGCAAACCACGCAGTCGTACAGCGGTCGGCGGTCGGCTAAGAAGGCGGTGTCGGGTGGGACCGGTCCATCGATCTGAATTCCCTTATCACGCGCGAACTGCACAGCCGGCATGATGATTCGCTCCTCTTCGCGATCGCCAAACAAACCATGTTCGCCCGCATGCGGATTGAGTCCGCAAACTAGCAGTTTGGGCTCGCGTTTACGAATCTTTCGCATCGCATCAACCGTGAGATCGATAACCTCTCCGATCCGCTCAATCGTGAGCAACTCCGGCACATCACGGTAACCAACGTGTGTGGTTACAAAGCTGCAAGTCAGCAACTCGCTTGTCAGCATCATGCAGCCCGATTCGTGGCCGCATCGTTCGATAAAGATCTCGGTGTGACCAGGGTAAAAATGTTTGGCCGCATGGAGGGCTTCTTTATTAATCGGCCCGGTAGTGATGCCATCGACTTTGCCTGCAAGTGCCGCGTCGATCGCTCGCATGATGTACTGATACGAAGCCTCTCCCCCCTCCGCAGTCACTTTGCCCGGGACGAAGGTCTCACAATCGATCGTTCCGAAGTCGACCACCGTTGCCTCCTGGATTGCCCGCAGATCGAGCGACGCATCGTACGGCACAATCGTTGTCGGTTCAGGAAACTCGCATTTCCGGGCCACCTTCTGCAAGATCGCGGCATCCCCAAACACAATCGGAACCGCTGGTGCGTACTGCTTCGGATCGCTAAGCAGCTGCAGGCAAACTTCCGGGCCAACGCCGCCCGGGTCGCCCATGGTAATGATGATTCGAGGTTGCGACACGCGAGGAACTTTCCAGGGGATAGCGAGTGGGGTACACGTACTTTATTGTAGCTGCCAGTCGATTTTCGCCGAGGTGGGCGAACCCACTTCCGTCAACTTGCGTCCGACAAACACGCTACTGCTTTGCTTTCCACTTGAGGGAGTCTTCATGTCGCACACGCTGTATCAAGTCGACGCGTTCTCACAGAAGCCCTTTGCCGGCAACCCAGCCGCGGTCTGTCTTTTGGACGAACCTGCCGATCCCCACTGGATGCAGCAAGTGGCTGCGGAAATGAATCTCGCCGAGACGGCATTCGTCTATCCGGAAGGCGAGGCGTTACGGCTCCGTTGGTTCACGCCAGTCGTCGAAGTCGATTTGTGCGGGCACGCCACTTTGGCATCGGCTCACATCTTGTGGCAGGTAGGTGGAATTACGACCGATCGCACGATCGCGTTTGAAACACGCAGTGGTACGCTTTCCGCGTCGCGCGTGGCAGACAAGATTGAGCTCGATTTTCCAATCGCTCCGGTCTCGCCACTCACCCCGGAAGTAGGTCTGCTGGAAGCATTAGGGATTACTGATGCCAGTTTTTGCGGAAAGAACGCCTGGGATTGGTTGATCGAAATTCCCTCGGCGGAAATGCTGAGGAAAATATCACCGAATCACGCCCAGTTGGCCCCGGCGACAACCAGGGGCGTTATGGTTACCGCAGCCAGCGACGATCCCCGTTATGACTTTCTTTCCCGCTTCTTTGCCCCAGCCTGCGGGATTCCCGAAGATCCAGTTACGGGCTCGGCTCACTGTTTACTAGGGGAATATTGGAGCAAGCGGCTCGGCAAGAAAACGCTGAGTGCGTATCAAGCATCTCCGCGCGGGGGTGAAGTCGAAGTCGAGGTTCGAAACGACCGTGCCCTCCTACGAGGGCACGCGGTAACCGTTGCTAAGATCGAACTCCTGTGCTAAACGTGCTCGATCTAGTCGCGATCGTGCACCAGACCAACTTTCGCCAGCAACGTGTGCATCCCGGCATCGATCACGGAAGGTTCCGAATCGAGACAGGAGACACGGGACTGACATTGGGTTAGCAATGGGTAACCGACCAGCGAGGCGAACACCGCAATTCCCAAGCCTTCCAGTGCGACCGCTCGCAGCAGTCCGCCAATCGTGCCGAAGCCGGAGCGTTTGCTGCTACGAGATGCGTGTCGTTTCTTGGTCACTTGATTACCCTCCGTGTGAAATCGAACTTCATCGCCAGGACCGAAGTTGCTCTCCGTCGTGAACCTCGCCTGGGGATGGTTTCTGTTACGCGGTGTGCCATGGGGCGGTTCATAGAATCTTTCAATTCCCGCACCTCAAGTGATAGCACAGGACACTTCGATCAAATCGTGGCACATTAGGGTGGGTTGATGTTATCCTTGGGGCTTCTCGAACATCCCCCTCGGCAGCCTACTTTTCATGACATCGCACTTCTCTGCCCCAGATGATCCGAAACGCCCCCACCGCGAAACGTGGCGGATGGAACTGATCCTTGCGCTGTCTGCCTTAGCCACATTGGGCGTGTTGATGCTGGTCGGCGTTTGGTTTCTAAACTGGGTTTCCAAGCCGCCTCTGCCGAAGCGCGTCGATAATGACCAGGATCCGATTGTCAGCAAGTTCCGTCACGTTGGCTTCGAGATTGGGCGAAACGCAGAAGGTGAAATACAAATCATCACCACGCCGAACCCACTCTTAGTAACCGACAAAGACTTGGCGTTGGTCACTGGCCTCCAACATCTATTGGTCTTGGACTTGAGAGGGACCCAAATCACCGATGATGCTTTGACTCACCTGACCGATTTGCCGGTGATCGAAAAGCTTTATGTCGGTGGATCGGTCATCACCGATACTGAGCCAACCTTATTTCACGCTCGATTTACTGATGCCGCGGTTGATCCGCTCGTAGATCTTTCGACCTTGAAGCTATTGAGCCTCGCCAAGACCGATATTGGTGACGTCGCAGTCGCCCAGCTTCCTAATCTGGAAGACTTGGAAGTCCTCTTCCTGCTAGGTACGAACGTAACCGACGCTAGTATCCCAGCGTTGGCACAGATGAAGTCGCTGAAAGCGCTCTATCTTCAAGAGACCCAGGTCACGCCCGAGGGATTGCAGAAGCTACGAAAAGCCTTGCCGGGGACAGATATCTATCCGGCGGCCGGCGCGAACGACGAACGACTGCCAGAATAATCCTCTCGGCAATCCAGCAATCCGGAGCCCCCTCCGCCAACTTCCCGTGATGCGTTACCATGGTCATCCATACGGTGAATGTCCCGCAGTCGAGGAACCACAAAAATGCAGTACGACAAACAACGTCTGATCGAGATCGTGCGAGAAAAGGGCCTGAAGTTTGGCGACTTCACACTCGCTTCCGGCAAGAAGGCTTCGTACTACCTCGACTGTCGCAAGGTAACTCTCTCTAGCGAAGGCGCCCTTCAGGTAGGTCTCGGCATTCTGGAGATGCTAGGCGACAGCCTGCCTGACGCGGTGGGCGGGATGGCAATTGGTGCCGATCCGATCTCAGCTTCGGTCATCACCATGGCCGCCGTTCAGGGGAAATCACTCGCTGGATTCATCGTTCGCAAGGAAGCCAAGGCTCACGGCACTGGACAGGATGTAGAAGGCCCTGTCGTCTCAGGCAACTCGTGCGTGATCGTGGAAGACGTCGTCACGACTGGGGGAAGTTCGCTCAAGGCGATCGAAAAAGTCGAAGCGGCCGGCCTCAAGGTGCTGGGCGTGATTGCGATTGTCGACCGGATGGAAGGTGGCAAGAAGGCCTTCGCCGACGCCGGGTACGAACTTCGCACCCTCCTGACGATTGAAGACTTCGGAATCACTCCACCGCAATAAAGATATCGACCCGATTGGGGCTGGCTTCGTCGTAGATCTCGAAGTCAGCATCGTACGTGCGAGTGTGGGTAGTATCTTCAGCGAAGTAATTCCAGATCGTTTCCCAGGTTTGGGGAACCACCGCTGGCATCTCTCCTTCGCCGACGAAATGCAGATAGTTGCCTCGATGAATGCGAACCTTGTCCAGCTGATCTGGAATCTCCGCATCCGCCGCAACCTGGCGACCTAGCAAGATCGTGAACTTGCCCGACTGATCCGATTCGTAATCGGCATATACCGCGATTCGTTTTTGTGGATCGACCGGATTAGGAACGAGCTGATCGATCTTCTCGGATTCATACTTCTGGTAGAGCAATGGAATCTGGCCTGTTTCCGGCGACATTTCCTTGCGGTTCGAAGTGCGAACGGAGATGCCTACCACGCGCATCGCTTCAACCGGCTCTAACTTTGGTCCCACGGTTGCCTCCTTGGGTGTTTGCTCAAGTACGGTATTCTCGAGGCCGAGCCACGAAATACCTGTCGAGATCCACAAGGGAATTGTAACAAATCCCACGACCGTCGTGGCCATGACCACCCGCAATGCAGTCCGAGCATCCCCGCCGTAGTGTTTTGTTAAGACAATAGGAAACACGGCCGCTGGCATGGCAGCTTGAATTGCTGCCACTTGTTTCAGTTCCACTGAAATCGGCAACCACATTGCGGCTAACAGAAAGAGTACCGGAATCGCCAACAACCGCAGTAAAACCGACGACACGTAAGCCGGCCAGGGACTGCTGGGATCGCCCTCGACCTTGGCATGAAAGATCTGATCGTAGAAAGTCGCTCCGATCAGCAGCATCATGACAGGAATCGCGGCACTGGCCAAAATTCCGGTGATTTGTGAAATGAATTCCGGTACCAAGTGAGCCCAGCCCAGCCCGTTGATGACCAATGAAATAACAATCGTGATACTGGGAGGATTGAGAACGTTCTTCCACCAACCTTTGGTCAGCCCGCCACTGGCCAAGCTAACTCCGATCGTCCAAATCCCCAGTTCGACTCCGACGTTATGCAGAAACAACACGCCCAACGCCCGTTCTCCGAAGATTTCCGAGATCAGCGGAATGGGAATGAACCCGTAATTGAAGATCCCAATACAGATAGCAAAAGAGTGGACTTTATCCGACGTATCGAATCCAAGGACTGCTCCGCTACCGCGAGCAAAGCAATAGGCGATCAAGCACCCGATTGCCACGGCCATGTAACCCCAGATCGGCGGCAGAATGACATTGCTGGCCTCATCGAAAGCCGGATTACCGACCACTTTTTGAAAGATGAAGCACGGCATCAAAACGCGAATCGACAGCTTCAAGATGCCAGCATCGGCTTCGCGTGTCAGCCAATGCAGGGATCGAGCGGCGGCGCCGATCCCCATCACTGTGAAAACCGCCGCCGTGATGCTTAGAATCGTAATGACTTGCATTAGGGACATCGTCCCAGCGTAATCGCTCGCAAGCCCGGCAACAATCGGGCTTAGTCCTCCTTTAACAAATTGAAACCGTTCGATGCGAAAAACCACAAACGACGACACGAAGCTTGGCATCATCATCGTCGATCACGGCTCGAGAAGGGCCGAAAGCAATGATCTGCTGCTGGAGGTCGTCGAGCAATTTCGTCAGACGAGCGACTTCGGAATTGTCGAGCCAGCCCACATGGAGTTGGCCGAACCATCGATTGCTGAGGCGTTTGCCCGCTGCGTCGCCCAGGGCGCGAATCGAATCATCGTCCACCCCTACTTCCTGTCCCCCGGCCGGCATTGGCACGAGGACATCCCCCAATTGGCGAGGGAGGCGTCCGCTAACCATGCGGGAGTCAGCTTCACCGTGACGCACCCACTGGGACCTCACCCGCTGATGCTAAAGATCATTCAGGATCGTATCGAAGATTGCCTGGATTAAGCCGGCGACGAAACTTACAAGTCGACCAGAATCGTATCGTCGTGCTCGTAGGCAGGTGCACAGCAGCACAACAAACGCAGGATTTCCGTCCCGGTGTTCGTGATTTGATGGACCTGACCTGGCGGAATGGCAATCGCATCCCCGACGCTCACATCGAGTAGTTCTTCGCCAATCTGCATCTTCCCCTGACCGTGCGTGATGTAATAGATCTCTTCGGTCTTCTCGTGATAATGCGCTGTTGTACTGGCTCCGACGGGAAGTCGCGCTTCGGCCAGGCTTTGCTTCTCGATGCACGAGTTCCGATGAGCCAGCAGTTCGCGGATTTCAGAGCCATCTTTCGTAGTGAAAGGAGGAGCTTCGTTCAGGTTGACGATATCCATGTCGATTTAGCCTCGTTGAGTGTTCTGGCGGAAGACTTACGCCTGTGAGAGAATCTTATTGACACAATTGGGCGTTTATTGATACTTGGCGCAAAAATCATCCAAGCTTCGCGCTCTCATAGAAAAAACGAAGGAAACCAATCATGCCCCGCAGTAAGACGTTTGACGATGCATGCCATGCCATTGGCGATACCCCGATGATACATATCAATCGGATTGTCCCCCAGGGAGGCGCTGAAGTTTTCGCCAAGTGTGAATGGTTTAATCCGCTGAACAGCGTGAAAGACCGCATCGGCTACGCCATGATCGCTGACGGAGAAAAACGTGGTGTCGTCACCAAAGACACCCACATCATCGAACCAACCTCCGGCAATACCGGCATTGCGTTGGCCTTCGTCTGTGCTGCCAAAGGCTATAAGCTGACGTTGACCATGCCGGAATCGATGTCGCT
This sequence comes from Blastopirellula marina, assembly GCF_002967765.1. Lineage (NCBI taxonomy): Bacteria > Pseudomonadati > Planctomycetota > Planctomycetia > Pirellulales > Pirellulaceae > Blastopirellula > Blastopirellula marina. Next base: position 960,976 of record NZ_PUHY01000012.1, on the reverse strand, counting down.
CGAACGCCGCGCGCTTTTACGTGCCATGGGCGCGAACTTGGTTTTGACTCCGGCCGCCGAAGGAATGAAGGGCGCAATCAGCACGGCTGCTGAGATGGTCGCCAACGAAGAAGGTGCCTGGATGCCTGGCCAGTTTGATAATCCGGCCAACCCAGCAATCCACGAAGCAACTACCGGCCCTGAAATTTGGGAAGACATGGGCGGCAAGGTCGATGCGCTTATCGCGGGCGTTGGTACCGGTGGAACAATAACCGGTGTGGCTCGATTCATCAAATCGAAGAATCCAGAATTCAAAGCGATTGCCGTCGAGCCTAAGAATTCACCCGTGATCAGTGGTGGTGAGCCTGGTAAGCACCGTATTCAAGGGATCGGTGCTGGATTCATTCCGAATAACCTCGACACCTCCGTGATCGACGAAACGATTCAAGTCGACGACGAAGATGCCTTCGAATGGGCTCGCATGTTGGCCAAAGAGGAAGGTTTGGTCGCTGGTATCAGCAGTGGTGCCGCGATCTGGGCCGCCGCACAACTCGCCGCTCGCCCCGAAATGAAGGGCAAGCGAATCGCGGTTGTCTTGGCCAGCGTCGGCGAACGCTACCTTTCAACGCCCCTATTTGGTGGCCTGGAAGGCTAGGACCGCGTTCGATTCAATTGTATTCACAGAAAAAGGCCGGCTTGAGCAAATCAAGCCGGCCTTTTTTGCTTCGTAACACTAGATGTTCAATTACTGGTAAACGTTCTGCAGCAGTTCGAGCTGCCGCTTCAATTCTTCCAGCTTGGCCTGCGCAGTCGACATTTCGTCGGTACCTTGCTCGACCTTCTTTTTCTGCTCGCTGAGCTTGGCATAGACTGCCGACTTTTCTTCCATCACCTTATCCAAAGCCGCTTTCAGCTTCGCGATTTCGGCCAGCTTGGCTTCCATCTGCTTTTCCATTTCGGCCTGCTGGGCCTGAGCTTCGGTCAGAGTCTGCTCCGTCGTCTTCAAGCCCGTCAGCAGCGTTTGCTGTTCGGCCTGGATTTTGGCGGGATAGGCAGCGAATTCTGCTTGTTCCGCCTTGAGCGACTCCAGCTCTTGCTTTGCGGCCGCGGCCTTCTCTGCCGAGGCTTTCGCAGCAGCTGCCTTTTCGTTCAGATCCTTCTCGAGGTTTGCCTTGCCCTCTTCTAGTTTCTTCAGCCGCTCAGCCAACTTCGTCATTTGATCAGCATACTTCGCGATCTGACTCTGCTGATCGGCCAACTGCTTGGCCGCCAATTCTCGAGCTTTGTTCGCGTCCGCAACCGCTTTCTCTGCCTCAGCTTTATGAGCGACGGCCGCTTTCTTGTTCTCTTCGGCAGAAGCTAGAGCATTCTCTAGATTCGATTTCTCTTGCGTTGCCTTGGCGGTTTCCATTTCCAGCTGCTTTACTTCTGCTTCCGCAGCCGCGATCATTTCAGCGTCTTTGTTTAGCTCCGCTTCCTTGGCGGTGATCGCTTCGGTTGCTTGTTTGACTTCGCCCGCCAAGCGGTCGACTTCCGCTTGAGCGGCCGTGCGTTCTTGGGTGAAAGTATCGATTTCTTTTTGCTTCGATTCCTTCTGATCGTCAGCCGCCTCTTCCTTCTGCTTCGTCGCTTCCGCGATCTTTGCGTCAAGGTCGGTTACTTTCTGGGCGGCGGATGCTTGAGCTTGTTGCTTCTTTTCCAAGCCACTTTTCAAATCGTTGAGCTGATTCTGATGCTCGGCCTGGTTCGCCTTGAGGGCGGTCATTACCGAGCTCTTCTCTTCGATCTTCTTGTTGTAGTTTTCCAGCTTTGCGTTCAGGTCACCGATGTTTTTCTCGGCTTTGGCGATCTCGCCCGACCACTTCTCGGCATCGGCCTGCTTCGCAGCCACTTCTTTCTGATGCTGGTTCAGTTTACCTTCAACGTCCGCAACAGCCTTCTTCAGTTCCGCAACCTTAGCATTGGCAGCATCGGTGGCAGCTTTGCTTTCGGCTGAACCTTGCTTCGTTTTTTCGATGGCGCCAAGATGGCTTTCCCAGGCTTGCTTCGCCGCTGCGGCAGCACCACTGGCCTCGGAAGCTGCCTTATCGAACGTGCCAATCTCGCCTTGTAACGAAGTGATCAACTCCTCGTAGGTTGGGGTCACCGCGTTCAGCTTGCCAAGCTCTTGCATGTCTTCCACGTTGTAGACTCGGATCTCACCGGTCCAATCGCCCACGACAATCTTCGTGCCGTCGTGATTGAAGACCGCACGCAAGGTCAGGTCGGCGAAGCCAGGGGTCTTCTTCAGCTCCTTACCGTCGCCCGACCAAACTTTGGCGACCTTGTCACGACCGGCGGTAACCATGCGACCGTCATGGGTATAGCTAACCCATTCGGATCCGCCACCATGGGCTCCAAAGGACTTGATGTTCTTGCCTTCCACCATTTCCCAAAGTTTGACGTCATTGTCCGAACTCGCGGATGCCAAGACATTAGAGTCCGAACGCCAGCTGACGGCGTTGATGCCCTCTTTGTGGCCCTGCAGATTCAGGTATTCACGAGCAGTATCCGCCTCCCAAACAAACAAACCGTTCGCGCGATCTCCTGAGGCCAGTAAAACACCATCAGGACTATAGGCCAGCGAGGTCACCCAGTCCGTATGCTTCTTGATTTCGTAAAGCATCGACCCGTCAGCCGTGGAGTAAATGCGAATCAAACGCTGCGGACCACCCAGTGCGATCTGCGAGTGATCTGGCGTGACGTCTGCGGCCAGCACGACGTCGTATTCGTCGCCAACAGTAACGATCGACTTGCCGGTCTTTACGTCGAACAGCGTGACGCTTCCCGAGTAACCACCGCGTCCGCCACCGGCCATCAACAGTTCGCCGTTTCGGCTGAAGCGAAGGATATAGGGGATGCCTTGCGGGTAAGGGATAACGCCCATTAGTTTGAGCGTGTCGGTGTTGTAGAGGGCAATTTGCTTTTGACCGGCGATAGCCACTAACGGAGCCCACGGGCTGTGTGCCATTGCGGTGATTGCCCCGGAACCATCCAGGTCCATGACCGGTTGTTTCCACAAGCCTTCTGGCATCGCGGCCGGACCTTCTGGCTTTCCGGTGTTCACCGGACCACTCATCGCCAAGCCAGTGTTTTTCTTCTTTTTGACCTTCGAGCCGCTGTTCTCCAGGGCTCCCATTTCAATCCATTTCTGGATGATGTCCTGCTTTTCCTTCGCAATCAAGTCGGAGCCTGGTGGCATCTTGGGCGTTTCCGCGCCACTGATCAGGGCGAACAAACGCGAGCTTTCAACATCTTGTTCGATGATAACCTCGCCACTAGCTCCCCCTTCCATCGTCGCGCCGTAGCTTTCCAAATTCAAACCGCCCTTGGCGTCGTTTTGGTTATGGCACGTGAAGCAGTGCTCACGAAAGATGGTGCGCACGTGATCTTCGAAGGTAATCTTCGGCGCGTCGTCCCCCGCAGGCTTGGCATCGTCAGCAGCAGTGGCAAACGTAGTCAAACCGAACAGGAGGAGGAAAGGCAGGCAGTATCGCATCGCTCGTTCTCTGTGCGGAAAAAAGGCAGGCAAACTTTGGTGGGGTGCCAAGCTTCCACGATTTGGAAGCTTGGCCAAAATCTCTAGCATTCTCGCTTAGTGATTGAACATGAACTCACGCGAGTTGAGCACCGCCCAGAAGATATCTTCCAGCCCGCGCTGCTTATTTTCTTCTTCCTTCATGGTCGCCAAAAGCTTTTCACGTTCCTCGGCACTCGGTTTTCGGCTGAGGCAACGAATGAAGATTTTCTCGATGATTGCATCCTCACTCAAACCTTCCTTGACCCAGCCTTCCACAAGCTTACCTTGCGAAATCTTACCTTGCGTCGCGGAACCGTTAAGCATGTGCAACGCTTGCGACAAAGTCGGCGAGGTAGTGGCTTCGCAGCTGCAAACCGTTTCGCGTTGGCTTCGGCCAAAGGTCGTCAGGAAGTAGTTCGAAGTCCGACCATCGGCGATCTGAACGGCACTCGCACCGAGCGGCAAACCGCCGAACTTCTCATCATGATTGGTGGCTGCACTAATGCAATCGAGAAGCTGTTCGGCCGGAATTCGGCGAACCTGAGCATAAGCAAAGTTCTTCGTATCAGAACGATTGCTATCGTTGGGGAGGGTCTTTCGTTGGTAGGCGGTTGAGGCACAAATATCGCGAACGAGCTTCTTGAAATCGTAGTTGTATTCGATCAGCTTGTTACCGAGCGTCTCGTATAGTTCCGGGTTGCTGGCTGGATTACTCACGCGGACGTCGTCGACCGGATCGACGATCCCCACACCGAAGAAGCTGGCCCAAACACGATTCGCCACGCTGGAAGCGAAGTAGGGATTCTCAGGGGCAGTCAACCACTCAGCGAGCACTTCACGACGATCACGTCCCTTCATGTCCGGAACCACGCCACCCAGGAACTTTGGCTCCATCACGCGGTTGTCAACCAAGTGCCGAACATCACCGCTGCGACGATCGTAAATGATGCGTTCCCGGTAATCCTCGGTGTTCTTACGGCCAATCTGTGAGAAGAACGCGGCGAATCCGTAGTAATCGTCCATCGTCCAACGATCGAATGGATGGTTGTGGCACTGAGCACATTGAGTTCGCAGTCCCATGAAAACCTGGGCGACATTCTCTGCCGTCTTCAAGGTATCGCGTTCGATCTCGTAGTAGTTCGTTGCCGGACTACTGAACGTACCACCGGAAGCGGTCAAGATTTCACGGACCATCTGGTCGAGCGGCACATCGTTTGAGATCTGCTCGGTCAACCAACTGTAATAAAGAAAGGCTGACTTTTGGCTGACGGTGTTGGTGCTCTTGATCATCAACAACTCGGCCCAACGCATCGCCCAGATTTCAGAGAACTCTTTCCGCTCGAGCAAACGATCGACCAACTTGGCTCGCTTGTCATCGGAAGTATCCGCGATGAATTCTTGATACTCTTCTTCCGTTGGCAGCTTGCCGGTAATGTCGACCGTGGCTCGACGGAGGTATTCTTCATCCGAGCAGACTTCGCTCGGCAGAATCCTTAGCTTGTGCAACTTGGCGCCCACCAACTCGTCGATGTAGTTACCGGCGATTTGAGGCTTCTCGTACTGCAATTCTTTCGGCAGCACGATGACCTGGCTCCCCACCGTGTGCGTTTCAAAGCGAGCCATGACGAACGCCTCGCCTCGCTTCGATGCTGTACACAGACCGTCGGCATCGATCGGTGCCGAGTTGTCATTGTTCGACATGAAGACGGCCAAATTGGTCACATCTCGAGTTGTACCGTCCGAGTAAAAAGCCTTGACGATAAACGACTGCTGGGCCCCTTCCCCTTCTAGTACTGCTTTAGGCGGATAAATTTCAATGTTCTGGCAGCGCGGCACTTCGCCTTCATCTTGGTTAGCACCCGTTTCCAGCCAACGAAGAAGGGTCGCGTAATACTCGGAGTCTTTATCGAACAACTTACCACCGGTGTGTGGCACGGCGCCGATCGCCTTTTCCAGCAACAAGCTCGATTCTGGATTGGCCAGATTAATACGGCGAGTTGCCTGCTCGCGCGTCGTGCGGAAGTAGTCTCCGTTCGGATCGAAACCGAACAGCGAGAGCCGGAACCCATCCTTACCGCGAGCCGCCCCGTGGCAACTTCCGGTGTTACAACCGGCACGCATGAAAACCGACATCACGTCGAGATGAAAGCTAACGGGACGCTCATCGCTCGCTTGCTCGACCTTCACGGGAACTTCGACCTTGTGGCCACCATATTCGACCGACAACGTCGTTTCGCCATCGGCTGCGGGAAGAATCAAGTTGCCGTCCCGTTTGACTTTGCTTTCGTCTGCCAACGCGACTGTCGCTTGGGCGGTGACATCCAGTGTTACGTCATCGTCACGAGTGGCGACCACGATGTAACGCTGCGAGTCACGGCTGGTGAGCAGTTCGATCGAAGAAGGATAGACGTTGATTTCGCGAATCGAACTCTCGGCTCGGGCAGTCGAAACCGCCAGGCATAACATGAGTCCGCTGATCATCCATTGAGCGATGCCGTATTGTTTCACGGTTGGCTCTCCTCTGGCTTACGCCGGAAATCCTGGGTGGGTCGAAATATCGGGAGCTGGGTAGGCAGTGAAAAACAAGGAAGAACTAGTTGCCTTGTTCTTTGGCTAGTCGCAATTGTTCTAAGCGAGTTAGCGGCTTTTCTGGAGCAGGCTTCGGAGCCTCCTTCTTCGCTTCCGCTTTCGGCGGTGCAGCGGTGGCTACCTTCGGCGGCAGCGGCTTGTCGATCCGTAGTTCGATGTTGCCGTTGGTCTGAATGATCGGCTCTTCATTCTGACTGACGGTGATGCGAGCCACGATCGAAGCATGCTTCCCATCTTTCGCGTCTTTAGCAACCTTCACGTCGAAGACTGCTTCTTCCACGTCCTTGGTCACCTTGATCGGCTCGGAACTCGCCCCGGCCGGAAGGCCCAGCAGTTGGACGGTCGCCTCGCCTGGGAAGTCTCGTTTCGGACTCAAGCCGACAATAACCTTGGTGTCTTGGCCTTGTTCGACGGCCGCCTTGTTGAAGGCGAAATCGACCAAACGATCTTCGACCGTCAAATCAGCGAACGGCGTCGCCACTTCCACGCTGCCTGCTTTGTACCCGGCGGTTCCGAGAACGCAGATCTTGTGGGTGCCAATTTGAGCACCACCGTTGGCCGTCATCGGGATCAAGGCTTCGTTCTTGCCCTTCTCGATTTTGATCGAACGCGATGCGCCGATGCCTGGCGGATCGTTCAAGAGACGAATGCGAATCTCGTTATCGAAGCCTTCATCACGCGTCGCAACCACTTTCAATTGCATCGAGCCATCTCGCACGATCGGCACTTTGGGCTGCACAATTTCAATCTTGAACGGAACTTTCTCGGTTACGGCAACCGCCAAACGATTGGCGTCGTGTCCCCACATGTCGCGATTGTTTTGACCACGCACCAGCATACTTCGCTGTTTGATGTGACCTTCAATCTTCAAGTCCTCGTTGGTTGGGCGAGCGACCACGTCAACCAACTTGCCGTTCGGCTGAGCATCAGCCTTTGCGGAAAGCAGAACCGGCAAAAGGTTCGTGTTGTCCGCCATCGGGAACGTGGTGACTTCAACACCCTCTGGCAGATCCTCGAAGCTGAAATTCAGCTCCCCACCAAAGTTTTCGCGACGGGCCGAAAGCATGACTGCCATCGTGTTGCCTTGCGGGATGCTGACCGTACGGGCTTTATATCGCTCAACCTCAGGTACTTCGATGGTTAATGCTGGCTTTCGCTGGGTCACTTCGACACAATAAACGTTTAGCGGACTGCCTGAATTCAGGTGATCGCGAACACGAATGACCAAGTCGCCATCTTCTGGCGCTTTGATTCGTAGGTAGCTGTCGATGTTACCGTTGGAATCATCGTTTCCTTGAATATGTTTCCCATCGGCCTGAAAGACATTGATCACGGGATCGAGATACGACCGAATCTCTTCGCGAGCGTAAACTCGGATGTCGTATTCCTGACCTTTCTTCGCAGGGAATTTGAAGTAGTCTTCGTCTCCCTTTTCGCCGATCACACCGCTAGCCATCCCTGGGGCTTCCATGGGAGTTGCCTGATCCTGATTGGCATTCGGCTCGACTTCCGTCGTGTCGGGTAGATCCGATACGAACAAACGGTTGGGCGACGGAGCAATTCCATACTCGTCTTCTGGGTAGTAGAGAAACTCGCCAGGGGTTTCTGGCAGTTTGACCTTCGCCGATTGAATGCCAGATGCATCGCCGAGCCAGGTCACGTCAATCTCTTCCCCAGGCTTACCGCTGGTTGGGTAAATACCTAACGGCCGTGGAAAGCTACCAACACTGAGGCGATAAACACAGTTGCCGTTACCGCCGTAACTGCTTTCCCGAACCTGGATGATGTACTTGCCATCTTCGGGAGCAATTAACGAGCAAACGCAGTCTTGGAAGACCAGTGGTTCGTCGTCGCTCTTGGCGAGCTCGAAACGCTGTTCGTTCAGGATTGCCAGATAGGGATCGAAGAAGGTCCGGCCAAGTCGCAAACCGGCCAGTTCGGCGGAAATACGCTGCCCCTTCTTGGCTTCGATAACGAAGTAATCAACATCTTCGTTCTGCACGACACCATTGACAGTCGATCCGAACTCAATCGGCTGAGGTTCTTTGAAGTCGTTGTTCGGTTCCTTCTCTTCCACCTCAGGCAAGGCGCCGACATAAAACAAGTTGATGTCACTAATGCCGGAAGCTGTACGAAGCCGCAAACCATGTTGGCCTAAGCGGCAATCTGGGGCGACGTTCAAGACCACCTTGGCACTTTTCGCGTCAACCTTCTCGAGCGACTTCATCGTCACTCCAGGTTCGTAGAACATCAATTCTTCGGCGTCTTCGATTCGATCACCGCGAAGGGTGACTTCGACTTCGGTCCCGCGCTGAAATCCAGGCGGATCAAGCCGTTGCAAATTTGGTTCGGCAGCCCAACCGGCAGTTGCCGCCAACGAGGTAACGGCCAAAACCAAAGCAAGAAGATGGAAGCGTTTCATAAAGGCACCGCGTCCAGTTGAAAGGAACGTTCGGAAGGTAGGTCAGATTGATCATTCCCTGCCAGCGATTGGCAAAGCCGGCGAGTAGCGGAACGACCACTTTTGGGGTGGGATGACAGGATCGGCCTGAGATTTCGCCTCAGGCCGACTCGTTTTCATTGTAACTCGCCCACCACAAAGACGAAGTTTTTTCATGCTTTGCAGTGATATTTAGGGCGCGATTTATTGCAAATCTTAAGCCAACAGCTCTTTGATTACCTTGCCACCGTCGACGATTTCAATCGGACGATCGCCCGGGGCCATCAACTCTTTGTCCGCCACGATACCCATTTGGTGGTACATGGTCGTTGCCAAATCTTCTGGGCCGACCGGGTCGAGTTCCGGCTCGCTGGAGGTAGCGTTCGAGGCACCATGAATGTAGCCCTTCTTCAGACCACCACCCGCAAGGGCGACACTGAACACCTTCGGCCAGTGATCGCGACCGGCATCCTTATTGATCTTCGGCGTACGGCCGAATTCTGAGGAAACCATCACGAGCGTGTCATCCAAAATGCCCTGACGCTCCAAGTCACGAATCAGAGTCGCGAAGGCTTGGTCGAAGTCTGGCACTTGGCGTTTGATGCTGTTCGTGATCTGGTTGTGCATGTCCCATCCACCATAGGTGAGCGTGACCATGCGGACGCCTGCTTGAACCAAGCGGCGAGCCATCAGCATACGCTGGCCCGCGGTATTGCGACCATATTCGTCACGCAGCTTGGCATCTTCCGCATCGATGTTGAATGCCTCACGAGCTTCCGGCGAAGAAACCAGGCTGTAGGCTCGTTCGTAAAAGGTGTCCATGGCGGCCACTTGATCCGATTCGTTCTTCTGAGCGAAGTACGAATTGACCGCCTCCAACGCCGAACGGCGACGATAGAAGCGAGATTCATCGACGCCGCCTGGCAGGCTCAAGTCACGCACCTTAAATCCGCCGCTCGCTGGATCAGCACCCAACGAGAAAGGAGCGAACGAAGAACTGAGGTAACCCGTCCCTGCGAATTCATTAGGAACATTCGGAACGCAAACGTAAGGAGGCAGATTCTTACGTGGGCCGTACTCATGGCTGACCACTGCCCCAAAGCTGGGGAACTTCAACGCTGGGCTCGGGCGATACCCGGTGAACATGTTGTGAGTACCACGTTCGTGAGCCGCTTCACCATGCGTCATCGAGCGGATGATACACAACTTGTCAGCAATTCCTGCTGTTTTAGGAAGCGACTCGCTGAAGTATTCGCCCGTATTGGTTTTGACCGTTTTCATCTCGCCGCGATACTCGATCGGCGAGTAAGGCTTGGGATCCCACAATTCTTGCTGGGCGGCACCACCGGGCAGGTAGATGTGAATAACGCTCTTCGCCTTGGCTTCGATGAAGTCGTAATCTTTAATCTCGGCTTGAGCCTTTTGAAGTCGGAACATGTCCGACATCGTCAGTCCGAGACCAGCGGCGGCACCGACGGTCAGAAAGTTACGTCGACTGAGCGGATTCCCCTTGCACTTCGTCATGGCCATCTCCAACAGTTTAATCTTGAGGCGTGTTGCTTTAATGGAATGACTCGAACTTGCTGAATGGTTTCACGGCAATTCGAGCAAAACGGAAGGATCCGCGACCGACCCTCGAAGGAAGCGCAAGGGAGTTCGACGCGAACAATTGACAGTAGCTGACCGTCGAATCAGGATGACGATCACTTTAGGTAGGCATCATAGGTAGGGTGTGACGGGAAAAACGCCTTCAGATAGAAGTAGCCTTATCCATCGAAGGGCTAATATAACGATACATCAGAGGGTTGTCAAAAGAAATATAACCGCTGTAATCCTCATCTCCCTCGAGCCCCAGAATCCACGTAACCCATTTATCTCAAGAGGCTTGGAACATATCAAGCCTTCACTTTTGGGACGACGCTTAGCTGGTTTTTCGTCGTTTCTTCATCCGATCGCATAACAGCATGTTTCGTGACGACTAGCTTTAGGGGGCAGGCGTGCCCGGAACTAGACAGTATAGATGGGTCGACGTCCGCCAAAACAGCTTTCCCCCGGCAAATACAGGACTTGCAAAGCCGTTGCCGTCCAAGCGAAACGTAGTAATTTCGTCGAAATCGCTCGTCGCTCTAAAGATGTGCATGGTGCCTTGTTCGTCTGGGGCGAGCATGTGGTCGCCGTATAACGTCAATGAGGCACTGAAGTTACCGCCGATTCGCTGCCGAGTGAGTCGTTCCCCCGTCTCGATATCGTAGCAAAGGCCTATTCCATCATCATTTACGGCAAAGACCTTTCCAGCATTGATCAGAGGCGAGGGGACATAGATTCGCTCTCGAGCGTTCCAGGCCAAATTCGTGGAAGTGACATCCCCGGTTCCGTCCGCTCGAATCGCCAACACGCCGTTTTGGGGGTAACCACCACTGGAAATCACGAGATCTCCTGCAACATTGGGCGTGTTCGCGGTTGTCTTCGCCGGGCCAGATACTCGCCAGATCTCTTGTCCGTTTTCAGGATTGTAGCTGATCGTATGCCCGGTACCGCCGACAAGTAGCTGCGTTTTCCCGGCAATATCCGCCAGAATGGGCGTGCCGTAGCTGGGTTGGTTCGAACGTGAGATTCGCCATACGATCTCCCCAGTATCACGACGCAAGGCCGCTAAAAAGCCGGGGCCATCGGAATCTCCCAGGACGATCACGTAAGAATCGAAAATAACCGGTGAACTGCCGTAGCCATGTTGGCTGCGGAACGGCCCCGCTTCCTTCTGCCAAACGATTTGTCCCGCCAGATCGACGGCGGTTACGTACAACGAGTCCTTCACCATGAACGCGGTGAACACATATTTTCCGTCACTGGCCGGCGTGGATGACGCTTGAGAGTTCTTTTGATGGGTTCGCATGAAACCGCCCTGATGAATCGGACGGGTCCACTGCGGCTTGCCAGTCGCCGCATCGTAGCACAAAAGGGACTTCGACTCCTGCTTTTCGTCAGCCGTCGTGATCAAAACCTTGTCGCCTACGACAATCGGCGAGGAGTGTCCAAGTCCCTGGATTTTCGCACTCCAAGCCACATTAGGCTGACTTGACCACTGAAAATCGACAACATTTTCCGTGACAACGTTATTACGATCTGGGCCGCGCCACCAAGGCCAGCTACCTGGCGGAAACTCGATTGGATGAGCAACATCGTCTGCGCTTGCCGTCGGGGAGTGTATCTCTTCGACAGGCTCTTGTCGGCAGCCTGAGAATAGCACCAACATGCCCAAAAAACCGCAAAATAATCGCATCGTGCGTCTCCCAGGTCAAGTTTCAACAAACAGAATTCTGCTTCGCAATCTACGCGATCGAAACAAATTCCCTGAATTCTCGTCATGGCAAGGGCTACCTAATCGCATAGAATAACATTCTACCCCAGTCCGCTAACGTTATGTTCTCAGGGAGTTAGATAAAACATCATGGTTGGGCGCACCCTTATTTTGGCGATCGCCGTCGTTTGCGGTCTCTGCACCACTTTGCCCCTCACCGCACAAGATTACGCCGGCCAGGCAGATCTCGATAAAGCGATCGACCTCAAGCTCGATGCCGAAAGCATGGAAGACTTGGGGAAGGTGGCCGATCTTTGCGAGTCGGCTCTGGACAAAGGCCTGCACCAAGAAGATCAAGTCTTCGCCAAGCAGCTACTCACCTCCGTACGATACCAACGGGCCGATGCGATGGCCAAAGGAATCTTAGAAGAGGCCCAGCAACGCAAAGACTGGAAAGACCTGCGTGACAAAGCTGTCGCCGAAGTCGACAAGGGTCTGAAATACGACGACAAAGTTGGGATGCTGTACTTCCTGAAAGCTCGTCTGCTGATGCTTCCAGACGGCAACAAGGAAGAAGCCAAAAAGAGTATCGATAAAGCTGTCGAACTGCTCGAAGAAAGTGGCGAGTATCACGCCAAGGCATTGGTCGTATCGCTTGCATTCACTCAGGACCCCAAAAAGCAAGTCGAGATCCTGACCGAAGCGATCAAGTCCGATCCGAACAATGTCGATGCTTATCGCCTTCGAGGCATTCTACATCTTCAAGAAGAAGAGTACGAAGAAGCATTGGCGGATCTGAAGATGGTCACTGAACAACTGGCTCCTGGTGATCTGACCTCTTTGCAAGCCTATGCGGAAACATTCGCCAAGATCGGCAAGTTTGATGAGGCGCTAAACACAGTCAACAAGATCATTCAAGCCAATCCGAATGCAGCGGTCGGTTACCTGCTTCGTGCTCGCTTAAAGATCATGGCTGGTGACGTTGACGCAGGCATCGAAGACCTCGATCAAGTTCTGGTTCGCCAACCACGTTCGGTCCCGGCGCTCCTGATGCGGGCCAGTCTATACGTCGAGAAAGAAGACTATGTCGCGGCGCTTCGCGACGTCGAGCGTGCATTAGCCGCCGACAACGGAAACGCCCAAGCGTTGCTGATGCGAGCCTCGCTCAATGCCCAGGCCGGCAACTTTCAAGAAGCCATCCGAGACTTCGAAGCCTTGCTGATTCGCGATTCAAGCAATATCAGCGTTCGCCTGCAACTCGGCTCCCTCTATCAACTCGACAAGCGTCCTCGTAAAGCAGTCGAGATCTTCGAATCGATACTTAAGGATCAGCCAGACAACGCCAGTGCTTTGCACGGCAAAGGGGATGCTTTGCTTTCTTATGGCAAGCATGCCGAAGCAGTTGAAGCTTACGAGGCCGCTTTGAAGCTGGAAGATGATCAAAAAAGCGGTGTACTTAATAACCTGGCTTGGGTAATGGCGACCTCACCGAAGGATGACGTTCGTAACGGCGAGAAGTCGGTTGAATATGCGTTGAAAGCATGTGAAGACACGGACTATCAAGCCCCTCACATCCTCAGCACGCTTGCAGCGGCTTATGCGGAGAAAGGGGATTTCGAGGCGGCTCGCAAATGGTCGAAGGAAGCCGTGAAGCTTGCGGGCGACGACGAGTCGTCAGCTGAGATTCGCGACCACTTGAAGAAAGAACTGACCGCCTACGAAAAGAATCAGCCATGGCGGGAAATCCAAAACACGAAGGAAGGTGGCACGATGGATACCATCGCCGGCCCTGCTTCCGAAGTGAAGGAACAGCTGAAAGCAGCCGAGAAAGAGGCTGAAGAAAAGAAGCCGGAACCGAAGATGACCGAACCAGCTCCCGATATGGCACCGGTCTCATAGTTCGGCCTTTGGGTTGAGACTTTCTGTTTGCCTCGCTCGTCCGGTTTCGCAAGAATGGCAGCAAGGAGGCGCGCCAACACATTCATCGCCCTGGCCTCCCAAGGTCAGGGCTTTTTTCATGAAAGGATCGGATTGCGATGGACATTCAAACAACCGAGCAGCTAACGCAGAAGAAATGCAAGCCATGCGAAGGAGGTGTTGACCCTTGCACCCTCAACGAGGCGACCGATCAACTGGTCAATCTGAACGGCTGGTACCTGACCCACGATGGCCAACGCATCCGAAAAGACTGGACCGTGAAGAACTTCATGGCCGGCATGAACTTCTTCAACAAGGTTGCCGAAATCGCCGAAGAAGATGGCCATCATCCCGACTTGCACATCGCTGGATATCGCAACGTTTCGATTGAATTGTGGACGCACGCGATCGGCGGATTGAGCGAAAACGACTTTATTCTTGCTGCTAAGATCGATGCCGTGCCGGTCGAGTTGAAGTCGTAAGTTCCACATCGATCGCTAGATCGGGCGATTATATCCGAAGATCGATCCACGATTTGCCATATGGTGTGGGTGACCTAGGCTTGAGTGTCCTGTTGCGCGCACTCTTACCACCCTAAGGTGAATCATGTCTGGTCATACCGAGCTCTTGGATTCGCCGCACCAGTTGCCGGCCGTATCCTCCCCTTCCCCGCCTCCCGCTCCAGTGACCATCGAAGCAGGCTTGCCACCGGCGGCTAGAGCTATCGTTAGCAGTCACGTCGTGATCTGGACGGTGATTCTAACTTTCGGACCACTCGGGCTGCCGCTGATCTGGCTGAGTCCGAAGTATGCCTTGTGGTCGAAGATTCTGGTCACCGTCCTGACACTTGGCGTGACGATTGTGTTACCGATCGCCGTAACCATTTACTGCTCGCAGTTTTTAATTCACCCTGTGCTCGATGCGATGCATCACGCTAATGCGGCTGGCGGGGCGATTTAACTCAACCATCGAGGCAGAAGTGCCTATCACCTCAGCCTGGTGGCTCATGACGACTTCGCGGCCGATTGCAGGCCTCGGTAATAGGCTTGAACCACTGGGCGACGGTAGATCGTAGAAAGCACCTGTTTACGCTTCTCTTTCATGTAAACCTGGGCCTGTTCTGGGGTCATGCCCTTCGCTTTCATCAACCAGCACAGAACAATCGTGGCACTCCGAGCACGTCCAGCTTTGCAGTGCACGTAGACGTCTTTGCCTTCGGAAACATACTTTTCAATAAATTGCACACCTTCGTCGATGTCCTCGACACTTGGCGGCGTGAAGTCGACCGTCGGCAGGTACAACTGCTCGATCCCATGCTGCTTGTAGATGTCGAGCGGTCCTTCGTATTCCTGGCAAGTATTGATCACCCCTGCGATCCCACTGGCCGCCAAGTCTTCGGCCATTTTGCGCGAAGGAACCGCCCCCACGAAAACGTGCTCGTCGATTTCGTCGTACCACCGCCACCACTTCAGGCGACGGATCATCGTCCAGTTATAGAAGTACGACGGCCAATAAATCGCTCGTGCGTACAAATGCTGCAAAAAACGCTTCATAGTCCACTATTTCGGGTGAATTCCTTACCCATCGAACGTTTCCGCCCGGGGATCCACGGCAATTGATTCCCAACGCCCACAGCACCGATTATGATGGTTGGCGGTCTCTGGTCCTACCCTCACTAAACGAATTGAACGGACCAACCCTCCCATCGGGCAAACAATTGTCCCCTTCCCACCTGAATTACTACCTGAGGAGAACGCATCAATGTTGCGTCTGGTGTGTAGTGTCGGCCTGCTGTTAAGCATGTCCACCTTCGTGTTTGCTGAAGAGCCCAAATTGAATCAGCCGCCGCAAGGCTTCAAAGCGCTGTTCAATGGTAAAGATCTTTCTGGCTGGAAAGGATTGGTCGCCAATCCGAAAGCCCGAGCCGAGATGTCCAAAGAAAAGCTCGCCGAAGAGCAAGCCAAAGCGGACGAGTCGATGAACGCCCACTGGTCGGTTGAAGATGGCGTACTGGTGTTCGACGGTAAAGGTCAGAGCATCTGTACCGCGAAGGATTATGCCGACTTCGAAATGTACGTTGACTTCAAGATCAAAGAAGCTGGCGACAGCGGTATCTATCTGCGTGGTAGTCCGCAAGTTCAGATCTGGGATCCTTCCAACAAGGGGCCTAACCCGAAGGGTGTCGGTTCTGGTGGGCTGTACAACAACCAAAAGAACCCTAGCGAACCCATTGCCAATGCGGACAATGCCGTCGGTGAGTGGAATACCTTCTTCATCCGCATGGTGGACGATCGCGTTACGGTAAAGTTAAACGGCAAGCTGGTTGTCGACGACGTTGTTTTGGAAAACTACTGGGAACGCGACAAGCCAATCTATCGCACCGGTCAGATCGAACTTCAGAACCACGGCAACACGCTTTACTTCCGCAATATCTACATCCGCGAACTGGTCACGCCTGAGCAGTTGGAAAAGCTCGAGAAGGCCATGCCAGATAAAGCACGCGTCGAACCGAAGAAGCCAGAGAACGTACTGGTCTTCATTCGCTACGACGGCTTTCGTCACAGCTCGATTCCGGTCGGGGCTGTGGCTACCAAAATGTTGGGTGAACACACGGGCGCTTACAGCGCCCGCATCACCAACGACCTGACCATGTTGCAGCCAGAAGTGCTGAATCAGTACGACTCGATGGTCATGGTCAACACGACCGGCGAATGGATCAAGCCGCGTGACGAAGACATTCAAAAGCTTGCCGCCGCCGGCAAGCAGATGACCAAGGAAGAAGCCGAACAGATTTTCAAGAAGAGCCTGCTCGACTTCGTGAGCAACGGCAAAGGCTTGGTCGGTTTTCATGCTGCCAGCGATGCCAACTACAAGTGGCCTGAGTTCGGCAAGATGGTTGGTGGCTACTTTCATGGTCACCCATGGCACGAAAACGTCGGTATCAAAGTCGATGATCCCGATCACCCGTTGATGGCCGCTTTTGGTGGCGAGAACTTCAGCATCGTCGACGAAATCTACCAATTCCGCGATCCTTACTCGCGTCAAGCATTGCACGTATTGCTTTCCTTGGATGTTGAAAACACCAACATGAAAAAAGGCGGAATCCATCGTACCGACGGCGACTTTGCGGTTTCGTGGGTTCGCGGATGGGGCAAGGGTCGCGTCTTCTATAGCTCGTTAGGGCATCGCGAGGAAATCTATTGGAACCCGCAGATCTTGAAGTTCTATCTTGACGGCATTCAGTTTTCGCTGGGTGATCTCGATGGCCCAACTGCCCCAAGTGCCAGCGAAACGGCTCAGAAATAACCTCACCCCAAGGAACCTCCCCTCATGTCTCTTCGATTCGTACCTACTTTGCTTGTCGCCCTTTGTGTGATCTCGTCTGCTGGCGTCGCTGGTGCCCAGGAAAAAGCGAAGCTGAAAGGGTTACTGATTACCGGTGGCTGCTGCCACGACTATCCCAACCAGATCAAGATCATCACCGAAGGACTCAGTCAGCGAGTCAACATCGAGTGGGATGTCGAACTGGCCGGAAGCGATCGCACGGTCCAAGTTCCCGTCTACAAGAATCACGATTGGATTAAGCCATACGACGTGGTCGTACACAACGAATGCTATGGCCACGTCGACGACGTTGCATTCGTCGAAGGCATTGTGAATGCCCACACTGAAAACAAAATCCCCGCTATCTTTGTCCACTGCTCGATGCATAGTTACCGCAATGCGGAAACCGACGAGTGGCGCAAGCTGATCGGCATGACCTCGCGTAGCCATGAGGGGAAGCACCCCTTAGACGTGATCACGCTGGAAAGTGATCATCCGATCATGCAAGGCTTTCCTCAGAACTGGAAAGTTGCCAACGGCGAGCTCTATAAGATCGAAAAGACCTGGGACAACTCGACCCCGTTGGCCAAAGCCTACGGTGTTGATACCAAGAAAGATCACACCGTCGTCTGGACCAATCAGTACAAGGGAACCAAGACGTTTTCCACTTCGCTTGGCCACTTCAACGAGACGATGAACAACGACGCTTGGCTGGGACTGGTTGCCCGTGGCGTGCTGTGGACGGTTGATGGTCTGAACGAAGACGGAACGACCAAGCCAGGATTTGAAGGAACCGGTACGAAAGAGATCGACCTCAGCAAGCCGAATCCAGACAAGGACAAAGCTCCCACGCCTGCCAAGTAGGACAGACACCACTTATGGGATTCAATGTTGTGAACGCCGTCGTTTTCGGCAAAGATCCCCAGACCATCTTTCACGAAGCCTCGCTCACACCATCGCGTCAGTTCGTCGATTTCCCAGACGACGACCCGGTCTGCGGAGCCAGGCTTCCTAGTGGGGCATACGGCCTCTATCTCAACGATCCCGTTCTCAGCGATCGGATTTTACATACGCTCTCGCTCGGAGGCTCCGTTTTCCGACTTGAAGTGAGCGAAACGGTCATGCATAGCAGTCTAACCGCACTAGTCGATGGGCAAGAAACCTGGTCGGTGTGGCACGAAGGCGGGTTCAAGGGCACTGACCACATCGAAACTACCGGCGGGCTGCCCGATTGCTATCAATCAATCTTCGCGAAGCAAAATTCATTGATCGGAACGGACGATCAGGTCGACTTCATCTTCGATGTCGCCGTGAATCTATTCGTGGCCTTGGGAGGTTTTCGCTACGACGAGGATCTCCCTGTCGACGATCCTCAGCCTTGGGAAGTGCTACACTTCCACCCGCCGAAACAGGGCTGGTTCTCACGAATCTTCGGCAGCAGATAGGAAACCGATCGCGACTTGTATTACGAGGCTTTCCGAGGGGTGCGAAAGATCTCTCGTTTCGCCCGAAGGCCGTTGCTCGCCTTGCTCTCAGTTTGTTCCGCGATTCGACGTAATTGTTGTTGTGGGAACTCGTGGAAGTTTTGCTCCCCAAGGGAATCGTAGATTCCGATTAGGGATGGTCGCCGCGTGGTTGTTCCCAGGCCAGCACACCCTTGGCACTGATTGGTTGTTCGGTTCAGCCGCCAAGCTTCCATGGCAGCTCCTTCCCACAGACCTTCCAGCGAAACCTCGCCCAAACCACCGAAATAGACGCGTTGCCGTTGATCACCGCTGCAACCGGTGAGTTGCCCTCCGGCGCTGAAGGTCATCACCCGGTACGGTTCTTCACACAACTTCATACCATATTGAGCTTGCTGCTCTTCAAGAGAGAATGCAGCCGCACCGCAGGCCCGTTGAACACGAAACGCCGACCGCCAACTAAGGGCATCCAAGCGTTGGCACAGATCGATTGAGAGCTTTTCACTGGGAAGACGAACGACTAAGTCCGCGGACATCTGCCAGGCCTTTTTCACGCGGGCAAAGTATTCGATCGTTCGGAACCACTCGGCCAGATGTTCTTCAACCGAGTTGACATCGACTCTACTTGTTGGAGCAAGCTTCTCGCGAAGAGATGCTGGCAACGAGAACTCGATCGACGTAAACGCACGAAAGACCTCCTCAACCTCTTGCCGCATCATCCCCAGTCCGGTGGTCAGCAACACGCGGTGCGGAAATCCAACCAAGGCAATCATTCGTCCGCGTTGTACCAAGTCAACCAATTCGCCGGGATCGGCTTCGATGCCTCGAACCTGAACGGTACGCACTGATTCGACTCGTCCCACTTCCGCCAGAATTTCCGCCAAGCGGTCGAGCGACAAACTGATTCTGCGTGTCCCGCTGGCATCGACCATCTGCAAAGCCAACATCCAGGGATCATACTTCAACCGAATCATCGAATTCCTGAACTTCTTGAAAGGCGCGTTAGCAAGCGAAGATCATCGCTCCAACCACGTTGTCATTAATCCATATCGAACGATCTGGCCGGTCCGCCGTTGCGTGGGAGAGAGAAGCAACGCAGCACGAATGGGCGGATCGATCACGATTCACGCGATCGGGGCCGTGGTGGGATTAAAAGCCTGTAGTCTTTCTGGTTCGGTAGCAAGTGATTGAGATTGCGGCGAGGGCAAGGCGTGAATCCAGAGGCATATTCGCCAGATAAGTCGAGGTATTCACAACGCAATAATCGCCTCAATCTCAAATACGTAGCCGATCTGAGAAACTCTACAGACTGCTTGGCGTCGATGATTCCGACTTTTGTGTTTTGAAGCAAGATCAATCACCCCCTAAGATGCCTGAGGGTGCTAGCAATGCTTGTAGATTGGCGATCGCAATAACGGTTGCAATCGCCACCAGGTTCACGCGATAAGGACGCAGTGATTGTTACGCCAAGATGTCGTGCACCACGTTACCGTGCACATCGGTCAATCGGAAGTCGCGACCGGCGAAGTGATAAGTAAGATGCTCGTGATCCATGCCCAGGCAGTGCAAAATCGTGGCTTGAAGATCGTGGATATGAACTTTGTCCTCGGCCACTTTGAACCCGAGTTCGTCACTTGCACCGTAGGAACAGCCTGGCTTAATTCCGCCACCAGCCATCCACAGGGTGAAGACATCCGGGTAATGGTCGCGTCCGAGAATTTTGCTACCAGCGGTTCGACCTTCGCGGAACGGGGTTCGACCAAATTCCCCACCCCATACAACGAGTGTTTCATCGAGCAACCCACGCTGCTTCAAGTCTTTGAGAAGCGTTGTCACAGGGCGATCCATGGTCGCACACTTCTCGACCAGACCTTCGCCAAGCCCAGTTCCCTTGCCTGTTCCATGGAAGTCCCAGCCCCAGTCAAACAACTGAACGAAACGCACGCCACGCTCAACTAAGCGGCGAGCGAGCAAGCAGTTGTTGGCAAAGCATGGTTCGCCTGGCTTCGCGCCGTAAGCATCAAGCATCGACTGTGTTTCTTGCCCAAGATCCATGGCCTCTGGGGCAGCCATCTGCATGCGGAAGGCCAACTCATACTGCGAGATTCGAGTTTCCGTTTCAGGATTACCCGTTCGCTCAAGCTCCATCTCGTTTAAATCATGTAGGGCATCCAGCGTCATCCGCCGCATCGATTTGTCCATCCCTTGCGGGTTATTCAGATACAGAACTGGATCCCCCTTCGAGCGGCACTGCACACCTTGATAAACCGAGGGCAAGAACCCGCTGCCCCAGTCGCTGTTACCACCAGCCGGATTCGATCCACTGGAGACCAACACCACGAAACCAGGCAAGTTTGCGTTTTCCGAACCGAGCCCGTAAGTGACCCACGATCCCATCGAGGGCCGCCCCAAACGAGGCGAGCCGGTGAAGAGCAAGAGTTCCGCTGGCGCGTGATTGAACTGATCCGTATTCATCGAATGGACGAAGCAAAGATCGTCGACGACATCTTCCAGGTGCGTTAACGCATCCGACATCCACATGCCAGACTTGCCGACCTTGCGGAACTTGTGCGGTGTGCCCATCAGCTTGGGCGTACCGGTCGTGAACGCGAACTCTCGTCCTTCGAGAAACTCGGC
Source organism: Blastopirellula marina (assembly GCF_002967765.1). Classification (NCBI taxonomy): domain Bacteria; kingdom Pseudomonadati; phylum Planctomycetota; class Planctomycetia; order Pirellulales; family Pirellulaceae; genus Blastopirellula; species Blastopirellula marina. Next base: position 939,770 of record NZ_PUHY01000012.1, on the reverse strand, counting down.
GGGGCAATCCTGGTCATTATGCTTGATCAACTCAGGCTTGTAGTCGAACAGATCAAGATTCGGCGGCGAACCGGTCATGTGAAGATAGATGACCGACTTAGCCTTGGCTGGAAAGTGTGGCCGCGTCGCCGACAGAGCATCGGTCGCGGAAGTCGCTTCGTTGGCCATACTCGAGTTGCCCAACAGCGAGCTCAGTGCGAAGCCGCCGATGCCGGCCTGGCACTTCGACAGGAAGTATCGACGCGTAATGTTCTGCAGCGAACGTTGTACGGGATCCATCAGCAATTCTCGTTTCGACTAATGTGGTTTCTCGTCGACTAGCGATTCAGGGCTTCGTCCAAATTCAACAGAACATTTCCTACTAACGTCCAAGCCGCCAGCTCTTCCGCGGATGCCCCTTCCGGCAACGGACCAATCGGGTCGGTCGCCATCTTCTGGGCTTCCTGCGGCACGGCAGCGTATCGCGACTTGGCCGTATGAAACAGTTCTACCAAGCGTTGCGTTTCCGCTTCGCTGGGGTGGCGTCCCAAGCAGCGACGAACGGCGAACTCCACTTGCGCCTCAACCGAAAGGTCTTTCTGCTGCCAAACTTTTCGACCGAACGCCTGAGCGGCTTCGATGTAGACAGGATCGTTTAGAGTAACCAAAGCTTGCAGAGGTGTATTCGTTGTGATCCGGCGAATGACACATACCTCGCGACTCGGAGCGTCGAACGTCGTCATCGACGGGTAGGGCGTCGTGCGTCGCCAGTTGGTGTATAAGCCGCGACGATAGCGATCTTCGCCTTGGCTCGTGACCCAGTCAGTCGAACCACCGAACGCCGATTTCAGTCCTAAATTCGGACGCGGAGGTCGCACAGAGGGCCCATACATTTTGTCGCTCAACAGGCCACTTACTGCCAACGCCTGATCACGTACCATCTCGGCCGAAAGTCGCACGCGTGGTCCGCGAGAAACCAATTGATTGCGAGAGTCGATTTCCAATTTCTTAGGTGTTGTCTTAGCAGACTGACGAAACGCGTTGCTCATCACGATTTCCTTAACGAGCCACTTCGTATCCCAATCGTGCTCCATTAATTCGACTGCCAGGTAATCCAACAGTTGTGGGTGTGTGGGCAACTCCCCCTGCGAACCGAAGTCCTCGCTCGTTTCGACAATTCCCATGCCAAACAACTGTTCCCAGTGTCGATTCACCACCACGCGAGCAGTCAGCGGGTTCTCTTTATCGACCAGCCACTTGGCCATCGAAAGGCGATCGGTCTTTGCATCGTTCGGGAAGGCATGAAAGCTATCGAGCACACTGGCATGGACTTCCTCGCCGTGCGACTGGTAGTTGCCTCGAAGCTGGATAAATGACTTGCGATGCTTGTCTTCAGGAAGCTCTTGCATGATCGGCATTGTGATCGGTTTGACGTTTTCCAGCTTCTTTTCCAGATCAGCAACTTTCTTCCGCTGCTTCTCAATCGCAGGCGAGTTGCCTTTCAGATAGGCTGCCAATTCCGCACGGGCGGACTCGTCCATCCCATCAACCGTTTTCGGTGGGATAAACTCAGCACTAGGATTAAACGGTGAGTTCATCCGGCCGGCCCAAACCGGTTGGCGATTCTCGTCGAGGATCACGACCCGGCACGACTTCATGCGATTGAACAAGTCCCCGTCGGTGCGATTCCAAACGACGACCTTATCGATGGTCATTGTCGACCCCAAGTCGACTTCCCACCACGGGTTCTTCTCCTGTTTCGTATGAATCGTACTCATACCGCCGAAGAAGTCACCGTTGGTGTTGCCATCAATCGCCTTTGCAGCGGGGCCATCATAATCGACGCTGACCTGAGATGCTTTCCCCTTCATCGCTGCGTTTTCTTCACCCGAGAAAACCTGCACTTCAGCAATATGCAGATAGGCACCATCGGCGATGTGTTCGACCCGTACATAACGGCCGACGTTCGGCTTGTTCTCAGAAAGGGCAATGTTAGTCGAATTCTCTAACATCTTCTGCAAGTCAGCTTTCGCCTGTTCGATTTGCGACTTGAGGCTTTCCTGCTGTTGCAACTGGGCATCGGTGAACATGCGATGCAACGGAGATTCGTCGTTGCGATCGGCATCGGCTGTTTGATTGAAGATCGCGAAGAACTCGAAGTATTCCTGGTTGGTGATCGGATCGTACTTGTGCGTGTGGCACTGAGCACATTCCATAGTCAGCCCCATCCAAGCTTGCACCGTGGTATTCACCCGGTCGACGATGGCCGCATTGCGGAACTCTTCGTCGTTGGTTCCTCCTTCGGTGTTGGTCATCGTATTACGATGGAACGCCGTAGCGATGATCTGCTGTTCGTTCGCCTCAGGCAGAAGGTCACCGGCCAGTTGCTCGATACTGAATTGGTCGAACGGTTTGTTCTCGTTGATTGCACGAATCACCCAATCACGATATGGCCACATCGTTCGCGGGTTGTCTTTTTCATACCCCATCGAATCGGCGTATCGGGCAATGTCCAGCCAGACGCGTGTCCAGCGTTCGCCGTAGGTCGGCTTAGCCAGCAAGCGATCGACCATTTTCTCATAGGCATCCGGTGATTTGTCGTTCACGAATGCGTCGGTTTCTTCGACGGTAAGGGGCAAGCCAGTCAATGCGAAAGAAACGCGGCGAGCGAGCGTGTACCGATCGGCCTGTTCAGCGGGTGTGAGTCCGACTTCATCGAGACGCTTCAGAATAAAGGCATCGATCGGCTTGTTTACCCAATCTGGCTGTGAGGTCGTGGGCAACTCAGACTTGGCTGGTTTGACGAATGACCAGTGCGGAGAAAATCTCGCCCCTTGCGCGATCCAGTCTTTCAGAAGCTTCTGCTCGGCGGGCGAAAGAGATTTGCCGATCTCTGGCGGAGGCATGCGGATCGACTCGTCGTCGGTGACGATTCGGGCGATCAACTCACTTTCGTCGGGCTTACCAGGAACGATCGCGATCTCGCCGCTATCGAGCTCGGCCGAAGCTGCTTCAGCATCATCGAGGCGCAAACCACCCTCCCGTGTTTCTGGATCAGGCCCATGACAATGGAAGCACTTACCAGACAAAATCGGGCGAATGTCGCGACCGAAATCAATTTCCGCATCTGCCGCAGAGATGTTTGTCGTCGTCAGCGCGAGGCAACCAATAGCCAAAAGCGTTTGGCAAAGGGTTCTCATAGATCACCGCAGGAGGGGAAATCAGGAAGGAATATGAAAGGCTTTCAACCTCTCCGCATTATTTCTCAATTCGGGCGATGGTACAAGATTCGATCCTCATTCGGGCCACTAGATCGTTGCAAATTGGGCACTTATTCACCCAATTTGCAACTCTTTTTTCTGACGAGCCTAGTTTGGCAGAAACTCGTCCCGCTTGCGGAGAAGGCGCCACTGTTCTTCGTTTTCTTCCGCGAATTTCCAGCCTAGCTCGCCGTAGATGTCGGATCGTTTCTTATAGAGCAACAGATTGGTCGGATCTTCCGCAATCATTTTGTTGATCAACTGCAGCGCTTCACCTTCCTGGCCGTGCCGACGCAAGCGTCGCAGGTGCAGCAATGCGTACTTCTTTTCGGTTGTATCGACCCAACTCGACAGTTGATCGAACGCCTTCTCGAACAGCTTGGTTCGCTTCTCCTCGTCCTTTGGAGCTTTGCGAATGTCCTTGTTCTCGGGATGTTCCGGATCGTCTTCCGGCAGATCCATGTAGGCGATCGCCCGAGCTTTGCGGTAAAGCGTATCGATTAATGCTTCCTTCAGCTCGGTCATTTCCTTCATTTTTTCTTTCTCTTCATCGGTCTCCGGATCGCGTCTTTGAGCGAAGTACATCCGAACCTTCCCTTTTGGAATCGCCTTCAAGACCGTATCCGCAGCTTTGACGACCTCAGGCAGGTGATCTTTCCGGTCGTTTTCGTCCAGTTTGTTCAGCTTTACCTGCAAGACCTCGACGTTGTCCGGCTTGGCTTCATTCAACTCGTCGAACAACTTATTGAACTCCTCTTGCTGATCCTTGCCTTTCAAGGTCTTAAGGAATGCCAGCTTGGTCTCGAACAATTTGTCTTCCAGAGTTGGCTTATCTCCTTTCGGCTTGTCACCAGATGGTTCTGGCTTGTCGCTGGCTGGCACTGGCACGATGTACTCGAGAGCGAAGCCTTTTGGGCGACGTGAAGCACCGCTCAGCTTGGCATCGGGATCACCGAACTGAATTTCACCCAGCAGCAAATCCCCAGGCGAGGCCATCTTAGGCATACTCTTGGGATCCGTAGTAAGGTAAACGGGAACCAATTCGCCAGGGCGAAGCCACTCGGAGCCAAACCCGCCACGACGATTGAAGGCATTTTCGTAATTGTCGTAAGTCCGAATACCTGGGCGGCTGATGTCGAAGTCGAGCCAAACCGGCATGTCTTCGATCTTGAGCAGTTCGTCGCGGTCTTCATGGCGGAAAAAGAAGGTGAGTGTGTACTTACCTTTCTCAAGCGAAGTATCGCGACCGCCTGCTCCCATGTTCACGACACGTTTGTTCTTATCGTAAATCGTGTAAACGCCACCCGAATAGGAATCAAATCCGTTGGCATAAGTAACAGGCTCAGGAGCGACCTTGGCGTCTTCGGACAAAGTCAACTCATAAGTCAACGTCAGACCGTAAATCATTTGCTTTTCCAGGAGTTCGTCGCGTTGTGGGTCGAGCGGAACAATCTCGCTCTTCGCTGGTCGCAACGTCTTCCGAAGCTTCTCGAACTTCGCACTCGGGCGAATTTGTATTGGGCCTAACACCGTTTGCACATCGACGCGATGGATCGGATTGTTACCATCCCACGCTAAGGCCCCTGGGCTGGGGAGAATGCCATAGAAGGTGGCATCCATCTCGACTTCCGTTTCACCGAGAGTCGACCAGTACTGCGCCAGCGTCATTTCGATCGTTTTGCCTTCCTCAACAGGAAAGCTGATCTCACGTAGTTCGCCTGGCTCAAGCGGCAGGAAGTTTTGCTGTTCGAGTTTGCTGTAGGCTTGATCCTCTAATCGCTGGATCGCGTGAAAGATGAACAGTTTGGTATCTTCAATCCCAGTCGCTCTCAAACGAACGTTCACCCACGTGGCCCCGATCGGCACTTCAACAAAAGAACGATCGATCTCGCCAGGGGCCAGTCGAAGCGTCTTATGGAATTCTTGGCTGGCATGATCCGACTCAGGAACGATTACCGTGATTGGGACACGGAATCGTGGTCCCATTTCAGGGTGATTGGCGTAGTAGCCTTCGACCTGCGTGAAATGAACGCCTGGATCGAGCTTACGTGGGTCGACCTCGATTTTGAAGTTACGCCCACCATGATAGACGAAGAAGCTTGAGGGAATCGTCACCCAGTCCGCATCGCACTTGAGATTAAACTCCGCTTGATAATTGGCACGAGGATCATACTTTGCGTCTTGGTTGAAGACCGGATCGACATCGATCGTTACTTCATGGACGCGTGTGGCATCATCTCGTTCGCGGAAGTAAACACCACGTTTGGTTCGAAGGCTGGGAACGGTAACGACATAGCGAACTTCCGGTTCGACTTTTTCTTCGTATTCCTTCAGCCAATCAAAAGCAGCCCCCACTTGAATCAGGCCGGCGCCGTTAGCGAACACCGACCCGTTTTCTAGCGGGCGAGCCGAGTTCTTAACGGCCAGCTTCACCGCTTCTGGCGTATAGGGAATCTTCTCCTGTTTAAGACCACTCAAGACCAATGCGATACCACCACAAGCATTCGGGGATGACATCGAGGTACCGTTCATCAGCTTGCCTGGAGAGAGAGACCAGCGTGAAACGGGAGCAACTGCCCCGCCTGGAGCACTGATATCAACGCCCAAGTCGCCATCCATTGTCGGACCACGACTCGACCAGGTATAGGGGCGTTCGGCGAGCTCCTCGCGCACCGAGTAGCCGGTGCTGGCCAATGCTGGTGGAATATAGGCGCCCACACCTAAAATCGTCGAGGTCGTCCCACCAGGACTTCCCACGGTACTCAATGCAGGACCATTATTCCCGGCACTGGATACAAAGATCACGCCATAGCGGTTTACGATTTCCGAGTAAAGGCGAGCCGTTCTACCCGTGTTCCATTCAGGGGAAGCACCACCGTAGCTCATGTTGATCAGGTCGCATTTATTCTCGAGAACGGCAATCAGACCACGTTCTTCGCCCGTTCCAGTCGAGTTGGAACCAAGTCGCGTGTCGCCAATTTTGACCGACACAATCTGAGCCCCGGGAGCCACACCATTCAATTCTGGTCGGTCAGGATAGTTCGCGCCAATGATCCCGGCGACATGCGTTCCGTGAGTTCCAGCATCAACCACGATGCTCAGCAGATTGCCTTCTTCATAAATGTTGACCGCAAAGGTCACGAGATCGACTTCGCCGAAGGTGGCGTATTGTCGCTTCACACGGTAGTTCGTCATCACTTTTTCGTCGGCCAGGTCGCCATCTTCATCGGTATCGACCACGGCCTGCCAAGCTTTGCCGTCGTTGAACACAACGCAGTCGTAGATCGGACCAGCGTCGTCCCAACTACCTTGCAGCTTGGTCAATTCCTTCAGGCGAATATCGAGCTCTTTCTTTTCTTTCTTCTGCTCGTCGTTCGGCTTGGGATGCTCTTTCTCGAACTTGGCAATTTCGCGGGTGAATTCCTCGATCTTGCTGCGGACTGCTTCGTCCCAAGGTTTACGCCGTTCCGACTTCACTCGCGGAATCGCTCCGCCAGGAAAAAGCTCGTAGGCGGGTTTCATTCCTAAGTGATACTCGCCACTGGGGTTCTTCCATTTCTTCGGTATCGTCAAGGTTCGTCCAGTAAGCCCTTCCAGCTTGCCCTCTTCAGCCTTACGAACAGTTGAAGTACGAACGTCGCCGCTGCCAGAACCGTCAATCATATCGATGATCTTCGGTTTGCCATCCGATGTAACCTGAAGACCAGGGGCAGCTGGATCGCAGCCGGTATCGAACACGGCGACAACGACACCGCGACCGTCAAATTCTGGATGCTGCTCTAGAAATTTGGTGGCGCCGATTTCCTTCTTGGGAAGAAGGTCGGCCGCTGGAAACTTCTCCTGGGCGAGACATGGTGCACAGAAGGTAAGGGCAAGAAGGAACGCAGAGGCAAGTCGGATCATGGCTGGCTTTGGTTGGATCTGTTCGCGAGGAATCAATTCGTATCGGGAACGCTGCGGCCGCAAAGTCGACGCAAACCCTCTATTGTAGGTCGTAACCTACACCTGGGCGAAGCACCCAAATGTAGAAAATTCCGCAGAATCGGCAGAATGGGACAACCGAGGGGCATGAACTCCGATATTCAGACTCGCCAGCGCATGAAGTGTTCGCTCAATCGGCCGTCTATCCCATAAAAAAGGCACGAGATGAACCCGTGCCTGAAAAGCGTCTATTAATAACTGAAAGAAGAAAGTTACTTTTTCTTCAGCGTCGAGATGTATTCGACCACGTCAACCAGTTCCTGAACCGTCATGAGTCGCTGCAAATCATTCGGCATGACCGAGATTGGAAGCTTGCGGATCTCATCGACTTCGTCTTTCGGAATCTTGCGAGCTAACCCTTCCGAGTTAGTGATCGTGATCGAATCGGCCGTTTCGCTGGTCTTCAGTCCGGTGATGGCTGTGCCACTATCGGTCAGAACCGCCCAGTTCTCGTAGTTGTGGCTGATACCGGCACTAGGATAAAGAATCGATTCAAACATCGCTTCTCGTCCCAGCTTCGAACCAATCTCGCTCAAGTTAGGCCCAACCTCTTTGCCTTCTTTATTCACCACGTGGCACTTACTACAAGTTCCCGTCGTCGCGAACACCTGTTTTCCCTTGTCAACCGAACCACGCATTCTCACCAATTGATCGAGCGGCGGCAGCGGCTTGTTATCCTTGGAAGGAGGCTGGGGGAAGATTTCGGACGCCTTCTGACGGATGTCGCCCCACACGGAAATCTTCAACGGTGCCGCTGCGGCCTGCATCAGTTCTTCGTCCAGTTTGCCGGCTTTGGCCATCTCGAGAAGCTGAGTAGCGGTGCCCTTGTTGCTGGCCAAGCCTTTCACGGCGATGCGACGAACTTGAAGGTCTTGGGACGAATCGTTGAGCATCCGTCGCATCCAAGCATTTGCCTGACCACTGCTGCTGTTAGAAATTGCAGTCGTCAGCGCGACCTTATCCTCAGGAGTTCCTTCGGTAAGAACGCTTTGCAAGAGATCCTTCTGGCCGCGTCGAAGTAGTACGTCGGCAGCCGCGACACCTGCTTCCGATTCAGGCTGCGAGATCGCCAGGGCCAGCAGTTGTGGATAGTATTTCGCCTGCTCAAAGCGATCCACCAGTTCAACATACGCTAAACTGCCCGCCACTTTGCTGAGCGCCTTGTCCATCGCAGCGGCTGATTCAGCATTTTTAGCAACATCGTAATTCCGCAAGCGTTTGACCGATTCGGAAATGATCATCGTCTCGGCATTATCTTGACGTGAATTACCAAATGCCAATGCAACCATGGCATTGTTCACCCCTTCCGCATTCGGCTGGAAGTCGAAGGCACGGAAGAGTCGTGGCAACTGTTCGGCAGGATTGGCGGTATCTTCAATCATATCCGCCAACATCGAAGGTGTCTGGCTCGCGCGACTTCGCCACACGATGTCCTTCTCAGCAGCCGTATCCACCTTGCCGCCAATCGCTTTCAAGTAAGCAGATAAACGGGAATCCCAGTGCAGGTCAGCACCAATACCTAAGGCCTCCAAGTACCAGCGATCTTTCCCATCGTATTGCTGGGCGAGCTTCGCCCATAGCTGCGAAGCGGCGTCGCTTCCGTCAAAGCGAAGTTCGATTGCCGCTTGACGCCGCACCTGGGGCGACTTGTCATCTACAATCTTTGCCACCACTTCTGTGGCTGGGATCTTTAGTTCGTGGGCCATTCGCAAGCCGACAATTCGCAGGTTGGGATTGTCAACAGAGAGGGCCAAGTCGACGTATTGTTGTCCCGTACCTTCGATGTTTCCTAACAACCAAATCAGGCGAGCTTTATAACGAGCATCGTTCGACGAATCATAAGCGGCCTTTAAAGCCGATTCGGCTTCTGCTCCTTTAGCGTGCAGGTTGGTCCAAGCCATATAACGCGTAGCTAGGTTTGGGTTCTTCAAAGCGGCAATACAACCATCGACGCTCGAGAAGTCGAACTTTGGCACCTTGTACTTCACACCTTCCGGTGCAACGCGGAACAACCGCCCACGATCAAGATCGCGTTGGCCGTGGCCACCGACGCCTGGATCGTACCAGTCGCTGACAAAAATCGATCCATCGGGAGCGACACAGACGTCAGCCGGGCGGAACCAATTGTCACGTGTTCCTTTAAGGATATCGACAGACTCAGCAGAGTAGCCGGCACCATCGTTCTTGACGGGATAAGCCCGCACGATGTTGGGGCCCGCATCGCAATGGATGATTTGGTTTTGAAAGATTTTAGGAAGCAAGTTTCCTTCGTAAATACAAATCCCCGTTGGCGATCCAGCACCCGTTTGCAGCAGGTTCGGCACCACGCCAGGATCGTTCAAATGCCAATGCTGGAGCGGCACTTCGGTTTCCATGTTGGTACGTGGTGTACGCCAACCGGCGCCTGTCATTTGATCGAGGTAGCCGAAGTTACCATATTCCATTACGTAATTGATGCGGACACCGCGGTTGCCGTCGTCGTCGTTGTCGCTTTGCCACAGAGTACCAAACGAGTCGACCGTCACTTCGTAATTGTTTCGAAAGTTGTGGGCCAATACCTCGAATTCACTTCCATCCAGATTGCAGCGAAACGGCATACCACCAAAGTAAGGTTTGCCGTTATCCACGACCTCGTTGCCTGCCACGTCAACGACAACATTCCCTTGGGCATCGTGAACATGGCGGCCTGTGTTACCAACATTCCAATAAAGCTTGCCGTCAGGACCAAAGAGGAAGCTGTGGGCGGAGTGGTCGTGCTGTGGTTGGCCGGTTTTGGTGAACAGTAGTTCCTTTTTGTCCGGCTTGTCGTCGCCATCTTCGTCGGTGAAAACGATCAGATTCGGTGCGGCAGAAACAATTACCTTGTTGCCCAGCACACAAATTCCCATCGCCGTATCGACATCGCGACCTTGGTAGTAGACCTTCGTTTTGTCGGCCACTCCGTCCCCATCTTCATCTTCCAAAATCAGAATGCGATCCCCTTCGGGACGCGAACCGTTGTTACCGCGATAGTTCATCACGTCGCACACCCAGATGCGGCCCCGATGATCGATATCGATGTTCGTCAAGCTTTTCAAGTCAGGTTCGGCCGCAACAAGCGTCGCTTCCAGACCATCGTAAACATCCAAGCCAGCGACGGCGTCCTCAGGGTCATGCCCACTGCTTGCGGCAGTTGCGGAAACGTCACCAGGATCTTGGGTATAGACTGCAAACTGCACGGAAGTCGCAGTACCGTCTTGCTGGTTGGTACCGCCGTTATCGAGACCACCTTTAGCAACGAACTTGGTGTAACCATCTGGCAAGTCGAACGCGATAACGGAGTTCGCATGAACGCCGATACCGAACTCGACGGTATGACCATTGACGACCAACGGTTGACCACCAGCATTGCGATTGACTTGAACATTACCCCAATCGGCTGAGGCTCGCTTCCACTTCAGATCGGTCAGCTTCTTTTCTCCTTTGGGGCCAACCAACTTTGGTTCGACCCAGTCGGCCCAGTCGCAAGCGAAGCCGTTCCCGCCGTCCGTGACGACGAGAAACAGCTGCTTTGCCCCTTCCAGGTCGACACTAACGTCGACCTGATTGCCAGGAGTACTGGTCGTAACAACCTGGCTCTTGAACTTCGGTTTCACGTTCAGCGAAACCTTCTTTTCCTTCTTCGGAGCCGGCTTCTTAGGCTCGGGACGCGGACCAGGAATCAAACCTTCCAGGTCGTCACGCGAAAGCGATGCCGATTCGACGCCTTCCGCCGGAACTTCTTCGTGGCTGATCCAGACGATTGCATTCAGGACCGTTTTTCGGAAGTTAGGATCGGCCCAATTCCAGTGGTTGTGACCGCCCGTGAAACCGAAGCCACGGCCACCATTTTCGCGATCAGCCGCCCACGCAACATGTTGCGGTTGACCGACCATAGCACGAACATGCGGATTACCACTGTGCGGACCATCGGGACGATCGAGCGTACTCTTCGGAGGAACTGCGGTCAGAATCGGCGTGACGTCCTTCATGCCTTCGCGGAATCGCATGTTGTAGTACCATTCGTCGTTGATCTCGAATGGCTTGACTCCATTGGTAATGGGGTGCTCGCCATACTTCTCAAACGAGGCGGTCCAATGCGGATTAACGCTCCACCATGGTTCGAAGTAACCACCAATCCAATCGGTGAACTTGTCGCCAGCTTCTCCTTTGGTGGTTTCCACACCGTAGTGAATACAAGCTAGACCGACGCCGTCATCCATCAACTTTTGGAATTCTTCCAAATGAGGATTGAGCAAATGCCCTGGCCCACCGTCGCAATAAACGACCACGGCGTCCGCATTGTCAAAAGCAGTCGGATCGGACGGCCAACCACCTTCGTAGATAGCAGCTTCAAACTGGGGCATGTTCTCGGTCAGCGCCAACATCAGCAGACGACAACCGGCCATATGCTCGTGGGCACCGTACCCGTGGCTAGGGCGACCTGGCACGAAGACAACTTTCTTCTTGCCCTCTTGCATTGGAAGTCGCTTCAGCATGATGTCTTTGAACTGAACCTGCATCGGCGGTCCAGCATGCAACTGAAGGGCAAGTATGCCGCTGGTTCGTGCGTCCTTTTCGCCTTCGTCGATCACTTCCGACATGACAACACCATTGATCTTGTGGATCAGGTGATTGCCGTCGGCGATGATGTGATAGTCATTCCAATCTTCCTTCTTGATCTTGGCTTGCAGATCGGCCGACTCGGCGAATCGCTCTTTCTTTGGATCTTTGTTGCCATCATGCACGATGGTTTTTTCGCCACGTTGGGTAAGGATGCCGCGGCCACGTTCTTCGTAGTTGATCCCGCTGTAGGTATCTCCGCTATCGATGTCGGCCTGATACCCTTTGGCAACGTGGTTACCCAAGTCGGTCGAACGATACTGAATGCCAGAGTTACCGCCGACAATCTTGTACTTCAGCTTCAACTCAAAGTTGTCGACCTTGCCTTGCTCCCAGATGAGGAACGTGTTGCCTTTAGTGGGATGTTCGGAAGTGGTCGTGCCGGTGATCGCTCCGTCTTGAACGCTCCAAAAACCTTCGGCTCCACTCCAGCCGTTCAAGGACTTGCCATCAAATATCGGCTTGAAACCTTCGTCATCGGCCTGAACCGGACTGATCGCACAAAGGGCGACCATAGCGCCGGCGACTAGCCATGCGAGATGCTTGGTCATGAGAGTTCTATCTCCTGCAATCATGGGTGAATCGATGTCGCCGCGGCAATCCGCGCGCGAATACGATAGAGGTAACGAAAATTGGGAGGGGCTTGCGAGGAATGATTCATGGCGTCGCCAGCTTCGCGGGGGTTAGCCAAGCGGGACCGACATGCGAATAGTGAACTGGTTAGTTTAGCTGGAAATCGCCCCAGAATGCACTATCCAAAGGCGAATCCACCCCCATTTTATCACACGATCCATGTTTCGACCTGTCTGCCGAATGCTGTTAGCTGGCTAAGCGATAGGAATACAATGGGGTAGAGAGTTACGAAAAAAGCTCGCGGCAAAACTAGGTTCGCCGCGAGCTCGTGAATTTCAAGTTAGCCAATTGGCGATTGCTTAGTTGCCAAATGGATCGCTCATGCCGGCTCCGCTATCCGATCCGCCACCAAACGGGTCGCTTGATCCGCCGCTTCCAAATGGATCGCTCGATCCACTTCCGAACGGATCGGAAGCATCACTGCCGCCACTACTTCCGCCGAACGGATCGGCCGCACCTCCACCACCACTCGGAGCTCCAAATGGATCAGCAGCTGCACCGCCACCGCTGGCCGGTGCACCGAATGGATCGGCAACGCCACCGCCCGCAGCTGCTGGAGACGCGAACGGATTCGAGCCATCGCCAGCTGGGGCTGCACTTTCCGCACCAGGTTTAGCGGCCGAAGGATCTGGCTTTTCACCCGGTTTCTTCACGTCGACATGGACCAGAGGGTAAGGCAACGCACTCGAACGTAAGACAACCATCTTTCCTTTTTTCGACCCAATGATAATTCGATCGGTCTTCGAATTGGTGTGAAAGAAATCGTACCCTTGCAGGCTCATGGCCCCAACCTGAGCCCCGGAGTTGATGTCGACGACCACCAAGTTGTCATCATCATCCAAGCAGTAGACGTACTGGTCACCGGCAGACAGAAACTTTTTGATCCGCGGCACGAACCAACGAACGTCCCCTTCTTCCATACCTAACTTGTACATGCCGCCACGCTGAAGCGTCACAAAGACGGAATCGCCGATACCAATCGCCGAGCTGTCGATCGGCTCGCCGCACGAGAAACGCCATTGGATCGACCCATCAGTCGAATAGATGCAATAGACGTAGCCGGTGGCTGTTGTAAAGAACAGACGTAGCGGACCGTAATTACTTGGTGGTGCGATGATCTCGCCACTTGATTCAATCCGATATCGAACCAGGGGACGATCGGCATAACCGACGTAGAAGTAATTGCGATCCGTCGCCCAAGCAATCGAAGTTGGTGTCGCGAAGACCGGCATCCGAATCTTGCCGAGCGACTTATAGCGAGGAACGAGACGTGGGCCTCCATCGAAGTTATAGGCGACAACGGTCCCATCAAGCAGTGGAATGTAAATGAATTGATCGCCCACAACGGGGCCTGAAATCGGAATACCTTCCAACTCGCGGGTCCACATCACGGCACCATTGTCACGACGTAGACAACTCAGCTTGAATCCGCTCACGGAAACCACGATGTCGTCGTTCGCGTCGGCCGTTGTTTGAGGATACCGTGCATTGCCTCGAAGTTCGGCCCAGTCGGTCTTGCCGGTACGACCATCGACCGACATCAAAATGCCGGAACTGCTTTGCACCAGAAAGGTTTCGTTGGGAACCTCGCGGCGAGTGACCTTTACTTCTCCCTTACTTTCGTCCTGCCGGGCGACGTATTGGTCGGCTTGCTTCTTCGCACCCTCTTCACCCATCGGCTGGCCAAGAACGTCCAGTTCGTTAGAGCTGAAGGTGACCTTCTTGCCGTTCTGCTCGACCTCAAAGACGACCAGAGGATCTTTAAGGCTGACGATCTGACGGAAGGTCTCCATCTCTGACCGATGGGGATCGATCGGAAGTTGACCTGACCAGACTTGCTCAAGCCCGAGTCGTTCCAATTCGTACGGAGAGAACGTTCGCGGCCCAAGTTGAGCCATTGCAGGAGTCGCAGCCATGGCGACCAGGGCAAACACGGCAAGACGCGAAGCGAGTTTCTGAATTTGCATAGGTGTCGTGATTCCTTCAACTGAGCCACATCGACGGGCTCAGCTTTCCTGGCGGAAACAAGCGAGACTAGTACCAACGCCCCAGGTGGGACTTGGTAATTTAGATAAGATCGTAATCAAAAAAGACGCCGATGGCGTACTTTTCAAGCATAACACTCGAAAGGCAAATACCTTGCCGAGTTTTTCCATCTTAATTCAGATGACATGCTGTCGTCACGTTTTTGGCCCGGTTTTCGCTAAATCCTTGTTTTTCGACGATTCTCGGCGAGTTGTATCGCCTAGACCCCGTCGCCAGTCCCCTCTACCATGAACTTTGAGCAACGGGGACAACACCCTTCTGAGGGGAAGGCAAACTACATCCTTTGCCCAAAATGGCGGGCTCAGGAAAATGAAACGGCAGGTACATGGGTGATCGATCTGAAGAGAATGCTCTGCTAGAGAAGGTTCTCGGTTATTACAACTTCTCTTCGGGAGAATACGACGCGCGTTTTGCCAGCGCGATGGACCAGCTTTTTCGCCTCCTGTGTCCCTCCACGGCTCCCGATCACGATTGGGCCTGGCAAACCGTTGGCGAACGCATGAAATCGGGTTTATCCGCCCTGAAGACCTCTTCCGCCGCCCTTTCCCAGTCCAGCCAGGCTGAAACAGCCCTGCACTATGTGTTCGATGTTGTTCTGCCAGCCTATCTTGAGTTCCATCAGGACTTACTGTTTCACCAAAGCGGCGAGAGGCTCTTCTCTCCCTATTTTATTGTCCGAGCCACCCAGGCGGTCCTTTCCCATTCCGATCAATGGGAGGACGAAAGCAGAGTTAGCAAACTTTGCCTGGCAGACCTGAACGACTACATCGGCCATCGCCCTGTACCGGCCCTGGAAACACGCAAGACTGAGCCGTACCCTCACGAGTTCTGTCGGCCAATTCCGATCTGGCTGAAGGGAGCAGGCGCCTGTTTGGGTCGGCACCAAGAGATCGTCGAAAAGACGCTCGAGTTACTGCAAGCCACGAACGACGATATCTTGCAAGATGCCGGCTTCACACCAGATCAACTCGATGAACTGGCAATCGACCCGCGAGCTTATGACTTTGAGCATCCCGTCAACAAACGGCCCAACTATCAATTTGGCCAGTGGGATCCGGATCACATCGACCTTCAAGGACGCTATACCCGCTTCGTCGTACAACAGGTCACGCTCGAAGCGCTGACCGATCGAGTTGACAGGAATCCACCGAGCGACCTATCACATGACGAGTTGGTTTACGAGGCGGCTGCGGTACTGGCCGGCGTGATCCTGATGGGCGCCGGCATCACCGGAAACGGACCGGGTGCTTACCATTCGGAGATGACCCTCTCGAAGCTAGTACCCGTCATCGCAAATTACCGTGATCGCTTTTACAACCAGTTGCTCGATAGCTGCCCTGCCCCGATGGCCGAACGGCTCAATGAAGAGTCGATCCAGCGTCGCCAGCCTTTCGGGGCGGCTCGGCAACATTTAAATGCTTACCTAAGCAACCGTCGCGCAAAGCAACTCGCGCACGTGCGTTTAGCTCTAATCTATTCGCGGATGGGCTATCCAGATGCGGCTAGTAAGCAGGTCGATATCGTGCCGACCGCCTCTGCGCGGATGCAGTGCCGAATCGAATGCTTCATCACGCTCGCCCATCAGGCCATGAAGCGAGGTGATCTAGACCAGACGATTGACTACATTCACAAGATCGTTGACCGACTACATCGAGCGATCGAATGTGGGGCGATCGTTGATCCTTGGAACATTCTCGGCTTCGACGGTCAGTTCAGCCTGTTCCCTGCTTATGAGAACAGCGTTCGCGATCATCGCGTGGATGACTTGGCTCGGCTAATCGAACAGATCTTCGACTTGATGTCGCAAGCGTTAAGCGAAGCGGCCGTTCGCGATGACGAAGCGGCACGTTCCAAGACCGCTTGGGCTTTTGAAGAGTTTTCGATGTGGTGGCACCAGTTCGCTACCCACGAGCTTTCCAGCGTCGACTCGCCCAGCGGGGACGAAGCATTCGCCGCCGCACGTCGCGTTGCCGATGCCTTGCGTCTGTGGCACAAAGTTGGCGCAGAAGCTGGCGACGTCGCCTTCTGGTCGCCCCATGCGGAGATGTTTGATTCCCCTAAGGCCTACGGCCTGGTGATTGAAGCACTGCTGGAAAGAAATGACTTTGTTACGACGCTTGCCTTGCTGATGCATTGGCTAGAACGTGCCGATGAGATTCCGCTGCATCATCTCGATACGTCTTACTTTAGCATCGCGACTCAGTGGATCTTGGCGTATCAAAAATATCGTACGTCGCTAGATGACTCACCGGAGATTCAAGCAGAAACCTGGAAGATGATCCAGCGTTTTCTCGACTTCCAAGAGGCCAACGCTGGGCCGTACTACAAGGTCCCAGGCTGGTTTTCACAAACCGCAAAGAAGGGACAGTTCGACGAAGAGCTAGAAGCACTGTTCCACGGCGAAGAGCCCGACACCGACGATATCTTCGACGCGGCTTACGAGGACGTCACCTACACGGACAGCACCGACGACGGCAACGAGGGTGCTATCTTCGAAGGGGGTAACTCCGAAACAAGTGAAGACTTGCAAGCCGAGTCGCGCCGCATCAACACACACATCTCGTTTCTGAGCTGCATCGCGCAGTTGTGGCAAATGGCGGCCTTCCAAGCGATTCGCACGGAAGGAGAAGCGGTTGTTGTTGAAAAGCTGATGCAGTGGCGCGAGCAAGCAATCAGCAACTATCGCGAACTGCTCGAACTACTCCTAGTTGTCAATCAATACAAGCTGAGCGAAATCAGCGGTGATCACCAAGAGATGGTCGAATACGATCGTCAACGAGCCGTCAAAGAATTCGTGCTCGAACGAATCATTATGACAACCGTCTCGACCGCTTCCGCGGCACGTATTCTTTCGTCTGCCGTGGCCGCAATCGCCCCGGATCAGAAGCAGTCGCTTGAGAACCTCGAGAATGAAATCGGTGCTGAGCAGACGTTGGCCGTCGATCTGTTGGCAGCCATCCTTGCTGGCGACACGGATGCAGTTCAGCAGCACTTCCCTCCCCTGTTAAACACACTGAAAGATAAACCGCTGCTGTATGTGCCGATCTCGAAGCGAGGTGGCCCACTACGAATCGTCTCGGCTCGCGTGCGGCAGTCGACCATTCGTGAACTACTACATTGGCTTCCTCGTGTTGGTCAGTACGACCTTTCTCGGCAACTGCTCGACACGGCCCGCAAGATGGAGAATGACAATCCGATTGGTCCGGGTGCGATCACTGAGTTCGACGCCCTCTTTGAGACCGGCTTTCTTGCGATCATCGATGCCGTGGTTGCTTCTTCGCAGAGTTGGGAAGTCGCCAAAGAAGGTGTCACGGAACTAGACAATGCCTTGGTCGAATGCCTCGAGCATGTCACGCAAAACTTACTCATTGTGTGGCTGAATCATAGTCGCACGCTACGATTGTCGGCAGTCGAGAAGTTCTCCGACGCGGCCCAATGGAAGCTAGTGCAGGCATTCATTCAACGCTACGGTCGCGACCTTTTCACTCAGCATTTCTTCAACCGTGGAAATGTCCGCAGCATTTTGCATGGCGGTGTCGAAACGTGGATCGAACGCGTTCGCGAGCAGTGGCCGGAAGATGACTGGCCGTTCTTCATTCAGGCAATGGGAACAAACATCAATCGCACGGAAGCAATTGCCTGCTTCAGCATGGTTTTGGAAGCAGTCCTCGAAAACTTCGCCGAGTACCGCGATTACAACAGCACGACGACGCAAAGCGATCGGGGCGAGTACTTGTACATGTTCCTCGACTTCTTGCGTTTACGTACGGCGTATGATCGCGTTTCATGGAACCTTAAACCGATCGTCATGACCCATGAAGTGCTTGTCCGAACAGGCCACGCTGAAGCAGCGCAGATGTGGCGGAAAGCTTTGGCCGATCGCATCGAAGACGAAGCCGACAAGTACGTTCGAAAATTACGGGATCTGCAGCGCGAGTATGCGATGCAGATGCCAACCGTCGCCGATCGCATTCAAGAACGTTTCGTCCGCCCCTTGGCTGTCGACCGCATTTGCTCTTTGGTGGAACGAGC
Organism: Blastopirellula marina; assembly: GCF_002967765.1. NCBI lineage: Bacteria > Pseudomonadati > Planctomycetota > Planctomycetia > Pirellulales > Pirellulaceae > Blastopirellula > Blastopirellula marina. The sequence goes on along the minus strand of NZ_PUHY01000012.1, from coordinate 921,198 downwards.
GATGACCGACATGGGAACCGAAGAAGCTAGCATTGCGTTCAACTTACTCTACGACGAGGCGGAAGCATTAGTCCAGGAACCAAGCGGTGTTGGTCTCGATATTCCGACCTGGCTCAAGGCATTGGACGAAGAAGTCACCAAGGTCGAACTGAAGGAAACCTTCGCTTCCGAGAACGAATCTTGGCAACCTAGCGAAGCTATTCCGCTGAGGAAGCTTTCCCTGGAAGCGGTTCACGACCAAATCGACTCTTGGACGACGCATTTCTCTTCCGAGGACGAGGAAGACGAGGAATAATTAACCATGGTTTGAAGCGTTCCGTTTTACCTGTCCCGCGGCAACACGGATCAACGCTCCAAAGATTCTTCCTCTGTATTGAGAACTCAAGACGAGTCCCCTCCAGCAATTCGTCACTACTGGATGCTGGCATTCCGTCCGATTGAGAACGCCAAGGTAATTCAACATGAACTTTCGAGTCGAAATCCCGATCTATCGCGGGCCGCTCGATTTGCTGTTGTACTTGGTTCGCAAACATGAACTGGACATTGTTGATATCCCCATCTCGCAGGTCACGCAGCAATATCTGCAATACCTCGAGATTCTAAAGGCGATGGACGTCAACAGCGTGGCCGACTTCCTGGAAATGGCTAGCACGCTGATCGAAATCAAATCGAAACTCGTACTACCGCAACAGGAAGACCTCGACGAAGAAGCAATCGATGATCCACGCGATCAACTCGTCGAACGCCTGCTGGAGTATAAACGTTTCAAAGACGCAGCCAGCTTGTTGGAAGATCATGGCCGAGATTGGCAGCGACGTTTCTCCCGTATTGCCGACGACCTTCCTCCGCGGAAGGTCGACATGGCCGATCAGCCGATCAACGAAGTTGAATTATGGGACTTGGTTAGCGCGCTCAATCGTTTGCTACGTGACAGCAAACAAGCCCAGCCAACCAACATCGTTTATGACGATACCCCCATTCGGGTCCATATGAAGCAGGTCCACGCGCGGATCGTCAGCGAGGGGAAGGTTCGGTTTTCTACGCTTTTTCCTTCAGATGCGGTCAAGACTCGCATCATTGGTATCTTCCTCGCCCTACTCGAATTGATTCGGCACTATAATACGCTGGCTCACCAAGACGATGATGACCAGGAAATCTGGATCACCGCCGGCGAGGGATTCCAAAACGAAGTTCACTTTGAAGACGTCGACGAATACGAGGCGGGCAAACCGTCATCCCCGTGAACCTCGAACCGGGGAGATGAGTCCCCTTCTTCCTAGCTCTACTTGCTCTCAACTGTTGGGAGCGGACGAGCCTGCATTCAAGATACTTTCGATAACTCATGCTTGATAACGCACCCCTGCGAAAACTCGAATTTAATGGCTTCACCATCGAAGGTTACTCCCGCGCGGCGGTGCAAACCTATTGGCGAATTCCCGAAATGAAGCTTGGCTTTGACCTCGGCTTGCAGCCGTGGGATTTCATGGGCACCGCCACCTGGTTCATCTCCCATACCCATCTTGATCATATCGCTGCCCTGCCGGTCTACGTCTCGCGTCGCCGCCTGATGAAGATGCCGCCGCCGACGATCTATATGCCAGAGATTGCGATTGGTCCCGCGCTGCAGGTACTCAAAGCGTTCAGTCGCCTCGATCGAGGTAAAATGCCTTGCACGCTTGAGCCTGTTACCCCTGGTCAAGAGATCGAACTTTCGCGCGAACTGGTCGTGAAGGTCCTTCCGACCAAACATACAATTCCTTCGGTCGGTTACATTGTTTCGCAGCGACGGCGCAAGCTGAAAGCGGAATACCAGAACCTGAAAGGGGACGAGATCCGCGACCTACGTCAAAGCGGTACGGAGGTTACCGACGAACATCGCCACCCGCTGCTTGCCTATCTCGGTGACAGCCGGGCCGAGGCCATGGATCAATCGCCTGAGTTTTACGACGCGGATATCTTGATCATGGAGATGACCTTCGTCGCTCCTGATCATCGTAAGGAAAAGATCCATAAGATGGGTCATATCCACCTCGACGACGTCGTCGCACGGCGTGATAAATTCAAGAATCAGAAGATCATTGCTTCGCACTTCAGTACCCGTTACACCGGGCATCAAGTTCACGAGCATGTCAAAGCCAAACTGCCAGATATGCTAGACGGACGGCTGCATTTGTGGCTTTAGAATTTCGCGACGTCGCTTGCAGACGCAAATACGTTGCCCTGGCGGCTAACCTGTCATGATCGATCCTCCTCGCAGCGCCTATTTGCATGTTCCCTTCTGCACGCATCGCTGCGGGTACTGCAACTTCACCGTTATTGCGGGGCGGGATGATTTGACGGCGGCCTATCTCGATGCGATCGAGCAAGAGCTAGAACTGCTCGAAACACCCCACGAAGTCGATACGCTATTTCTTGGCGGCGGAACACCTACCCACTTATCGCCCAAGGAACTTAACCGACTGTTGGCTTTGGCGACCAAATGGTTTCCGCCGGCAATCGGTGCTGAGCTAAGCGTCGAAGCGAATCCCATCGACATCACCACGGAAAAGGTCGAGCTTCTTGCATCAGCAGGCATCAACCGAATCAGCCTTGGCGTGCAATCGTTTCACGATGACAAGCTGAAGCTGCTCGAACGCGATCATCGTCAACGTGAAGTCGAAGCCGCGGCTTCTTTGATCCTGCCCAAGATTCCTAATCTGGGTGTCGACTTAATCTTCGCGGCCCCGGGGGAATCACTCGACGATTGGAAAGAAGATCTCCGATCTGCTATCCGTCTTGGGGCGCATCATATCTCGACATACGGCCTGACCTTCGAGAAGGGGACTTCGTTCTGGAGCCGTCGCGAGCGTTCTCAGCTTCTCGAAGCGGACGAAGAACTGCAACGCGATATGTACCTGACGGCAATCGATTCGTTGACTTCCCACGGGCTTGAACATTACGAGGTCTCAAACTTTGCCCGACCTGGATTTCGCAGTCAACACAATCAGCAGTACTGGCTAGGACGCCGTTACTTCGCTGCTGGTCCTGGTGCATCACGCCACATTGGAATGCTTCGCGAGACAAATCATCGAAGCACCACGACTTACATTAAACGTATGCAACAAGGCGAGTCTCCCGTCGCTGAGCAAGAACTGCTCACCCCCGAAATGAAAGCTCGGGAGCGTTTAGTGTTTGGGCTTCGCATGCTGGAAGGGATTCACTTACCCACCTTCCAGCAGGATACGGGCACAACTCCAGAGCAGTTATGCGGATCAACAATTGATCAATTTCTGGATCATTGGCTACTCGAAAGAGTGGGTGATCGCTTAAGGTTAACGCAAGAGGGCTTACTACTAAGCGATACCATATGTGTCGAGTTGCTATAAGTCTCGACACCTCTACAGAACGGCATATACCCCGTAAAAACCAGGGGAAATGCAGTGCAATGCTGTACTGCTAACCATAAGCATACTATCTAACTTTTTACAAAAGAATTCACGAGTCTTCATGTTTTGACATTTGAGCCGAACTCACTTATCAGTTAGAGTGTCAAAAAGTGCAGGAGAAAAATTTGTCACCTGCACGGAAACTCTCCCGCCCCTTTTCGGTTCAATCTGAAGAGCCCTCCGACGAAATGTCAGACGGTTCTTCGTCTACGGAACATATTGTCGAGGCGTCCCATAGCCGTTGCTGGACTTTCCCGCGACGGACCACCCCCATTCTTGGCCAGTAAATTATCCTTGGGAGTGACGCCATGATTCAGATTAAGCATCGGAACACAGGAGAGGTGCTTTTCGAGATTGATGCAGAGTCGCTGGCTGGCGTGAAGCTAGTCGGCAAAAACCTAGCAGGTGCCGATCTGTCTCGGATGGTACTTCGCAATTGTGTTTTTGATAGCGACAACCTTGATGAAGTATCATTCGAGAAATCTAACTTAGAAGGCGCGACGTTCATGGGTGCCAGTGTCAAACACGCCTGTTTCGACGGTGCGAATTTGACCCGCGCAGTGATGACCGATGCGATCTTGAATGAGTCGACTTTCGTCAAGACAAACCTTAGCAACGCAAATCTGCGCTACGCCAAGTTGCATAATTGTGATTTGACCGGAGCTCGGCTTGTTGAGGCGGATATCAGCATGTGCGATCTGCAATGCGATTTGAAAGATGCCAACCTCACTCGATGCGATCTACGTGGTTCGAACCTAACCCGGGCTAATTTATCGCGGGCAAAGGTTGACGAAGCGAACTTCACAGATGCCACCATGACTGATGCGATCCTGGAAGGAACGTACGTCGAGCGGGCTATTAACGCATGTGCCAAGCACAAGCCGTTTAAGCCGAAGCCGCATGTAGTGAAACGACCTTGGTGGATGGTGTGGGCTTGATAGTGGCCTAGGTCAGAATTGCATCGACAACCTTGCCGTGAATATCAGTCAACCGATTATCGCGGCTCTGGAAGCGGTACGTAAACTTCTTGTGATCGATTCCCAGCAGATGCAGTAGCGTTGCATTCAAGTCGTGAACATGGACTGGATCTTCTGAGATGTTGTATCCCAACTCATCGGTCACTCCATGCACATGACCGCCTTTAACGCCACCACCGGATAGCCACATGGTGAAGCAGCGACCGTGATGATCCCGTCCGTAATTACCGGATACTAAGTCCCCCTGCGCATAGGCTGTACGGCCAAACTCGCCACCCCAAACGACAAGCGTATCTTCCAGCAAACCAAGTCGTGCGAGGTCACTGACCAATGCCGCGGACGCTTGGTCGGTATCCCGGCACTGAAGCGGCAACTGCGTTGTGAGACTACGATGCTGATCCCAGCCGCGGTGGAACAGCTGTATATACCGCACGCCTCTTTCTGCGAGACGTCGAGCCAATAAGCAGTTCGCGGCATAGCTGCCTGGCTTCCGCGCGTCTTCACCGTAAGCCGTAAATACTGATTCCGGCTCATCCGAGAAGTCGGTTAAGTTCGGAATCGACATCTGCATCCGATACGCCATTTCGTATTGCGCCACCCGCGTCTCAATTTCTGGATCACCAACCTGCTCGGCTTGTCGCAGGTTCAGCTTTGCCAACACATCAAGCACGCGTCGTCGATCATCCAAGGAAACGCCAGCCGGATTATTCAAATACAGAACGGGCTCACCGTTGCCACGGAATCGAACGCCCTGGAAGCGTGACGGCAAGAATCCACTCGACCATAAACGATCAAAAATCGGCTGCTGACTTAGCTTGGCACTTCCCTGAGACACCAAAACCACAAAGGTTGGCAGTTCTTCGTTTTCACTTCCCAGACCATAGCTCAACCAACTGCCCAGGCTAGGGCGGCCGGGCAACTGGTGTCCGGTGAATAACATAGTCATGCCAGGATCGTGATTGATCGCGTCAGTATGCATCGAACGAATCTGACACATTTGATCGGCGATCTTCGCCTGGTGCGGAACCAACTCGCTAAACCACATTCCCGCCCCGCCATGTTGCGAAAACGCGTAAGGGCTAGGCGTCAGTGGCAAGGAATCCTGATCGGCTGTCATCGTCGTAAGGCGTTGCCCCATGCGAATCGACTCAGGCAATTCTTCCCCCTGACGTGCGAGCAGGGCCGGCTTGTAGTCAAACAAATCGTGCTGCGAAGGAGCCCCGGACTGACAGAGATAGATGATCCGCTTAACCTTCGGCGAAAAGTGTGGCAACGATGGCTCATTCGCCGCTTCGGTATTGGCCAACAACGAATGCAATGACAATGCTCCCACGGCCACCCCGGCCGAACCTAGAAAGGATCGTCGTGTTTGGTGGTCGGCAAATTGTTTCAGTTCGTTGGGCATAGTTTTTGCGGATCCGCTTTAGGGCGTCGTGATCGCCTCATCAAGGTTAAACATCGCGTGGCACACAATCGTCATTGCGGCTAGTTCGGCATCTGGTTCCACCTTTGCCTCACCTGTGGAAAGTAGTGCTCGCGTTCCCTCTGCATCCGCTTGATACCGAGCAAGCTCTTGTTGGAACAGTTCGCAGAGTAACGCTTGCTCGTCATCAGTAATTGGCCGAGAGACGATTCTCAGAAACGCTTCATCAATGGCATCTTCAACATGACCTTGATGCCTGGTCCAAACATCAGCCGCCAACATCTTCGCCGCCTCGACAAACGTTACGTCGTTCAATAGCACGAGGGCTTGCAAGGGCGTATTGGTTTGACTTCGCTGAGCGACACATACTTCACGATTAGGTGCATCAAAAGCGGTCATGTTGGGCGGCGGACTTGATCGTTTCCAGTAGGTGTATAAACTTCTGCGGTACAGCCGATCCCCGTGATCCTGCACGAACTTTTGAGCCGAGAACTCGTCGTCACCGATTGAAATCTCTTCCCATAAGCCGGGTGGTTGATAGGGTTTCACACTCCGTCCGCCGATCTCGTCTACCAGCAACCCGCTTGTAACGAGTGCTTGATCGCGAATCTCCTCGGCAGCTAATCGCAAGCGAGGACCACGTGCCAGCAGGCGATTCTCAGGATCCTGTTGGTAGGCGTCCGCTCCGGTACGGCTCGACTGGCGGTAGGTCGCACTTGAGACAATCAAGCGATGAATCGCCTTCATATCCCCTTCTTCGGCAAGCTGCGTTGCCAGGTAATCGAACAATCTCGGATGGCTTGGCAGATCGCCACGCGTTCCAAAATCGTCAACCGTTTTCACGATGCCTGTTCCAAAGAAATGCTGCCAGGCTCGGTTCACCCAGACTCGATGAGGCAAAGGACTCTCGTCATCGGTTAGCCAACGTGCCAAAGCCAATCGATTACTCGCATTTTTAGACGAATGAGGGAACAGTTGCGAGGGAACACCGGGCGAAACCTCTTCGCCCAGTTGATCCCATTGTCCGCGAATACGCACATGCGTCGTACGCGGAGTGGCTCGTTCACGCATGACCATCGTCTCAGGGAATTGTGCCCGAAGTCCACTCAGTTGGTCTTCGGCGAGTTGCTTCTGTCGTTCTAGTTTTGAAAAGCAATCCAGCTTCTTGCGGACAAAGTAACGAAGGAGCAAGTCACGCTCCTGCGCGGTTCGCTCATCAGGCGAGATCGCCAGGATCTCTTGAACTGGATTGCCACCTTGGAGCACGGCGACGTCATGTTCCGAAAGTCGACGTTGGTCAAGACGTAACTCATCCACCAGTCCGCGAAGCTTTAAGATGGTTTCACTGCGCTGGGGGGCGGTCTCACCGCTGAGTTCTGCCTCTTGCCGCTCGCTTGTTGGCTCGCTCCACGTTAATCGCTTTCCACGTACCCATAGATCTGTCTTACCTGGCTGCGGCAGATCGATCGACCACGCCAAATGCTGCCACTCATTGGTTTCCCAGCCCTCAGCCTCCGTTTCCCACTTTGTGACTTCACCAACCGTGGAAATCTGCGACAGCGTAAACTTCGTTCCCTTCTGCGAGAGTTCGACCGTCTCGCCATCGCTCGCGTGCCAGTAATACAACATGGCCTGACTGTTGATGGTGGGGTAAATCCACACACTCACAGACAGCGTTCGATCGATGTCGCGCGTTAACTGCAAATGGGTCTTACCATCGAAGAGCAATGCCTCACCATAGAGCCCAGCGACGAGCAGTGGCTCACCCTCGGCACGCTCTAACGATACTACTTTTGATTCGATTGGCAGCCGATCGAAATTAAGCTTCTCGATCAGTTGACTACTGGAAATCGTCAGCATCTGATGACCTTGCATTGCTTCCGCTTCCCATTGCGAAAGCTTATGTCGCGACTGCTCGATCGCCTGATGCATTGAATTCTCATACGAATCGATTTGCTGCTGAATCTTGTCGAGTTCACGCTGCTGTTCGGGGAGCGGGCTTTTGAACAGTGGCGCAGCGTTGCCGAACTTCCCGTCCAGCCCCTTTTCATCAATGTTGTCGAAGAAGGCGGCCATCCGGTAAAAGTCTTTTTGCGAAATGGGATCATACTTATGGTCGTGACATTGAGCGCACGCCAAAGTCATCCCAAGGAAAACTGTTCCGGTTGTGTTCACTCGATCGACGACATAAGCATGACGATACTCCTCGGCGATCGCTCCCATTTCGTCATTCACCGGTGCGTTGCGATGAAACCCGGTGGCTGTCATGCTGTCGATGGTCGGGTTTTCGATCAGATCGCCGGCAAGCTGATGCGTAACGAAGTCAGAGAAGGAGATATTTCGATTGAGCGCGTCGATCACCCAATCGCGGTAACGCCAAACATCGCGATGTCCGTCGATGCTGTAACCATGGGTGTCGGCGTAACGAGCTAAGTCGAGCCACTTCCGCGCGAAGTTCTCGCCGTAGGCCGGTGACGCGAGCAAACGGTCGATGACCTTCGCGTCTGCTTCCGGTGAATCGTCGGCGAGGTAAGCTTCGATCTCCGGCAAGGTTGGCGGCAAGCCGGTCAGGTCAAACGTGACGCGGCGGAGCCACTCGTGTTTGGTCGCGGGCGACGTGGGGTGAAGACCGTTCTGCTCAAGTTTGGCAAGTACAAATCGGTCGATTGGCGTCTTTACCCATGCTTCGTCATTTACAGTTGGAAGGTTGCCACTTTGCAGCGGTTTGAGCGACCACAACCCTTCCCACTGGGCCCCTTCTTCAATCCAACGCTTTAAGGTTGCGATCTCTTTGAGGGTCGGCTGCTTCTCCGAAGCCGGTGGAGGCATATGAATCTCGGGATCACTCGCGACAAGCCTGCGATATAACTCGCTCTGGTCTGGTTTACCAGACTCGATCTGTAGCAGGACATCCTCCTGACGATCAAAGCGAACATCCCCTTTCCGAGTCGCTGCATCCGGACCATGGCACTGGTAGCAGTTACGAGCCAGAATAGGTTGTACATCACGGGCGAAATCGATCTTTCCTTCGTCTGCGCACGCGCGACCGGTCCAAATAGCCGCCACAAGGCAAACCAATAGGAGACTAGCTCGAACGAAGAAATGCTGCCGAGAGTGCACCGGATACCTGATGAAAGAAAGGGAAACGCCTTCCTCCATCATATACGCCGAGGGGGAAATTGGTCCAAGCGCAGCCCAGCAGAACCAGCCAAACCGGACCACCTAAGCGGGTCGCAACGATTAAACGGCCAAAGTGATCCATCTCTCGACTACAGCGGGACTTAACCCAGGTTCGTCAGCCGCCCGTTGGAGTCACTGAAGTTGTCAGCGTTGATCCCCATAACCTCCAACATGCTGACGTACAGATTGCAAAGTGGCGTCTTGTCGGCATAGCGAAGATGACGCCCTGGCTTAAACGCGCCGCCAGCCCGTCCCGCGAGCACGATTGGGAGATCGTCGTGGTTGTGGCGATTACCGTCGGACAAGCCGCTACCGTACATCAGCATGCAGTTGTCCAGTAACGTCCCTTCCCCTTCCTTCACTTCCCGCATCTTGGTTAGCAGGTAGTCGAACTGCTGGATGTGGAAGCGGTTGATCTTAGCAATCTTCTTTTGCTTCTCCCCATCGTTTTGATGATGCGACAGGTCGTGGTGACCATCGCTGACTTCGACCTGCGGATAAGGGCGGTTGCTGCCGGCGTTCGTCATCATGAAGGTCGCAATGCGTGTCGCATCAGTTTGGAAAGCCAGGACCAGCATATCCATCATCAAACGAGCATGCTCCTGGAATTCAGCGGGGACGCCTTCAGGACGAGCATAGTCAGGAGCCTCGATCTCTTTCCCTTCCAGCTTGATTGCGTGGGCGACGCGACGCTCGACGTCCCGGACGCTGTGCAGGTACTCGTCCATCTTCCGGCGATCGACACTTCCCATCGTATCTTGAAGACGCTTGGCATCGTTCAGTACGAAATCGAGCACACTCTTCTTTCGGCGATTACGGAGGGCTTTGTTCTCGGCTTCTTCTGCGCTATTGCCGTTGCCAAATAGCCGATCGAATAAGGCCTGCGGATTGACCTCTTTGTTGACGAAGTTTGTATCGTTCCGCCAGCTGACGTTTGAAGAATAGACGCAGCTATAGCCCGAGTCACAGTTGCCCGACTGGGCAGACGGCTCGAGTCCTAACTCCAGCGATGGGAATCGCGTTAAGTGCGAAAGCTGTGATGCGGCGAACTGATCGACCGATACGCCATTGCGGATATCGGCTCCGTCGGTCTTGTTGGGGTGCGCACCCGTCAAGAATGATGCCACACTACGGGCGTGATCGCCGCCACCATCTCCCAATGCCCAACCGTTATGAAGCTCTAAGCCCGATAAGGGCATGATCTCGGAACGATGCTTGGACAATTGCGACAACGTAGGCGAAAGCTCTTTCAGCTCCCCTTCCCCTTTCGGCGTCCAATCGGCCATGTGCATCCCGTTGGGCACGTAAAAGAATCCCATCCGCACCGGAGGTTTCGCGGCAGGTGAATCGGTTCCGGCAGCGCGCGCAACTGGACAGATGCTTTCCAGCCAAGGTAATGCCAAGGCAGTTCCCATGCCTCGCAAGATCGTTCGTCGGCTGAGCATGGTCGTCGAATTAGGTGTCTGCGACATATTCGTTCCCTCTATTTATCCGCCACGTTTCTGAAACGATGGACTGTGAACGATCGCGTGGATCATTGAGGAGTAGTGAAAGTCATGCTTGGCCATCTCGGCTTGAACCTGCCGGATTGCACACTCGTCGTAATATTCAACACCTCGTCCCAAGGCATATGTCATCGTCTTGGAAATCAGGTTGTGGATGAATTCATCTTTGCGTTCATCGAGCAAAATCTTCTTGAGCCCGCCAGCTCCGTCAAACTTCGTTCCACTGGGCAACTCGCCACTGGCGTCGATCTGGAATCCTTCATCCTTGGTCCGCCACTTGCCGATCGCATCGTAGTTTTCCAGAGCAAATCCGATCGGGTCCATTCGAGCATGGCACGAAGCACAAGCAGCGTTCTCGCGATGCTCTTTCATACGTTGACGCAAAGAGCCACTTAACTTCTTCTGTGATTCCAACGTGGGCACGTTGGCCGGTGGATCGGGCGGTGGCGTCCCCAGCACGTTGTCGAGGATCCACTTACCACGCTTCACCGGGCTGGTTCGCGTTGGATTAGAGGTGACCGTCAGCACACTGGCCTGGGTCAAAATGCCGCCGCGGTTTGGATCTTTGAGCGGGACTTTACGGAACTCCTCACCATAAACTCCGTCGATACCATAATGCTTTGCCAAACGCTCATTGAGGAACGAGTAATCGGCTGAAATCAAATCGAGAACGCTACGATCTTCCTCGACAATCGACTGAAAAAATCGCTCGGTTTCGGTTCGCATGTCTTCGGCCAGTTTCGGGTTGTAATCACGAAACTTTCGGCGATCAGGCTGCACCGTTTCCAGCTTCCGCATTTCCAGCCACTGACCGGCAAAGTTCTTGGTCAGCGCGATTGCTTTCGGATTGGCCAGCATGCGCGTCACTTGAGCATCTAGGTTTTGTCGCAGTGTTCCTTTCCAGGCATGCTCCAACAACTCTTCATCGGGCATCGTGCTCCAGAGGAAGTAACTTAGCCGCGTGGCGAGTTCATAGTCGCTGAGGGTGTAGCTTTCGCCTTCCGTTTGCCCAGCTTCCACTTTGAATAAGAAGTGGGGTGAGCAAAGGATCCCGACAACAACCTCACGGATTGAACCCTCAAAGTTGAGTCCATCTTCTTTGGCCATGCCGTATAGGATCATCAAACGCTCCATCTCGCCGTTGGTCACTGGGCGCCGAAATGCACGTGAGGCGAAACGAGCGATTACTTGCTGAGCGGCTTGAAGTTCGTCCAATCCCTTCTCGCCAGGCCGGACGAAAATAATGCGTTTGTGGGCATCGGGATAGCGATCACCGAGATTGTGATCAGGACCTATTAGGACGATCTTGTTGATGAACAAATTACGATCGCGTCGATTTGGATCTGCACTGCCAGGATCGTAATGATCGTTCAGAAAGGCGACTTCAACCGTTTGCTTGCCCCGTGGGAATCGCGCCGTGATTTCAAACGGACTATCGATTGCCGAGGTATTGCGGACGCTGAAGGTCTCCTTTTCCTTGCCACCCAATTGAACGCTCATCTTGGCGGGCTCGTCGCCAGACTGACTGGCGAATGCGTAAACGGCCAACCTGTAGCGACCAGGTTCGAGCTCGACATCGAACCGTCCCGTGTTGTTTGAGGCGAACGACAACTGGCTCCCGGAGGCCTTGCCATGCTTCAGATTGAACTTGGCCAGTGGAAGGTCGCGACGAGGAATTAGCGAAGTCTCATCGACCACGATCGCCTGCGAGGCAATCTCGTCCGCAGCTTCATAGAACTTTTCAAACAGCAAAGGTGACGTCGAAAGGACATCGCCGATGTTATCAAAGCCGTAGCCGACGTCATCAGCGGGCAACGTTTCGGTCGCTTGATAGGCGATGCCCATCAGATCTCGAATGGTGTTCTCGTACTCAACACGATTGAGACGGCGAATCGTTTCTCGACCAGGATTAATCGGTCTGTCGCAATCAATGCTTGAGAGGGCGTCCTGCGTCCACGTTAACGCGGCTCGTAACTCCTCGGCCGTTGGTTGGTCGGAATCTTCTGGGGGCATGCTTCCGTTGACCAACATGTCCAGCACAGAAGTCCACTTCTTACGACCCACCGTGGTGACCTCGTCAAAGTTGCGGAACTTTGTCAGGTCGAGCCCTGCTTCAGGGGAATCGCTGGAGTGGCAGTCGATGCAGTAGGTCTTGAGAAATGGAACAATCTTCCCGTGATAGGCCCGGTCCAGCTCGGTACGGTCTGCCGCTCGCGCAGGCAACGTCCACAACGCGCAAGCAAGAGGGACCAGGAATGAAAGCGCAACGCGACACAAGCGTCCACGCAGAAACCACAACATCGGTCGGGAGTCCTGATGGGGAAGAATTCGAGAGATAAAGGCGGGATTAAGGGAAGGATCAGTAGTTGATTATAGAAACGGCGCCCGTTTGCGTCCATCAAAATGACGCCGTAACGGGCGCAAGGCAAAGGGTGTCGCCCACGAAACAGGGCAACACCCCTCAAAGCAACTATTTACCGCAGTCTTAGCCGTTGAAACGACTAAGAGCGAGCGTGATATTCTGACCGCCGAAGCCAAAGCTGTTGTTTAATGCGATATCGCATTTTGCTTCGCGGGCTTCGTTCGGGATGTAATCCAGATCGCAATTGTCGTCTGGATTTTCGTAGTTGATTGTCGGCGGCAAAACCTTATCGCGGATGGCCAATAAGCAGACTATCGCTTCGGTCACTCCAGCGGCGGCAATCAGGTGTCCCATCATGCTCTTCGTGCTAGAAACCGGAATCTTCTTGGCAAGTTCGCCGAATGCTTCATGGCAGCAAAGGGTTTCGACCTTATCGTTAACCGTGGTGCTGGTACCGTGAGCGTTGACATAGTTAACTTGCTCTGGCGTAATCCCAGCATCTTGCATCGCCATCTTCATGCAGGCGATACCGCCACGACCTTCTGGGTGGGTGTCGGTAATGCGGAAAGCATCCGCCGTCGTGCCATAACCGATAATCTCGCCAAAGATCTGGGCGCCGCGGGCTTTGGCGTGCTCCAACTCTTCGAGAACGACCATCGAAGCACCTTCACCGAGCACAAAGCCATCGCGTTCACGGTCGAACGGACGCGATGCCCTGGTAGGCTCGTCGTTACGCGTGGACAACGCGGTCAGCAGATTGAAGCCGGTCACGCCGAAGGGATGGATCATTGAGTGAGCCCCACCAGAGAGCATCACGTCGACGGTGCCGCGGCGTATCAATTCGCGAGCTTCACCAATCGCCTGACTTGAAGCAGCACAAGCGGTTAAGCAATTGAGGTTAGGCCCTTGAGCGTTGAACAACGAAGCCAAGTGACCGCATGGCATACTTGGATCTTGTTCCATTTCGCGACGTGGATCGAGCGTAGCCAAACCTTTGCGAATGAACGCGGCTTTGTCCCAATCGGTTTCTTTGCTGCTGATCGCCGCGACCACCATATTGGTGAACGTATGGAAATCTTGATCCCCTTCTCCGCATCCCAGGTAAACACCAAAGCGCGTAGGATCTTTGATCGCATCGAGCACGCCGGAAGATTCTACGGCTTGCTTGGCAGCACCGATGGCAAAGCGTGTATGTCGACCCGCTTTCTCCCAATCAGCGATCTTCTCGCCACACTTGGTGACGTCCCAGTCCTTGACCTCAGCCGAGATCTTAGTGGGGAAATTGGATGCATCGAAGACGGTCGTGTAACCGACGCCAGAGGCACCTTCTTTTAGGCCTTTCCAGACCGTTTCCACATCGTGCCCCATGGGATTGACCATGCCGACACCGGTGACAACGACTCGCCTCGTCATAGAAGATTCTCTCCGCGTTCAATCGCTGCCGACGGGACAGAAGTTGCCCGCCTGACTGGCTACACTTAAATTCTATTCCGCCCATCGCAGGCGGCAAAACTCACGAAACCGAAGGGGTTTTGGCCAACTCGATTTCTGCCTGAACCATGTAATCGGGAGGCTGAAGCGGAGAGCCATCTTTCGCTTTCCCAACTTCATACAGCCCCATCAACCGGAGCATCGAGAGGAAGTCGGCCGGATAGAACAACTCGCGTTGCTCTCCCTTGTCGCTCAAGTGAGCAAAGAACAGCTCGACTTCCGCATGTAGCTTGTCGCCAATGTGGCTAGTGGCCGAAACGTACGCTCCGTTTTCGCGAATGTCGTTCATCACGGCAGTGTAAGTCAGACGGTCGCCAGGATGGGCGGTACCGTGGAACGTCGCCTTGGCAACCTTGGCCAAGACAACCCGTTCGCGGAAGTCATAGACCTCGCCTGCGAGAACACCACCGGTCTGAGCAATTCCTTCGATCACCAGCGAATGCGGCATGACCGGAAGGTAGCGGAAGTGATCGTGCAGGTGGTCTTCAGCCAACGAAATGCACTTGACCGACTTAGCGGATTTGCCGCTCTCGAACTCAATGAATTTGTCGATCCAAAACCAGCGCATTTCAGCAGCTTCCTTCGCCTCTTAATCTTTGGCCTGTTACGCAACACGGTCCGCACCAAAGACGGGCGGACCGATTGATTGCACTGTTTGCCTTGTAAAAACTAGGCCAGCTTCGACTTAACGTAGCTGCACATGTCGTTGACGGTCAGCAGATTGCCAAAATCGGAAACGACTGGATTCGCTTCAAACTTGCTCAGATCAGCAAACGGCATCCGCTTCTTCAACTCGGTCAGACCTTCTGGAGTGACCTTACCGTTCTGAACGTATTCGGCGTTGGTCAGAATGTCTTCCGGGAACAGCTCATCACGCGGAATGGTGATACCAAACGCCTTCTCCAGGCGGAACACGATGTCCAAGAAGTCGATCGATTCGGCACCTAGATCGCCCACCATGGTCGCCTCTGGTACCACTTCTTCCTCGTCGACGCCCAAAGCGTCTACCAAGGCTTCGCGGACCTTTTCAAAAACTTCGTCATCCGAGGGTGCCATAATTGATTTCTCTCCGACTTGGGAAAAGACTGGCTTATCTAGCTGAAAAACGTTGGCCCTAAGCGACTCAGGGATGCCGCACGCTGCGACTTGGGTAACGATTGTCTACACCGACGAATTCTGGCGGCACAGCAGATCGTATTGTTGTTTGAGTTGGCGGATCGCACATTGATCCGTGGTGTTCGGCTGGTCGGTACCAGACGAGTTGTAACTTTCCAGTACGATGCGAGAACTGACTGCAACGTTTCCATTCACTTCGCCTGATACTTTCAGCGAAGCCAGGTTGCCGTCGGTTTTCAGCAGTTCGGCTTTGACGATCAGGATTTCTCCTGGTTCGACAAAGTTGCCATACTTGACGTTGCGTGCTTCTTTCAGCACGGTCAGGCTGTGGCTAAAGTTGTTGGTGACACGAACGAGCCAGGCACCGGTCTGTGTCATGGCTTCCAACATCAATACGCCAGGCATGACGGGAAACCGTGGAAAGTGATCCTGAAGATACTCTTCGGCAAGGCTCAAGCATTTGACCGCTGAAATCCGCTCGCCAGGATGAATCTCCGAGATTTGATCGATCAGACAGAACTTCATCTCAGCTCACTAGCGATTCCGATGTTTTGCCAATGTCCTTAGGGACCTTCCGCCGGGAAATTAAAGCTTAGCAGTATACCCAGCCAATCTCACCCTCACAAGTTCACAACAAGCCGGCCAAATCGGGATTATCCTAAGGTCTTAGTGACTTGTGTGTTGCCGCTAACCTAAGCAAATAACGCCACTTACGGAAGATCACTTCCCTATCAAAGCGGCTCTTCCAGCGAAAACGTTTAGCAACTACCAGCGTGGACTAGATCTTAGTGGGTACGGAAGTCGCCTCCAGATGCCTATAATAAGGTCACGTGGCGACAGAACCTTTTTGCCTAACCCCTTGTCGTCACATTGCTTCCTAAAAGCAACCGACCATTCGCCGGTTTGGCAGCTATCCGCGAGAATCCATCATGTCGACCGTTTCCTTGGGATCGTACGATTTTGCCCCTTATCGGTCCCTTTCGAACGAAGAACTCCATCAACGCATCCAGAAAGTCCGCGAGGATTTGGGCAGCAAATTGCTGATCCTGGGACATCACTACCAACAGGACGAGGTAATCGAACTGTCTGACCTGCGCGGTGATAGCTATCAATTGAGCAAATTGGCAGCTGAAAGCAGCGACTGCCGGTTCATCGCGTTCTGTGGCGTCCATTTCATGGCCGAAACCGCCGATATCCTGGCAAATCGTCCCGAGAAGGTTGCCGAGCGAGAGGGTCAGCGAGTCACGGTAATCCTGCCTGACATGGCCGCAGGTTGTTCAATGGCTGATATGGCCGCGATCGAGCAGGTAGAGAACGCCTGGGACGATCTCGGGGAAGTGATCGACACCAACGATATTACGCCGGTCACCTATATCAACTCCGCCGCCAGCCTGAAAGCATTTGTGGGCAAGCATGGCGGCATCGTTTGTACCTCAAGTAACGCTGATAAAGCCTTGAAATGGGCGTTCAACCGAACCAGTCGCGTCCTCTTCTTCCCTGACCAGCACCTAGGACGCAACACGGCGTTGACCATGGGAATTACGGAACAACAAATGCCGGTCTGGAACCCTTACGCTGGCGATCTAGGTGGCAGCACAGAGGCGCAACTCGTTGATAGCAAAGTAATTCTGTGGCAGGGCCATTGCAGCGTGCACCAGATGTTCAAGAAGGAGCATGTGGAAGCATTTCGGCAAAATCACCCTGGAATCAAGATTCTCGTCCACCCTGAGTGCATGCGAGAAGTGAACGAGATCGCCGATGTCTCGGGATCGACTGGTAAGATCATCGAAACAGTTCGCAATAGCCCGGCCGGTACCCAGTGGGCAATTGGAACGGAACTCCATTTGGTGAATCGACTTAAGAAGGAACATCCAGAGCAAGAAATCCACTTTCTCTCACCGGTGGTTTGCATGTGCGCCACGATGTACCGCATCGACTTGGCTCATCTTTGTTGGTCCCTGGAAAATCTGGCCGCTGGCACTCCCGTCAACGAAATCCATGTCGACGAGGAAACCGCCAAGTGGTCGCGGGTTGCCCTCGAACGGATGCTGGAAGTTTCGGCATAACCGAAAAAGACAGAGCAATGCGTCATTGAGGCGGGCAGTGTGCGAACATCCCGCCCCACCCTAAAGAGGTCTTCTGCGGGCTTCCTAACTGTAAAGTGCTCAAAAACTTGACGCTTGTTAAATTGGGCAACTATATTAGACTTTGAGATAAATTCGGCCAGTGCCTATGCGCTGGAACGGTAAGCCCCTTTTCCAACCCGCAGGCGGTTTCCGCATGACTCTTCGCACGATTCGCACTTCCTGGTTGCTACTCGCTTTGACGTTTGTATTCGCGTCATCTGCGATGTCGATTTCTCTCGCCGAAGTTGCTGCTCCCGAACAGGTTCAGGAAACTGCCCAAGACGCGATTCGCCTCGCTCAAGCCAACCCACCGAATCGTAAGTTTGCCGACGGGGTGCTGACCACGATCCCGATGCAATACGAGGCGAAGGACACGTTTTCGCCTGCTGAGCAGTACCAAGACATTTTGAAGGGCATTCCGAATCTAAATTGGACGCCCAACTTCATGTCCGACACCCGGACGCTGGAATCGATGGCCAGCAAAGTCATCTTCCGCCGTGACGTCTGGGGCCTGGAATTCGCATTCAAGCCAGTCCGCATGATCGAAGTGGGCGTGCCCCAACCGAGTGGTAAACTTCAGAAGAAGCTCGTGTGGTACATGGTCTACAAGGTGACTAATCATGGCGAACCCCTTCGCCGCGTTCCGGTGAAAGACAAGTTCGATAATATCAAATATGAAGTGAAGCAGATTGAAGGTTTGCCGTCTGCCCCGATCCGCTTCTTCCCTCGCTTTGTCCTCGAAGCTCAGGACACAAAGGTAAAAAAGGAGTACTTGGACCGCATCATTCCAGCCGCGATGGATGCCATTGCCCAGCGAGAAACGGGTGGCAGCAAGCTGTACAACTCGGTTGAAATCAGCCGTTTTGATATCCCCGTTACTGGCGAGGATCAGGACAACAGCATCTGGGGCGTCGTGATGTGGGAAGATGTGGATCCGGAAACCGACTTCTTCAGCATCTACATCGATGGCCTAACCAATGCGTTCCGCTGGAACGACAAGGACGAACAATTCGATTCCAGTGCCGCCCCGCTGACCTATCGTCAGTACCAGCAAAAGACGCTGAAACTCAATTTCTGGCGTCCAGGCGATCGTTTGGACGAAAACGAGCGGGAAATCCGCTTCGGTGCCCCGGGGCAGGTTGACTACGAGTGGATCTTCCGGTAAAAAACGAGTTTTCCCTGGGCAACTTATTCCCGTCCGGGGAAATCAAGATCCAATAAAGCTAACGCCGCATCTTTCAATTGCGGCCTCGTAAAGATACCTCAGGAGCAGATGTCATGGCCCATAAGAAAGGTCAAGGTTCCAGCCGCAACGGTCGCGATTCTAACCCACAGTATCGTGGTGTTAAGAAGTACGGCGGCCAAGCAGTGAAGGCTGGTAGCATTCTCGTTCGCCAATTGGGCACCAAGTTTCGTGCGGGCAAGAACGTCGGCATGGGCAAGGATTATACCCTGTTCGCTCTCACCGAAGGCACCGTCATGTTCGACCAAGGTAGCCGTCGCGTAAACATCGTCACCGCGGAAGCGAACTAGCTTAGCGAGTCCGCTCCTTCCCTTCTCAGGGCTGGGACGTACGATTCGCAGCAGTAGAACACCAAATAGGGATGGTCGACTCGACCATCCCTATTTTTATTCGCCCTGTGAATCGCTGGCGTTGCCGATCCCCTTCACTCTCCCCATCACAAAGCAAACATGTTTGTCGATCGCGTACAAATCGAAGTTGAAGCCGGCAGTGGCGGAAATGGCTGCTCCAGCTTTCGCCGAGAGCGATACATCCCCAAAGGGGGACCTGACGGCGGCGATGGCGGCGACGGTGGAAGCATCTTGATCGTCGCCGAAGAAGGAGTGAACAGCCTCGTCCAGCTGTCGCACCAGCATCACTGGCGTGGAAAACGCGGGGGCCACGGGGGAGGTGCCAATCGAACTGGTCGCAAAGGCGAGGACATCGTCATCAAGGTTCCCCCCGGAACAGTCGTTTACGATGCGAAGGAAAACTTCGTCCTTAAGGACTTGGCCAAAGATGGCGACCAACTGATTGCGGCTCGCGGCGGTAAAGGTGGCCGTGGCAATCAGAGCTTTAAGACCTCAACCAATCGAGCGCCTCGCGAATGCCAACCAGGCGATCCCGGCGAAAAGCGACTGTTGACACTCGAACTGAAGTCAATCGCCGATGTTGGCTTGATCGGCAAGCCTAATGCGGGCAAAAGCACGATGCTCTCGCGACTATCGCGGGCTCGTCCAGAAATCGCTGACTACCCGTTCACAACAAAGTTCCCAAATCTCGGACAGGTCCAAGTCGACATGGACACTTCGTTCGTGTTAGCCGATATCCCAGGACTAATCGAGGGAGCATCCGAAGGGGTTGGCCTAGGACACGAGTTCCTGCGTCACGTAGAGCGAGCCGGTCTGCTGGTTCACTTGGTAGAACCTGCCCCAATTGATGGTTCGGATCCTCTTGAGAACTATCGTTCAATTCGACACGAACTTGAAGCGTATAATCCACAGCTGGCGGCGCGTCCTGAAATTGCCTGCGTGACGAAAGCTGAGCTCCCCGAGGCGGAGGAGACTCATGCAAAGTTACAACAGGAACTAGGCCGTGAAATGTTTTTGATCTCGGCCGTTACCGGGCAGGGTCTCAATCAGCTGGTTCGAGAAGTCGCCTCCCAACTGGAGGCCGCCAAGCGCGAAACGGAGGGTACTTAGTGTCACTTGAATCGTTCGTCACCATCGACATCGGCAATTCACGAGTCCATTTTGGCCGATTTGAAGGGTTCAGCGCCGACGAGGCTAGTCCGCCTGTTTCTACGTTCTCTTACCCAACGTCGTCGACCGACATCAAAGGCTTGCGAGCCTGGCTCAGCGAAGAGAAACTGCCTTGGTTTGCGGTTAGTGTTCACCGCCCTGCCCTGGCCTCGCTCGAAGCATTCTCGAAAATCGAACATCGCGTGGCGTCGTTTCAGGCGTTTGGTTACCAGCAACTGCCGATTGAAATCGCATTGCCAGAGCCAGGCAAAGTTGGCGCCGACCGATTAGCTGCCGCCGTGGCCGCGAATTCCTTACGCGCGACTGATCGACCGGCGATTGTCGTCGACGCCGGAACTGCCATTACGGTCGACGCGGTTTCTGTTGATGGTAAGTTTGTCGGCGGAGCTATCTTGCCTGGCATGCGAACGTCGGCCAAGGCATTGGCGGCTCAAACTGATGCCTTACCGCAGATTGAAGTCGACCTGCAGAATTGCCCGCAAGCGATCGGCACCAACACCACGGAAGCCATGCAAAGCGGGCTGTTTTGGGGCTCAGTCGGAGCGGTCCGAGAAACGATTCATCGCGTCTCCGAACAACTTGGCTCAGATAATCCACCACAGATATTCATTTCTGGAGGCGATGTAAACTACCTGGCCCCTTGGATGAATCTTGAGATTCAAACCGTCGACCACTTAGTTCTTCGTGGCGTCGGCTTGGCAGCCCAGCAGGCTAAGCAGTAAAGACTACGCAGGCGTTACACTGCGGTAAACGTCGGCCAGCGTCTGCTTTAGCGTCAAGCGCGTAAGCTCGCCAATCGCATCTTTCAGCTTGTTTACATCGGCGATCGGCTGCTGTGCTGGCTCTGGCTTTTCAGCAACAGCCTCAATCGCATTACCACTAATCTCGCACAGGACGTTCCAGATGTCCGCGGTCGTCACAGCAGTGCCGCTACCGACATTGAACGTCTCACCCCAAACGTCTTTCTCAACGAGTAATCGATAGATTCGAACGACATCGCGGACATCACTCAGATCGAGAGAGGTCGTCAGCGAGCGAACCTTTTGCGGTGAGACACCTGAAGCTACCTTCCGGCACCATTCCGGAACCAAGTAAATCGGACTTTGCCCGGGACCGGTGTGATTGAAAGCCCGAACGATAAGTACTTGAAGCCCTTCACAAATACGATCGCGGAGGACATTTTCTGCCGCCCACTTGCTATGGGCGTAGCCCCCTTTGGGTTGCGGCGGATCGCTTTCCGCTGCCAGTGGGTGCTCGGCCGTGCGGGAGCCGTACACCTTACTGCTGCTCACGAACACAACCTTTGGCGCGGAAGGAAGGGCGAGCGCCAGCTCTGCAACATGGCGAGTTCCGAGGATATTCACGGCTTGGCAGGTATCGGTCGGCAAGTCATCTCCACAGCTGCCGGGATGACTGATCGCCGCAAGATGATAGATCACATCGGGTGAAAACTCTTTGAGTGCATCGATTAAACTAGGCGTAGCGGGCTGCGAGATATCCCAAGCCAACTTGTCAGCGGTCGCTGGCTGACGGCTGATGCAGGTTCCCCAGACATTGTCTCCGCAATCACTCAAATGCGAAGCAAGGTGTTGGCCGACAAATCCGTTAATGCCGGTGATCAGGGAATTCACGGCTGCTCCTGTTTCATCTTCAACTCGAGTTTAACCCGCTTCATGTCCTCGTCCACCATCATGTGTACGAGCTGCTCGAAAGAGACCTTTGGCTGCCAGCCCAATTCCTTCTTGGCCTTCGCAGGATTGCCGCAGAGCGTATTCACATCGGCAGGGCGATAGAACCTTTCGTCGACGACGACGTGCTCTTCCCAGTCTATATTCACACGATCGAAAGCCAACTTGGCGAATTCGCGGACGGTATATTTCTTGCCAGTGGCAACAACATAGTCGTCCGGCTTTTCGGCTTGCAGCATCAGCCACATCGCTTCGACATAGTCGCCAGCAAAACCCCAGTCGCGTTCGGCATCGAGATTGCCCAATCGCAGTTCCTTTTGCAATCCATGGGCAATGCGCGCTACCGCGTAGGAGATCTTTCGCGTGACAAACTCAATGCCACGTAGCGGTGATTCGTGATTAAACAAAATTCCACTGCACGCGAACATATTGTAGCTTTCGCGATAGTTCACCGTCATCCAATGGCCGTACATCTTGGATACACCATACGGACTACGCGGCCAGAAGGGTGTCTTCTCGGTTTGCGGTTCTTCCTGAACCTTACCAAACATCTCGCTACTAGACGCTTGGTAAAAGCGAATGTTCGGATCAACCGTTCGGATCGCTTCCAAGATGCGCGTGATGCCCAAAGCGGTGACTTCCCCCGTCAGGATCGGCTGATCGAAACTGGTAGGGACGAAGCTCTGCGCGGCCAGGTTGTACACCTCGGTCGGCTTCACTTCTTCCAGCAGGCGAATGAGAGCCATCTGATCGAGCAAGTCGCCTTGGTGCAGCGTGATCAAATCGGTCAAATCGGCAATCCGCTCGAAAGGGAGCGTACTGCCGCGGCGGACCATGCCGTGCACCTGGTACCCTTTGTCCAGGAGCAGCTTGGCCAAGTAAGCTCCGTCTTGCCCGGTGATACCGGTGATCAGTGCGACTCGCATCACCAATTACTCCTCGCCTGAGTCTTCGCCGGTGTCGTCTTCATCGGAGGGAGACTCTGGTGCATCGGCCTTAGGCTCATCCGCCTCAGGTGGAGCGGCCGATCCTTCGGGAGCAGCGGGCGCTGGAGTTGCACCTTCCACCGCTTCGTCGTCGGTGTCTTCCTTCGGCACACGCACCACGGCTGCCAGACTGTCGCTATCGTCCATCGACATGATTCGCACACCTTGCGTGTTACGACCGACCATGCTGATTTCGCTGGCCGCGATTCGCTGAATCTTACCACGAGCGGTCATCATCAAGATCTCGTCCGAATCATCAACGCGGGCTACGGCCACAACCTTACCATTCCGCTTGGTCGTTTTGATGTCTCGCAAGCCCTTACCGCCACGTCTTTGCGTACGATAACGAGCATTTCCGCTGGATGAGCTTTCCTCTTCCGAGCCACCCTCGTCCGCACCTTCAGCTGCCGAGGAATCGTCTTCCTCAGCCGACAAACCGGGACCGAAGTTGGTTCGTTTGCCGTAACCATTTTCGCAAACCGTGAGCAGCTGAGCATCTGGATCAGCGACGACCATGCCGACCAGGTTGTCGCCAGCGGAAAGGTTGATCCCCTTCACACCGCTTGAGTTGCGTCCCATGGCGCGGGCATCGTCTTCACGGAAGCGAATGGCCATCCCTTGCTCGGTGGAAAGAACCAGCTCGTCCCCGGGCTTGGTAATCGCGACGTCGACCAACTCGTCATCCTCGCGCAACTTGATCGCGATGATGCCGTTCTTTTTCGGTCGGCTATAAGCTTCTAGCGCCGTCTTCTTGACCAAACCTTTGCGGGTTGCCATCACCAGATAGTGATCTGGCATGTCGAAATCACGCACAGCCCGGCAGTCAGCGATATGCTCGCCTGCTTCCAACTGCAGCAAGTTTACCACGGCACGGCCACGACTTTCGCGGCTGAGGTTTGGCAGGTCGTATACCTTTTGCCACAGCACCTTGCCCTTGGTCGTGAAGAACAAGACGTAGGCGTGTGTCGAAGCGACGAACAAGTGGCGAATCGGATCTTCTTCTTCGCTTTTGGCTCCTTTGATGCCCTTGCCACCGCGACGTTGCGATTTGTAGATGCTGGCCGGGGTCCGTTTGATGTACCCCTTTGTGCTGATCGAGACCACCATCGTTTCTTCTTCGATTAGGTCTTCCAGATCGATGTTGCCAATCTCTTCGTGCGAGATCTCGGTGCGGCGATCGTCACCGAAACGACGGTCGATTTCTTCCATCTGTTCGCGAATGATGGCCAGAATATTGGCTTCATCCGACAAGATGCGAAGGTACTCGGTGATCTCTTCGAGCAGCTTGGCGTGTTCGTTACCCAGGCGTTCCTGTTCGAGATTGACCAATTGGCCAAGCGTCATTCGCAGAATGGCATCCGCCTGCACCGAAGTGAGGTGATAGACGTCGGCTTCGCCCCGTTCCTGCTGGAACAACGCAAACCCCTGCTCGCCGAGGGCCCGCGCCATCATCGAAGCAGGACACTCAACGCCCATCAAACCGACCTTCGCTTCGGCCTGCGTCTTCGAAGCACGAATGATGCGAATGATTTCGTCGATATCGGCCAACGCAAGCAGTAAACCTTCAACGGTATGCTTCCGCTGACGGGCACGCGCTAAAAGAAACTGCGTCCGGCGGCGAATGACCGTGACGCGGTGACGGATGAACTCTTCGATCAATTCCTTGATCGACATCGTCCGCGGCTTTCCGTCGACCAGGGCCAAAAGAATAATCGAGATAGTATCTTGAATCGGCGAGAACTGGTACAGCTGATTCAACACCACGTCGGGATCAGCGTCTCGCTTCAGCTCAATCACAATCCGAACCGGCTCTTGCAGGTCGGAAAGGTTGCTGACGCCACGAATACCTTGAATACGACCTTCATTCACGAGGGCCGCGATCTTCTCTTCCACGCGATCCCGTGTCTGCTGATAGGGGATGTCGTGAATGATGATCTTGGCGCCACTTTTCCCTTCCTCGATTGTCGTGTGCGATCGAACAACAATCGTGCTGCGGCCAGTGCGATATCCCTGGCGAATCCCCGCCCGACCGCAGATGATACCGCCAGTCGGGAAGTCAGGACCTTGGATGATGTTCAGCATTTCATCGAGCGATGTGTCAGGATCGTCGATCAACTGAATCACAGCTCGGCAAACTTCACGCAGGTTATTTGGCGGAATGGAGGTTGCCATACCAACGGCGATACCGTTGGCACCATTGACTAGCAAGTTCGGGAACTTACTGGGCAACACGGTTGGTTCCGTGCGTTGTTCGTCGTAGGTCGGCACAAAGTCGACTGTGTCCAGCTTCAAATCCTCCAGCAACAGCTGAGCAAAGCTGGACATACGAGCTTCCGTATATCGCATAGCGGCCGGAGGCAAACCGGCGATTGAACCGAAGTTCCCCTGCTTGTCGACCAGTACGTACCGCATGTTCCATTCCTGGGCCATACGAACGAGTGTCGGGTAGATCACACTTTCACCGTGAGGGTGGTAGTTACCCGATGTATCACCACTAATCTTCGCGCACTTAACTCGGGAGGCGCCCGGCGTCAGGTTCAGGTCGTTCATCGCGACCAGAATTCGCCGCTGAGAAGGCTTCAGCCCGTCGCGAACGTCCGGAAGAGCCCGGCTGACGATCACGCTCATCGCGTAGGTGAGGTAGCTCTCCTTCAGCTCATCCTCAATCGACATTGTGAACAGCCGAGTCGGATCTTCCGGCGATCCACCATCAGCTCCATTACCGTTTCCGTTGTTCCCGTCCGTTGCCAAGTGAGCGTCCTTTCGGAGGTGTTCGTCAGCTGCAGGCCAAGCCAGCCTGGAGCTATCTTCTTTCTGAGCGGTTCAAGGGTGCCGAAAAGGGGCAAAAACGCCGTGAAAAACCACGTTTTCCCAGGCGTGAAAGGCCGCATTTTTTGCACGCTGTAATGTACCAAATCCAGTGGCCGTAAACTACCGGGGGAAGGCCGTTTCTGAGAAGTGCTAAGTTCTTGGCAATTGCCAATTTACGAAGTGATTTTTTACATGCGGAAAGGCCGTTGAGCAAAGCTTGTGGTGAACCATGGGAATCAATGCAGAATTGACCTCAATACCTTGCTACCATTCTTTCGCATTCCTCCCAATTTGCCTGACTTGAGGCTCTGTCATACCAGCCATCGCTGCCATGCTCGCTTCGCTACAAGAACGGTTCGAAGATCGCTACGATCCTGAGATGCCCTACGATTTGCTCGAGCGCATTTCGACCGCTCCGATAGATGAAAGTACCAGCTTGTCTTCTTTGAGTTTCCTACCACCGCAGGCTATTACGGCACACTAGAGACGAGCGCTCGCATAAGAGATCCGGAGCCTCCCAAAATGGCCACGGTCTATCCCCTCTGGCATATCGCTAGGGGCAGGCACTTGCCATCGTCAAGAGTTTAGTACGAAGTGACCGGCCCGGTTGATGGCTGTTGGGTCGGGCCTGCCTGGACATATTCAACCCAATGCTGTAGTTGTGCGACCTCTTGGAAGTCACTGCTTTCCGCGATTGCTCTCTTGAGCATTTTCTCTAACTCGTGGCGTTGAAAATACCGACTCATCAGCCCTCGACGGATTAACTCTTCACCTTCGACGTCTTGTTGCTTAAGCGCTTCGATGAACAGGGGGAGGAGATTGTATTCCGGATCAAACATCCGAATCCTTACGGACATGATGGGGAGATTCTCGAACGTATCTCGATCAATCGCGGCCACCAGTTTAGGAACGACTTCTTTCGGATCAACTTTCAATCGCCAGAAGACGTTGGTCACGTGATGGACATGCTGGGGATCATTCAGTTTGTCTATTAACTTCGTGACAACCTGCGTTGTTTCCTCTTGCGTGAAGTTTAGCCGGAAAAGGTCGTGTTCTGCGTAAAGAGCAATTGCTTGCCTTTCGTCGAGCAACTGCTCCAGTAATATCGGGACGCCACGTTCTTTCAATGTCGACTCGTTGAGGGGTGAGTTTCCAACCGGATGAACGGGCACATTGCGTTTCATTTTGGCGATAACATCATCCTCAAAATGCTTGGCATCTTGGTTGACTTGTTCGATCTGGGACTGGGTGTTCGCGATCCGCTTCTTGAGGCTGCGATTAAGGACAAGTTGTTCTTCGTATTTTGCATAGACAATCCAACCGGCACTCACCGCAAGCAGAGCCAACGGAATTAACATCAGAATGCGCTTCGTATAGGGCGACATCAGTTTTCCCCGTACTACATTTCAGCCCGAGAATACTGAGCCGATAGCTGAGTTGCCTTGTTCCGTAATCTTGCATCGAGAGAATCGCCCAACCGTTCGGCGAATTCTTGGATCTCCGGACGAACAAGTTCAACTCGATGCGGTAAGAAGTAATTTGGAAGCTTCGCGAGACAGTCCAAGGCCCGGAACTTCGCTTCCGGTTGGAGATCTGGATAGACTTCGATCAAACGCGCTACAAGCTGCTTAAGATCATCGTCCGTTGCTTGTATATAGAAATGCATCGATGGATGTACGAGGTAAAGAGGCTCCCAGTAGTCCGGGGGTGCTCCTGGCATCCTTGGAAGTCGAGCCTTCACCATCAGCACAATACTTTCAGGCGAGCGCCACTGGGCTTGCTTTATATCGAGCGAGGCGTTGAGACGATTGAGGCGGTCTCGTCGGTTCTCCGCCGCGGCTAGCGCTTGCTTTGCGACTGCCGCTTCTTCCAAAAGGCGGGCATGCTCTTTCGCCTGAGCATCAAATGTCAGATACAACGCGCAACTGATTGCAATAACCGTCGGCACTACGAACAACAGCACCCACAACGGAAATTGTCCGCGTAAAAGGTTCGGCTGCGGCTCACTGGTCTCGTTCACTTGGTGCCCTTCGCTTCTTCCTTCATTTTTAGGTAACGCTGTAAGTCGACCTCGGACCACGATCCGGCTCGCGACGCTTGAGTGGTTAGGTAATCTAAAACTTGGTAAACGTGCTCTTGTTTCTCGCGAGTCTCGGCGATTTCTTTAGCACTACGATACGCTTCTACGACTTCGAACGGCTGAAAGTTCTCGACGAGATTCTTGAACGTCTCTTTGCCATAACGATCCTCGGCAATGTAGCGAGCTAACAGCGGATTTACATCGCAATTAGGATCCGCGTGCCGAGCTTCCATCACCGCTTGTCGCACCGTGTACCAGGCTTCTCCAGAACAGGTCGCCAAGATATCCGAAGCGGCAGGTTTCGCGGCCGTCCCAAGCTGTCGTAACACGCTTCGAGCAAAGTACTTGAGACGCGGATTGTAGAGACACAGCGTTACCGACTCGACAATCGTTGGTTCAAACGGTGCTTTCCCTCCTCCATTAAAGGCATGTCGTTGTAGGGCCACCAACGCATGGGCTTTTACTTGCTGGCGGTCGTCTTTCAACTGTTGGATCAAAGCCGAGATAATCTCACGATGAGAGGCAGAATCGACTGACCAGTTACTAGGACGATGAACCGACGCTAATGGAATGCCGGCGCGAAGATCCGCCGTGACCTGATTGCGTAGGGAAGCAAGCTTTGCCTTCTCCTCAGCAATCGCCCGTTCGACCTGTTGATTTTGCTGATACAGGGCACGATTCGCCTTATCAGCCGATTGATACTGCCAAAAAAGAACGCCTGCGAGTATCACGATCACCAGGATCGAACCCTCCCACAACCACTTCGAGACACGGCTCGGTTTCAATTGACTCATGGCTGGGCCCCGCTTGTGGAATCGAAGTCAAACGTTTTCCAAACCGCTTCAGCTTGCTTTGCTAACGTCTGATTCTTACTCTCGCGAATTGGCTCAACAAACGCTTTGACTTCACCGGCGATCGCATCGAGGCGATCCGGCGCGAACTCTGGCAATCTGGCGAGTAGGTTCAAGATTTGAAACTGCGTGATGCGGGTTGTGTGAGGGTACAACTCTTGCATTCGCGCGAAGAGTTTTCGCACGTCGTCGTCGTTGGCCTGCACAAAGAAGAACATGAAATCGGAAGCATCTTCGATTTCATGATATCCGCCGCCTCCCCCATTCGGGTTCATCTGCGGGACAAGCGGATTCTGAAGTCTAGCAATAACCTGCTCTGGGCTTTTGAAGTTTTGCAGATTTTGCTGCATGGAATCGGGGACTTGCGTCAAATTAGCCAGTTGCATCGCAATCGCGTGCTGTTCTTCGACCAAGCCGGCCTGGATCGCCATGAGTTCCTCCTGAGCTTCCTGTTGACGCTGATGCTTGGCGTAGATTGCGAACGAAAGCCCGGCGATCGTTGGTAGAACGAACATCAACATCCAGAGAGGGAACTGGAAACGAAACTCTTTTGTGCTGTCGTCTATCGTGGGCATAGTAATCTACAGAATGCTTAACAACACATCGTTGAGCTGATTCCGTTGAGCCGGATCCGTTGCTTTATCGATCGCCTGACGGAGCATTCTAATGGCGTGCTCTCGAGGAATGACACGTTTCAGGAACATCGTGATTTTGGGACCATTATCGGGGTGCGTTTCAATTGTCTTGACCAAATGGGGCATCATGTCGAAGTTCGGATCGATTGCCAATATGGTACTACCAACATCGATAACACCTTGTGGATACTCGTAGTCGATCTTCCGTTCGAGTTTGGGAATAGCCGACTTAGCAGCAGAGCCGAAAGACGCCAATAGTTGAAAAGTCGCCCAACATGAATGAGGCTCGCCCACGAGGCCATCGTCGATCATTTCAACAACCCTAGGAGCCCAGCGTATCTTTTGTTCAGGGGTTTGAATAAGCGTATGGAGATTCTCGAATCGTTTGACCTGCCACGGTTTGCTCTTATTCTCAACGGGCGCCAGAAGACCTTCAATCAGTCGATCACGTGTTGAAAGGCGTTCTAAAGGGCACGATAACTCCAGGGGTAGTTCGTCTTCCATTCGCCGAAGCAAACAAGTTTCGTAATCGGTGATCACCTTTTCGTGCCCGGCAATGACGCTTTCGGACCACCGTTGCGCAACACGGAGACTTTCATTCTCTTGGGCAATCGCTGATAGATCGCGATACACATACCGTGCTGTGTAATACACGGCGGGAAGCGATAAGCCTAAGACAAGCCACCAGGTCCAAATGCGAATCGAACGATTGATGCCCGAATTCGACTTCGAAGGTCGCGTATTTGGCTTCATCGTCCCAACTCCTGGTAGACATTTTCCGATTGCGATCGGGCTGTTGTCTCCGGCGCGGCCTTCTCGAATGCCTCCCAGGCGATCAATGCTTGGGACGCAACGGCTGGATAGAGATGGCTGCGATCTTGTTCAATTAGCCTTCTCGCTGATTGCTCGACCAGACTCAAGCGATTCGGTATCTGCTCAGGCATCATTCCTAAGACTTCCAATCGACGAGCTCTCGTTTGAGGCCAATGTTCCACGTCCATCGCCTCAAGCTTGTCCATGAGCGTACGCAGGTCCTGATCACTCGCCTGAGCAAAGAAGAAAATCAAATCTGACAGGTCAAACGACTTACGAGGAACATCATTCGAAAAATCAGCAAGCTTTGAAGAAGAACGAATGAATCTCACAACTGATTCCGGTGACTGCCAATGTTGGTATCTCGTTTCGTTCCATTCGTGGGCGAGACGAATCTGAGTGGCTTGCTGCTCATAAATGCGGGCTTCATTATGAAGTTGTAACGCCTGCGCGAGTAGCTGCTCACGCTCTGTATACATCCGCGAACGAGCGGACCAATAGCCAATCACACAAGCAATGACGGCGGGGACCGCAAACAAGACAACCCACAAGGGATATTGCAGTCGCCACTTCGCTTTTGCTCGTTCAGAACCCATCATCTCACTACCTATTTAGTTCGATGGTTCGCCGAAATCTGCTTCGCCTTATCCCTCCGGGCATATACTTTGGCCCGATCATCGCGATTGTCCACGACGTTATTTCGACGTCTGGGCAGAGGACCACGAACTCCAAGTATTCCTGGTCCTATCCATTTCGCAGCTCGCGACCAAAGAAGTGCCAAGCTGCACTGGAATCGAAAACATTACGGCCTCTCAATCGGGTGCAGCTGAATTCCTTTCGATCTCGTCCAGGATACTCAGTAACTTGGCTCGCTTTCCCTCACTCAAACGTCGCCTCTGTACCGTTTGATCAATTGCCTGTCGTAGGTCTGCTTCGGCAACATGGTCGACCAGGATGCGCACAGCCTGCCTAGCGTTAATGTGATCACTCAAGATCGCGTCAATCAAGAGCTGGATTGCTTGCTTATCTCTCGAGTCGATTTCCAGCAAGTATTCTGCGTAGGTGGGCTGCTCCCAACTTGGCGTTCGTTTTATCCTTTGCCGGAGCACGGGAATCAGCCGAGCCGCCTCAGGCCCCATGGATTTCAACATATAAACAGAGCTATAAACGAGATAGGAATCTCCTTTTGATTCGATAACAGGAATTAGCGATTCAAATAACTGAGTTTGGAATTCACTTCGAAGGCGAAGGTCTATAGTCGTGACGTACATCAACAACTCCGCGGCGCCAACTCGGATCGCCGGATCGTCGCTTTTCAAGTACTTTCGAGTCTCAGTGATCGCTTCTTGCCGAAAGTCAACCTTGATATCGAGAGCACTAAATGCCGTGTGATGAATGTCTGTGAGATTGTAGCCAACGGCGTAAACACAGTTTTCAGTTACCTTGGGCAGAATTGCCAGCAACTGTTCAGGACGATCTCTGGCCAAATCAACAAGCGCTCCGGCCGCAGCCAATCGATGGTATGGATTGGGACTATCCAAGAGTGGCAAATAAGCTCGCTCAAGCTCTTCGATCAAACTTAGTTCCGCCACCTCTACGAATAGAGGCCCCAGGGGAACTGGCACACCATCCTGTACCTTTTGCAGGACAAGCTGCTGCATGGCCTGTAACTCATGCTGTTCCTCGGTTGTTAACGTATCTTTCCCTCGGGGCAAGGACTTAAGCTGCTCAAGCCGCTGACTCGCTTCGGCAATCTGAGTTTCCAACTCCTTGACGCGTTGATTGGGAAATTGCGAATCAAAACCGATTTGCAGAGTAAGACCTACGAGGATAATCCCAATGGCCAGTCCCCATGCCAAAAAGACTCCAGACCGCTCGAAGTATCGGTGGTGCAAATCGTGTTCTAACGTGTCGTCCATCGATAGCTCCTCCCGAAATCGTCCGCAATTTCTTGGGCATGAAGATCGAGCCAAAAAGCGATCGGCCGAGTATCTACTGGCGGCGACAACATTACTGTCAATACTGGCCCCAAGTAGGTTGCCCGATTTCGAGCATCCACCGCATTTTTTTGCTTAGCCATGGCCTTCGCTTCCTTGACTGTCAAACCGTAAGCAGGCAGTACCTTGCCAACCTCGTAGGAGATATCCGAATCGACCTGGCCAACGAGCCATGAAATGACTTTAGGAGCGATCGCCTCAGTACGTTTCGGATACAACTCCGCAAATCGACCGAAGAAACGACAAACGGAGGATCTAGCCATTCGTTCCTTCATCGACGAGCCTGACCTTCGCTTGGTCAATTTGTCAACGATCGCTTGTAGGTCCGCATCTGAGGCCTGAGCCAGTTGCAAATTGAGTTCGCGGTATGTGAATGGGAAAACATTTTCTGGTTGCAGCTTAACAACCACCGTTTCAACGACATTCTCGGCGTCCAGCTTGGCGTTGTAAAACTGCAATGTCTCCATTGCAAATTCAGCAGTCTCCGCGTCCCTTTTCGCTTTCTTTCGGGCTATTTCGACTTTTAGATCCAACGAATGTAACTCGTTCTCCAAGACCGCGATTCGCGACTGCACAAAGAGAAACTGCGTGAATAACAGCGTGACGACCGAGAAACCGATCGCGATGAATGCTCGCTTGAGGCTTGTCTTTTTTTGTTCCGCTTCAGACATAAAGCTTACTCCCGAGGCATGTTATACCCCTCTACCGCATCATTTCCCACTGGTTTCGGCGGAAACTGTGCAACCAGTCGGGAATTTCACTGATAACCTCTTTGACTCGCAGGGGAAACGGGTCGTCACTCTCGCGGCCGCGAGCGATACATCAGTGAGGAGGAAGAACGATCGAACGGTCAGGTTCCAACAATTGCCGTTCGATCGATTAGGTAGCTGCGTTCCCAGGAAGGCGCAGCTACGTAGAAAACCTGACCGCAGCCACGCCGAACTGGAGGGGGTCCGTTCGATGTCGGCTGCGGTCAGGCGATTCTTGTGTAACCAAGATATCCTTCAACGATCGCTACTCTTCGAGACTGATGAAGGACATTACCCGAGCAATCTCGTCGCGGTCTGAATCGTTGTTGGACGCAACAAACTGCGACCGTAAGAACGCGTAAGCCTGCTTCGGGGGCACGTGATGCTGTAGATGCATCGCAGCGGACACCCAGTCGTGATGTCGTTCCTCAATGAGATCGACTAGGCGCGGTCCGATGTCCATGGAATCGTCCATCGTCTTGGCAACGAGTGCTGCATCCAACGCCAAGAGATGATCGTCCTGCTCCATGATTGCCGTTACGACCTCGACGGCCCCTGGGTACGTATTGGCACCAAGATCTCGGAGCAGTTCCAATGCGAGTGATACTTGTTCTTGATTAGCGGCATCTCGCTTTAGGACGGCCAGCAAGTTTTCAGAAAGTGGCTCTCGGTAGCTCTTTGCTCGCTCCATCGTGAATGCCGTAAATTGTTTATCGGCAATCAGCATCGCATTCCTGCGGACCTGCATCTGCTCGTCTGCCATCAGCGGGATGAGCTCTTTCATGATCGGATGAAACTCATCATCATCCGCGCAGCTTAATTGCCGCCCCAACTGTTGTACGACCTTCTTATTCTCAAACTCACGAGCCGCCTCGAGAAATGTTTCGGTTGTCCAAGTACGCTTGAACTGGGTAGCCGTCATCTCAGGCTTTCCGACGTCACCAGAAATCCGGAGAGGAAGCTGCTTAAAGTATTTGATCTGACGCGACTGGATATCGATCTCCAGTTCGGCCTCGGCCAACTCACGTTCAAAACGAGCTTGTTCCGAACTCCAACGCAGCGCCACTGCGATCAACAAACCGAGGGCAAGCAGCAAACCTATCCACGGCAGCCAAGCTACAACACGAACGAAAGTCTTATTGTCAGAAGACATGCTTAGGACAGTTCCCCTTTTTGAAACATGATCGATCCGCCTAGCTGCGATGACCTTCACAGATCCAACTTATTCAACGCCCCAGCAAGCGTTTGCTTGTCGTTCTCGGTCTTGGCCTGGGCATATTCACTTTTCAGAAATTCGTACACTTCCTCATCCGGCAGATGGTGATGCAAGCTCTCGGCGGCTGTGCTCCACTGCGGGTGCCTGATCTCGACAAGCTGTTTGAGGCGGGGACCAATCTCGATCGTTGGGTCCAAACGCACCGCCGTTATTGTCGCTTCAACGGCCAATGGGTGGTCGTCGTTTTCCATGATGCCTTTAACTTTTTCGATTGCATCACTCGATTCCGTGGCACCGATTAGCCTCAAAGAACACAAGGCATCCTGTCCTCGATCAAAATCGAATTGCGAATTATCGAGAAGCTTTAGGAGCACCTTGGTGAAGTCTGAATCGTACAATTGCATCCGCTGCGAATTCAACTGATATTGAACTCCCAAGATATTAAGAATTTCACTCCGCAACGGCGGAATAGCAGATGGCAAGAGCGAGACCAACTGTTTAAATACTGCGTCAAAATCGGAGTCGTCTGCACGGGATAGCTCCTCTTCCATCCCCCAAAGATTGTAATGGTCGCCATGCTCGCAAACGGCTTTGACGAAGGATGTTGGTGTCCATTTCGATTCGAAGTCTGCACCAGAAAAGCTGACGCTGCTGCGTGATACAGAATAACTCGTTGCTGAAGAATTGCCGGAAAGGTCTTTGACCTGACGAAACCTCATTTCCGCGTCGAGCTTGACATCCGCGAGTTCCTCAGCCATTCGGACGTGATCCGACCACCATCCCATTCCCACGGCCGACAGCAGCACGATCGCCAGCAACGTACTCAACCGCAATTGCCAGAACCGGAACCGACGTGACGTGTGACCAGGCTCGTGGCTACCACTCGATTTCATTCATTGCCTCGATCAAGGTCAGTTGGTTCGGCCCGAACTTCGGCTCGCGATACTTCGACTTCAGGTATTCGTACGCCTCGGCCTTGGGAAAATGCTCGTGTAGATGCTTCGCGGCCAATGCCCAATCTTCGTGTTTTTGATCAATCAAGGCGATTAAACGTGGCCCCACTTTCAGCGAAACATCCATCTTGCCCGCCGTCAAGGTCGCCAGCACCGCCAACGGGTGGTGGCCGTCGTTCATGATTTTCGCAACTTCATCGATGGCAGCTTGAGACGGATTCGCACCGATCGATTTCAAAGCGTCAAGTACCGTTTTGACTTCCTCAACATTGTCCTTTGACTCGCGCAACTGAACCAAGATGACGTCGGTAAGATTCTGCGTATGTTTTTCCATCCGACTTGAACGGGGTCTATACTGGGCTACAAGCGTTGCGAGTGCATTGAACCTTACCTGAGGCGAAGGCGAAAGAACCTTCGGGATCAAACGTTCAACCACGGCATCGAGGCTAGCCTCCTCGGATAGAAACAAGGCGTTGCTCAAAGCGGGTAATGCATCACGATCTCGATTTTCCTCAACCGCTACGACGTACGTATCAGGTGTCCACTTCGACTCAAATGTTTCCCAAGAGAAACTGCTGAAGGCTTGGAATCTAGCATCGAAACGATCCTCCCGCAGCCGCTGGATCTGCCGCGATTTCACCTCTCGATCGAGCTTGGCATCCACCAATTCATTCGCGAGACGCTGATGGTCTGCCCACCATCCCAGCAGCAACGCCAGCAACAAAAACGACGCCAAGAATGTCCCAACACTTAGCGGCCAACGACCGGTCCGTTTAGCAGGTTCTTCTGATTCCGACATAGCATTCCTCTTCCTTCCGACCTGTTATATCGAGCGTTTGGAGGAAATGCACGTCAATTGCCGGCGAGGGTTTTCGTTAAGAGAAAGCGACTAGCACGTCGTACATCGCGTGCGAGCCGGCGGCGATGCCGAAGCCGCGGAGGGCGAAGATCGAGGCGAAGATCAGCCCGGCAGAGAGGCGAAAGAGAAACGAATAGGCATCGATCGAGTCGCCGCCAGAAACGAAGAAGTTGTAGTGGGCCGCCGCAAAGATCAAGCTGCTGATCATCATCGCTGCGAACGTGGCGACCACCTTTGGGAATGCAAACCCCTGAATGAATAGAATCAGCACTGGGATCAACATCAAGCGGAACAGCAGTTCCTCGTAGATACCTGCTCCAAAATAGGCGACCACATGCTTGGTGGTCATGTCGACTTGGCCTGAGGTGGCGGCAGCGACTACTTCCATCTTCATCACCGACGCTTGGAAGTGGGCCAGACACAAGAGAAACAAACCGAGCACCATCGACTCCGCCGCCATCAACGGAAGATTGGTCGGCTTGAACTGCCAGGGGTATTCTTTCAAGTGATGCCACGCCAAAAGAATGGCGATCGTCAGGACCGGCAACAGAAAGTATTGACCAAGTCCCATCAGGCCCAGAAACTGCCGTAGCCAGACGTCGACTCCATTGCGAATCGCTTCGGGCCCCAGCAGCAAGATGCCCGTTTCGTAAATTGCCAACATTGGCAGCACAAAGATCAAACTAGTCAGCGGGCGTGAAGTGGCCTGCCAATAGTTCATCGGGAGTTGTTCGAGTTCCACTTCCGTTGCCGGCATGGAGAATTGCTTTACTGACGATCTTGATGCGTTCAGAGAGAGAGCTTAGGTCATTTAATACGAGTCGGAACTTGCCCGGCTGGGACTTGATTCCTAAGCCCCTGACTGGAACAACTGTTACGACCGGACACTCATCTCCTCATTCATGCTGCCTAGGACTTCACCGTTGACTGACTCGAACGTTTCGCTGAACACCGTCTTCGAGAAAATGCTCGAGCATTACGGCCCGCAAGATTGGTGGCCAGGAGAATCGCCACTGGAGATCATGATCGGGGCAGTCCTGACGCAGAATACCTCGTGGAAGAATGTCGAGAAGGCAATCGCCAATCTTAAAGATGCCGACTTGGTTCATCTTGGCCGCCTGGATACGACGCGGGTCGAAGAGCTCGCCGAGATCATTCGCCCTTCGGGTTATTACCGCCTCAAGGCGAAGCGGCTGCATAACCTGGTCAGTCATGTTATGTCGAAGTACGACGGTGACCTTGAGTGGATGTTCAGCCACGATGTTTCCACACTGCGCGAAGAACTGTTGGCAATCAACGGCATTGGCCCAGAGACCGCCGACTCAATCCTGCTATACGCCGGAAACCTAAAGACTTTCGTGGTCGACGCCTATACGGCCCGGATTCTAAAACGGCATGGCTGGATCGAATGGGAGGCAGACTACCATCAGATTCAGGAACATTTTGTCAACGAAGTTCCCGCTGAGGTCGAGCACTACAACGAATTCCATGCCCTCATCGTTCGTACCGGCAACGAGTTCTGTCGCAAGACACCTAAGTGCCAAGGCTGCCCGCTGGAGTGTTATTTGCCAGAATCAGGGATCCAAGAGCCGATCTAACTGCCAAATCGTGAGGACAAAAACACGAAACCCCAATTTTTGTCTTGGCAACGATGTCTTCACGGACCATGATACGGCAACATGAGGAACATTTGGCTCTCTCCCTTCAGCAAGGAACATTCTCAATGGGACCAGCGAATAAAGTCCCCGTCCCGATTTGGGCCCACTTCTTGTGCGGTTGGCCGTTGATTTTGGTCGCCTTTGGTGGCGCAATCGGGGGCGGATTAGGAGGAATGGCCTACGGAATCAGTATTTCGCTGTTTCAAACATCGCTGCCAATGATGGTAAAGATCGTGGCTCCGATCCTCATCGGAATTGCTGCAGTCGGCATTTGGCTTAGCATTGCGGTCACGGTTGCGATGAATCGATAACTCGATGGCAGGATCCCATAAAGCGGTCGAAAGTCTTTCATTTGCTAGCACTTTCTTCTGCCGGAACCCCCTAAACCGAACAATCACCCCCCGTAATGGGCCAACCATCTACATTCTGTGATTCGTCAGTTCTTGAAAGCTAGGCACCGGGATGTCAGAATCATTCTTCCGGAAACCTTGTTATTCCGAATGTCCCTTGATTTTCTGTCTCTGGAGCTGAAGCAAGTATGAAAGTTGTTCCCCTGGGAGCTAATGTGGTCGTCCGGCGGATGGAATCGGAAGAAACCACAGCCGGCGGCATCGTCTTGCCTGGCAGTGCTCAAGAGAAGATGAAACAGGGCCGCGTTCTCAGCGTCGGCGATGGTCACGTCTTGAAGGATGGCACCAAATCCCCCCTTTCGGTGAAAGAAGGGGATCAAGTCTTCTTCAGCGGCTGGGCTGGTACCGAAATCAAGGTCGAAGGTGAAGAACTGCTGATCATGGCCGAAGGGGACATCTTGGCGATTCGCAGTTAACAGTGGAAAGTGTTGGCATCTCGCTAAATCCCCTTGTCTTAGAGGTTTAGCGCTCAACCCCCTCTATTGAGGATGCTTTCACCAGGCACCGGACGCCCTGAATCTCGGTCGTGCCGGTTGGCCCAATTCGATTCGGCGCTCTACAATATTGGGTCCAGTGCTTGGTTTCATGGTGAATATTATGATTCGCCCTGGGCTTCGCAACGGTGCCAAATTGGGATCGGGGTTGTATCTATTGACCTCCGCGCGGTCGATCCGCTTCTGCATCCCAGTAGCCACGAGCACCTAGCAATCCGCCCGATGACCACTGGCTGTGTCATCCGCGTTGATTTTGGTCCCCCTTAGAGAATGAGGATTCGTTCATGTCTCAGTTGCTCGTAAGCCCTTTCCGCTCCCTATGCACCGCGATGCTGGTTGCTTCGCTTTTACTCGCTCCGGCTGCTCTGCAAGCTGCCGATAACTCCGCCTACGAAAAATCAGTCCAGAAGGCTGTTAACTTTCTGACCAACCAAGGACAAGCCGCCGACGGTACGTTCAGTAGCAACACCGGCATCGGCGTCACTGCGATCTGTACGTTGGGTCTATTGGAACATGGCCGCACCACCTTGGATCCCGCCGTGAAGAAGGCTTTGGATGCGATGGAAAAGCATGTGAAGCCAGATGGTGGGATATATGTTGAAGGTACCCGACACCGCAACTATGAAACGTGCCTCTCCCTTTTGGCCTTCAGCGCTGCCAACAAAGATGGTCAGTACGACGAACTGATTGCAAACGCCAATGCATTTCTCAAAGGTCTGCAGTGGGACGAAAAGGAAGACAAGAGCGAGGACGATCCATTCTACGGTGGTGCTGGCTACGGTGGTCACTCGCGCCCTGATATGTCGAATACCACCTTCCTGATGGAAGCATTGAAGGCCAGCGGCACCAGCGCCGACGATCCAGCCATGCAAAAGGCGCTGATTTTCGTCAGCCGTTGCCAAAACTTAGAGTCGCCACACAACCAATTCGAGTTCGCTCCGAAGAACCCGGATGGTGGCTTCTACTACACGATCGCAGCTGGTGGTAACAGCCAAGCTGGTCCGACCGAAAACGGCGGTCTAAGAAGCTACGGTTCGATGACCTACGCTGGCCTGAAGAGCATGATCTACGCTGGCGTCGATAAAGATGACGAACGCGTCAAAGCGGCAATCGCCTGGCTGGCCAAGAACTACGACACCAAGCAAAACCCAGGCATGGGCGAGACGGGCCTTTACTACTATTACCAGACGGTTGCCAAAGCTCTGGATGCGTACGGCGAAGACACCTTCGTCACTGCAGACGGCACCAAGCACGACTGGCGAACGGAGTTCACCGATCAACTGATCAGCGTCCAGAAAGAAAACGGCAGCTGGGTGAACGATGCGGAACGCTGGATGGAAGGTGATCCCAACCTGGTGACCGGCTACACATTGCTGGCCCTGGCTCACCTGCAAAAAGACGACAAATAATTTGGTGTAAAGGCCAACGAAATATGAAAAGCCGCCGTGATACATTACGGCGGCTTTTTCTATGTACTTACCGTTATCCGCTTTGATGCGAACAAGAATCTTACACCAGAGCGTTACGCATCCACTTTCTTCTGCAGCACGAAGACCGCGTCGCTTAACTCGTGATCAAATGGAACCGGGTGATCGATCTCATACCAGAAGTCGTAGACTTCGCGGATCTCAAGCTCTGGCACCTTTCGAAGCAGCTTGCGGAACTCGTCTCCCGTATACAAACGATATGGGTACTCGGTCTTAAGTCGCAGCACCTCATCACCCTTTCGGATATGCAGGTTGAACCGCAAGATCTCGCGACGTTCGGCACGACTGAAGCGAACGACTTTCAACGTGGTGGTGACCTTCGTCTTGCCATGTTGCGCGGTCCAACGTTCATGGCACTCGGGATCGGCATCGAGGGGAATGATATGAAAACCGAGAATGTAAAGTCCGCCTGGGCGAAGCGCCTTTGCCACGCTTCGCAAATGACTGAGTGCGTCGTTCTCACTTACTAGGTGCCGGAATGTATTAAATGTGCAAAGGGCCGCATCGATCGGTTTGTCGAGCGTGAAATTCGCCATGTCAGCGGTCAGAATCTCAGCCCCCAAGTCGCGACGCTTAAGACGCTTCTCAAGATACTTAAGCGACTTCTCGTTGTTATCAAGCCCGAGCACGTCGTAACCACGAGCCGCCATCTCGACCACATTTCGACCGCCACCACAACCGATGTCCAATACACGGCGAAATTGTCCTTCCCCAAACTGCTTGAACGCCGACTCGAAGAAGTCACATTCCATAGGCGTTTCATCCCGGAATGAAAGGTCCCAATACTGGGGATAGTCGTAGCAATCGACGGCGTCAGAGTACGGCAAAGCGGCTCTTCTCGATGGAGAGTTGAGAGAGAGAAGAAGGATTTGCCACCAAGCCGCCTTGCGCTGTTGGAATACTGTGTGGCGAATCCTTCTTCCAAAGAGCTTATTGTGCCCTGAGATCCCCGCGACCGATACCAGCCTACGAGGCTTGACTGTTCAGAACTTTAACCGCTTCCGGGATCGGCTTCTTATCGATGTCGACCGTACCATTGGCTTTACGCATTTTCTCGGTCGAGATCGTGTTGACCAGATTTCGTAGTTTTTCGGTGGCCGCTCGGTCTTTGGCCAGTCGGGGGGAGATCAGTAACACGGCATCGTAAGGCGGCAACGCGAATTGCGGATCCGCGAGTTCCACGATTTCTCCGGAGGCCAAGCGGCCGTCTGTGCGGTAAGCCACAATCACATCGGCGTCTCCGCGAGTTAACGCTCCGTACATCAAATTCGCATCCATCGATTTGGTATTACCAAACTGGAGACCATACTTCGACTGGACGTTGGCCCATTCCGGTCGTGACCAGAACTCAATCTCACAGGCCGCCGTCAGCTTGTCGGCATGAGGGACCAAATCCCCTATCGATTGGATACCCAGTTCGTCGGCTTGTTCTTTTCGCATCGCGAAAACATAGTCGTTGCGGAAACCGAGTGGTCCCAGGTTCAAGACACCACTACCCTCTTTCAAATAAGTTCCAATATCGATCATCATTTCGGCAGTCGAAACGTTATCGGTTCGCTGCATTTCCGTTGCCCACAACGTCCCCGTGTAGTCGACGTAGCAATCAATATCGCCGCGTTCCAAGGCATCCAATACGACGGTCGAACCCAAGCCTGATTTCACCGCAGTCTCACGATTCTCTTCTGCCAAAACGCCTTGCAAATAATCGATCAAAATGTATTGCTCCGTGAATGGCTTACCTCCGATCACGTACGGCCGCTCCTGGACGAAGTCATTCGAAGCGATCTCTCGATCGGTCGTCGTCAGCAATTTGTCCTGCTGAAACACTTTCAACATCAAAGGACTGATCGCCACCAAGACCAGGCAACCAACCGAACCTAACGCCCAGGTTAAGCTTCGTTTCTGCGACGCAATCTCAAGCCCTCCCAAGATGCCATCAAGGAGCAGCGCTAAGCCAGCCGAGAAAACACAACCGACCATTAGCGCAACCGGATTACTGGTTTGCAGACCGGCAAAAATGTAGTCACCTAAGCTGGTTGCCCCGACTGGATACGCCAGTGTCGCAGCACCCACGACCCAGGCCGAGGCAGTTCGGACGCCGGCGATGATGGTTGGAGCAGCCAAGGGAAGTTCGACGATCCGCAGGCGTTGCCACTTGTTCAACCCAATCCCGTCCGCCGCTTCCAAACAGCCAGGGTCAACCGTTTTCATCCCGGCAATTGTGTTTCGCAAGATCGGCAGAATGCTATATAAGACCAAGGCAATCCATGCTGGAACCATGCCAGTCCGGTCGAGTGCGAAGACCATGATAGCCAGTAAAGCCATACCGGGAATCGTCTGGATGATGTTCGCAATTGTTACGGCCACTTTCTCGAACTTCGGTCGCCGCGAGCAGTAGATCCCTAGCGGAATGCTGATGAGTACGCCTGCCAGAATTGAGGAGAAAGCTAGGAACACATGTCCCCACAAGCGATCTGGGAGGAAGCTAAGTTGATGCGGCACACGAGCCCAAAAATCGGCAGCAAACATAACAGACACCTATTTCTTTTCCCGTCCTTCCGACTAAGCAGGAGGTTAGGGAACAGAAGCATTAGAGCGTGGAAGCGAGGCGGGAAGACCAGGGTGACTGGAGGAACAAACCAGCTAGGCACTCAGTTCTCGGACCAATTCACCGTGACGGCGGGGCGTTTCTAGGAGCCTAGCGACATAGTCGTCGCCAGGGTTTTGTAGCAGTTCGCGCGGAGAGCCAATTCGCAACACTTCTCCTTCGTTCATTACGGCAATTACATCAGCTAACAGTAGTGCCTCGGCCATGTCGTGTGTGACGATCACGGCTGTTAATCCGAGCGAGCGTTGGATCTTCTGAAATTCGATTTGCAGCGTATCTCGAGTTACTGGATCGAGCGCTCCAAACGGTTCGTCCAGCAACATGACTTTCGGCTCGGCGGCTAGTGCCCGAGCGAATCCGACCCGTTGTCGTTGACCACCTGAGAGTTCGCTCGGACGGCGATTGGCATAGGTAGCCGACGGCAGATCAACCATATCGAGCAGGCGATTGGCGATCGCGTTCCGCTCGGCAGCGGGCACCCCTTCGAGCTTTAGCAAGAGCGTGACATTGTCAGCCACCGACATGTGCGGCAAAAGGCCGATACTTTGAAAAACGTAACCGATTCGGCGCCGCAGCTGGACGGGATCCTGCTGCGTGATGTCCTCGCCGTTGACCCAGATCCTGCCCGAGGTCGGTTCGATCAGGCGGTTGATCATCTTCACGGTGGTACTTTTTCCGCTGCCACTACCACCGAGCAATGCCAGCACCTTGCCAGTCGGAACTTGCAGCGAAACGTTTTTAACGGCGAAGCTGCGGCCGCCATCCCAGGATTTGCTGATATCTTGCAACTCGATCATCGGTTCTTCCGATTGTTGGTAGGACTAGTTTCCGCTTAACAGTTATGGCGAAGAATGTCCGCCGAAAGGGCAAGATTTTTCCGCAGATCCTCCGTTGAACAGGAAAACCTAACCAATCACCTCGCCACTGGCCTCTCCTTCTTTGCGCGTCTCTTGCTTCTCCGAATCGGCCTGTTTTTGTTCTGGTTGCGAGGTCAGCTTCGCCTTAAGCGGCTCAAGTTGCTTATTCAAACGGTTGAACTGCTCGTGCAGGACATGCACGTCGGCCGGGTGATGCTTGGCCTCAAGCACACCTTCCAGCGTCAATCGAGCCTGGTGCGATACATCGTCAGCTTGCTCCGGTTCGCTAACATTGTCGGCGATTCGTAAATAA
The DNA here is from genome assembly GCF_002967765.1 of Blastopirellula marina. Taxonomy (NCBI): domain Bacteria; kingdom Pseudomonadati; phylum Planctomycetota; class Planctomycetia; order Pirellulales; family Pirellulaceae; genus Blastopirellula; species Blastopirellula marina. The sequence goes on along the minus strand of NZ_PUHY01000012.1, from coordinate 877,365 downwards.
CATTCCATCAACCGCTGAGAAACGGCGACGCTGCTTGTCGCGTAGCTGCGGATCTGATCAAAAGCAGCGTGCATTACGCTGGAGAAGCTTTGGCGATCCACCACCAGACGCAAGTTCCCATCAGGATCGAATCGATTCGCATCAGGCATTTTTCGGCGTGCCAAGTGGCAAAGAGCCGCCGACAAACGATCGATACAATTGACCGCGGTATAGGGATCGTTGATCCCAGGGCTAAGGGCACGCACGGCCATCTGAGCCAGTTCGTGCACTGAGCAATTGACATCTTGCCGAGGCGAACGACTATTTCCGAGATAGAACGCTTCGTTGATGGCCAGCGTCAGTTCTTTCTCATCTTTGTTCTGAAATCCTGCGACAAGGGCAATTGGTTCTTCGAGTGCCAAGAAGTCACCAGGACGTTTAGGAAGTTGAATGATCAGGTTATGCTTCACCGCCAACGATAACAGTTCGTCCGCCTCAATCGTCTGGATATACCCTTCCGCCTTTGACCGAATTGTGATGCCATCACGGATCGCATCTCGCTGGGCATCGGTTACCTTCACGTGAGGTGATGCTTCGTCTGGTGGCGGGTCACCGATCTTCTCCGGGAAGATCGTTTCAATGGAACGATTGAGGTCATTCGCTAAGCTGGCCACAATCTCTGGAGCCTGAGCGATCATGGTGATGTGATGGATGAAGTAGAGCAAAATCACCAAGCTGGTAATCGCAAACAGAATTGACGCCATCACGGAGAAATGGGGGATCAGGAAATCATCTTCCCCGATCTTACGGACCATCTTTAGGACGACCAGACTATAGACGGTGGTTCCGAGGAACGCACCGATGGTCCACTGCGTCGTCCGATCGCGGATACGGCTACGGAGCACACGAGAACCAAACTGAGAGGAGGTAATTGAAAGCGTCACCATGGTCATGGAAAGCACCACACCAACCACGGTGATCATCCCGCCTGAGATGGTCGAGAGAATCGTTTGCGCACCGTCGGTAGTGGTCTCTAACCAGAAGGGAAGTTGCCACGAACTCTTCCAGGCATAGTCCAGCGCCAACATGACGACGGCGGACATGATGCCCCCCAACGTGCAGAGAATCGGCACAAACCACAGGCTAGAGCGGGCTCGGTCCCATAAATTCATCCACTTTCCATTTGCGGTCATCAAAGGTGCCACTTCGTCGAATTAGTTCAACCTACCATCACAGGCCCATTCGGGCACTTCGATCATACACGCAATGTTCCGTAAGACGAATCGCAGACGATTCGATGAAGTTGTCCTGAACCGATCGTTGGCCGAGCGTTCATCTGGTGAATCAAGCCGTTTCTGCTTACAATTGGGGCGACAGCCGTTGGCCCTAGCGAATCCTTAAAAAGCCAATTGTTGACGGCATCGGAAAGTCTCGCGGTCGCTCGATGAAGAAGAAGCTCGAATACGAACTGTGTGCCACGCGTCTCAAAGCCCTGGCCGACCCGGATAGGCTCCGTATCGTGGAACAGTTGTTTCAAGGGGCGATGAACGTCAGCGATTTGTCTGAGAAGCTGGGTGAAGAAATCGTCAAGATTTCCCACCATCTAGGCGTTTTGCGCCACGCTCAGGTCGTCCAGTCGCAGAAGCAAGGTCGCTTCGTCATCTACCAACTGCATCCCGATGTTGTCGCTTGCGGACAAGAGGCCACCGAAACCCAGACTCGCCGCATCGATTTCGGCTGCTGTTCGTTGGATTTGGATCAGTCGTAGGGGACTCTTGGTTCAAGATATTCCCCTTGCCAGGGTGATTCTGCCTATCAACTTCTCGATCGAATGAATGGGCCGAAGATGCCCTTCTTTTGGGAACGAAAATCTTTGACGTAGCCCATTCTGGGCACCATAATCTCGACTGCCAAGAACTTCTTATCCTATTTGCTTTTCTCTGCATCACACGCTATACGGCTACCGTTATGCCCCGTTTTCACGTCGAAAGATCGATCGAGATCGCAGCCTCGCCGGAAACTGTCTACGAGAAAGTTGTCGACTACAAGACTTGGACAAGTTGGAGTCCATGGCTCTGTTCGGAACCAACCGCCAAGGTGACGGTCAGCGAGAACTCGAACTCAGTCGGATCGACCTATGCCTGGGAAGGTCAAATCGTCGGCAGTGGCGAGATCGAACACGTCAAACTGGAAGCCGATCGGCGGATCGATGACGAGATCCGATTTTTGAAACCATTTAAATCGCAATCGAATGTCGCATTCGACATCGAGCGAACAGGCAATGGCACGAAACTTACCTGGGTGATGGATGGCTCGCTTCCCTGGTTCATGTTTTGGATGAAGTCCATGATGCAGACGTTCATCAGCATGGACTACGATCGTGGCCTGAAGATGCTCAAGGAGTATATCGAAACCGGAACGGTTCACTCGCAGACCAAAATCCTTGGCGTAGAGCAAGTCGCTCCGATCACAATGATTGGAATACGAAAGTCATGTTCCCTTCAAGCGATCGGACCATCGATGGAAGCTGCGGTCAGCGAGCTGCTACCGCTGCTCGAAAAGCATGGCATTGCCCATGATGGCGCATTGATGTCGGCCTATCACAAATTCAATTTAAAGTCGCAGACATGCGATTACACAGTTGGCAAGATCGTTCCCAATGATCAAAGCAAGTCGGTGACCGCGCCATTGGAGGTTTGGTCGTGCCCCGAACTGAAAGCACTTTGTGTCGAACATCTTGGCGACTACAAGCATTTGGGCAATGGGTGGAGCGCCGCGAATCAGTACGTTCGCTACAAACGAATGAAACAAAGTGGCTGTAGTGCATTCGAAATCTACACCAACGATCCACACGAGCTGCCAATCGATCAGTGGTGCACGAAGATCTATCTTCCTTTGAGGTAACTTCGGCAGAAGACTCCCCCCTTAATTCATGGCAAACTCTCGTCAACGGGGAATGTTGCAATTTGACAACTTAGGGGAATTTTGGAAGACCTTAGAAACGAAACCGTTTAATATGGACATTAGGTAATAGACATCCTGATTGACAACTTTCTTGGTGAAATGATTCCAAGATTTGAAGAGACCCAACGAACACCTATTTCCGTTATCAAATCATCTTATCTCCAAGTACCAGCTTAAATAGAGGGAACCAACACGATGGGACTATTGGACTCGCTGTTCGGAGGAATGGAAAGCTCCTCCAAACTCACACCGCAGGAGTCGTTCGCAGGCATCCTGATGGGAGCCAGCGGATGTGATGGGCACATCGCCGATGATGAAGTCAACGGCCTAATCACCTGCCTAGTCCGCATGAAACTTTTCCAACGGTACGACGGACGACAGTACGGAAAAACCTTGAACAAGCTGCATGGTTTTATGAAAAAGAAAGGTGTCGACGCTCTGATCGATGCTTGTACGGAAACGCTTCCCAAGGACTTGCGTAAAGCGGCGTTTGCGAATGCGTGCGACATTGTGCTGGCCGATGGAGTTGTTGAACAAGACGAAAAGGTGTTCATGGAACGACTGCGAGACAAGTTGCAGCTCGACGCCAAGGTTGCCAAGACGATTGCCGAAGTGATGGTCATTAAGAACAAAGGCTAGTACCAAGCACAACGGCAACGCGCAATCGCCAATCGAACCTTTAGACGATTTGGAAATCCCTATGTCACTATTTGATGATGTCCTCGACGATTCCTCCTTCGCACCTGAGCAATTCGGCCCTCAAGAAGGCTTTGCAGGCACGCTGCTGGCGGCTTCCGCTTGCGATGGCCATATTGCCGACGAAGAAGTTGGCGCTCTGGTTACCGCATTGGCACGCATGAAGATGTACCAAAATGTTCCTCCTCATCGATTTAACTCGATGATGGATCGTCTGCTCGGCATTTTGAAGCGAGGTGGTCCTGAGAAACTAATCGCATCGGCGATTCCTGCAGTTCCTCCTGAATTACGCGAGACCGCTTTCGCCAACGCATGCGATATCGTCCTCGCGGATGGTGTCGTCGAGGCAGATGAAAAGGCCTTTATTGACGACCTCATGATCAAGCTCGAATTGGACTCGCAGCGAGCCAAAACGATCGTTCAGGTCATGGTTTTCAAGAACCAGGGCTAACTCGCCTCAAGTCGGCTTTTGCCAAAACCTACTAACCTGCGGACCATTCCGCGATATCGCGGAATGGTCCTTCCAAGACGAGCCCCACCTCGTTGAAGCTTCTTCCCCACATGCTCGCCTCTCAGGGAGTTCGCTCCGATGCGTTTTTTGCTTCTTATCGTGGTGTCGCTCGTTTTTCTGGAATTCACGTCGTCACGCTTGCTAGGCGATGATGTGGGCAAGTGGGATCGCTGGGAACATTCGTTCACTGCATCCGACAAGACGCCAGAATCTGCCGACGTTTCTGTAACGCTGACCAGTCCATCTGGGAAAATCTTTCAGCGACGGACCTTTTGGGATGGCGGTCGTACTTGGAAGGTCCGCTTTAAGCCGGATGAGATCGGGATTTGGAAATTCAGTACGAGCTCTGATGCCTATTACTCTGGCCTAAGCAATCAGTCTGGCAACTTCCGCTGTGTGCAAAACACCGGGCAGACCATCTTTCAGCAGCATGGTCCGATCGAGGTCTCAACAAACGGACGGTATCTTCAACATGCCGACGGAACTCCTTTCTTCTGGCTCGCGGATACCGCGTGGAACGGTGCCCTACTTTCCGATGAAAAGGACTGGGACTCCTACCTCAGTGATCGCCAAGCGAAGCACTTCACGGCTATTCAACTCGTTACTACCCAGTGGCGCACGGCCTATAAAAACCAGGAAGGTCAAGTCGCTTACGAGGGACGTGAAGCGATCCAGATTCATCCCGAATTCTTCAAGCGGCTCGATGCCAGAATCGACGCTGTGAACCAGCATAATCTCCTGGCAGCGCCTGTGATGCTCTGGGCATTGGGAGACGAAAGCTATACGCCCGGCAAACTTCCCACCGATCAAGCAATCAAGCTGGCCAAGTACATCGAAGCACGATACGGCGGCAACGATGTGCTCTGGTTTCTCGGTGGTGATGAGAATTACAGTGGCCAACGGGCCGAGCATTGGAAAGCGATCGGCAAAGCGGTGTTTGCCAATCGGCATCATGCTCCGGTTACCTTGCACCCCCAAGGCATGCAATGGCATTTCGATTCGTTCACGAATGAGAAATGGCTCGATGTGCTGATCTATCAAAGTGGTCACGGTGATAGCGACGCCGCATTAAGCTGGATTCATTCCGGTCCGCCATCGAAGCTGTGGCAAAACGATCCGCCGCGTCCAATCATCAACTCCGAGCCTCCTTACGAAGGGCACATCGCATACAATTCGAAGAAGCCACATCCCGCTTACAACGTTCGCCGAGCGGCCTACTGGAGCTTACTTAACGCTCCAACCGCCGGCGTCAGCTATGGTGCCCACGGCGTTTGGAGTTGGGAAACAAAACCAAACACACCGCAGAACCATGGCGGATCTGGCATTGCCAACCCCTGGAATGAAGCGATCAATCTGCCAGGCAGTACCGACATGGGCTATCTGGCACGGCTTTTCACAAGCTTGGATTGGTGGAAGCTTCGCCCAGCGAATGATGTGGTCAAGTCACCTAACGGAAAACAAAGGCCTGCCGAGCATATCTCGGCCGCGCGATCGGACAACGGCAACCTATTCGTGGCGTACTTGCCGGTAGGTGGCGAGGTCGTACTCGACACGTCGAAGATCGCTCGCGTGAAAAATTTCTTCTGGTTTGATCCGCGCACCGGCAAACGCAACGCGGCCGACGCCAAGAGGCCTGGCCAATTCCAGGCTCCTGACCAGCAAGACTGGGTTCTGGTTGGGGAAGCCAACTAATCGGTTACTTTCGGAATCCCCTCCAACTCGAACAAAGGACGGATCTCGACCGTTCCTCGTTTCGCCGCCGGAAACTTCTGAGCTACCTCGATCGCATCGTCCAGATTCGGAACGTCGACCAATACATAGCCACCAAGCTGTTCTTTGGTTTCGGCGAATGGACCGTCGACGACGTCGAGTCGACCGGACTTACTGCTTAAACTGGTCGCGGCACTAACCGGCAGCAAAGGTGAAGCTCCGAGGAACTGCCCTTTGGCATGCAGCTCCTTGCACAGTTCCAAGGAGTACTGCATTTCCCGCGGCAATTCTTCAGGCGTGAAAACACCTTCGGTATGGTACATCAGCAAGATGTATTTCATCGAGCTTTTCCTCTTAGACAAAATGGGTCCACTGACACATCGCAGATCAGATCGTCTGCTGTTCATGGAATCGTCGAATGGCGATGTGCGTTTTCGACCATCTTCATCAATATTGATCATCTTGCCTTACCCCACCATGGCATGGAACGTTAGATATTGCGCATAACTTTAGGTTAGAATAGGAGTCACGTTTCACCTTATCTGCTCCCCTCTGACACTCTCATTAGGAAGATATCGGTTTATGAAGACCCTGCTTCATGCCCTGACATGCTGCATTGTGCTTAGTTGCCTTGTCTCGTCCGGATCTGCGGAAACGAAGACGCCTAACATAATCGTCATAATGGCAGACGACCTCGGTTACGGCGACGTTGGCTGCTACGGCTCGAAGGCCATCCCGACACCACACATCGATGCCCTTGCCAGCGACGGTTTACGGTTCACCAGTGGTTACTGCTCGACTTCAACCTGCACACCGACCCGCTTCGCGTTTCTGACCGGCATGTACGCTTTTCGCCAGCAAGGAACCGGGATCGCTCCGCCGAACGCTACCTCGATTATCAAACCATCGACCGAAACCTTCCCAGAAGTTCTGCAAAAGGCTGGCTACAAAACGGCCGTGGTTGGCAAGTGGCACCTGGGCCTTGGCGAAGGAAAAGGTCCCGACTGGAATGGCGAACTGAAACCAGGCCCACTGGAGATTGGCTTCGACTACTGCTTTCTCCTACCCACGACCAATGATCGCGTACCAAGCGTCTATGTTGAAAACCATCGCGTTCGCGATCTCGATCCCAACGATCCGCTGTGGGTTGGTAACAAGAATCCAGACGGTCAACCGACTGGCGTGACAGCGCGTGATACGCTCAAGCTCGACTGGAGCCACGGACACAACAACACCATTCACAACGGCATCGGTCGCATTGGGTTCTTTACCGGCGGGCACGCGGCTCGCTGGCGCGACGAGGACCTAGCCGACGAATGGGTTAAAAAGTCGAACGAGTGGATCAAAGCCAACAAGGACGAGCCGTTCTTCTTGTTCTTTGCCTCTCACGACACGCATGTCCCTCGAATGCCGCACGAACGATTTCAAGGCAAGACTTCAGTAGGCCTGCGTGGTGATGCGATTGTTCAGCTCGACTGGTGTGTGGGTGAACTCGTGAAGACACTCGACGAATTGAAGCTTACCGAGAACACATTGATCGTCTTTTGCAGTGATAATGGTCCTGTACTGGACGACGGCTACAAAGATGGTGCGGTCGAAAAACTGGGAGATCACCTGCCGGCTGGCCCTTATCGTGGTGGCAAATACACTCCGTTTGAAGGGGGAACCCGAACGCCATTCATCGTGAAATGGCCCGAGGTCGTGAAGCCAGGACAAACTTCGGACAAGATGATCACTACGACCGACTTAGGTGCTACATTCGCATCGATCGTTGGGCAAGAAGTTCCTGAGGGTGCTCTACCTGATAGCGAAGCTTTGCCGGAAACGTTGCTCGGCGAAGCTGATGCGAAGGGTCGCGACTACGTTGTGGAAGAAGCCCCACGCGGAATTGGCTTACGCGTCGGCGAATGGAAGCTAGTTCGCGAAGGCCGTAACAAGAACAGCAAGTTGTCGCTGTACAATCTTGCCAAAGATCCAGGTGAAACGGCCGATGTTTCCAAAGCGAATCAAATGAAGTTCAACGAACTGAAAGAACTGCTTGCCCAAATTGAAGCGGAAAAGTAAGTCGCTCCGTAAAGCGACGACCCCAGTTAGAAAGGGCCTGCCAATCAAGCAGGCCCTTTTTTTGTTTTGATCACTTCCGAGCACGTTGCCGATTCGGCTTCGGCACGTCATCCGGGAGCGGACCTGCCATAGGAGGTGTCTCGAAGAACTTACCATCTTCGATCAACCGTGGGTCGCCGCTGGCCTCAAGCTCGTTCATCAAACGCTTGGTCAATTCAGCTCTGACTTTGGCATAGCTCGGATCGTCTGCCACGTTGGTCATCTGACTAGGATCCTTCTTCAAATCGTACAATTCGATTCGCGGTCGCTTCCCATAGTTCCGCTCATACAGCGGCTTCACCGCCGGATCGTTTCGATGCATCACCAGGAATGCCTTGGTCGGACTTGCATCGTCGTCGGGATAAGTCACCGAGGTTTGATTGGTCAACTCATCCTTGGTCGGTGGATTATCTCCATCCAAATTGTACGGGTTGCCCATTGGCCAACGGTCTGGCCGAAAGTTGACAATTAATTGATAGTCAGCCGTTTGAATCCCTCGCATTGGATACGGCTTATTTCCTGTCCGTGCCATCTCGACGTGGCGTTCGCGTCCCGTAAATGCCGCGGTACGGGCCGGGTCGACAAGTCCCTCCTTCTCCGACATCAGCACCGGCCACAGACTTTTGGCCGTCATCACATCCGGGACTGGTTCGCCCGCAGCTTCTAAAAAGGTGGGAGCCAGGTCTGGCAAAATCGTAAAGTCATCGACCACGCGACCTCCGTTCACACCAGGTCCAGCGATCGCCAGGGCAACGTGCGTTCCAAAGTCGTATAAATTGCACTTACCCTCAGGAAAGCCAGGCGGGCCGTGGTCGCCACTCACCACGATGATCGTATTGTCGAGCTCTCCCGCTTGCTTCAATTCTTCAACCAAAATCCCGAGCGCGGCATCGAACGCTTGGATCTCGCCAAGATAATCCGCTAAGTCTTGTCGCACGACAGGAACGTCGGGCATGAACTTCGGCATCTTTCCTTCCAGATCGTCTGGGTTGATATCCCACAGTTCCTTGCCGCTTCCAGCGATCCATTTGCGATGGACGTTGGTTGGACCGAACCAATAACAGAAGGGCGCCCCTTCGTTTCGGGCACTGAGGAACGCCTTGAAGTTGCCACGCACCTGGCCGTACAGCTCTTCTTTCGCTTCTTCAACCGACTTGCCTTTCTTAACGAGGGCAGTTGCTCGCTGCGAGAACTGATTGAAGGCCCCGCCTGCTTTTTCGTAAGCAAACTTCTGACCTCCATACGGAGCATCAACCGGCGTACCAGGGCTCCAAACTTTGTAGGTCTGACCAATGTGATAACCGGCATCGTTTAGCAGGAGCGGATAACTGGGGATCGTCGGATCCCAGACCGCGCCTCGCAAAATCGCACCCCGCCCAGTTCGCCAGAAATACTGCCCTGAAAGGAGCGAGCTACGGCAAGGCGTGCAGGAAGGTGCGTTTACAAACGCGTTCTTGAACAAAACACCTTGCTTGGCGATCTGATCGAAATGAGGCGTTTGGATAACGTCATTGATTCCGCCAGGCTCAAGCTGACCATAAATACTGGCCTGCTTTCCCCAATCGTCGGCGAAGGCAAAGAGAATGTTCGGACGCTTCGATTCCGCAGCCGGTAAGTAGGTAACCAGCGTGCTAAGAATCAAAGCTACCAGCGCAATCGTTGGTAGGCGATTCATAAGGAGGGGCAATCCTTCAGAAGGTGGGATAGGGCGGCGACGGCCTCTGTTGAAACCGCAAATGCATGCCGTGCATTCTAACCCACCAACTAGGTCGCATCCAACTTTCGAATAATCTTCTGCAGCGTGCGTCGGTACTCGAAATAATCGACTTCCAAACGATGACGCGGCGTGGCCAGAAAGCCTTCACGCGATGTCGCGGCACTTTGGACGGATCGTTTCTCCTCGCGAAATGCGTCCGCCGACGTCGATTCACTCTGAGTTGCCTTCAGGTAACGAGCAATGATTTGCGCCTGCAAATCGGTCAGAGGCCACTGGCCGCTGTTGGGCTGAATCATTCCCGCGACAAACAGTGTGTCATCAGTGGGATGGAACGCGTGCAGATAAAGCTGAGGGATCCCATCAACCGTATTGAGTAGCTCTGGCTGAATGAATGGAAACGTCAGCTGATACCCGGTCGCGTAGATGATCGTATCGAACGTCTCCCGTCGTCCATCCGTGAACTCGACTTCATTGCCGTCCAACAGTCGAATATCGGGAAACACTGACAACTTGCCGTGCCCTGCGTAATAAGGCAATTGCGAGTTGATAATCGGATGGGCTTCAAACAGTCGATGCTCTGGCTTCGGCAATCCATAGCGATGCGGACGTCCGATCGTCCAATCAACGACAAACTGCGATAGAAGCCGCTGCCAGGAACGAGGGATCGGCCAGCGTCGCACCCGATCTCCCACCACATCGGCGGGCTTTCCTCGAATAAACTTGGGAAAGAAATGGTATCCACGCCGCATGCTGATCGCCGCCGATCTCCCATGGATAGCTGCTTCCACAGCAATGTCGCAGCCACTGTTTCCAGCCCCTACGACCAAGACGCGGCGATCCGCAAGTTGGCGATGATGTTTATAAGCGTGCGCGTGTAATACCTCTCCAGAGAATTCGCCAACCGCCTCTGGTAGCATCGGCTCTGCGTGATGCCCGTTCGCAATGACGATCGCATTGTATTTCTCGACTGTTGAGGACAAACCGTCCGAGGGGGAAATGGTTAAGATCCAGCCATCATTCACCTTTTCTACTCGATTAACGGTGATTTTTTTGCGAATATACTGACCCAAATCAAACCGTTCCGCGTAGGAGTTGAGGTAGGCTAGCACTTGATGATGGCTGGGATATTCGGGGTACTCCTCGGGCATCGGGAAATCGGCGAACTGGGTCATCCCTTTAGACGAAATCAGATGGGCCGACTCATAAACGCTGCTGAACGGCGACTCGATATCCCAATTTCCTCCAATTCGCTCGTTTCGATCAACGCATGTTGCATTGATTCCTAATTGGCGCAAGGTCTTCAAGGTCACGAGCCCAGATGGGCCAGCTCCGATAACAAGCACCTGGAGATCAGATGGATGATTCATGGCCACCATTGTAGCGAGTGCTGATAATCGAGTGAGGATCAGACCAGCGGAAGATTAGATTCCATAAATCTATCTGGAAGCTTGTTTGAGATTCCTCTAGCAAAAGCTGATCACATAGTAGCCAGAGATATTTTTCACTTGATTGTAGATATTTTACCGACACATTCCGCAACACTCGGTGTTTAAAGTTAGAATTGGTTATTTCCATAATTTTTGCCTTGTGATCGTAAACACTGTGACATTTGTTACTTCAGGCAATCCACTACCCCCCTTGGGAACCAATTTAGGGACTGTTAGCGGTTTTCCACATAAGATTACTGGCCTTTTGGTTAATTTTCGAAATAATTTGTTTCTTAGGTAGCGAAATTCTTTTTGGTAAGACTAGAATAGAATTTCACGCGATATCTAACCCAGGGAGCGCGGAACATTTCCTGGGCTGTTTTTAACCCTTAGGGCGACCGCAGGTTGCCCACGCAACTCGACCCAAGTTGTGGTCACGATTTGAAGAGGCATTGAATGCGTTTCAATAAAATCACTTCGGCCGAAGATTTCCAGCTGGTGAATAGCTTTGATGAAGTGAAGCGCCGCCTGTTGGAAGAAACTAAGTACTCGGATCGTCTCGATAAGCCTTTGGCATACTGGGCCCTTCCCAACGATCGTCGCCTTCCGCTGGCCTTCTTGGGTCGCACGATCGGAGACCTGCTCGCCACGCCATTTGAAGAGCTCTCGGCTACGCCAGGCATCGGTCAGAAGAAGATCAGTTCGCTGGTCACTTTGCTGAACCGTGCGACGAAGGAAGACGCCGGTTTCGAGCCCTCGCACGTGGCCGTTCCAGAAGTTGCCACCGACGATAGCTTCTCAACGAAGAGCCCGCTTGATGGCGAAGGCAACTTCGATCCTTCGCTCGTCTCTGAGGTGCTATGGCTTCGCTGGCGAGAAACGGTTCGCCGTCACAACCTCGGCAACGAATGCCTCGGTCGCTTGGCCCCGACCTTAGTGGAGCTGCCAACGGTCATCTGGAACACGCCACTTGAGTTCTATATGGGGCACAGCTTGGCCGAGATCCGTCGTCTGAAGACGCACGGCGAGAAACGAATTCGCGTTGTTCTGGAAGTCTTCTACCGCGTTCACGAAACGCTAGACTTGGCTCAGGGCCAACCGCATCTGGCTATCTTGTTGCGTCCTAAGTTCGTACCAGTCCTGCAGGCCTGGGGCTTGGAACGTCTGGTGGGTGAAACACCGATCAGCCGAAGTGACGTGATGGATCACCTGACTCGCCCAATGCTGAACCAGATCCTGGTCGACGCTGGGCAAACGGTTCATGACTTGGCTGCTGGTCGACTTGGCATCGAAGGTTCGCCACAAAGTGTCCGCATGCAAGCACGTAACCTGGGTGTTACTCGTGCTCGCATCTACCAACTGCTAGAAGATTGCCAGAAGATCATGTCGGTTCGCTGGCCGGAAGGTCGACCGATGCTGGAATCGCTCTGTCGCAAGATCGACGAAAAGCCAGGCGAGTCGGAAGCCTACCAACTGCTGACAGCAACCCGCGACCTCTTCTATGCTTCCAAGGCCGAAGAGGAAGAAGCTGGTGCCGAAGAGCTGGAAGCCTCGAACAACTGAGTTCAGGCATTTACGTCAACTACATACCAAAGCGAGGCCGGAACCATGGTTCCGGCCTCGCTTTTTTTGAGTCAACTTCTACGCAGCGAACGAGTAGACCGGTTACCCGGCGTTTCGAGTGTTACGCAGCGTGACGGTGAAGTTGCGTGTGTTGATCTTCTTGACGTGGTTGGAAACGAAAGGTCTGCCCCTGACCCGCGATTACCGCGCGCACCTCATCTAAGTTGGGCAAACGATGCTGAGCGGCACTGGTGTCCGCCTTGGCCGTCAACGCAGACATCATTGTCGACAACGAGCCACTTCCTACGCTACGTGACAGCCAGCCCAGCTTTCCGCTGCTCTTCCCTTGAGCGGCAAACCAGTTTTGATGACGCATCTGCAGGGTCTTCGCCAAGCGAATTCGCTGAGTCGTCACCTGGTTCACATCACATGGATCGTTCATTTCGATCCGACAGTCCTGAGCCACCTGACAGACACCACCAGCTTGTGCGACCCACAAGGCGACATCCAAATCGGCATACTCTTCCAAACGAGTGCAGAAGCCTCCTAGAGCCTCTAGAAGCGAATATCGATAGAACGCTGCCTGCCACATTGGCCCTTGCGTTTCGCTAGCGGTGCCAGCAGCGCGGACGCCCATCGCGTCGGCCTGGACACCGAAGATCGGCTGGTCCTGTTCGGCAAAAAGGGTCGCTGGCACAACCGCACCAACTTCTGCCCGATCGAACTTAGGCAAAACCGAATCGAGCCAACCAGCTTCGACGGTTGCACCGGCGGCCAATGTATGCACGACCGGAGCTCGGCACATCGACCAGGCAACGGCCAGCAGTTCCATCTCGGTCCTCGCTGCCGGCACTTCGACAAAGCGGACTTCGTCAGCAATGTCGTACGGATCGTCGTAGTAGCCGCAATGAGGCACAACGATCTCGCAGTCGCTTGGACGGTTCTCCAACAGCGAAACTAAGGTGGTTTCTAATCGGCGGGCGTTGTTGACGCTCGGGATGACGATAGAGACTTTCAGCACAGAATCTCATCCTTCTGCCGCGGCCTGTTTTAGGGGGAATGCCAAATCGCATGAGAGTGTGGGGTAGATGGCCGGGCTCACGTCAGAAATATTCGGACTGCGAGCGGCCACAAGTTTACCTGTTTTGCCTCAAAACCAACGATGACGCTGGCAGAAACTGGCATTGCTCCCCTGCTAGCTGCTGGCAGACGGGCTTTTCGGTTCGGTTGCCCACAGCTCTAGCAGCTTCAAAACCAGCTCGACCGCTTGCTCCATTTCGTCAAGGCAGGCCCATTCCAGCGGCGAGTGAGGATTGTGCTGACCAGTTGAAAGATTCGGGGTTGGCAGTCCCTGAGCGGTCAGGGCCGACCCATCGGTGCCACCTCGAATGACACTCTTGTTCACCTTCCGACCAAGTTCCTGGTGAGCTCGCTCCGCAATCGGAACCGCACGCGGCTCCTTATCGAGGCCATCTCGCAGGTTGCGATACTGGGGCGTGATCTCAACTGAAATCTCACAGCCTGGGAACTCCGCTTCAACTTCTTGAGCCAAAGTCCGCAACAACTCTGCCTGCTTGGTCAATTCGTCGGTTTCAAACGAGCGGAGAATGCAGTGCACGATAGTCTCAGCGACACCCCCATGAACGATATAAGGGTGAATAAAACCTTCCCGCTCTTCAGTCGATTCAGGAGCAAGTTTGTCGACCGGCAGTTTAGCCACGAGCGAGCTTGCTGCGCGGATCGAATTGATCATCCGCCCTTTGGCGATCGAAGGATGTATGTTCACCCCCTTCACCGTGATGGTTGCCAAATCGGCCGAGAACGTTTCAGCGTTCAGTTCGTTCGCCCCCGGTCCATCCAGCGTGTAGCAAACATCTGCTCCTAGTCGTTCCAAATCGACATGATCGACGCCATGGCCGATCTCCTCGTCGCAGGTGAACAAGATCTTTAGCGGCCCGGTCTTGAGCGAATCGTTTTCTAACAATCGCTGAGCTGCCTCTAAGATGACCGCGATTCCTGCTTTGTCATCACCACCAAGCAGCGTTGTTCCATCAGTCGTAATCAAAGTGCAACCATGCAGATCGTTCAGCTCAGGATTTTCTCGAACTGTGATCACTTTGCTGGGATCGCCTGAAAGCTGGATATCACCGCCGGCATAGTCATGAATAACGTTCGGTTTGACATTCTTTCCCGTCGTTTCAGGCGATGTATCGACGTGCGAATTCAACGCGACAATCGGACAACTGCTCACCTTGCCAGGCACCGTCCCATAGACCAAACCAAACTTATCTTGCTCGGCATCGGTGATCCCCATTTCACGCATCTCTTCAGCCAACAACTTTCCGAGAACTAGTTGCCCATCGCTGCTGGGATACTTCTCACCTGGCTCACCGGCAGTGGTATCGATTTGGGTGTATTTCAGAAAACGGTTTAGCAGACGTTCACGGCTCATGGCGGTTCCTTAGCTTGGCAACATTCGTTTCCTTCAGCTTAGTGAAACTGACCTGAATCCAACAGATATGGTCCCTTTCTCCCGTCGTTTCGATGGGCATGTTGTGCTAGGTTGTAGCCAGCAATTCATGCGTGCGGATTCTCATTAACTTGAAAAGGCAGAAACCATGTCGGAAGCGGCGGTACGATACCTGGTGTTCGATGTCGAATCGGTCGCCGATGGTCAACTCGTTTCGCGATTGAAATATCCCGACGAAGGACTTTCGCCAGAAGACGCCGTCAACAAATTTCGCGCCGAGTTGATGGCGGAAAAGGGAAGCGATTTCATTCCCTATACGTTTCAAGTGCCCGTTTCGGTGGCAATCGCCAAGCTCGATATCGATTTGAATCTCATCGATCAGGTGGTGCTCGACGCCCCCAAGTTTCGGCCGCCGGTGATTACGGAACATTTTTGGCGTGGCTGGAAAGCCTACAAACGCCCCACGTTTGTCACCTTCAACGGTCGGGCGTTTGACATTCCCTTAATGGAACTGGCCGCATTTCGCTTTGGTCTGAGCGTACCGGACTGGTTTAATTTGAATGCGAAGAATTTCGAGCAATCGCGTTATCGCTACAACACCGACTCGCACCTCGATCTGTACGACGTCCTGACCAACTACGGAGCTAGTCGTTTCACTGGCGGCTTGAACCTGGCTGCCAATCTTCTCGGCAAGCCGGGCAAGATGGAAATCGAAGGTTGGATGGTCCAAGATCTTTACCACTCCGGCAAACTAGAAGAGATCAACGAGTATTGCCGCTGCGATGTGCTTGATACCTACTTTGTGTTCCTACGTAGCTGCGTACTGTTGGGCAAGCTGACGCTGGAGCGCGAACAGGAACTCATCCAGCAGACCAAACATTGGCTTGAACAGCGGACAACCGAGACGCCGATCTATCAAACCTATCTCGATGGCTGGGGCGACTGGGAAAATCCTTGGGAATGAGTCGAGCCAGGCAGCAATGAAGATCGGTCTGTTTTGTCCTGAGGTCCCTGGGCATCTGAATCCGATGACTACGCTGGCCAGCGAACTATCTCGTCGCGGCCACGAGGTCACCATGGTGGGGTGCCAACGTGCGGAAAGCATTGTCGCGCGAGCCAACCTTCCTTTCTATCCTTTAGGCACAGATGATCCGCTGAACGCCGAACTGGAAGAAGGTTTCCGCGTGCTTGGAACCACCAGTGGCTTTCAAGCGATGATGCAAACGGGCAAGATCTACTCGCTCCATTCTCAGCTTTCCCAAAAGTACATTCCTGCGGCGTTCGATACATTGAACTTCGACGGGCTCGTGGTCGATCAGGTCTGTCCCGTTCCGGCACTCGAAGCGGATCGTCGTCAACTTCCCTATGCCGTGGCATGCAACGCCCTGGCCGTGTACTGGGATCCGTTGATTCCACCACCTCCTCTGGCTTGGAGTTATCGAGACGATTGGTATGGACGCCTTCGAAATGAAATGGCCAAGCATGTGGTGCTGGCGGCCTATTACTGGTTTGCAAACGACCGAAAGTCCGCCGATCCCTTGCTGTTGATTCGTGAGTTCAACCGTGGCGTCGTTCATGTGGCTCAACAGCCCGATTTTTTCGAGTACCCTCGCACGTTCTATCCGCCTAATTTGCATTACACAGGCCCCTGGCATCGGTCAGAACGGGACGACACCGCGGTCGATTTTCCCTGGCAGTGGCTTGATGGCCGTCCCCTCATCTATGCTTCGATGGGCACGCTCCAAAACAACTTGAGCAATGTCTTCCAAAGTATTATCGAAGCGGTAAAAGATTTACCGATGCAAGTTGTGCTGAGCAAAGGGGGCGGGCAAGTCGACCTTCCGGGACAACTACCGGACAATGTGCTATTGGTAGAGCGTGCCCCACAGCTTCGCCTATTGGAGCGAGCGAAGCTGGTCATCACCCATGCCGGACTGAATACGGCTCTAGAGTGTCTGGCCCACGGCATCCCCATGCTTTGCTTACCGGTGACCAACGACCAGCCTGGCGTCGCGAAGCGTGTCGAGTACCTTGGAAACGGGCGTTGCATTCCCGTGCGTCAAGTTACGACAGCTCGATTGAAGCAAGAACTGAAACGCATTCTTGAGGAGGATTTGTATCAAGCGAAAGCAACTCAGTTTGCGGAAGCGTTGGCCAAGTTCGACGGTCCGGAGGTGGCAGCCGAACTCATTGAGCAGGCCTTACTTTCGAAACAGCCACTCCCGAATGCGAAGCACATCGCTAAGTCAACCGCCGAGTAATTTGTTACTTCAGTTGCTTGATCGCAGCTGGCAGTTCCGGGTCAGCCAAACCAAGCGCGGCACGGCCATCTTCGAGGCGAAACTCGACATCGAATTCGAGATCTTCGATCTTCGGATCGTAATACTTGGCCAACGCTTCCGGCGAAACGTCTTTCTTCAAGGGGCGAACAATACGGAAGCCTACGCTGGTCGAAATTGGATCGGTGTACCACCATGGGCTCAGGGGCCTACTGGGATCTTCGCCCTTCCAATCCTCTTCGGAACTTTCCAGCTTGGAGGCCAGGCGGCAATCGACCGCCTTGTCGTCCCAGCCACCTCCTTTAAGCATCATCGACTCGATCTCCGTCGGCCAATTCACGCTTTGTTCCCCAGAGACCATCTTGCCACTCAGGCGTTCGTACCCTTCGTCACTGTATTGATCGAGCACCCACTCCCAGACATTGCCATGCATGTCGTATAGACCGAATGCATTGGGTAGCTTTTCCTTTACGAAATGAGGTCGCTCTTCCGAATTATCGACAAACCAACCATACTCGGCCAGCTTCTCGGGATTGTCGCCAAAGTGATAAGCCGTTGTCGCGCCACCAGCGGCAGCGTATTCCCACTCTGCTTCGCTTGGCAGGCGCAATTGTTGACCAGAGCTTCCGCTGAGCCACTTGGTGTACTGACGCGCGGCATAATTCGTCATCGTGATCGCCGGTAGTTCCGGATTCTCCCCGTATTTGAAGGTGAATCCCGGATCATGCAATGGCGTTGGAATGGTCACCGCGTGAACACGATTGGTATCGGTTACCTTTCGCATTCCTTCGCGATCGAACGCCTTGAAGATGTCGTACATCGCCATGAAGGGATAGTATTGCCCCCACGTCGTCTCTGTTTCCGCGATCCAGAAGGGATCGAGGGTAACGGTAACCTCCGGGGCCTCGGACGCTGAGTGTCCAGCTTCATCGTCAGGGCTGCCCAATCTGACCGTTCCGCCAGGGACTGGAACCATTCGCAGCTTAGCCGTCGAGTTCGGAACTGTGATCTCGTAAGGAACCATGAAACCTTGCTCGACCTGAACAAACGGGCCTGACTCGGGTCGCTCACTTTGAATGCCAACGATCTCTTGGGCCTGAGTATCACCTAGCAAGACTGCCGTCAGCAGCACCATCGGAAACAGGGAACGGATGGTAAACATAGTGGACTCCGAAAAGCTTAGAAGGAACTTTGTCACGATGATATCCCGCGTAAATCACTTTTGTCAACAAGAATTCGTGATGTAGTTTTCGCAGGCTGATCGGCGGCGGCGGTTGGGTCTATTCGGCGGTCGGTTAAGCTAGTGGCATACTTCGAATCGCCCCTCGGTGAAAAGATGAACAAACCCGACATCCTTGGTCAGCAATTGCAAGCTTTGAATCAACTGCGGTCGAATATGGCCGCGCCGGAAACACGCTCTCAGTTGATTAAGGCTCTGCAAGATTCCTCGAATCGAATCATCGAGCGTGCCGGCGAATTGATTGCTGAAACCGAAGACGGCTCCTTCGCTCCGGATTTGATCAAGGCGTATCGGCGACTCAAACGCAATCCTTTGAAAAAAGATCCTGGTTGCCTCGCCAAGACCGCCATCATGAAAGCGTTGGTTCAGATCGAGTATTCCGATCCCGACCTCTTTCGTGACGGTATTGCAACGCAACAGCTCGAACCACATTGGCAAGGGGAACGCGATTCAGCCGCCGAGTTGCGGGGGATCAGCGCAATCGGAATGATCCATTTTGTACCGACGCTAGAAGTCTTGAATCACTGTGCGATGTTGCTGGTTGATCCATGGCCGGAAGCTCGCTTAGGTGCTGCCCAAGCGTTAGGTGCATTACGACAGCCTGAGGCGGGACCGCTGCTACGCATGAAGTTGAAACTCGCGGATGCCCAAGCCGAAGTGCATGGCGAATGCTGTTCCGCCTTTCTGAAAATTGAGCAGGCGACAGGACTTGATTTCCTGAAGCAGTTTCTGAGTTCAGACGATGCCGACGTGTGCGTGCAAACCGCGCTCGCTCTGGGAGAGGCGAATCTACCTGGAACGTTCGATCTGCTACGTGATACCTGGGGGCACCGAGTCGAACTGGGTGTTCGCGAGAGCCTATTGCTTTGCATCGGCCTGTTGCGTTCGAGCGACTCGCAAGACTTTTTACTTTCGCTGATCCATGCCCGCGATCTGCGAACGGCGGCTGATGCGGTGAAGGCACTGCGGCTGAACGGCGAAGTGGAAGGGATTCGTCAGCGGACAGAAGCGGCCGTCGAGGCAACCGGCAGCAACGAACTTCAACGCCTGTTTCAAACGGAGTGGAGATAATGCCTCTAGCTAGGTGTATATCGAAAACGAACATAGCAAGTGAGCTTCTAAGCCATTGTGATTACTCGATCAAATGAAGACATCCACGCGTTTTTGTTGGCAGGTAACGATATAACTTCTCAGAAACATAGACCCGGACACTTCGATGACGGACGGCATATTCCGCTAACAGTTTGGCACTTTCGCGGTCCGTATTTGATTGTCCGTCCCAAGGCCCTGGGCGATAAATGACATAGGTAAGCGAATCAAATTCGCCTAGTTGTGAAACCACATCTTGATCGATTTGAGTCTTGATGACGACCGTATCGACGGAGTGGAATGCCTCTATCCCGAGGAGATTAGCGACGGGCAGCATAAGGGAAGGAGTGTTGTCGGCGTAGATGATGTTGATGTTCGCTTCCAAGAGATCCATTGGAGCGATGCTGCCGTAAAGAAACCGGCTCGCCAATGTATACCCAGAGGCTTCAATTTGACGAATTGCGTTGATCTCTTTTTGCCTGGTAATCGCATGCGAGGAATACCACCCACATCCCAACGCGATGAGTGCGATAGCGAACAGGATCGTGCGAAGGCCAACGCGGAACTTCATTCGATGCTTATCTCGCAAAATGGCAGTCGAGTTCAGCCAGAGCTTTTTCCAACCTAGCAACGAACGATGGCAACTGCCAGAGAAAAGTCCGTCAGCGTGACTACGAAGCGGCGTAAGACACCAAAGGTCTCTACCTTCGAGACATAGACATGGGAGCGTTGGAAGAGACAGCACAGTCGGAAGTGGGGCGTAACACCATCGGGCGTTCACGAACGATCTCTAACGTTTTTCTTGAGGTAAGGTTGCCACCGGCTGGGCGGCACCGCCTTCATAAATGCTGAACTCAGCCCAGACTGGCAGATGGTCCGAAATCTCCAGACCTTCAGCTAACGTGAGATTGTATTGGCGTAGGAAGTCGAACACGCCACTGCGGCCGGTGTACTCGCTGGTCGCGGTTCGCTGCATAAAGATGTTGTCGTACAGCTCGGTACCGCGGGTATTTGTGGTTAAGCCGCTGATTGCCCAATTGATGCCTGGGATGGTTGCGAGCTGGCCCATCTTCGATTCGTTAGCATTGAAATCCCCCAGCAATATCACGTCGTCTTCTCGGCGAGGATCATCCCGAACGGCGCGGAAAACATCGTCCATCACGTTCATTTCCTGGTCGACCTCGTCGGGATCAACATGAACGTTGACCAGCGTGAAGGTGAACGCCTGACTCGGGTCTGGCCCACGCACACGGAACCACGCAACGAGAGGTTCGCGATGCAGTACATCCAGCGGATCTTGCACGGTGTAAACCTGAGAACGATCGACTTGGAGACTCGCAGTATCGAAGATGTAGGCGAATTGTTCTTTACTTTGCGTACGACCAAGACGAGGCCCGATGACAAAATCGTAGTGCCTGCCGGTCGAGTTAATGAGCTCGACGAATCGAGGAATCAAGCCGTCATCTTTACAACGGATCTCTTGGATCGCGACAACATCGAATTGGCGAATGATCTCCGCGAGACGAGCCATCACCTCTGGCTTTCCAGACTTGGTTTCTCCGAAGACTTGAATATTGAACGATGCGACGCGAATCGAGTCTTGCTTGCGTGCCATCGTGGGAACTGTTCCCGGCACGGCATCGCCGGGCCCCTCCGGCGCGGCTGCTGCATTGCGCGGCACCACCACCAGGTTTTCAAGCCCGACGATCTGATAGTTCTGAAAGAAGAACCAAGCGCCACCACCAGCAAGGATGGCCAACAGCAAGGCACTAACTCGTTTCACCGCGATTTCTCCTGCGACCCACAAAAGGTCGAGTATTTTGTCCCTGAAGTATTGTCCGAACTACACGGTTGCCGTTATCGCTGGTCCTTGGGACTTGGCCAGGCAATTGGCAACCTGAGAAAGCTACTCGTCGGGTTGTCATGCCCCACGCGCACAGTGGGGCGGCAAACCTTAACCAAAAGTGGTCAGGCAATTCCAGATCATTTCCCCGCTAAAACGTTGTCCTGCGTGCTATCGCTGCCTATCTTGAAGGGAGATTTCTTTTCCTGATTCGGAGAACTTTTCGATTGCACCGGACTGCTATCATTACGATCTTGCTCGGCCTTGCCGGTTGGCCCGCTAGCGCGTCGTGTGAAGTCATCGAACTAGCCAACGGCGGACAGCTGAATGCCACGCCGGTGCACGATTCCGAGCGGGCGAAAGTGAATCAGGTAGAACTGGAAGTTGGGCAATTTGGCACGGTGATCGTCAACAAGGACCAGATCCGCCGCGTTGAATCACCGCAAGTCTCGGAAGACGACTACTTCGAGCAGGCCAGCAAGTTCGCCGACACCACGGGTGATCAATGGAAACTCGCTCAGTGGTGCAGTCAAAACGGCTTAGATCGCTGTTTTCAACGGCACGCGAATCGGGTTCTGCATCTCGATCCCAACTTCGCACCGGCAAGACATGCCCTGGGATATCAGCAGCGAGGCGGAAAATGGGTAAGCCAGGAAGAGATCCAGCGTGAACGGGGCTATATCCGCTATGACGGTCGGTGGATGACAGTTCAGGAGGCAGCGCTGGTCGCTGCACGCGAAAAACACCAGCAAGACTTGATCGACTGGGCATTACGCCTACGGCGGTGGCGGCAGCAGTTAGGGAAAAGTAACGCCCCAGAAGTGCAAATTGATTTTGAGCAGGAAACCGATCCCGACATGGTACCGGGCCTGATCAGTTTGCTGGGCGATGAAACCAATTCGAGCTTGATCGAGCTCTATATCCGCGTTCTTGGTCGAATCGATAGTTCTCGTGCTCGGACCTTCCTCATGGAGAACGCCGTCTTTCAGAACAACCCAAATCATCGCCTGCTCTGCCAACGAGAGGTCCTACGGTACAAAGATCCACGGATGGTTGAGTTCTATGCCAACATGTTGAAAAGCTACGACAATCGGATCGTGAATCGTACCGCCGAGATTCTCGCGATGTTAGATTTCCCCACCGCCATCGGACCACTTGCCAGCGCCCTGCAGACCAGACACATTGCTCAGCATTCGTCACGATACACGTACTTTTATACGTCGGCACAGCCAGATCGTTACTTCGATATCACGGGGCCACGAGCTTCGTATCGCTCGCTAACGCTCGAGCAATTTCTTGGCCGAAGTAACAATGCCTACGACACTGTCTGGGTGCAAAACTTCAGCGTGCACCAAGCGTTAAAAGAAATCTGCGACGGAGAAGACTTCGGCTACGACCCTGCCCCCTGGAAGGCTTGGTACAAGAAGGCATATGCCCCTCATTCGCCGACAATTCGTCTTTCGCGTGATCAATAATCGCCGCCAGGATGACGACTAGACATCGACCGAGTTGGCTTGAAGGTCTTCCAAATCAATGAATTCGAGCGTAGAGATGTGGGTCGATTCCAACACAACTGCGGGTGCGACACCTGCTTCGAACGCTTCCTTCCAGCGAAGAGCACATAAACACCAGCGATTACCCGGTTTAAGGCCAGGAAAGCCCCATTCTGGATGAGGAGTCGAAAGATCATTCCCAACATGCTTGGAAAAGGCCAGGAACTGGTCGGTCATCTCGGCGCAAACCAAGTGTAGTCCTGCATCGTCTGCCCCCGTATTACAGCATCCATCGCGAAAGAAGCCAGTCAGCGGTTCGTGGCTGCAGTCTTGCAGATCGGTTCCGAGCACGTTTTTGGCCATGGTGTTTAACTGCTTTCGAGAAACGGAAAATTGGGAAGGACTTGCGCTGTCATAGTAGAGTCATCTTAGCCGGAGATCGCAGGTCGCAAGTCCCCATTGCCCGAGAACTTACCCCAAAGGGTGGGTCGAGAAGGGAAAACTTGCAATTCCGCCAAGGGCCAACTACGATACCGGAGTATCTCGGTGCCGATTCAGTGTACCGAAATCGACGCGATTCGTTCTCAGACGTGGAACGAGTGGTGCTCTTCATGGACGAAGGACAGCGGTATGATTTACCGTGTCTTGTGAGGGATCTCGCCGTCCGCTTTACTGCGGAATCGTCACTAGCTAGTCCGAAAAATCAAGTCTTCACGCCATAGCGCCATTCGAGCGCGGCCAACCGATCGGTTCCTGGGGAGTTTATTTGATGACGAGGAACGTTATCGCCTGCGGGCTATTGTCCTGCCTAAGTCTGCTGCTAACCACCGTGGTAACACAAGAGGCTGCAGCGCAAGACACCGTTTTGACGGAACTGTACGGTCGCGGCGTACATGCCTACTTCCGCGGCGATTTCCCAGAAGCTCAGAAACTTCTGGACACTGTGGTCGACCAAGGCACGTCCGATCCGCGCGTCTACTACTTCCTTGGTTTGGCCGATCACCAGATGGGCGAAGAAGATAAGGCCAAGGCCAACTTCACCAAGGGTGCCGAACTGGAACTCGATCAATCGCAGGTTTACCCGGTCAGCAAAGCATTGGAACGCGTTCAGGGTTCCGAGCGTTTGCTGCTGGAAGAGTACCGCGAAAAGGTTCGTACGGCCGTTTATTTGCAGAAAAAGAAAGAAGAAAAAGCCCTCTTCGAAGCTCGTAAGATGGCGGAGGAAGATGTTCTTCGTAGCCGTGCTAAACGAGCCTCGGCAGGCGTGAATGTTGATGTTCCTTCCTCGGATGAAACAGACCCATTTGGTTCGCCAGGTGCCGCAGCGTTGCCAGAGATGCCTGCTCCGGTTGAAGCGACGGAAACGGAAACCGCACCTGCCGCTTCTGGTGCTAATCCATTCGGGTCTCCAATGCCGGAAGTGACCGAAACCCCAGCTGGAGATCCATTCGGTGGTGCTCCGTCAACGTCGGAAGATCCGTTCGGCGGTAGTCCGATGCCAGGCGTGACCAACCCGAGTGAAGATCCCTTCGGTGGTTCGCCGACTACGCCAGGAGCGGGCGATCCATTTGGCGCGGCTCCAGTAAATCCACCAGCTCCGACGACTATCCCAGCTGCTCCAGCGAATGATCCATTCGGTGCACCTCCCGGGGGAGCTACGCCAGCCGAACAAGATGCTGTTCTTCCTCCCGACGCGGCCGAAGCGATGGGTGGTGGAAGTCCGAATCCGGTCACCGAAGCAATTTCGGCCATTGGTGGTGCGTTGATTCCGAGCGTCAAAGTGCCTTCGGTACCGGGTGTTACCGGTCCTGCCGGTGGCCCAGCGATGCCTGCGAGTGACGGGTTTCCTCCAGCTGGCGAAATGCCAATGAGCGACCCATTTGGTGGATCGGCACCTCCTTCCGGCAACACGCCCGCACCGAGCAATGATCCATTTGGCGGACCGATGCCACAACCAATGGGCGACCCGTTTGGTGCATCCGCTCCTCCTGCGAGTGCTCCGGGCAATGACCCATTTGGTGAAGAAAAGCCCGTTCCGAAGCCGGCGGGTGGTGATCCATTCGGCGGTTCAGCACCTCCTTCTGACGATCCTTTCGGAGCTCCACCAGCTTCAACCGAAGACGAACCTGTCATGCCGTTGCAACCGATGGGTGAAACACCTTCAAACGATCCATTTGGCGCCGCTCCGAGCTCGTCCGAGGACGAGCCGGTGATGCCGCTCACTCCGATGGGCGAAGCTCCGGCCAATGACCCGTTTGGAGCTGCACCAGCTTCTTCGGAAGAAGAGCCAGTCATGCCGCTTCCTGAAAACGATCCGTTTGGCGATAACTAGCCTTAACGGTTGATCGAATCCGAGATCTTGCACAAAACGGAACCTCGGCCGCGTTTTCCTTGACGCGCCGTTGTTCCGTCTCGGACAATAAGTCCGAAACACCCCGCCCCCTCACCGCACCCTGCGGTCTTCCCTCCATCGAGGAAAGCTTCTCATGTTGCGTTCCGCCATGCTGTTTGGTCTCGCGCTTCTGGTCAGCTGGACATCATCGGTTCTGGCTGCTCCCCAAATACAAGACGCCTCACTGCGCGGTCTGACGATCGGCAAAACGACGCGACTGACACTCAGTGGCAAGCAGTTAGGTCCGAATCCAGACGTTAAGCTCGACTTCCCCGTCAGCTCGATGCGCGTCCTTCCCCAATCCAATGGGCAACGCCTTGAGTTGGAAATCGATCTTCCCACGGATGCCAAGCCCCAACATGGGCACCTTCGCGTTGCCACAGCGACAGGAATCTCTAATCCGATCACGCTCGGAATAGACTCGCTTCCCGAGGCACCTTTCTCCGCTACGATTGATTCCTTGCCGATCGCGTTTTCTGGTACGCTCACCGGCCCTCAACTTCTCTCGACGAGCTTCACAGGTAAGTCTGGACAACGACTTGTGATCGATGTCGAGGCCCAACGAATTGGCAGTAAACTGCAACCGCTGGTGAGTATCGAAGATGAGCGTGGCACCCAGCTCGCTTACTCGTCACGAGATGTCACCACCCGTGGTGATGCACGCTTGATAGTGAAATTACCTGGCGACGGACTCTACACGATCAAGCTTCAAGACGTCCTTTTTCGAGGCGGAACCCCCGGACACTTTCGCGTCAAAATCGGCGACTTCGCATTCGCAGACATGGCATTTCCGCTGGCCGTAAATACGACCGATGACGTTACCAATCTTAAGCTTCTCAGTACGGACACTTCGCTCGAACCAAGTCTGCCTGGCTGGGACGCCAATAATCCACGACTGACTAACCTGGCCGTGGAAATCGTCGGATCAATCTCAGGTCCACAGCCAACCGTGCTACGAAGTGACTTGCCTGAAGTAAGCGAGTCGGACACTAAAGATGTCTCAACTTCCATGGGGACTGCTCCGATCGGTATTAGTGGCATTTTGCGAGAACCGAAGGAACGTGATGAATATTTGATCGACGTAACCCCTGGCACAAAGTATCGAGCCGAAGTTTTCGCCCAGCGAATCGACTCTCCAGTGGATGCTGTTTTAGAAATCCGGAAACCAGACGGTGCGATGTTGGCTTCCTCAGACGACCAAAACGATACCCCTGATCCGGCGGCCATTTTCGATGTGCCACAAGAGCTCTCCCAGTTAAAACTTGTCGTTCGTGACCTCAGCCAGGCGGCCGGTCCCAATCACGCTTATCGCGTGGTAATCGCATCTGCGAATCGTCCCGATTTCTATCTTCATGTTCAGCCGTCCAGCATCAATATTCCGGCAGGTGGAAGTGCCATTCTCGAAGTCGTGGCCGAGCGTCGTGGTTTCGACGAAGCGATCGTATTGAGCTTCCCGCAACTACCCGAGGGGGTGACGACGTCGCTCCATGAGATCCCTGCGCGGACTGATCGAGCCTTGGTCACGTTAACCGCAACGAGCGATGCAAAGGGCGCGAGTGTTGGCCCGATCGTTGGCGAATCCGAAATCAACGGACAACGAATGGTTCGCGAGGCGGCGATTGGATCGGCAAAAGGAACTTTCGGACTTGCGCCGGAAACCTCGCAGCTTGGCTTCGGTGTCGTGCAAAAACCCAAGCTACTTGTCGCCTGGAACGGCGAGTTGCCGGAGAACGCCTTGAACCTCGGGCAAGTGACGGCCCTGCCAATCACTGTGAAGCGAGCCGAAGGCCAATCAGGGCCTGTTCGATTTTCGTTGGTTACTTCGCAAGTCATTCCCGAAGACAAAGGCAAACCTGATCTGAGCAAGGCGATTAAACTGGCCAAGGAAATCATGCTCGAAGCCGATCAGTCAGATGCCACGGTAAACCTGTCGGCCCCGCAGGAACTCAACGACATCGCCTGGGACATCGCTGTCAAAGCCGAACTGCTTGCCGACGATAAAAAGAAAGTCCTGGCAACGGCGGTAAGTCCTGCCAAACGATTCTCGCTCGGTTCGCCGCTATTCCTCGCCCTGAATGGCGAAACAGTCGTCCGCCTGAAAGGCACCATTTCGCGAGCTGGTGGCTTCAATCACCCGGTGATCGTGGCGGCGAACGGTCTTCCGAAAGATGCCAAATCGGCCGCAGTCGAAGTGCCAGCGGACAAGTCAGAATTCACTCTCGAGATCACCCTTCCGGCCAACGTCAAGCTAGAGGAACTGACCACGATCAAGTTGGTGGCGACCGCGCAGCGTAATGGGAAAGATGTCACCAGTAACTTGATTCCGATTCGACTTGAATCGAGCGGCAAACAATAATCTCCCCCTCTCTCGATGGGAAATTATGCTTTTCCCCTTTCCATGACCGGAAAAAGCGGACTTAATCGCCTATACTACTTAGAGAAATCCATGGGAGTCCCCGCGAATGATTTCGGGGGATATCATCGAGCCAAACGCATGTTTATAATCATGTGTCTGGAACCGAAGCGGTATTTTTGTAATTCAAAGAGAGACTAAGCGAATGCGCAATCTTGTTTTGACCTTGGCGATCGTTTGCCTCACCGCCACCTCGGTGAGTGCGGCGGAAGATCCCGGAATCAGTCAGACCAAACCCGAATCTGGCCCCTATGTGAAAGTCGAACAAGGCTACATGGTGCCTTACGAGTTCACGATCCCTGGCACACAAGTCACCTTGAAAATGATCCCCGTTCCAGGCGGCAAAGTGATGCTGGGCAGCCCGGAATCGGAAGAGGGACACACCGATGCCGAAGGTCCGGAAGTCGAAGTCGAGGTCGGCCCATTCTGGATGGCCGAACACGAAATGACCTGGGAACAGTACAAGCCTTACATGGAGCTGTACAACATCTTCAAGAAGTTCCAAGCCAAGAATATTCGCCCTGTGACCGATGACAACCGAGTCGACGCAATCACCGCACCGACTCCGCTATACGAACCAAGCTTCACCTTCGAGTATGGCGAAGATCCGAAACTGCCAGCTACCACGATGACCAACTACGCCGCACGTCAGTACACCAAGTGGCTGAGCGGCGTGACGGGTAAACAATATCGCTTGCCGAGCGAAGCGGAATTCGAGCACGCTGCCAGTGGTGGTGCCAAGACCGCCTATCATTTCGGTGACGACGCCGAACAACTGGGTGATTATGCCTGGTTCGATGGCAATGCCGAAGAAAAGCCACATGTGGTTAAGGGCAAAAAACCGAATCAGTACGGTCTGTACGACATGCACGGTAACGTGTGGGAATGGGTTCTCGATCAGTACAGCGATGAAGGTTTCGCGAAGCTGGACGGCAAGAAAAACCTAACCGCACTGGCGGCTGTGAACTGGCCGACCGAAGTGGAACCTCTGATGGTCAAAGGTGGCGGCTGGGACGAAGACGCCGAGAACTGCCGGACTGCCGCGAAGATGGGTAGCAGCGAAGATGACTGGAAAGAAGAAGATCCCAACATTCCGCTCAGCCCTTGGTGGTTCACCAGCTATCCTTCAACTTGTGTCGGATTTCGCGTGGTTCGTCCGCTGGAAGAAGTCGGTAAGAAAGATGCCGTCAAGTTCTATCAGGCTGACATTGAATTTCTAAACCTCGACGTGAGCGATCGTTTGATCGAAGGGCGTGGTATTCTCGGCCTGGTTGATCCTGACCTGCCAGAAGCGATCAAGAAGGCGGACTAGTTTCCGCTTGTCTCGGAGGTTGGTCGCTGATCCGCCTCACGAAGTTAATTCCATCATGACCAGCCTGAGATCATTCAGGCTGGTCATTTTTTGTATAAACACCGAAGCTCTGTGACGCTCAACGACAACATTCTCCTCCGAATTGACTCTCGTTTCTCCAGCTAACAAAATGGGAAGCGACTCAAATCTGGCTCGCCCTGTCCGGGTTCGCGCACGAGCTGTGGTTGAATTCTCTTCGTCCTACCTACCTTCCCACTGGCTTGTTTGGAGATCTCATGTCCATTACGTTTCGATACTTCGCTTCCTTGTTGCTGCTTGCCACGGTCGTTGGCGGTGCATGGCAGACGGAGGCCAAAGCGGCCGACGGCAACCAACCGAAGAAGCCGAATATCTTGTTCATCATGGCCGACGATCACGCCTACCAGGCGATCTCGGCCTACCCCGGTGCCCTCAACCAAACCCCCAACATCGATCGTATTGCCCAAGAAGGCATGCGATTCGATCATTGTTACGTCACGAACAGCATTTGCGGACCTGCTCGGGCGGTGATCCTAACCGGCAAATACAGCCACTTGAACGGCTTTCTGGATAACCGTAGCCGTTTTGATGGAAGCCAACTAACCTATCCCAAACTTCTGCAGAAGGCAGGTTATCAAACCGCAGTGGTTGGAAAGTGGCACTTGGTCTCCGATCCAACTGGATTTGATTACTGGAACGTCTTGCGAGGCCAAGGACCTTACTACAATCCACCGATGCTTACCTCGGATGGGCCAAAGAAGTACCAAGGCTACACGACCGACATCATTACCGACATCGCACTTGACTGGCTGAAAGAGAAACGAGATCCCAACAAGCCGTTTCTGTTGGTTTACCAACACAAGGCTCCGCATCGTAATTGGATGCCTAGCCCGAAGTATCTCAACAAGTACGACGACGTTGAATTCCCCGAACCAGAAACGATGTGGGATGACTACAGCAATCGTGCGAGTGGTGCGAAGAATCAGGATATGACCATCGCTAAGACGATGAACCCGAATGATCTAAAGTTGAACAACGTTCGCGGACTTACGCCCGAGCAAAAGAAAGCTTGGGATGCTGCTTATGGTCCGAAGAACAAGGAGTTTGAAGAAGCCAACCTAACCGGTAAAGACCTAGTTCGCTGGAAGTATCAACGTTACATCAAAGATTATCTCCGCTGCATTGACTCGGTCGACGACAATGTTGGTCGAATGCTCGACTACCTGGACGACGAAGGCCTGACCGACAACACCTTGGTCATCTATACTTCGGACCAAGGTTTCTACCTCGGCGAACATGGCTGGTTCGACAAGCGTTGGATGTACGAGCAATCGTTCCGCACACCGCTGTTAGTCCGTTGGCCTGGTCATGTGAAACCTGGTACCGTCAGTGACGCATTGGTGATGAACATCGACTTCCCAGAAACAATGCTGGCCGCTGCAGGCGTAGAGATCCCCGCTGAAATGCAAGGCCTGAGCTTGCTACCAATTTTGGAGGGTGATGGCAAAGCTCCTAAGGATTGGCGGCCTGAGCTGTACTACCACTACTACGAATTTCCAGGTGCTCATAGTGTTCCGCGACATTACGGCGTTTTCGATGGACGCTACAAGCTAATCAACTATTACCAACTGGGCGAGTGGGAGCTGTTCGATCTGAAGGAAGACCCCAACGAGATGAACAGTGTCTATGGCAAACCGGAATACTCCGAGATTCAATCGAAGATGCACAAGAAGCTGGACGAGCTGCGCGAGAAGTACCAGGACGATACGCCCAAGCAACAAGCTAAAAAGTAAGCTTCGCGAACTCATTCGTCTTACAGCATGGCCACATCACGGTGGCTATGCTTTTTCTCGCGTGGCTAAGCGCATAAAAAAACCTGGCTGAGTTTCCCCAGCCAGGCTTTTTGTATTCGGTAGTCTTCGTTTGGTTTAGTGAACGCTAACCAGACGACGACGAGCCGGAACGAAGGTCATGGTGTCAGCCGGAACTGGAGCCGGTGGCATCATGTCAGCTTCGGTAGGTTCACCAGCAGCAGCTGGAGTCGAGTAGGTTGCACCGCAACCGCAGCTGTCGCCACAGACGGAACCGCAACCGGTGTCACAACCACAGCTCGATCCGCAGCAGCTCTTCTTGCAGCAGAACAGGCGAGCGATCGCGTCTTTCAGCGGGGTGCACGACTTTTGGCAGCCGCACTTGCCCGAGAACAGACCGCAACCCTTGTGGCACGAACCGCACGATGGAGCACCGCAGGTTGGTTCGCAACCGCAACCGGAGTCACATCCGCAAGCTTCTGGAGCAGCACAAGTAGCTTCAGGTGCACAGCACGAAGCTTCAGGAGCAGCACACGAAGGTTCGCAACCGCAAGACGAAGCACAGCAGCTCTTCTTGCAGGAGAACAAGCTGTGCAAAGCGTCCTTCAAAGGAGTGCAGCACTTCTTCTTGCTGCAGCAGCTGGTTGCACAAGGAGCAGCACAGGTGGCTTCTGGAGCACAACCGCAAGCTTCAGGAGCAGCACAAGTGGCTTCTGGAGCACAGCAGGTTGGTTCCGGAGCACAGCAAGTAGCGGCAACCGGAGCACAGCAGGAAGGTTTCGGCATGCAGCAACGTGGCGTTGGCGTGCAGCACTTCGGGGTTTGACAGCAGGACGTATCACAACCACACCCGGTACCGAGCATCTGGTTCAGAAGTCCCGCGGCACTCGCCTGGCTACACACGAAGGTGACCAGCAGCGTTGCCAATAGCATGTTCCATTTCATCGAGTCATTTCTCCTTCTGAGTGGCGGACTCCAGATCCAATATTCTTTGTCGCCAGGCCGGCGCTCTCGTGAACAATCACGGTATGCGACTACCACGCCGCGATTGCTCGCACCCCTAAAGCTGTCCGTTGGCGGGTTGGACAACAAACCTCAGGAGTTTGAGCGTGTAGTCGAACCTGGTTAATCAAAGATGTTGGTCTCTGTCGCCTCCACAGTCCTCTGCCTAAGTTCCGTCGAGCCAATCCTTGACCCGAAGTTCCCCATCGAAACCCGACAGCCCCTCGTGATCCGCCAGAGGGAATTCCGTTTTAGACATCTCGTGCAGATATGTCTGATGCTCGTATCGGCGGATTCACGCGGCAGGCTTGATCGCTCGAAACCAATTTCAGCTACTTGGTTTACATCTCCGTTTGCACGAACTTTTCCTGCCACAGAAGACAGGCAAACCTTAACGATTATAACCCCACCAGCAACCGTCAAACTCAACCACACCAGACCGCAAAGCCATCGCCAATCGCTACAGCTTAACGCCAAGCTATCATTGGCCCCTCGGGCGCGTGGGAGGTAAAATATGTGGGAACACGCGACCAAAAACCTGTCCATTCCTCATGGAGGAAGCATGTCTTCCACGCCATCCACGCAAGGATACGAGATTGTCGACTTCGCTAATGTGCCTGGCGTCCCCTGCCCTTGCGGGACTGCAAAGCGGGGTTTAGCCGATGTGAGCGATTATCCAGGCACGATTCACGTCACCGAGATCTCGGTGGATGCTAAAGTTCATTATCACAAGCGATTGACCGAGACCTATTTCTTCCTCGAGTGTGATGAAGACGCCAGAATGCAGCTGGACGACCAGATTATCCCGGTTCATCCTGGGATGTGCGTCATGATTCGGCCTGGTACACGTCATCGTGCCCTGGGGAAAATGAAGATCGTCAATATCGTATTCCCCAAGTTCGACCCTGAAGACGAGTGGTTTGACTAGGAATGACCAGCGCTGTGGGGTGTACCCGCAAGTGTCCCAACCCGCCGCTCCTCCTGTTAAATCCCTCAATTTGCCCGCCAAGAGTGCTATCAGCAGCATTTTTTTGCTTGTCTACCTGAACTGTGCAAGCCGGAGAATCCTTGCATAGTCGTTTAAACAGGTATAAGCTGGAAGCTGCGTTTCGCCCACACCCTCCAACGATTTCTAGAGATACCTATGTTCAGGCCCATCGCTTTCATGCACTCTCCAACGGCGGCCTCAGCGACGTTGGTGCTGCTGCTGTCTTTCGTTGTAACGTCACTCGGATGCACGCCACCCCCTACTGGCAGGCCATCTGCCGGCAACACCACGCTGAACACAACCACTGCTGCTCCAAGCGATAAAGCGCCTGAACCGCTGGAAGATCCTGCCAATCTTCCTGCTGATAAGTCCGAAAAAGCGGTCGAAAACGCGCAGGTCACGCCAGCTTTACCCAGTGAAGAGCTGACGCCCGTTCTTACCCCAGACGATCTGCAAGGTAAGACGGAAGAAATGAAGATCACAACCGATCCTCCCGCGACCAGCGAAGAATTGACTCCTCCCCAGGTAACGCCGACTCCTGAAGACGCTATGAAGAAGGAGGAAGAAGCGAAAGAGGAAGTCGCTGAAGAGAAGCCAGCACCAGAATCGACCACCAGCGCAGAAAAGCCTGCCAAGGAAGAACCCGCTGCCGAAGTTGCTTCTGCCAAGACAACCACTACTTCCGCCTCGGCCGAGTCGACCACCAAAGCCGATCCTCAAGACTGGCTATACTGGCGTGGACCGGAGTTCAACGGTATCTCCCGAGCCACCGGCCTACCGGAGAGCTGGGATCCCGAAGGAGGTGAAGGAAGCAATGTCCTTTGGAAACGTGACGATCTAGGCACGCGCAGCACCCCGGTTGTGATGGGCGATAAGCTCTTCATGCTGGCAGCTGCCGAACAGGGTACCCCACGTGAAGGGGAACGCGTTGTCTGCGTCGACACGAAAACGGGCGAAACCGTTTGGGAAAACCGCTTCAATGTTTACCTTTCCGACGTTCCCGTAGAACGAGTGGGCTGGTCCTCGGTGACAGCCGATCCGGAAACCAACACCATTTTTGCTCTTGGTGTGGCTGGTCACTTCCAATGCATCGATGCCGATACGGGCAAAACCGTTTGGCTTCGTAAGATGCACGAAGAGTTTGGCATGCTGACCACATACGGCGGTCGTACGAACTTCCCGATCGTCTACGAAGACTTGGTCATTATCAGTGGTATCGTGATTGGCTGGGGCGATATGGCCAAGCCAGCCCATCGCTTCTTGGGCATGAATAAGAAGACCGGCGAAGTTGTTTGGTTCACCGAAACGACGCCACTTCCCTACGATACAACCTACAGTGCCCCGAGCATCAAGATCGTCAACGGAATTCCACAGTACGTCATCGGTGCTGGGGACGGTAAGATCTGGAGCATTCAGCCGCGTACGGGGCAACACAACTGGAGCTTTGCTTTCGCAGCTCGCGGTTTGTATGGAACGCCTATCATCCAAGGCGACACCGTCTTCATGGCACAAGGTGAAGAAAACGTCACCCCGCATGAAGAAGACGGAAAGATCGTCATTGATGTAGATAATACGATGGGTGCTGTCGTCGCCGTCGATGCAACGCAGTCAGGCGACATCTCGGTCAGCGGAAAGAAGTGGAAAGTTGTCGAACTGAACGGCAACCGCAGTGCCCCGCTGTATGTGAACGACAAGCTCTACGTCATCGACGACCGCGCCAAACTGTTCGTCCTTGATCCCCAAACCGGTGAAGAGCTGTTTAAGAAGACCCCGCTCGGTACCAAGATGTTCGGCTCGCCGCTGTACGCCGACGGCAAGATCTATACGATTACTGAAAATGGTCGTTACTATGTCTTGGGTATCGAAGAAGACGGAAATGTCGAGATCTTGACCAAGGGACGATTGCCCGATGGTGACGGACTTGCTTCGCCAATCTGTGCCCACGGTAAGATTTACTTCGCCACGACTGCGGCGCTTTACTGCGTCGGTACTCCCGGTAAAGAAACAGGCTTCAGTGGTCTCCCAGAGCAACCAGCAGAAGATCCTGTTTCGGATGATCCCAAGCCTGCTCACGTTCAAGTGATTCCGGCTGAAACACTGATCTACCCTGGTGATAAAGTGGATTATCGCGTGAAGTTATTTAACTCGCGTGGTCAGTTCCTCGAAGACGCGGAATCGGTCAACTTCAGCGTTGATGGTCCAGCTGAGATCAGCAAGTCTGGTCAGCTGACGGCAAACAAGGATGCGGCTCACCAGCCAGCCTATGTGACCGCTAAGGTGGACGATCTGACAGGCTCGGCACGACTCCGTATCGTTCCAGAGCTGCCATGGAGCTTCGACTTCGAGAAGATCGCTGTGGATGAAAAGACCAACAAAGGCGAACCACCTATCACGTGGGTTGGTGCTCGTTATCGTCACA
Source organism: Blastopirellula marina (assembly GCF_002967765.1). NCBI lineage: Bacteria > Pseudomonadati > Planctomycetota > Planctomycetia > Pirellulales > Pirellulaceae > Blastopirellula > Blastopirellula marina. Next base: position 841,926 of record NZ_PUHY01000012.1, on the reverse strand, counting down.
TCGTTCGCGAAGTCGACGGCAACAAAGTGATGGTCAAGATCACAACGATTCCTAAAGGTACCCGCAGCCAGTCTTGGATGGGGCACAGCGATCTGCACGATTACACAATCGAAGCCGATGTAATGGGTCACGAACTTGAAGGACAATTGCCTGACATCGGTTTGATCGCTCAAGGGTACGAATTCATCCTGATGGGGAACGAATCGAAGGCTCGCGCCCTGAGCTGGATCACCCAACAGCGAATCGCCCAGGACGTTCCCTTCACCCTGGAACCTGGCATTTGGTACCACATGAAGCTGAAGGTTTCCAATGAAGATGATGGAACCGCCAAGGCTCAAGGCAAAGTCTGGAAGAAGGACGAAGCCGAGCCGGAAAGCTGGATGGTCGAAATCGTCGACGAAGTTCCCAACACGACCGGTAGTCCTGGCCTGTTCGGTAACGCGAAAACCGGCGAAATCTACCTAGACAACATCACGGTGACTCCGAATAGTTAATACGGAATCCCTCCTAACCCTTTCCCCCCTGATTCATCTATTTGGTGCACGAGCATAAATCCATGAAATCGACATTCGCTTACTTGGCCATCGTGGGTTCGACCTGCGTCGGCATGACAGTAGCAGCCCTACTGCCGGAAGAACGAGTCAGCGCTCAAGAAGCTGAGACCAAACCGGCTGCCAAAGCCGAACCCACCAAGGACTGGCCACAATGGGGTGGTGACTCGAAGCGCAACAATACGCCAACCGCGTCGAACATTCCCACCAACTGGGAAGTCGGCGGATTCGATCGCTCCACCGGCGAATGGCTCAAGGAAGAATCTGAAAACATTAAGTGGGTCGCTCCACTTGGCAGTCAATCGTACGGCAACCCAGTCGTCGCTGACGGTAAGATCTTCGTCGGCACCAACAACGGTAGCGGCTACATCGATCGTTATCCGCCGAAGGTCGATTTGGGCTGCCTGATCTGTTTCGACGAAGCGACCGGTGAATTCCTGTGGCAACACTCCAGCGAAAAGCTGCCAACCGGCCGCGTTCACGACTGGCCGCTGCAAGGTATTTGCTGTGCTCCCTATGTCGAAGGAGATCGCCTCTGGTTTGTGACCAGCCGCGGTGAAGTCCGCTGCCTCGATACCAATGGCTTCCGCGACGGCGAAAACGACGGTCCTTACACCGAAGAGGAATTCACCGGTGAAAAGGAAGCCGACGTCGTTTGGATTTTCGACATGATGAAAGAGATGGGTACCTCGCAGCACAACATGTGCAGCTGTTCCATCACTGCGTTGGGCGACATTCTGTTCGTCAACACATCCAATGGGGTCGACGAATCGCACATTGTGATTCCCTCCACCGAAGCGCCTAGCTTCTTCGCGATGGACAAAAACACAGGCGAAATCTTCTGGACCGACAAATCCCCGCACACCAATATCCTGCATGGACAATGGTCGAGCCCGGCCGTGGCAACACTTGGCGGAGTACCGCAAGTAATCTTTGCTGGTGGCGATGGCTGGATCTATTCGTTTAAGGCCGATAAGGGCAAGGACGGCAAGCCAGAGCTGCTCTGGAAGTTTGATGGTAACCCGAAGACCTCGAAGTGGGTTCTCGGTGGTCGCGGTACACGGAATAACATCATCGCCACTCCGGTCATCTACGACGACAAAGTTTATGTTGCCGTCGGCCAAGACCCAGAACACGGCGAAGGTGAGGGTCACCTCTGGTGCATCGATCCGACCAAGCGTGGTGACGTCAGTGCCGAATTGGCCATGAAAATCGAAGGGAGCCAACGTGTACCTCTCGAACACCGCCGCATCCAAGCGGTGATCGAGAAGGATGGCGAAGTTGCCGTTCCGAATCCAAACAGCGCCGTCATCTGGCACTACTCGACCTTCGATCAAGATGACGATGGCGAAATCGCTTTCGAAGAAACCATGCATCGCAGCATCGGCACTTCGACCATCAAGGACGACATCCTGTACATCGCCGACTTCAGTGGCTTGCTCCACTGCTTGAACGCTAAGACAGGTAAGCCGAACTGGACTTACGACATGTTTGCCGCCGCTTGGGGTTCTGCCCTGATCGTTGACGATCACGTTTACATCGGCGACGAAGACGGCGATGTCGCGGTATTCAAGCTCTCGGCCGATCCAGACGACGCTGAACCCATCGAAGAGATCAACATGGGCAACTCGGTCTACTCGACACCGATCGTTGCCAACGGTGTCTTGTACATCGCCAACAAGACGCACCTCTTCGCGATTACCCAAGACGGTAAGTAACCAACGCCGCTCTTTGGTCATCAAACATTACGCGGGAGTAGCAGCAATGCTCTCCCGCGTTTTTTTGTTTTCCAACCGCATACTTTCATGCAACGCTTCCCATCACAAATCAGGTTTACTCATGCCTAAACAGGTTCTCGACGTTGGCAACTGTGGATATGACCACAGCTCGCTCAAGTCGCTTATCGAACGAAACTTTGACGCAAAGGTCCTTCAATCGCACGGCCCGGCCGACACTTTAAAAATGCTGCGCGAACAAACGTTCGCTCTGATAGTCATTAATCGTAAGCTCGATCGCGATCATGCCGACGGCATCGAACTGATGAAGACGATCAAAGCAGATGAGCAACTTTCTCAAACGCCGGTCATGCTGCTCTCGAACTACGAGGACGCTCAGGCCGCCGCCGAGGAAGCAGGTGCCGTCCCAGGCTTTGGCAAACTAGCCTTGGGGAAAGAATCGACGCTCAAGAAGCTGGAACCGTATTTGGGCTGACAAATGACCGAGATAAGCTGGAACGATTTTGAAGCGGTCGAACTCCGTGTAGGCACAATCATTGAAGCTGAAGACTTCCCCGAAGCCAGACGCCCCGCCTATAAGCTGAAAATCGACTTCGGCGAACCGATCGGCATCAAGAAATCGAGTGCTCAGATTACAAAGCTCTACAAACGCGAGGAACTCGTCGGCCGGCAAATCGTCGCCGTCACCAACTTCCCGCCGAAGCAAATCGGTCCTATCCGCAGCGAAGTCCTTGTGACTGGTTTCATTGGCGAAGAGGGAGCCGTCACACTTGCCGTGCCGGACAAGCCGGTCCCCAACGGCAGCCGTTTGGCATAGGCCGAACGATCGTTATCATCGCGAGCTTCGAGTTCACCTCGAAAACCGCCAGGGGCAATCCCGTGACGATCACTTCATGATTTGCTGCGAGATGCAGTGAAACGCGCCGAGCCCCCATACCAGGTCGATCGCATCGATTGGCACGATCTTTCGTTCGGGGAATGCCTGCTGCAGCGCGTCACATGCTTTCTCATCGGCGTCATCACCAAACTGCGGCACGATGACAATTCCATTGGCAACGTAGAAGTTACAGTAGCTGGCCGGCAGCCGCTGCTCATCCTGATGTTTAGCCTTAGGCATAAACAGAGGGACGACTTCCAGCGATTGCCCGTTTTGGTCGGTCAGTTTCTGCAGCTCTTGGAAATTGGCTTGCAGCGGTTCGTAGTTCTCGTCGCTATTGTCTTCTTCGTAGGCAGCCAGAACCACGTTCTTACTGACAAATCTCGCCAGTTCGTCGATGTGGCCGTCGGTATCGTCTCCGGCGATCCCACGATGCAGCCACAAGATCTTTTCAGCGCAGAGGTAGTCACACAGAAACTTCTCGGTTTCTGCTTGCGAAAGATGGGGATTGCGGTTGGGATTGAGCAAACATTCCGTGGTGCTCAACACGAGCCCCGCCCCGTTACCGTCGACGGCGCCACCTTCCATCACGATGCCTGGTTGAAAGCGGCCGAACCCCAGCTTCTCACTCAAGCGGCTTGGCACGGCGTCGTCGTTATCCCATGGAGGATACTTGCCGCCCCACGCGTTGTAATTCCAATCGACCGCCATCCAAGGCTTCCCTTTGGGGGCCTCCAAAAAGCTTGGGCCATGGTCGCGTGCCCAAGCATCGTTGGTCGGAATCGCGTGGATCGAAACATTCGGCAGATGTCCGACCAAATCTTCGGCCTGGGTCAGTACCTCTCCGGCGGCGGCCAGGATATGAACGTCCTCCACTTCCGACAACGCCGTCACCAACTTCTTGTAGACGCCAGGTACCGGCTCGAACTTGCCTGGCCACGAGTCGCGATTATGGGGCCACGAGAGCAGCGTCCCGATGTGCGGTTCCCATTCGGCTGGCCAGCGATATCCTTCTTCTTTAGGCGTAAGCCGCTCGCTCATGTGGTGATATCCCCATCGATGAATCGCTTGGTCAGTCCGCTATAGGCATCGATGCGACGATCGCGCAGAAACGGCCAGTGCGTTCTTGAAAAGTCGATCTGGGCCAAGTTACATTCCACAATCAGCGTCTCTTCCTGATCGTGCGAGGCCACCTCCAGCAGCGTTCCGGTCGGATCGACCACGAACGAATGTCCCCAGAACTCGATGTTCTCTTCGATGCCAACCCGGTTGGGGGCCGCCACGAACACGCCGTTAGCGATCGCGTGGCTCCGCATCATTGTCTCCCAAGCGGATACCTGTGCTGGGCCGTACTCTTCCTTCTCGGGATGCAGCCAACCAATCGCGGTCGGGTAAACCAGAATCTGCGCACCGGTGAGGGCAGTCAAGCGAGCCGCTTCCGGGAACCATTGATCCCAGCAAATGCAAACGCCCACTCGGCCGAACTTGGTATCGAAGGTCCTGAACCCGACATCCCCCGGCGTGAAGTAAAACTTCTCGTAGTAGTGCGGATCGTCTGGGATGTGCATCTTGCGATAGATCCCCAGAAACGCCCCATCGGCATCGAATACAGCAGCCGTGTTGTGATAGACACCTTCGGTCCGCTTCTCGAACAGGGAAGCAACGACCACCACGCCATGCTGCTTCGCGGCGGCTTGAATTCGCTCGCTGGTTGGGCCAGGAATCGGCTCTGCCAATTCGAACTGGATGTGGTCTTCCGTCTGGCAGAAGTAGAGCCCAGGAAACAACTCCTGAAGACAAACGATGTTCGCCCCCTTCTTCGCCGCATCGGCAATCTTCTCGATCGCTTTGTCGACATTTGCCTGCTTGTTGGCGGTACATGTCATCTGCACAACCGCGACGTTGACCTTATCCGGTTTGCTCATTTTTCTAGCTTCTTTCCCTCGTGAATTCCCTGTAAGGCGAACTGGCAAAATGGTACTCTTTCCCCTATGAACGGAAAACCACCACAGGGACTCTTCATTACCGGAAATAATACGGGCGTCGGCAAGACCCACGTGGCCGGTTTGATCGCTGAAAGCCTCAGAAATGCAGGCAAACGAGTCGGCGTGTATAAACCGGCGGCCAGCGGTATGATCTGGCGCGACGGAGAACCCCTGTGGGAAGACGTCCAAGCACTATGGGAAAAGTCGGGGAGAATCTGGGATCCGCTGTCAATCTGCCCCCAAACCTTCACGGCGCCGCTCGCTCCACATTTAGCCGCCAGGGCCGAAGGGAAGGAACTCGATACCAAGCTCCTGAGAACTGGGCTCGAATTCTGGATCGAGCAGCATGAGGCTGGCGCCTGCGATCTGATCCTGGTTGAAGGAGCCGGTGGGCTCATGTCCCCCATGTCCGACGAGGACTACGTCGCGGACCTGGCCATGGAGTTTGGTTTCCCGCTGATCGTCGTGGCGGCCAATCGCTTAGGCGTAATCAACGAAACACTGCAAACCTTAATCACGGCAACTTCTTACACCGACGGTTTGCCTATTGCCGGAGTCGTTCTGAACGACGTCTCTCACCACGAGGATGATGCCAGCCGTACATCCAACCGAGCCGAACTCGAATCCCGCTGTGGAGTTCCGATTCTAACGCATACGCCATTTAACGCGGATTCGATTCCCGACCCAGTGGATTGGGTATCGCTAGCGGATCTATCTCGGTACTAAGCCAAAATTTCAGTGTTCGGTAAGAATCCCCCACTTTCGCTGCTGTCGACGAAGCAGTTCACGTTCTCCCAAAAATCTAGAAAATTGTCGTTTCTTGGAAATCGTTCTCCACGACACGCTCGTCTCACCAGTCGAGCTCACTGAAAAGGCGAAAGACTCATCCGAAAACCAAATTGTGCGGATCAAGAACGATGAAAAAGACATGGATTCTGACCCCCTTGCTGCTCGGTGTCGCGATCTGGGGCTGTAGTGCGCAACCTCAAACGGCCCTCGACTCCGCCCCAGGCCAGGAAGCCCCCAACGCCAGTAGCTCTCCTGCCCAGGTAGTCGACAAGGAACTGTTGAGCCGACCGTTGGAAGAAGCCGAAAGCGTCGTCGAAATAGAAGAACTTGCCGACGATTCTTTAGCGACGCCGCCTGTACGCATGGTAAGAGCGAAGGATTCGCCGGTAAGCGACTTAAAATTCCAGTCTGGCGTTGCCCCACAGGAAGGCGACGGTGCTGCTCCTGCGATGATGGGCGGTGCTTACGGAGATCCTAGCAGCGGCCCTGGTGGTTATGGTGGCGCTGGCGGATACGGCGCTGGCGGATACGGAGGTGGCGGATACGGAGGTGGCGGATACGGAGGTGGCGGTTACGCTCCAGGTGCCGATGCCGGCGGCATGGGTGGCGGTGGCGGATACGACGTTGGCGGCAGCGGCATGGGTGGCGGCTATCCGGGAGGGGCTCCTTCCGACGAGTACGGTGTCCAAGGAATTGATGCTGGCTATGGAGGTGGCTACGGCGAGGCGGCAAAGAAAGCAATGGCACCGCTGGCTGAAATGCCTGTCAACGAAAGTCGCCAGCAGCAAGGTCAAGGACAAGCGGAAGCGTTTCGCCGAGGAGCAACCGAGACGGCGTCCGAATCGAAACAAGACAACCGTGGTTTCGGTATCGCCCCACTAAACGAAGCGATGCAGGTCGCTCCCCTTCCGGCGGTCAGCAATCCTGTCCCTGCCGCTGCAGAGCCTCTCTCTCGTACACGGCGCAACTTAGCAAAGTCGGAATCTGATTTCGAGAATCACCCCTTCGATCCGAACGCCCCAGCGAGGGATGACCTTGCCGGTCAGAAACCGAGCGACGGGGTTGGACCGGGCGAAGGTGGAGACAAGTTTGAACCGATTGAAGAGAACAACTTCATCGCAGTCGCTGATCAACCTCTGTCGACCTTCTCGATCGATGTCGACACCGCTTCTTACTCGAAGATTCGCTCGTACCTCAGTCAGTTCAACCAGCTTCCGCCCCGCGACGCTGTGCGGGTGGAAGAACTGGTCAACTACTTCCAATACGACTATGCCCAACCAACCGACGAACATCCGTTTGCGGCCAACGTGGAAGTCGCCAGTTGCCCCTGGAATCCAACGCATCGCTTAGTGCGAGTGGGCATCAAGGGGAAGGAAGTCGACACGCAAGAGCGACCTGCCAGCAACATTGTGTTCCTGCTGGACGTCTCCGGCTCGATGAATTCGACCAACAAACTGCCGCTGCTGAAGAAGGGCATGAAGATGCTCGTCGATCAACTGGGCGAGAACGACAAGGTTTCCATCGTCGTTTACGCGGGTGCCGCAGGCATGGTCCTCGAACCAACCTACGGTTACGACAAAGCCAAGATTCTGTCTGCACTCGATCGCCTGCAAGCGGGCGGTTCAACCAACGGCGGACAAGGGATTCAGTTGGCCTATAAAACGGCCACCGAAAACTTTATTCAGGGTGGCACCAACCGGGTGATCCTCTGCACGGACGGCGATTTCAATGTCGGAGAAACCAGCACCGGCGGCTTGGTTGAAATGGCCGCCGAGCAGGCCAAGAAGAACATTTACCTAAGCATCCTTGGCTTCGGTATCGGTAATCACAATGACTCGATGCTCGAACAACTCTCGAACAAAGCGAACGGCAACTACGCGTTCATCGACAACGACAAAGAAGCCCAAAAGGTGCTTGTCGAACAGATGAGCGGTACCCTGCTGACGATCGCCAAGGACGTGAAGATCCAGATCGAGTTCAACCCGAAGAAGGTCGCTTCCTACCGCCTGGTCGGTTACGAAAACCGCATCCTGGCCGCTCAAGATTTCAACGACGACAAGAAGGACGCCGGAGAAATCGGCGCTGGGCACACGGTCACGGCGTTCTATGAAATCGTCCCCGCAACTGGCAAGGAAGAACTGGCCGCCGCGGAACCGATGGTCGACGAATTGAAATACCAGACTGAGCGAAAGCCCACCAAAGCCGCCAAGTCGAACGAGCTGATGACCTTGAAGCTTCGTTACAAACAACCGGAAGAGGATGTCAGCACACTGATGACTTATCCGGTGGTGGACGAAGGGCACAAGTTCAATCAGTCGACCGGCGACTTCCAGTTCGCCTCAGCCGTAGCGATGTTCGGTTTGAAACTTCGCGGTGATCGCTTTCACACCGACACTAACTTCGCCGAAATCGAAGAGCTGGTCGCCTCGAACGTCGACGGACCTGGAAGCTCGTATCGGCAAGAGTTTCTGGACATGGTTCGCAAGGTGGGAACGATTGCGAAGTAAAGCGGCAAGGTAAACCGATTCGCTCGCCATGCCCAAACGCCGACGTTTGGGCATGGTTCGTTTCGAAGGACGCGATTTAGCGATTCGCAATTCATCGCGCAACCGATTATCCTGGGCACTCTTAACCCGTACGTTTTTCGGTTGCCCTATGCTTTCTTCCGACCAACCAACGCAAGATGATTCAGGCCTAACTCGTCTACGCGGGGAAGCGTTGCAGAAATGGTATGCCCATAGCAGCAATCTATCGCCTCAGCAGTGGGAGGCAGAGCAGAAAAGACAGGAGGAAGAGCGAAGCGGGGTGGCGAAATCGTTTTTGTGGTTTGCGTTTCCGCTATTCTTCTTGCTTGCTCCCATCAGTGGGTCGTTACTGACGGCGATCTTCGGCGTTTGGCTAGTGATCGGTAGCGGCAATTTTTGGTGGCGTGTTGTGTTGACTATGGGATCGGTTGTGATCCTTGGGCTGGGAAGTCCATTTCTTTACGCTTGGTTGTTGCTGATCCTGTTTGTCTCAACGACACTTGCCTATGCGTCGGCACTGTTACTTCCAAGTTTTTACTTGTTGCCGTGCCGCCCTGTTCAATTCACGCTCTGGCAAATCGGTGGCTGCATAATCATTCTGGCGGCATCGATGGCACTACTCCGAGACACCGGCTTCAGCTTAGATGTCTTTGAGAACCGGCGACTTGCGGTAACGTTCTTTCTCGTTGGCCCACTAGTGGCGTTGAATGTCGTTGTCGCCAGTCTTCCGATGCTGGTACCGACGAGGTATCGAACGGCAATTGTATTTCGCAGTTCCGCGCTGCTGGTGCTAATTGTGCTGCCCATAGTCGAACTGGTCGTGATCCATCGTTTCCTAGATACGCGGTGGTATCATTATGAATTTGACGCATTCCTGATCATGTCCCACCTTGTGGGCCCGCTCGTCGTGTGGCTGCTGGTTTATACCATGGAAGGTGCCCTGGCTTTCTGCGAAGTAGCCCCCCCTTTGCTCGGCGAGCGAACAGTCGAAGAGGATCCATTCAGCGACGTTATTCCACCGTCCTCGATTTGACGCCCAAGAGTTTGCCTTGCAACGGGAACACATGACGGAGATGATAGGCACTTCCAATCAGCTCCCCGTCTCGTTTCAACAGCTAGGACAACATGACCTGTAGGCTTCTGCGGTGGACGATTTTCTGCTTCTGTCTTTTGGTGGGACTCGCGGCACAAATGCAGGCTGCCGAGTTTCTCGTGCTGTCCGACATCCACTTCAATCCGATGGCCGGATTGAATCAGGCTCAATTCAAAGCCCTGCAACAACTGCCGGCAGAGCAGTGGCCGGGGTTCTTTGAGTCGCTGAAGCAACCGCCGCCGGCCTATGGTAGCGACAGTAACTTCGCGCTGATGGTCTCGGCACTCGACGCCGCGCAGCAGCGTTTGCCGGAACCTGCGTTCATCCTCTATCCCGGCGACTTCCTTGCTCATGATTGGCAAGCTAATTACGACAAACTAGCCGGGGAAACGATTGCCCAGAACCCTCAGGCTTATCGTGATTTCACCAACAAAGCGTTGGCAGTCGTTGCCCAGGAATTCAAAAAACGATTTCCAGATACGCCGATATTGGCAACATTAGGAAACGATGACTCGTATTGCGGCGACTACTGGATTCAGCCGGGTGGGTCGTTTCTCAAGTCGTTCGGACAAATCTGGCAACCACTACTCCATGGTACGGTCGATCAAGATTCGTTTCGACAAGAGTTCTCGGAGCTCGGTGCCTATCGAGCGGAACTCCCTGGCTTACCAGCAGATCGATTGCTGGTCTTGAATTCGGTACTATGGTCCGGCAGTTACTGCTGTGCGTATCACGCTCCTGGCAAACAAAACTGCTGCGATTGTACCGACCCAGGTACCGCGCCAGGCAGAGCGCTAATGGGTTGGTTGAAGGAAGAACTAGCTCAAGCGCGAACCGAGAAGAAGCGGGTCTGGCTGCTAATGCATGTTCCGCCAGGGCTCGATAGCTACGTCGAAGAGAAGGATAGCGGCAAGAGCAAAGCGGCCGAGCTATGGACCGATGAATTCACCACGCGTTACCTCTCCATCATCGACGAATATCGAGATGTCCTGCACGTGTCGTTCACAGGGCATACCCACATGGATGACTTCCGTATCGATCGTATTGACGGTCAGCCGATCCTTCTTCACAAGATTGCACCGGCGGTCAGTCCGATCTTCGGAAACAATTCGGCATTTCAAGTCTTTCAAATCGATGATCAATCGACGGTGATCTCGAACTGGCAAGTCGAATACCTTGATCTCGCGGCACTCAAAAAAAGGGGAAGCGAAACCTGGAAACAGGAATACGATGCGAAGGAGGCCTACGGGTTCCAACATGTGACGGCGGCGTCGATCAATCGCGTGTTCACAAAGATGCGACTCGATCTCCAAAGCCCCGCGGCTGAAGACTACGCCAAGTATTACCAGGTGAGTACCAACACAATCACGAAGAAAGATTTGCCAATCTACCTGTGTACTGTACTGAACGCGACATTCGAGTCGTTCACCCAGTGTTTACGTCTGCACGGCCTTGAAAAGCCAATCCACGTTGCCGAGCCTGCCGAACTCCGTAGAAACGCTGGTGGGATTGGGGCACCGAAACGATAGACAACACATTTACCTTAGCTGGCCATGCACAAAAAAACGCTCGACCAGGTCGCTGGACGAGCGTTTGATAGATGTTCGCAGGGGAAGTTCGGTTTACTTCTTCACACGTTCTACGTACGAACCATCGCGGGTATCGACTCTGATCACGTCGCCCAGGTTCACGAAAGCAGGAACTTGGATTTCGGCACCGGTTTCGATTGTGGCTGGCTTGGTCACGTTTGTCGCGGTGTTACCTTTGGCACCTGGCTCACAGTAGGTGACTTCCATTTCGACCTGAATCGGTGGAGTCATGTCCAATGGATTACCGTTGAACAGGGTCATCATGCACTTCATCCCGTCCTTCAGGAACTTCCAACCGTCCCCTACGGCATCGGCGTCCAACTCGTACTGTTCGAACGAGGTGTTGTCCATGAATACCCACGTTTCGCCTTGCTTATACAAGAACTGCACGTCAGTTTCTTCGACGTCAGCCGATTCTAACGTTTCGCCACCACGGTAGGTCCGATCGAGCGTGGTGCCCCGGATCAGGTTCTTAAGCCGACACTTGTACAAAGCGTTTCCCTTGCCCGGCTTCACAAAGTTGCATTCGGACATGATGTAGGGCTCGCCGTCGATCTGAACCTTCAAACCTTTACGAAAATCGCTAGTACTGTATTGCACGTGGGGACTCGCTGAAAAAAGATATCCGTCGTCTATCCAAGGCCTTCAGGACCCCTGTTGGGCCTGGGCTTTCTTGTAAAATGGAAAGATGAACATTGTAACTACCGAAACGCAATCTGCGAGTGGCAATTGTATCGCGCGTGATGTCCCGTCGCCTAGCGAGGGTTGGCGAGCGTCGATGCGGGCTGCTTTTCGCCGCCTGGACGAGCTGTGCCGCTTCTTGCAGTTGCCAGCCGACTTGGCCACTTCCGGGTTAACCGCAGCGGACAGCTTCCCCTTGTTCGTGCCCCGCGAGTTCGCCGCCAAAATGCAGCCAGGCGATCCGCACGATCCACTTCTCCGACAGGTGCTACCGGTCAAGCAGGAAACCTTTCCTGCTGAAGGATTTACGGCGAATCCTGTTGGTGATCATGAAGCGACTCTTACCCCCGGCTTGCTGCAGAAGTATCATGGCCGGGCGTTGATGATTACGACGGGGGCGTGCGCGGTGCATTGCCGTTACTGTTTCCGTCGCCATTTTCCCTATGGCGAAAGTCCCAAAGGTATTGATGCCTGGGAAACGGCGCTGAAAGCGATCGGGGAAGACAAATCGCTTCACGAAATCTTACTTTCCGGCGGCGATCCGCTGACGCTGACCGACCCGATTTTGGAGCAACTTGTCGAGAAAATTGCCCAAGTTAGCCACATTCGACGTTTGAGGATCCATACCCGCTTACCAGTGATGATTCCCAGCCGGGTGAACGATCGTCTAGTTTCTTGGCTCACCCGAACCCGATTGAAGCCGATCGTGGTTATTCACGTGAACCACCCGCAGGAACTGGGGAATGATGTGATTGCCGCCCTGGGCCGCTTGAACGAAGCTGGCGTGCCGCTGCTCAACCAGAGCGTGCTCCTCCGTCACGTAAATGACAACGTGGAAACATTGACCGAACTTTCCGAGCGATTATTTGATAGCCACGTGATGCCATACTACCTGCATCAGCTAGACCACGTGCAAGGCGCAGCCCACTTTCTAGTACCACGCGAGGCGGGAATTGCGATCGTCGAATCAATGCGAAAGCGGTTACCTGGTTATCTTGTGCCGCGATATGTGGAAGAAATCGCGGGAGACGCGAACAAGCGAGTCATCGCCTAGGCCATCGTCAAGAAAGAGAAAAAGGCGACCGACGGAAATCGGTCACCTTTGTCGAGTACGACAGTTATTGGCCCTACTTCGAGGGCGCTGGTTCTTTCAAGAGTTCTTGGATCTCAACATCAAGCTTCTTGGCGATATCCTCGCTGATCCCAGCATTGACCTTCTTCACTTTCCCATCGCGACCAACGATCACCATGTGCGGAATCGCCGATACTGCATAGTACTTGTAGAAATCCTCCGAGTCCTTCATGACCGCGGTTGGATAGTTCAAGTGGTACATCTTCGTTAGCTTCGTGAGGGCGGCCTGCTCCTCTTTCGGATCAGCGTTGCCGCTTTCCGACTGTTGAGGTCGCTCGGATCCTTCAGGCCATGTGAAGTCGAAGTACTGCGTCACGCCGACGACTTGGAACCCTTGGTCTCCGTACTTCTCTTGCCACTCGATCAAATGGGGGAAGCTGGCGATGCAAGGACCACACCAGATTGCCCAGAAGTCGAACAGCACGACTTTACCTTGGAGTTCTTCCGTAGTGATCGGCTTTCCATTGACCCAGGCATCGGCTTCGATCGGTAACATCTCCTTACCGACAACGGCGTCGTAGGCCTTGAGACGTTCGACGTTCCCTTCCATCGACCGCAGCATCAATTCGGCGCGCTTGAGTGCCAGTTTGGCTTCCGAGTCGGTTGCTTTTTCAGTGGTGGAAGCGATAAACTCCCCTTCGCTCTTCAGCGCAGCTTCAATCATTTTCACATCGTCCATGCTTTGCGAGAGAACCATCATCAACTTCATGGTGTAACGCTTGATCCCCTCGACGTCGTCTGGCGACTTGGTCACTTCTTCCTTCAGTCCCTCCAAAGTCGTGCGTTGAAGTTTGATCTGTTCGGCAAAGAGATCGAGAGCTTGATTGACCTGTCCAACGATCGCCTCGGCTTCCTCACTGCCCTCGGTTTTGACTTCACTCATTGCTTTGCGAAGCGCATCGACCTGGATCTTGGCTTGTTCAGGAGATTCCCGGATGACCGCATCAATGGCTTGCAGATTTTGGCGAGCGAACTCGACCAACTTTTGCGGATCGGCATCAGACTCGAAGGTCTTGAGCTGATCGGAACCTACCAGCGCGGGATTGTCACCGGCAGAAGCACCAGGCTTAGCTGGCCCACCAATGCCTGGCATCTTGGCTTGATCTCCACTTTGGGCTTCGCCGGCACAACCTACGGCAGCCAAAAGCAACAGTGTCACCAGTGATACACGTGTCATAGTAGAAGAAATCCTTTGCTATGGAGTCACCGCTGCGAGCATGATGCCTAGCGGAGTTAGGGCGGGAGATTTTGACGGGGGAGACGGAAGTCGTGATCGACGGGATCTTCCGTCTTAGTCAGACGTTTCCCCAATTATTGGAGAAACCATAGGCATGGCCAGCCAGATTCCGTGAGAAAAGCGATAAATCGATGCGAAGTAGCGTCTTATCCCACACGCACGATGCGTATTACTGCTCTAATCGGCGGTGTTCTTTAAAGCCTCGTCGATCACGGCCTGTAGATTTAGATCGCCTGATGCGACGCTATCCATGATCGAATCGACACGAGTATCCAGGTCGTACTCCTGAACGCGAGCAATGACACGGCCAATTTCCTCTTCGGAGAGATTCTGCCCCTGCAGGTAATCAGCAAGTTCTCGGTATGGATCAGCTTCAGACATGGCTTCCTCTAATTGTTGCACGATCGACCGCACAGAATTGACTTGTGGGAGTTCAGAAATTCTCGATTTCGGTCTCGCCTCGTGGTAAGTTAAAGCGACGACTCCTCCCTCCCGATCCTTTCATCTTACCTCACGACTCATCATGATCGAGATTTCGACCCGCACATTTCCCGTTCGTTGGCTCGCTTGTTTAACCCTCTTGCTGCTGCCAGCGGCGGGTTATGCGGAAGATTCCGCCTGGAAGCCAGTACCCCAAGGCGATCCGACATCGTGGCCAGCTTGGCGTGGGCCGCTGGGCGATGGCCTTAGCGAAGCAAAAAATGTTCCGACAAAGTGGAGCGCCACCGAGAATCTGGCGTGGCAAACGCCACTGGCCGGCTGGGGCGACTCGACACCGGCGATTGTCGGCGACCATGTCTTTCTCACGTTGCAAAACGATGCCAACGAACTACGGCTACTGCGTTTGGATGCGGCCACAGGCCAAGTTGAATTGAACATCCTGGTCGACAATGCCGAGACTCCGCGCGAGGCACCTCGACGCAGTTCCCAGAAGTTCCACAACTTGCACAATATGGCCAGCCCCTCTCCGGTTGTCAGTGGCGACTCAGTCGTGGTCCACTTCGGCAACGGGTTGCTGGCGACCTACTCGCTGGATGGCGAAGAACGTTGGCGACACAATTTGCAGTCGGAATATGGCGAATACACGATCTGGTGGGGGCATGCCAACAGTCCTGTGGTTTTCGATGGCATGGTGATTTCCGTCTGCATGCAAGACTCTTTGGCAGATCTGCGTAAGAATCCAGTGGAGAGTTACGTGGTCGCTCATGATCTGAAAACGGGCGAGCGACGGTGGTTTACCAAACGAATGCCAGAAGGAACGGCTGAAGAATTGGACGCCTACACAACGCCTCTTTTGGTTCAGAAGGATGGTCACACCCAAATCATCATCATGGGCGGAAATGCGTTGGACGCTTACAATCCCCAAACTGGCAAGCAATTGTGGCATTTACCGAAATTGGTTGGCGGACGCACAGTCACTGGGCCCGTGCTGGGAGATGGAACAATCTTCACCACGCGGGGTATGCGCAAGCCGCTTCTTGCCGTGAAACTGGCGGAGTTCAAAGGACTCGTTCCCGAAGAAGCGATCGAATGGACAGTCGAAAAAACGACACCTGATACTCCCTCGCCCGTGTTCCTGGATGGCATGCTGTTCACCGTCACTGACGACGGCATTGCCAATTGCTACGACGCCGAGACAGGCGATCTGCATTGGCGAGAACGTCTGGGAGGCAACTTCAAAGCTTCACCGGTCGCAGCTGATGGGAAGATTTATTTCATCAATATCGACGGCAAGTGCATCGTCGTCGCAGCGAAGACAGAGTTTGAAGAAGTGGCCGTGAACCAACTTAACGACACCACGATTGCCTCACCGGCGATCGCCCACGGGAAACTCTTCATTCGCGGGAAGAAGTCGCTGTACTGCATTGGGAATTAGCCTTCAGCAAACCGACTACTGGCCACCAGAAACTGGTGGCTTCTTGTCGAGGCGTTTGATTTGAATCTGAATCTTGCCGACGTTATCCGCCAACTCGGCAGGGCTCTCGTTCACCTTCAGAAATAACGTCGCTGGTCCAGCTGGATACAGTTCTGTACCAAATCCGACGGGATATGATTTTGCGAGATCCGTGATCGAAGTACCGTTCCAGTGCTCATTGCGAAGGCTGCCTAACAGAACGCCCAGTGGCTTTCCCTTCCAATAGTGGATCGTCACTCCGTTGGGCTCGCACATCCACGGCTGGCCATCGTTGCGAATCTCGTACTGGCCAATCGCTCGTACTTCGTAAACGACGTTGGGTTCGAGTGCGATTCCCGTCGATTGCCAGCCGCGGTCGGTGGCGATCTCTGCAGTGGCCGTTTCACCAACCATCGGCACTGAATCTTGGTAAACGACCTCGTTCCGCTCCCAATCGTAGCCGTAATCCGCATTGATGGTGAACACCTGCCAGTTCTCTGACAGCTTCGGCATGACCGCGCCCAAGCGATCGAACAGACGCTCGCTGAACCCTCCGGTCAGCTTTACCTGGCTAACCATCTCTCGAAATGCTTCCTTCGAGAGGCTGTGATTGTCGAGAAACGCACACACGCCCCAGCACCAAGCGTACGGCCGGTTCTCAAGAAACGCCTTTTGAGGGGTCGCCATCACGCTGACCAGCGAAAGCGTTTTCCCTTCCTTCACTTCATCTTGAATGATCTTGATGCGCCCCCACATCGGTGTCGCCTCTTTCGAGGGAGGCATCACCCTGGTTGTCAGCTGGCCGTTGTCCCACGTGTGTGTGCCGAAATGCTCGGCCATTCCTTCCATGTACCAAGGAGGTCCCGCCCCACCCAGCAAGATGTACATGAACGCGTGCGTACCTTCGTGCAGCAGTAGATGTCGACGGTAATAATCGCTTGGCTGATCCAACAACCAAACCGCGTCCCCTTGGTAGTAGCCGTGCAAAAACTCAGGCAAGCTATCCGGGAAGAGACCAGCCTGGCGGAACTTGTCTTTGCCTGACATCAATACGGCTTTGATTTTCCAATCAGCGTTCTGTACTGGATCGACTTTGAAGTATTCGCACCATTGAGGAAACGCCGCATCAAAGACTTGGGGCAACTCATCGATTGAAGCGGATGATTCCAAGTCGGTGTAGATCTGAACGTGCTTCCCTTCAATCACGCGGATTCCGGCGGCCTCGAGCTTTGCAGGATCGGCCGTAAACTGAACTTCCGGTTCGATCCGCCCGACCTTCAGGCGTTTTTTCAATCGATCCGAATTCATGAATCCGTTTCCGAAGAAATCACCGGATTCTTCCTTCGGTTTCGTTGTGTCGCCAACTGTCGCCGAACGAACCGCTGGTGGTTTCGACTTCTCTGGCTTTGGCGCAGGCTTCTGCTTCTCCGACGACTGAGCGACAGGAGTCGAGTCCGATTCTGACTTGCTGCAACCCAGCAGCAGAATCGGGATGCAGAAGATGACGAAGATCGTTCGGTTCATGGGCCGCCTCTGCCCCAAGAGAAGACAAAAGTTCGATTTGGTGTTATTTTAGACGAAAATTCAATTCGCGTCTTTGTCGATGTTGTGTGTCCCATGCAGGAAGCTGCACAGCCTGAAAAAGTTGGTCTTCCCAAAGCCCATGGAGCATGCGCCCTAGTTTGCTTCGCCGGTGCGATTGCCACTTGCTTCGATTGGCCCTCGCCTGCCCCGCAACATGCCAATGTTTTCGTGCCGGCGGTACTCCTCTGGGGCGTTGCCGCGTTATATCAATTCTTGCTCGCAGCCGGACACTTGCGGACGTCGGTTCTCGACCATCAGCATCTTTTCGGAAGCGGGCCTTACGAACGAAAATCGGACCTCGGCTGGATGGCCGCCAACGTGGTTGTGTTGATTGTCGTGGCGATGTTCTACGCGCGGCAATCGTCCTCGATTCCACTCTTGGCAGGCCAGTCGACCACGCTGGTCAGCTTGCTGGTCACCAGCCTCATTTCGCTGGCCGTGTGGGCCGTTCGCTGGAAGGCGATTCCCCGTGGTTCGCAAACTTCCTCCTGATTCTCTCGAAAGAAGCCCGTGCCCCGCTTTAGTTCCCTTATCGCATCGGCCGTTCTGATAATCCTTCTGGTCACTCTCGGTTGCCGTCCGGCGGCCACCAGCGAAGTGGTCGTCTACACCGCACTGGATCAAGAGTTTTCGGAAGAGCATTTCAAAGCGTATCAACAGGAAACCGGCGTCGTCGTCGTACCGAAATTCGATACCGAGGCCAATAAGACGGTCGGACTAACCGAGACCTTGTTCGCCGAGAAAGATCGACCTCGCTGCGATGTCTTCTGGAACAACGAGATCCTTAACACCCTGCGGCTCCAACAAGCGGGTATGTTAGAAAGTTACAAGCCGACCCACTACGACGAGTATCCGGCCGAGTTCGTCGATCTGGACGGCCAATGGGTCGGATTCGCGGCACGCGCTCGCATTTTGCTCGTGAACACGGAAAAGTTGGGGAAACAGAAAGCTCCGAGCTCAGTATTCGACTTAGCCAACGAACAATGGAAAGAGGAAGGTGGTTACGCCAAACCGCTGTTCGGCACGACCGCTACCCATGCGGCGGTTCTGTTCGCGGAGCTAGGCGAAGAGAAGGCCAAAGAGTTCTTCAGTAAGCTGCAAACAAATGCCAAGATGTTCCCGGGAAACAAACAAGTCGCCCAAGCGGTTTCCAGCGGGGAAATCACCTTCGGACTAACCGATACCGATGATGCCATGGTCGAGATTGAGCAAGGACGCCCTGTCATGATCGTCTACCCGGACCAGGGAGAAGAACAACTTGGCACGCTATTCATCCCAAACACGCTGGCAATCATCAAAGGTGGCCCAAACCCAGACGCGGCCAAAGCACTGGTTGACTACCTATTTTCGGCGAAAGTGGAAACGGCCCTTGCGGAAGGTCCCAGCGCTCAAATCCCCCTCAACAAGAACCTGGAAGTGCCACTACGGGTCGAGACACCCAAGACGGTCAAGGCAATGCGAGTTGATTGGAGCCAATCGCTTGAGCAGTGGGACCCTGCGGCAAAGTTTCTGCGGGAAACAATACTAACCAACTAGCCTCTTTCACTGGAGTTCGAACGATACGCCAAAAACCAACCAACGATCGGAATACAATCACATTCGTCACCGGTGGCGGAAGCCTCATCTGGGTGGGATCGATGGTTGCCGTGATCGGAATTACTCTGACGATCTATATCTATCAGACACAAGTCACAGAGAAAGATTCCACGATCGAGATGATCAAGACGCTTCTTTTCCCACTCACTGGCGTCTTATTCGGCGTCCTGATGGCGACCTTGCGATATGAATTCGTCATCGACGGCAATCACCGCCGCGTGGCTCAGGCAAACGTATTCGGCCCTATTCGACTGTCCACGAAAACGACCGATCGAACGGCATTTCGGGCTGTTGAACTCCAACGAATCATTCACGATCCTAGTTCGCCGGAATGGGATTGGTTCTCCGTGCAGTTGCGGCCTATCGACGACGAACTACCGATAGGATTAGTCTCGAAGCCAGCCGATGACGAAGTCGAAGCGTTTGCCAAGCGTGTGGCCGATATGCTCGATCTTCCATTGGAAAAGATCGAGACCAACCCGCGCAAGCCTGAGTGATGAACTAAAGAGCTCGGCGATGACGACGACGGGGTGTCTTCTTCGGAGGAGCGTCCTTGGGTTCTTCCCCTTCAGGCGTCTCAGTATCGCGGGAATGCGGCGGGCCCGTTTCAACGGCGGTCTTCACGTACGGGTCGAAGCCTTCGATCTCGTCACGAATCAGAAGCTTATCGATTCGCATCTCGATACGGGTCAGCTGACTTCCTTCTTCAGGAGTCACAAACGTGTAAGCGACCCCTTCTTTGCCCATACGGCCCGTACGTCCCACGCGGTGGACGTAATCGTCCGAGAACTCTGGCACGTCGTAATTGATGATCAGCGTGACATCCGAGATATCGATACCGCGGCCCACCACATCGGTGGCGATCAGAATCCGGTACTTGTTCGCCTTGAAATCGGTGATCGTGCGATTTCGGGCCCCTTGATGCATGTCTCCATGGATGCAGCGGACCAGCTTGGTCTTCTTCTGTAGCCGCTGGAATAGCTTCTCGGTGCCCCTTTTCGTGCGGCAGAAGACAATGCTTTTGGTCGGCTGTTCGCGTCGCAGCAGCCGGACCAGCAGTTCCATCTTCTTCGGACCGTCAACCGTGAAGTAGTGTTGCTCGATCGTATCGGCCGAGATGTTCGTTGGCGAGAAGTCGACTTTAACGGGATCTCGCATATAGCGATTCGCGAGTCGCTCGATCGGAGGTGGCACCGTCGCACTGAGCAACATCGTCTGACGCTCTTCCGGACAGCGACGAAGGATCTTCTCGATATCAGGACGGAAACCAATGTCGAGCATTCGGTCCGCTTCATCGAGAACGACCATCGACAAGTAATCGAGGTTAAGCGAACGCCGCGTCATATGGTCGATTACACGACCTGGCGTGCCGACGATAATGTGTGGGTTGCGTTTCAGCTTTTCCATCTGCCCTCGGATCGGCTTACCACCGTACAGGGCAACGCATTGGATCGACATTCCCTTGGAGAGCTTCACGATCTCGTCACGAACTTGGACAGCCAACTCCCGGGTTGGCACCAAGATCAACGCATGTGGGCCCTTGCCGGCGGGGAGCGTTTCGATGATCGGAATGCTGAACGCGGCGGTCTTGCCGGTCCCGGTGCGAGCTTGCCCCAGGACATCTTTCCCCTCCAAAGCAATTGGAATGACACCCTCTTGAATGGGCGAAGGAAACTCGTAGCGGGCATCGTCGAGCGCCGCGAGCATCTTTTCGGAGAGCTTGAGGTCGGAAAATCGTGTTTGGGGAGTGTCTTCAGGGATCGACAAGGTTCTGAGCCGTTTCTGGAATGAGCAGTCCAAGGCAATAGGAGGGATTACGGATCTATCTGTATGTACAAGAAAATACTGTACAAACGGCAATTGGACAATCGAGCAAACCCCTCGTTAGTCATGGTATCGGCCAACAAACCGCAGGAAGCGCAAACAAATAGGCCGAACCACTAGCCCGTTTGACGTAACGGGACAGAGGTTCGGCCTTTCTCGTCGTTATCAGCCAGGCCGCCCAGGGGGGGACACTGTTGTGAGAAAAACCAAATCAGCCGGCCAGTTGCCGGCCGAGGACCTTAGGTGGCTGGAGTTGCCGGAGCGGCAGCAGCAGCTTTCTTGGTGGTCTTTTTCTTAGCGGTCTTCTTCACGGCCTTTTTAGCGGCCTTCTTTGGCGAAGCCTTTTTGGTCGCGGCTTTCTTGGTCGCAGCCTTCTTCACCGTCTTCTTGGCGGCCTTCTTTGGCGAAGCCTTCTTGGTTGCAGCCTTCTTGACCGTCTTCTTAGCAGCCTTTTTTGGCGAAGCCTTCTTCGCGGTTGCCTTCTTAGCGGTCTTCTTCGGTGCAGCTTTCTTCTTGGTTGCCATCTTTCCGTGGGCTCCTCAAGATTCGATGCCCGAATTTCTTAAGAGACGACTTTTGGGGCATCACAAAAGTCCTCTCGAATCTGCTTAGGCAGTATGCCGAGCCCTCAGGTAAAGCCGAGGGTTGAACATCCATTTTCATCCGTCCGAATGCATGGCAGATTCGATTGGGCAGAAGCTTAACGCAGACATTCCGTCTTCAAGTCGGAAGTCGCCATCTGAACGCGACCAGTTCTGGTTCACAAACACTTCAACCCGTTTCGACTCGGCATCCTCGCGGGAATTTCAAGCCGGCGTTTTTCACTTCGTGAGTGGCGTTTGATGTCGTTCAAAAAACGAATGACAACCTTACGCAACGAAAGAAAAACTACTTCTCGCAAATTGAATCAACTTTGCCTTTCTTTCGTCAAGGTGAATTATCGTTCCTCAAATCGAATTTGTTCAGAAAAAGTTCGCGGCGTGTGAAAGACTTCTTCGAAAAACCTTTCGCCACAACGCAGCGAGGTCAGCTCGCGACGTGCTTCGCGCGTCGGTTTGCAGATGGTGGTCGCGGCAATTCGATTGGGACTTTAGACTGTAGTTGGACGAAGTCGTCAGCAAAGCTCCCAAGTGCGAAAGTGAATCCATGTCGGACCGTTTGAATGTCGTTTTGAGTGCCTGGTTGGAAGGAGACACCACGCTGCAAACGTTGGTCTCTCACCCCGCAGCGCTGCAATGGATTCTCAGCGCTGATGAACTCGAAATTGCCGGTATTTTAAGGTTTTTAGAGTCGGTTCCCCCTACGCTCAGCGAGCCGCAACGGAAGTTCCTGGACCGCGTTTTGAACCTTCTGGCGATGCGATTGCGCGACGTCGAAGAGTTGGACGACAGCGACTTGGATCGCGTTGCTAGTGCCTATCGAAAATGGGGCGCAACGCATCGAATGGGGCATCTTTTACTCGCGCTTTTGAGCGCCCTCGCGAGTGAAGAGTCGCTCGAAATCTTTGCCGAGTTGGTCGTTGAACAACCACCAACAAATTCTAACTCGGCCGCGATCGCTTTTGTTCCTCTTTTGCGCCGACAAGAGTTCCCGACGGAGACACTTTTTCCAAAATTGTTGGAAGCGCTCTCTCATCTGACCGTCGCCGCGCTCGTGTTGGACCTAGCCAACTACATCACGCGCACCGGAATGGTCGATAAGCATCCGGCGGCCGATCGAGTCGATGCGCTTGGCGAACTGTTCAGCGGTCTGGTGGCGCGACTATCCAAGTTTGAAACGCAGCCTCCCACGGATGCCAAAGAGTTCGCCGCGGCCAAGCTCCAGGTCACCGAAGCAACCTCGATCGCGTTGGCAATTTGTGAGGCGATGGCGTTGATCGGCGACACAAAGGCCGTTGGTAAAATCAAACCAGCCATGGACTTAGCTCATCGCAAGCTTCGCTTGGAGGCCGCTATTGCCCTGGCCCAGCTAGGTAATGAAGAGGGAAAAGAACAACTGGTAGAACTCGCCGCTGAGCCCGTTTGCCGGCCGCGTGTGCTGGCCGTGGCGGAAGACTTGAACATGCTCGACAAGATCCCAGCAGAACATCAAACGGAAGAAGCCAAAGTGGTTGGTGAATTGGCCGCCTGGCTATCGCTCGACACCCAATTTGGTTTACCTCCGCATGAAGTCGAACGTGTTGATCAACGAACACTAGGTTGGCCCGGCTTCGAACAACCAGTCGAGTGTCACCTGATTCGCTACGGCTATCACATGCCAGGCGGGACGTTTCAAAGTGTTGGAATCGTCGGCCCAGTGACGCAAAGCTTTGCCGTCGATCTGACGTCGCTGCCCATTCAAGATATTTACGCCGCATTCGCAGGCTGGCAGGCCGAACACCCTGATGTGTTTGAATTGGAACCTAATAAGTGGCAGCCGAATCAGGCTCAATTGGCTGAGAATCTCCGGCAACGCATCGAAAGTGAAGGATACGAGTCGCCTCAGGTTGCGATGCTGGGCTTCTTTTTCGACGATGTCCGCCTGATCGCGGCAACCCGCCGTGAAGGTCAGGCAGGAACGGCCGTGGCAGACATGAGAAACACGACCTTCTATCCCGCTGGTGAAAGCCGCCATCCGATCGGTCCACGCGAGGCCTATTTCATCCATACTGGCCGAGAATACCTACAGACATTCAACAAAGACCGCCCTGAATGGGCCTCGCTAGGAGCCAGCTTGGAAGATGTGGCCGATTCGGACGATGCCGGAGAGGTCTCTTAACAAATGAGGCCATGTCCATTCGTAGGAACATGGCCTCGCTACGTTCGATTCTACGCTCAGAGACTAGCTGAGCACCTTCTTGATTCCCTCACACAGGCGATCGACATTGGCTTCGCTGATGCCAGCCACGTTGATACGACCTGAGCCGACGATGTAGATGCTCATCTCGTTGCGCAGCTGATCGACTTGCATCTGATTGAGGCCTGAGAAGCTGAACATCCCCTTCTGCTTCTGGATGAAGGAGAAATCCTGATCGATACCACTAGCCGAGATCTTATCGACAAACAGCTTACGGATGCCGTTGATGCGATCACGCATGTGGGCCAGCTCTTCTTCCCACATCGCGTTTAGCCCGGTATCGGCTAGCACCGTTTCGACCACGGCAGCGCCATGGGTGGGCGGATTCGAGTAATTCGAGCGAATTACCTTCTTCAACTGACTGAGAACAGCCGCCGCGGAGGCTTCGTCCGCCGCCACAGCCGTCAAAGCACCGACTCGCTCGTTGTAGAGCCCGAAGTTCTTGCTGAAGCTGCTACAGATCAGCATTTCTTGGCCTGGACGAGCGATCTCTCGTAGACCGGCTGCGTCTTCCTTGAGACCATCACCAAAGCCTTGGTAAGCGAAGTCTAAGAGAGGCAGCAGTTCCTTCTCTTGAACTAAATCGCCGATCTCTTTCCACTGCTCCGGAGTCGGATCGATCCCGGTCGGATTATGACAACAACCATGCAGCAAGATGATGTCCCCCTTCGGAGCTTGCCGCAATGCTTCCATCATTCCGGTGAAATCAAGCCCGTTGGTCGCTTTGTCGAAGTAAGGGTACGTCTTCAGTGGGATACCAGCCGCTGTGAAGATATTGGGATGGTTCGGCCAAGTGGGCTGGCTATGCCATAGGGCGCGGCCTTTGAAACTATCGGCCAGGAAATCTCCAGCGACCCGCAAGGCACCCGTTCCCCCTGGCGTTTGCACGGTGACTGCACGATTGGCGGCCAGTACTTCGTGTTCGGTACCGAACATCAGCTCGCGAACCGATTCGTTGTAGCCTGCGCGACCGTCGATTGGCAGGTAGCTCTTGGTGCTTTCCGATTCCAACAGGCGTTTTTCGGCTTCCTTCACGCATTTGAGAACCGGTGTGACACCCTTCTCATCTTTATAGACCCCAACGCTCAGGTTGATCTTTTCTGGATTCGGGTCGTTGCGGAAGGCTTCGTTGAGCCCCAAGATCGAGTCCGGGGGAGCCGTTTGGACTTGCTGGAACATACTCTTCCAATGGGTAAGAGGATAAAGGGGTGAAAAACAAGTTCATTTTAGAAGATCACTTGCAGGTCTAATAGTTCGCCAGGGCAGCAGAAATGCCCCAACTTCGGAAAAATGCCGCTGTTTCTTGGCTTCCACGCCCGTTTGACGGGGTGAATTTCGCGCCCAAACCAATCATAATGGTGAGCTTGACCCTTCCCAGTGATCCCCGCCTGGTTTGCTACCTCCCCCATTCGCGGAGCCGTTCGCCCCATGAACGTCGCTCGCGAACGTCTGATGTTGCTGAAAACCAGGTCGACGCGACGATCGCTGGGGCCGACCGTTTGCCTTTCGATTGGAAAGTACCGCACAGATGGCACGCCCGCGTACCGGAATCTGGCTGATTGGCGCCAAAGGTGGCGTCGCGACAACAACCATTGTTGGATTGATTGCCCTGAAGAAAGGCCTCAGCGAAAGCGTTGGCCTGGTAAGCGATTTGCCGCAATTCGCCGGGCTCGACTTAGCACAGTGGGAAGACATCGTGATCGGTGGCCATGATATTCGCGACACTAGTTTGCTCGATGAAGCCTGGAAACTAGTCTACGAAAGCCGCGCGATCGATGGCCGCCTCGTCGAGAAGATGCGAGACGACTTGACCGCCCTCGATGCCAACATTCAGGACGGCACGCTCTATAACGTCGGCAAGACAATCGTCGACCTGTCCGCAGAGAACCTGCGAACGGTTCAAGAGACGCCACGAACTGCGGTCGATCGTCTAAAGGGGCACATCGCCGACTTCGCCAAAGCCAACGACCTGGAACGCGTCGTCGTTGTGAACGTCGCTTCGACCGAACCCCCGGTCGATGAGAAACAGTTCCCGCAAACCTGGAACGAGCTGGAACCGAAGCTGAACGAAACCAGCTGCCCCTTACCGGCGAGCTCGCTTTACGGCATCGCTTCGCTGGAGCTCGGCTTCCCTTACATCAATTTCACGCCGTCGTTGGGGACTGCCCTGCCCGCTCTGGATGACTTAGCCAAGCAAAACAACACATGCCACATGGGTCATGACGGCAAAACCGGTGAAACGCTCCTCAAGAGTACGCTGGCTCCGATGTTCGCTCATCGAAATTTGAAGGTGATGAGTTGGGTCGGGCACAACATCTTCGGCAACATGGACGCCAAGGTGCTGGACGATCCCGAGAATAAGAAGACCAAAGCAGTCAGCAAAGATCGCCTTCTCGGTAAGATCTTTGGTTACACGCCACAAACGCTGGTCACCATCGAGAATATTGAAAGCATGGGAGACTGGAAAACCGCTTGGGACCACATCCACTTCCAAGGCTTCCTTGGCACCCCGATGGTGATGCAGTTCACTTGGCAAGGGTGCGATTCGCTTTTGGCTGCACCACTGGTGATCGACCTAGCTCGCTTCGCAGATTTGGCGAAACGTAAGGGAGAAACAGGCCTCCTTGAACAATTGGCCTGCTTCTTCAAGTCCCCTCTCGGGACCGAAGAAAATGACTTCGCCAAGCAGTTCGCGATGCTGGAAACTTGGACGGAATCGCTAAAAACGTAACGAATATTGGACTATGGAGTCCCACCATTGGTCACGGATGAATTTCATCCCGAATTGAACAATGAAAGCCCCAGGGAAGCATTCGTAAGCTTCCCTGGGGCTTTTCTCTTATGCAGCCGAGTTGGCACGGCAACGTATCGGTACCCAGCCGTGTAATGCGTGATAACTCGTCACCTGGTTAGTCGTAGATCGGGAAGAACGTGTTGAATGCGGCTTCGCAGAAGTCGCCAGGGTCGTTGAAGCGGCGACCGATATCAAGAGCCGAGAGTTGGGCCATTTGATCGCTGGTAAGCTCGAAGTCGAAGATCGCCGCGTTTTGCTCCAGGTGCCCTTGGCTACTCGCTTTTGGAATCACGATGGTTCCTCGCTGTACGGCCCAACGAAGCAAGACCTGAGCAGGCGACTTGCCACTAGCCGCAGCAATCTTAGTTACTACATCATGCTTGATGAGCGACTCGGTTGGCTGAGCCATTCCGAGGGCATAATACGATTCCGCGCCAAAGCTGGAGAACGCGGTTACAGCCATCTGTTCTGTAGCGCAATACCGCAGCAGCTTCTCTTGAGTGAGCAGCGGATGAAGCTCAACCTGCAACACGCTTGGTCGAATGCGGGCATACGTCAGCAAATCTCGGATTAGCGACACGCCGAAGTTGCAGACGCCAATGTTCTTGGCCAGGCCAGCGTCGACGAGCTTCTCCATTGCTTCCCAGGTTTCTCGAATTGAAACCGACTCGGTTACCAGCCCTGGCTGGGCGGCGCCTGGATCGTAGAACCATTCTGGTGGATAGCGATCATCAAACGGGACAAACTTCAAAGCGATCGGGAAGTGAATCAGGTAGAGGTCGACATAATCGAGCCCCAGGTCGCTCAATGTCTTTTCACACGCTGGTTGAACATGTTCGGCAGCGTGATAGGTGTTCCAAAGCTTCGAGGTGATCCAAAGTTCATCCCGCGTGGCGATGCCCTCTTCGATGATTCGCCGTAGGCCTTGGCCAACTTCTTTCTCGTTGCCATAGTCGCAGGCACAATCGAAGTGTCGATAGCCGGCCTTGGCAGCGGAGACAATGACGTCGGCACATGTCGATTTGTCGATCTTCCATGTCCCCAGCCCCATTTGAGGCATTTTGGCACCGGTATTGAGGGTCACGGCAGGAATGGAACTCATGATGTCAGCCTTGAAAATAATCGAGGGGGGAAGTGCGTGGCCCTCTATCGTAACGCAACTTGGGTAGCCTGTGGCAAGTCGTTGTCAGTCCGGCTAAGCCGAGCAATCATCGCAACATAGCTTAATAGCACTAAACTCTTTGCCCGATTTGCCTGGGGCGCTTGCATCATCCCCTTTTACGAGCCAGAATCGTAGTAACTCGCCCAAATTGCCAAAGCCACGGGATCGGTACGGCCATTCCCGATTGGCTCCTTCCCGCATTCACCCATCCACTGCGTCCGAAGACGTCGAGGTAGCCCGATGTTCGTACGAATTCTCCTTTCCGCTCTGTTGGCCTTGATGACGGTTGGCATCCTGCACCAACCCGCTCAGGCCATTCCTTTCTTCTGGGAGGTCTTCAACGAAAAGTACGTTGCCCCAGAACCGAAGGATGATGCTGGCAAGAAGTTCGTTGCCGCCGCGCAAACCGCAAAGTGCAACGTCTGTCATGTCGATGGTCAGAGCAAGAAAGAGCGAAACCCTTACGGCCAAGCAATGGACGAGTTGGTCGACAAGGCCAACTTCGGCAAAGATCGCCTGGAAGGTGAAAAGGACGCGGCAAAAGCAGAACTGGTGGCCGTTCTCGATAAGATCGCCGAAATGAAAGTTGGCGGTGACGACAAGGCTCCGACCTTCGCTGCCAACATGGCCGCTGGGAATCTCCCTGCCGAAATTGCGAAGGCCGAACCGAAGCCAGAGCCAATGCCGGAACCAAAACCGGAGCCCAAACCCGAACCAGCACCACAGCCCAAGCCAAACGTCGATCCGGCTCCAGCTGGCAGCGGCTTGGCCATGCTCGGTGCCGCATTGGATCAAATCAAAGCAGAAAGCAAAGCTGCGATCAAAGCGGAAGCCAAGGCAGAACTCAAGACCGAGTTAAAGCCTGAGGTGAAGCAGGAATTGAAAGAAGAACTGAAGGCCGAGGTCAAAGCCGAGTTGATGGCCGAGATGCGGAAGAGCCTGGCCGATACGGTCAAGATCCAGTTTAAGCTAGTCGCTGCTCAGGAAGCCAATCCACTGCCAACCGTCGATGACGCCTCCGAAGAGGAAGCGATCAAGCAAATCAACGCTCGCGGTGGTCGGGTGAATGTGCTGGCCCAAAACACCGACGAGAAGGTCGTTTCCTTCCACCTCAGCGACAAGCCAATCAACGACGAGGCCTTGGCCTTGGTACGTGGCCTTCGCAACGTGGTCGAAATCAACGCCCGCGGTACCGATATTACCGATGAAGCTATCAAGGCCTTGGTAGGATTGCCGAACCTTCAGCGATTGAATCTGGCCAAGACCAAGGTAACCGATGATGCGTTGATCTATCTGGCAGCTCATCCGAATCTGGTTTATTTAAATTTGTATGGCACTCCGGTCACTGACGATGGGGTTGGTGTTTTGGCGAACCTGCCGAACCTGAAGCATCTCTACCTCTGGCAAACTGGCGTCACGAAAGAAGGCGCCGCTAAGCTCGAATCGCAGATCCCTGGTTTGGAAGTGAACCTGGGTACGGAGTAAGCGTTTCCAGCAAAAGAGAACAGAAAAAAGGGCTCGCCAAGGCGAGCCCTTTTTTATTGTATGGGTACCTCTCGGAACTCGTGAACTAATCCTCTTCAGCAGGATTAAGTCGCGCATACGCCTCGTCAGCCCAGGGAGAATCAGGGTTCAGGGCGAGGCATTTCTCCCAGTGCGATTTCGCTTCCCGTTCGCGCCCCAAGTCATCGAGTACGCGGGCCAGGTGATAGTGGGCATCGCAATAGTCGTCATACACTTCAATCGCTTCACGCAGGGCCGAGACCGCTTCGACAAGCTGTCCCGTCTCGGCGAGCACGCAACCCAAGTTGGCCCTGGCCTCGATCATTTCCGGCTCTTGTTCGATGACGACATAGTAGCGTTCAATCGCCCCGCCCAGATGACCGGCTCGATAGAGTAATTCGGCCAAGCGAAACGAACGATCGGCCGACGGACCACCGACTGACAAAGCCGAACGAAGGCAGCGAATCGCTTCGTCCAATTGTTCGTCGTCTTCATAGTCCGCTGCCCGCGACTCCCAGGCCTCTGCCGTCTCTGGCAAATCATGACTCGGATCAACCACGTTGAACGCGATCGAGAAGTCATCGTCTCGATCGAAATCGAACCGCATCTGTCCGCCCGGTTCGAGCAGGCCTTCCCCTTGCCGCAATAAGATCTCGCTTCCTTGCACAATCACCGATAGCTGCGTCAATGGTCGTTGAACGTCCGGGTAATATTCTGAGATTGCCGATAACTGGCGTTCGATCTTTTCCGGCGACATCCCCGAAGCCAGCATGCCCGCTAACTGTTTGGCCGAAGCAACTTCGTGGTAATCGAAGTAAGGCAAACTACGAACTTGGCGCGCGGGAACGATCAGCCCCCGTCGATGCCACCGACGAATGATCGATTTGGAAACGCCCAGCAAGTCGGATAGCATCGCTGGTGTGTACAACCGATGCAGTTTCTGATGTGGTTCGATCAGGCCCAACCACTGCCAGAGGGTGGTTTCGCTGATGAATTGAAGCTCGCCGGCGGCGGCTTTCTCTTGCAGTTCTTCCGAGATACCTTGGTCGCCCAGATCGGTCAAGTCGTTCTCGCCAAAGACGATGATATCGACCCGTTGATCGACCTTTTCGCTGGGATGCGCATCCGCCTCGCGCAATGCTGCGAAGACCTCGCGCCGCGTCATGCCGGCCAGCTTGCCGACAATAGCGATCCGTTTTCCCGACAGATCGCCTGCTTCGTTTCGTTGGGCTGAATCCGTTGCCACTAACCAATATCCCAGATCGCGGGGTGCGCCGCTGGGGTCCCCTGGCGGGATAATAGCGGCTTGCGGACCCTGAAAAAGACTTCGTTTAGCCTACATAAACAGGGCACGGCGGACTAGTCCCGGCAAGCGGGGGAACCTTGCCTGGACGGACAGTATCGATTAGGTATGAAGGTCCCAATTGCGCACCTTTCTACGAGAAATTCGCTATGATTCGCACCTTAATACTCGCCCTGGCCCTGCTGGCACTCCCCGCCAACGCGATGGGAGAGAATAACTACAACGTTCTATTCATCGCGGTGGATGACTTGCGACCGGAACTTGGTATCTTCGGACGTTCCCCGACGGTCAGCCCGAACTTGGATGAACTGGCCCAGTCGTCGTGCGTCTTCCGGCAGCATTTCGTGCAAGTTCCAACCTGCGGAGCCTCGCGATTCGCCCTGCTAACGGGGCGCAGCCCTCAGCATTCCCAGGCAATGGGGAACGAGGCTCTCTATAATGGCAAGACGGCTCTTTCGCGGCAGAAGCTTCCTTCCGCCCAAACCATGCCGGAACTCTTTCGCCGCAGTGGTTACCATACCACCCTGATCGGCAAGGTGTCACACACAGCCGACGGTAAGGTGTACGCCTACAACGGCAAGGGTGACGGACGCGACGAAGTCCCTCATGCCTGGGATGAATTGGCCACCCCCTATGGTCCGTGGAAGCGCGGCTGGGGAATCTTCTTCGCGTACGCCAACGGCAAACATCGCGAAGATGGCCAAGGACATGCTGATCTCATGGAGTTCATAGCAGAGGAAGACACCGACCTGCCCGATGGCTTGATGGCAGAGAAGGCGATCGAAACACTTCAAGGCTATCAACAAAGCGGTAAGCGTTTTTTCCTTGGCCTAGGATTCTTCAAACCGCATCTTCCCTTCGTGGCAACGAAGCAAGACTGGGAAGCGGTCGATCAGATGGAAATCGAACCAGCCCCGCATGGAACCAAACCAGAGACCGCCTATTGGCATAAGTCAGGCGAGTTCTATCGATACCGGACCGACTATCCAAAGACAAACCCTTTGGCCGAAGAAGACCAGATCAAAGCTCGCAAAGCCTACCTGGCATGCGTCCGTTACACCGATCGGCAAATCGGCAAGGTATTGACCGCGCTCAAGGAAACGGGCCTCGACCGGTCGACCATCATCGTTGTATGGGGTGACCACGGCTGGCATCTTGGAGAAAGCGCGATCTGGGGAAAGCATTCTTCGCTGGAGCGAGCACTCAAGAGTCCACTCTACATCAAAGTCCCTGGCGTGACCGACCAAGGTCAGGCAACCGAGGCCTTAGCCGAGACATTGGATATCTATCCGACGCTGATCGATTTGTGCGAGCCGAAGTTCCGGGAAACCACCTTTTCTCTCGATGGTGTCAGTCAGGGCCCCGTTATCCGTGGCGAGAAGAATTCGGTTCGTGATCAGGCAATCAGTTATTGGCAACGCGGTCAGGTCAGTGTTCGCTCACAAGACTACCGCCTGATTGCTCAAAATCGCAACGGAAAAATGGAAAACATCGAGTTGTACGACATACGCGAGACTCCTGATCCAGTCTACAATCTGGCGACCGAAAAACCGGAAGTTGTCGCGATGCTGCTCGAAGCCGCTCAGGATGCGAAATAGACATGAAGTTACCGATCGATTTGCAATTTCTTCGACGTCCATTTGAGCGTCGCACGCCCCCTGGCTCGGCACCGGGCACGGCGACTAAGCCTGAGGAAGAAACCACCAGTCACATGACGGTGGCGGCATTCGGCCCAGAAGAGTACGTCGAGGCCGAGATCGACGACCCGGATGATATCCGTGAGTATTTAGGCAACTATGATGTGACCTGGATCCACGTGCATGGCTTGGGTGATACGTCAAAGCTGCGTCAATTGGCAAACATGTTCGATCTGCATCCCCTGGTGTATGAAGACATCCTCCACACGCATCAGCGAGCCAAGGCGGAAGAGTATGGGGACTATTCATTCCTAGTCGTCCGAATGGTGGAAATGGTCCCTCGGCTCGATACCCGTCAGCTTTGCTTGGTGGTGGGCGAGAATTACGTGATCACGATCGAAGAAGCTGGCCTCGACGATCTTCTCGATCCTATCCGCGTCCGTTTGCGGAAGTCAGTTGGCCGAATTCGCCAGATGGGCCCCGACTATCTTTCTTACGCATTAATGGACTCGGTGATCGATCATTACTTCCCGGTCGTCGAGACGTTTGGAGATCGTCTCGACGAAATTGATGACCCACTGGCGGCCGGTTATACGAATGACTTGATTCCAGAGATTCAGAAGATAAGCAGCGATTTGCTGACAATTCGCCGAAATCTGTTGCCTCACAAGGAAGCGATCCGCAACTTGATGAGCACCAACTTTACCCGCTACACCGCCAATACGATCGTCTTCCTCCGCGACGCCGACGACCACATCTCGCAGTTGCTTGATGCGATCGATACCTACCGGCAGATTTGTTCCGACCTGCGTGACTTTCACTTCGCGCTCACGAGCCAACGAGCCAATGAAGTCACGAAAACGCTAACAATAATCGCGACTGTCTTTATCCCGCTCAGCTTCATCGCCGGTGTGTACGGTATGAACTTCGAGAACATGCCGTGGATCAATTGGAAGTACGGCTATATCTACTGCTGGGGGCTGATGATCGCCGTTGGGGTTGCGTTCCTCGGCTGGTTCTACGCTCGAGGCTGGTTCAAAGGATGACGGGTGGCCGAGGGAAAGACAGGAAGTCGCGTCAGCGTTTGGCCAAAGCAGGATTCGGAATGCCTGGGTAAAAGTTGAAGATACGCCAACGCGAATGCATCCCGTTGGCAAAGCGGACAAAAACCTCAAAAACGTGTGGCCTCAAGTCGGCTGTGGCTTTATAGCCAACATCCACCTTCATGAAGGCCTCGCGATCGAAAAGAAGCCGTTTGACATCGTCCTCCATTCGCTTGTACTGGCCGCCGGCACCGTTATTGGCGTGACCATGCATGGCGACAATGTTGCCAGAAGCCGCATCCCCTGGTCCGCCAAATTGGTCGGCGATCAAATGGCCGTAGTGATCGAAGTTCGAGCGAAAGTTTCCACTGTGTGGTCCACGACCAGGGCAATACCGAATTTGCCCTTCGATACTACGGGTACGAAAGCCACCGCTAGGCAAAGCATTTTCCGTAACTCGAAACTTCAGGTCAGGGACTTTACCCATCACGATGCGTATGCGTGACATCCTTGTATCCCGAAAACTAGGTTGGAAAGGGATCACTATCGAGTCATCTTACCGGTCAATGGAAGGGGTTCGCAATCGAATCTCATTAATCTCGCCGTGGCAGCAAACACTTTCCGCCGGTTAAATAGCGAGAAATCAACTTCACCTCTGTTGAGGGGGTCGAAAACGGATTAATCTGGACGAGTCCTCGTCAGCGGCTCTTCGCTTACGTTAGACTTGAAGAAGCTCGTCTGATGACATGACAGGGAAATCCTCGTGCCCTTAGCTCATCTTGATTCGGCAGCATCGTAAGAATCCAGGCCGATCCCTGAAAAGGTAGAAAAGCTCCTCGATGGCAGCTCCGTGGAACACCGAGGCGATCGACTCGCAATTCAAGGTCGTGACGCCAGAGAACATCGCGTTCAATTATCAGGTCGCCGGACCGTTCCGTCGCCTATTGGCGTTCCTGCTTGATTTGTTCATCCGCGCTGCCGTTATGTTGGCCGCGTTCATCGTCATCATGCTGATGGGCGTCGGCAACTTGTTCGTCGGTGCTGGCCTCGAAGATCTCTTGGCCGCAATCGGAACCATGGCGGCTTTCTTCTTTAATTGGTTCTACATGGCCGCCTTTGAATATTGGTGGAACGGTACCACGCCAGGCAAGTGGCTGCTCAACCTCCGCGTTACCACCGACGACGGCGAGCCGATCAACGCGTTCCAATCCGCTGTGCGAAATCTGTTTCGTTATGTTGACATGTGGCCAATGGTTCCTCTTCCATTCGCTTGGATGCGTGAAGAAATGTACGACGGCCCTATCGTGCTGACGTTTCTATTCGCGCTGTTGGTTCCGATCTTCAATCGCCGCTTTCAACGTATCGGCGACTTAATTGCCGGTACGATGGTAGTAATCGAAGACCGTTCGTGGCTGATGAAGATTGCCAAGATCGAAGACGATCGAGCCCGCTTGCTGGCAGATTATATTCCGCCCAACTTTGTTGCTCCCCGCAGCATGGTTAAAGCAGTGGCCACTTACGTCGAGCGAAGGCGATATTTCACTACGGCCAGACGGCGCGAAATCGCTCGCCATTTGGCCGAACCGCTGCTGGAAAAATTTGGCCTGCCTACCGATACCAGCTACGATTTACTGCTCTGCGCCCTCTATTATCGAACCTTCCTTTCGCGGCAATCGTCCGATGGAACGAGCGATGATAACGAGCTGCTGCAAAATCCGGCTCAGTCACTTACCTACGGACAGCCCAGCGCGCCGGTGTCCGCCGGAACGAAGTAAAGGAAGCCTCGATGAAAGTTGCTCATCTTATTGAAAAGCGAAGGGTTTACTGGCAAGAGCTAGAGAACCTTTGCTCGCAGATGGCGACCTCGCGTAAGAAAACGATCGGGGCTCGAAATGTGGCTCGTTTCGCTGCGTTATATCGCGCAGCGTGCGCCGACTTGGCCTTAGCGGACTCGTATCAACTCCCTCCAAACATCGTCGAGTATTTACACAAACTCGTAGGTCGAGCACACGGGCAGTTGTACCGAAGTCGTCGGATCGATTGGGCGCACATCGGTGATTTGCTGCTCCGACAAATTCCCCGTGAAATCTTCAAGGATCGTTGTGTCCAGCTTACCTTCTGGCTGTTCTGGGCGGTCTTCTTGTTATCAGGATTCATGGCCGCCAATCCAGATCGCTTCCCAAATTTCGCCAACGAAATCGTTGGTTCCGAAACAATTGATCAGATGGAGCAGATGTATTCGCAAGCTCCTAACAGCAGCACGCCTACCGCGTCGGGTGCTGCCTTTTACGTGAATCATAATACGGGTATCGGTATTCAGTGCTTCGTCGTCGGAATCACGGTGATCGGCGGCCTATGCATCTTGCTATTCAACGCGGCCACACTGGGAACGGTATTTGGTCACATGGCCAGTCCCAATGTATCGGAGGAAATCAGCGACCACTTCTTCGAGTTCGTTACGGCGCATGGTCCCTTCGAGCTCACGGCGATCGTGTTGGCCGCCGGAGCCGGGCTACGGATTGGTTTTTCGTTGATTAGTCCCTATCATCGCGAAGAAGCACTCACACGCGACGAACTCCCAGAGGGAGAAGCAAGCCTGTTCGACAAAACCCGTCAGGTCGCCTATCAGCGAATCGATTCGTTGCGGATCGGTGCTAAGCGGGCCTTGCCGATCATGGGGGCCTCGGCCATCCTGTTCACCTTGGCCGCGATGATCGAAGCCTGGGTTTCCCCTTCCGCTCTACCGGAAGTGGCGAAACAAGTAATTGCGATCCTCGCCAGTGGGCTGCTCATGGTCTACTTTATTGTGCTCGGCTATCCACGAAAGGACGACCTTGCAACTCGATAAGACACGCATTGCCATTCGAGAACGCGAATTGCTAGAGATTTACGATCTGGCACTGATCGTGATGCGCGTCTATTGGTGGAAGATCATGCAAGCGTTGGCCATAACGGCCATTCCGTTGACCTTGATCAATGGTGGCTTGTTATGGGCGATGCGGGCCGACTTGGTCGTGAATGAAACGGCCGGCATGTTCCTGGTTTACATGGTAATGGCCATCTTCCTGGAAGCTCCGTTAGCTGGCCTGCCGATTACCGTTCTGCTAGGGGATGCCCTGTTTCATGACAAACCAAACTGGCGGCGAATGTGCACCGGATTATGGCCGGTGATGCCGCGAATCTTTTGGGTTATCTTCATCCTGCGTGGCATTTTGCCAGGCATGCTGTTGCTGCTCTGGGCATCCTTTGACGAAGCGTTCGTGGCGTTCACCTTCCTACTTTTGTTGTGCGGCTACGCTGCCGTGCTGCGGACCTGGCGTCCGTATATTGGCGAGATCTTGGTCTTAGAAAAGAACCCAATCTTCGCGAAGCAAAAAGGAACGATCACGGTTGGCCTGCGAAGTTCGTCGCTGCACAATCCCAACTTTGGCGATCTGTTGATACGCGGGATGGCTTCGGCGATTTGTATTCCGTTGGCCTGTAGCATCGTGCTCAATATCTTTGGCGTTCGCGGCTTCGTTTTTGGACGCTGGAATTGGGACGACCTTTTTATGTTTGTCTGGTTCCAGATCGGCCTCTGGCTGGTCGTTGCCTTCATGACCGTTGTGCGGTTTCTATGCTACCTCGACCTTCGCATTCGCCGCGAAGGATGGGAAGTGGAACTCGTCCTGAGGGCCGAAGCCTCGCGAATGAAGGAGATCGCCGGATGAGGGGTGACTTCCGTTTCGTGAAACTCATCGCTTTGGTCCTGGCGCTGGCCATGACACTGCCGGTCGCTGCGCAGTTTGAGGATGACGATGTCCAAGGCGAACGCACGCTTCATGAACCGGTCGAACAAGGGCGAAACGCATTTACGAATATCCCTCAAGCCAATTGGTACAACGGGGAAACGGACGAACTGCAAACGATTCCGGTTCCAGGCGAAACCAAGATGCCTGACTCGCGTCCGGGAGCCCCACCTAAGCCCAAGAATACGACCAGCACAACAACTACTAACACGCCTACCGGCGGAGGTTGGGGCTGGAACCCAGGCATCAATGGCGTGCCCATTCTCACGCTTTTGATTTACTCGCTGCTACTTTCGATCTTAGCGGTGATCGCTTATCTGATCTATCGAGCCGTGAAAGCCGGGGGTACCTCTGGCATGGCCGGCAAGGGTGGCGTCGCTGATACGGTAGATGAAAAAACTCGTCAGGTCGACAAGGTCGAGCATCTACCCTTTGAGGTGAAGAAGAAGGACGCCAATCTTTTAGAGGAGGCCCGTCGCTGTTACGAAGGTGGTAACTTCAACGAAGCGATTGTCTATCTCTTTAGTTTCCAACTACTGGAACTCGACAAGGGACACGTCATTCGCTTGGCCAAAGGAAAGACGAACGGTCAGTACCTGCGAGAAATAGGACGCGATCGTAACCTGCGTCAAATTCTGCAAGGAACGATGAACGCGTTTGAAGATGTCTTTTTCGGCAATCGTGAGCTTACCAGAGATCGCTTCGAGCGTTGCTGGAATCAGCTCACGCAATTCGATCAACTGCTCGCAGGAGGAAAGACGTAATGCTACGTTCGACCAACCTCCTGCTTGGTGTCTTGGCGTTGACTTGCTGCCTGCTTTTCAGCGGCTGTGGTACCAAGAGTACGCAACTGCCGACCGCCTACGGCAAGCGATCTGGCAACTCAGCAGCAAGCGTCAACGGAACGAAGGTTCTTTCCGAGATGTTTCGTGAGGCAGGCTATTGGGTGAGCAGCTACTCGGCCGTATCCCCCAACTTGCTCCGCCACGATGTGATTGTGTGGGTTCCCAACAGCTTCGAAGGCCCCAACGCCGAATTCCGCGACGTGATCTTACGTTGGCTGGATGAAGAAGATGGGCGAACGTTCATTTACGTTGGACGCGATTTTGATGCGTCGGTTCAATATTGGGATGACGTCCTGAGCAAAGTCCCGCCCGCGCAGAAACTGGATGCGATGCGGCAGCGTAGCCTGGCGATTCAGCAGTTTGACGAACTACGGAACTTCACACCTGAGGAGGCGGACTTCTACTTCTACAAGACCGAGCGAGATGTCCCCCGACGTGTTGCGAAGTCGCTGCGAGGTCCGTGGTCGAAGGGGATCGACTCTTCGAAGACAAATATCGTGTTGCGTACCAAGATGCTTCCAGCTACGACCGACTCGCTTTACGAAGACTATGATGTTGACGAAGAAGACGAGGCACCGGTTTATATCGTTGAAGATATCGAAGTATTGCTGAGTTCCCAAGGAGAAGCGATCGTCACACGGATGGGAAGCGAATACAGTGACAGTCAACTCATCCTGGTGAATAACGGTTCGTTTTTGTTGAACCTACCTTTGGTGAACCCAGAACATCGCAAGCTGGCCGGAAAGTTGGTCAATCAATGCGATCAGGCTTACTATTCTCCGGAAACGGTCGCGTTTCTCGAAACCGATCAGGTGGTCGACATTCGTCAGGCGGACGACGCTACCGACGGGACAAGTGGCTGGGAATGGCTTACCAAATGGCCGCTCAATCTGGTTGGGCTGCAAATGGCTTGGTGGATGATTGTGCTGTGTTTTGCCTTGTATCCCATATTCGGTCGGCCGAAACAACTTCCCTCCGCCGAGACATCCGACTTTAAAAAACATATCGATTCGGTGGGCGACTTGCTCGAAGCAACCGACGACTATGGTTACGCCCAACTACGATTACAACAGTATCAACAAATCATGAAAGGAGACGCCGTCTACCGCCGTTCAAAAACGCGTCGCGGTGACGGGAAATAGTCTCCGGCACCCGATCACGTTTCGCTTCCTTAGAATAGTTTTCCTTCGGCGTTAGTCACGATCAGCGAGCATCTATGAGTAGTTCCACGCCAGATATCATCGAGTTTGCCTGCTCCGGTTGCGGCAAGAAGTTACGTGTCGGCCAGGAAGC
Organism: Blastopirellula marina; assembly: GCF_002967765.1. Taxonomy (NCBI): domain Bacteria; kingdom Pseudomonadati; phylum Planctomycetota; class Planctomycetia; order Pirellulales; family Pirellulaceae; genus Blastopirellula; species Blastopirellula marina. The sequence goes on along the minus strand of NZ_PUHY01000012.1, from coordinate 802,630 downwards.
CGCCGGCAAGAAGGCGCGTTGTCCGCAATGCGATGCCGTTCAGGTTGTTCCCGAGAAGAGCGAAGCCGTAGATTCCTCCCCTTCCACGTCGAGTGTATCACCACTGGAACCTCTCCCCGCGGACGATTCCTCTGGACTAGCCGGCTTTGGAAGCTCGTCAAACGAAGGCGATCTCTTCTCGAGCATGACTGACAACGAGAACAAGACTGCGTCCGAACCAGCGCCACCGGCAAGCCCTCCCCCACCAAGTACGACGCTGACCGGTCATCACTCGGATGACACGGCATTTTCGGAAACGCGAGAACTGTTCCAAAATATCACCAGCGAGATCTCTAAGATCTACGTCGGGCAGGAAGAGCTAGTGCTTGGCACTTTAGTCGCCCTATTCAGCGGCGGGCATGTGCTGATCGAAAGTGCTCCTGGTCTCGGTAAGACGCTGTTTGTGAGGACCCTTGGTCAGGTCTTGGGATGCAACTTCGGCCGAGTCCAGTTTACTGCGGACTTGATGCCTTCGGACATTACGGGTGCCCCCTTCTTTGATATGAAGGCGAACGAATTCCGGTTCCGCCCTGGCCCGATTTTTACGCAGCTGCTCTTGGCGGATGAAATCAATCGTTCGCCCGCGAAGACGCATGCTGCTCTCTTGGAAGTGATGCAAGAATTCCGTGTCACGATCGACGGTACAAGCCACAAGATCGAACGACCGTTTCTGGTCATGGCAACCCAGAACCCGATCGAGTCGGAAGGAACCTATAACCTGCCGGAAGCCCAACTCGATCGCTTTATGTTCAAGCTCAACTTGGACTATCCAAGTGAGTTTGAAGAAGCGGAAATCCTCAAACAACACAGTCAACAAGTCGATATCGGCAAGCGACTGGAAGAGGAGATCAAGGTCGTCACCTCACCAGAAAAGATCTTGGAAGTCACTCGCGAGAACGGCAACGTGCTGATTGCCGACAAGCTGATCGACTACATCAATAAGATCGTCCGGCTTACCCGTACTTGGCCACAGTTTCATCTGGGCGCGTCTCCCCGTGCTGGGATCACCCTGATGCAGGGTGCTCGTACGCTTGCTGCGTTTAACGGTCGTGACTACGCGGTGCCCGATGATGTGGTTCAGATCGCTTTGCCGGCACTGCGACATCGCGTGGTCCTTTCAGCCGAGGCAGAAGTCGAAGGGCATAGTGTTGATGAACTACTTACGGAACTGATTCGTACGATCGAGGTGCCTCGCCTGTGATCTCGATGGTTCAAGAATTCTTCGTTGGCCTGTGGACGAACATCCTTAGCCTGCCTATGACGCAGTTGCTGCTAATGTTCCTTCCTCTGGCGATCCTTAGTCGCTGGTTACGCACGACGCCGACGATCTGGTTGGCGTTGACGTTCGCTGCGTTGATGCCGATGCCGATTATCGCCATCCTGGTGGGCGATGCAGCCAATCTGTTTGGCCCGTTGTTGTTCTTCATGTCGGTAACCGGCGTGGTGGGTATATTCGCGTTGATCCAGTTCATCGCTGTCTCGACCGGTTGGACACGGTTCGAATTGAAGCTGCTCCCTTTCTCCGCACGAATTTGGTCTGGAATCTTCGGTGCTGCGGCGCTGGCGATGTGCATGCTGTTGATCATCGCCACCGTCGGCAACTCGCTGACGATGGTGGCCTGGTTACTGGTGGCCCTTAACTTCGTGATCGTGGTTGTGGCAGCTGTCGACCTTGGAAGCTTGCCTAATTCCAAGCATTTCTCAGCCGAACGAGAAACTTCCCGGATCGCGTCTCTCTTGAAGAAGCAACGTGTCGTCTTAACGATTACCTACAAGGGCCCGCTCTCGGTGCATCTCACCGCGAAGGATGACATCCCGCAGCAATTCCAAGCCGCTCCAGAGCAGTTTGAAGTTGATCTCGAACCACGGAGTCGGACGACGGTCCATTACGAAATGGAACCGACGCAACGCGGCTCCTTCTCTATGGATACCGTCTTCCTGAAAGTCGATAGCCGCCTTCGCTTCTGGAAGAAGATCATCAAGGTTCCAGCTCATGTGGCGATTAGTGTCTATCCCGATATGAAGCAGTTGGCCGAATATGCCCTGCTTGCTCGCACCAATCGTCTGAGTCTGGTCGGTGTTCGTCGTACGCGAAAGGTCGGGCAAGACCACGACTTTGAACGTCTGCGTGACTACACCCGAGACGACAACTACAAACATATCGATTGGCGGAGTACCGCACGACGGCGGCGACTAACGGTTCGCGAATTCCAAACTAGTCAAAGCCAACGCATCATCTTCATGATCGACTGTGGGCGGATGATGACTAACGAGGCAGACGGGATCAGCCTGTTGGATCATGCCTTCAACGCGATGTTGATGCTTAGCTACGTAGCGCTTCGTCAAGGGGATTCGGTCGGAGCTATTCTCTTCTCTGATCGCGTACACAAGTTCGTTCCCCCCAAGGCTGGTGCCAGCCAAATGAACCACTTGTTGCACGCCAGCTACGATCAATTCCCAAACTTCGTCGAGTCGCGTTATGACGAAGCATTTATGCACCTGCGAACCAACTGCCGCAAGCGTTCGTTGGTGGTTTTGATTACCAACGTCATCGACGAAGTGAACTCGCATCAGATTGAACAGTACCTGACAACGCTGGTCGGGCGGCACTTGCCTCTTGGCGTGTTGCTGCGAGATCAACGTTTGTTCGATGCCGCAGAAACGGAGAAGCCGTACGGTAGCAATCTATTCCGTGCTGCCGCCGCGGCCGAGATATTAACCTGGCGACATCATGTGCTGACCGATATGAGTCACAAGGGAGTCTTAGCACTCGACGTCTTCCCGGAAGACCTTACAGCCAATCTCGTAAATCAATACCTAGAGATCAAAGCGCGACACTTGCTCTAACAGCCTGTTGAATTTTTCAGATCGGCTACGTAATTGAGATTGGGGCGATTGCGGCGTTGTGAATTCCTCGACATATCTAGTGGATATGCCTGCGGACTCACGCCTTGCCCTCGCCCCAATCTCAATGACTCGCTAACGAAGCAGAAAATCAACAGACTGCTAACGTCGCATGATAGGCGGGTCGGCTTGCAAACGCTTGGCAACCGACCACCCACGGAAGCTCTTTCCTTGGTAGATCGTTACGGCGTGTGATCGACCTGGTCCGACCAGCACTTCCACTTCGTCCAGTGGTGTTACGCTCTCGAATGCTAATTGCAAGGCAGCGGGCACCTCTTGGCCAGCATGCGTGACCAGAAGCAAATCACGTCCTTCCGCCTGTTGTGGTCCACCCCAAATATCGTACTGGGAAAGCGGCTGAAGGTTCTCTCCCCAGAGATATACATTCGGATGTTGTGGCATATAGAAGGCCAACTCCGAGGCGACAGCGCGACCAGCAGTGACGATCATTTCAGGCTGAACGTCAGCGTTCGCTGGAATCCCTTGCCCAACTTTTTCACCCAGTTCTTCCCACCCTCGCAGTCGTACAATCACATCGACCGGACTGCCATTGAGTCCTAGCGGCGTTAACACGAACGGTAACGCATAGGTTGTCGCCAGGAACAGGGCGCCAACTCCCGCGGCATGTTGTAATCGCCATTGCCCTGGCGAGAAAAATAGCCGCGGTAGCGACACATGTCCCAGTGCCCAGGCAGCCACTAGGATGATACCAGCACTGAAGAATGGTGCCGGCCAATTCAATTCCAATCGCTGCTTGAGACTTAGCCCTAGTACCATCAGCATCGGTAACGCACTCAGGCACAAAAGGAAACGTTCGCGGCGTCCCATCCGTCGAAACGACATCAAGCCAAACGCACCAACCGCACCGAACAAGAAGAAAGTCACCGGCGAGATCACACCGAACAAGCCGCCCACAAACTCCAACGAGATCGCGATGCGCTGCCAAATTGAAACGGGCTCGGCCTGAAAGTGCTCGCTGGTATGCTGCAGCGTGACCCAATCATGTTGATAGTTCCAATAAACCACCGGGGCCAGGAATAGCAGTGCTCCAATCGCACAGACGTACAGTGTCGGTCGCAACGCCTCAACGCGGTCCTCTCTGGAGAGCAAGACAAACAGCCCACCAAACGCGAGTAGTCCCACCATGGTTTGCTTGGTGAGTAGACCGAGGCCGATAAACAACGTGGTCATAATCACCCAGCGCCAACGATTTTCACCTCGTTCCAGGAGTCGCCAAAACGCGTACGTGGCGGCACTCCAGAAGAATAGGAACGGCGAGTCGATTGTCATCAACAAGCTCATCGCGCCATTGCCCGGTGTCATCGCAGTCAACAGCATGGCCCAGAACCCGACCTTGGCGTCGTACATCCGACGAGCAAGCAAGAACACAAACGCTAAGCTTCCCGTTCCCAGCAGCGCAGCCGGCAAGCGAACGGCGAACTCGCTGTTTCCCAACAGACGCGTCGACAAACCAATGATCCAGGCGATCATCGGCGGCTTGCTGTAATAGCCGTAGTCTAGCTGTCGCGACCAATCCCAATAGTACGCTTCGTCGTGCACCAGATCGAACGGATCGCACGCCAAGTAAAGGACGCGAAAAAGTCCCAGTCCAAGCAAGAACCAGAGCGTGCGTCGGGTCCATAGTTCCGAATCAATCGGTTGGACCGGATTGGAGAGAGCTTCGTTATTCATGGGTGCCTATCAATTTCGATTCACGCGCCACATCAGAAACGCGCCCACCAGCAGGAGCACAGCATCGGCGATCCAAACGGGTGCCGAACCATAGTCTCCGTCTCGAGCCCACTGTTCCCCGACCACCAAAAGCGGATAGTAAAGCAGCAAGATTGGCAGGAAGCAGACAAAGAAGGTTCGCACGTTGTCCGACGACTTCATCCAGATCGAGACCGGCACGCCCATCACGACAAAACAAAACACCCCAAACCCGTTGGCTAAGCGTCGCTGGCGTTCTGCTTGTAGTCGGTACAGACGCTTCAGGTTGGCATTAAGGTGTCCCTGGACAGCGGTTAAATGATCGAAGTCATCGCTGGCAATCGCGATCTCAAGTTCCGCCTTGGCCTCTTCTACGATCTTCTCTTCTCGCGTGATCTGTTGAGGGATGGTACTGAGCGTCAAGTTCGCCGGGGAAGCACTATCGACGTCGAGCTCGACGGAATTCAACTCGTCAAGATAGATGACAAACTCGTCTGAGAAGTCATACGATTGGTTATCACCTCGCTCGATCTTTCCATCGCGGCAACTTAACTTAAGGATGCCGGTTTCCGGGTCGGTATTCAGTTCTGCTTCGGCCGCTTCCAAAAAGATCTCTGGCTGCGAAGCGGTCGCGGCGATATCGATCCGTGGCTTGATCAGCTTGCGGTCTTCGACGTCCTTCACAGTCACCTCGAAGCCAGCCATCTTAAAACTACGCTTAGTTTGCAGCACACCGTAAACCGTATCATCTAACGATTCGGCAACGACCCGATGAAGATTCGGACGAGACCACGCCGCGCACACATCGTACATCCAGAAGGTGAAGAAGCTGAGAAAGTACGCGAAGACCAGCACAGGCCAAACCAACTCCATTGGATTGATACCAGCTGATTTAATGGCGGTCACTTCGTTGGTGGCAGCCATTCTGCCGAAGGTCGTGCAAACCGCGAATAGCATGCAGCCTGGAATCGTGTAGCGGAGCATTTCCGGCACGAAGTAGGGCAGCATGTTCAGAATGACATTCGGTGGCAGGCCCTTCTTAAGACCTTCGTTCACGCCCCCGCCCACGGTCATCATCAGCACGGTGATCCCCAGGCAGAGGAGGAAGACCTTCACGATCTCCCACAGAACGTACCTCTGGAGCGTTGTCATGCCAAAATCGTATGCTGGTTAAGCGGCTGAAGTTTCTCGAGGTTCCGCTTCCCGTTGATTGCGAGGAAACGGAATAGTAATCCCAGGTGCTTCTGCTTGCTTCAGCGATAGCGTATCGGCCTTAGCCCACCCATACATCCCGACATATAAAGCAAGGCCGGTAAAGTAGACAATCGCTCCACTCCAAGCAATATCACTCAGGAAGTGGCCGCCTTCCGCGATACGGGAAGCACCTACGCCACCCCCCAGGAGTACACCGATTACAAATACGGCAACCGCCGCTCGACTATGCTTGCGAAGCAGTAAGAAGGCGGGAAGCATGAAGACGAATCCCATCGAAGCATGTCCACTGGGAAATGACTTGGCCATCTCGTAGGGGCCAATTGTTCCTGGCGGAATGTAGGTCTGCGATCCGCCAAACGCTGCGATATCGCACGGACGTGGTCTTCCCCAATACGGCTTCAGCACGGAATTGATCAATATGCCTGGGCCAATCAAGATGGCTAACAGGCAGAACAAAGCACCTTTCCTTGTCGTTCTCAGCGATCGAAATACAAAGCTGGCCAGGAACAACAACGCGGTAACCGTACCAAACACAATCGCTGGAATCGGGCCGTAATCGTAAATCAGGTTGGCGAGCAACGTTTCGCGAAACGGAAACGGATTTCCACTGTTGGGACTGAAGAATTGTCGAGTCGTCACCAAGTCCAACGGAGTTAGATAGCAGATCGCGGTCAGGATCGCCAGTAACAATAGCGGACCGGCTGTCATGGCAATCAACAAATACTTAGAAACCGGGCTGCTATCAGTGGGTGGCTTCGTCGATAGAGACGAGCTTGTATTCTGCAAGGAATTGTGCAGTTCAGGCATAGTCAGCGCACCAGCGGACGATCGCGGAGAAGAAATTATCGAATTGGCAATCCTCTTCAGCATCGACGCTTCTATCTTAGCCAGTAAAGCAGTTTTCGATGACTTTACGGATTCAACCGCAGGTCGGTCACGTAGTGGAAATTTCAAGACCACTACTACTTACCCGAGATGCCATGCTGAAGGCAAGACACATCAGCTGTGCTAGCAAGCGTGATCTTTCATCACGTCATCAGCGCCCACATCAGAACCATGGCCCCGGTCACGGAAACCAGCACGCCAAAGACGCGAGAAGGGGTCGAACCAGCTTCCATCCATAAGCCGAGCCAGACGCCGATTGCTAGCAGCAGGCCTGATCCCAGCAGGATGCCTACCAGGAAAACAAGTGGTGAACTCTTCGGCGGAATTGCCAATCCGTCGGCATGGCCATGAACTAGTCCGATCAACGCCAAACCAATCGCGGCGACCATAACCGGATAATTTCGTCCGTATGCCAATGCGATGCCTAAGATAATGACCGTGGCGGCGACCATCGAGTGCATGTACGGAAATTGGATACCGCACCCGCTGAGTCCAGCACCGACCATCATGCTGCATAGAAACACAATCGGAATCGCGATCACCGAACGACCTTCGACATGGACCGCCAAGATCCCGCCGGCGATTGTCGCCAATAGCGCGCTAATTCCTGTCCAAGGAAGTAGAAATCCCTCCAACAGACCTCTCCCCCACACGTGCCAGAGGACTGAATCGAACGAAGGCTTTCTATCCTACCAGCGGGCTATGCAGAACCCAAGAGCGCCCGAACTGCGGATTGGACATTCTCTTGCCGCATCAGACTTTCGCCGACCAGAACGGCGTCGACATCGTTTTGCTGCAACATGCAGAGGTCGTCATTGGTAAAGATGCCGCTCTCGCCGACCAGGACGCGATCGTCCGGAATCTGCTTGCCAAGGCGGACAGTATGCTGAAGATCAACCTCGAAGGTTCGCAGATCGCGGTTGTTAATCCCCACAAGTTGAGCCCCGATATCGAGCACGCGAGAGACGTTCGCCTCTTCGTATAACTCGACCAGCGGGGTCATGCCCAGTTCACAGATCTGATCGTGCAGCGATTTCAGCGTGGAATCGTCCAGACATTCAGCAATCAGCAGCACCGCATCCGCCCCGGCTGCTCTGGCTTCGACCACCTGATATGGATCGAGCACGAAGTCTTTCCGCAGGATTGGCAGGCCGACTTCCGACCGTATGGCGATTAGATAGTCGAGGTGCCCTTGAAAGAAGTGCTCGTCAGTGAGACAGCTGATACAAGTTGCGCCCGCCGCTTCGTAGTCCTTGGCAATCTCGACTGGATGAAAGTCTGGCCGGATGAGTCCCTTGGACGGACTGGCCTTCTTGACCTCAGCAATCAGCTTGACCGGTCCCTCCGCCGCCAAAGCTCCGAGAAAGTCACGCGGGGCCGGAGCATCCGCCAGCTTCCCCTCGACTTCTGCCAAGGGACGGCGAGACTTTGCCGCGGCAATTTCTTCCCACTTCTTGGCAACGATCTTATCGAGGACGGTCGAGGACATGCGGCGTTAGGCTTTAGTGATTAATGACGGAAGTGGCGAACGCCAGTGAACAACATCGGCAGCTTGTGTTCGTTACACGCATCGATCACTTCCTGATCGCGTTTCGATCCACCTGGCTGAATAAACGCTTTGACGCCTGCCTTGGCGGCTTCGTGGATCGAATCGGGGAACGGGAAGAATGCGTCACTGGCTAGCACGCTCCCAGGAGCTCGCGTACCTGCTTTCTCGATCGAGATTTGGACCGAGTCGACGCGGCTCATCTGCCCAGCTCCGGCACCGATAAGCGAGCGATCCTTGCACAGAACAATCGCGTTTGATTTGACGAAGCGACAGATTTCCCAGGCGAATAGCAGCTCTTCACGAGTTGCATCGTCGACCTGAGCTTCCGTCACGACTTGCCAAGAAGCTGGATCATCCGGTGTGAAGTCAGTGTTTTGAACTAGCAATCCCCCTTCGATCCATCGTGTTTGGAACTCAGGACGGGAACCTTCCAAAGCGCCGACCGACATCAAACGAACGTTCGACTTCCACTTGGGTTTGGTGGTCAGGATCTCGACGGCAGCTGGCTCGAAACTTGGCGCAGCAATCGCTTCGACGAACAGACCTGGCGTCGAAAGATACTCGGCCGTTGCCGGATCGACTGGTCGATTCATTGCCAACACACTACCGAACGCACTCAAGGGGTCGCCGAGCATGGCCTTTTCGCAAGCTTCCGCCAAGGTCGAAGCAGATGCAGCACCACATGGATTGTTATGTTTAATGACCGAGACCGCGGCATCTGGCAAACCGCGGGCAATTGCCAACGCACTGTCGAGATCAAGCAAGTTGTTGTACGAAAGCTCTTTGCCGTTGAGCTGCTGGGCATCCACCAGCGAGGCACCTGCGTACCTCGGCACGGCATAAAGAGCCCCTGCTTGATGCGGGTTCTCGCCGTATCGTAGCACGGCTTTACGCTCAAACGTTTGACGAAGTGTTTCGGGAAAGGCGTTCTCTTCGTCTTTCGCAAAGTAGTTTGCGATGGCCGCATCGTATGCTGCGGTGTGGGCGAACGCGGCGGCTGCCAATTTGCGCCGAAGGGCCAAGCTGGTTGTCCCGCCGTCTTTCAGTTCCGCCAGAATCTCGGGGTACTGACTCGGCTTGCAGGCGATCGTCGTGAACGCGTGATTCTTCGCGGCGGCCCGTACCAGGCTGGGACCACCGATGTCGATCTGTTCGATCGCTTGAGCATCGGTCACCCCCTCTTTGGCAACTGTTTCTTCAAACGGGTACAAATTCACCACGACTAGCGGGATGGGGAAGATACCATGCTCGCCGATGGCTCCCATGTCGTCTTCACGATCGTGTCGGCAGAGGATGCCGCCAAAGATCTTTGGATGAAGGGTCTTCAAACGCCCGTCCATCATCTCAGGGAATTGGGTGTATTCGGTGACATCCTTGACCGGGATGCCCGCCTCTTCCAAGTGCCGGCGTGTGCCACCGGTGCTGTAGATAGTGACTCCCGCCGCGACCAATCCCTGGGCGAATTCCGTCAGCCCTTCTTTATTGCTGACACTGATGATGGCATTTTGAATGACGGGGTCTTGAGACATCGCGTAACCAACCTAAATCAGATTATCGAGGGTCGAACCCTACAGACAGAGTAAGCCCTTTTGTAGGCTTCCAGACGGGAAATCGTCAACCACCCGAACCCCAATTGTTACGGGTGAGACAAGGGAAATGAACCAGGGAAGCCTGACGTTGATCGACTAGTCGATTACCCCTGATTTGTCCTCCATCAACTCGCGCATGTCCCGCACGTTTTCGTTGATTTGGAAGAATGTGATCACGATTTCCGCGCTAACGCGATAGACGATGACGTACATGAACGCCACTAGGAGGCCTACGACCGAGAGAATGGCCGCACCAATCAGATCGAAGATGCCGCCGCCACCCAAAATCGCACTTCCAAACGAGATCACTGACATGCCAAGCCATGCCAGAAAAGTGAGAATGACCGCGAGGAAGAACAGCACCTTAATCACGGTCGGTGCGATCATCACGTCGAAATTGAATAGCGATCCGATACCGCCTCGCGATCGGCGATTCGGACGCGAGCTGGCCTTCGAGTCACTCGCGAAGGGATTTGATTCGGTACCCGGTATCGAGGCGGCCGGAGGAGCGTCGGATGGCGAAGACTTCGCTGCAACGGGTGTCGCCAAAGGAGCCGGCTTTTTTGTTTCCGAGGCACTGTCTTTCGACGAGCGGCTGCTCGACTTCTTGCCTCCGACGACTAACGAATCGAGCCCGGACGGAACTTCAGGAGCTGGTTTTGTCGGGGCAACGCTCGGAAACTGGACACCCCCCGTTTCAGTGGCTGATGGAGTTGCAGCGGGCGGGCTAACCGGAATTGCCTCAGGAACTTCCGCCGAAGGAGCTTCTGGAAACAACCCTTTTACGGAAGACGCAACTACCCAGTCACCACTACCCCGTCGGAGCAAGCTTTCCGGCCGGATTCCGCCACTTCGCGCAAGTTTCTTCAACGTTTTAGAATCGATCGGGCCTTGTTCAGGTTCATTCTGGCTGGTCTTGTAGAAGAATTCGTCGGCCATGGGGTATGATCTCTGATTAGTCGCGGAGACGAGCGAAGCGCATGAGGCAAAATCTCATACTGTCTCGTAGAAGCTTCTCTGTCAAACACTTGCGCACATCCAGGATTGTTCCTTTTTTCGCTTTTTTCTCCCTTAGGTGACAATTGATGGACGACTTCAGCCAGTTCAGCCTTGAAGAACCCAACCTAACAGATCTCAAAACGCAATACGCTGAGATCGCCCAAGGGTTAGAAAGCCTGAACGGAAGCGATCCTTCGGGGGAACGTCTGCTTCAGCTGGTGAAACAATGGGATGATCTACGCCGCGTCATTGACTCGTGGCGCAACCTCGTCGATATCCGCTTTAATCAAGACACCAAAAATCCAGCCTACAAAGCCGCGATGGATCGACGGGATGAGATCGACCCCAAGCTGACCGATCTGGACGTGCAGATCAAGAAGCTGCTTTTGGTCGAAGATCGCAAGCAGAAGATCGTCGACAAGTTCGGTGCCCAGGCCGTCGCGTTATGGGAATGCCAAGTCCGCTCGTTTGATCCGGTGATCGAGGCCGACTTGGTCGAAGAAGCTCGCCTGGTTTCCCGATACAACGAATTGTTGGCTAGTGCATCTTTTGAGTTCCAAGGCAAAACAACCAACCTGTCAGGCATCGTCGAATTCGCCGAAGACGCCGACCGAACGATCCGCCACGATGCTCAAGCAACGATGTGGAATTGGTTTGACGAAAACTGCGAAGCGCTTGATCAGATCTACGACCAGATGGTCAAGCTACGCGACAAGATGGCGAAGAAGCTGAACTACCCCAGCTATACCGAACTCGCTTATCAGATCATGAGTCGCGTCGACTATAACAACGAAGACGTGAACAACTACCGCAAGGAAGTCCGTGAGAACATCGTTCCCCTTTGCACCGAGATTCGACGTCGTCAAGGGGAACTGCTCGGGCTCGATCCGCTGATGTACTGGGATGAAGCGATTCATGACCCGAAAGGAAATCCACGACCGCAAGGCACCTACGAACATCAAATCGAACAAGCGCAAGCAATGTTCGACGGAATGGACGACAAGCTCGGGCAGTTCTTTCGTGTCCTACGCGATAAGAACTTGATGGACCTGCAAAACCGCCCCGGCAAAGCTGGTGGCGGATTTTGCACGAGCATGCTCAGCGAACACTTGCCGTTCATCTTCGCCAACTTCAACGGTACGATGGGAGATGTAGAAGTCTTCACGCATGAGATGGGACATGCCTATCAGTGCTACTCCAGCATTCGCTTGCCCCTTGCTGAGAACGTTTGGCCAACCTATGAGTCGTGCGAGATTCACTCGATGAGCCTCGAGTATCTTTGCTGGCCCCACATGGAGAAGTTTTTCGGGGACGACGCCGATCGGTTCCGTCGTATCCATTTAACGACTAGCTTGCTCTTCCTTCCTTACGGCGTAGCGGTCGACCACTTCCAACACTTGGTTTACGAGAAGCCGGAGATGACACCGGAAGAGCGTAACCAGGCTTGGCTCGAACTGGAGAAAATCTACCTCCCGCACATGCAATATGGCGATCTCCCTCGTCTTCCGTCAGGCGGTCGCTGGCAGCGTCAGCGGCACATTTACATGTCGCCGTTCTATTACATCGACTACACATTGGCACAATGCTGTGCGCTGCAATTCTGGGTCCGAGCCCAGCAAGATCCTGATCAGGCGATGGAAGACTATTTGGCACTGTGCGCCCGCGGCGGGACGTTACCGTTCCAGCAGTTGACGAAAAGCGCTGGTCTGACCAGTCCGTTTCAACCTGGCTGTTTAGCAGAAGTCGCGGCCCAGGCCAGCAAGTTCTTAGGTCTCTAACGTGCCGGTGCGTATGCCGAATGATAGGAACAAGACGTTCGCCGCGGTCCTGACACCTCCTGCCCGAGGCGCCATCGCCACGGTTGGCGTACGTGGCAAATCGGCGGTCGCCTGGTCCGATCGTTTCTTCACCAGCCTCAGCAAGAAGCGACTAAGCGAAGTTGAAGTCGGACGGGTGCTGGTGGGGCATTGGCAGGCACCGGATGAAGATCTCGGCGAAGAGCTCGTCGTGGCCAAACTTGGAAGCGATCGTGTCGAAATCCACTGCCACGGCGGCGTTCAAGCGAGCCGTCGAATCGTGAGACACCTGGAGTCTGCCGGCTGCGAGATTGGCAGTTGGCAGCAGTGGATTAGTGGGGAAGCCGCCGACGCGATTAGCTCCGAGGCCGAGTTGCTTATTCCAGAGGCAGCGACCGAACTGGCCGCTCTGCACCTACTCGATCAAGCACAAGGAGCACTATCGCAAGCGATTGTAACGATTATTGAGGCAATCGATGACAGCAACTTCGAAATTGCTCAGCGGCGGATCAAGGAACTCGTTCGATTCAGCAAGTTCGGCCTGCACCTGACACGCCCCTGGTCGGTTGTGTTGGCGGGCCCGCCCAATGTTGGCAAAAGCAGCCTTTTGAATAAGATGATCGGCTATGATCGGGCAATTGTGCTCGATATGCCTGGAACAACCCGCGACGTCTTGCACGCGACCACCGCTTTAGATGGGTGGCCTGTGCAATTCTCCGATACGGCTGGCATTCGACTGTCGGACGACGAACTGGAACAAGCCGGTATCACCAAGGCCAAAGCCGCTCTCGAAAAAGCGGATGTCGTCCTCGTTCTGCACGACGCGACCAATCTTCGTCCTCACGAGTTGGACGAATCGTTGAAGCAGCTTCCGTCAGCTTTGCACGTTGTGAATAAGATCGATCTCGCTGCCGAACTAAAGATACCCGATTCCAGCGAGATGCTATCCACCAGTGCCGTCACTGGCCAAGGGGTGCCGCAGCTGATCTCGGCGATCGTAAAGCACTTGGTCCCCATCCCGCCGCAAGTTGGTCAGGCCATCCCGTTTAACAAGCGACAAATAGAACATCTGAGCGATACCTTGCGATTATTGCAGGGCCAGCAAGCGGATGCGGCTCGTCATAAGCTGAATGATTTGCTATCTCGAACTACAATTTCTCACGATAACGCATGAATCCTGAAGATCACGACCGAGCGAAGTATCAAAGTGGCGAAGTCCCAGGTCACCACCATGTGACCGATGAAGAGGTGATCATTAGCCGCGATACCTATCGGGACAATCGCATCCCACCAGGCCAAAGTCGCACCAAGAAATGGCCTGTGCTTCATGCGACGATCGTCCCTGAGGTGACCAAGGAAACGTGGTCGCTACGTGTGTTTGGGCTCGTCGAGAATGAACGAACTTACAATTGGGATCAGTTCCAAGCCTTGCCGCGTGTTAAGGTCTTCGCAGATTTCCATTGTGTTACGCAGTGGTCACGCTTAGGAAACATGTGGGAAGGCGTTTCAACGAAGTACCTTCTCGATGAAGCCGGCATAAAACCCGAAGCGAAGTTCGTGATATGCCACGGCTACGATAACGGCTGGACGACCAACATCCCGCTTGAAGAGTTCCTCCATGACGATTGCTTACTTGCCGATAAGCATGACGACATGGAACTGAATGCCGACCACGGCGGCCCCGTACGAGGAATCGTTCCCCGGCTTTATGCCTGGAAAGGTGCAAAGTGGATTAAAGCCATTGAACTTTCCGCCACAGACGAGCCCGGCTATTGGGAGCGAAGCGGCTACCACAATCTCGGAGATCCATGGAAGGAACAACGGTTTGGTAGCGACCAAGTTCCGCCAGGGTTTTATTCGTAGGCAATACTTCCGCGCGACTTACTTGGGGGCGTTCCGATTCGCAAATAAGAGTGCCGTTGCGTAGCCCAGCATGTCCCCTTGCTCCTGCGAATACTTCGCGAGCGGTTCATAGTTCTGGGCGTTCTCGCTCAGCTCGATCAAGCTGGGTGCGACTCCAATCGTATGGACGCCTGCCGGAATCATCTTCAGTGCGGCTACCAACGCTTCGTCGTGACGTCCCAAGCGTGAGAGAAGCTCGATATAAGTTTCGATCGCCAAGGAACCCTCTCGGCGGATGTCAGAGGCTTCCGCCTTTTCACGGAAGTAGGCTAATCCGGCTTCGGTATCCTCTCCGAGCAAAGTCTGAAAGTAAATCTTGTGGCTTGGATAAAGCTCTGTGAAAGGTGGCGTTTGTTCGTACTGGAAAGCGGGATCCAGTCGCGAACCGTAGTCGACAAGTTCCAACGCTTTGCGCAGATGGGCTTCGTCGCGCAGCACGCGGACGAAACGGACCGTCGCCGCGAGGTGACTGGTATCGATATGGTAAGCTGAGTTTGCGAACAACCAGTCGCGTGAAGCGATCATTTCGCTGATTGTCTTCTCTTGAGGATCAGTACCTTCCTGATGCGCTATATCGGCTGACACCGTACCCATTAGTTCGTCGTAAACATGGTCCAGCAGTAGCGCGGCAAGTGGTTGCTGGGCGACCGGCGGCATCCCAGCAAGTTGCTGCTCATAAGTGGTGACAGAATTGCATGTACCGTAATGTTCGAGCATCCAGCGAAAACCAATCTCGGGAGCCACTCCTTCGTAGAGAGCCACTTCGATTAAGTCTTCGAGGTTCTCTTCATCAACTTCTGCTTGCTGCAGTGCGTCGATGACGGGAGTCTTGTCGCCAACAGGACGCAGATAGTACCAGCCTTCGCGAATCTTCCCTTCGTCCAGCAACATGCGTCCCACTTCGTCGCATGCCTCGACCAGGGCATCTTCCAGCTGATCGCGTTGATCTTCCGTCAAATCCTCGGCAACGCCAGGGAACAAGAGTGGCAGCCCGAGCTGCGCACGAGCACGCAGCTTGAACATTTCAAAAAGTTGAAAGTGCTGCTTTTCCTGGCGGAAATACTCGATCATCTGATCGATGGCCGCTTCCGTTCCCAGCGATTCAATTTGCTGGCGAAATTGGTCAAAAACTTCCTGCGACACGACGAAATACCCCATGGCATACGATCTGAAACGAACTCGTTACGCATACTTTATCGTAACAGCCACAGATGCGTCTGAATAGCAAGCGAGGGGCGTGTTAGATCTGTAGCTCTTTCGACCGGCGATATTCGCTCACCTGTCGGAACTGCTTGACGAGATCGCGAAGTTGCCCCAGCGTGGCCGACTCGTATACTCCAGAATCAAGCATCGAAGCCAATTCTTCAGGGCTTCCAAGCATTGCGTCAGTCCCTTGAGTTTGAAGCGATCGCAAGCAACTTCCTCGACTGATCACGCCGGTTGGCCGATTGTCACGTACGATGATGACACGGCGAATGCTTGCCTGGCTCAAAAACTCGTACACATGGATGGCCGGCTCATTCTCTTCAAAACGAACGACATCTTGTCGCATGAACTCGCTGACGGGTGAGTTCCAGGCATCGTGCTTCCGTAACGCCAACATGAGATCCTTCTCGGAAATGACACCCGTCAAATTGCCATGCTCATCCACAACCGGCACTGAATTAAAATCGTTGCTCAACAGCAACTTGACAGCCGCTTCGACCGGTTCGCTCTCGATGATGCATTTGATAGGAGCCACCATGATCTCGGAGGCGGTCATGTGTTCGAGATGATTACGAACCTGATCCCCTTCCACAATCGTCCCGGTACAGTCTTCGCAATCTTGATAACGAACCACGCTTCTTTTGCCGGACTTCTTAGCGACAGCGAGTGCGGCCTTGGCATGATCAAGCAGTGATTCAAGATTGGGGGTTTGCTTCGTTCGTTGCGCCACTCCCATGCTTACCGAATACCGGATCTGATCACTCCCCACATCGACGGTGACCTTCTCAATCTGCATCTCGATTCGTTTCGCAATCCGAAACGCATTAATCTCGGCGCACTCCGGCAACACGAGCAACAACCGATCGCAATCGAGTCGGCACAAGTAATCGATGACGCGTCCTTGCTCTGAGATTGTCTCGGCCAACTTCTGAAGGACCTTGTCGCCGACCTCCATACCGTACTTCTGGTTGATCTCGCTGAAGTCGTCGATATCGATAATCACGCACGCCACCGGCAAACGATAATTGCGTGTCCGAGCCCATTCCCGTTTTAGTTGATCGTTCAGGTAGCGAAGCGTCGCCAGTCCTGTTAATGGATCGTGTCGCTCGACATTCCTTAAATGATTCTCCAGCTCGATCACGCGAACTGCCGAGTTAAGGCGAGCTAGTAGCTCATCGCGGCTGATTTCTTGCGAGATCACATCGTCCACCCCCAGTCGATAGATTTTCGAGGCTTCCAAGATCTCTTGATGATCGATAACAGCCATGGTGTAAACGTATTGCGGAAGATGCTCTTCACGAATCCAACGGAAGAACATCTCGCAGTCGGGATCAGTCACTCCCCAGTTCGTGATCAGAACGGTCGGACAGTCCTCACGAATGAGTTCCATCGCCTCGGTGTAGCTTTCACAACGACGCACGTTCATTCCCGCCGACTGCATCCAGTTGGAAATCGAGCCGAGTTCGATCGAACCACTTTCGACCACCAATAGTTTCTCTTTGTTAAACGATTCGACCGTGGCTTGATACTTGCCCCAATGATGATTGGCTTTCCAGGTCGGCAAAGCGGCTTGGAAACGAACTGCCTGTGATGGCTGATTTGATAATGCAACCATCTTGTCGAACGCGTGGAGAAAAGCATCAACAATCGTAGGATCAAACTGGGTACCGCTACCTTCGCGTATCATTTCGCGGGCTGATTCGCGAGGGATCGCTTCTTTATAGACACGCTTGCTAGTCAGTGCGTCGAACACATCCGCCACACTCACAATGCGTGCTGGGAGTGGTATCTGACTTCCCCTGAGCCCTTCCAGGTAACCTTCACCATCCCAACGTTCGTGGTGATAACGAGCAATCTGCGCAGCCATGTGAAAGAACGATCCACTTTGACCGCTGCGGGCTGCCTCTTCGAGAGTTTCTGCGCCGATTCGCACGTGCTCCTTCATCGCTTGAAACTCTTCCGAGTTCAACGATCCTGGCTTCAATAAGATGGCATCTGAAATGCCGACCTTGCCGATATCGTGTAGAGGGCTTGATCGAAAGAGATCAGCTAGAAACTGATCGTCGATTTCATCTTGATACGGACCACTCATACGGAGTTGTTCGGCGATCATCTGGGAATAGGCACGCATCCGCACCAAATGCTCGCCAGTCTCGGTATCGCGTGAGTCGGCTAACTTTGCCAAAGCAAACACGGCGATATCTTGCGTTGCTTGAATCGCGAGAGACCGCTTATCCACAATTCGTTCGAGTTCGCGAGTATACCCTTCCAGCTTTCGTTCCGCCGACGTGGCCCTCACCAAGGCACTTCGTAGTCGCATGAGAACGTCGATCTTGGCGTTCAGTTCAAGTTGTCCAATCGACTTATCGATGATATCGTCGGCACCGGCAGCGAATGCCTGTAAACGTTCCGCTTCGCCCATTCCCTGGCCAAGCACTAACAATTGGATCTGCCGTTCAACGAGTAGATGGCGGATCGAATGACAGATTTCGATAGCCGATCCGTCCGCCAAGTGAAAGTCGAGAAGGATCAATTCAGGCTTGAATTCAGCGATAGCCTGATGGACCTCGGTTCCGTCCAGTAAGGTTTTTACGTCATGATGTACCGAAAGCGCAGTCAGCAATTGCTCGCGCATTGCTACGTTGCTTTCGATGACAAGAAGTCGATATCGCATGGTCTGCCCACCATACGCCAATTCATTGGCGATCTAAATTCGTAGAGGCATCCTTATCCAATGCGAATCAGGTTCGCCAAGTTCTGGAAAATGCCTCTTCAAACCTAGGCCGATTCCCACTTACAGCAAATCGAGTATTGCGGGGTAATCTGGAATCCCCCCCGCCTTGCCTCCACCATTCACTACGAGCAGTACAATCAGAAGAGATCGGGGAATCATTGCAATGAAAACTGGAACCGCGATCGAAGGTAAGCCACGAAGACAAGCAGCGGGCTTGCGCTGTTTCACATTCCTTTGCGCGGAACGACACGGTGAAAGTGAAGCTCGATTTCTCGATCGACGACGCGTTGCAGCCCTTTCACGAGACAGGCTGGCTCGTTGACCTCTTGGCCAACGCGGATGATCTCGTCGATCTTGGTGCCCGGTTCGACCGAGAAGGTCTCTTGATGGATAATCTGATTTCCGGCGTCCAATTCCGGGACAATAAAATGGCAGGTCGCCCCAAAAGTCAACATGCGTGACTCGTTAGCATCGTGATAGGGACGAATCCCAGGAAAGCTGGGCAACAAGCCATGATGCAAATTGATGATGCGGCCACCAGCATATTTCCAGCAACTGGCCGCCGGCAAAATTCGCATGTAGCGGGCCAGCAGAACGTAGTCGACATCGTACTGATCGAGGATTTCGATCATGCGATCGTCGTCCGCTTCCCCCTTTTCGCCGCCGATGCTATGCCAGTCGACGCCATATTCCTCTGACAGAGGTTTGCAGTTGTCGCGATTGCCAATCATCACGGCGGGAGTTGCTTTGATTTCGCCAGCCTTCATCGCTTTAAGAACCGCCAGGGCGGGCTCAGGACGGTAAGTCGTGCAAATTGCCACACGGGGGGATTCTTGACGAATGTCGGCCGACCAGACACGCACCGATAATTTCTTCAATCGACCAATCTCGGACAGAGCCGTGCGAAGAGACGTGTACAATTCAGGATTGATCTGAATTCGCAGAAACATGGCAAAGACGGCCTCTTCGTCATGATCGTACATCTGGATCTCAGCAATGTTCGCCCCCAGCCCCGTTACATAGTGAATGATCGGATCGGCCAATCCGACGTTATCGGGTCCAACCGCGGTTATCACAACGAACATTGCCTGCAGCCTTTTTCGAGTGGGAATCGTCCGGATCCCCCCGCCACCTAACGGTGCGAGAGAAGGAAGCGAAACCGGGTAAACTAACCGGAATTCGCTTGATTATCACACTTTCGAACATCGACCCGAACTAGGCATTGTAGCACGCGTTTGCTACTCTGTCCGAACAAGCTGCATATCTTACCCACGCCACCAGAACGCCGAGGATGGCCAGAAATGCTCGATACGA
Organism: Blastopirellula marina; assembly: GCF_002967765.1. NCBI lineage: Bacteria > Pseudomonadati > Planctomycetota > Planctomycetia > Pirellulales > Pirellulaceae > Blastopirellula > Blastopirellula marina. The sequence continues at coordinate 782,788 of NZ_PUHY01000012.1, read as the reverse complement.
AGCCAAGCCGAGAAGATGTGGGGCCTGATCAGGTCCTATGCGAGTTCTGCACCGCGAAGTGCTGCCGATACTTTGCTCTACCGATCGAAACCCCTACGGAATTCGCCGATTTCGAATTCATCCGCTGGTATCTGTTGCACGATCGGGCTTCGGTCTTCAAAGACGATGATGTCTGGTATCTGCTGGTTCACACAACTTGCAAGCACCTGCGCGACGATAATATGTGTGGGATCTACGAGACTCGTCCCCAGATTTGCCGCGACTACACAACCGACGCGTGCGAGTATGACGACGACTGGTGCTACGAAAAGTACTTTGAAACCCCAGAGCAGATCTGGGAGTACGCCGAAGCGACCATGCCTCGCCGACCTGGTCAAAGCATGCGTAGCCCCAAACCGCCAGAACTGCCGATTCTTTCGTAGATGCCAACCGCCGCGAACAAGTCCACGTCTCAGCTTGTCCGTCCAACGACAAACTTGAATCTCCAGCTCACTGATCAATTCCATGTCCAACAAGAAGAAACTGATCCAGCCTCGCACATTGAAGGGCTTTCGCGACTATCTTCCAGACGCGATGATGCCTCGCGAACAGCTGATCAACACAGCGCGGAAAGTCTATCGATCGTATGGCTTCGCCCCGATCGATACGCCCACGCTGGAATACGCCGAAATCTTGCTGGGCAAAGGAAGCGAAGAAACCGATCGCCAGATGTTTCGCTTCGAGGACCAAGGTAAGCGCGACGTTGGGATGCGGTTTGATCTGACGGTTCCATTGGCCCGTTTCGCCGCACAGCACATCGGCGTGTTGGGAACACCGTTCAAGCGCTATCACATTGCCACCGTCTGGCGTGGCGAGGCACCTCAGCGGGGTCGCTATCGAGAGTTTATGCAGTGTGATTTCGACACGATCGGTACCAAATCACTGGTCGCTGATATCGAGACCGCTCTGGTAATTCATGACTTGATGCTGGCGATCGGCTTCGAGGCGTTCACGGTCCGGGTTAACAATCGCCAAGTCCTTTCTGGCTTGCTGGAGAAGCTCGACCTGTCCGAGAAGTCGACCGAGATCCTCCGAGCACTCGACAAGCTGGCGAAGATCGGGCCAGAAAAGGTAGCCGCGGAAATGCAACAAGCAGCAGGCGCTACGGCTGAGCAAGCGGCCCAGGTGCTGAAGCTGGCTGAAATCGGGGGTACTTCAGACGAGATTCTGAGCGCCCTCGATAAACTGGTCGCTGGGAGCGAAAAGGGTGAGACTGGTGTCGGACAGCTTCGTGAACTAACCCAAGCAACCGCCGCAGCAGGTGTTCCGTCTGATCGATTACAAATCGACGTCTCGATTGCTCGCGGGTTGGACTATTATACCGGGACGATCTTCGAGACCTTCCTGGGCGAGTTGCCAGAGATCGGAAGTGTTTGCAGTGGTGGTCGTTACAACGATTTAGCCAGCCTCTACACCAACCAGGAACTTCCCGGGATCGGGGCTTCGCTCGGTTTGGACCGTTTGCTTGCCGCCATGGAAGAGCTTGGCCGGCTCGAACAACGAACGACGCCAGCCGAAGTTTTCATCCCCTATTTCGATGAGTCAAGCTTACAAGCCTATCTGAAGATCGCATCCCAGTTGCGTGGAGCGGGTTTCAATGTCGAGCTGTACCCCGATGCGAAAAAGCTTGGTCAGCAGCTGAAGTATGCCGATCGACGTGGGTTTAAAGTCGCGATTGTCGCTGGCGATCGAGAGCTCGCTGAGAACAGCTGCCAGCTGAAAGATCTGAAGACAGGCGACTCGCAAACCGTCAGTCTGCAAGAGGATGCTGCTGAACTAATTGCGGCAATTCCGAAAATTCTACGGGACTCCGCATAACCCCCGTGACAATCTGTTGTCACCCCAAGTTGCGATAGTGAAGCCAGCCAAGGACCCCGGCTTCCCATTCGCGTCCCTTGGGAGTGACAACAAAAATGACCATCCGGACCAATCATTACGAAGTTGCCTTCGAGGCGTTTCTACGCCAGCAGAAGATTCCATACATCGCCGTCGACGAACGTCGTCGGGCTTTGTTAGGAAGCGGTTCGTTGAAAAACCTTGACTTCATTGCCTCCCCCTCGGGGGGAGAGATGTCCTGGCTGATCGATATCAAGGGACGAAAGTTCCCTTCAGGTCGCCGGAACCGCTATTGGAAGAACTGGACGACCACTGACGATTTGCACAGCTTGTCACAGTGGCAGCGACTGCTGGGCCCGCAGTTTCGCGGTTTGCTCGTCTTTGCCTATGAAGTAGTCGGTGACATGGCTCCGGTGCCGGATCGCCAACTATTCGTCCACCAGGAACGTCTTTACGCATTCATCGGAGTACGGCTCGATCTTTACCTGGCTTGGGCTCGGAAGATTTCGCCTCGCTGGAAGACGATGGCCATGCCAACCAAGGCATTTCGCCAATTGGCCGAACCGGTGCAAGTGACACTGCAAACGCCCATTGTCAGCGGGGGCGATTTCGATCAGCGGCGCATCAGCGATACGATGCCTGCGATCGCCTGAAGAGATCGGCCTCGCCGCAAGGACGATCCCTCCGATTAACTTGTTCTATCGCCTGACCCATTCGGTGGCCAAGCGACTTTCCTTGCTCGATCACGATTAGCGCTGGCTCATTTCGTGCACCATGTCGACCAGTGCGCGTGCGTTGTCAACCGGTGTTTGCTGCATGACGCCGTGACCAAGATTGAAGATATGTCCTGGTCGGCCAGCAGCTTGATCGAGTACCTCCTTGGCTCGACGGCGAAGTTCAATCGGATCTGCCAGCAGCGAGACTGGATCGAGGTTGCCTTGCACAGCGATGTTGTGGCCAACCGTCTCCCAGGCGACATCGAGCCGGATCCGCCAATCAACACCCACGACCGCTGCCCCAGATTCGGCTAGCATCGGTAGCAAGGCGGGGTTTCCGGTGGCGAAGTTGATCACCGGCACCCCAGGTGCGATTTGAGCGACGATATCCTTCACGTACGGCAACACGTACCGACGATAGTCATCCGGTCCGAGTGCCCCTGCCCAGGAATCGAACAATTGTACCGCCTGAGCGCCCGATGCGATCTGAGCGTTTAAGTAACGAGAGATCGCTCGGACAAATCGCTCCATCAGTTCACGCCAGGCACCTGGATCGCGAAACATGAGGGTCTTCGTATTAACGTAGTCGCGACTCCCGCCCCCTTCAATCGCGTAGCTGGCCAGCGTGAACGGAGCCCCAGCGAAGCCGATCAACGGCATATCTGCTGGCAAATCAGCACGTGTCTGTTTGACCGTTTCCATCACGTAGTGCAACGAATCGGTGCTTTCTAATTCCAGCACACGGTCGACGTCGGCAGCGTCTCGAATCGGATTATGAATGACCGGGCCTTCCCCTTTGGCGAATTCCAAATCCAATCCCATTGGCTGTAGGATCGGCAGCAAGTCAGAGAAGATGATCGCCGCGTCGACACCCAGCTTATTCACCGCAGTGCACATCACTTCGCTGCACAACTGAGGATTCCGGCATAAGTCGAGAAAAGTTGTCTTGGCGCGGACGTCGCGATACTCCTTCATATATCGCCCTGCTTGTCGCATCAGCCATACAGGGGTGACATCCGTCGGCTCACGACGGCAAGCTTTTAGGAATGGGCTGTTGTACCAAGGAGCGTCCTTGTTGAGTGCCACTTTCGTTGTCTCCTCTAAGACTGCACGTATCTGACGTTTGCGAACCAAGATGTCTTTCGAACGTTCGGCAGCTGCCGCGACGAGGGGCCCCATCTTGGGATGGGCTGGCTCGACATCGACCGGATAGCCTAAGTCACGGAGTCGCTCGCTCATGGTGGGACCGACACTGCAAATCACGGTACCACGCAAAGCAGCTGAAAACGCTTCGAGTTGTCCCTGACGTTCGGCAAGCTTCAAGACATGGTTCAATTGATTGGCTGAGGTGAACATTGAGACATCAATGTCCCCATCGATCACCTTCTGAATGTTTGCCGCCAAGGGGCCGATGTCTTCTGGTAAATCCCAATCGTAAACATGCAGCGCTTCGACGTTCGCACCACGCGCCTCGAGCCCGGCTACGAGACTGGCATTGGTTACACCGTACTCTTGAACCACCAATGTTTGGTTGGCAATGTGGATCTCGGTGTCGATCGTTTGCAGAATCTCGCGCCAGGTGTTGGGCTCTGGCACTTTGATTGTCGGCGTGAGGCCAACTTCACGCATCGCGGCAACCGGCTTGGGACCACGCGTAATCGTGACAATGTCCGACAAGGCATCGAAGAATTGCTGCTTATCGACCTTTCGATTAATCGCTGCCAGCAGGTGATTAAAGCCGACACCGGTCATGAAGACTACGATATCGATTTGCCCGGTGATCACACGATTGGCGAAATCGATGGCGGGCTGGTTCTCTTTGAGTGGCACTTCTCGCATCGAGGGGCTAACATGGGGCACGCCGCCGAACTTCTCGATCAGCATCGCCATTTCTTTACCGCGACGGCTCTCGAACGAGGCAACATTCAATCCGGCAAAGTTCTTTCCGTTTTCTGACATCAATTTCTCTACGTGCTGAAAGCTCGATGGGTGAGGACGCTCGATTAAGAGACGGATCCAAGGCAAGGGTGCCATCCGGCAATCGAAGGGTGGCCAATGGCGATCAACTTCGGGGGGTGTCCGGTAGGTACGCCCCGCCAAATTGATGGCACATGCGACCCTAGTTTAACTTGTTGTCGATGGTATCGGGATAGAAGGGTGCTTGGTAAACGCCAAGCCGGGCAGTTTCTCTCGGGAAAAAGGCCGCAACCGTCGGAAAACTCTCGTGCCGTTTGATTGACCGGTTTGAATTCTATTCCTACGATGATAAATGTGCTGGCGCCCCCTCATAAAGGGCGCAACTGCTACGCTCTTCTGATTTTAGCAGCTTGCCGGTCCTGCCTGCGAGTTGAGGCTTTTCGCGAGTTCTCCCCTCATGCAACTTTCCTGTTTTTATTGTGGCAAGCATCTGACGGCCACGGCCCAACAATTGGGTGGGGAAGTCGTATGTCCGCACTGCGGAAATGTGGTTCGTCTTCCCGATGCCGAGACGTTGCACGAAACCGAAGAGCAGCAAAAGGAGGCGCCCCTCCATAGTTGGCTGAACGACAGCATCTCAGGCTTCGCTTCCCTATTGTTCCATGGGGGACTTCTGTTTCTGCTCGCCTTGGTGCAGTGCAACTATACCAGTGGTGTTCCAGAAGGGGAGGAAGTCAACATCGGCCCTCTTCCCGGGGTTGATTTGACCGACAACTCGGGTGAAGTCCTTGATGCCAGCGAGATGGAGCAATCATCCGATACGGCGAGTCTCGACGAATTGGTCGCCGACATTCAACCTCCCACGGCGGCCACTTCCGACATGGGACAAGAGGTCAGCCTCTCGCAGTTACTTCCTACCGGAGCATCGGGCGGTGCCGCCAATTCCCTAAATACTATTGGAGGTGGTGGTGGAGCGGTCGGCGCTGGAACGACCTTCATGGGCGTTCGGGCCGAAGGATCGCGAATTTGCATTATCGCCGACTGTAGTGGCAGTATGGATGGTGCCAAACTCGACTTCGTGAAGGAAGAGATTCTAGAAGCGGTCCGCAGTATGTCACGCGAGTCGGAATTTCAAATTATCTTCTTCAATAGCCAAGCGGTTCCTTACACACAAAAAGGTTGGCGCAACCCGAAACGAGACCTCGAGAGCGTAAAAAAGTGGCTTAATACAGTGCATGCTCAGGGGGGCACCATGCCGCTATCGGCTTTTCAGGAAGCGTTCCGCTTGATGCCGACTCCTGATGCGATCTTCTTCATGACCGATGGTTTGTTTGAACCGGATGTGCCTCCCCAGGTCAAGGCGATGAATATTGGTGGTAGTTCGAAAGCCAAGATTCATGCAATCTCATTCCTCGACAAATCGGCGGAACAATTCATGCGACAAATCGCCACGGACTCCGGAGGTACTTATCGCCATGTCTCCGCCTTTTAAGCCAACGGTGGCTGGTTCGTGGCTACTTCGATCCCTGACGTTTTGCTTATCGATCTGGCTCATCGGAACCGCTTCGACCGCCCTTGCCGACCGTTTGATCTTGCGCGATCTGACGCTCATCCAAGATGTCACCGTCATCGGTTTCGACGAGGAAGGGGTCAAAGTAACGGATAACAACTTGATTCCTTGGTACGAAATCGAGTTGGGTACGGTCAGCCCTGATAAGCAAACCGATTTCGATCGTCTCCGCGATGAATTAGGTATCCCCCTGTTCCGTATTCACCAGCGACTCAAAGTGGGAGACTATGCGGGGGCTCGTGAACCGGCCGAGCAAGTGTTTTCACGCTACAAAGATCGTGAAAGCAACGTTGCCCTGATGGTTTGCCTAGCCACAATGTGGGGCCGCTTAGCTGAGGGAGACCGTGCCTCGGCGGTGGAAGCTTACTTCTGTGCCCTTAGAATCTTGAGATCTAACCGAGCAGAGGTCAGCAAACTGCCTGGCAGCCGCCGACCTGATTTCGATAAGTCGACTGGACTGACCGGCGATCTTCTTCCACTGTTCTTCGATAAACAGAAAGCCGCCACGGCGCTTCCCCAGGCTACCGCTGCCGCCAAACAACTTGGAAGTGGCACACCAGATGGTGTCTTCGTTTACCTGGGGTCGCTTGCGATTGCCGCCGAGCAGTTCCCAGAGGGAGAGGCATGGGAAAAGAAGATCCGAAGCGGAAATCTCGTCGTGAAAGAGTGGCACGATTTACTCTCGGCCTACGCATTGATTCAAAAAGGGAATTTGCAAGAAGCACACGACCTTTTAGAACCGAACATCAACGCCCTACAGCGATGGAATCAACCGGTCGCGTGGTACTTGCTCGGCGTCTCCGGTACGCGATCGAAAGAATTTGTAGCCATCGAGAACGGCATCCTCGATCTACTGCACCTGCCGGCAGTCTATGGTCACGAACATCCTGAATTATCAGCCGCTGCTTTAGCGGAAACCGATACCGCACTGCAGCGAATTCAGCAGTCCGATAGAGTCACCGGAGTACGCCACCAGTTGTTGTTCTTCTACGGTGGCACACTTCACGCCGAACAATTGCGCACCAAGCTCAACTCATCTAGCACCCCTTGAGAGGCACCTTCGATATGCGACGCAAACATACGCCCATGATGGGCTTTATTTCCTGCTTGGTCTTGGTGATGGGCCTCTTCGCGGTCCAATCTTGGGCTCAAGATACGGCTCCTTCCCCCGATACGCTATCGCTGGATGAAACTGGCAGCACGGAGGTCCCTCGACCTGATTACGAAGAGAAAACGGTCCTCGACACGCTGATGGATGGTGGCACCGTCGGTGTTTTAATCGGCTTACTGTCGATGGTCGCAATTGGGTTCATCGTCGAGCACTTCCTCACCATTCGCAAAAGTGTGTTGATGCCGGAAGGGGTCGCTTACGAACTGGAAGAGATGATCGCTCAAGGACGCGTCGATGAAGCACTCGAGTTGTGTAAGAACCCTGAGTATTCTTCGCTACTAACCTACGTTGTGGAAGCTGGGTTGGAACGATTCCGCGGTGCCGAGTTTGGGTTCGCGGAATACAAGGCAGCCGTTGAAGAAGCTGGTGAAGATCAAACCGCACGTCTCTACCGCAAGACAGAAGTCCTCGGTCTCATCGGCTCGATCGCTCCGATGCTCGGGTTAACCGGTACGGTGCTAGGTATGATCCGTGCGTTTAATACCATCGCCGCAACTGGGGGCACGCCGAAACCGGAAGATCTCGCTGGCTCGATCGGTCAGGCGCTGGTCACAACGCTGTTGGGTCTGGTGGTTGCGATTCCGGCCATGGTTGCCTACAGCTACTTCGGCAACCGAATTGATTCGCTCGTAGCTGAGGTTGGGAAACGGGTTGAACAAATCCTGACGCCACTAGGTCGTCGACGTTAAACCCTCCCCCTAGGAGCGAAATCGCATGAGACTCTCCAAGAAACGAGTCCAGCATACGAAGGGGATGGATATCACTCCGATGATCGACATCGTCTTCCTGCTGCTCATCTTCTTCATTACCGTCAGTCAGGTCTCGGAAACCAATCGCGAGAAGCTGGAGCTGCCGGAACTGAAGGGAGCCGAAGACCAAAAGAAAACATCGCTAGTGGTGAACGTTCGCCAGGATGGGCAAATCGTTGTCGCTGGAAACGAGATTGAAGTCGCCGACGTCGCCTTCCTGGTGGGCGAGGAATTGGAATCCAACGGAGGTGATCCCGGCCTAGTGACGGTGGTTGTGCGAATCGACCAACGCGCGACATGTGAAGTTCCCAACGCTTTGGTCAAACAGTTGGCCAGCCAAGGAATCTCGAAGGTTCGCTTGGCTGTGCAAGTTCCGAAGTAAGGACCCAATCCAACGGAGCCCGCGCACCACAAACTACATAATTGAAGAACTACTCCTATGAAACTTTCCAGCCGCAAACGCTCGCAGAAACGCAAGATCACGCTCGAGATGACGAGTATGATCGACGTGGTGTTCTTGTTGTTGATCTTCTTCATCGTCACCGCCAGCTTCACCAAAACCGAGCGCGACCTAAATACTGTTACCAAAGTGAGTGAGAAGGCGACCGCCTCGCAAACTGACCTCGAACCGGCCGTTATTGTCTTGGCCAATGTCGATAGCAACTGGGTTTATCAGATCGGATCGAACAACTTATCGACCTTTGCCGAGCTACAGGAAGTCCTCGACAAGTTTCCCAACAAGGCAGACGGCGCCTACGTTCGCGCCCCCGATGCCGCCCCATACGGCAAAGCAGCCGCCGCGATTCAAGCCTGCAAGAATGCTGATTTCGCCGGGGTATCGTACGTCCCCGTGGTCGAGATGTAAGAAAGAATCTTTTCGGTGCGAATAGCCACCCCAATGCGAAGTTGCCTCGGGCCAGCAAGACTATGCTTCCTGGTCGTCGCATGTGTTGCGCTGGTACCTGCGGCCAAAGCTCAGAAGGTTCCGTTCTACGATCCGCGCGAACCACAACAGATGATGGACGAGTATCGGCGGGTTGATCAGTATCTTAGTAAGTTGAAGTTGACCGATCAGCGACTGATCCTCATCGAACGATACTTACTGCGTCCGGTACCGCCGAAGCAGCGCGAAAAGCTGTTAGCGACTGCTTCGCGCCTGTACGCCACCCAGTTAATGACGTACGCCGACGACCCGGCCCGCTCGAAACACTATCGCGAACAAGTAGAAGCCTTTCTGGCAGCCAATCCGCAAGCCGATACTCCAGAGCTTCAAGTGATGCTGCTCCAAGCCGACTACAACCGTGGTGAATCCGCGGCATCGCGTTGGTTGAACGATCCGACCGACGTAGAATCGAAGAAAACAGCTCGCGAGGTTTTCGCTCGTATTGCTCCCAAACTCGTTGAATTTCATCGCTTGCTTGAGAAGCGAGTTGAAGCGGAATATGACCAGATCGATCGTTTGATGCCTGGCCCGCGACGTGAAGAGCGTGAGCAAGAGAATGAACAATTAGAAGGCGTCGTCGGACGAGCCGCATTCTTCGGAGCATGGTCGAATTACTACTTGGTGCTCGTCGACGATTTGCCCGCGACGGCCCGCGAAACGAAGATCGCGATTGATCTCTTTCGGCAACTCCTCGATCTGGTCGACGATCCACAAGCCACGACGGCGTGGCACGAACGAGCCGATGCGAACCGCATGGGTCTCCAACAGGAATGGCGTGCCCGCGCCCTGATTGGTTTGGCGATGGCCGAAATTTTGGACGACGACCTCCCCGATGCCCGCCGCTGCTTCACGTTGTTACAATCCGGACCAACAAGTCCGGATATCATCGATCAAGCCGACTACTGGTACGTGCGTGGCTTGCTGAATGCGGACAAGCAAGAAGAAGCGGTCGGCATCGCCAAAACAATTGTCCTGGGATACCAGGGAGCGAGTTCGCCTGGCAAAACAAGCCTCTGTGTGTTGTTAGCAGACACCGGTTTAAGAGCCCAAGAGACAGATCCCAAGTTGTATGAGATGGGCGTCCTGGGGCTTGTCGGCCTCGCCAAGTTGGGGCACCATTCCGCCGCAATCCAATTGATGGAGAAGTACGAAATTGAATTGGAAGAGACGCCTAGCTTTTACATGCTGTGGCTGATTGGCCAACAAAAATTTGCGGAAGCCGAAAAGTCGATGTCCGATGCGGAGTACCGCCTCGCGCAAACGGAACTTACCAAAGCTCTCGCTGCCCCGGAGGCAAAGGACGACCTCGCTTCATCCAGCGAATGCCGCTATACGCTGGGTTGGTGTTGCTATCGCTTGGAAGAGTATGTTGAAGCAGGCCAATACTTCCAAGATGCTGTCGTAGGACTGCGTGGCGTGAATTCTACCAAGGCTGCTGAAGCGGCATGGATGAGCTTTGTTTCGTATCAGACCTTGGCCAAGGATCAACCTCAATTCGGTTTGAGGGCTATCGACGTGCTGGAAGATCTCAAACGCGATTTTCCAGAGCACCCCTACGCCCAGAAGGCGGATTATTTCATTGCCAAGTTACAGCAATCGCGCGGGTCGATGACCTCGTCGATTCGCCAACTTCAAGGTATTGATTCTTCCGATGCAAACTTCTGGTCCGCGAAGTTTGACCTTTGTAATCTTCTTCGGCAAAAGATCGACCAAGCCGCTTCCGAAGACGAACAAAAGGAGCTCGCCCGTCAGCTTCAAGACGTCGTCAACGATCTTCAATCGCGGCTGAAACCTGACTCGGCACCGCCAGATCAAATCTCGGGGGTCGTCCGCTGCGTGCTCAACGTCGCGGACCTTGCTCGAAAGAACTTACTCGATGCCGGGGAGTTTTCGGCCAGTGTCGCCGAGGCGAAGGCGTTGGTGGAACGACTTCCCAAAGACGATCGGGCCTGGATCGATTACCACTACCAAGCGTTACTTCTGGCTCGTCAACAGAAACAACAAACAGACGTGAGCCAACACGCGAAGTGGTTGCTCGATAATGCTCAAGGAACACCGTACGAGCAGTCGGCACTCATCATTCGCGCCCTGGAGATTGATCGCTTGGTCGCCGCGACCAACTCGCCGGGCGAAGATCTACTAAACGAAGGATTGTCCGTTTACACCCGGTTGCTGAAGCACCTTGGCTCGACTGCCGGTGCCATCAAACAAAGCAAAAACGCCAAGGTGGCATGCTCTAAGGCCGCAGATTTCGCTGAGAAACTGGCCAAATGGCACCAAGCGGCGACCCATCTCCGCGTCCTGGTCGAAGCTTATCCTACCGAGCAAGAGTATTTACAGCGGCTGGGAAGAGTCGAGTTCAATCTTGGCAACTATTCCGCCGCCGTCGGCTACTGGCGAACCTTGCTCGTCGGGCTTGATAAGGGGAGCGAAGGCTGGTTTGAAGCGAAGTATTACCAGCTGGCTTGCTTGAAAGAAGTTGACCCGGCTCAGGCAAAAACGGTCGCCGAGCAGTTCCAACTATTGCACCCTGATTGGGGTTTGCCCCCCTGGCGCGATAAAATAAAAGGACTCGCCGAGCAAATATCTAGCCTCAGCGGGTCTTAAGTCATTTTCGTTTCCCATAACCCCAAAGTTGGAATGGCGCAAGGATCGTCTTCATCACCTTACGATGAGAGTCGCCAGCGGCGGATCGAAGCGTTTGTCCGGGAGGCTGAAGCCTTTCTGGCATCACGTGGCGGTCTCGATCCGAGCACACTCCCTGCGCTAGCCTATCAACATGGTTTGGATCGGGATGAGTTTCAGGAGGCGATGTACCTTGTTTACTCTTCGCCACCACCATCCTCAAAGCGACCAGCGGCAGTAGAAACGCCCCCGCCAGCTCCCCCTAAGGCCCCCTCCAAAGTCGAGACGACGGCAGCAGCGACTTCCGAAGACGACGGCCTGTTTCCACCGGAAGTTCTCGCCCAGCCGGCACCACCTTCCTCGTTGCCGGAAAGTAACACATCGGATGATTCGCTTGTCTCGTCCGAATTGGTGGATGAATATGACTTCCCTGGAATCCGCCCGCAAGATCTTTACAACTTCGTACGTCAGGCTCGGCTGGTTCTGGCCGACGAGCAAGGCTGGAACGAGCGTTCCCTGGCGCGGCTTAATTACTTGGCTGATCAGTTGCTGATCCCTCATGCGGTTCGATCCGACCTGTTTCGTCGGTTGGACGATCGCAATTTCAATCCGCCAGCCCCGACCGCCGAAGCGGTTACCGCCCAAACGGAAGTCACACCAGGCGAACCTTCCCCACCTGAAGCACCGGTTCCAACGGCAGCGCAAGAGGAGGAAGAAGAGGAAGCACGGCAAAGGGAAGAGCGAAAGAAACGTCACTCACCGAGTCGGCTGTACACGCATTACCTAAAGAAGGCACTTGAAGCACTCCCGACGAAGCGTATCAACCAACGGCGTGAAGAGAAGCTTGTCCGGGAAGGAACCGCTAAGCTTGGACTTAGTGAAGTGCTGGCCCATGATCTTTTGCGGGAAGTGGCTCAGGAGAAGGGCTATGTTCTTATCTCTGAGACAGAAGAACCTTCTGAGACGACTCAGAAGGCCGCCTCAGAAGAGGTCGTCGTCGATTTCCAGCAGCGAGCCGCGACCATCATTGCTGGTCAGGGTGGGGTTAACTCACTAACGCGAATCATGATCGCGCAAGTTGCGACCGACCTTGGTCTAACGGACGAGCAACGCGATGCGGCTTTGGCTTCGATTCAGAAACAAACCGAGAAGAACGAAGTCGACACCCGGCTGCAGCAACGAGCAGCGTCGTTCAAGGAATTCGTTCGTACCAAACTCGAAGCCATCGCGCATGGAATCGTTATCGCATCACTTGCTCAGAAGCTAGTCCAAATCGGCGTCGACATGCACGGCATCGATGAGGAATTAGCCTGGCATGCGTTACGAGACGTTTTGCAAGAAGAAGATTTGCGGCTCGTCACCGTCGATCAAGCCAGGTCGCATGTTAGCACGCTGGTCGACGATATCCTGATCCAGGAGCAATTCCTTTCCATTCAAAACCGTCAAAGGTTGATGAGTGAAGGAGAACAGTGGGGATTAACGCCTGGCCGCTGCGAGCAATTGATCGATCAGCGAGTTGCCGATTTCACACGAAAGAAACACCGGACACAGCGTCAGGTCGTTTTGATCTTCACTGCTTTCTTCGCGCTTTTGGTCGGAGGTGGGGCGTATGTGGTGTATCTCGAATCGACGCCACCGAAGGGATCACCACTACCTACAAAGACAAAGCTGACAAACAACTCCGATGGTTCGACGGAGCCGGTCGCCAAGAGCGATGACACACCCACGGAAGCGCCCAAGAAGCCAGTTTGGCAACGACAACCCTGGTGGGGAGAGAAACTCTCGCTCGCATTGCTAAGTCTTTACCAACAGGAGTCCTCACTGCAGAATGATCTGACAGCGATCTGTACCGACGATGAAAAACGTCGCATCAACGCTTATCGAACGTTGATTCCTGAGCTGGTTCATGCTTCGGTCTCGCATCCGAATGAGTCCCAGCAACTGGCCGTTCGGGACGCGATTGTTGGCTTGGTTCGCGACGAACCAAGTGATGACGCCGTGGCGGCTATCGCCGATGAACTGACCGCTGGCATTTCGCTTAAGGACTCTTCGGTTCCTTCGCCTGAAGTACCCGCGCAGCGATTAGAGAAAGCGTACCTTAGCATCACGGCTGCCGATCAATCTGGCCTGCCTACCGTTCGTCGAGATGCCTTTCTCGACAAACTCGCTCAGCAATTGGGGATCGCCTATTCGAGTGCGATTCCTCCGTTGGAATTAACCATGAACGAAATGGTGCGGGATCAGTATCGGAAGCTTCGCGAGCTCATCCCGAACGATTCGAGCATGGCGGCCCAACTGCATGTCGCAGTTTCACAAGCTGCCAAAAACTATCTCCCCGAGGATCAGATCAGCGCGAAGGATAGCACGCTGGTCGCGGAGATACTCACCAAATTGACCGATAATTGGGAGGCTTATCAACCAACCGTTCAGAACGTCATCGATTCCCCTAAACCAGAACGACTGCTACCGCTGATCGATGCGTTCTCCCAGTCGCTGCGAGATGAGAAAATCCAGCGCGAACTTGCCGTAATGTTTTCCAAGCGAATTGGACAACAACTCGACGCCGAGAAGCCGATCCAAGCTGCTGAGATAGTTCGTACCGAACTGGGGCTCGATTCGGCTGTCGCAAGCGACGGGGAGATGCAGCGGATGTTTTCTCAGCGTGCTTCCGCTTTCTCGTGGGATGTTGCCCCGGACATCTCGCCCGACATGTTAGCCAACGAGGTAACTCGGTTGAGCTATCTTTCCGTGCTTGGTCACGCCGCCGGAATGGGTGACCTGGGAAGAAGGACCTTCGAGGAAACATTAGACAAAGGTCCTCCGCAACGGGAAGATGATTCGAGTAGTGGCAAGCCAATCTCGACCGCGGCCATGGCTGCCCTCTCAAAGGCTGAGGCCCTTATTTCGCGACTTCCCCGCGCGACGAATCCTCTGAGTCGAATCGACAACTATCGCGAACTCTGTGTCATCGCAGGCGACGTACAGGATGTCGACTACGAGACTGCTTCACTACTCGCCCAGTATATTCTGTCGACCAAACCGCGTGCCGAACAAAGTCAACTACAAGTCGGCTTTCGTGCGTTCTCACATTGGACGAATTTCAAACTGGCCATGGCAGATCAGTTGCCTGAGGCTCGCCGTGCAGCGGACGATCTACAAGAGATTGTCAGCGCACTCCTAGGAGAATCGGTCTCGATTACTGATGTCCGTTCGGCCCGCGACGAACTGCGTACGGTTCTCCTGCGGCATGCGCTTGATAGCCTTGGAAGTAATAGTCCGGCTGGCTCGCAGAACATTTCGTCGAAAGCAGCCAATGACACGGCTTCGTTGCTGGTCGACCACTATCGACTTCATGCACGCCTTGAAGGTATTTCGACCGAACAGCTTTCCGGAATTGAATTGCCCGATGTGGTAGCTGATCGTCTGATTGAATTGGAACAGGGTCGACTGAATGGGATGTCGTTGAACGAAAACGAATCTTCAGAGATGCAAGATATTACGCGGCAGAAGATCGCGTTGGATTACCTCAGCTCTTCGCCCATCGCGAGCATGGCGGTCCGCCAGCGGATTTGGTTGAAACTGATGGCGCTTCGCATTGGCAAGGAACGTCCTCGTTTGAAAGCTCCGTTGGCACAACTGATCAATCAGCTTGAAACCAGGGATGCTAGTTCCGCAAATCTGTTCGAGCAGTTGCGAAGTGGCGAACTGGCTTTGGTCAAATTTTGGGAACTGACCGGAGGCGCCGCATGACTCGTCGCTCATTCTCACCCTGCCTGATGCTCACATTGATGTGCACTTTGCTGATCTCGACGACTACCCTGGATGCAGCCGTAGTTTACTTGAAAGGCGCTAAGGAACCCGTTACCGGTTACCTGGAATCCTCCGACGAAAAGACGATTCGACTCCGCATTGAAACGCCCGACAATGGAGAGATTCATCGTACGATCGACCGAAGCGAAATCGAACTCTTGCTACAGCCGGTCAATCCCACGCGTTTGGAACAGCTCTCACCTGATCATCCCAAAGCATATCGAGAATACGCGGAAGAGTTGGTCGAAAAGAAGTCAGATCCCGATGCAATGGAGACCGCCACGCGTTTGTTCTTAATCGCGGCTTACCTCGACCCGAAGCAAGAAGGGCGAAGCGCCTTACTGGGGATGTCTCCGCTGATGAAAGATGCTCAGGGGGTTCGCCAACTGCGCGCGATGGCCTACCTGCTAGGTCCCCAGCACGACGTTTCGTTGTTAGAGGGCGCCTCGCAAGACGAGATTGCCAACGGGGTGCCACTGGACGATGAGCAGCGCGAAGAGGTCGTCGAAGTATTCCATCTGTTACGGCAATCGAAACGCGCCGATGCCAAGCAGCGTCTGCAACGCGAAGAGCTACGCACCGCCATGAAACAGGGAACTAACAAGATCACACCGGAGGAATGCGTCGCTCTTGCAAACGGGACGTGTCCAGGCTGCGCCCAAGGGACCATCCCCAATTACATGCTACAAAAGTTAGTCGCGGCCGAGTACGAATTGACCGCTCGAGGGTCGAACGACCAGATGGAAACGGAATGGGGCTATTACCTCGACGACAGCTTCCTACGATCCTTGCCGGTGCTCTCGCTGCAAAATGCCACCCAATTCAATCCCAAGCAGTGTATCTACCGCAATGGGAAATGGGTGGAACCGTAACGCGAATTGTCCCCAGCAAAAAACTACGGGGCGACAAATTCTTTGTGAAACACGGGGACCAAGGCTGGGTCCATTTCGCTGGCTTCCTCTTCTCCATAATAGAAGACCCGAGCGTCCGATAGGTAGCGATCGGCAACGTGGGCAAACAGATAAGATGCCGCTGCCGCACGGATTTCATCGACCATGTCTTCCCACTTCACCGTGCCCCGTTTCTCTTCCATGATGTACAACAGGTGGATTCCGAATCGAGTTTGAATCGGTCCGACCACTTCACCAACTGGTCGTGAATAGGCAGCATCGTGGATACGTGGATCAAGCGGCCCGCGATATTCAATCCAACCCAGGTCACCTCCATCGGCAGCACTGGGGGACATTGAGTACTGCTTCACGGCATCCTCAAACTTCAGCGTCCCTTGCTGAATACGATCACGAATCAACACGGTGTCACGAAATGCCTTATCCCACTCAAAGTTTTCCTCGTCACTTGGATCTCCTTGAAAGATCTGTGCGACGTGTCGCGTCGTTCCATCGAACTGGGCGTAGTGGCGTTCGTAATAACGACGCAAATTTGCTTCGGTCAAGTAACTGTCGAGATAGCGTTCCCAGGTAATTTTCCAGGCTAGATTACGGCGGAGCATCGCCATGTCAGCTTGACCGGAGGCAAGAAACTCATCCAGAGATTGGCCACGAGAGTTCAGCGATTTTCTAGCCTCCGCGAGGGCCAAATCAACCTCTTGCTCGGTCGCCCGAAATTCAGACGATTGAAGGTACGCAAAGACCGCTTGGCGACGGACCAGTTGGGATAGCACACTCGCGCGATATATCTGCAGCGTCGGTTCCGGCAGCCCTTGAAAGACTTCCAAGCGACTTAGGTACCGCTGGACTTCCACATCATAAACGGGAACATCATTCACACTGGCCAGCACGATGGCCCCAGTGGTTGGATGGACGAGCACTTCTTCCGGAAGATTGGGGCCGGCCGATGATTCAAGATCGTCCGACAAACTCTTATCGTTTGCGGCCTCTGGCAAGACCATCAAACAAATCATCACGAGGCTGAAAGTCGGGGATCCGATCCGAGGTTTGGACAACATAAGCTCGCTCTCAATGATGCCATTTTCCCTTACCAATCGTGAAGATACCTCGCGCGCGGCGTGACTTTCTCGATTATGGCAAAGGAATATCCGTTAATTCGAACGATACCGGCAACGATATGATCGATGCCGGTGATCTGTAGACAAATTGGTAATCGCTCGCTTCTCGTTCCAAAACAAACTTGTAGGAAAGTCCAACGGAATCAACGTCGCGGTAAGTCTCTTCAAATCCCGCAATGTCGACTCGTTCCCCGTTAGGACCTTCCAGATATGCCTCGTTGTTGTATACCCAGCCTCGATGCGACTCGAGCGCGCCTTGATCATTCAAAACTCGCAGCATGATGCTGGCTTCATAAATATCGCCGTTCTGGCGAAACGCCTCAAAAATGACTTCAATCGCCCCGCGTGTATCTTTGACATTGCGAGACTTTTCCAGCTTGTCGAATGTGAACGTCTCGACGCGACCAGGCAATAAGGCCACCACTTGCCCTTTCAGCTTGGCGATCTTTTGCGAGGTTCGATCGACGCCCCCTAGAGGAAGTTGGATGTCGACCGCCGAAACGCCCTGCAGTACTTCGGTGTCGAGTGAACCTTCTGAGTCAGCCGAAACCAAACTTTTGCCGTTTTCGTCTTCGATCTTCAACTGATCGAGCGGCATCTTGATGACAATCGGCGTCGCGCGAGGTTCCCAGGCGACTTGGAGATTCATGAAGGTTCCGCGCTGCGCGGTGTCCGACAGGTTTAGGAAAGACTCGATACGGGTAGGCTCGAAGCGGAAGATCTCGCTGGTTCGCACCAAAGGATTCTTCGTGTTCCCGCTAGATTGCCGGGCCACGAATGCCAACACGCTTGGTTGCCCAGCGTAGTGGTAAGCTTCCAGACCAGTCTTGGCGAACAATTCGTCGAGCGCTTCCCAGAAAGGGACTTCTTCCCAGTCGACGCTTACCTTAGTCGCGTCCGCGTTTTGACCGAAGTTGCGGCGATAATCGACTAGTTTGTTACCCGTCTGCTCTTCGATCGCTCCGATGATTTCGGTGAATGGCTTATCCTTCACCGAGAGGGTGATCTTGGAAGCCTTCGCCGCGCTATCAGCACGCGCCTTTTCCAAAATGGTTCGAATACGCTGTAGCCGTGCTTTTGTTTCGGCGGCTGTATTGGGTTTGACCTGCGGAAGATGCTCCAGCGACTCGTGGCCAAGTTCAATGATTTTCTTCTCAGCGCGATCGCGCTCCTCAAGCGTGTCAGAGTCGAGTCGTCGTACCCAGGCTTTTACCTGATCGGACAAATTCGGTTCTGATTCTTGTGCGAGAAGCGGGCCCGTCAGCGCAAAGACGAGAGCCACCCAAACTACGGTGCGAAGCGCGGCCATGAAAAGGGTAAGGAAATAATTCCAGATAAGGTCGTTTTTAGATGAGGTAGCGTCCATTCTAGGAATACTTTGCATACGAATCCAGCGAAATCTCAAAAAGTTTCCCCCTCCACCGCAGGGGCTATCGGCGAATCGTGAACTAACCTTACTGATAAGGTAGACGAAAACCGCCCTGAAAACCAAAACAATTGCCATGCTAGCAGTACGAATTAGTCCGACCACCTCACTCGCTTTCGTCGTTGCATTGTTTGCCAATTATTTTTCACCGACGGCAATTCAAGCCCAAACCTACCCGGTTATGATCCAGCTGGATCTGAACGACGAGACGATTCAAGCCACGCCCGTGATTGCCTCGCAAGAGCAAGTCATCATGCTGGGTCGGGATGGACAGCTATGGGATTTCGCTCCTGGCGAAGCAGCCAATTTTTCGCAGCTCGCCCAACCTTTCCATCCTCTTCCGCAAAACCAGCTGCGAGGCAAACTTCTCGACGAATTCGGACGTGGATTCGATGTCAGCGGCACTGGCAGCTACCTGGTCGTTCATCCCGCAGGAGCGAAAGACCGATGGGCGAACCAGTTTGAGCAACTCTACCGTTCGTTCCATCAGTACTTCACAGCTCGTGCGATTCCATTGCAGAGGAATGAGTTTCCCCTGGTGGCAATCGTCTTCCCAGATTTCTCGACCTACCAGAAATACGCAGCCTCCGAAGGGATGCGTGTGAGTAAGGGAGTGGTTGGTTACTATTCGCCCAAGACCAATCGCGTTGCGTTGTACGATGTTACCGGCGGTAACCCAAATCATCCGCTCTGGGGCGAGAACTTGGCGACGATCATCCACGAAGCCACCCATCAAACGGCCTTCAATACCGGCGTGCATAGCCGCTACTCGCGACAACCCAAGTGGTTTGTCGAAGGCCTGGCAACCATGTTCGAGGCACCGGGTGTCTGGGACTCGCGGAATCATCCGCAGTTTCGCGAACGCTTGAACAAGGCCCGCCTCAGCGAGTTCATGCAATACATGAAAACTCAGCGACAACCTAACTCGCTGCAACAATTCATCGCCACCGACGACGCCTATTACGAGCGTCCCAGCACCGCCTATGGAGAAGGATGGGCTTTGGTCTTTTACCTCATTGAGACCCATCCACGTGAATTTGCTCAATACTCCAAAGCCGTCGCAAATCGGCCTGCTGGCGAGCCGTATACGGCCCAGCAGCGCGTTCAAGATTTTCAGGATGCTTTCGGAAGCGATTTCAATCTGCTGGAATCGTATTTCCTTCGCTACATTGAACAATCACCTCACAAGCTCTAACGGTCACTGGCCGCTACGAGAGCTTCAATTCAGCGCACGCGGCAGGCGAGTGTTCGACGCCCATCAGTTGCTCTAGTTGAATGAGCGGTTCATAAAACTCGATCAATCGATAATGAACCTGTGTCCACTCCGAGGTCGTGGGTTCGACAAAGAAATAGAATTCGGAACTGTGCTGAGCGGCCTTCTGAATGCCCGTGCGTGAAAGCAATGCGTAGGAACCAATGTAAGTTCCTATAAGCAGACCGATAAATAGGATCAACGTCCAGCGGCGGCTCATTCTCTTCTTCTGTTTGAGGCGGTTCCATTTATTCGTCACGTCATCCGCTTCGAAACGGCGACATTCTGAAAACCTGATTCTAGCGAGACTTCACAAATCGTGCCCGGATTTGGCCAGCTAGTCGAGCGGATCTTGTACGGGCGAAGGAACGATCGGGCCGTCGTCTTGACGTACTTCCACATCAAACAAACCGGCAAGCTCCATCGGAAATAGTAGCAGCCATAGGAACAGGGCACCCCCAAAATGCATCAACTCGATCAATGCTGCCATGCCCCAGCCCCACCCAAATCCAAATGCTACTAAGATCTCAATCAGCGGCATGGCGATGAGTACTGAAATGGCGGACAGATAGAATAGTCGCCATGTGCGATGACGTTCTGGCATGAAAACGCTTAGGCTTCCCAAGATGATATTGGTCGAGACAGCAATCGCTTGGAGCGTCAAAACGATAGCTGCATTCGTGTCGAAAATGAACATGGAGTGCTGCTCAAAGATCAACCTCAGTATGCCGCAGATCACGGCCATTATTATCGTCAATCCACCTAGCTGCCATAACGAAAACTGTGAGCCACGACACGGAGTTCGCGTTACGATCGAAATGATCGGTGACAAGCTGAACGTCATCATTGCGGTAATCAGAACGATAGCAACGAGCAGCAGATACAATTCTGCAGAACCCAGCCCCAAAATCAAAACGGCGAGAGAAACAACACCGATTCGTTGCCAAACATTGAATCGACCTAATATCAACCATACGCTGCACAGGCCTGTTAACAGCGGCGAAAAGATCGGGATAAACGCATTCAACGAGAATACAGCAGCTCCCAGCAATTCGACCCACACCAATACGTCGTGCCCTTCCGTCTCGGAACCGTCATCAATCACTTCGGTCGTGCGATTTGCATTTAGCGCTTCAGCGGCAAGGAATGCTGACTTGCTCTCGGGCTGGCTTATGGTCTCTCTTCTGGACCGAGGCTGGTCGTAGTCATTGATTCTTCGCGGTCTAGGCATTCCTCTTCGGGGGCCCGCTGAAATAGCGATGTTCCGAAGAGCCCCAAACCGTAATTCAATAGCACGGATACTATAAGAAACTCGACCGTCGCAAATTGAAAGATTCCAAACGTATCTACACTTGACGGTACCGTCCGACCGAAGTGATTTAAAACAAAAATACAACAAAGAGGTACAATTAAAATCAATCCAGGGATGAGAAGCAGCCACATCCGAATGCGAGGTGAGTCGCATTTCATGAGAAACGGAAACGCGGCGAAGACAGCATTAATTCCTAAAGCAACTGCCAAGATCTCCCATTCAACAACTCGATCCCACAAATAGCCCCCATCGCTGAGATCATACGCACTTCGAAGTGCCGAGAAGCACAACGCTAACGCGACAATCGTTGACGCAATTTCCTTAAGCGAAATGTGTCGTGGTCGCCTTCCCCAAGATGTGAATGTCGCGATTAAAAATCCAATAATTAATGCGGTCGTGGCGATCGAGAGAATCAAAGTCACAATTACCGCCAAGGCGATTGAAAATCCACCTTCCTGAATGAATGAAGTGATGGTCGCCATCAGCATAAACGTTCCGATCACGCCAAATATCAGTCGAATCCAAAACTTACCGCGTCCGGCAGCAAGCCAAAGACCAAGAAGCATTGCTGGTACGTGCAGAGCGAGAGGAAACAGACGAGAAGCAACTAATAGGTGTGCGATAATCAGAACAACGCTACCCACCAGAGCAGCCCATCGCAGAGTGTAGGTTAGCGACCACCGTTCGCTTCTAGTTTCATCGAAATCAACCGGAGCGTAAGGAGACGCCCGACTGCAAGCTGCCTTCCAACCATCCCGCTTGTTCATGCCTACCTCACGCTCGATAAACAACTGGTCTGATCATAGCCCAGCAACTCGATGCGTCAAAACAGAGGGAGGAGGTGCTGAACTAGTTCGTGGGCTGTTCCGGCTCCGCTTCGCGTTCAAGTTCCTGCTCCTCTTGCTCTCTTTTGGCTTGTAGATGGCGATCAACCGCTTTGTGATGATCCCAGTTTCCGGAAGAGCCTGCGCGACGTTCATCAAGATTCATTAAGATCTCACTGGGACCATACAAGATCACGGTGTCACCTGCTTGCAGTTTCGTAAACCCTCGTGGCGCGCCGATATAATCACTACCAGGTCGATCGACACCAAGGACTAACACGCCTTCCTCGGAAAGTCGGAGTGCCGCTAGCTCACGTTCGGCGAGCCAATCCTCCTTCTCAACTTCCATCTCGACCACGGTGTAGCCGTGACCTAAGTGCAACAGATTGGAATAGTCGCAAACTTCCAAATCAGTCCAACGTCGCAGGGCCATCTCGACCAGGTTATTTAAACGCTTGTCGACCCATTCGCTACGCGAAATGATCCATAGCACAAAGATCCCACCGGCCAGGAAGCCGAAACGAATCCACAGGTAAGATGACGTCTCACTTCCGGCGTGGACGAACGAAAGCATCAACGAACTGACTGCCGTCACAATCCCAGCATTCCCAAGCAGCATCAGCATCATGATGATCTTCCGGCGCACGGGATGTTGCACCACGCGATCAGATTCGGAAGTCGTAAAGCCAGAGCCAGTGAATGCGGAACGTGCTTGAAATTGTGCGAGCTGTTGAGAGATACCAGTCAGAACCAAAGCCATCGTCGCGACGCGAACGACCATTAGCGAGATCACGATGACCAGCAGCAAAGAAAATATGGGAAGAAACGACGCCATAACGACTGTTTTCACCTCTTTCTGGTGCGAAACTCTTTAAGAATGCTTCTCTTCTTACTAGAAGCAAACGCCGCGCCAGATGCGGAAAATGTAAGGTTCGTTAGTGCAGCGAGAAGCGACTTTCAGCGAGCCGATCGAATTCTTCCTGGTGCGATTCCTTCTTGGGGACCGACTCTTTCCAGCAAGGATCGACCAGGCGAATATCCAACGCCCCGAGTGCGAAATGAAGTGGATAGCCAACTAACCAAACGCATACCAAGCTCAGGCGATAGACATCGGCGGTCTCCCATAATCCGTGGGCTCCATCGAAGTTTCGTACTAGTCCATCTGCTGCTGGTACGAACAGGAAAGCGACGACTGCCAGAATCATGTAGGGAATCATACGTAACGAGGTGATAGCCCGAAGCGGCAATAGCTGCAGAACCACTGCGATCGCAAACACCGCACCGCGGCCAACCAAGATCGCTCCCTCACGCAGGGCAGCATCGGAGTCCATGCCAGCTAATCGATGATTGGCGCCACCCAGAAGCACCGCTAACGCCCCCATCAGCACCAAAAGCTTCAGCCAGGCAAAACGGGGCAAAGTCTCCTTCTGCCAGTCTGCCCAGGCGAAAATAATCGCCGCTGTTAAGCTCACCAGCGCGGAGGCTACGACTACCAAGCCAAGATCTTGCAATGGTTCATTAGGAAAGTGAGGTGGTCGAAGTCCCAAGATAATCGTGGCAAAGAAGCCGACCATCAAGCGTTTGCCGAAATTACCAGAGCCACAACCAACGTAGAAGCCTGCGATCCCCGCTAAAGCGAAGCGAAACTCTTGACTTACGAACCAAAATTCCTCTCCGAACAAACCGACGGTAATCGCCACACATAGGGCCATCAACGTCAGAACTTGTAAGTACATTCGGGTCGGCGCAGTATCCCACGCACGCTTCTCGAGCGGGTTTTCTTGCAAAGCAGGCGACCAGGGATTTGCGAATTCGTCAGGCATATTGCGTCATCGATTTCATCTCGAGTTCGGAACAACGCCGAAGCGACCTTCTCTAGTTTAATAAATATCGTCGAAATCGACAGTCTCGGAATTGGACTTCAACAGTTCCGCCGATGGCGGCTTGATCGGCGACGAGGTCTCTGGGCTTACATCGACCGGGCATTCTTCCATGCTCCAACCAGGTTGAACAAGCGACCAGTTCTGTTTTCGTAGTGACCAATCAAGTGGGTAAACCGTTAGCCAAATCGTAGCAACTCCGAATCCATAAACTTCTAGCCACTCTTCGAGATCGGTCATCCCAATCAATAGGTATTGAATGCCGTAAGAGGCGAACATCGTGCACACAGCACACGCGCCGGCAAATAGCCACCATCGGACAACACGTTCTTGCCTTGCCCAAAGAACCGCACATTGCATCACAAAGGCAATCCCTAACAGACTCACATGAAACACCAGAAGAACCAATCGATAGATTTGAGCCCCTTGGAACTCAAGCGTGTGCATCGCTCGCAAGACAACAAACAACACCGCAGCACCAATCATGGCGAACATGATTCCCTTGATCGAAATCGTGTGATGTTTGTTGGAGGAACGAGTTATCAATGAAATCAGGGAGCGAAGAAGAAAGGTAATTCCAGCGAACAGCAACGCGCTGAGTGCTAACAATAACGTAGTACGCACCGGATCGGATTCGTCTAGCCACCCTAACAAAGGAATAAGCAAAACGGTGATGAAACATCGTAACCACCAACGAGCACGGCCACAGGCGAGCCAGAAACCAAGGACGCCCGTTTGCCCAAGTCGGATCAGAATTGAGTAATCCATTCCTGGAGAGCTCATTATTTTCACAGCAACCAAATCGATAATAGCAAACGCTACCAAAATAGCGCTGATCATGCCCCAATTGGGATTCCTCACCCATGATTCTTCCGAAGTGCCCTGTTGCGAGAAACACTCGTAAAAGAACGATGGCACGATGTCCTGCCATGGATGCCTTTTGCGCAGAGACGAGATCGCTGGACCTTCCGTGGTTTGCTCCATCCAATCGTCGCGTATCAAGTTCCAAGAGATCGTACTTAAGACAAATTGCAAAGGAACGACAACGCTCCATAACGCTAGGTTCGCCGTCAGATAGATTCTTACGATCTCGTGGAATTCAACGTAATCGTCGAATAGATACGAACCTACCGACGTGATGACCACGGTGAGGACCACACAAACCAACGCCCATGCGTGCAGTAGAAGGATGGTCCTCCAGCGTCTTCCGCAAAGGGGCATGCATTGAGCTGCCAACGCGAAACTTAACGTGCAGAGATAAAACAACACACGGGCTACTTCTAAGAGAGAGCCTTCGGTGGTGTATTCGACACCGAATCGAATCGCCAACATCGTCAACGCCGCGACGGCCGTGACCTGCATCATGGCAGCAAGCGAGAAAGATCGACTTTGGTTTTCTTCCCGAAGTATGTAAGAAAGCAATCCTCGGATGCCGTAAGCGATCGCTGCCGTTACGAAGATCGTTACGCCAACGAGGCCAGCTAATTGGAGCGAATCCTGGTTGGCGGTCAGCCCCAGAAGTGTCGTCACGAGACCGACAGCCACAAGTCGCATCCACCATCGTAGTCGACCGGCAGCAAACCAAAATCCAGCCAGGCCCACGAATCCGAGTCGGACAAAGAGGAACTCGTCTGGTCCATTGTCATAAAATGACAGAGATACTGGAATAATGGCAACCAACCAGATCACGGCGCCAACTAGCAATCCAAACCAAAGGGTGTGAAACGATGCATGGCGAACGATTGGGGCGTTGCTTGTAGTTTGAGGTTGCCTGGAGATCTCGTTGTCCATGCTCCGCCGCCGTCGTAAGAGGACTACTCAGTACCCCACGGATTTTAGAACATACTGAACGTGATCGCGAACAACTTTTCAAATCGCTAGCAAGAGACTAGCCATCATGCTCGGGGCTAGTGCTGTTGTACATAACGTCGCTGCGAAGAACATATTTCACACCTTCCGCGACCACCTCTCCTTCATGAAGTTGGGGATGATGAAAAAGCAGTGCGCTACCAGCACGTGGTTCGATACGAAACGTTTCTGGCTGGAAGAAACGCGTGCCTCCCCCTCCAAAATCATCGTTCAGGTAGACAAGAAACGTAAAGTCACTCTTCTCAAAGTGGCTGCGACGATATCGGCCATCGAAATGGGGTGCAAACGATTGGCCTGGCTCGTACTTATAGAAGCGTAGCCGCTCGTTCAAGCCGATCGCTGAACGTTGTCGCCAAGGGTCGATCACCCATGGCTGGATTCGTTGCCAAAGATGTTTGGCCGTTACAGGATCGTCCGCTAGAACCCGCGTGTTGTTGCGAACATCTCGTCGCATCACGGCACCTTCCGACGTCGTGATGGGCGCATCCACAAAGCCAAGTTCTTCCGCCATAGCGATATATTGCTGACATTCTTGAGGCGAGAGGAATCCGTGGATCACATAGACATAGTCGTAATGAAAGGTTTCGCGGTACATCAATAACGCTTTCGTTGAAACAGAAACGGTTTCAACGAAAGACACGGGAGTCTATTGGTCGGTTCGTGCCGCTAGGGTAGGCGGAGCATTTCCCGGCATGCGAGAGCAAGAAATGAATACTTCCGTCGAATAGAATAGGTACTCATCGTTTCGTGTTACCTTTCCCGGATTTCTTGAAGTTTCTGCGGACATGGCTGGATTGGGACCAGATTACGACGCTGAAGAAGGTTTTGACCTTCCCGAGTTGGCTTTTCGGCTAGGGCAGTTTCTTTACAACGCATTCGCCGGGCTGTTCTTGCCCGCTCAAACACGTAGCGAACAACTGGCCCGTTGGACAGCCCTACCCTGCTTGATCGTTTCGATCGTGGGCGTTGTTTTGCTCAGCTTCATCTCGCTGGAACTTTGGA
Organism: Blastopirellula marina; assembly: GCF_002967765.1. Classification (NCBI taxonomy): domain Bacteria; kingdom Pseudomonadati; phylum Planctomycetota; class Planctomycetia; order Pirellulales; family Pirellulaceae; genus Blastopirellula; species Blastopirellula marina. Next base: position 755,821 of record NZ_PUHY01000012.1, on the reverse strand, counting down.
TGCAAGGGCTCGTTGTCTTATTGGGCCTCACCATGTTCTGTTACGCAGGGTGGGTGGCGCATGTGTTAGAGCGTCGGTTCGAACGTTACGAGCGAGAAGCAGACGAAAACCCGCATATCGATCTCTCCGATTTCACAAAGCGAAAACGTCGGCGTTAGCCACCTAATGTCTCTATCAGTGATGAGTTCGGAAGCCGAAATAGGCGGAATGCCCGTAAGAAATGCTAGAGGAGGGATGGGGTGAGAGACCTATCCCGTGCAAGCCTCCAAGCTTATTTCGTAACCCGCAGGTAAGCTGAGATTGCCTTCTAGGAGACTGACGCGAGTTCGGAAAAACGTGGCAGTATCGAAGAGGACAATCGCAGTTGACCATTGGCGTGATAGATAACCCAGTGTCGAAGCTTGTTCGTCTTCAAGGTACTGGGTTTCCGGCGTTTGCCCCTGCCGGCACAAATGAATTGCTGGTTGCTATTGCTAAGGATCGCTCGCCAAAGCCATTCGGCTCGAGGAGGAATCAGGTTGACTCAGCTCACTCCGCTGTTCGATCGGGAACATATTCCGTTCCATCACCTCGGGGTCTGATGTTGTCCACGTTTCGCGAACATTATCGGCGTACACTTTTCTGTGTACATTCATGTCTCGCCAATGGCAGATGTAGCGGTCTTGATTCCACGATTTGCGAGGAAGTTGATCATCGGATTTCAAAAGACGCCAAGCGCGAACTTGAAATCGTTGGGAAGCACTGTCCCATTGGTAGAAAATAAGTTGATTGATGACGAGACGACCTTGAAGGTCGTACAAATGATTAATTTCGATTAGATCGACATGATCGACCAAGTGAGTTTCCGCTGGAGCTGCCCCCAGCGAAGCCATCGATAAGATGGATGCGACTACGAACGAGGTCATACTCGTCTCCCAAAAGCCAGTCGTTGGATATGGAGAGTTCCGCGACTTCCGTTCACGGAGCTGAGATGCGCAAATTGTCGTTCGCATTCCGGAATGCTGTTCACGGGTTAATGCGAAAGGTATGCCAATTCGCGAAACGGCTTACCGCCATGCCTCCGTAACTCCTGTTGGGACTTGACTTACAAAAAAGACAAAACGCTCCGATTCGTCTCATCGATTTCGGACACAAAATTAGCAATGCTCAAGTCAGATGCACGAAGAATCATGGATGCTAATTTTTTGGACACGTACGCAGCTGGACTACTTTATGTATCCCACGTAAGCAGATACCACGTGCAATTCCCCGTAACTACGTAACTTCTTGTAGGCAGCAAAGGCCCGGGCGACTTGTTTTCTGCCAGGCACCGTTAATTTAGGTAGAATGGCGAACGATTGCTTTACGAACGAGAAAGGTGACACGCGTGCTCGGAGCTATCGCAAATTGGGTGGTGATCCTGTTTGTCGGATTCGTCCACCTGGCGATGTATGGCATTCTTTTGGGGATCATTGGACAGCCTGATTCAACGGAAGAGTTCGCCTTCTATCTGACGATGCCGTTTGCTGATGTTGGCGTGCTGGGGTTCTGGCTGGTCGTCGGCAGCCACCGAGCTTGGTTGCGGCTGATGGTGACAATTGTTGGCTTTTGTGCTGTGCTCGCGATCGGGGTCAATGCGATGGAGATTCATCCGATGATACTTGCTCCGGCTTATGCCGCGACCCTTTCCAGCACGGCACTTGGAACCCTTGGTCTGGGATGCATCGCGGCTTACTTTCCTGGTTGGCGTGGCTGGCAAGTTCGCTTTGCCTTATGGGAGATCATTGTCGCAACCTGCCTGATTGGGATCGCGCTGGCCGTGCTGCGCGGAGTGATGGTCAACGATCTTCTCAATTGGAATCAATGGCTCAGCGAAGAAGGCCGTGAGTTCCTGACGTTCTCCATTGTCTCTGGAATTTTCTTGGCGATTGCAGGGTTGCCAATTTTGGCCACCGGTTGGAATGTCCGTGGCCTTGCTATGATAGTCATGTTCGTCCTGCTGTCGGTCATACCAGCCCTCGAAAGGGAGGTGTTCGCATTCGTGGGCTCGGGTAGGCCAAGTTACGGTCTTTTATACTATGCTCACATCTTTCAAGTGGCTTGTGCCTGGTTGACCTTGGTACCTTTACGATGGGCCTTCCCTGGTCTGCTTCAAGCTTGGAGCCAGCCAGTTGAGCCAATCATTGATGCGGCGTCGCATGAGTCGAATGAGGCACCAACGCAGATTAAATCGAACGAGGATTTCTTCGAAATGCAGTGACCTGAGGCGAACGCAATGCAACTAACCCAGCGGCAATGGTTCATCCTCGTTTGGCTAATTCTTCTTCAGCTGGTGACTTACGCTGTGATTTACCTAACAGCTGGAAGTCTCGCCACGTTGCACTGGGTGTTGTGGGGGATTCTTTCTGCCCCCTACGCCCAAGGCGCGCTGCTCGGCTTTCTGCTAGTTGCTGGACGATGGTCCATTGCGTGGCGAAGGTTATCGGCCGTAGCTGGCATCGTCGCAATCATGGCGATCTGCTTATTGTTCTTTGATCGTGAAGTCGTCTTGATCGGGGTCACCTCGTCGGCGAGTGCGTTGGTTGCCGCAATCGTTTCAATGATCGCCAGCCGACATCTGACCACTTTGCCGAAGCTAAATCTACGAAACATTCATTTCGCACTATGGGAAGTCATTGCGATGACTTGTCTCATAGGATTATTGCTAATGGTATTGCGGATGGTCGAGTTCGATACCAGTCCACCATGGCCCGATTTGATCGATCCCTATTTCACAACCTATGCCATTACTTCAGCGTTGTTTTCAGTAATCTGTGCCTTGGCAGCACTCACCACAAACTGGAAAGAGCGCGCGAAGTGGTTCGTAGGATGTCTGGCGTTATGGATAGCCATCCCATGGATCGACATCGGCCTCTTTTCACTTCTTCAACTGGATGAGCTCCTCGAGCTCAGTGGATACCTGTTGCTGTTCTATCCTGCCCACGCCATCCAAGCGGTGATCGTCTGGGGAACGCTTTTCCCGCTGAGATATGGCTTTCCTGGCTCACTAAGCGCCGACGCGTCATCCATCCAACCGAAAGCTGAACATTCGAATCTTACGGACGATTTCGCCGAAATGAACTAATTGCCCGAAGAAGCGTTGCTGCCAATGCAAACGAGATACTCTTGTCGCTCTCCGCTCGAACTATCGGCATAACGGGCGTAGAGCCGACCTTCGCTCGCAGTGGGGGTTGCAAACGTTTCGTCTCCAAGTTGATTCTTGGCGATCGATTCGTACTTCTCGGGATTGGCTTTGAGAACGTACATGTTTCCTTTTTCATCAGCGACAAAGATGTTATTGCCACTTAATAGAGGTGACGAACTAACGGGACTTCCCAAACGCGTTTTCCACATCTGTTCGCCTGTCTTTCCATTCCAGCAGAAGAAAATACCTCGATCGTTAATCGCGTAAAGATATCCATCGTGAGCCAACATCGATTGTTCGTAGCACTGCTCACGATTGGTCCACAGCACTTCCGGCTTGTCGCTCACCTGAATGGCAACGGTCTGCGTGGGGGAGGCAGGATAGCCACCGCTCGCATAAACAATGTCGCCATCCCAAACAATCGTTCCGCATGTGGCCTGATTCGTTCCTTCGACTTCCCAGAATTGCTTTCCTGATGCGGGATCTAGCGACACGACTTTTTGCTGCCCGCTGAGTAGCAGTTGATCACGCCCAGCGATGTGCGCGACGATCGGCGTGCTGTACGAAGTTCCGATACGAGGAATCCGCCAGCGCTCGCCACCGTCCTTCTGTGAAAAGGCTGCCAACCAGCCATCTTCGTATTCTGATGCCACGATGACCAAGTCCTGGTAAAGCATGGGAGATGGGGCATAACCGAATTTGTATTTCTCTGGCGCGTACGATCCTGCGTTGACTCGCCATAGAATCTTGCCGCGCAAATCGAGTGCCGTTAGTTGTACAGTCTGATCTTGGATAAAAACGGCGAACAGCTGATCACCGTTCGATGCCAAGGTAGAGGTAGCGTGCGTGTTCTTGGCATGTACATCCGTTTGAAACCCACCACGAGTGACCGGCGTTTCCCAAACCTGTTCACCAGATGCTTTGTCGTAGGCCACCACACTAGCAACCTGTTCCGCTTGGTTCGCCGAAGTGAGAAAGACGTGTTCTCCCACGATGATCGGAGAAGAATGCCCACGACCTTTCAGCGGAATTCGCCAAACAACATTCTTGGTCTCGTCCCATTCGGTAGGGACTGCTGGCCCAACTGCGATATTATTCCCACTTGGACCACGCCACATCAGCCAGTCACCCGCAGACCCCTCACCTCCGTCGGAAGCCCACACAGCGGCTGTCAGGCAAAGACAAACAACACCAGCGATACCGATACGCGTCATGACACGTTTCCGCGAAATAGGAAGGTTAGATTTGTGGGGATAATTGGTGGGAACTACCTATTCTGCGTTCCCAAGCACCTAATTTCAACTCGGCAATATTGAATGCTATAGGCATCGGTGGCATCACAAAAAAATCGCTCAGACCAGGGCGATCTGAGCGATGGGTAGGCGGCATGGGGTGAGGAAGAATTTGCTTTTGACAGGCGGGCAAAGAGGTAAGCATCGAGGTCGACTACAAGGTTGGTCTAGTCGTCCCACTCACCTAAGTATTGCATCAAAAAGTCGATATCGCCCACATAACTTTTGTCAGAACCCTTCGTCGAATAGGCAACGACGACGTCAAATCCGGCAGCATAGCTGGAAAAATCTTCCCCATATAGGGCTGCGTAATTTGACCTTGCGACAAGTTTGTCATCCGATGCCGTGTCGAATAGGTAGGCCACGTCGTGTCCGCCCATGTTCGCAATCGCATTTACACGGTCAAATCCGCGGGCCGAGTTCGCATACCCTTGTCCAGCCATCGAGCTCTCGACGGTACGACTATAGAATGTGTCGTTGCCAATCGTATCGTAGAAAAATGCTTGATCCGATCCACCGTTTCTCGAAATTGCCGTGGAACGGTCAAAGCCTTGTGTAAGGGTGTAGTAACCGGTGCCGTACATATAAGCTTGGTTTCCACGCGCGACGTAGGTGTCGTCCCCAACGGTATCGAAGAACGTGGCAATATCATTGCCTCCGTTGATCGCCATCGCGGTCACCCGAGCGAAATTGTAAACGGCGTTGTAGTAGCCTGGTCCGCTCAACACACTGGTATTCCCGTAGGAAACGAAATTGTCGTTACCTGCCGAATCGTATAGATAGGCTTGGTCGTACCCGCCGCTGCTGTACACATTGGTTCGATCGAAACCGTAAGTGGAGACGGTTGAGTCGGATGTCATCATGTAGGCATCCTGACCGCGACCAATGAAATAGTCGTTGCCACTCGAGTCGTACAATAGCGCCTTATCAACACCGCCATTGGAAGCACTGGCCGTGACACTGCGAGCTCCAAATACTTCGTTCCGGTAGCCACTGCCCACCATGCTGAACTTCGTGGAGCTGCTCGTGAATGTATCGTTGCCTGCGGTATCCGACATGATCACCGTATCATACGAACTCGCATAGCCAACGTTATACTCCGTGTTGGTCGTCGACCAAGTAAAACCGGCTCCTACTACCTTCATGTTATCGCCCTGGAAGGTCCATACTTCACGTCCAGAAGTACCGTAGAAGCGAGCCCAGTCTGCACCTGCGCCACCGTCGAAAGTGATCTTCTTCACCTGCGAAGCGTTGAAGGTCGACGACTTACCGTTCATGGTAACCGTGATGGTCAAACCACCATGAACCACCGCGATTCGGTCATTGCCGTCGGTACCGAGTATTGCCAGCGTGCCGCTGTTGAGTTTGAACGGAGAAGATTCGGTGACCGAAACCGAGTAGTTGCCCATCTGGGTACTATCGGAACCTTTTACGGAGAAGTAAACCGTACCACTCGACGTTGCCGTCCAGACGACCTTGGTGCCTGATGTGCTCGAGTCCTGAGCTAACTGGGAAGCACCGTTACTGCTGTAAAGCGTAAGCACCGAAGCCGCCAACGAATTGTGATTCGTATCGATCACGTAGGTCTTACCCGCTTCCGCACTGAATCGGAAGTAGTCGACATCGCCACCGTAGTTCAACTTGCCTGCTTGCGAGCTACCGACGGAGATTTGGGTTGCACCTGCCGCGTCATTGGCATGATCGTCAGGCTGTATCACCGTCAGCGTTGTTCCAACGAGATTGCTCTTATCACCCTTATCGTCGGTGGCCTGAGCAAACACCATGTGGCTTCCGGTGGTGGTGAATGGGTTGCTGATCGTCAAACTGGCCAGTCCACCACTGATCGCGGTAACGCTACCAAGCACAACGTCGGTGTCGTCCCATTTGCCGTTTCCATTACTGTCGCGATAGAACGTGACCTGCGATACGCTGCCGTCCGAATCGGCAACGCTGCTCGCCGTTAACGTGATGTTATCGGTTTCGCCCAAATAAACCGTGCTCGTATCGGACGAGACACCTCCTAAGGTCGGAGCTTGGTTGGGTTCCGGTTCCGGCTCTGGATCCGGAGTTGGATCGGGTATCGCGTTCTCGGGGGTCAACTGGGCCAACGTACCAGCGGCATTCAACCGCATTCCGGTCATTACTTTTCCGCCCAAGCCCGAAATCCAATCGCCACCAGCCAAGATCGCATCTTTTACCTCGGCGGCCGTCGCATCAGGATCGTAAGCAAATGCCAACGCAGCGACACCTGTCACATGCGGGGCAGCCATGCTGGTACCAGAAAACGATGCGTAATACCCACCAGCGATCGTGCTGTAGATTCCAACGCCAGGTGCGGCGATATCGACCGAGCTCGCTCCATAATTACTGAAACTCGCCAAGTTATCATTGCGATCGGTCGCAGCAACCGTGATCACATTATTGACGTTATAACTTGACGGGTAATGTGGATTGACGTCGTTGTTGGTGCCATCATTACCAGCCGCGGCAACGAACAAGATGTCTGCGGCTTCACTGGCGCGGATGGCCGAATCGAGTGAAGCACTGTAGCCACCGCCACCCCAACTATTGTTCAAGACGCGAATATTGACGCCGTACTGAGATCGCATCATCGTGGCGTAATTGATCGCGCGAATCGCGTCGGAAGTATATCCGGATCCGCTCGCCGATAGGAACTTAAGAGCCATGATCGACGTATTCCAGGCAACTCCTGTTACGCCCCGGGCATTATTCCCTTGTGCCGCAATCGTTCCTGCCACGTGCGTTCCGTGGTGATTATCGTCCATCGGATCGCCGTCGTTATTGACGAAGTCGAATCCGTGGACGTCGTCGATGAACCCGTTGTTGTCATCATCAATGCCGTTCCCGGCGATCTCACCGGGATTTGTCCAAATGTTGCCGACTAAGTCAGGGTGGGTATAGTCGACTCCTGTGTCAATGATTCCGACGACCACGCTATCCGAACCGGTCGTCTTGTCCCAAGCTTCCGGGGCGTCGATGTTCTTCATGCCATAGGTAGACGAATAGCTTGGATCGTTTGGTGCGATATGAAAGACCGAAGCCACGTCAAGTTCAAAGCTGGCGATCGCATCGATCGAGCTGAACCATGCGCCGACGTCGTCTGCTGTCGCCCCTTCGCTATGTACGAGAATCTGCCCGACTAGTCCCAGACCACGGACCACTTCGACATCAAATCCGCTGCCCGCAAGCAGCCCACTGACTTGCGATACAGACGTAAGCTGGCTTGCCACGTTGGTCGAAAGTTGAACGATCCAATCGTTGGTGTACGGATCTTGAGTTGATTGTTGTGTGACACCAGTGGAGTCAGACTCGACACCACCGCCTGTTCGTTCAAAATCGCTTCCGGAAACATCTTGGAACCAGATGGAGGAAATATCCGCGGCCATCATGCTGCGAACTTCGAGCGATTCGATCGAAGTATGCTGAGTAGTCCGCTTACTCCTGCGACGAGGACTCTTCGTTGAGTTCGGAGTTAGATTATGCAACCAGCCCGCCAGCCCCGTATGTACATCACGGTTGTCGCTATCAGAACTTCCCACCTTACTGCTCCTACAATTCACCTTCTGGTCTGGCTCCTACCAGGCCGACGGTTTGGACAAGTGCATGCTGATCGATGCTAGCCGTCCCTAAATTGCCTGGGGCCCGACTACTGCGTGTCAGCAGGAACACGGCATCACGTTTCAGCAAACGCCGTGAAAAGCAGAGCGTGACGTGGATCACCTTTGCTGCCAAAAGCTGGCTGCCCGGTCACGCTGGGGAGTAGGAGACATTCACAGAAAGCATCTGCTGGCATTCCTTGCTAGCAAGCTGCCCCTCCGCATGTTCCTGCGGAAAGATCGGTCGCGCCTTCCCTGGCGTCAAATCGAGCGATCAAGGATTCTGAAAAAATCCTCAGAATTGCTCAAGTCCAAGTCGCTTCAAACCGACATTTGTGGCGAAAAGAATACAGCAAGTGCGGCTAGCTGCTGATGTTATGCAGCGATGTTGATTTTTCGATACGTCCCGTTTCGCCTGGAATTCTCGTATCAAATGGCCCTATTTGGGCTCCCAAGTCGAAGCCAACGACCCCACATTCACGGGTTGCCGATCTGCGACCCATCGCTCGATCAATTTCCAAACCGCGACCTTCTGCACGGGTGCTAGCTGCGTGGCATCGAACCAGTTCTCTTGGCCTAGATACCCAGCTTGACTGTAGCCGCGATCCAAGAAGTACGACCACGCTTCTTCGTCAATCAGTACTGACTCGGGCAAACCGCTGTCGGCGATCAGATTATGCACCGAATCTAACCATTGCCTCCACGCCACTCGCTCGACATGAATTTTTTTACCTTTGCGGCGATATCCCATAGCGCTTCGTCTCGCTCAAGCGGCGATGTAAATCGGGTGAATTAAGTAAGCAGACGAAACAGACCATATCCAAGAATTATCGTCGCCAACGCAATTTTCACTATCAATCGATTCACGGCGCGGCCGCCCCATGCAGGCTTCCCTTCGTCGTTCAGGGTGCTTCCATCAAGCAACGCCACAATGGCGAAGCCAACGCAAACGAGTCCAATGGCGATCAAAATAACATCACCCACCATCGGATATTCGTTAAGCAAACGCGGATAAGGCGCGACCAGCAGTCAAGCGGCGCATCATTCCTCTCAGTAAGAAAGACGTCTCGGGACCATTACAAACGTAGTTCGCTCGTGTTTGATCGATCTTGCCAGTTCATGAGCAGAATCGTCGAGAACTCCTGCGATAGGATCTAACCAACCAACATCTTGTAGATACCAAACACGATCGCTGCGCCGCCACAGATAATCCGAATAACGGCCACAACACGAGCCCATGTGCCTTCCATCTTACGGCCATAGTTATCGCGAGTTCTTCCCGAGATCAGTGATACGGTTCCCCATCCGGCCACCATCAATCCTAGCACCAACGCCAAAGCTCCGAGCACCATCGGGTTTTCGTCGAGATATCGATTGAAGTCATCTTTTGCGTCGGCGAGAAGTAAAAGGAACTGCATACGTAACGACCTGATTAAGAACGGAACAACACTAAGTTCTCATGATACTCAACGAGCCATCAAAACGCACTTGGTGTATCAGCATCAAATTGCCTTCGCAGCGTGCATTGCGGCGTCGTTGATATACAATTGCTGAATGCTTTTTCATGATTGATCTTCCCCGACGCGGAGTGTTTCCAGGTGATCTTACGCTGCCTGTTAATCTGCCTTACTTCGGCCTTTCTGATTCATTCGGTCTATGCCGCCGAGCCTACTTCCGAAAAGAACTTCACGCTTGACCTTAATCGTCTCAAAGACCGAATCAACGCAATCTACGATCGGCACGAGTTCTCGCAGCGGCGATTCGAGGGAAGCTGGCAGTCGGACTCGAAAGGCTACACTGTCTGGCAGTTCGATCCCAAATCCATACGCAGTCAACACGTTCGCTACGAGGTGAACACAGGCGAACGCTCGGTCCCACATCCTCCGCTGGAAGTAGAAATCCCTGATGCCCACGGTCGCATACTCCAGCGAAATGCCAACTTGTATCTAAGAGATCCGGCCACTGGCAAAGAGGCTCCACTCACCGATCAGAAATCGGGCACCGACATCCACTACGAAGAGATCCAGTGGAGCCCGGACAACACGAAAGTACTCTTCGTCGAAACCGATGTCTCGAACGTGCGCACCCGCGTGATGATTGAGAAGTCAGATCCTTCCTATCCCAATGTCCGACGAATGCGATTTGCCCGTGTTGGCGAGACAATTCATTCGCATCGTATTGGTGTCGTTGACACGAAAGAACGAAAACCGCATTGGCTTCCTATTCCGGCGCCGGAAGAAGGCTACTACCTCGGTGAAGTCTGTTGGGCGAATAACTCCAAAGAAGTCTTCGTTGAAAAACTGAGCCGCTTTCGTGACGAACGTTGGTTCCTGCTCTGCAATCTTGATACCGACGAAGTGAAAACCATCTTCCACGAAACTGACCCGGCCTGGGTAGTCGCCAGCATTCAGAAGAACACCGGCATCCAATGGATTGAGGAAGGCGCGAAGTTCATTGTCGTTAGCGAAAAGGATGGTTGGCGCAGAGCCTATCTTTACTCGCGAGAGGGCGAAGAACTGGCCGTTCTTACACCAAAACGCTGTGATCTAATCGAGAAGTGCTACATCGACGAGTTCGGCGGGTGGTATTACTACTACGCGTCGCCCGAGAATGCCACGCAGAAGTATCTGTACCGTGCTGCACTGGATGGAACGGATTCCGCTCAACGCATAACACCGCAGGATCAGCCAGGTACGCATGACTATCGCTTCTCACCGAATGCTCAATGGGCGTTTCATACCTATTCATCGTTCGATCAACCTCCGATTACTGAGTTGGTCGAAATGCCTGAGCACCGCGTCGTTCGCACGTTGGAGGACAATCACAATTTAGGTGAGCGTGCGAGTCAAATCGGCGTGCAGCCAGTGGAATTTCTAACACTCGACATTGGCGACAACGTGGTTATGGACGCCTGGATGTTGAAGCCTTCGGAGTTTGATCCTACGAAGAAGTATCCTGTTCTCGTATATGTTTACGGCGAACCCCATTCGCAAACCGTACTCGACCAATGGGGCGCGGGTCAAGCACTGTACCACCGGGCGATCGCCGAGGCAGGCTATGTTGTCGTTTCAATCGATAATCGTGGCACGCCAGCGCCCAAGGGTGCCGCTTGGCGACGCGCCGTGTTTGGTAGTCTCGGTCCGCTTTCTACCGAAGAGCAAGCCGCTGGTCTTGAAGAAATTGCTCGCCAGAAACCCTATGTCGACCTCTCGCGAGTTGCGATTTGGGGCTGGAGCGGCGGTGGCTCGAACACCCTCAACGCGATGTTCCGCAAGCCAGAGGTTTACCATGTCGGCATTGCTGTTGTTCCCAAGCCGCAGCCACATCTTTACAACGCCGGCTTTCAGGAAAACTACATGCGCGATCGCGAAGTCAATCGCGAAGGCTACGAACGTTCCGCTCCGATCAACTTCGCCGCCGGGCTGAAAGGGGATTTGTTGATCTTGCATGGTGGCGGCGAGACCAACACACACATCCAAATCGTCGAAGGTCTGATCGACCGCTTAATCGAACTCGGCAAGCCGTTTGACTATATGGTCTACCCAAACCGAAACCATGGACTCAGCGAAGGCCCAGGCAGTGTGGTGCACGTCCGCCAGCAAATCGCCCGTTACTTAACTTCGCATCTCCCGGCGGGACCACGATAGGGCAGTCAGCTGAGTTATCCGCCAAATGGATTGGAATTGTCTTCGTCGAATTCCTTCCACTTGTGTCCATCAACCCAATACTTGACGACTTCCTTCTCGGTCACAACATAGATGAAACAATCTTCGTCGCGTTGAAAGTAGGGTTTCAGCGGGCCAGCTGGCATGATGATGGCCTTAACCTTACCTTGGATTTCAACCGGATTGTCGATCGGGTGGCCCGCCTCTGGCTTGTCAGCGGGTAGCTTCACTTCGAGACCAGGGTAGCGAGGGCCATCGACCCAACAAGCTTAAATTGCCTCGGCCGTATCCACAAAGCAGCAAAGTCGGGCATGGTCGACAAACTTCGTGGTTTCCTCGATCCAGTTTTCGTTGTATTTCAGCCCGAGTTGTAATCGGGAATCGGAAAGGTCAAAGTCTTCGCGCACTAAAAACATGTGTAAGCCGTTGGTCTCGTATAACTCGACTCCATTAGCAGTTCGAGACTCGCGCAATTCCCGCCCATTCATTTCGCGAATGTGATCGTACGTCCATTTCAAGTTGGCGACAAACTTGTCATCTATTGCTGGGACGCGTGCCTGAGAATAGCCAGCGTAACCGCAGAATGCTCCCTCGAATGTGTCTTGAAACGAGTAGTCAACTACCCGCGGCATCTTCTGCTTGGTCAACGAGTCCAAGTTTTTCTGCGTTAATGTGGCATGAAAGAAAGCATCGCCGGGTAGGAAATAGTTGTTGCTGCCATAGCTACTTGGGGCTGCAAATAACAGAACCGCAATAGCGAAGAGAAAACGTGTCATATCGAAGATTCCCGTTGATTCGCACGGATGGACAACAAGGCCTTTAGCCAAGTTAGTTCCATTAGATTATCTTTCACAACGATCGACCCAGCAAGAAAGTTGAACAATGATAGGCTGCCCGTCTATTCGGGATCTTCGAAGAGATGCTCATCGAAAAACTTCTCGACCCAGGCAAAGTCCCACCGCCCTGGTTGGTCTTGATTCATCTCCTGACGGATCTGCATCGCTAGGTCAAACCCCCTAGTTCCCGGCGTGAAACGGACCTTGTAATCACCGATCTCAAAATCGATCAGGTACGGATCGGCCCCAATTTGGTTCATCGAGGAAATCCAGTACGAGCGAAGCGAAATCGTTTGGTTGCCAATCTTACATGAGTGCCAAAGAGACTCGTGTTCGGCCCATTCAATCTGGTGATTGATCGTTGCATACAACAAACGTTCTAGCGTGCGTATGTCTGCAAAGTATTGTGCGGAAGGCTCCCAATCAGGCCGCGACAAAGAATGTTTTTTAAAGAACTCTTCAATACTCTCAACAGGAGCGATAATCTCATCTCGCGAACAAGAGAACATGTACCAACAAGTCGACCACCCATACGTCCCGCAGAAGAAACCGGCATTCCAACCTGGGACATCCAGTTCAATCATTCGCGGCTTCGCGCCTACTTCTCGCAGCGATTCGAAGTATCGAAATCGCATCAAACATTCCCGCTCACCCATCTTGGTTTCGTACCAGCCATGTTCCGAAGTATCCTCCCAATGAAGACTGCCGGTATGAAAGCGATTCAGTAGCTCATGCTTAATACGAATGTGCGACGGGATAGCTGCTTCCAGCTCTGGATCGACAGGCGGAAGGTGTGCATCGAGGAACGCTTCCCAATCCGTCCGATGCGAAGGCACACCTTCGATCACAGCGATGACATCCTGCAGGATGTACCAGCCTTGGGTCCCGCAGCCAAATCCAGTCGAGAGGCCCGGCATGTGCAGGTCGATGACGAACTGTTCCGGACGAATCGGATCGGTGATCAAGATCGACTGCTCGCGAAAGCAAATCACTTGCCCACCGAATTGCGTAACGTACCAATCGTCTTCATTGCGAACCCACGCAAGTTCCCCGGCCCGTGTTACTTCGAGCAGCCAATTGAGAACGATGCAGTCTCGTCCATGAGTCATTCGTCCAACTACACTACTTAAGAGGCAAACCTGGTAAACGCTTTCCGTTGGTGGTCACGATTTGAAAATGGTGGATGCCATACGGGTGGCCGTCACGGTGCGTCCAGACGACCTTCTTTTCGGGCGTCACCTCAAACAGCTTTGGTGCGTCTTTGTCTTTGTTACCGCCGGCATAGCTGGTGATAACGTAGTTTCCGTTTGGCAACACCTGAGCGCCGCAAGGGTCTTGCAGCCAGGGTCCTGGCAGATCGTCGTTGGTTAGTTGCCACACAATCTTTCCGTTGGCATCGAAGTCGACTACTCGATTGCCGTGCGTACAGTTCACCAGCGTGTGGGCCTCGCCATGGCGAATGGCGGTGAAGGGCCAAGTATGAATCGCATGATCGTCGTCACCCGATACCGTCGTATCAAGCTTACCGAGCAGCGTGCCGTCGGCGCTATAATGGAATACGGCGAAGTCCAGCAGATGAGGAACCACATAGGTACCATCGGCCAGCTTTCGAGCCATCCGTGTTTGCATGTGATGATTCGCAAGCTGGCACTCTAAGGGAAACTCGACCTTGATATTCCCACTACGATCCACCTCTAACAACCGCGGCTTGGGGCCAGCTTCGGTCAACACGTACGTGCCGTCAGCGGTCGGCTGCACACTGTTCACTTCGGCCTGAGTTCCTTGCCAGATTACCGTTTCGTCTCCATCGCGAGTCACCTCGACGACCGCCCCGCCAGGGAAGCGTTTCGACTTGGTCATCGTCAACAAGAGGTTGCCGTTCTCTAGGACGTAACCATCCCGTGTGTTGTGAGGATACTCCCAAACGACTTTGCCTGCCTCGTTCATGATGTAGGTATGCGAGCCACATGCGAGGAACTCATGAGCGACGGGATCTGTATTTTCGGATGGGCTTTCTGATTGGGCAAACAGCATGCCAGGAATGAACGATACGGGGGCGAGGAATACGAGAAGGATGAAGCGGAAAAGTTTGTTGGACATTAGGAGGACGCTTTCGAAGAAGAGAGAAAGATTTGGGCGGGGTTGAGATTCCGGCTTTAGGGGAAGGAGAGTAGGAGGACTCGCTAGTCTACCTGAGAGATCACTGCGAAAATCCACAAAAAAACGGCACTCGGTTTCCCGGGTGCCGTTTGATTATCTGGCGAACGTGTACACGTTGCAAATTAAACTTCTTTCGCGTCGATCCAGCTCATCAGGCGACGAAGACGTTTGCCGACTTCTTCGACCTGGTGGGTACGTTCGCGGCGGCGGATGGCCTTGAAGCGGGCAGCGCCAGCTTTGTTTTCCAGGATCCAGTTGCGGGCGAACGTGCCGTCTTGGATCTCGGTTAGGACTTTCTTCATTTCCGCCTTGGTTTCCGGCGTGATAATACGCGGGCCGGTCGAGTAGTCACCGAATTCAGCGGTGTTGCTCACGCTGTATCGCATATAGTTCAGACCGCCTTGGTAGAACAGGTCGACGATCAGCTTCACTTCGTGCATGCACTCGAAGTAAGCCATTTCTTCCTGATAGCCAGCTTCCACGAGGGTCTCGAAACCTGCCTTGATCAGTTCGCTGAGGCCACCGCACAGAACGACTTGCTCGCCGAACAGGTCGGTTTCAGTTTCTTCGGCGAAGGTGGTTTCGATCACACCACCGCGAGTCGCACCGATACCCTTGGCGTAGGCCAAACCGATCTGACGCGATTCGTCCGAGACACCGTCGCCCAAAGCGATCAGGCCGGGAACACCACCACCCTTTTCGTATTCGCTACGGACCAGGTGGCCAGGCCCCTTGGGGGCGACCAGAACGGAGTCGACACCCTCCGGTGGAACAACCTGGTTGAAGTGAATATTGAAACCGTGCGAGCACATCAGCACGTTGCCTGGCTTCAGGTTTGGCTTAACGTACTGGTTGTAGATGTCGGCTTGAACTTCGTCAGGCAGCAGCATGTTGATGATGTCAGCCTTCTTTGTCGCTTCTTCGACACTCATTGGCTCGAAGCCGTGCGACTTGGCCAGGTCGTAGTTTGGGCTACCAGGACGCTGGCCGATGATAACGGTGCAACCACTGTCGCGCAGGTTCTGTGCTTGAGCATGTCCTTGCGAACCGTAACCCAGAATGGCAATCGTCTTGCCCTTCAGCACGGACAGGTCAGCATCGTTATCGTAGTAGATTTTGGCGGTCATTTCGTTCTTTGTCTCTGAGTTGTATCTAGTGATGGACGGTGTAGGAAATGAAAGGGGAGAGAGAAGTTATCCGTGTTCCGTTTGCAGTAACAAGAAGAGGGAAGGAATCGATCAACTTCCCTCTTGCTAAACACCTTTAACGGAACAGTTCAAACGATGGCAAAGCGGTTAAGCTTCTACAGCGTGCGGGTCTACGACCTGTTCTTCCAGGGAAGTACCCGCGCGAACCATGGCGATTCGTCCCGTCCTCACCAGTTCGCGGATTCCAAAGGGTCGCATCAAATCGATGAATGCGACGATCTTGTTTTCGGTGCCGGAGATTTCAACGATCACTTCGGTCCGGCCGACGTCGACGATGCGGCCGCGGAAGATATCGACCAGCTCGTTGATTTCGCTTCGCGCTTGGCCCCCATCGGCGGCCACTTTAATCAACATCAGATCGCGTTCGACGAAGTCTTGCGAGCTGACATCCAATACGCGTACGACGGTGACAATCTTTTCGAGTTGCTTGCGTACTTGCTCGAGGACATGATCATCGCCGACCAATACGAAGGTCATTCGCGACAAGTTAGGATCCTCGGTTTCACCCACCGCGAGCGAATCGATGTTGTATCCGCGAGAGGCGAGCATCCCGGAAATGTGGGCGAGTACCCCGGGCACATTTTGTACCACCGCCGAGAGCACGTGACGCATTGTTTTCTCCCAGAACCGTAAATTGAAACCCGCATGATAGTTTGCCCCCCTTGTATGGACAAGAGGCTGGGCTTAGCCACCCCATAAGACCAACTGAAGGGCCCTTAGCTCCGCCGTAACGCGGGAAGATGTTACACGACGTGGCAGAGCGAACCGATCCTGTTAGGACAACACAAGTTACGAAGAGTTCAGACCCCTAATCTGGGGTCTTCAGATTGCGGCAGGATAAGCCGTTTGCCCTGCCGCTTTGGCCATGGAGGTAGAAATTATCCAACCCGCATGCTGTTCGGGCTAACGCCGGTCGGCCAGGCTCGGCGAGCGAGCAAATCGGTCGCACAGCATCCCTCGAAGTATCGCCAGGGTGTATTCTCCCACTCCTGGCTGTAATTTTCCCGATAGACGATGACTTTGCTGATATCGACACAATAGGTCCGAAGACGTTCGATCAGGTTGACCATCTGGGAAACGGTCGGCTGATAGTGCCCACTGCGACCGCTGAACCATTTGACGGTACCCCGTTCAATCCGTATGGTTCCGGCAGCCTGAGTTGCTCCTCCCGCCATAAACGAGGAATGCTTTAATGCCTGCTCTCCTTCCCGGCCACTAACGTAGATTCGGCCTCGATGATCCATCACGTAAAGCGAACCACCATTCTCCAAGTTGTCGCGCGCTGCATCGGTATCGTAGAGATTGAGCGCGCCTTTACCCGCGGCCCCTGCGTAGCTCCACTTATTTGCTTTGCCTGCTCGGAACGACAGTTTGAATAATTGTCGGGCGACGTCCGTTTGGTACCACTGCATCATGTCGGCAGCAACGGCATTGGCGTCTTCCTGATTTCCATGATCAGTAACAATCTTGCCAAACATGACCGTCAATTGTTGGTCAAGTTGATTTGGGACGCAGTTTAGGGAATTAGCCAGAACTCCGCTGATATAGTTGTAAAGCCCTTGAACAGCATCCAGTTGATTGTCACTTAATTCCCCACCCATTTTGCTCTTCGCATAAGCTTTCCCTTTCACGTTATTCTTTACGACAAATTGAGCTTGGCGAAACATGTAATAAAGCTGTAACTTTCGGCGAAAGACCTCCCGTGCCGTGCCGCCGCCAGGTAATGTGCTGTACTCTTCGATAAGTCTTCCTAATCGTTCCATTGCTGGGAACGGGCTTTTTTTATTTCCACCCAGCAAACGCTTCAATCCAAGATCGATCTTCCATTGATCCTTCGTGGGAATAGAGTTGTAGACTTTCGGCATCCGTCAGATTCCTTCAAGAATGGGGAAAAGGCAAAGTCAACACATCCGCTGTGACAAGATCATGCCGTCAGTTGGGGGTCAACATCATTGCCAGATAAGGTCGAGTGGCCGAGGGGTCAGCGACTACGGTTGTTGCCATTTACCAAAGAAGCGTAGCATCGTTGTCTAAGAATTTCGGAAATTGCGCGGTCACGGCATTTCGCTGAGAGAAGCGTGTCTTGCATTATCGACTTCCCCTCGGTTCGACGCGAACAAACCGGCTAAACGAGATGATTGTGTTGGCAAGCTAGCGGTAGAGAGATGCATGCCGACTGAGATGGATTTTTCATGTCAGCGGGCGACGAAGACTTATCTAAGCTACCCGCTTGTGTCACAAAATGGCGCCCCATACGGGACACTGAATTCTAAGAAGAGGCCAGGGCTCGAATGGTACATTCGATCTCGATCTTCGTTTAAATTGATCAGATCCGAGAGAAGAGGTTCTCAAAAGGCGCGACCTATATGCACAATTGGACCGATTCCGACGGAGCGTCCTCGCTGCTGATAATTAGCACGGTCGTTCCATCGCAGTCGGTTACGTGGAACGGAATGCCAACGCGCACCTAAACCCTGTCCCTGTCGAGGTAAAACAACCCGATGGCAGTTTGCAGTGAAGTGTGCATTTTCACCTAGGCTTTCAATTCCTGAACGAAATCGAAAGTAGCTTCGTTTAACTCTGCTCGGTTGGAGCGAAGCCATTCTGCTGGGACATTCGGGATGGTCCTATCAGATCCAGTGAAGTAACCGTGACGAATGTCGATTGAGGGTTTCGTTCGTTATGGTTCGATGATATTGCGTTTGAGAATAGCGGCGACATCCTCCTCAGTTAAACTACTCATCCTAACGCTTAGTCTTTCCACGAATGCGTCAATCTTTCGCCGGGCTTCCAACTTTTCAGGAGCATAACTTGCATATCGCACTCGAAACCAAGACGAGTTCGTCGAGAGTTCAGCGTAAACCGGAATGCCCCCCTGCTGTTTCGATTCCTGAGGCTTTACCATCGCTTGAATTCGCCTTAAGTCTGCGAAATCAAGTTTCGGAACGAGTTCAAATGTCGCTCGCCATATCCCCATTTTATGGTCCGCAGGCAAGCCTGTGCCGTGCCTTGGAACAAGTTTCTGATTTGGAAGAGATACTTCGACGAAGACCCGCCCCGACTCGTAACGAACGTGGCACATCATCGAATTCTCCAGCGATTCGATGAACGGCCTAGCGAATTCAAACTCTTTCGCGTCGACTCTTTCCGCGGCGTTCACCGAGTTAACAAAGAGCAAGGTGAACGCAAGAGCAACGACAACGAGGACCCGCGTTATGTGGTCGCTAACCATGACTACGGTCTCAACTTCGCGTTGTCAATGAAGTCTGCCAGCTTCTTGGCCATCTCTGGGTTATCTTTGGCAATGTCGTGCTCTTCCCCAATATCGACGCTCAGGTCATACAATTCCAATGGTTGATTTGGACCACTACGCATTCCCTTGAATTCCTTAAACCGAGCTGCTTCCCACTTGTTGAACGAAGAGTAGCTCGTTCTTTCGCTTGCTTCGGAATCTTGTTTGCCTAGCATCGTTGGTAAGAAGCTAATCCCATCGTTCTTGGGAACATCTTTAGCACCGGTTAGTTCGGCGTAAGTTGCCAACACATCGTAGGCATTGAACGTTGTGGCCGACTCCGTGCCAGCGGGAATCTTACCGGGCCAGACGGCAACGAACGGTTCGCGGATGCCTCCTTCGTAGACCGATCGCTTGAATCCTTTTAAGGGGCCATTCGAATTGAAGTAGTTGACGTTGTGTCCGCCTTCGTTGTGTGGCCCGTTGTCCGACGTGAAGACGACCAGCGTTTTCTCTTCAAGGTCGAGTTCTTTCAACAGTGCTCGCAGTTGACCGACGCTTCCATCAAGGTAAGTCACCATCTGCGCGAATCCCTTTTCGACGTCAGGCCAATCTTTGTCTTTGTATTGACCGTAATTAGGCACTTCGCTGCCGTTGCCTGTGACTCGGCCTCCTTCGTTGTTGGCGTGCGGCAAAGTCCAGTGCAAATGCAATAGGAATGGCTTATCTTGGTTGCGGCGAATGAAGTCGAATGCCTCTTTGGTCATCACATCATGCGAGTAGGTTTTTCGAGCATCGAGCTTGGCAACGCGATTCTCTGGCTTTTTGTCCCCCATCAACACATTTCCTTCCAAAGGCAATTTCTCGCACTTATCTCCTTCGCAGCGCCAGAGATGAGTTGGGAAGTAGTTGTGGGCTTCGCTTTGATCGAGATACCCACACCAAAAATCAAAGCCGTGGTAAATCGGTTCGCCACCGCTACCTGGGGTGCCCATTGCCCATTTACCAACACCGCCAGTGGTGTACCCTTGCTGCTTCATTAATTCGGCAAGCGTGAAATCGGACGACTGCATCGTGTACGGTTTGTTGTCGTTGATTGGCTGGTGGCCGAGATGCTTTCCGGTCCATAGCACCAACCGCGAAGGGCGACAAACGGTGCACCCGGCATAGAAGCTCGTGAGCTTCATTCCGTCGCTGGCCATCTGATCCAAGTTGGGAGTCTGAATCGTCTTCTGTCCAAAGCAACCCAGGTCGCCATAACCCAGGTCGTCAGCATAGATAAAAATTACATTTGGCTTATCCGCTTCTGCGGCAAAGACCGCGGCAGGAATCAATGCGAGGCAAGCGGTCAGGGCGAGAACCAGAGAACGGAGCATGGTGGGAACCTCGAAGACGAGACCAGAAAGGAGAATTGGGCTAATGCGTCCCACAGTATCCCCCGACGATTTCACGAGGTCAAACTTCTGCGGATTGCTCGCTGCTAGGCAAAGGAGTTCCACGCCCCAGAAAGTCAGCGTGGCCGCCCTTCCCCACCTTTGCGGAGAACCGCACTAGTCATTAGAAGGCGAAACCTAAAGGGCATAATGTTTTCTGGCTAAGTAAATCTTAGATTCACGCTAAATAAGCCACTTTGGGCATCGAATTACACTCTCAATACAGTCGTAAATTAGTACTATAAATGCACTTAGAAATTGATCTATTATGCATGTTATTCTCATATTGGGTTGTAGTTACCGCCATGTCAATCTGTGCGCCAACTCTCTAAAACCCCTCTATGGGCGTGCATACATTCTGCCCAGTCGGACGCAGGCAGCGCTAAATACGACACTTCTAACAAGGATTGATTCGTCAAATGTCGGCAGGGTCATCTTTGAGCGCCCTAGATTTGCCTGTCAAAGGTCCCGATGCAGTTCACGCAACAACGACCGAATCCCAAAGTACAACGATCAGGGCAGGTGCAATGAGAATCGGAAAAAAGGTCTTGCTTCTAAGTCTCGCTGGTCCCATGGCGTGCGCGGTCATCATCCTCACGATCGTGCTAATTAGTGGGTCTGCACTCGATAAGACGGTGATCGAACAAGCCGAGGACATGGCTCATACCCAAAGCCAGGCAGCAGCGCGCAATGTGCGTCTGATTCTTGAATCGCAAAATGCCCTGACGAGCGAACAACTCGACGCCACAATTCAGTTCAGTGAAGAACTATTGAATGAAAAGGGAAGCTTGGTTCAGGAAGACGAAGTGTTGGATTGGACCTGTAAGAATCAGTACACCGGCGAAACCAGCTTGCAGAAGCTTCGTGGCATCTCGATCGACGGAAATCCTTTAGGTCAAGTTCGTGATCTGAATCAATATGTTGCCTACGTCGACGATGTGTCGAAGTGGTCAGGCGGTACCTGCACAATCTTCCAACGAATCGACGGCACCGGCGATATGTTGCGTGTTGCTACGAACGTCAATAAGGATGGACAACGTGCGATCGGCACGTACATTCCTGCCATCAATCCTGACGGAGCGAAGAACCCAGTTGTTGATAAACTGCTTCAAGGCGAACCATATTACGGTCGCGCTTTTGTCGTCGATAAGTGGTATTCCACAGCTTACCATCCTGTGAAAGACGAAAACGGCGAGGTGATGGGAGCGTTGTACGTCGGACTGCTGCAAGAGGCGGCCGCAGATCTTCCGCAGCGGTTGGAGAAGGTGAGCCTCGGCAAGAGTGGCTATGTCTTCGCCGTGCAAGGAAGTGGGAAAGACAAAGGAATGTATCTGGTTTCTAAAGACGGAGCACGCAACGGTGAAAACGTCTTGGATACGATCGACGCCAACGGTGAACCTTTTATTCAACAAATGATTGACAAGTCGAAGTCCGCTGCACCAGGTGAGATCGTCGATCATCAATATTATTGGCAAAACGAGAGCGAATCTGCTGCTCGAGAGAAGCTCGCAGCCGTGTTTTATTACGAGCCGTGGGACTGGGTGGTTGGCATCAGCACCGATAAAGACGACTTCCGTTCGTCCGTCACCACAACTCGTAGCAGTCTGAACTGGATGTTGATCTACGTCGGTGTGGGTGCAGTCATCGTGGTTACCTTGATTACGATTTTCTCAGTGATAGGAACCCGCATGCTGGTTCGACCACTCAATATCATGACGGAATCTCTCCGAGATATTGCCCAAGGGGAAGGTGATCTCACGAAGCGACTTGATATTCAATCCAAAGACGAAATCGGCGAGTTGGCCAATTGGTTCAATATCTTCATGGATAAGTTGCAAGGTATCATCAGCCGAGTTGCCGATTGTGCCTCGTCGCTATCCGAAACCTCGGAAAAAATGTTGACCACGGCATCCGAATTGTCCAATGGAGCGGACGAAGCGAAGGGGCGTAGCACGAGTGTGGCTGCGGCATCTGAGGAAATGGCCACGACCATGACAACGATGGCCGATGCCATTCGGGAATTAACGGGTAACATCTCAACGGTTGGTAATTCCGTCGAGGAACTAACCAGTTCGATCTCTGATATCTCCAAAAATACCGAGCGGGCATCGTCCGTTGCGATCAATGCCACCGGTTTGGCAGAAGAAAGCAACCGAAAGATCCAGAAGCTAGGAAGTTCCGCTGAAGCTATTGGGAAGATCGTCGGCGTGATCGAAGACATCGCTGAGCAAACCAATCTGCTAGCCTTGAACGCGACGATCGAAGCCTCACGCGCCGGAGAAGCCGGAAAAGGCTTTGCTGTCGTGGCCACTGAAGTGAAAGAACTCGCCCACCAAACAACCGAAGCGATCGAAGACATTCGTAAGACGGTTGACGGGATTCAAGAATCAAGCACGGACGCCGTGAATTCAATCGGTGCGATTACGGAAGTGATCGAACAGATCCGCGAGGCAAGCCTTTCAATTGCTTCGGCCGTCGAACAGCAAAGTGTGACGACGAAACAAATCTCGTCGAACATCAATCAGACAGCCGAATCGGCGAAAGCAATCTCGTCCGGTGTCAGCGACTCGGCGACGGCAAGCAAGGAAATTACCGAAAACGTGAACGGCGTTGATCGGGCCACCCAGCGCACCGCAACAGGAGCAGCGACGACTCGGTCGTATGGTGACAATCTGGCCGAGTTCGCGCACGAGATTAACACCTTAGTCGGTGGATTCAAAGTCTAACAGCAACGCCGATCCTGGCTAATTAGCTCGCGTTATAGACGAGATCATTACCCAAAATTGATCCGCGCCGGCTTCGACTTGTTTCCTAGTCTTCGCCGGCTAAAAGATGTAATACGCCTTGGCATCAAGACTCTCCGCGAGACGTGGGTCGTTGGCCTTCTCTAGCAGGTAGTAGTATCCGTACGGATATTTGAAAACGTGACCGATCCCCAGCGTTTTGTCACCTCGTTTCTGCCAATACTCAAGCTTGTTCGGTCGCAGCTTTGAGGGGCGATGATCCGCAATGCTTCGAGCATCCTCTTCTGGCCCTTTTCGGGTAACCGTTACATATTTTCGAAATGCCGTTCGGCATCCTTCTGCTAGTTCCTCGTTGCCCATCTCAGCCAGTTCGACCAATGCCTGTCCAAAAGTTAGCATGTGACCCGCGAAGCCTTGTCCGAAACCATGAAATCGGTCGATCGCGTTACTGGCCTCTTGCAGGATGAATTTCGAAGCAGCTGACTCGTCGGAAAAATGAGGCGGATCGACTTCGGCATCAGGTTCAATATCGCGCCACGGCTTGAAACTACGCACTAATTGGCAGACGCCTTCGACTCGCTCTTTTGTGGCCAACTGGGGCATCGTACGAAACGCTTTAATCGCCAAACTGGCGAAAATAACGTTGTGCCCCACCTCGCGCAGTACCTCACCTCCTTCGAGTAACGCAAAACCAACCTTTTCAATCGCCTTGGGATCGGGCTCTCCTTCTGGGAACGACGCGCACAATTTTGTCTTCGCCCAATTTACGTCGAACATCTCGGTCATTCGTGCCAACACAGCTGGCGGTAAGTTGTTCTCTTCGCACAACAGATAGGCCGAAATCATGCTCGCACCACGGTGCCCGTCCGCGAAATAGTTCATCTCCGGCGAACGAGCCAAGGCGTTCATTCCGAGAACCATCAAACGCTGATCCGGCCCGTCCTTCCCATCATCCGCCCAAGAGATGGGCGAGAAAGAGCTACTAGCTAAGAATCCACTAGCGGCAGCCAGTTTAGTAAAACGGCGGCGATCGATTGAATGAGACATTCCACGTGCCTGGAAGGAGGAAGGAAGGTGAGCCTACGGTAATTGTAAGCAAGGAATTCTCTCGCTACCAATTATTAGCACCACGGTTGCGATCGGCCGTACAATGCGTGACATACTACGCGAACGCGTTCGTATCGAACGATCTCTGGAACAGGAATCACATTCCGAGTCATGACCATCGATTCAAGCACAATTAACCCAAAAGTATGTCGCAGAATCGTCTTGCCGGTGGTCGTGAGCGTTTGCACCTTCTTCGCCATGATCGTAACCGTAACTAGTAAACTTACTGAATCGGAGAGACCCAGGCTAATTCATTATGATCTCTCGGTTTTGAGCGATGCCTACGTTGATGTGCAACCCTTGCTCTGGCCGATGTTCCTCGGGTGCGTGATCTGGGGCTCGGTCCTAGGTAGTAAGCGTGAAGTTTACGTCTACGAATTACTTCGCTTTGTAGGCATTGTTTTTAATCTCGCCGTGTTTTGGCTTGTGGGATTTCTCGTGGCGTTCTTCGTGACATATCACGATTCAATCCTACGCATGGAACCAAACGCGCCTTTTCTGTAAGGTCCTGGAGTGTTGCTTTCAGATGCCTGAAGAAATTACCTTGCCGCGCCGTGCTGCGTTACATGTCGTCACCAGCGTAAGTGTCTTCACACTTATCGTCATAGCGGCCACTCGGCTGACTGCAACCATTGAGTATTACTACTCATGGGAGCCACTCGCCGAGAGATCGTTCCCCTGGCACGTTTTAATTCATTTTGGCATCTACCAGTACGTGTGGTGCCTTATGCTGGCCGTACTGATCTGGGGCGTTTGGCTGCTCAGCACTCCCCTAGTATCCGTTCGTCATCTGATCGTTTTCGTAAGCACCATCGGAAACATGGCTACCGGCTGGGGATTGTGGACGGTTTGGACGATCTATTACCTGAACGACCTAGAGTGGCAGAAGTTCTTGGAATCTGTTCCTTAGAACGTTAGCTGATCGGTAAAAACGTGACATCCCAAAACACAGGGTTCCCGCGAACCAAGTGAGAGCCATCGATACGGCAAAGAGGCTGATCTCTTCGGTTTGTCCTCAGATCCACTTCCCATTTGAACTTGCCGGCATAGTCGATGATACTAGTCTTCAGCGTATTCTCCCACCTTTCGACCTCCGAACTCCGGATTTCTCCTCATGCCTCCCCTACCCTTTCGTTTGGCGCTTTTGTTCTGTGGTCTCATGACGTCGCTTGTGTCTGCGGCGGATCGGCCCAATTTTATCGTCTTCATTGCGGACGACGTCAGTTGGAACGACTTTGGTTGTTATGGAAATTCAGGAGCCCGTACGCCCAATATCGATGCGTTGGCAAATGATGGTCTGAAATTCACAAATGCTTATCTCACCGCCAGTAGTTGCAGCCCGAGTCGGTGTAGCATCATCACCGGTCGCTACCCACACAACAACGGTGCTGCCAGCGAACTGCATCGTCCGCTTCCCGAGCATTTGATCAAGTTCCCGTCGCTGTTAAAGGAAGCTGGTTATTACACGGCACTTGCTGGTAAGGATCATATGCCGCAAGACCAAGCAAATGAGAAGGCCGTTTGGGACGAGAAGCGGGGCACCGGAGTGCCAGGTAACAACGGTGGCGAAGGACACTGGGTGGATGTGGTTCAGAAACGACCGAAGGATCAGCCCTTTTTCTTCTGGTTCGCCGCGACTGACGCCCACCGCGACTGGAACGGGGATCGTGAATGGAAAGAAGATCTATACGGGCCGAAACATGATCCGGCCGATATGGAAGTCTCGCCCTACCTCCGTGACACTCCAGAAACCCGCGACGACCTGGCTTCCTACCACAACGAAGTTACCCGCTTCGATTACTTCATTGGTCAGGTTGTTGACGAGTTGAAGAAACAAGACGCGCTCGAGAATACGCTCATCTTTGTTATGGCCGACAATGGTCGCCCTTTTCCTCGTGGAAAGACGCGCGTTCATGACAGCGGAATGAAGACGCCTTTTGTATTGCACTGGCCAGAGGGAATCGAACAGCCAGGCAGCACGACCAAGAGCTTGGTAAGCGTGATCGATATATGCCCGACGGTACTATCATTAGCCGGCGTTAAAGTGCCTGAACAGGTTCAAGGATTCAGTTTCGCCAACGTGCTGAAGGACTCGACAGCCCCGCATCGTCACTATGCATTCAGCGAACACAATTGGCATGACTACGAGGCCCATGGTCGAGCCGTCCGGAATGGACAAGGCATTCTATACGTTCGTAACGCCCGTCCCGACAAAGCATGGCTTGGCCCTGCGGACTCGGTTAGTTCTCCTTCACACAAGGATCTGCAAACCGCCAATGCCGAAGGAAAGTTAACAACCGCTCAAGCGGATGTCCTGCTCGAACCGCGACCTAAAGAAGAACTTTACGATACCAGCAAGGATCCACTACAGACGAACAACCTGGTTGGCAATCAAGAGTACGCCAAGCACTTGGCCGAGATGCGAAACGTAATGGATACTTGGCAAAAGGAAACCGGTGACAGTGTTCCCGAAAACTACACGGTGGATCACTACGATCGCGAAACAGGTTACATCGACAGCAAAACTGGCAAGCGAATCCGTGGGGCTCGACCCTACGGTGATTGGTCCGGATTCGATCATAAGTCGTCGGAAATTAACGCGTCGGGACCTCATTAGTCGATAAGCGGTACAGGAAAATAAAAAGAGCTCCCATGAATGAATCCGTGGGAGCTCTTTCGTTCCACCTTCTCTGTTCCTTAGGTGGACATATCGAAATCGAACCGGTTCGAGATATTACAGTTCGATGACGACATGATTCTCGTTATCGGCGCTGACGAGTGCCGGAATCCCTGCGATCGATTCAGGTTCCCCTCCACCGCCACGTCGACGTCCTTTCGATTCGGGATTCGCAACTGGCTTCGCCGGGGGAGCCTCGCCCTCGGTCAACGTTTCTAAGCCACGTTCCTCTTTTTGAACTGGAACGGCGCCCTTTTTGAGCTTGCCACCGATTACCGTAACCAAGTGCTCTCCTTCGATTGCACCAGGTCGACCGGTCGAGTATCGAAGCTTGAAGTTACCTTCTTCATCCGACTCTCCGTAAGACGGAGCTCCGTCTCCCTTAGGGTAGAACTCGAGCCAAGCTCCGGTGAACGGAACACCATCTTTGGTGATTGTACCGGTCACTTCATGTAACTCTGGGCCGGTTTGCCAAGAGCAACCAGTTGCTCCCAGCAAGGCGATTGCCAGAAGGCAAGTGAATGCATGTTTCATTGTGACGAATCTCCTTTCCAAGAGGCTGAGGTTCAGGTTGAAGCCTGACGAAAACTTGCTCTTGGTTCCCAGATGAGAACCGCACTAGCAACTTCCAACCACCGACTGGTTCGTAACCAGCATTGGGTGCTGAAAGAACTTTTCGAGAAAGCATCAACCGATAAAAAATGGCCCCCGCAGCCAAAACCACGGGAACCAACCAGCAACTTGAATTGCATGGACTAACCTTCGTCGCTATGCGACTCCGGTAGGATGTTTCTTACAGTTCGATGACGATGTGATTGTCTTCACCCGCCTTGACGGTTGCCGTAATTCCTTCAACAGGTTTGGACGGTCCACCACGTTTGGCACCACCCTCTGGTCGGCCAAGCGGTTTCGGAGCGGCGTCACCTTCGGTCAACGTGGCAAGACCTTCCGATTCAGCCGGAGCGCCGCCCTTGGTCGTTCCACCGATCACGGTGACCTTGTGGTCGCCAACCATCGCACCTGGCTTACCGGTCGAGTAGCGAAGGGAGAAGTTCCCTTCTTCGTCCGACGTGCCGTACGATGCTCCGCCATCGCCAATTGGGTAGAACTCAAGGTTCGCCCCAACCAGAGGGGCACCACCCTTGGTAATTGTGCCCGTGACCATGCCCATCTCTGGACCTTCTTCACCGCCGCATCCTGCCAGCGAAACGATACCAAGCATTGCGATCGCCAGCAGTGTTTTCTTCATGACTAACATATTGATGTTTCGTCTTTCCTCTCAAAGGAACCAAAGCGGGGGAATTAGTATTCGCCGACGACCTGACCGTCATGACGATTCGCCAAGCGGGTCAACGTGGTGAAGTTGATGTTTTCGCTGATGAAACGAACCGAGCCATCGCCCAGAGCGATCATCGCACCACCTGGGTGAGCCGAGGTGTAGATGGTGTGGTAACCAGGACGACCGTACCAGTAGTCACCCATTCCGAACGGGTTGTTGGTCGTGGAAGGAACGAAGTTGATACCGGCACGCACCGAGGTCAAGCCCTTCCAGTAAGCTTCGGCAGCCGTACCGCCACCACCGCCGGACCAACCACCACCGTGCCAAGTCCAAGCTCGGTAGGTGTCCTTCTTCTGGACATTACCGGACGAGTCCATGATCTTCACGAAGTCAGACTGTTCGCCCAAGGCAATCGTGTTGCTGGTACCGTCGGTGACGTGCTTGAAGCTGGTAGGTTCGGAGTTGCGGACGTCCAGGACGGTGAAGATACCGTTGTAATCTTCGCGGCCGTTGTAGCCATTCCAGTTGGTCAGCGGACCACCGTTGTATTGACCGGTGCAGCCGACGTAGTCAGGAATCTGATATTTGATCGACGAAGGGCAACCGTCGCTGGTCATTTCTGACGAAGCATTCTGAGTCCAGAATTGGGTCATCGGATTCGATGGGCAGTTCAGGAAGTCAACATCCAGAACCGTGGTAGCACGCCAGTTCTTGTCGAAGCCACGACCGGACCAGTCATTACCGATAAAGGTCGATTGCTCGTAAGCAGCCGATTGCTCGATGAACGGCCAGATACGAACCAACCAACTAGCGGGACGTTCGCCGTTGGTCGTTTGAATACTTCCGATTGGGAAACAACCGTGCGTATCGTGATAGTTGTGCAGCGCTAGGGCAAGCTGCTTGGAGTTGTTACTGCAGCTCATGCGGCGAGCAGCTTCACGAGCCTGCTGCACGGCTGGCAGCAGAAGGGCGATTAAGACGCCAATAATGGCAATCACCACGAGGAGTTCAACGAGAGTGAAGCCGAGAGGGCTTCGGCGGGTGGTCGACATGGAAACGTTTCTCCAGAGGAAACAAAGAACAAATGCGTAGAAGTAAACGTAAATATTGCGAGATATCCCTACGATATATCGGGATATCCATGTCAGCAATATGGCAAACTCCGTGCCGATAATTCTTTTTTTTCCTAAAGTCCTGCGCAATAGAATACGGAAATCGCACCTAAATCCAGTAGGCTCACTGACCTTCAGCAATTCTTGCGAGCGGGTTACGGATCACCGTACGAAAAAAGTTAGGGAAGAAATTCTCCGGACACATGCTCATTCTTCGTGCAGAGGTGCTTAGACTGTAAACATCTTAGGCAGCGGAACTGGCCCCAGATAGCGAAGGGTCCCTTCCCTTTGATCCGCGATTTCAGACTTCAAGGGAACATGACCTTCCGTTAACCTTAACGACAGCCCCCCTGTAGTAGCTGCACGCGTGTGGATTGAGCAAGAAATGAAAAGTCCCTGCGCTTAAGAGCACAGGGCCTCTCGTTTACAAAACGCTACCACGTTTACTTTGAGGACAGATCGAACTCAAAATCGTTTTGCGGCTGATTCTTTACCTCAGCGCTCACACCGCTCTTTTCCGGAAAGGTGTACTTCTTCGGCAATCCGGAAGGAAGCTTAGGAATGGTCGGCATTCCGCTGGCGCCCGGTTCTAAGCCGGAAGCGGAAGGAGCGATAGCGATTTGATACGTTGCCGCCGGCACGATATCGACACTGGCAAAAGTACCATCTTCGTTCAGAGGGCAAGTGACCCCAAAACCAAGATCTGCGTTATGAAACTTGATGTCAGCGCCCGACAACGGTTTACCGTTCAAAGTAACTTTGCCGGAAACCAACCCGCCATCCTCTTTTGCTCCAGCACAGCCAGCCGAAGTTAGGATACCGAGAATGAGAACCAATAGAATTGATAGTTTCATGATAGGTCGTTCCATGAAATGGCTCGAAGCGATACTTAGTCAAACGTCACAACTTGGCCGTCGCTACGCAGTGCAAGCAACTTGAAATTGTTCAGATCGATCGTTTCGGCAATGAAACGGCTCGAACCATCCGCAAGCGTAATCAAGATCCCGCCAGGATGCTGAGAAGCCAGAATCGTCGAGTTCACGTAACAGTAGCCACATTCCCATTGATCTGGACAGGTCGCATTGGGCCCGTATTGAATCGGAACGATTCCGGACATGATGCCCCATTGGCTGCCGGTTTGGTCCAAGTTGGCAGGTCCTTCCCAGCCACCATGGTATCCCCCTGGTGCCATCGTTTTACCGTCCGCGAACGGCCAAGAGCCCACGCCAGAGCCGGTGTACTTCACGCGTTGCGATTGTTCGCCCAGGATCATCGTGTTCGACGTACCATCGGTCAGTTCGGCCAAGCGAACCTTTCGATTCATACCAAACGGACCGTTATCACAGTTCCAACCATAGAACTTCTGGCAAGTACCAATGTTGGTACCCACGGCACCACTCACGCCCATGTAATGATGGTATTGGAACTTATGACTGTTCCAACCAGGATTCATGTTCGGGTCCAATGGGCTCGATGGGCAAATGAACGCATCGATGGCCACATCCGACAAGTAGTTCACATTGGTGCCCGAGTTCGACGAGCTGCCACTGAACGACTGGCCGAAATCGAGGAAGTCGTAAAGAGCTTTCTGCTCGATGTACGGTAAGACCGACACACGCCAGTTGTGGTTCTGCAGCACACCCATTGGCAACGCCTTGTAGGTGTCGTTGTACATATGCAGCGCGAGGCCCAATTGTTTCATGTTGTTGGTGCACTGCATACGGCGAGCTGCCTCTCGAGCTTGCTGGACAGCCGGCAGCAGAAGGGCAATCAATACACCAATAATCGCGATGACAACCAGAAGTTCAACTAAGGTGAAACCACGAGGCTTCAAAGTGGCAGTTCTCATTCTTCTCTTCGATTCGTTCAAGACAAAAATACAATTACGCTCGAATATTCCGCGACTAAACCGCAGAGATATCTCCGGATATCATGAAGCAAGGTGCGTACCGAAAGTGAAGATTGCGAGAATGCCGTGCGCGTTTGCGTTTCTATTTTGACCTAAGTGCGTTAGTCGTTTGGACTACGGCTATTTGTGTATTTTCCGCATTTCGGCGTCCCTACTCCATAAGTAATAGGGTCAATTATTCGCCATTAGGTTAATTCGCGTAATTGCGAAGCATAAGTGCTTACAAGTTAAACAGCATGTCGACTACGAATTCCCCTGTAATGGTTATTACTAAAAACCTGAGAGGGGAGCTATTCGGATCCACCCTATGTTTCAAGAACTCACTTCCACTTCGATTCAGTTGCTGAGCTCTTAAATAATGATGGGATCGTACTCATCAAACAGTTCTTAGGGTGAAGAGACCTAAAATATGCGTCGTCTTGTCAATCAAAAACAACCAGTTCGTTTCCGTGACGCCCATTTGGAAAGTCAAAATCGTGCGCAAATCACCAGATTGTCTGCGTAAAGAGGACTTAACAATCGCTTAATGTCCAGTTTCAATAGAGTAATCAGGCCACCATTTTCCCTCCTTCCCTGAGACCTACCTGTGCGAAAGCTAATTCCCGCTGCGATTGTCACCGCTATGTTCCTCGCCATTGTCCCGATTGCGCATTGCGCAAGGCCTGGTGATCCGGTCGCGGAACTACAGGAAACCAATACCGAGACAAATGAAACCAACGGATTGCATTGGGGCCCGAATCCTAAGACCTATTCGAATTGGACAACTCACTCAAATCGACTAATCCCGGTTTACACATTCGGAATCAACCTCGACTCTGTTCGGGGGCAGAATAGTATCTACCGGAGCGAAGAGAAGCTGAAAGAACTGTTCGGCTTTGTGCCCACGAAAACCGTTAATCCCGAAGCAGAGTATTTCGACCAAACCGACGTCTATCGCCTGCAGAAGATGGCGGTCGATTCAGGCAAGAAACGGATCATTCTATTTGTCTACGATGGCATGGACTGGCAAACGACCTGGGCCGCCGCCATTAACAAGAGCGGCAAGGTGCCGTATCGCGAAGGTCGTGGGACCGGCCTCCATTTTCAAGACTACCGTGGAGCAACCACCGACTTTGGCTACTTTGTGACAACGCCGCACAACAGCGGTACCGACGTGAATGTCGATCGCCAAATCGTTACCTCGCCAGGCGGTAGTACCAAGGGTGGCTACGACCCGAAGGAGGCGGGCGACAAGCCTTGGTCAATTCCGCCGGATGCAAACTACCCGATTGCGAAGGGTAAAAATACCAAGCACGCCTACACCGATTCGTCCGCTTCGGCGACTTCGATGACCGCTGGGATCAAGACCTACAATAACGCAGTAAATGTCGACTACCTCGGTCGTGAGATCCTTCCAATTTCGCGGCAACTGCAGAGCGAAGGATGGCACATCGGCGTGGTAACTAGTGTACCGATTTGTCATGCGACGCCAGGCAGCGCTTATGCGAACAATGTGCATCGTTACGACTACCAAGACATCACGCGCGACATGATTGGCCTGCCTTCCGTTTTCCACCCAGGTGCTTTGCCTGGCGTTGATGTTCTGATTGGTGGTGGTTCGGGTGACAAGAAAGAAAAGGATGGAAACCAAGGCGAGAATTTCGTACCTGGTAATCCTTATCTCACTCAGGAAGACATGGAAAAAATTAACTTGGCCAACGGCGGCCCATACGTCGTCGCCGAGAGAACTTCTGGCCGTAAAGGACCGGAAGTCCTCGAAGAAGCTAAGGCGAAAGCGATCGCGGAAGAGAAACGCTTGTTCGGTTTCTTTGGCGTGAAAGGTGGGCATCTTCCCTTCCAAACGGCCAATGGTGATTTCAATCCTGTCGGTTCACGGCCCAGCAAAGTCGAGAAGTACACCGAAGCGGACATCAGCGAGAATGTCACTCTTAGCGACATGAGCTTAGCCGCGCTCGATACATTGGAAGCCAAAGGAAAGCCTTGGTGGCTAATGATCGAAGCGGGCGATGTCGACTGGGCGAATCATTCGAATAACATCGACAATTCGATCGGCGCCGTTCTCAGCGGCGATCAAGCATTCCACAGTGTGACCAAATGGATCGAAGAGCACGGTGGCTGGGATGATACCTGCCTTATCCTGACCGCAGACCACGGGCACTATCTCGTGCTAGAAGATCCTGAAGTTCTGACAGTGAAGTAAGTATCGTCAGCGATCATCAACCGTAGAACAAGTCTCGATTTACCTTGATCGAGACTTGTTGCATTTCTTGAAGGCCCGCTAGTCTTCCAGCGGCACACCGGTCCAAGGGCAGAACTTCCACGAGATATGGGCGTCTTTGCCGTTTGGGCATTTGCGCGGGACATACAGCGCGTTCAGTGGAAGTTCGATCGTGCTGTCCATGGTGCTACCATCGCGACGCACCATGCGAATATCGATTTGGCCTGGCTCGTACGAATCGAGAATCCTCGAGCCATCTTCGTTTGTGTTATCGAGCACGAAGATCTCCATGCTTCGACCCATGTTCCCCATAGCCGCTGCCATAACCGGTTTGAAAACGGCCAGCACGCCTTGCAATTCGCCGCTGATCTCCTTCATTGGCTTTAGGTCGCGTCGTTTGCCGTCGGTGGCGATCACCGAGATCTCCAGCTTCTTCTCGATCTCGTCTCGCTGGTAGAAATCGAAGCGGCCAAGCGGAGTGACGTCTCCTTGAACCAAGGCCAGCATTGTGACCCCTTTCATCGTTTCCAACAGCTTGGCTTTGTTGGCCGCGGGAAGCGCCGCGTTTTTATCCATGACCGTCTGCCAATACTCCTGAGGCAACCACAAAGCAATCGCCACGAAGTTAGTCCCATCTTCCAGTGGTCCTTGATGAATGGTCTGAATGTCTTGCGATAATGCCGTCAGATCAACATCCTTCAGTGGCTTTCGTTCGGCAGAAAAGAGCGCGGAAGCAGCGAGACCGACGAGTAGCAAAGACGAGATAATCTGTTTCATAACTATGTTCGACTAACCAAGGAGAAAACAGGAAAAGTGCCTCTGTTTATCTGCGAGGCACATCTTTCTGTTATCGTAAGTCAGTCGAATTGGCAAAGCGAGTCCCAACTTGATTACTGGTGGGAAGCTTGCCATAGCACACTTCCCGCAGCCTGGATTTGCTTCTGCATGGCCTGTTGCAGTTGGCGGAACTTCTGCCGTTCGGACTTGGCCAAGTCGTTTTGTTCGCTTGGATCGTCCTTCAAATTATAAAGTTCTAGTGGAAGATACGGATCGTTCTGCATTAGTTTCCAGCCATCGCGAACGATCGCTTGATAAGACTTACCTCCGTAACGCATGCCTCCTTCACGCCGCACAAAGTACAGATCGCGCGGGCCAGCAGGCATCGACTCGCCTTCCAGGATGGGAACCAAGCTCACGGCATTCAAGTCGTCTGCGGGCTTTGCACCGGCCAGTTCTAGAAATGTGGGAAAGATGTCAAAATTTAGTCCTTCATAGTCACTCGTCTGACCTGGCTCAATGTGCCCTGGCCAACGAACACAGAACGGAACCTTCAAACCGCCGTCGTAGTGACTTTGCTTTCCATCACGCCACGGATCGTTATTCTGAGCGTGTGGTAGCGAACCACCATTGTCACTACCGAAATAAACCACGGTGTTATCCGCGAATCCGAAAGTTTCCAGCGAAGCTAAGACCTTACCCACCGCGTCGTCCAAGTGGTGAACGAAAGCAACGTTCTTCGCGCGTTTCTCGTCCATGTCAGGGTGCGCTTGCTTGACCTTATCGAGGTACGCTTGTGGTGGCTCGATCGGAAAATGAGGCGCGTTAAAAGCAAGGTAGAGAAAGAACGGCTGGTCCCTTTTCGTCGTTCGCGTACAGATATATTGATGCGCCCATTGAGCGAAGATATCGGTCGCATGGCCTTCCGGGTCAACCTCTTTGTCGTTAAACCGCATGTAGTTGTGACCTTCTCGACGATGGGTGGTATAGCTGTCCATCATATCGCCAAGAAAGCCGTGGAAGAAATCGAACCCGCGCTCGTTGGGTGTATTTGGCGACTCCAGCCCAAGGTGCCACTTGCCTACGATGGCCGTGTGGTAGCCTACCTTTTTCAACTCATCGGCCAAGGTAGGAACGCCTGGCTTGAGAAACCCCCAAGAGTTCTCTGTCTTCGTGCGAATCACTCCCGGCACACCGACCAAGTCAGGGTATCTCCCGGTCAGCAGGGCAGCCCGCGATGGCGAACAAACGGTGCAATTGGCACGCATGCTGGTGAACTTGATCCCATCGGAAGCAATCTTATCGATATTGGGCGATTGAATATCGGCATCGCGATAGGCCGAGACATCGCCGTAACCTAGATCATCCGCATAGATAATTAAGAAATTAGGTCGTTGTGCATCGGCAGCTAGCGTCGTCGCAGCGAACGGTAGAATAACAAAGAGGGTCAGGAGGGCGCGCATGGTGGGATCTCAGTTCTGGAGGAGGGCGATATGAGGGGTTGCGAGGGGAAAGCAATCAGTTGGGGAACTCTTGCTCGTGAAGCTTGGACAGCCGGGCCACGACCTCTGGATGCTGATCTGCTAGATTCGTCGTCTCGCCGGGATCTTTCGCGATGTTGGCCAGGAATAGCTTGTAGTTCTGATTCTTACCGGTTTCTTCCGTATCACGGGTGTTGGCAATCAGTTTCCAATCACCGTCCCGGACTGCCCAAGCCGCTCCATTCCCCTTACCAACTTGCCAGTGCAAAGGATGCTCGCTGTGCGGACTTCTGGTGTCACCATCCTTAATCACGGCGACTTGGCTGCGACCATCCAAGTGCGTCTCAGGCAGCTTCACGCCAGTCAGTTCGGCCAAAGTCGGAAGCCAGTCGCAAGCGTGTGCCATCTGATCACGTACTTCCCCCTCTGGCAAATGACCTGGCCAACTGATGATGCCAGGCAAGCGAATTCCACCTTCAAACATGCTGAACTTGGCACCACGATATGGCCCCGAGTTACCACCACCGTTGTGGGCGCGGACTTCGGTGGAGTAGCCGTTATCGGATTGATAGATCACGATCGTATCGTTGCGAAGCTCTAATTTGTCGAGCGTTGCCAACAGTTGACCAACGCGTTCATCCTGCGAAGCGATGAACGCCGCGTATAGATTGCGTGGGTACTTCACGTTCTTGAAATGCTCAAGCCATTTTGCCTCGCCCTGGTAAGGATAATGAGGCGTATTCATGGCATAGTAGATGAAAAACGGCTCATCTTGATTCTCTTCGATGAACGAACACGCTTCGTCGGCCATTAATTGAGGAAAGTAATTTCCGCTCTCGTAAACCTCTTTCCCATTCCGCCACAAGTCGTGTCGATTGGGTCCGTTCCAGTAGAAGAAGTGCGAATAGTTGTCGATGCAGCCACCCATGTGCCCGATGGAATAATCAAATCCTTGGGCTAACGGCATGGTTTCTTCCGTATAGCCGATGTGCCACTTGCCAATATGAGCGGTCGTATAGCCGGCGGCCTTGAACATCTCGGCCATGGTGATTTCGGAATTAGGCATCGCACCACCGCCTCCCTTTTCGGAAGAGCAATTGCTTGGCACGCCTGCCCTAACTGGCCAACGTCCTGTCAACGCCCCGGCTCGCGAAGGAGAACAAACGGGAGCTGCGGAATAGAACTGCGTGAAACGCACTCCATTGACCGCCAGCGAATCCATGTGCGGCGTGTGGAGATCTTCACTTCCGTAGCAGCCAGCATCCACCGAACCTTGATCGTCCGCCAAGATGAAGATCACGTTCGGCTTCTTATCGGCGGCCAACGCATTAGCGGACAGAATACAACTAAACAGAACCGACCAGGCAACCAAACGCATGGGCATTCCTGACAAGATGAAGGGGCTAGGGTTGGGAGTAGAAATGTAGTATCCTCGACTAGAATGGGTGGGTCAAATCGGGGGCGTTTGACGTCTTGTCGCGTCCTTGCCACGAACTAGTCTTCCTCTGTTGCTTCTTCGATGAGAACGCGCGTTACCCCGGGGGTTTTATCGAGCAGATCATCCAAGGCGATCGGCATTTTGGCGAGATATGGGGTATTGTTATTTCCCCAAATGTAGACAGCTCCAACTTGGATCGGGACTTTGAGTGCTTCGGGATCGACCGGCTTAGCCAGTTCGACGTGGCCGATGATAAATAGCGACATTCGAAAAGTGTCTTTCGATTTTCGATGGATTCGGAGGCTCAAGCGGGGCAACCAGATCCCGTCTTCTACGACGGGCTTTCGATGATAGAAGTGGAGTGATGTATCCAAGATCTGGCCACCCACGATCGAGGTCTTAGCATCGATCAAGTCTTTATCTTGCTCGGAGTAAAAAACTGCTGTCCCGCGACCGACATTTGCCAAGCATACTTCCTTTCCGCGGTCCCATTCCGTTGTGTATGTGACTTCGTCGTATATCGTGGAACGCGAAAAGAGTTCTCGCACGACGGAATTATGAAAATGGCTTCCCCCTGGTTCGAAGTGCTCGACCTGAGTGTTGAAGGGAACGCGGCTTAATAGAACTTCCGACAAGAGCGATTTAGCGTATGAGAACTGAAATGTGGAAGCTTTCTCACGTCGAACAAAGCGTTCTTCGTCGAAATCAACTGTAACGGATCGCCAGTCAGGTAAGTGATGTACTCGTCCCCTTGCCCCAGGCCTTGGCGGAGGCGGAACTTGTTTAAGCTTTTCCAGTCCCAGCTTCTCGAGAAACTTGAACGAAGTAATTACCTCTTCGTTAAAAGGAATTTTGGCAATCCGTTCGTGTAACGTAAGAACATCCTCCTTGTTTTCAAGTTTCAGCCCTTTAACTTCACAATTGAAGCAGTGCTGAAACTCGACGTGTCCTTGCTTCGGTACCATAAACCGATTCCCCAGCGTTTTGTCCTCTGCATGAACTTGTGAGATAAACAAAAACATCAAGAGGGCAATACTTTGAATTCGCCACGTCATACGTGATTTCCTTCTAAAATCGTCCGTTACGTTGATTCTCCGCCTCGATCTTCATCCTCTCGATCACCGTGCCCGGAGACGAATTGGCGATGTCTTTTACGTAACTTGGTACGCGCATCACATCACGATTGCTACCATCGGTGTGGACGTAAGTCTCACCACGGTGGATCGGTACCAGGAACGCATCGGCGTTGACTTCCTTGTCGAAGTCGGCTTCCTCGATAATATAGGCTTCGACCCGATACGTTGCTTTGTCGCCAGGGTACACGGGCGTCTTAGTCCGTGAAAATCGGGCAGTTAGTTTCGGTATCCACATTCCATTTTTACTGGCAGGTGGTTGGTGATACCAATGCAAGGTGAAGTTGAAGATACCACGTCGATTCTTTGATTCCGACAGACGTGCCTCAATCAAATCGCGATCGGGGTGCGCTGCTAACTTCCAAAATACCTTCTCAAGCGAAAACTCAATCAGTTGTCTTCCGTGGCGCATATCAACATCAAATGGTTCGTCCAGCAACCTTGCTGAACGTGAAAGAACTTGGTCCACGTCGAATCGACGGACGACCGTTTTCCGCAAGGGATTGGAATGGTTGATTTGCGTATTCATCGGATGACGCGAGACGTTGACATTCGACACGGGCGTTTCGACCTGAACGATTTCAAATTGATCGAACCCTTCACGCTGGGCAAATCGTTCCCGATCGAAGTCAATCGTCGCAACCCGCCACACACTTAAGCGCTTCGAATCGAGGGGATTGGAGCCAGCAATTGGTTCGATTCGCTTCATTCCCGCTTGTTCAAGAAATTCCCAGGAAGTGATCGCTTCTTTATCAAATGGAACGTTGGCGATTTGCCGGTGCAACGCAAGTAGGTCAGCTTCCGATTGAATTGGCTTTGTACGGAACTCTTGCGATAAGCCGTGATGAATCTTCATATGCCCTTGCGAAGGGATTTGAAAGCGATCGGCAAGTTGGTATTCGTCGGCCATTGTCGGAAACGCGATCGCAGTAACCGCCAGCCATAACGAAAACGCATAGAGTAACGCCCTTTCAGTCATCAACTTTCTCCTTGAGATCAAGTGACAACTTGCTAGCCTAACGAAATTCATGAATGTCTGCATTTTATTTGTTCCATCCACCAGGTTATCTTCATGCGTCCGCAACCAATGATCGCAGTCCATGACGTTGAAGCGAGTAGTCGCTGGTATCAACAAATAATGGGCTGCCAAAGTGGGCACGGCGGAGATGAGTACGAGATGATCGTTACAAATCAACAGGTGCTCATCCTGCAGCTACATCGTTGGGAAGCCCACGAACATCCGCATATGGGCGATCCCCAGAAAAAGCCATATGGAAATGGATCGCTGTTATGGTTTGAAACGGACGAATTTGATGCCACCGTCGAGCGAGCCAGGGCGATGTCGGCCGACATCGTCGATGGTCCGTTGGTGAATCCGAACGCACAACATCGTGAGATTTGGGTTCGCGACCTGGACGGGTATATCGTGGTGATTGCCTCCCCCTTTGGCGAAGTCAAAAGTTAGAGCCATGCACATCCAAGAAAAGAATTGAGGGACGGCCCCAGGTGCCTGAGATGACTTGACTAGAGTCATCGCAGAAAGCACTCGGAACCATCCCTCAATATCAGGGAATCGACTCGATACCCTTGGAGTTTACTTCTTTATCTCAAAGTCCGTGTTGGGCGCATCCGAAGTCGGAAGCTCGACCTTGGTCGTGTATTCCTTGAACAACGGTTTGCCCATCGGCAGTTCGGCACCAGGATCGGCGTTGCCATCGAATCCATTGATGCGGACTTGATACGCGCCACCCTTGTGACGTTTCGGGTCCTCCGGGTTTTCCTGGTATTTTCCGTCGACGATTTGGTACATCATTGCCGGACCAGAGTTCCCTGCGGAAGCATCCGGAGCGAACATGATCGTTCCCCGGGAGACGGGACTGCCCTTGTGGGAAACGGTTCCCGAGACGGAATAGCCTTCCGGAGCCTTTTCACCACATCCGGTTGTTGCCAACAGGCAAGCAACCAGCAAGGTACCCATCAATGTCGAATAAAACTTCATGAGAAGAGATCGTCCTTTCTGAATCTGCTGCGAAGACGTTACTGGTTTTGGATCGTCTTCGTTTCGCTTCCCGATGTGCTTGCCGTCGACAGGTAGATGTTGTAGTCGACCACTTCTGGAACGAAGTGAACCGAGGCATCACCCATGACGAACTGGCAGCCACCTGGGTGATTGCTGCCGTAGCTCATGTCGTTGAACAGCGCGGTATAGTCCGAGTTGATTGGGTTCGCAACGTTCTTGCACGGGGCCATGAACTGATTCAACTGACCACCACGGTTCCATGGGCGATAACGAGTCGAGTTGCCGTTACGTTCGGCCCACGAGATTTCGCCAACCATGAACGTGTTGCTGGTACCGTCCAAGAGGTCAGCAAACGTACGACGTTCGTTAAAGTAGAAGATACCTTCCTGCGAAAATCCACCGTGGCTGCCGTTGGTGTTTTCTTTGTAATTGGTACCAGACTGCGGATTGGTACCCGTTGGGCCCATGATTCCGTAGTAATGGGTCGTGAAGTGGGCGGTATTATCATCCGCCTTTTCTGCCTTGCTGCTGGAACTTGGGCAGAGGTAAGCCTCCATCCGCATTTCTCGCATTGGAGCATTGACGCCGCTGTTGTAAGCGATCGATGGATCACCTTGTTCGTACAAAGCGTTCTGTTCGATGAACGGCAAAATAGCGTAGTGCCAACCTACCGGGTTGGACTGGGCCGTGAAGTGAACCGAACCATACGGGAACGACTTATAGGTGTCGTGATAATTGTGCAAAGCCAAACCAATTTGTTTCATTTGGTTGCTGCACGAATTACGTCGAGCGGCTTCACGAGCTTGCTGGACCGCAGGCAACAATAGGGCGATCAAGACACCAATGATCGCGATAACGACCAACAGTTCCACCAGCGTGAAACCATACCGAGAACGAGACAGGCGCGGTAACATCATGCGATGCTCCAGAAGACGAAAGGATGAAAAGATGGGAAAAGCGCGCACGAATTCCGATAACCTCCGCTCGCGAATCGAGCGTACCGGCTGTCGGAATCGCGTAACGTGAATTAACACCGGATCGCTTCGAAAGGATCGCCCGAATTTAGAGCAAAAATTCGGAGCGAGAGGCTAGGAGAAAACACTCTCAGAACGAAACAAGAATCAATCCCTTTGTTATTTCACATCAGGATTAAACAC
Organism: Blastopirellula marina; assembly: GCF_002967765.1. Taxonomy (NCBI): domain Bacteria; kingdom Pseudomonadati; phylum Planctomycetota; class Planctomycetia; order Pirellulales; family Pirellulaceae; genus Blastopirellula; species Blastopirellula marina. Next base: position 714,163 of record NZ_PUHY01000012.1, on the reverse strand, counting down.
ACTTTCCGATTTTCGCACAACGAAATTGATTTCCATTTCATTGAAAATTACGACAAAAAGACCGCCTTTAAAGTAATTTCCCGTGAAATATCGCGCCCTAATGTAGGTTTTCGCGCATTTCTTGTATCTTAGATTGTCACTCTAAAGGGTGCTAGCCATTTACAATGACCACCTGTAAGGGTGGTTTCTAGCCTTGACCGACTTAATGCAGAAACAACCTGGAGAGACAGACCAAATCTCCATTCTGTCGACACCATCATCGTGTGACATAGAGCGGTTTAGAGGCGGTCAAATGAAGAAGGAATTGGTGGCGTTTTGCCATTTTGGGCCCGACAAAACGCCACTTTCCATAACTGCGAATTTGTAGAATTTCAGCGGAATCGATTAAACGCCTTCGTAGCCTTCCACTGCCTGAGAAATGGTAGCCAACTCGTCTGCGGACAGTTCGATGCTACCTGCCTTGGCGTTGTCGACTGCTTGCTGTGGAGTGCGAGCACCACACAGGACATGCGAGCAGCCGGTTTGCGCCAAAGTCCAGGCCATCGTCACCTGGGCTAACGTGGCATCGTGCTTCTCAGCAATCGGCCGCATCGGGTCGAGCATCGCTTGAACCTTCTTCACGTTATCGGGCTTGAAGCGATCTTTGAAGTTCCGTTGATCCCCTTCATCGTACTTGCGGTCGGCGGTGATCTTTCCAGTCAGCAAACCTTGGCTCAGAGGACTATAGGCGAGGAATGCCAGGTTCTCTTTGTCGCAGTAGGCTAAATTGGTTGATTCCAAATCTCGATCCAGCATCGAGTACTTTTCTTGATCGGTATCCAACTGACCAAACTGTCGGTAGGCGTTCATCTCTTCCTGCGTGGCATTACAGACACCGATGGCACGGATCTTTCCTTCCTTCTTCAATTCCATCAGCGTTTCCATCCGCTCTTGAATTGGTGTGTCGTCCATCTGCCAGTGCGTTTGATAGAGATCGATCACGTCGGTTTTCAGCCGTTTGAGGCTTCGCTCGACTTCTTCTCGAATGCCATCCTTGCCGCTGTAAATGTAAACATCGAAGCTGTCATCCGTCTTTTCGCCCGTCCAGTCGACGTTATCTTTGGTGGTTGAAAACCGCTTAGTAGCTCGCCTCTTTTGCTCGTCGTTCAAGTCCCAACGCATACTGCATTTGGTTGCGAGAACCACTTTGTCACGACGGTCTGCAATTGCCTTGCCGACTACTTCTTCGCTCACACCGAAACCGTACATCGGCGCAGTGTCGATCAAGTTGCCGCCTGCATCGAGAAAGGCATGAATCGCCGCGATCGATTCCTTCTCGTCCGCCCCCCCCCAAGTCCAGCCACCGATTGCCCAAGCACCGAAAGCAACGACAGAGGCGGGAATTCCAGAGGATCCAAGGTTACGCATTTGCATGAAGTATCTCCTGAGGGATTGAATCGCAACGATTGAAGAACCACGCGGACTGGTACTACTCGTCCGTTTGGAGTAATCGAGCGAACTCAGCAACCGACTGGGCCGCTTTCTGCCGATCGATGGCGTAGTAGACGCTCTGACACATCCGCTCGCAGGTCACCAAGCCAGAGCGTTTTAGCATGGCCAAATGCCGCGAGACAACCGGCTGCGATATGCCCAACTCTTCGGCCAACTCCGAAACGTTGTACATCTCTTCGCATTTGATCTCAGCCGGCAACAGCGCCAGAATACGAAGCCTCACCGGCTCGGAAAGAGCCTGGGCGACAAGCGCGAGCTGTTCCATTTCCACGTTCATTGCCTGGAAGTGTATATGCTTATATGCATAAGTCAATGACGGGCATCATCTGCTCGGTCATATCCGCAAAACAATCTTGCCGAACTGCTCTCCTTGCTCCATGCGGGCGAGCGCCTCATTTCCTTGGGCGAGGCTGTACACCTGATCGATTACCGGCCGAATCTCATGCTTGTCAACGAGGTCCAACATTCCTCGAAAATCGGCAGGCGATCCCATCGTCGATCCGATCAGTTTCAATTGCTTCCAGAATAACTTGAACATATCAAGCTTCTCCGGTGGCCCGGTCGTGGCACCGTAATTCACAATGCGACCACCTGGTGCCGCCAGTTCGACCAGGTTGGCATACCCCTTCCCTGCCGCGCTATCGATGATCAGGTTGGGGGATCCAAAGGACTCGGCCGCCTTGGCTGTCCAGCCTTCTTCGCGGTAGTTGAAGCCCGCCGTCGCGCCGAGTTCTTTCGCACGGGCCAACTTCGCTTCACTCGAAGATGTTACGGCGACGTCTGCACCAACCGCGACAGAAAACTGAAGAGCCAACGTCGCCACGCCGCCTCCAATTCCGCTAACCAAGACTTTTTCTCCTGGTCGCAACTGTCCTTGCGACATCGTAGCACGAAACGCGGTGACACCAGCCAACGGCAACGCGGCCGCTTCTTCCCAGCTCAAATGTTTTGGCTTAGCGCGCAGGGTCTCGACGGGGACATGAATATGCGAGCTGAACGTTCCGTTGTGCGGCATACCCAGAATTGTGAAGTCGGCCGCTTGTGCTGCCTCGGTCGTCCCCCAATCCCAGCCAGGGTTAATGATAACCTCTTGATCAAGCCAGGTTTCATCAGCCGATTGTCCCACTTGAACCACGACCCCTGCCCCATCGGAACCAAGCACCTTCGGCAACTCGATCCCCGGATAAAGCCCCTGAGTGATCCAATAGTCACGGTGATTCAGAGCAGCCGCTTTGAGGGCCACCTTGGCATATCCCGGCTTAAGCGCGCCAAGATCATAGTCGGAAAGTTCCAAGGGTGTTTTCAGTGCTTTCAGCAACAAACCTGGCATGAGATTTCTCTCTTTCTGATTTCGATTTAACGGATAGCTAATTCGCATGGTATTCGCGATCGCAGGAATCATTCGAGAATGAGTCCTCTCTCGTTGACTCAGCTGTCTTCCGCAAGGTATTTAACAAGCGTACGATCGATCGGTGAAAGAAGTCAAAACGTGAACAAACCCTCATTACGAATTTGATGCAATACACACCCATCAGAGAATTACTTCGTTTAATCGACGAATCAATAACGAAATCTCATCATGGCTCGTAACAGATTGAAACGTCCGAATATTGATCCCGCGAATTTTCCGCTCTTCGATCGGTACGATTCCGATCACCCAGCGATTGTCGCACTATTCGTTCACAGCTAGGCTCGCGATGTTTGCGTTGGTCGAGAGATAGCCTGTTCCGACCTTCGTAACAAGCCCATCGATCAATCCTGGAATTCTCGTGCCACTGGTCGTCGATGGACTTTTTCGGAGTTTGCCTACATGTACATTTCCTTCAACTTGGTAATGGATTCATGGCTGACCAATCCCAACAAAGTGACGGATAGCGAAAGAGTTGACTTGACCAAGTTGGTTCCGGAGATGTTGCAACTTCTTGACGAGTGCCAAGAGCGCGCCGAGGCGGAATTCAATTGGGATGTTCTACCGCTGATTACTAAAGCGAGAGAATTTGTTGAGAGCTACCGTGACGCGATCTTGTTTCGTCACGCTCAACTCAAGAGCTAACCAGATTCACGACCCTTTAAACGCGCGCACCTAGTCGTTGCCCCAAGCGGTGAAGTGTCGGGCTGGCGTCGTTTTCCGGCAGGTGAACATGAATGATGCTCATTCCTTCACGATCGTCCCAGGCCTTATGGAGTGCGGCGTAAAACTCTTTCTCGGTACTCACCTCGTATCCGGTCCCACCCCGTAGAAACTCGGGCAGTTTGCTGTAAGCCCAGGGATGGATTTCGTTGTACTTCCAATCCCCCGCATGTAGCCAACGTTCGGTACCATAGCCATGGTTATCCAACACGATGATAACAGGATCGTAGCCATGGCGAATGATGGTCGATAGTTCCATGCCTGTCATCTGAAACGCTCCATCTCCAATGACCGCCAAGATACGCGCATCACGCCTGGCCGTTTGAGCGCCGAGTGTGGCCGGAACCGCAAAGCCCATCGATGTGTAGTAGGCGGGACTCAAAAATTCGCTCCGACCACGCGTGACCAATTCCGTTGCCGCGAAGAGCGAGTCGCCGATGTCAGCGACGACAATGGTTTCATCGTCGAGCAGTGGATTAATCATCTGCATCATCCGCTGCGTGGTAATCGGCTGATCGGTCACCTCTCCGACTGGCGACATGCCCATTCGAATGCCTTCTGGCAGTGGACGAACCGGGGCAGCAATTTTCTGTTGCGCGAGTTCTCGAACAAAGTCAGGGAGCGTCACCCCATGATAGTGATGATGCTTAAGCCTAAGCTGTTCGCTGGTTGCGTAGATGCACTTACCTGGATCGAGATTCGCCGTGAAGACGCCCAGATTGATGTCGGTCATGAACGTCCCCAACAACAGCACCAGATCGCTCTCTTCCACGAATTGTGTCACTTGTTCGCGACCCAGGGCGCCTTCATAAAGGCCGACGTACAAGGGATGCGTTTCGCGAAGGACACTTTTGCCCAGCATTGTCGCTGCGACCGGAATCTGTGTATGCTCGGCCAGGGCGAGTAGCTCATCCTGAAGGTGAAAGCGATGCATTTCGACACCGGCGAGAATGATTGGCTTCTCCGCCTTTTCGATCAAATGTCGCGCTTCACTGACCGCTTCGGACAGAACTTGAGGATCACTCGCCGAGACCTCCGTTGGAAATACATGGCTGATATGTGGGACCACATTGACCATATCGCGCGGCAGTTCGATGTAGCCTGGCCGCTTAAATCGAACGACCGCATCGAGCACGCGGTCAATCTCTCGGAAGGCGCTGATCGGATCGGACAACTCGGCGCCGGCGATGCAAAGCTTCTCAAAGACATCCTTCTGCGTGCTGAAGTCGCGTACCATGTGGTGTAGCAGCGGATTGTTTCCCCGCTCTCGTAGGCCTGGCGAACCCGTCAGGATAACGACTGGCGATTTCTCGGCGTATGCGCCGGCGATGCTATTACAAATGCTCAGTCCCCCAACGCAGTAAGTGACGCAAACCGCACCGAGACCGTTCACTCGAGCGTAAGCGTCCGCAGCGAAGCCAGCACAATCTTCGCGCGTGCAGCCAACGACATTAATGGGACTTTTTTCGAGCATGCTGTAGAATGTCAAAATGTAGTCGCCAGGGATGCCGAAGATGTCCTTCAATCCGTATTCCTGCAGGCGACGGATCAGATACTGCCCAATGGAAACGCCGGTGACCATTTGAGGTGCAGGAACACTTTGCGTAGCGGAATTTTGGTTCATCCTGATCGACTCCCTCGCAGTTGTTTGAGACAGAATTCCGGGGCTATCTGTATTTTAGAAGTACAGGACCATAAGGGCAGGTGAATAGTCATCAACAATGGTCTTATGGAACCGAAACCTCAACAGATTGCCAGCGCCAAATGCCTACAAAAAAGTAATGCGGAATTACCGCAAAATCTCGCCGGTTGCGCTTTTTGTGAGAGCGTGGGCTAACTGAGATCCCAAGCATTTCGCTATAATCAGTATCGGTATTCGTGCAATTTGCGATCAATCCGCCTTCTAATGGCGATAAGCATTGATGGAAATTGGGATGGGAGGCGAGGCATCGCGTTTGTCTCACTGCCCCGAGGCAACGTTCACTTCGTCTCCCTCCCTCTTTCTACCGAATGCATTTCTCGGCATTTCGTTTGCACTCTCCTATTCTTACCTGGATTCTCTTCCAGGAAGTCCGTTTTACGTCGCGGATCGCGCGATGAATGACCAGAAGGAGAGAACAATGTCCAAGCAGCAAGAAATGGATCGTGGATACCCCCAGTCCGACCCAGCAGCGACCTCACCACCGAAGAACGTTCCATGGCTAGCACTCGTTCTTGTCAGCCTAGGTCTGCTGGCAGTCCTTGGTGTGTTAGTCCCGGCAATGGCGTTCTTCGCGGGAAACTGATTAAATGGCCGTGGACGACCTTCATCTCTCGGCCCCGATACCTTTAAATTACCCGCCCCATGATCGACGCCTCTGACTCACACGTGGAAGAATCACTCGACCAAGCCAACGCTCAATTTGATCGCAGTCGAACACCCTGGGTGATTGCGTTTGTTCTCGGTATCGCTCTGCTACTAAGTTGCGTGATCGGAGGACCGCTGGTGATGTTCTTGCTATATTCGCGAGACAATGCCAGACGGACCCAGTGCGAATTCAACCTCAAGGATCTCGCATTGAACATGGATGCCTATTACGGTGTTCATGGATCGTTCCCGTCCGGATGGGATGTCGCTGCGGATGAAGATCCCCCTCAACCAAGTTGGGGTTGGCCCGCGAAAGTGCTGACCGTTACCGATTCGATATATCCCACAGCAGACGCACTCGATGAAACGCTGGGAGGAGTCCTCGTACAAAACGATCAGCGACTTGAGTTGATTGAAGCGGTTATGTCACAGTATCTCTGCCCCGCGGATGACATCTATGCATTCGAGGGCGAAAACCATCCAGATCGTCGCTGGGTTCATAATGACAAACCCGTGGCATTTGGGCTTTCGACTTACGTTGGGAACGTCGGTAATCTGCATGACGTCGCGGGCGCAAAACCAAACACCGGGATTTTCTTTGGTAACTCGCACATCACCATCGATCAAGTTACCGATGGACAGTCCTTTACCATCATGGTGGGTGAACGTGATCTCACAAAGTGCCGGGCTGGAAGTTGGCCGGGCGTTCCCAATCCGATGAGCCATGATGGAGGGCCTTCGATCTGGAGCGTGGTTGCCGGGGCCAAGCCGAATATCAACGCACCTCCTTGGGATAGCGATACCGAATGCGGTGAGGGCTTCTCCAGCTTTCATCCCGGTGGCGTGAACGTCTTAATGGTTGACGGTTCGGTCAAATTTCTTTCCGATAATATCGACTCGCATTGGACCGCCGACCCGCACTCGGCTGAAATGGGTGTTTTGCAACGGATGATGATCCGCGACGACGGTCAGCCTGTTCCAGGAGAATAGCTGGGGCGACGTTTTTAATTTTCCTCCTGCTTGGAGAGCTTGTCGAGTCGGCGGAGGATGGTATCCAACGCGGCTTCCATCCTGTTCAACCTGTTTTCAAGCGACTCTAGACGCTGTCCGATCCCAGGCTCTGCTGGACGGAGTTTCTCTTTCGCTGCTTGAGCCGCTTCGGCTGCCATCTGAGCCTCGCGTGCTTTCTCCCGCATTTCTGCCAATTGCTTTTGCTGTTCCTCTTTCTTATCGGCGATGGCCTTTTCTAACTCCGTGCGAGAACCGACCACAAGTACGTTGAACGTGGTTTGATCGGATTGGTTCTCTTCATCTTGTAAGGCAACCGAAATAGGAACTTGCACCGCAAGCTGGTCCGCAGCAAGCTCCTTACCGGTCAACGCTTGGAAGGCCTGGGTATTGTCCTTGAATTCCGGGAAAGGAATCGAGGTTGTGCCCCTGGCACCGAAACGTAAACTCGACGGCCCGCCGGATTGTGCCTGGGTGTAGGTTTTCCAAATTGCCTCGGTATCGAGCGTGACCTCGCCAGTATGCGAATCGATCGACAACGAAGGATTTTCGTCCATCAAACTAAACGTGGTTCCTTTGATCTTGCCTTTGAATTCCAACTTGAATTGGAGCTTCTCGCCAGCTCTTGCCACGTGAATTGGCTGAGGTGGGAAGAACGTGGGGATCGCAATTTCACCTACCACGTTGAGGGGGATGGCAGCGAAGATTAATTCCTTGCCATTGGCGCAAATGACTTCGTTGCCAGCCTCCACCAATTGCACGTTCGCTCCATAGTAGTTTGGTGTGCTCTGCCGAGGGTCGTTTATGGAAACGTCAATCGTGGCAGAGTGAACCACATGACCATCGACGACGCTCAAAAATTTCAAATAAGTCGTCGTGGTGCTCATCTCCTTTGTCTGGGTCGTCACGATCACCATGGGCCATTGGGTGGAGAGAATCCCTGAGCCAGGCAACGTAGCAATGCGACTACCCAAATAATTGAGCAACTGCATCTTGTTTAAAGCCCGCCCCCAACGCTTCACGATTTCTTCGCCGAAGTGGGGATAATTCTGCCGAACATTCCGAGTCGATCCAACCTTGGGTAAACTTGTCGTGGAAGTGACTTCCACGACATTTCCTGATACGGGATCGATCGTTCGGTTCGCCAGTTGCACGCGACCGTAGTCGAGTAAGCGAATTCGATTCGCGAAATCTTGCTGCGAGTCCCATGGTCCGGGAATCGTCTTCAAAGTTTCCGTATGGAAGACACTTGTGAATCGTTCTCCTACGACCAATAAACGATCGTCGCCGAGAACCATCAATTGAATTGGCTGATTCTTAAGGAAGGTCCTATCGTCTCCTTCCAGGGATCGATTCAAACGATAGACCAAACTGCCAGACATCGGCGCGACAAAGACATGCTCGTTGCTGAGTGTCACGAAGCGGATCCCTTGAGGGAAATTCTTCTGCCCGACAATCTTTCGCGCCAATATGTCGACAACCGCAACCTCGTCGGGGCCTGAATGAGCCGGGTGACGATCCTCTTGTCCTGGTGCAGGCCCCCAAACAACCAGATACTTTCCATTGGGAGAAAGCTCCATCGATTTAATATGGAAGCCGAACTCCAGCTTTGGAGTCGTAACTTGAACAGTGATCCTCGCGGAATCGAGAACACGTCCATCTTCCTTAGTTTTCAACTCGAGCGTGAAGTCATTGAAGCCCACATATTGGGGCGAAGTCTGCCAGCGGAGTTCTCCGTTCTCGAGCTTTGCATCGTCAGGGCCCCCGGCGAGCGAAATCGTCGTGGTAGCCGAATCGTTAGAAATCGAGACCGGAATTCGAACCTCTTTACCCAGCTCAGCAATCAGCTCCGACGGAGCCTCGATCATTCGTAACGGTTTGAGTTGGTCGGAATAAGAGCTGAGCGAGACCCAGGAACCGCGTGTCTCTTCACCAACGAATACCAAGTCGTTCTTCAAATCGAACGCAATTGTTGGATCGAAACGGTTGATGAATGCCGTCCGAAAACGACTTTGGCGATCGTCTGTTTTTTCGCGTTTCGGTGGCTTGCTGAGTTTGATAGCGTCGATCGAGGTGGCATCGCTAAATCGATCCAAGGCCAAACCTGTGTCGGTCTTACTGGCGGCCAGATCCTTGGTGGGATGAATCGCGACTGGACTCCCCGAGAATTTTCGAAGCTCTTGAGTAATGTCAAGCGAGTACAACTTCGGCCCCAATGTCCAATACCGATTCAGAGGACCAGCCACAATTTTGCCAAAACTCTCGTGGTAGTCGCGAACTTGAGCAAAGGTGCATTCCTCTTCATTCACCTTCATCAGATCGGCACCACTGGGGGATGAAGATCCTCGGGCGTCTGGGACGATCCAACAACCATCGCGGCTCATCGCAACGTGTAGCGCCCCCGATTGTCCCCACCCTCGGGTCTTGACTTGACGGTACACTTTCATCGCTTTTACGTCGCATTGAAATACCTCGCCATCCCACCAGGCCGTGCCCGTATTGCTGAGACAATAGACATAGCTGTTAGCCGCCTGAGAACAAAACAAACCGTACGGCCCCTTGCCGGAAACCTGGATCGATCCCTTCTTCTCGTTGGTCTTGAGATCGAAGACATCCAGTGCGACCGCATCGCGACAACCGACGATCAGTAGGTCGTGCTTCAGGATGAGTTCGTATGGAGCCTTGCTAGTCGAGAATCGTCGCACTTGCTTACCGGCATGATCGTACTCGACCACTTCGTCCCAGATCGGCAACGAAGCAAATACACGCCCTGTTTCCTGCTGAACAACCCAGTCGCCGACTCCTTCGATGACGTCAACGTTGACATTTTCCGCGTAGATGAATTGCGCGGGAATCGTTGACAACAGACCAACGAGCAGCAGCATCTGTGCTGTCCCACCCAGAATGGATCGCACCACAGGTAACTCCCTTTGTTTACGTTCCTGACCAAGGAACTTTATGTGCCGAAGCGCAGGCACGGGTGTTGAAAAGATGTGTTGGCCTATCGTACACCGCCTTTTGGGGGATGTCGACTAATTGCCTCAATCAGTTCGCTTAGCTGGAAAAGTCGATCCAGTCCGAGCGGCTAGTTCATGCTGTCGACCATCTTCAGCCATTCGATCGCCAGGGGAATGCCTTCCTGGATCATCGATCCGTAGTGCGTGCCGGTGGGGATCTTCACGACCGTGATATCCTTCCCCAAATCCTGCATCTGTTTTGCAAACTTCTCGGCTGGACCAGTGATCGCTTTGTCGTCGTTGCCAACATAGACCAGAAACGTCGGCTGGCTCAATCGATCCATGTAGGTCATAGGAGAGATCTTGCTCACGTATGCGCCAGCTTCCGGCACGATGTTGTTTTGCTGAATCGTGGTCAAACCTTGCACACCGAGCCAGGCACGCACATCCACCGCCGGCATGAAGGCGACACAGGCTTTGACCTGCGGATCCATCTCCGCCACATACAGCGACATCGTGCCAGCCGAACTATGGCCGGCGGTATAAAAGCGACGGGAATCAACGAAAGGAAGCTTTTCTTTTGCATAGGCCATAGCCACTTGTGCATTGAGTAGTCCCGACTTGGCCCCTCGAAACTGTTCGGCTGCCGTTTTCATTTGTGCGTTGCTGGCGTTGTCCGAACCTGGATCTCCACTGAGTTCATAGGCGACCACTGTAAAACCGGCTTTCGCCCAAGGAATGTGCTCTGCCTCGGCTCCCTTCCCCAACTCGCTTCCATGGACCAACCTCGTACCAGCCGGTGCGATAAAGACACAAGGCAGTTTCCCACTCGGCAGTGGGTCGGGTTGATAAACCCAGAGCGTCATCATGCCACCATCTGGTAGGCGAGTTTTCACTGTCGCACGGCGAACGCCATTCTCTACCGATTGATAGGTCGCATCAGGGACTTGCTTAACCAGGGAAGTCAGTCGATCAGGCGCACCAAGCAGTTTCTCGACGATTTCTTCTTCGACGATCGTCTCTTGGATCGGAGCTTGTCTCGAACACCCGACAAGACTGATCGAGCACAGCAAGAATCCCGACAATATGAGCGAAAGACGCAACGACATGAACGACGAACCTGCGAGGGTGGTAACGAAAACGGCGGATGGTGGCAGTTTCATTGTAACTAGCGAATCGCGTCGGTTAAATCGGCTCGTCACAAACCACTGGTTGCCAGTATCTAAGAAACCGTTACGATCGGCCGAGAACCGCATTTTCTCTCGAGTTGCCATGGCTAAGAAATCTCGTTCTAACTCTCCGAAACAAGATACGTCGTCCCCTGTTCGTGGATCGCTGGCTGCTTTTCATGTGCACGTTTCGGCTTGGTTCAAACAGCATCAACGCGATCTGCCGTGGCGAAAATCACAAGATCCTTACCGGGTTTGGATCAGCGAAATCATGCTCCAGCAGACGCAAGTAGCAACCGTGAAGGAGTATTTTCGCCGCTTCACCGAGCAAATGCCGACCATACAAGACTTGGCCGATGCCCAAGAACAGGATGTACTGCGGCTGTGGGAAGGCCTTGGCTACTATCGTAGAGCTCGGCAACTACACGCGGCCGCGAAAGAAGTCGTGAAACGCTTCGGAGGCAAGTTTCCCCGCGATGTCGATGAGATTCAAAGCTTACCAGGCATCGGGCGCTATACGGCCGGAGCGATTGCTTCGATCGCTTTCGGGCAAAGGGCGCCAATCCTTGAAGCCAACACCCAGCGGCTTTACGCACGGCTGATCGGTTGGGACGAAATGCTGACTACCTCAGCCAGCCAAAAACGGCTCTGGCAATTTGCGGAAGACATACTTCCCGACAGCGAGGTTGGAATCTTCAATCAGGCACTCATGGAAGTAGGTAGTCTCGTTTGCACTCCGAAAAATCCCGACTGCAAACAATGCCCCCTGAGCACTCATTGCGAGGCGTACCATTCAGGTCGACAAAACGAGATTCCACGACCGAAGAAAAAGATCGAGTTTATACCTATCACTGAGATCGCCTTAGTGGTCCGCAAGAAGAACCAGGTCTTAGTGCGACAATGCGGGCCAGACGAACGCTGGGCTGGACTATGGGATTTTCCTCGTTTTCCCTTGGCTGGTAGCGGCGATCAAGCCGACCTTTCCGCAGTACCCGATCAATTGAACAGTGCGATCGGTATCGATGCCGATTTGCAGCAACACCTGACAACGATCAAACATGGCGTGACCAAGTATCGGATCACCCTCCTCTGCCACGAGATGACCTATCGAAAAGGGCGGTTGAAACCACAACTTGGTCCAGATAACCAGCCCAGGGTCTGGAAGTGGATCGATGTCTCACAACTAAGCGAACTCCCTCTTTCCACGACCGGAAGAAAGCTTGGACGCTTGGTCTTGTAGGACAGCAAGTATCGATGTTGTTGGTTTCATCAAAAGCAAAACCACAGGTGACAGGAAACTCAACCGTGGTTTTGCGATTATTCTTCCGACGAAGCTGAAACTTCGTTGACTAGCTGCGGCCTTTGGAATCAGCCGATTCGCAGAACTCGGTCCACAGTTGCTCCAAGTTCTTACCGGTCATCTCATGGACCATTACGTTTTGGTATTCGTGTTTACGGATGGCTTCATTCGCCTTTTTCACAAAACCTGGGTTGTTATTTTCCAACCAGGCGATGAACTGGGCACTGGTGCGATAGCCTTCGTTATAGTTTTGTCGCTCCGGATTGATACCGCGAAGACGCGTCTTCGGTTCGTAATTATAAAAACGAATGTAGTCCGCGATACCTTCGACCAACCAGAAAGGACGACCGCGGCGATACGACTGAACGACATGGACCAACTCGTGAATGACCATGCCGGTGTCGTCAGGATGTTGCTTGACCCAATTGCCTGAGATCGTGATCTCGTTGCCAATCGTGTGGGCGACACCGTTCATGTCCTTCTTGAAAACAACGCGCACGGTTGTCGGTGCGGTGAAGCCCTCCTGCGAAAGCATCTCAGCGACTTGCGGGTGCCACTCACGAATAAGCTTCTCGGCTTGAGTACCCCATTCTTTCAATTCAGGAACTTCGGTCACGTCGATGTTGACTTGAAGTTCGGCTTGCTTGGTTTCTTCCTGAGCGGCAGTCGCGACACTAGGTAGGAGAAACAGAGGGGCGAGAATCAACAGGGAGATACGCATCAATCGTCCTCAAAACTGGCTACAAAAATCGAGTGGAACCGCGCCGTCATGGTTCCCTATCGTAGCCAATCAAATTCTCTATCGCATTGATGTCCATTGCGAATTTGTATATTTTTCCGCAACAAGTTTTTGCGTTCTTGTGACTGGCCAATCGGTGACGTCGCCACCGATTTCCCAAGCTTCGATCAGGTTTCGCCGCAAGATATCGCGGGCGATCGGCACATTGGTGACGAACGATTCGTGTGGCCGCTTTTGCCGATAGTCTGGCATCCGTGGTGGAGTTCGCAGCAGCGTATGGATGAGTGCCAAATCGAAATCGTACAGCAGCGTACCGTGGTAAATCAGGTGCGATCGTTTGCAACGAAGACTGTTGCCAGAGAACTTTCGCCCATTCAGAGTCAGATCGCACGTCCCTTGAAAGTCGACCTCTGGGACTTCGCGAACCAACGCAGTTTGAATTCGGCCCATCACATAGCGATGACACGCGTCAAGCGCTGCGAGTTCTGGATGAAGCTCGTAACTGAGAATGACGGCATACATTAAACAGCCGCGACCGGTCACCACGGAAGCACCACCACTAGCGCGACGTAGGACAGAGATGCCACGTGTCTGGCACGCTTCGAGATCAACTTCTTCGCGCAACTTCGACGCGCGACCGATCACCACCAGTGGATCTTGTGGTTCCCACAACCGCATCAGCTCGACCGGCGCGGTCCCCTGTTCCGCTTCCTCTAGCAAGGCTTCATCAAGCGCAAGATTCTCTTCCGGAGTAGGAAGAGTAAGATCCAATAGCTGCATCTTCGCCACGGAGGGTGACCTACTCGACTTTGGTGCCAGGCAGGAAGAAAGAAGCGACCATCAGGACCATTCCGGCGAAGAGTCCGATCACCGAACCGATTAAACTGAACTGCCGATTTTGCGCGGTGTCGATCATAAAGCGATCTATGCCACCGTTGGCTCGCAATTGATCAAGGGCATCACGCTGGGTTGCGAAATCCCAGAAATCGATCATGCGGTCCAAGTCCCAACTATCGATGTCCCCTTCGATCACTTTGACCACTTCAGCGGGCAATTCCCGTTCGACGGTTTGCATTGGGGCGGGAAAGATCACGGTAAACATGATGATCGCGCCGATGCTGACGAACGTGATCAGTAGACCAATCACCAACAGAATCGACTGACCCAGCGACCACTTTCGTTTAACGGTCGTTTTCTCTGGCTCGACCAGTGGAAGCTTTTTCATCTCTCGCAGCGTGGGAACTTCCACCTGCTTTCCACTGGGCGTGGTGATGGTTTCGCCGGCTTGCGAAGTTTCGACGTGGACCTCTTCCCCATCGGGAGTCTTCAGCAAATATGTTTGAGCCATGACGCGATTGTAGAGCCGAAAAGTGGTTCAGAATGGAGACGTCAACTGAAACCTTCTAGTGTAATCTCCCAGACGCGGCTCGGGGCAAATAGTCGCGATACCCCGACGCCTTTCTTGGAAATCTTTACGCCTGAACAAGTTGCACGGTTCAGAAGCCAACCAGTTTAGGTTTGGATCAGGCGTCTGCAAATTAGCTGGGGGCCGCCCGACCTGTCTTGCCCCACCACGGGAGCGAGATACCACCATCGACCAACAACGTCGCTCCAGTAGTATAGGTATTCCGGGGGCTGCTCATGTAGGCGATTGCTTCCGCCATTTCCTCGGGAGTGCCGAGGCGGCCAGCGGGAATCTTCGATCCCCCTTCCTGCAGAATATCGTCCGTGGCGAACTTCCTTTCTCCCGGCGTATCGGTCCAACCCGGCTGAACGATGTTTACCCGAATCTTGAAGTCCGACAGTTCAATCGCGGCGGTCTTGGCCATATGCTCGATGGCCGCCTTCGACATGTTGTAGGCCATTGCCTTGGGTGCCGGAATGAACGCGTGGGGCGAGCTGACAATCGTGACTGCACCAGGCGTTTTCTGGGCGATCATTTGGCGCGAAGCGGCCCGCAATAGGTGAAACGCCCCCCACATGGTCACCTCAATCGTACGGCGAAATCCCTCTAGATCGGCTTCGTAGAAGAATTCACGATCGCTGTACACGGCGTTCGAAACAGCCACATCCAGCTTGCCAAACCGTTCCACACCTTGGGCGACCATGGCTTCGACCGCTTCGTAGTTAGAAACATCGCATTTTACCGCGATGCCTTCCGAGCCAACTTTTTCAATTTCGGCCAACACTTCTTCGGCCTTGGCGGGGTTGGAATGGTAGTTAACGACGACATTGGCTCCCCGTCTCGCAAATTCAACGGCGGCGGATCGGCCAATACCTTGGCTCGAACCTGTCACGAGGACCACTTGTCCTTCGAATTCACGCTGCGTCATGGTTTGTTTTTCCAAGCTGATGGGTGTGGAACTATGGGGAAAATCGTGCGTCTCTGACGGCTTATGCTACCGAGGCAATCGAAGACTCGCAATTCGCGTAGCGGTCGGAAGAACGGGCTGAGACCATAATCGTCGCAATTTGATCGATAAACGCGGGCTCATGCTAGCTGAGACAGTTTCGCATCAGTGGACGTTTCCATCGAAGTTTTCCGAGATATTCCGATTTGTTTACCAATGCAAACACGCGTCGCCGAAAGGCAACCTGCCGCACCGGAATGTGTTGCATCGGGGCAATGCTCCCCTAGGAAGGAGGCTAAGGGAAAAGAAATTACAACACGTCGAAAAAGGTGAGATAGACTGTGGTTGTCCGCAAGCTGAAAAGGCCTAGAAAGCCTCACTTTTCCTTAACGAAAGTATGGACCCTGATTAGGGTCTAGTTAGAATTGGGTGAATTCAATCGACGAATGGACGCTCGATACGTTCTGGCCAACAACTTCCGTATCCTCCAAACCCTCATCTCTCGCACGAACATCTATTTCCGCGGTCTGAAACATCCGCGGCTCCGTAGACGGAATTCTATAGGTCGTGACACGAGTTGAGATTTGGTTGCCATAGGTAGTGAGTGTCACCCCCGCATCATGGAGATGCGACACTCCGAGATTTGGGGACCGAGTAGTAGGGAACAGACGAGGACGTCTCCATCAATATGCATTTCACCCTAACGATCGATGTTGTGGTGAAGCGGACTTAATTTTGGTGAAGATGCGTAATTTAGGTAATTAACAGAGTGCTTTTCCCCAGGATTTCCTGACAGCAAGGTCGTATAGAAGCGGCAAACTTCATGGAAATGCGGTATTCCGGTTGATTACACTAGGTAAATAGACCGATTTTTTAGGAGTTGAAAGTCTGGTCATTAAAAAGGGTTAGAGTGATTTTCTTTGACGCTGCAAGAGGCTGCGTCGCTCAGTGCCAGGAAGAGGATTTGGTACTGAAGGAAAGGGGCATGGATTACCAAACGACAAAGTCACAAAGCACGCCGGCTTTGCCCGTCAGATGCTTGGATGCCGCGATGAGCTCGCACGATCAGCGACCTTCGCCCGGCTCAGCACAGAACTTTCACAGTTGGGCAGACTTAGCAGGCCGCATGGACTTGTTAAATGTAATCTCTTTCCAAATATCCAAGGACGGCAGTTATTCGCGCGTTGGGTGGTAGACTTGCGAAGTTTTTCCTCGCAAGCAGTACTCACTTTTCAACGTGTGGAACCGGCGGGAAGACGAACCTTTGTTCCCGTCACCCATGGGTTAAACCTAGAAGAACACCAGCCTCACTTTGGCGAGTGAAGGAGTGATATGTTGTACGATTCGTTGATTGACGATTTCGAAGATGATGATGCACGTGTACGGCCCCGGAGCTTCGACGATGCTGCCGTCGATGTGATGGATGATTCCGATGACGACCGCATGATGAACAATACGGACGATATGTCGAATGACTCGGCAGATGATTCGTCCGATGAGTTCAGCGAGGACAGCGAAACCTGGTCCGACGATCCGGTCCGCATGTACCTGACACAAATGGGCGAGATTCCGCTGTTGACCCGCCAACAGGAAATCTTCCTGGCTCGCAAGATCGAGCAAACCCGAGCGAAGTTCCGTCGCTTGTTGCTAGAGTGCGATTACGTTGCTCAAGACTCCTTCAAGGTGCTTCAGCGCGTCCAAGACGGCGAACTGCCGTTCGATCGAACCGTTCAGGTTTCGGTCACCGATCGCCTCGAGAAAGAACAGATCATGGGCCGTATGCCCTTGAATCTGGTCACGATCGATAAGCTGTTAAAGCGTAATCGCCGCGATTACATCACATCGCTCAGCAAGTCCGTTTCCGCCGAGAAGCGAGCTGCGGCTTGGAAGCGTCTGGGCCATCGCCGTCAACGCGTGGTCAAGCTGATTGAAGAACTGGGTCTGCGTACTCAGCGAATCGAATCGAAGATCGGCGTGCTCGAAGAGTTCTGTCGTCGTGTGAACGAACTCAAGGCTCGCTTGGATGACCAC
This sequence comes from Blastopirellula marina, assembly GCF_002967765.1. NCBI lineage: Bacteria > Pseudomonadati > Planctomycetota > Planctomycetia > Pirellulales > Pirellulaceae > Blastopirellula > Blastopirellula marina. The sequence goes on along the minus strand of NZ_PUHY01000012.1, from coordinate 696,639 downwards.
AAAGCCAACAACACGCCGATGGAAGATCGCGCTCCGCTGTTGGCTGAGTACCGCAACCTGCTGATGGCAACGCAAGAGACTCCGAAGAGCCTCAACCGTCGCTGCCAGATGGTGAAATCGATTTACTCGGAATATCAGCAGGCCAAGCGTGAGCTGTCCGAAGGTAACTTGCGTTTGGTCGTCTCGATCGCCAAGAAGTACCGTAATCGTGGTCTGAGTTTCTTGGACCTGATCCAGGAAGGCAACGCCGGCCTGATGCGTGCGGTCGACAAGTTCGAGTACCGCCGTGGTTTCAAGTTCTGCACCTACGCAACTTGGTGGATTCGCCAAGCCATCACCCGTGCGGTTGCCGACCAAAGCCGAACGATTCGTATCCCGGTTCACATGGTCGAAACGATGTCCCGCGTTCGCAACGTGGCACGTCAGTTGTTGCAGGAAAAGGGTCGCGAACCAACGATCGAAGAAACGGCCCGTCGTGCTGGCACCACCGTCGAGGAAGCTCGTCGTGTGTTGGCCATGAGCCGCTATCCGATTTCGTTGGATCGACCGGTCGGTAACAGCGAAGACAGCCAGTTCGGCGATTTGCTTCCAGATGGTGAAGCAGAAAGCCCAGCCAACGGTGCTGCTCAAGAGATGCTGCGTGGTCGAATCGGTCGCGTCCTGAAGACCCTCAGCTATCGCGAACGTGAGATCATCAAACTGCGTTACGGTTTGGGTGACGGCTACAGCTATACACTGGAGGAAGTTGGGCACATCTTCAAGGTGACCCGCGAACGTATCCGCCAGATCGAAGCCAAGGCCGTGCGTAAGCTGCAACAGCCAAGTCGCAGCCAAGACCTGGTCGGGTTCCTCGACTAGTCTGCCGCGACCAGGCGAAGTTCGCCTTTCAACTTTCGAAATTCAAAAGCCGGACTCGTTTGGGTCCGGCTTTTTTCGTCCCGGTTAGCCATGTGCAAAACTTGTCGATAAGCAGTCGACAACTGTTCGATAACCTGTCGGTATCTGGTCATTAACCTGTCGAATTGTGGTCGATAGCCGTTTGATAGAATGTTGCTACCTGTCGATAAGTTTGCCAACCTGGTCTGTTGATGTCTGATCCTCCAGAGTCCAATCCGTTCACATCTCCCAGCCGAGACGACGATAGTCCCCCGGAAGAACTCTCGACCATCCCTGGTTCGATGGCCATGGCGATGCTCCTGGGTTACATCCTCACCGGGTTGCAGATCGGTGAGTTTGTCTTGATTGGCGATCATCAATCTTCCAACCAGTTCACGCTATTGGTTGGGGCGCTCTTGTCGCTGTTTATCACTTCAGGGCTAATCGCACGCAGCGGGCCGTCCTGGGCCGTGGCTCGTTTCTACTTTTGTTTCCATGGAGTAATGGCGGTTGGCTTCGCTGCTATGGCCTTCCTGGCGGGTAAAGATCCCATGGCAATCTGGTCTGGTTTCGCTCAGGCAGCTATTTGTCTTTTCATTTTCCTGGCATTAGGTCGGCAAGCTGTGCGAAAATACCATCAGTTGGAATGCCCTCAATGTCATGAGATCAACGCCGACGGTGATGATTTGCTGTGTTTGCAAAGGCGTTGTCGAAAGTGTGGTTTCCGCTGGTGAAGAAAGAGCAATGCATCCACCAAGCGACAATCCGTTTCAAACACCTGGTGTGCTGGAACAAGTCCATCCCGTTTCGCAGGGTGAGCGATTGTCTGAGGACGAAATGCCTGGCATGGTGGCTCTCGGTTGGATGTTCTTTTTGTTCGCGGCGACAATTCACGCGATGGCCAGCCTATATCTACGACAACCGTGGTTTGGTCTGGCAGCCCTGTGCAGCATGGGCATCGGCTTCGCAATCCTTTATCCCTCGGCCCTGACATGGGGAATCGGGCTTGGATACGCTTGTTTGATGACCGTGATCATGCTGGGGTACAGCATTGTGACGGCCATGGGGCAGCGTCCGCCCACAATCTTTGAGATGCCGCCGCTGGTACTCTATATTTTGATCATCGCGTTGCTCGTTCAAACCTCGCGCCACTACTACTTCGACAGAGTCGAGTGTGAGCATCCGTCCGAATCCAGTTAATAAGACGCAACCGCTCTTACGATCATGGACTTGTTGACTAAGTTTTTCGTGCGGCGTTATTCTCTGCTGGTCGCCGGAATGACTTACGTTCTGGCGGTATCGAGGGTCGTCGTAACGAGAGAACTACCATCGCAACCTCTGACGAGAACAATCCGTTTCGCTCGCCTACGGTCGGTTCGGCAGAACAAGAACGGCCGCCCTACCCAAAACGCATCCTCGCTGCCCAGATTTGTGGTGCTCTGATTTCGCTCTCCTTTTTTGTCGAGAGTTACATCTTTCCTCGGCGCGAAGTTCCTTGGCCGTATATCGTGTTCTGGGTCGGTGTCGTGACGCTTATTGCTACGCTGGCGCTGACGATTCGCAGCAAGGTCGCCGCCGTGGTAGTCTTGGTGTACTTTGAAATCATCGCGTTTCTGGCAGCGACCGCTTTCTACAACAATCAGGAAGGTCCTCCTTCATTCCTTCTAATCGATGCCGCATTGAGCATCCCAATCATCATCATTCTGATGCAGAAATCGACCCAAGCGTACTATGACCGCTGACCCTGATGAAAACCCATTCGCTTCACCACAAGTTATCGAAGAAGATCCGTACGATGCGCATATTGTCGGGGCAGATGGCGAAACGATCATTCGTAACCCGCCGCCCAATAGTTTGGTCTTAGCGTGGATCTTGGGAGTCGCCCTTTGTCCGATCAAGTTCATTTCGTTGGCCGCATTAGGGCCTTGCGGTTTGATCATGATTGCGCCCTTGATGGGCGTTCTCGGTTACATGCTGACGCCACGCCGGTGGGTGATGCCCTTTGCCGTTGCTTTCTTTCTGGCCGACGCTGGTTTGTTGGGCATCGGGATTCTTACAGCTCGAAGCCCTACGGTTGCCTTGGTGATGCTAATCGGAGTGATCTTTTGCTTGATCAACTGCGGATGTTTGTTTCAACGTTCTGCCTTGGACTATTACCATCGACCCGCAACTTGATAATCCATTCGCTTCTCCATAAGGAGCGCAAGATTCTTCATTCAAAGACGAACAACCCAGCGGACAATTACCGATCGTCGTGGTTTTGGCCATGTTGAATTGCTATGGGTTCAATCCCATCAATTGAAGTCTACGCCAGCAAACTAATAGGGGTGACCAACGGAAGCCCCGGATTCGTGGCAAATCGGCCCATTACCATGTTGGATTACGGGCGCAGACACCAATAACTTATCCTGAAAGTTTATGACTTCCGATTTTCAACCTAACAATCCGTTCGCCTCTCCCCGGATCGTTGACGAAGAGCCAATTCAAGCTGAAGTCATTCAAGAGCGTCGTCGCAAGAAGAACAAAGAACTTTCGCCTGCCTCAGTCGTGTTTGCGATGCTGACGGCGCTATCGCTAACACCGCTCGTACCGCTCGGTCTGCTGTTCCTTGGTCCGGCCGCAATCATCGTGGCTGTGTTCAACTTCGTGTTTAGTTTTCTTCTGTTGATGAAATCGCCCAATACATGGTGGGTTAGCAATCTGTATTACGGGCCAATGTTCATCTCCTTCGTCGGGGGGTACTTGTTCCAATTCAACGCCCTTCCACCTCAATACCAGATGTGGGGTCAGATCGGAATGATTACCAACGCGGTCCTATTGGTTCTCTTTTCGCTCCCGGACTCCCGAAAGTACTACTTCGGTCGGCCAGCGTAGGGTTCCCCATGTTTCCCCATGCTGGGGCAAGGTATCATCGAATGAACCACGATCGAATTGATTTGAATAATTGAGCATGAACCCTTGAACGATTCTTCCCCTTCCTCTGAAAGAAACTCTCCCGCCAAGAAGCATAATCGCGGTGCCTGGGATCGCATGGCCCGGGGTGGCCATCGGTTTGCTCAGCCAGCTCAGGAAGAAGAATTCAAAAACCCCTTAAAGACGATCGATCGTTGGGGTTGGCTGGGGGAAAGCATCTACGGCCAGCGCGTACTCTGCTTGGCTTCCGGTGGAGGGCGTCAAGGTCCACTCTATGCCGCGGCTGGTGCCATCGTAACGGTCGTCGATATCAGTGGTGCTCAGCTCGAAATCGATCGAAAAGTCGCCGCCGACCGAGGCCTGCAACTGAAGACGGTCGAAGCGTCGATGGACGATCTGTCGATGTTCGCACCGACCGACTTCGATATCGTCATTCATCCGGTGAGTACCTGTTATGTGCCGGACGTCGCGCCCATATTTCGGGAAGTCGCCAAGGTACTATGCAGCGGCGGTCTCTATATCAGCCAACACAAGACGCCCACCAGTTTGCAAGCTAAAATCAAACGTAGCGAGCAAGGATACGAACTCACCGAGCCCTACTATCGCAACGGTCCACTTCCCGAAGTAAAAGGCAGCCGCCATCGCGAAGAAGGAACGCTCGAGTATCTTCATCGCTGGGATCAACTCGTCGGTGGAATCTGTCAGGCCGGCATGGTGATCGAAGACTTAGTCGAACCGATCCACGCCAAAAAAGATGCCGAGCCGAATAGCTTCGAAGACCGCAGCATGTTTATCGCCCCTTATGTTCGCATTAAAGCGCGCCGCATTGGCCAGGATAAACCGCGAGTCGAAGCTGGCAGCCTGTGGTTGCCAGGCAGCTAGTGAAAGTCTGATTCAGCCTTCTTTCTGGCTTCAATCAATCTGCACCAGCGAATGGCGTTTCACCTTCTGTAGATACTTCGAACGATCTAGAAAAGAGGGTTGGGTTCTTAGGTGGGTGTTGGAAAAAACATTCTTTAGGGAACACCAGAAATACAATGCCACCGATCCACATCGTGATCGATTGCCCGAGAACGATCGCAGCGGGGACTGCGGAGAAAAACTGAGCGATCGCGACGACGACCACTAATGGAACTACCATTATCAATATCATGTCTCCGGTGAACCTGAAAACACTACGTTCAAATTCCAATACAGAGCAAGCCACGATCGTAGGAAGTCCGCAAATGAGAACGGAGAGTGTTAACGGAAAGATGATCTGAATCTTCGCCCAGATCGAACAAATTGAGGCGATAACGACAACGGCTCCAACTAGGTTTGCGATCGTAAACTGACGGCTCTTATCGAGGTAGTAATAACCGCGGTAAATCGCTATAGGGAGTTGGCATAATACAGTGAATGTTGCAGCTCCCATCGCCGCCAAAACGCAGAATTGTTGAAACTCGTCTGACCAGATCTTCATGACCGGATGATTCGACATCTCGACGAATACTACCGCATAAAAGAAGACGACCAACAACAGCATCGTTCCGTAGCTCCACCATCGCTTCGATTCAAAACGCAATCGAAAAGCTGAGCAAAGCCCGAGTTGGCCCATGAATGTCCCCATCAATGTCGCGTATCGAAGTGATCGTTCGTCTTGCAATTCGCTCTCGAACGCGATTTTCCAAAGGCAGATATCTACCGCTGCAAGCAATAGTATCAGCGGTAAAACAAACGACCATAAGTGACGCGAAGGCGATCGGTTTAATAGCGTGCTGAAACGTGGTTCTTCCAAAACGATCACCCCGGACCGGCCAATGAATCAGATGCTGCGTCTGCTAAATGGGTCGCTAATATGCGGTCTGGCTTAATTCGCAGGACAACAGATCCACCAAGGATCGAACCGACGGCTTGAGCCATTAAAAAGACGAAGACCGGGGCCATAGGTGGATAACAGATCCAGCACAGTCCGATGATTCCGGTTGCGATGGACATCACCAAGTAGTACACCGAACTGCTATGGGTATGATTCAGTACAAAACTTGCCAATGCCGCCGGTCCCGTGACGACAGCAAGAATGCCCACAATCCAAACCATTATCATGCCAGCCGATCGCAGCAACATGGCCAAAATGCCGATCGCGGCCGTCAGCCACATGATTTGCACAATTGAAAATTGAAGACGATAGGCAGGGAAAAACCAACGTACTACGAGCGTTGGAATCGTATTTACAGCCAGACAGATCCCGAAGTTGAATAGCATCAGGTAGCCCGTTTCGTCTCCTTGCGTTGCGACCAAAATCCCAACAGCCATGAGAAACAACAGGATAACAAGCCAGACGATCGCGTTCTCTCGTAGGTTCTCATTCCGCAGAAAGAGGGCGCAGCAGATGCCTACCTGAGAAACAATTACTCCGATCAGAACGATCAGAAACCAGGGAGTACTTTCTTCCCGCTCGGTATAAGCCAAAATCGCCAACGCCAGGTCGAGTATCACTCCACCTAAGAATATTGACTTAACGTGTTTTCGCTCTTGGTCATAATTCATGACTTTATCGTAGCGAGTTCCGCAATGGACAACACGTGATTTGTTGCGAGCGGGACTGACGCTTGCTACGTCACATGCTTCCGTTCATTTGGAGTCGTTCGTCCGGCGGCGATCATGAACTGTCCGCCCAGCCACAGGCATAACATCTGCGATACAAAGATCTCCTGGGCATTTCCGATAAAACGGTGATACAGATCAAATTGATCGGCTATCAAAACGGTCAGTAGAAAGATGACCATGGTCACGCTATAGATAATCGGCTGATCGGGGAGCGACAACATGAGGCAGGCTACCATCGATGGAAGTGCTGCTAAAAAGAACACCAGGAGCAACATGCCGGCAAAGTCGAGCTGCGAACATCCAAACGATGCCACGGCAAAAACAATGGTCAATACGAAAAGGTGCTTCATTCCGAGCTGACGACCTTGCTTTTGAACTAGCCAACGCAGGATGGTCGCAGGAGCCAAGCAAATTAGTGCCGTCAGCGCGAAGCACATTAACAGCAACGTAAGCATTAGGGTAAGCTGCTCTGTCGGATCGACTACGGAATAGACAAGCAGACCCAGGATCGGTATCGCGACCAAACCAACTTTTGTTCGCCCCGGACTTTCAACGAAGCGCAAACGAGCTGCACAACATAGGGCATACTGTCCCCACACAGCGCCCATCAAGGCATTCAAATAGAACTCTTCATGATCGATCCGTTCTCGGTGCGCCAAGACGATCAACCAGACATCGATGCACAGACAATTGAGAATCAGAAGTAGGATCGCCGAGCTGGCGAAGTCGTTTTTCATACGCCCCAGCGTAGCAGGCGCAGCGTGCAGGGAAAGCTTTAACTTTCCGACAGCGAAGTTTTCGTCGGGATACGGACAGTATCGTTTGCACGGCCCTGGAGTACTACCATCCCGGCCACAATCAAATAGATACTTTCCCAAGCAATCACAACCGGCAGGCGATTCCACATCGCCGGTAGAAGCCACGCTGCCGTGAGCGACATAGCCAAGATCGCGCCGAGGCCGATCGCTAGTTGTCGCCGAGGATCTTCCTTTTGCTCGACCATCGTCAGACCGATGACCATGGCTGGGCAACTCCACACCATTAGCCCAGGTAGCGCAACAGGGAGTTCTTCCCAAGGAAAGTCGATGTTCACCACGGCGAAACAAACCAAGGTCGAAGCGGTCATCAGACCAAAGATCGCGGATAGAGAAAACTGCGACGATGCCAAGCCATGTCCAATTCGATAAAACATGGGAAGCGCCACACAGAGGATGGCGAAAACCGCCAGGATGATCGTCCAGTGTAGAAGTGGTACCTTTCCAATCGATCCCAGCAACACACTTCCCACTCCGACCGCCGCTAGGAGCAGCATCGACCACGATGCCCAGGAATCGGGACGCTTCACCCATCCAGAAGCGAGAAGCCCAATCTGTCCGAGGATGATTCCCAACAGGCAACCAAACATGGCCTGAGAAGGATCAGGCGCGTAGATATTCGCGGCCAAGGCGACGTCGACGCAAAGACTGGCGGCAACCAATAAGAGGAGCAGAAATTTACCGGGGGTGATCATTCCTCCATAGTGATTCGTACGCTCAGCAATTGCACGCATTCCTCCCGGCTAGGAAGTTGCAAAACGTCGGCTCAAAATTCACAATGTAACGCTTGTAGGCATTAATCGACGAAAAAAGGATTGCGTGAGACCATGGCGGACGAATCACTTCAGGAAATCGTATGTTGCATGGGCAAACCGGTGGCAGGCAACCCATCGCAGTTCATGATGGAACGTTCGTTCGCCGCGGCTGGGCTCGATTGGCGTTACCTAACCTTGGAAGTCTCACCGGAAGATCTCCCCGCCGCCGTCGCTGGGATGAAGGCGATGGGGTTTCGAGGTGGTAACTTCACCATACCACACAAGGTGGCTGTAATTCCCCATCTGAAGCGATTGACCGAAGCTGCCGAATTGATGGGCGCCGTCAACTGTATCTTCGCCGAAGGAGATGGCTTTGTCGGTGAGAATACTGACGGGAAAGGATTCGTCTCGGCCTTGAAGGAAGTCATCGATCCGGAGGGAAAGAAGATTGTCCTATTTGGTGCTGGGGGTGCTGCCCGGGCAATTGCCGTGGAGTTAGGACTAAACAAAGCGGCCAGCATCGACATCGTCAATCGTGACGCAGGCCGCGGTCGTGATCTTTCCAAACTTCTGTCGGAGCGTGTTGGAATCGACTCGAAGTGGATTCCCTGGAACGGGACACACGAGTTGCCCGAAGAAGCCGACATCGTCATCAATGGAACGAGCATCGGTTTGTGCGACGGCAGTGCCATGGTTCCGGTCGATCCATCGACGTTCCGAGAATCGATGATTGTGGCGGATGTGATCTTTAACCCGCCAGAGACGCGATTTCTGCAAGCCGCGAAAGATGCCGGCTGTCGAACGATCGATGGCCTCGGCATGTTAGTCAACCAAGGCGTGATCGGCTTCAAGATCTGGACCGGAGTCGATCCCGATCCTTCCGTCATGCGCGAAGCCTTGGAAGAATACTTGGGAATCTAATCGACCGATCGATCCGTTACTCCGGCGCATAAAAAAAGCGAGGTCACTGAAATCAGAGGCCTCGCTTTTACTTTTCTCAAACGTGAAATCACGTCCGAACTATTCGCTATTCTTTCGGCTGAGCAATACCGATCACGCCGACACCGACGCGTGGACCAGCAGCACCAGAAGGTTGGCTCTTGAGATCGTCCGCTTTGGCATGAACGACGATCGATCGACCGAGAACCATGTGCAGCTTCAAACCTTCGGCTTTGGTGTCGATCTTAGCAACGCCACTGGCATCGGCCGTGATGTTACCCAGGTCGCCAGCATGGCTATGTGTCCCTGGGGCACCATGTTCGTGGCCGGCTGGATTGTAGTGACCACCAGCGGCGGTTCCATCTGACTTGGTCAGGTCGCCGTATTGATGGATGTGAAAGCCATGTTCGCCTGGCTCGAGGTTGATCACCTTACCGGTCAAATGAACATATCCATCTTCCTGCTTCAGCATGATCACACCTTTCACGTCGCTATCACTGGTCGAAGCCAGAACAGCAACCGCTTCGGTCGGGAGGTCAGCGTGCGCTGCTTCGTCGTGAGCATGTTCGGCATCTTGGGCGATTGCCAATCCAGGAATTGCCAACAGTAGAGCCGAGAGGGTCAGGATGCCTAATTTCATGATGCTTTCTTCTCCTACGGGAGTTCTTTGCGCTTTTCGGTTCGACGAAACCACTTCGCCGACCTTGTGTGCTCACCGCGCGAGCTTGCGCCCATTGTTACGTATCGCGGGCCCCTATTCCACCAAGGCAGAAAACTTTAACCCACCTCACAACGGGCAGAGTTTTTATGCGGACACGACACTTGGGTGGTTTCCGACTAAGCAGCCTGGGGAATACGCTGCTGCACGAGAGATTTCATACGGGCCGCAGATTCACGGGCGAAGCGCTTTTGCAGCCTTCTCATGTAGTAATAGACCACCCAGGCAATCCATCGTTTGGGCCTGGAGAATGCCAGAATGTCGTACCAAACGTCGCCAGCCTGGTCCATTTCGACAAGAAAACGCTCTTCCCCCATCTCCATGTGCCCCGGCAATGTACCATAGGCGAATCCGAACTTTGGGGTATTCATTGCATCATCGACAACGTAGACAATTCGGCAAGCGTTCAACCAATACATGCCTGCTGCACGACCGATAACGCAGATCGTTTCCCCTTCGTTGATCTTTGTCGAGGTCGGTTTGGCCGCCACCCACCCGAGATCGAATTGCTGCCATCTTCCCAGGGCTTCTTTCGCTGCGTGGAAGGTCTCGATACCCTGACCGAGGCGAATCCGTGTATGATCAACCTTAAATCCCTCTGGCGGTTTACTAGCCGTTTTTCCCTGGTGACAATATGAGAAAGATCGATCTCTCTGCCGTGCCAGGAATCGTTCGACGGTATCGGAATTGGGTGATGAAAAGTGAAACATTACGGTTCCTGCTGCACAGCATCTGAAGATTTCGGCTCCCAGGGCAGAGAACCGTAAATTCGATGAATCGACAACAACGACGAGACACTTCCTGAAGTTTGCGAAATGACGAGTGACCAGCAAGACAATCCGCCACCCCGTAAAACGGTCTTGGTGACGGGGGCAACCGGCTACGTCGGAAGTCGGCTGGTCCCCAAATTGTTGCCTTTTCACAACGTACGTTGCTTTGCAAGAAATGCGAACCGAATTAATTCGGACTATCGCGAGCAGATCGAAATATGCACGGGAGATATCCTCGACTCGAAATCAGTGGAAGATGCGTTAGCCGGAGTCGACGTTGCCTACTATCTCATTCACGGCATGGGTAACGCGAAAGACTTCCAGGAAAACGACCGGCGAGCAGCGAGAGGATTTGCTGAGGCCGCCAAGCGAGCTAATGTGTCGAGAATCATCTACCTGGGAGGTCTAGGAGATGACAACGATCCGGATCTTTCGCCTCATTTGAGGAGCCGGCATGAAGTCGGAACCATCTTTCACGATTCCGGCGTGCCAACGATCGAACTTCGTGCCTCAGTCGTCCTAGGCCCGGGCAGCCTTTCGTACGAGCTAATTCGTTCACTCACGCAGAAACTGCCGGTAATGATATGCCCGCGATGGTTGGCAACACCTACACAACCTATCGCCACCGAGGATATCTTGCAGTACCTGGTCGAATCGATCGATCTGCCGCTTGCCGAATGCGAAACCTTTGAAGTTGGCAGTCACGATGTGGTCACGTATGGGCAACTAATTAAGATGTACGCGGCGGAGAAAAACCTGAAGCGATATCTGATCAGTGTCCCACTGCTCACTCCCTATTTGTCCAGTCTTTGGCTGGGATTGGTCACTCCGACAAGTGCCGAGGTTGGCCGGCATTTGATTGAAGGATTGCGGAACCCGACCACCGTCCGCGACGATCGGGCCGCCCGGCGTTTCGTGCATCGCCCTATGTCGACGGCCGAAGCCATTCATCAGGCTGTCGAATTGGAATCTTCTTAGTCGCGACTCTCACAGTGACCTACCTGCTATCAGCAGACAGTCCATGTGATAGCAACGTTGGTCTTTCTTTCGTGGTGGCGACAATTGTCTGGCAAGCCAGGATTGATAGCATTCCCCCTGCCAGCTGACAGAATCGCGTCCAGCGTTCGTGGATGATGCGATTTCGCAACGTCCGTTGCGATTGGTCATCGTTCAACCACGTTAAACGAGGCGTTCGGTAAACTTTTCCGACTGGTTAAGCTAGCCCGTAGCGACCTTGCAAAGTAGTCATAGTTTGTCAGTAAAGCGGAATAGTTCGTCGGCAATTCGATACGAAATCTTGAAACAATTTGGTTTGCTGTAAGACTATATGAGGTATGCTTTTCCAGTTGAAATCGATTCGGCTGGTAAACTTTTCTGTTTGCCAGTCCGCATGATTTTTGCGAGGCTAAACAAGACTCATCCATGTGGAAGAGGCGCCCCGTTTAAGGGATTAGAACCGAGCAGGAGCGAGAAGGATTTCGTCGGCGGATAGGCCTCCACAGGTCGTATTCGAACAGCCAACTTGGTTAGGACACTAGAATCATGAAACTCGCTCATCTTAAATTCGTGCTTGTAGCCCCTGCCCTGTTGGGTATGGTTGGTTCAAGCGTTATGCCGAACGTTGCTCTGGCGCAAAGTTGTGGCGGTTGCGGTCCAAGTTATAAGGTCGTTACTCAAACGATCTACGACGAGCAACCGGTTACAGCATATCGGTTGGAATACGAACGTGTGGAAGTCCCGAAAGAGGTCACCACCTATCGACCTGTTTGGGAAACCGAACAGCGCGAACGTGTCTACACCGTCGCTAAGCCCATCACGGAAACTTCCGAACGAGAAGAACGTTACACCGTGATGAAGCCGGTTTGGGAAGAACGCACCGAAGATCGCAGCTACGATCGTGTTCGTTACGTGAACGAAACAGAAATGCGTGAACAGGTCCAAACCGTTCTTCGCCCCGTCACCGAAACTCAGTTCCGTGAAGAACAACGGGTCGTTCGTCGTCCGGTTACGGAAACGGTTATCCAAAACCAAACCGTGACGATGTACCAACCGCAAACGGTTTGCCGTACCCAGTATGTCGATCAGGGCGGTTACCAAACCACTCAGGTTTACACGCCAGGTCCGGTTCGTAACCGATTGCGTTGGACGACAGGTCAGACCTATTTAGATCCGACCACTGGTCAATACATGTACGATCGTGGTGGCCTGCATTGGATTCCAGAACAGCGTCCGGGAACCGTGTCGAACGTCACTCAGTACGTGCCTAATGTGGTCGCTCAGCAGGTGCCGACTACCCAGTACGTTCCGACACAAGTCACACAGCAAGTCCCTGTGCAGCGTGTTCGTTACGAAGATGAAGTTCAGGTTCGCCGCATTCCTTTCAATGTGACCCGCTACGAACAAGTGCAGCAGGTCAACCAAATCCCCGTGACTGTGCAGAAGCAAGTTGTGGAGCGCGTTGAAAACATCGTTCCCGTGAAGGTCTGCAAATGGGTTCCGGAAGAAGTGGTCCGAAAAGTTCCGATCACCACGACTCGAATGGTGTACGAAGAAAAAGTCGAGCCTTACGAAGTGAAGGTCCAGAAGTGGGTCGCCGAAACCAGCACGGTTACGGAAACAAAGCTTAACCCGAAATGGGTTCAGTACACTTACACGAAGCGGACACCCCGAACCGTGACCATGCGTATCCCGCTGGATGCTTATGGTAACCCAGTTTACACGGCACCCCCGGCAACGACGACACGTCGTTCGGTGGTCACACCTAGTGAGCCAACGCCAGCCGTTCGACAAGGTGGGGTAATCGATCGTAAGGTCGAGCCGAAAGAAGAATCGGTTGATAAAAGCCCGATGGCCAACAAAGAAGAATCGCCGAGTGATAGCGACGAGACCGGTAAGCCATCACTGAATGACGCTGACGGCACCTAATTGTTAGCCAAAATCAAAATGAAAAAGGCCCATCGATGATGGGCCTTTTTTTATGGACATATGAAAACATGCCTGACTTACACGTCCAAGTTACGGACGTCCAAAGCGTGCTTCTCGATGAACTCGCGGCGTGGCTCCACTTTGTCCCCCATTAAAATGCGGAACATATCGTCAGCGGCTGACGCATCGCTCATGGTGACTTGCATCAAGGTGCGGTTCTGTGGATCGAGCGTCGTTTCGCGAAGCTCTTCTGGGTTCATTTCACCCAAACCTTTAAAGCGAGTCACTTGCAGGCCACGTTCACCGGCACTTCGAACGGCGGCCAGCAGACCGCGAAGATCTTCCAGGCCAGTTTCCGTTTCGCCACGACGCAGCGTGTAACGCGATTCGGTACTGCCTGTTCGCTCTTGAGGAATCAATGCCTGAATATCGAAGCCCAACTCTGCCAGCTCGCTGAGCTTGATGTTAATCGTTCGCACTTCGTGAAGTTCGGTGACGTGCGGAACTTCGCTCGGATCTTGTTCCGCTTCCGGCTGACCTTCGCTGGCCGGCGCATCGCTATCAACGACTTCTCCATCGACGATCGGACCTGCTTCCGGCAGATTGCTTTCTGGTTCCGCAAGAAGTCCACGTTCTTCCAGGAATGCGTCGACCTCTTTCTTACTGACAAACCAGTGATCTTCACGACCAATCACCAGGCGGAAGACCGGCAGTTTATTCGTGGTTGGATCCATGCGAACTGCGTGAATTTTCAAACCAATTCCGCGGCGTTCCAAGGCGACAATGGCTTCTTCCAGCGGTGCCAAAGTGCGACACAGCTTTTCCATCTTCTCGCCTTCAATCATTTCGTCGTTTTCATCGACGAAGGCACAATCCGCCAAACCGTTTTCGAGAAGTTGAGTCTTCATCTCTTCTTCGGTCTGCACGTACCGAGTTTGCTTCTTATGCAGAACACGGAACAGTGGTGGTTGGGCGACGTAAACGTGCCCGCCAGCGACTAGTTCGTTCATCTGACGGTAGAAGAACGACAACAATAGCGTACGAATGTGGGAACCGTCGACGTCGGCGTCGGTCATGATTACCACTTTGTTGTATCGTCGCTTGTTAATGTCCTGCTCAGCACCAATTCCAATGCCGATTGCTTGGAACATGCTGCGAACTTCCTCGTTCGCCAACACCTTGTCTTCGCGAGCCTTATAGGCGTTGAGGATCTTACCTCGCAGTGGCAAGATGGCCTGGAAGTCTCGCAGACGCCCCCCTTCGGCCGAACCACCGGCCGAGTCACCTTCCACCAGGAACAGTTCGCAGCGTTCCATCTCTTTGCTGATGCAATCTCGCAGCTTGCCCGGCATGCCACCGCCACCGAGTGCGTCCTTACGATTACGCAGCAGATCACGAGCCTTACGAGCTGCTTCGCGCGCTTGCCCAGCCAACATGGCTTTCCGAACGATGATCTTGGCGACCTTGGGATTCTCTTCTAAGTACTTATTGAAGAACTCACCGAATGCTGAATTGACAAAGCCTTCGACTTCACTATTGCCCAGTTTGGTCTTGGTTTGACCTTCAAACTGCGGTTCAGGAATCCGGGTGTTGATGATTACCGTCAGACCTTCTCGGAAGTCATCGCCCGAAAGGGCCATGTCCTTCACCATGTTTTCCTTCTTAGCGTAGTTATTCAACGTCCGAGTAAGCGCCGTCTTGAAACCAGAGACGTGCGTTCCTCCTTCATGCGTATTGATGTTATTCACATACGAATGAAGATTCTCCGTGTACTCCTCGCTGTACTGCAGGGCAATCTCGTACCCGACGCCTTCCGTGATACCGTTTAAATAGATTACGTCGGGATGCAGGGCGTTCGTCGCTCGGTTGAGATGTTCGACGTACTCGATGATCCCCTTTTCGTACTTAAATTCGTCTCGATCGCCCGTTCGTTCATCGACGAAGATGATCATTACGCCACGATTCAAGAAAGCGAGTTCCTGCAGGCGTTTGGCCAGCGTGTCGTGATTGAACTTGCTGACGTTGAAGATCTGACCATCGGGCTTGAAGGTGGTTTTGGTACCACGCTTCTTGGTTGGCTGGCCTTTTTGGACGGGACCTTGAGGAACGCCCCGTTCGTATTCTTGCTGCCAGACAAACCCGTCGCGGTAAACTTCGACTTCACACCATTCGGAAAGGAAATTCACCACGGTCACACCCACACCGTGCAGACCGCCTGATGTCTGATAAGCACCCTTGCTGAACTTGCCGCCGAACTTCAGTACCGTCATCACCCCTTCCAGGGTCGAGACGTCTCGACCGACTTGTTCGGAAAGCTGGGGGTGACGATCGACCGGAATGCCACGGCCGTCATCCTCTACGGTCACCGAATTATCGTTATGCACCGTCACAATGACGCTGGACGCAAACTCGGCCATCGCTTCGTCGATCGAGTTGTCGACCACTTCGTAAACTAAGTGGTGAAAACCGCGTGTCGACCGGTCACCGATGTACATACTCGGTCGTTCGCGAACGTGCTCCAGGTCGGAGAGATGCTCAAGGTCGGTCGCACCATATTCCGAATTTGCCTTGGCCTGTTCTGCCTGCTTGGCGGCTTCCTTGTTTTCGACATCCCCAGTTGGTTGATCTTCTGGCGGGTTCGATTCGTTCGGTTCAGTCATATTTACTTTTCGTTGTAGGGTCCGCTCGGCGGACCAGAATCCCAGCCGTAACGTGAAAGAGATTTCTCTTCTTGCTACGGCATGAAATGAAAGTATCGAATTGTCGAGTGAATAAAGGGGAAGAAACGAAACCAGTGAGCCGTCCGCAGAGTCCGGACGTCACGTTAGTCGATTCTTCCAACTTTGATTTTCAAATCTGTGATGTTGTGATCTGGCAGTTGCTGCTGAAGTGACTTGAGGATTTGCGGCTTCTGGAAACTAATCATCTGGCTGATCGTGGAGTTAGCAACCATGACTAGCAGCGTTCCGCGAGTGACGTTGCCAGCGATGCTGTGCTGGGCCAAGCGTTCGCCGGCGGCGACGTCCCAAGCCTTTTGGCATGCATCGGCCGTTTGAACTTGGGCATAGCCCTTCTGGACCATCAACTGGGCCAAGGTTCCTTTGATCGATTGCATTCTGCCTGGCTGGCGTTCGCTCATCGCTGGGAAATCCGTTTCAAAAGGTTCAAACTCGCAAGATTCGCGGACTAGCGATCGCGCGCCAAAGGCATGACGACGTAATCGTAATTGTCGTCTGTGCTAAACAGAGCAGCGCTTTCGGCATTTTGGATATTGAGGATGAAGTTGCTTTCACTCC
Organism: Blastopirellula marina; assembly: GCF_002967765.1. Lineage (NCBI taxonomy): Bacteria > Pseudomonadati > Planctomycetota > Planctomycetia > Pirellulales > Pirellulaceae > Blastopirellula > Blastopirellula marina. The sequence goes on along the minus strand of NZ_PUHY01000012.1, from coordinate 680,043 downwards.
CCAGCACCTTGTAAAAGTCGGCGACAAAGCGGTGGTCCATCGTGATCTCGACCGGATCGCCATCGAAAGGGATCGGAATCTCGACGCGAGAATCGCCCACCTCGGCCGTGTTGCTGGAAAGGATCATCGAGCCGTTGCCGAACGTGAAGTCGATTCCACGGCTCTCGTCGGACGTCACAATGGCAGCCTGACGTAACGCGGCGAATGCAGGGCCTACCGACATTTCGATATGGGCCGCATCTCGCTTCTCAGGCAAGACGTCACGCCACTTGGGAAAACGTCCTTCTACCAAGCGAGCGTAGATGGTCGCCGGACCGACTTTCACCAACACGTCATTGGTGCGGGAAGAGATCTGCACGGTCGCTTCCAGATCGGTCAAACTTCGCTCGATCAATTGCATCGCGCGAGATGGCACAATCGTCATCGCATCGGTTTGGCCATGCCCGTCAACTTGCGTGGCAGGGCCTTCCATCTTGGCCAAACGTCGTCCATCGGTGGCAACGGCCGTAATGCTGTTCTCACCTAATTCCAATAGCACACCGCCTAAGGCGTATCGGCCACTTTCAGTATCGGTCGCGAATAGTGTGCGGCGGATCAGTTCTTTGAAAACCCGAGCCGATACTTCATGGTACTTCGTCTCGGAGAATCCTTGCACGGTGGGAAACTCGTCGGGGTCTTCGCTCGACAAGGTGAACTTACTGTGTTGGGCTTGCACGACGGTGCGTGATTCTTCGCGTTGCACGCTGAGCTTTTCATCGCGAACCTCCTTCAAGATAGATCCGAACCGTGCCACCGGCAGAACGATACTGCCTGGCTGTTCGACTTCGATGCCTTCGACCTCGATCCGCACACCGATTTCCATGTCGGTGGCCATCAGGATGGCGGACTTCTCGGTCGCGTCAAGTTTGACGTTCTGTAGGATCGGCTTAGGACTACGGCTGGGGGCTACCATCGCCGCGGTCTGGAATGCCTGTTGAAACTTCTCGCGATCGAACGTGATTTTCATGGAGCAAGTGAATCCAACAAATGTCTTCTTTTAGTATTTCGAAAGAGTAGTAGTAGTAAGGCGCCGCTGTGAGCTGTCGATAAGTACAGTTTCAAGTGCGTTTGACTCGGTCGTTTGCGAATCGCGAGCTCGTTTCGTGGGTGTGAAAAACCTGGCGCTAAGCCGTCGGTTTCCTGTTGTTTCTAAGTCGACAAGTTCGCTAGCGGTGTTGGTTGTCTTTCCGCGATCCAAGTAACGAACCATCACGAACATTTACCCACACGAATACGACATCTTTTCCACTCTTTGTCTCCGTTGGGTTCGCCGAGCGAACCGGTGTTTCATCTTTTGTAATGCGTTTATCTTCTGTCTTCCCGCGACTCGCATGCACCTTGTGCAGGCGGATCACAGATGGCGAGAAGGCTCTCCCGCTTCGAAATTCATCTGACTCAATTCGCACTTTGCTGCAAAATGGCTTCGCGTAATTCAGCGACTGCTTCGCGCAGAGCCAAGTCCTTTTTTAGCTTTGATTCCATACTGCCGACGGCGTGCATCACGGTTGTGTGATCTCGACCTCCGAAATGCTTACCGACTGCCTTGAGGCTTTCCTCGGTGAGTTGCCTGGCCAACAGCATTGCCACACTTCGTGCTTGGACGATACTTTGCCGCCGCGAGCTTCCCTTCATGTCGGCCACTTTCACGCGGAAATACTTGGCCGTCAGATTGGCAATGTTTCGCAGACTGATCTTGGCGGTGTTTTTGTCACTCTTCAGCAGTGAATCAACCAGCGCCGTATCGATACAACGATCGGGCGGAGTTTGTGCGATCAAGCGATTGACGATCCCGCTGAGTTGCAGCAGTCCATGTGGGAACGCGACGGCCAGTTTTTGGGCGGCCATCTGAGTGATCTGTCGATTATGCCGCGTGGCGATGCCTTGAATCAGAACTTCGCGCGTCCCCTGTTCTGGCAAGACCACCGGTACCAACAATCCAGCCGACAAGCGGCTGCGAAGTTCGGCCGAAAAGCCATCCATCGCGATGGGATTTTCTCGACACGATACGAGAACCGTAGCCCCACGGCGATCCAGTTCATCAATCAGGTGCAGCAGCGTTTGTTGCATCGACGGAAAGTGCAACATTTCGTGCAGGTCTTCCAGTACCAACACGTCGGCCCCAAAAAACTGTGTACGTGTTTCGTTGACCGACTCTTGCCGTAAGGCATTACCGTATTCGCGAGCAAAATCGCTACCGGTAATTGCCAGAACGTTAAGATTAGGATCTCTCTCAATCAGAACGCCCATTAAGCCTTGCAGCAGATGCGATTTGCCAGAACCGCTGGGACCATAAAGCACCAAAGGCGAAAACTGAGCGGCATCCTGCTTCAACGCTTCGACCGCCGATTGAATCATGCGGTTCTCTGGCCCTGCCACAAAGGGGCGCAGACCCTCGATGGACCGCTTGGCGGACCCATTAAGGGCGGGATCCTCTTGCCGGACCCAGGGCAAAGCTATGGTGATGATCTCCGTAACCACCCAAACTCCGTCGCTCGTTTGCCGAAGTGCCTATCAGACAACTAGTTAACGAAGCCCCGATTATAGGGTTTTTGTATGGGGAAAACTAGCCAGGGAAGCGGTTTTTGAACGGTTTTATGATCGACGTAAATGCTTGATGCAATTAGAGATACGTTTCGCGACTTCGTCGATTTCTTCTTCCGTGGTGTCTCGGCTCAAACTTAAGCGAATCGAGCCAGAAATTACCTCTTCACTCAGGCCCATCGCGATCAACGTGGGGGACGGTTCCGAGGACCCGCTCGCACATGCGGAACCGGTGCTACATGCGACGCCTGCCATGTCCAAAGCCATGACCAAAGCTTGACGATCGATCCCAGGAAAGGCGATGTTGGAGGTGTGAGGCAAACGGAGCGCGTTACGTCCATTGATTGCCATAACATCCGAGCCTAGATCCTTCAAAAGAGTATCTTCCAGGCGATCTCTGAGGAATTGCATCCGAATCCCAGCTTCGGAAATGGCGCCAATTGCCAGTTTAAGCGCCGTTTCAAACCCAATCGTAAGTTCAACGCTCTCGGTTCCCGGTCGCATAGCCAACTGCTGAGATCCGCCGAACATCGCAGGATTCAGCTTCACATGGTCGTCCAACACGAGCGCGCCAATCCCACGTGGACCATGGAATTTATGAGGCGAAATCGTCATCGCCGAAGCTTGAAGCGAGCGGAAATTGACAGGGATTTTGCCAATTCCCTGAACGGCATCGACGTGAAGGGGGACTCCGTGCTGGCGACAAATATGGGAGATTTCAGTAACAGGCTGGAGAACGCCGGTCTCATTATTGGCCAACATCACACTTACTAACCGCGTCGGTTCGGCCAGCCAATCGCTTAGCTGGTCCAACTGCGCCACTCCATCTGTATTGACGGGCAAAACACGAACGATCGTTCCACGAGCGCGAAGTTGGTCCGCAGCTTCGCTGATTGAGGGATGCTCGATCGCTGAAATGATGACTTGACCGCCTGTTATCTTTCCTAGGCCAAACAATGCCAAATTGTTCGCCTCTGTTCCCCCGCTGGTGAAAACTAGCCGATCCCCTTGAAATCGCGTGGTCTCGCCTCCGAGGAAATTGAGAATATTTTCGCGGGCGTCATCCAGCCGTCGTCTCGCCTTCTGACCCAGTTGATGCTGACTCGACGGGTTCAAATAGCCAGCCGCGTAAGCTTCAGACATAGCCTGGGCGACCTCGTCAGCGAGCCGTGTGGTCGAATTGTTGTCGACGTAAATCACTTTTCAGATTCATCTTCTGATGATTCGTTTTCGCCAGAAGCTTTTTCCTTCGCAGGTTCTTCCGCTAACTCGACCGGGAACTTGTCGAGTTCGGCTTGAATTTCATCGGAATTAGGTGAGAACCGTAATACCTGCTCGTAACAGAATTTGGCTCGATCTTTATCGTCAGCATCTTGAGCTGCTTTGGCAGTCTTGAGGTAGAGATCATTAAGGAACGGGTAGAGGCTTTCGGTACCTGATTTGGTTTGCTGGGCGACCAGCGAGCTTAGCTGCTCCTTCGACAGATCCTCGATCTTAGGAGCCATTTTGTCTCGATTGGTGGCGTTGCCAGATGTTTCGCTAAGATCGAGCATGTGATGAATGATATCAGGGACCAAAATGTACATGTTGCCCTGAGCCGCAGTTTGAATCTCAGGCCACATGATGGCCGCGTAGCCAGGGTTATTTGTGCTCCATGACGAGAGATCGATCGCTCCTTGAGCGTTCGCCATAGACAAATAGTCGATCAGGATAAGGGTATCGTTGGTGTATATCCGGCTACCGGTGATGTGCCGGTAGGTTATCCACTGGTCATCGGTTGGCTTCTTACCGGTGGCAGTAATCCATTTCTTTTTGGCTAGGGTTTGCTCGAGATTGCCTGTGTTATTGAAGTAGTCAGTTGCTGAGAGTCGAATTCCCATGACTTCGTAGTAATTGAAAGTCCGCCGCTGAAACCCATCTACTGCGAACTGCTCGCCAGAGTGGGCGGAAGTGCTCATCACGATGCCAGCCCCGATCACCAAAACAACCAAGCTAATCAACGCAGCTCCAAGTAGCCACGATGTCTTGCGTTTACGGCGATCAAGGTTGTTCGTCTTTGATTTAACAGAGCTCACAGATGGTTTCAGAAAAGGACAAAATGGCAGTGGAATTCAAACCGTTTCTACTGATCCAGTTTAGTCATTTGAAGTTCCGCTGGCGAGGATCTTTTCGCGCACGAAAAACGGCCTGATACCTTGATTTGAGTAGCAGACCGTTTTGTACGATTCTCGTGGCAAGTATCGCTTAGCTGTTTGCAGATTCTCGGTTCTTCTTCAGGCGACGACGAGCAAGTCCGCCCCCTGCCAAGCCGAGGGCACCCATGCCAAGGATCGCGATCGAGGTTGGTTCTGGCGCAGCTGCTGGTGGCTCTACACCGGAGTAGACCTGAATTTGATTCGAGGCAACCAAACCGCTGCAATCGGTTACAGAGAAGATGATGGTGTAAACACCAGCTGCAGTAACATCCAGACCTGGAAAAACACCACTGAAACCAACGTTGGTAGAATTTTGGGTCACATTGTAGGTGTTGTTGAGAACTACGGCATACTCAGGCGTGGGTATGAATCCCATGAAAAGCGGTCCAGGTTGGACGTCGTTGGCCGAAGTTGTCGTGTTGTTACCGTACGAGTTGTCGTTGTAGTAATTGGAAACTGGATTGATGTTGCTCGGTGAAGGCGTTGAGCCTGTTTGCGGATCGAACAGGAAGGTCAGATTGTAAGCGAAGTCGGAAAGCACGTTGCCAGTCGTTCCCGCGAAGTCGCTATTGACCGACCAATCGAGATTCCAACTTGCTCGACCAGAACCGTTATCGGTATTCGCGAAGTAATAGACGCCCTTGTCGACATCGTAGCCAAGCATGGCACTTTGATCATCGTTTGATGGAACGGGGTAGCGAACCTTGGCCCGCATTCCGATTTCCACTCCATTATCTTGCGATACGGTGAAGTTCGCATTCGAATTGCCTGAGCCGAAAAAGACATTCGATGTGAGTTGATCGCTGGCGATGATATCTGCCTGACTGATGTTCGCCATTGAACCCAGTATGAACAGACCTAGAACGGCCATTCGTAACGATCTCATTGGATTTGCCTCTGTTTCCGGTGTTCTCGTCCGACCTACTTACTTTATTACCATAGCTACTGTTGCATGTATTAGAAGCGGTTTATGCGTTTTAACTGGCATAATTTCTCTGGTTTTTGTCAGTTCGCCACCAAAAATGTGGCGAGTCAACTGATTTTTATCGTGATTTCCAGAATCTACATGCAAAAGCCTGGGGACCTTGCCCGGAATATCGCGGTTGTGTTTCCCCAGTGTGGCTATATTAAACCCCTCTTCAGGTGAAGTGAAGAGGTTGAGGATAGAAAAAATAGAAAAACTGTTCTGCTTAGCGAGGGCCGAACAATCGATGAACGGTAGTAGAAGATTTCATGTAACAGTAGAGCTGCTAGCAGGGAACCGATCGCCCCGAATTACGCCGGTCACGTCATGCGTGAAGAATATGATTATCTCAGGTATTGCGTAGGGTAGTAATTAAACCGAATCCAATGACTCCCAAGCCAGTTAAGGCCAAGAATACGCATACCAGGGAAATGACCATGTCTCCTTGTCCCATCATGAACCAAAGTCCCGCAGCAAGGGCGAGATCGGTGACACCGCCGAACATGAGAATCGGACCTTTGAGGGCGCTTCCGCGACGAACGCGATGATCCAGATTTCGGTGCATGGTGAATTCTCCTTAGATGGTTTGGTTCTGACGGTCCTTATTCGCTTATAACCGCCGTCTATTGCGACTGTTACGACCGAATCCGGCGTTGTCTTGTTCAAAAAAACACCGTGTCGGGCGACACGGTGCTTGATAATTGTTCTAAAGAAGCAAAGGATTCTCAGCCACTACTTATACAAGAACAACGGGCAATTCGCTGATTCCAGCATTTTGTTGGTCGAAGATCCAAATAACGTCTCTTTGAAGCCACCTCGGCCGTAGGCTCCGAGAATCACCATTCGCGGGCTGAGCTCAGCAACCTTCTCAGCAAGCAGTTCAACCACATACTTGGTTTTGAGAATGGCATGCTTCGTGGCGGTTAGACCATGGAAACTGAGGAATTGGGCTGCTTCGTCAAGACGTGCGTGTGCCTTTTCCTCTTCTCCACTGATGCTCACCAAGTGGATTTCGGTTTGTGGGCCGTAGATTTCCAGCAAAGTCCAGAGTTGTAGGGCGTGTGCCGCGGGGTTGCTCCCATCGTACGCAATCACAACACGATGGTTGTCTGGCATCTGATCAGGATAAACGATCACGGGACGGGCGTTGTCGACTAACAGCTTCCGCATTGTAGCGCCGATGTTTTCGCTGGTCTCGTAATGAAAGTTGGTCTCTTTTCCGATCAGGATTACGTCATGACTTAGGGCGTGACGTTCAATCTGTTCATACGGTAAACCCTCGCTGGGAATGCAGGTATGCGGGATGTTGTCTGCCTTGCATCGCTCGTCGAACTCTTGGAGAATTTGCTCCATTCGCTCTTGCGATTCCTTAACCAACGTCTCGTCACGCTGTTTTTTGTAAGCACCAGCGCCGATCGGGACGCTCGTTGGGGCTTTAATACCGGGGAGGTCGACAACGGCAACACCAGAAAGGTGAATGGTGTCCGTTCGGCCATCATGCTTTTCTGCATATCGTTGACACAACGCAATCGCCATGTCCAATGCAATTTTGCTGGATGGGGAATTGTCGAGAGCCAGCAGTGCGCTGCGAATCATGAGTCTGTTTCCTTCCTAGGGGGTGTCTGAAAGCAGCCTAGACCTAGCGGGCGAAGCGAAATACCACCTCCCATGGAATCGCTTCGTCCTGCCCATATTTCAATTGTAACATCGGCTGGCTGCCCCGTTGATGGTTGGCTGTTGGTTTTTGGTCAGTTGCTGCCCGACGAATCGCTATCCGCTGGCAATACTTTGAATGAGTGCGGGATCGCCACCATGGATTAAGTAGAACATTCCGGTTATCCCGCCGGTTACGGATAGCCAAATGATTCCTACCATCGCCGTGGCGAACATGCCTCGATCGATACCAGGCAATAAGACACTTTGCTCAGGATTCTGCGAATTGTAGAAAACCTGCAGTGAATTGGCCGAGTTCAACCAGTCGAGAAGGTCTCGGTGTTCCTGTTGATTCGAGGTCGCCACGTAGCTCGGCGCGATCGTTTCCCCTTGGTAGGGACGACCACAAACATCGTAATGGTAATTCGCTTTCACTTCGTAAAGCTTGCGACTGTTCTTGTTGCTCTTTCGCACAGTTTCTTCAAGGACGGCGCTAGTTATCTGGCCGGGAACCTTCTCCCAGTGGGAAGTCCTCCAACCACAATAGACTTCCCATAAACCGCGAAGCACAATCAATGCACCAATCAAGTTCAATACGCCAAGCACCAGTGCGGCGATAGCTTGGTCCGACATGGATCCTTCCTTTCGTTAGTAAAAGGCCTTAGGCGAATAGTGGTTTAACTGGGCAAGTCGTTGTGGCATTCGTTTGATGGAACCATCGAAGAGTGTCAACGAAGCAATGCCGCCACAAAACACCAGCCAGGCAGCACCGAAGACCATGGGCAGAAATGTACTGCGAAACATGCCTGCGGCCAGCACACTATCACTTGGATCAAGCGGGTTGTAATGAACCTGGACGTAACGCGACTTCTCGATTCGTTGCTTCACGCGCTTATGAAAGCTTTCGTTATTGGTGCCGTTGTAGCCATATGCAATTCGATCGCCGTGATACGCCGAACCATTGACTTCATAGCCGTACTCGACGTGGCAAGCATATGTGGTGGAATCGTCTCCGCGATGGGAGCGAAGCTTACATGTCTTCACTTCGCCACGCACCGATGGCCAGTCTGCTGTCCCTTCTGCTTGAACGACTTGGTAGACGCCATATCCAAAGAAACAGGCACCGAAGCCCACAAAGATGAATACAAACAAGTAGCCAAATACTTGGGACATCACTCAGCTCAAGATATGCGAAGTCACAACGAGCGATCAGAACATACCTGATCAGCACTCACTTAAAACTTCGATCTGAAGCCGCGATCGTGGCGATAAATCCTTGATCTCTAGGAATTCCCCTCGATTAGCCAGTCCGTTTGGAGGGGTCATGCCGTTTTCACCATCCCGTGCAAGCACTTCCCCTCGAAGAGCGGGGCCGTGGACTCAGTTCGTCAAGAAATGACGGATACAGACCAACTTCGCACCGAATTCAAATCACCTATCGCAGGTCAGCCTGTCTCGACAGGGAAGCGATGCGTTTGATCGCTGACCATTTCCCCAACATGCAACAAGGTGTTTCTATGTTATTGACGGTGCTTTCTGGCGGAGTTTGTCTAACCTATTTGTGCGTGTCACTCGTGATGACGAGCTACTGGGCGTGGCGTGTTTGGCTCAGATAGGATCAGTAGATCGATCGCTGCAACGAGGCGATCAGATCGCGATGTTTGGCTTCCCGCTCACGCATCTGAAGATCGATCGCCTCTTCTTCTTCAAAGCAAGTCGCGTCAGCCAAGCATTCTTTAAGCCGTAGCATGTCGACCTGAAACTCCTTCTTGGCGGCTGATAAGGCACATCGGTAGCCGTCGACGTGAAATCCGCTCATCGTGTCTCTCTCCTGCCCAAAAAGATGCGATGTCATTGCCTCAATACTCCTTCGTAATCCATGAGCTTGATTCTGGCAAAGCCCCTATCGATGTCCTGACTTGATATCGCGATGAATAGTGGGCAAGTCGGTGAAAAAAATTGCTCGCTCAATGTGCACTAATTCTCTACATTTAATGTTCTCCCCTCACGTTTCCTCCCTAGCTTTCTTTTTGACTCCGAGGACAGCCCCATGCCCGGATCTCGAATTGGCCTGCTTTTCGTAGCGAGTGCCGTTTTGTTCTTGGCCGGCATCACGCCTGCCAGAGGTCAGGATACAACCGCGCCACTGACCATCACGTGGCAAAACAAAATGCTTCAGATTGCGGGCAAAGATCTCCCTGGAAAAGTACTCGATGTCTGGTACATCGAAGCCTACTGTCGAGCGGGATCGACGAAGCGGGATTGGAATAAGACCGTGATTCCGCACACATCGATCCTGAAAAGCAGTTCGGAAGATGGAACGAAGATCGTGCTGCAAGACAACCTCGAGGACGGCGTCGTTATCGAACATCAAATTACTGCCGAAAAGGATTGCGTTTCCTTTCTGATCACGGCCAACAATCCAACCAGGATTCGCTCCGAGGTAGATTGGGGGCAACCTTGTGTTCGCGTGGAACGATTTACGGCCACACCTACTGAAAAGCGTCTTGACTTGGTTCCTCCTTACGCCAAGAAGTGCTTTATCTTCATCGACGGAAAACCAACACGCTTACCGACGAAACCTTGGGCGACAGAAGCAATCTATACGCCCGGCCAGGTTTATGCCGTGAACGGCGTCTCTCGTGATGATGTGAATCCTCGACCACTCAGCGCGATTGTTCCCTCCAATCAGCTAATGGCTTGTTTGAGTGGCGATGAGAAACAAGTCATTGGGGTCGCATTCGAGCCCTGCCAGGAACTGTTTCAGGGCGTCATTACTTGCATTCACAGTGACTTTCGCATCGGTGGATTAGACCCAGGAGAAACGAAAACGATTCGAGGTAAGATTTATTTTCTTCCCAACGATCTTGCTGCACTGAAGCGTCGTTACGAACGCGATTTTCATTAATGCATTACCGCTTTCCATCGAACTGAACAATCGCTCCCCTTCCCTGCCTCGACCATGACTGCTTTCTTGATCGTGCTGATTGGTTTCGTCTTGGCATGGAGCATTGTTGGCTTTGCCTTTGCGATGCTCTTTCTGCGGCTTCGCTGGAATCTGGTTGGCGGGTTCTTCCTGCTAACCTTCGGCTGGTTACCAATCGTGACGTGGATCGGTCTCTTGATCTATCTGCAGTGGTCTGGTCAACACTGGACGCGTTGGTACACCCTTGAAGGGATTTATGAGGTCGGTCCCGAAGGACTGAATCTTGTTTCTGCTTTCGGGTACCTGCTGGGAATCATGGCAGGTACCTTCGTCGGTATGATGCCTCAAAAAAGCGAAGAGAGGCCGCGCGATCGAAAGGCCCGCTCGTGGCCGTTGATACGAACGTTCGGTGTTGCCGGTCTCGCGATGGTGATGGCATGGACGATTTTCTTTCTCGCCGATTGGCGTGCCAGATCGAAACTAAAGCAATGGCATGCTGACATTACCAGCGAATTGAAAGATTCCACCGAAATGATTTCTGCGGAAGCAAGTGATGCTGCCGCGATGCACGATCAGTTGCTGCTTGACTTGATGCAAGATACCAGTCCGATCTGGCTTGGTAACACCTCGGGCTTCCATGCAATGAGGCAAACTCGACCGCAGAAGTTTCCCACGCAAGACACAACCTTGTTACGGGCGTTTACACCGGGTTCGACAAAGTTTGAGGCCGTCAAAGCATTCGTTAGCCGGCATCAAAAGGCGTTTAATCAATTGCGCTCCGAGGTAAACGCGAATGCCGACGAGATTCATTCGTGGCATCCATTGATCGCACGACTGACGGCGTTCGAGGCATTGGTTTGCTTACATGAAGGTGACCTGGAAACGGTACTGAGCGATCTTCAATTGTTACGAATCTTAGGAAGTCAACTTGTTGATCCACGACTCGACGATTGTCCGTCGTACCAGTGGTTTGAGTATTACCGCTATCTTGTTTTTCAAGCTGTGCTAGGAAAAGAGTTCCCTATCGCAGACGCCATCTATGACGAAATGCTGCAGCCAATTCCAGGGCTTCGAGCGAGCATCCATCGTCAACTGACAAGACGGTTTAACGAGTTAGCAATCGAGTCGATCGATAGCATCCTGCAGGCGCCGGAAGACGATCGTTGGACGCTCGATGAAATGAGCATGGCGATGGTAGTCCGGATCACATATTCCGTGAAGTTGCCTACTATGGTCAATCGTGTGAAGCAGCAATTGGATAGATATTTCCGTAGTGAGGATTCCTACACCGAGCCATATAGTCCGGTTTGGTTTTCTCGGCCTTGGTACAAATTTGATCGCGGTACATTCTATGAATTTGATCTGCCTGCGCAGCACCTCGTAGATTTTTCCGCCATCCACTTCATGCGATACGACTTAATCCGCGTGGCTCGACGTGTGCAAGGCTTTAAACAAGATCGAGGAAGATATCCAACCCAGGACGAATTCATCGCGTTGGTACCGATGGATGAAGATCGTGATCTTGCAGCGACCACTTACGTGGCTCTAGCAGACCCAGATGCGGATGGGATTGTTGGTGTGATTTTATTCCGCTGGTCACATGAAAACTTGGATGACCAACTCGGTTTGCACATGGGTAAATCGTTTTTTCGTCTTGTCCAAATCCTTGACGATCTTCAACTGATCGAATCGATTGGAAATGGTGTCGCCGTCTGGACGTTTGATCCTCTGGCCAAAGATCCGCTTCATCCGACTTTACCTGCAGACAGTGATAGCACTTTGATCGATCGAGACAAACCGATTGATTAACTTACGCTGAACTGTTTGCGAGAGTCTGCGTAACCAACGCTCAAGGATTTGCTGCACGGCGATCCTGGAAACCTGCTTTGGCCAGCTTTGGTTTCACCAACGTCTGTAGGAAACAGCGTCGTCGGAGAAGATTCCGTGAGGAAGATCGTATATTTCGTTACGTCCAGTCTGGATGGATTTATTGCTCGCCCCAATGGGAGTATTGATTGGCTCATTCAAGCGGAAGGGAGTGAGGACTTCGGATTTTCGCAGTTCTTAGGCTCGATCGATACGGTCATCCAAGGCCGTCGTACCTACGAGCATGTGCTGAGCTTTGGCCCCTATCCGTACGCCAATCAGAAGAACTTTGTCTTCTCGCGAACGTTGATGCAATGTCAGCACGCCGAAATCGTGCGGCACCCAGTTGCCCAGTTTGTCCGAAGTCTGCGAAATCAGCCAGGCAAGGATATCTGGCTCGTAGGTGGTGGCCAGCTTGCGGCAGCGTTTCTTGAAGCAGGTGCAATCGACGAGTTGAAGGTCTTCATTCAACCAATCTTGCTGGGTGAAGGAATCCCGCTTGCCACGCATATTGGCCGCGATACCCGATTAACCGTTAAACATTCTCACGCATTTCGCCAGGGGCTAGTACAGATTGACTTCGAAGTGACTAAGTAGCCTGCTATCACCCCGTTTTTCCGTTATTTCGCTCGGGATATTCCGTCGAGAACTATAACGAGTGTTGTAGTGATTTTCGGGGTAGCCAGGTCAGTATTGATACTGGCGATAGCGAGGAAGAAAATGGCGGTAACGACTTCTGGTCGCGGTAGTTGGTGGTTCGTGCTCGGATTATCGAGCGTGGTCGGTTGTGCGACTTCGTCCACCATGTGGGATCAGCCCTACCAAGAGTCGACGCTTCCGGCCGACATCTCCCAGACCGCAGCTTTGGATCCTTCACCGGCGCCTGTCCCGAAAAGTCAGCCAGAGGTACAGCTGGCTTCGCACCAACAAGTGCCCGAGCAGCAGCCGTCGGTGTTGGAGCCGACCTTCCTTTTACCGCCAGCGGTTCACGCGTTCGAGCAACCCAGTTTTACCGTCGCGCAGGCTCCGGCGCCCTTGTCAGTCACAGACAACGTAAGCGGTGGGATTTCACTTCAGGAAATCCAAGACTTGGCTCTGGCGAACAATCCAACGATCCGACAGAGTTCTGCCTCAGCGTTTGCTGCTCAAGACTATCAGTACCAAGTCGGACGCTACGCTAATCCCAATGTTGGTTACACCGGCAGTCAGTTAGCGGATCAAAACACCGATCAACACTTGGTGTTCGTCGAACAGGAATTCGTGACCGCGCACAAACTGCGGCTCAACGAGAACGTACTGGGACATGCCGTCCAAGCCCAACGCTGGGATGTCGAGTCACAACGCTTCCGAGTTCTAACCGATGTTCGCTTAGCGTTCTTGGATGCCTTGGTCGCTCAGAGGCGAATCGAAGTGATCGACAACTTCCATGAGGTCGTCGCCAAAGGTGCTGAACTTGCTGAGAAGCGTTTCAAGGCGATGGAGACGGCTCAGTCGGATCAACTTCAAGCAGAGATCCAGCTGAATGAAGTCGAAGTCATGCGACAACAGGCGCAGTACAAATGGGATGCTGCTTGGCAAGCGATGGCCGCCACCGCCGGCGTACCCAACATGGCGAAATCACAACTTGTTGGTGATTTGAAAGCGGCCAGTGCGGAAATGGATTGGGAAGACGTCTACAACAACTTGTTGGCCAGCAGTCCCGAATTACGCGCGGCGTGCAGCCGGGTAGCAAAAACCCGAGCCAATCTTTCGCGACAGGAAGTTCAGGCCATCCCGAACCTGACCGCCCAAATTCAAGCAGGTCACGACAATGGAACCGGTAGCGGAATGATCAATGTTCAGGTCGGTGCCCCTATTCCAGTCTTCAACAACAATCGCGGGAATGTGTCGGCCGCTTATCGAGAATATGCACGAGCAACGCACTCGGTGAAGCGTGTCGAGATGTCACTAAAGGCTCGCTTGGCGGAAGTCTCGCGGCAATACGATTCTGCCATGGTCGCCGTGAAGCGATATGAAGATCAGATTCTTCCAAAAGCGAAAAAGACGCTCGATCTTGCAGAACAGGCCTACTCGGCAGGTGAGTTCTCGTTTATCCAGGTTCTGATCGTACGGCGGACTTATTTCGATACGAATCTGCAGTACATCGATTCGTTAGGCGAACTCGCCAAAGCCTATGCCCAAATCGATGGGCTGCTTCTAACCGGTGGTTTGGACGAACCAAGTGATTTCCAAGATGGCGACGCCCTTCGTGGTCAGACGTTTAGCCAACAGTAGTCATTTCTCGTAGTTTCCCTTACCAATTCCAAGGAAAAAGGACGTTCGCATCTACGAGCGTCCTTTTTCCTTCTGGGCCTAAATTGACCGCCGTAAGGCGTGAACTCTTCCATTCAGCAATCCCCTGATTGCCGTCCCTAAGCGACACGAAGAGGATTGTCTCACTCCGATATCTTGATGCCGTATCCGTTGCCATCTGCCGTTTCCGTTTGGGGAACGAAGCTCGAACGCAAAAAGAGCTGAAAAGTCTTTCGAAACTCTTGGCTGGGGAAGTGGTTAGATTCTTAGAGACGTTTAACACATCACTCCTCAGAGTGAGGGGGCAAACGTTTTTGAGAGTCGGGTCGTCCCTCTGATCGAAAGCGACTGGCAACCGAGCGGAGATCCTATTTTCTGGGACTTTCAAATCCAGGTCGCCAAGAGCAAAAAAACGAGAATCGATCGCAACTTTCTTTGTCTTGGTTGGTTTATCACTTTGAGATGCGGACTTAGTTTCCTTCTTAAATCAAGCCGGTCAATTCGTTTCGTATACCATGGATAATCGGAACGGTTAGTTAGCAACATAAATCTTGGAGGCAGGTTACCGGGTGGTAACTGCTTCCAGGTTTCCCCTTTTAAACAACTTGAGAGTGAACAAGTCATGAAGAATTCTTGGAAACAATCGTTGGCCATTTTCTCGCTGTTGTTCGTTGGCGTGGCCGTTGCATCGGTCAATGCCCAAGACGGCGAACGCGGTCCTCGTGGACCTCGTGAAGGCGGTCCACGCGAAGGTGGCCCACGTGGTGGTAGTCAGTTCGACCCGGAACAAATGATCCAACGCGTCATGCAGATGGACAAAGACAGCGACGGTAAGCTGTCGAAGGAAGAGCTGGGCGAAAGCCGCATTGCTGCTATCTTCGAGCGGGCCGATACGGACAAAGACGGTTACCTGACCAAAGAAGAGCTGACCGCTGCGTTTAGCCGTGGACGTGGTCAGGGTGGCCCTGGCCGTGGTGAAGGTCGCCCAGAAGGCCAAGGTCCTGGTGGTCGTGGAATGGGCATGGGTCCAGGGGCTGGCATGGGCTTCCAACCTGGAACCATCATGCCTGCCTTTGTAATGGAACGTCTCGGCCTGAGTGAAGAACAACGTCGTGACGTTCGTGCTCTGCAGGAAGAAGTCGAGAAGAAGCTCGCTTCGATCCTGACCGAAGAGCAGAAGGAAAAGCTGAAGGAATTCGGCCAACAGCGTCCAGGCTTCGGGGCTCGTGGTGGCGATCGAGGTGATCGTCCTGAAGGTGCCCGTGGTCCTCGCGACGGCGAAGGCGGTCCACGTCGCGGACCTCGTGATGGGGAAGGTGGCCCTCGCCGCGGACCTCGCGATGGCGACAACAACTAGTTTCATCCCGCTGTCGACCACTGTGCCTCAAGAATAGTAGTGGTCCATACAGCAACTATTCCGGAAACCGACCGTCTGTTTTTCAGGCGGTCGGTTCTTTTTCTTGGTAGATTTGCCAACTCCGCCGGCGATTCCGAGGCAAATCGCTATTTGCTGTCTTGCCTGGGTGATCTACGATAGCTGTCTTCTGTAGATGGACCTACGTGAAAGACGTGCAAGTGAACTCGGAACTAACAACGATCCGATCATTGATCGTATTACTGTTCTTAATTGGATTGCCCTTAATCGCAATCATGCCCGAAGGTGTTCAGGGGGCCCTGAATAGCTTTCTTCCGGAAAGTGAATCCGATTCGCCTGCCGCATCGATTCCACCAGTTCGTCCTGCGGATGAGCTAGCATCATTTCCGGTTCTTTCGGCGACATCTCCCACATCGCAACAAAACGAACCATTGACGCCCGTCAGTCGTGTAACCGACTATGAGGCTCCACTTTCTCAAGCAGCGGATGGGCGAAACAACCCAATTCAACCGACTAAATGGGAGATTCCTGCAGAGGTTGCTTCCCATTCAGGTAGGATGCCGACCTTCTCGCGACCTGATACCGACCCCATCGACGATTTGCCGCTACCGAGCGACCGTCTGACCGCACCACAGATTCCTTCGACCGGCATGATCAACGAGAACACCACCGATCTGCAGGCAGAACTGGATCGACTTGGAGCGACCTACTATCGGTTGGAATCTTGGGGCAACGCCCAGCGCGTGTATCGATTTCACTGCACAGTGACTATCAAAATTGGTCTGGCCGAATACTCCCGTCGTTTCGAGGCCACGGCCGAGTCGCCTGAGTCGGCCATGCAACAAGTTCGCAACGAAGTCCAATCCTGGCACGATCGATTCTCGAACTCGAACCAATCGTTTGAATTGGACGGTAACGCTGCCACACCGCTTTAGTTCGTGAAGGTGACTTTCACACGTTTGGAAACCAGCATGTATGGAATCCAAATGGCACACGAAATCAAACTGCGCACAAGTTCTCTTATCGTGTCGGGATCGAAAACTGGTTCATTTGGCAGAACCAACTTCACGACAAAGGCATCGATCACGATAAACGCGGTGACGAATAGTGAAAATCCGATGTACCAATAAGGAAATGCCGCCTTCTTGGCAAAGAAGAGATAAGCCAGATAGAGGCTCACCAGCAATTGCAGGCAGTTAATAGCAATTTCACCGATGATAATTGGCGCCCAAAGGGGATTGTAATACTCGTTTCCTGGTGTGGTGAGTACCGCCCAACTTCCGTTTGCGAAAATCGGCGGATAAGTCGTCAGCATGAGTATTGCAATGCGAATCGGTGAGAGGACAATTCCGATCCCGACTAGAATCAACCAGCCCTGAAGACCTTTTAACTTCTCGTTCTCTTCGGGCGAATTCCGGTTTTCTTCATTCGTGGTTTCAAGAGCGGGTGAAGCGTACGGATCCATGGGAAAACCTATCCAGAGAAGTTTAGGTAGTGAAGTCTCAAACTAGCGATTCCTAGTTTAGTCAGACTTCTTCCTGCCTGTCATCGATAAATCGTGACTTATTAAAAAGACAATATACCCGAAACTTTCTGCTTAGGTTTGTTCAGATCGTTCGCCACAAGAAGTCTGGTTCGGTGCTACTCTGAGCCACGATAAGATCTGGATAAGCATGTGGCAGGAACAGCTTAGGTGATTGATAGAGTATCTTGGGAATCTGCTTCCACTTGTCACCTGCCAGACGCCAATCGTTTCGGCGTCCGGCTTTCGCATGTTGGGATGAGTCACTCGGATGGATCGGTCTAGTCCGTCAGTTCAACTGTAAAGTTGTTTTCTCCGCTTGAGTCGACCGTGATCTTTTGATCTGAGCTGACAGAAGACTTGTACTTGGCTGGAAAGCTGACTTTCGCTGGCTTTGCCGAATAGTCGGCATCGCCTGAATCAAGGGCAGTTTCCTCTTTCGAGGCCAGGGTAACGGTGTACTCGCCAGGAACAACTCCATCGACTCCAGCGGATTTGAAACCTTCGCTTTTGCCGGAGGAATCGGTGAATGCAAAGGACGATGATCCAGTACTTCCGATCAAGTTGATTCTCACGTCGGAAACGGGCTTCCCCTTGTGTTGAACGGTCATGGTAACTGGTACCGGTTCTGGCTTGCTATTGCACCCAACGCAGAGTGCGAAAAGGGTCAGCATCATACACATGCTGAGTTGGAATCTTGTCATGATGGATCACTCATTCGGCTGAACCAGGCAATTGATTCCCTATGATCAATTGCCTGGTGACAACGTGGAAGGAAAAGAACAAGCAAACGACTAACGTTGGCTTACCTCGCCGCTGGCGATCGTGGCGTTGTTGCGATAGACGGTGATGTCGATCGTTTCGGAGACGAAACTAACGCTGCCATCGGCGTAAGCGAATTGCAGACCACCTGGGTGTTGGCTCATGAACGAGTAGTTATTCGGCCAGTCACCGGCTGCACAGATGAGATCGGCGATACGATTGCCGGTCTGACAGCTGGAATGCTGGGCTGGAGCATTCGGCGGAACGGCACAAGTCGCCGTGGTGCCGTTGAACCACCACCACCACGAATGCGTGCAATAGGCAGGAATCGCTTCGCCAATCATGTACGTGTTGGATGTACCATCGAGAATCGATGCCATCTTGGTCTTACTCCAACGCTGATTTCCGGTGTCTCCACCGCGAAAGAAAACGCCATTTCCAGCGTCCAGGCCGTTGTTCGTTGGTCCGAACGGTGTAACGGCGTGCGGACCGGTGCTCACTTGCCAGGTGCCCCAGGCCCAGTTCGCTCCGCATACGCCCTTGTAATTGTTGATCGCGATGTTCGCTCCACCATCGATGTTGGCACGTCCCGTACGGCGACCTTCGTCATTAAGACCATCGCTTGGGCACAGAAACGAATCAATCACTTGCTGAGCAACCCAAGCGTTGGAACCCTGAGTTGGATTGGAATGCCAAGGACTAGCCGAGTTTCTCGGGTCATTGCCAACGCCCCAGCGAGGGTCGATTTGATCGTACAAGTTAGCCTGTTCGATGAATGGCAAGACCTCACGCATCCAACTAGTACCGTTTCCGTTAACGTCGTATCCACCCTGTCGATAGCTCAAAGGGAATTGGCTGTATGTGTCGTGATAGTTGTGGCAAGCCAGCGCGAGTTGCTTCAGATGGTTTGAGCAAGTCATTCGTCGCGCGGCCTCTCTGGCTTGCTGAACGGCAGGCAGCAAGAGGGCGATGAGTACGCCAATGATGGCGATCACAACCAACAGTTCCACAAGCGTGAATCCTGTTCGCGAACGGGATGAGGCAGGAGGGCAAAGGGGCATCGCATTACTCCAAGAACAGAAAAATGAATAGCAGCCAAATGGCTTAAAACGTGATTGGAGGAATAACCCCGAAAGGGGGTTTGAAGTGGGGATCAGATTGACTGGGTGAGGAGAGATTGCCAAGTTTCTCCGAAATGGCGAATCGGGTCAACTTAATTCTTAAAAAAACGAATAATAGTGCATTCATTGTGAAAAGCGCTAATTATTGGCATTTTGTATAGATCTCGATTGTCGTATCGCTTAGTGCAAAATGGGCGCTACCCAAATTGCAATTTGTTTTATCGTCAGTTCGTTAGAACTTTCGAGGGAATACCAATTTCCAGATCGGGGGTGATTTCTGATCGAGCTAAAACTCAATTCGAAGCGAAGAGTATTTCAAATCTGAAGTAAGTGGATTCACGGATCGGTTGAATTTCCGTGTCCGTCGGACACCATTCTAGGTTCGCGAGATTTTCAGCGATCAGACTTGGTCAGCTTCTCGGCCAACATGGCGATGACTTCGTTCGCTTGCCCGCGCATCAATTTGACGCCGGAAGAAATCAGCGTAGTGGCGACGATCATCGGTAACAGCAAGAGAAAGAACGTCAGACCGTAGAGGATGGTCTGCATGAGATCAGGGGCGAGCTCGATTTGTTGTGCGTTTGCATTGGGTGCTTCCGCCTTTACCTTTTCAACTGCCAGCTCAGCCACCCGCTCAATCATCGCAGGTGGCTCGTCCCCAAAGACAACTTGAAACACGCTCTCCGCGAGATAAATTCCCAGTCCTGCCCCGACGACAACTAACAGCGTACCGACCATTAGCTTAAAGATGTCGAGTAGATTGGCTCCATCCGAACCACGGACTGCTTCATGCCGCAAATGATCGTTGTAGTCTTGGGGCATTCTTAAATTCCATTAACGGTTTGAGCCTTCCGCTTCGACGTATTGTTGTCGATTAGAGTTTGTTTTGCCATTGCCGGAGTTCAAGTTAAACAAAACGTTTCCTCCGCGAGGAATAATGTTGATGGCTGCATTCGAGGAGAGGAGTTTCTCGACTTCCATCACTTCCAGCGTTGCATCCATGATCTCGGGATCTGCCTTGCTAATCTCGTTCAGCATCTTGCCAACAATATCAGGTCGCATAGCACCCGCTTCTGCCATTTTTTGCGAGACTTCCTTGGCAGTTTCACTCTTAATCAAACCGACACGATTTTCACCATCTTGCTTCATGGCGCTGGTCACCTGAATCAATCGTTTGACGACCTTGTCAGTGATGTTGTGGACCATTTGCACATCGGTGAAGAAGACTTTGCGGATATAGACCGAGCCGAGTCGATAACCCCACTTCTCGCTTAAAGGAGAAACGGTCGCACGAACGGTACGGCTTAGACTGTGCCGGTCTTCCAGCATCTTGTCCATTTCGAGGTTCGAGAGCGTACTGATCGCACTCGAAGCGACGTTGGCTTGTAGCGAACCCTCTGGGTTCGTGTTGATGAATAGATAAGCAACGGGATCGTTCACTTCCATTTCGTACCAAAGGCCAACACCCATGGGCGTTCCTTCCTCTGAGTTGACCATCTGGCCGCGAAGATAGTGTTGCCGTAAAGCGGTGCTGACGACGTGTCGTTTGCCAAAGAACGGTACCAGGAGGGCACCAGTCCCAAAAATAGAAATCGGAAAGTGAAGACCTGGCTCGTCAATCGTGCCCATCACCTTTCCGAACAAGGTGTAAACGTGGGACTCACATTCTTTGACAACGACGTATAAACCAAACCCAGTGGCCAGTCGTAACAAGATCGGAATAAACGACAAACCAACGAAGAATCCAATAGCAACTAGTGTGGGGAACATTGCAAAAAGCTCTAGAGAAAGGTGTGTTGATTAGCAAGATCAATCTGGCGTCGACGTTACTTCGCTTCGTGCGTCTGGACGACACTTGTCGCACGAGCGAGAAGAGGCACACGCATGTCGCGAATGTACGCATGCAATGCCGTCGAGCCCCCTTCCGATTTGATTTGCGTGAGCGTGCGAGCTAATTCGCGAAGCGGTGCGACTTCAGCCTGGGCGTTGTTCGAGGCGATGTCGACGGCTCGCTTGCTCATCGTGATTTGTTGTTCCGCGTCGGCTTGGGCAGTGCTGATATCGGCTGCCACCTGGTTGCGCGTGCTATTGATTGCCGACAGTGCTCGGTCGACTTCCGGTGGAGGATCGATACTGGTAATCAGTGCGGCATCCAACTCCACACCATAGCGACCTGGTGTGCAGCGGCACTGCTCCTCCATGTAGGAATTAAGAAGTGGAAGGTTCTTGCGTAGGTCGTTGATGGAAACACCTTCCGATAGATCCACTGACGTTCGTGCGTCGTCATCCTCATCGCCTGGTTTGGCGAGCAAGCTGGCTCCTTTTGGATCGCTGAATGTCGCGATGCGTTCTCGAAGGACACTCACGAAGTATCCCATGATGTGCTCCAGCGGGCTTTCGACGCCGAACAGGAACGCGTACATGTTGTTCTCGCTCACTCGGTAACGGATCTGACCGTTAACGCCGGTGGTGAGATTGTCCTTCGTGACGGCCTCGATGGTTTCTTGCTTTTTAGTGGGGTCCCATACCAAGTCAACGCTGCGTGTGGCCACGCTCACCTTATGAACCTGCTGCCACGGCATTTTGAAGTAGGGACCGCCGGGGCCAACTACGCGCACCTTGGGATAGGTATAGCGCTTCTTTTCTTCGTCGGTAAGATTCGGATCGTCCAGTGGTTCACTGAAATCGTTAGACAATCGATCGGCTCTGCCAAACGTCGTAATCACGGCCCGTTGGTCTGGTGGGATCACGTAAAACCCCGTCAAAACCACGCGGAAAAAGACGTACATCATGAAGCCTAAAGTCAGCCCCACTACAAACTCGATCATGGTGAATCCCCAAATATCAAACGACGGTCGAGACAAGACCTGTGAAAATGTAGCACCGCCTCAGTGCCTCGCTACGATGTTATCGAACGAGGGTAGGGTTGCAATGATTTGCCCCTCTGTAGGGCTTGTGCTGCCGTCGAGTTTAGGGATCCCCAAACTGACGTAACCAAACGGACTGCTCATCTATTCGCACTCGAGCAGATAATCTTGTTTTTAAGTTGGTGAGCTGAGCGGCGAACGAAACAGTTTAGAGTCACAAAAAAAGATCCGCCAAAACATAGTGCTTATGAGTTGCCTCCAAGATAGATCTCAGCGCGGAACTGACGAAACTCAATTGCCCAAGTACACGACGCGAGGAACATTCGTAGCAACATTTCGGCCTGTATCTTCGAGAAATCCAATCTGCGGATGAGATCAGCGATCCTCTGAGTTAGAATCGGTTATGCGTGCGGTTTTTGGGGAGGAACCGGAGGAGAAGTATTCATTTCACAGTACTACGAAACCGATGACGAGAACTGACTTTCCAATCGATCGTTTGCTAAGTAAGTATGGTCTACAGCGTCACGCCAATTTGATTCACGAAGGATTGGAACCTGCGGTCCGGATGAATGTCGGCAGCAAGGCAGGAAGGTCGCTACGGATTGGGACATCAAAATTTGGTGGTCTGCCACATTTGGCGGAGGGAACCTTTTGGCCGGTCCGACATGACATCGATCATCCCCTCCAGTTTCTGGCCCAAATCCATCTTGCTGATCTACCTGAAACTGCTTTGCTACCTAACGATGGCTGGCTTTATTTTTGGTTCGATATCATGGCCCATTGGCAGTCCGCCAATACACGTTTGCCGCCGCCCAAACCGCTCGAGTACCCATATGGTGTGGTTACTTACGCGCCGGAAGAAGCTCCCCTGATCAGGTCAGATTTCCCAGAACTGGTCGAACCTTCAATAGCCGCTAATAAGAAAGTGCCGCATTACGAGTCCCCGCGTTTTTGTCCCTACACCGAACATCGCGTTACATTCCGTCGAGCGATGTCGATGAAAAAGGACTCGTTGAATTTGTTGTTTAAGCGGGCCGACGAACTGGTCGATGCCCATGCGGACTCCGACGAATGGGACCGAGCTTTGGAAATGGTCGAGGAAATGCATGGCGTTACCGCCGGTAAACCTGCCAGTGATCATCGTTTGCTGGGATCGGTCTATGAGCCGATGGGAGCAGACATGCGAGTCCACGCTCAGCGCTTCTATGCGCAGCGCTTTGGCGAAACGCCCAGTGACGACCTCAAATCATGGATCATGCTGGCCAAATTCGACAGCGACGATTCGATCCATCGCCAGGCATCCGATGCCGGCTGGCTATGGGGTGATGCTGGATCGCTATGTTATTGGATTCGGCGTGAGGATTTAGCAAATGCGGATTTCGAGAAAGCCGTGGCCGTGATTGGCAATGCAGGGTGAGTATTGGCGCCAATGTACTCACTGGTAACGAACGTGTTCTTTACTAATCATTGATCCAAGGCTTCGTAATTCCATACGAATCCCACTGTTGCGGATCGGCCAACATTGCTTCCTGATAAACGAGAAACCGTTTGATGTGACCAGAGAGCGTGAGCTCGATCTGAATTTCGTGCGAGGGAAATTCATAGAAGATAATCGACTCGTCTTCGTCTGTATCGATCCAGTACCACTCGCCTAGGGTCTCCGCCAAGTTCTCTTGCGTCAATTGTAGGTAGTCGAGCGGTTCTCCCTGCCAGAGGAGTTCACCACGATACGGTTGGAATTTGTCCCCTTCTTCATCCAGCAACACGATTGTGAATCCGCTGATGGAATTCTCATTCGATCGCTCAATGGCAACTCCCAAATCGTAGTAGCAATGCGAGCCAAACTCGACGGCATCGTCTCGGCCTAACTCCGAGACGCGATCGAAACTTGCTCCTAGCGGAAGTCCCTTAAATTCCGGAACATCGAGGGACGCCGACAGGCTCAAGTGCGCGGAACGCTGCCAATCGTTGGTAGGATTACCGCGGCGAAACAGAAAATCGAACATAAAGAGGCACGCATGAAGTTTGAGGGGCGATATCGACTACGTCCGAGCCAGCTTCTGGGTATGAACCACATCGACCACTTTGCCTCGATCTGATAAGGCCAAATGAAAACGGTCTTTACCTGCCAGACGGTGGAGCGACATATGGTATGACTCAGTCGACTTGGCGAGGAATGGCCTCTTCTCAGGTCCTTCTGGACTACGGATTTTACCCCACGAACCATCCCCAAGATACAACACGCCACGGTCATTTACCAAACCATCGAGCATACGATGCGTTCGTTTGAAAGCATGATCGTGATGCTCCAACGCAGCATCGACGTTGTAGCGCTCCAGCAGCGGACTCCAGTGCTTTCGCATCGACGCGTGAAGCTTGTCGTCAGCGCTTCTTACACATGGGTACATCGGTACGTGATTCACCAAGAAAACGTTTGGATGATCTTCTCGCTGCTTCAATTGACGCTCGAGCCAATCGGTTTGATCGCCTGAGATCTGCGAGGTGTGACCGGTGTCCATCAACACGAGCGAGAGATAGTCACCAAAATCGAGCGTGGCATAACCGGTATCGGAATACAACCCATCGAACATGGCATAGAAGAACGGGGCTTCGTTGCGAGTTTTGTAGTAAAAGCCGACGGTCTCGTGATTGCCAATGCATGCAACTAAAGGAATTAGGTGGCCGCGTTCATCACGCAGGTCGGCCGAATAGTTGTCGATGAACTTCAGGAAGACCTTAGCGGAAGCACCGTTCTCATATGCCAAGTCACCTCCCAAAATCACGAACCGAGGCGATTGAATGGCGGCCAGTTTATTCGTACGGCGTGCAGCACTTCCTGAACCGCTGTCGCCGCCAGAGACGAACGTGATTTCATCGGTTGCTTCGGCAGGCATCGTTCGAATGCTCTCCTGCTTTGAGTCGAGGCCGACACGAATCCGATAGGTCGCGTCGGAGGCCAGACCGGTAAGCTCGGCCCGAAACTGCCACAGGTCCGTGTGAGGAAAGCGACGTGCCTTATGCGGGACTTCGCGCCAAGTTTTGTGTCCGCTTTGCCGGTACCACAGATTGCGCATGAGTCCGTCTTGTTCGTTTTCACCAAGCCACTGCAAGGTCATGGTGGTCGTTGGATCTTGCGACCAAGTCGCCATCAATGCCCGAGGATGAAATATCGGATTCTCAGCAAACTTTGGGGCACCCAGGGCATAACCATCCGGCCCAATCAATTGCGTGATACCACCGGCGAGAATCAAGGAAGAAGACTGCAGAAATAAGCGTCGGTCCAAAGTCACGAATCACGGCCTCTTAAATACCGGTAGGAAGGGAAGGTGAAGGCATGCTATTCCGACCTAGCACACCTCTCAACCCATAGCCTGGGGATAAGGTACCAAGATGAGCCATTTCTTATGTTGCAGTGAGTGTCATAACGTGAAAAGAAAAACGGATCGATCTACTCCTATCGTTGTCTGCGCAAGTAACTCAACTTTGCTAGGGACCGACTTGCCACGAATCGTGGGCTTCCGTTGGTCGCCCCTGTTGGATAGGCGGCGCAGGCGTCAGTAGTATTCCGACGCACTACCTACTTATTGGTGACTCGTTCGTATTTTTCGCTTGCTAGATCGAGCGAAACCCAACCGCCAAACGAGTAACTGGAAGCGACATAACCAGCTTCTTGCAATCGTTTGTCAGTAAAACCATGGTTGAGACCGATTGCCAGAATTTCTAACGAATCAAGTTGCTCAAGTAGCGAGAGATCATCGATCTCAAATCCGGTGTTGGTTAGTGCTAAACGCTTCAAGTTCTTCAGACGTGTCAAGAATTTGACCCCTTCGCCGGTGATCCAACTTCGATTGAGATTCAGCGTTTCCAGGCTACTCAGTTTGCCAACAACAGGCATGATCTCGTCATGAACATTAGCCCCTTCCAGGCACAAGACCTTGAGTTTCGTCAAACGCTCCAGCCCCTTGTATTGTTCAGGGTGAAAACGAACCTTGGTGTTTTTAAAACGCATATGGAGTTCTTCTAGCGATTCGATTTGAAGCACAGACAGCAGACACTGTTCGGTCAAGCTGCTATCGAATCCGCACATCTCGTCCGTGTCGAGCTTCTTCAAGTGCTTCAGCTGAACCAGTGCCGCCATCGCTTCATCCGAGTTGCGTGGGAGTGATCGCAAGGTCAACGATTCGAGCGTGGCGATCTTACCCAAACGGCGAACGCCGGCTGGGGTATGCTGCGCACTGTTGGGATTGAACATGACATCGACATCAATCGACAGCGATGTGAGGTTAGGAAACTGCGATAGCTTCGCCAAGTGGGCATCGGACGCATCCTCTCCAGTTAAGTCGATGTGAGTGATTGAATCGATAACCGCAAACCTGGCAAGCTGATCGGCTGAGATGCCAGAATTGTCCAGGGTCAACGTTTCCAGCGTGTCGTAGTTCAGCAAGCACTTCAGCGTTTCCTCTTGCAGAGGATAACTATGTTCAAACCACATCCAGCGAACATGCTTGAGATTAGGCAGCACCGATACCAACTGGTTCGGATCAGGCCGAGTACTCTCGTCCCGTTCATCCTGGTGCCTTAGCCCGACCGAGACAACGTGCGAGAAAATATGATCGCCAAACAGATAACGAAACAGGTAAGGTCCATTCGGCGTTGGAGGCGTCGGGCTGAGAATCGCCTCTTCTTGGTAGTCGTAATGGGCCCAGCCATGCTGCTCTAATATTTTCTTGACGGCCGCCTCTTCCCGCTTCATCTCCAGCCACTTCGGCCCGATCCACCCGAGAAGCACGCACAGGATTGTCATCAGCACCAGCAAGGCCCGCAGGCTGAAGCTAAGCCAGCGGCGGCGGGGTTGGGAGATCACTTCGGTCATCCGCTAATCGATTCTCACCTCCGGTACAAACGAATCGAAATCAACCTGAGGTGCCACCAAGGAATCAGCGTCACCATAACCAGCGTTGCCTGTACCAAAATTGTCAATGCCAAAAGGCCTCCAACGACCGCTCTTACTGAACTGCATATCGAGCGTACCACCTAATTGAAGATGCGACAGTGAGGGCATCTTGGAGAGTCGGTTGAGGCCGTCCATGGTGATTGTTGCCCCGGGAATATTCAAACTTTCGAGGCCCGAAAGCGCATCGAGCTGATCGATGCCGACATCGGTGATCGCTGTGCCATCACACGTGATCTGTTGCAGGTTGGTAAGTCCGCCCAGGATCTCGCAGGAGTGGTCGTCGAAGGAAACAAACGGGAGATGCAGATTTCGTAGTTGTCGCAATTTGCGTAGTTGTTCGAGCCCTTCGGAAGTATTCTGAATCATATCACGCGAGCCGACGAATCGTAATTCTTGCAGGGCCGTCAATTGTCCGATGCCTTCCCATGTCGTGTCGGTCAAAGGTAACTGCACAAGTGTGAGTGATTCCAGCAGCACCACACCGCCGAGCTCTTTCAGACCTTCGTCGGTCACATTCGCAAAACCTCCCAGATGCAAGTAGCGCAAACGAGGGCAATCCTTCAGAGAACGCAATCCTTCGTCCGTCAACGAACCATTGCCCATTTTCAACCAGGTTAGGCCAGGAAAATGTTTTAGTAGGGCAATGTTCTTGTCGTTTGCGGCTTCGGAATAGAGTTGTAACCCTTGCAGCGCACTCAGCGATTTGATTCTAGTCAGCTCCTTCGGCGTGATGTTCGTCGAATAGATTCGGACTTCGCTGAGCGACTGCATCGCCAACAGGGTCTGAGCCGTTTCTTTTGTGATTTCTGCTCCGGATAGCACTAGACTTTGGATCGTATGTAATTCGGCAAGATCTTCGAGGAGTACGCTATGATCGCCTTCTTGCAGGCTGACGGCGTCGATGTCACGCAGGTGAAACTCGGGACCAAACCACCAGGCGAGCAGCCTTTCTTTGAATCCGCGCGGGTCTGCGTTAGTATTCGCTACGTCGTATTCAAATCCGGAAATTGAGTAATGGCCACCGGCGCTTACGATTCGTTCGATCAGTGCTTTTCGTTGTCGATATTGATAGACGTCGCGTCCTAACCAACCCAGTAGCACACAAACAAGCGTAATCAGGACCAGCATCGCCCGCAGGCTAAAGCTGATCCAGCGGCGTTTTCTTCGGGGATTTTTAGTGGGAACTTCGTTCATGATTGTGTTGGATCAGAGTACATTGAAGGGCTCCTCATCGATCGTAGCGAAGTCTTTCCGTCGATGCCACAAATTGTTGGACTTCGATTCCTGCCAAAACCATTTCCTTCTCGCGAGCCCCAGCCATGTTGCGTTTCATGTCGATCGTTCTTGCTGCCATTAGCACGACGATTCTTTCGGCGGAAGAGCCTGACTCGGTGAAGTTTCAAAAGATCGTGCTGACCGATGCTTACTACTGCGATGGTATCCAAGCCGGCGACATCAACCGGGATGGCCACACCGACATTGTGGCGGGGCCATTCTGGTATGCCGGGCCGACGTTTAAGAAGGCCCACGAGTTCTATCCGGCTGCGAAGCTACCCCCGGAAGTGAGCCCGTCGAACAGCATGTTCAGCTTTGTGCACGACTTCTCTGGCGACGGCTGGCTTGACATCTTAGTCTTGGGGCGAGTTCACAAGCATGCCGCCTATTGGTACGAAAATCCTGGCCAGCACGAGGCCGCTTGGAAGAAGCATTTCGCCTTCGAGCGTGTCCGCGGCGAGTCCCCTACCCTGGTCGATTTGCATGGCGATGGTCACGTGCAAGTGATCTGTCATTGGGAGGGCCAATGGGGCTGGATCGAAGCGAACGAGACCGAGCCTCGCCGGCCTTGGCGGTTTCAGCCGATGGGCGAAAAAGGAGACTGGCCGCAGTTCTACCACGGGGAAGGCGTCGGCGACATCAACGGCGATGGCCGCACTGACCTGGTGATCAACGATGGATGGTACGAGCAGCCTTCCGAGCGAAACACATTGTGGAAGTTCCACGCGCAGAAGTTTTCGACCGACCGCGGCGGCGCGCAGATTTTTTGTGACGACGTCGACGAAGATGGAGACACCGATGTGATCACCGCGCTGAACGGGCACGAGTGGGGCCTGGCCTGGTTCGAGCAGATCAACGTGGAAGGAAAGCGAACGTTCCGGCAGCACACGATCATGGGTAACCGCAGCGAAGAAGCCCAATACGGAGTCGCCTTCAGTCAGCCCCACGCGTTGGACTTGGCCGACATCAACGGGGATGGCAAAAAGGATATCGTCATCGGTAAACGCCGCTGGGCCCATGGACCAGAAGGAGACGTCGAACCGAGCGCCCCACCGGTGGTCTATTGGTTCGAGCGCACGTTAACGAAAGATGACGAAGTGAAATTCGTCCCACACCTGATCGACGACAACTCCGGCGTCGGCACGCAGATTCAAGCCACCGATGTCAATGGAGATGGACGAACGGATGTGCTAACCGCCTCGAAGCTGGGTAGTTTCCTGTTTTTGAACGAAGGGGCGAAGTAGCGGGTTATTGAAAGGGATCTTTCATTTCAAGAGACTTGGTTGTTTTGGCCTCGGCATCGAAGGGAACAAACGGATCGTTGTAAACGTCGGCGAATGCTGGAGGAAGTGGTTCCTTGAGGGGCGGTAAGGGGCGACTCGGTGGTGGTTGATAGTTATTGACGAACGTATCGTCAATTGGTTGTTTCGTGTTCAACCAAATGGTGTCTTTCATGATGGAAATAGAACGGTCGCATCCATCCAGTGGCGAAAGTTCGTAACTTCGCCAGTCACCAAAATCAACGTCGGGGTCATCCGCTGAAATTCTTGCATCCCGAAGGACTGGCATTTTGGCCAGTGTGCTGGCACAGAAGTTCGTAATAGAAGTCCCATTTGCGCTAAAGGACTCCAGTTTGGGTAAATCGAGCAGTGCTACCAGTCCGTCGTTGGTAATCTGCTTGGAATCGTCGATTCGAATTTGTTCCAAGCTCTGAGCACGAGCCAGCGACACCAGGGCATGATCGGAAAGTGTCGTGCTACGGAGAGTCAAATCTCTCAGGTTCTTGAATCTCGCGACTTGTTCTATTACCGCGTCGGTGGCACTGTTGCCGGTTAGATACAAGGTATCCAAAGAATCAATTGCGGCGATTCTTTGCATTTGATCCGGAGTGATTTGGACATCGTCCAGTGTGATACTTTTTAGTTTACGAAGACGCGAAATCGCTTCGATCGAGGCGTCGGTTAACGCAATGTTTGCGATCGACAGTTCTTCTAGCCGTGAGAAGGTAGCGATTCTTGGCAAGACCAGGTTCGCATCATCGGCCCAACGCAAGTCGGCAATCGTGATGTAGGAATAGATGTTCTTTCCTAAGATCTTGCGAGCCAACCAATGCCCGTTAGGTTCGCGTTGTTTGAGTTCGATTCGAACCAAGCAGAGATGAGCGGGTGGTGGAACTTCGTACACATAGTCATAGCGCGTTCGTCCCCCGTTCAGTTGAATATCGTAAACTAAAGATTCTTCCGCACGAGCGCGATAGAGATCGCGACCGATCCACCCAAGTAGACAACTGACCAGCAGCGTGAACAACATCAGACCCCGGATGCTGAAGCTCAGCCAGCGGCGACGAGCAGGCTTTGGTTGTCGGACGGGCTGTGCATCTTGAGTCTGGGTCACTTAGAAAATGCCCCCTTCACCAGTTGGGTTTACTTCTGGCGATTCATCGGTCTCGTCATCGAGCAGTTCGACGCTCTGCATTCTTCTTCTCGCCGGTATGAAAGTTAACACGTGATCTAATTGCCACTTCGAACGTCCTCCGATATCCAGATGTTCTAGAAAAGTGGATGTCGTCAGAGACCGAATTGCATTCGCAGAAACCTGGCAGCCTGGAATTGATAGGTCGTTTAAGTTTGGAAGTGATTCGAGATGCTTCAGCCCAGCGTCGGTGACTTTACTTCCTTCACACGAAATAACTTCAATTGAAGGGAGCTTACTGAGAATTTCAAGCGAATTGTCATCAAACTTCGCACTTGGTATCGACAACCTAGTAAGAGATGTCAACTTGCAAAGATAATTCAATCCTTCATTTGAGATGGAAAGATTCACGGCATTGGTATCAATCTTCAGATCGGATAGGGAGGTCATCTCGCTGATCGCCTCCAAGGCTTGATCGTCGACGGAGAAGTCGTGAATGCGCAACGTTTGACATTGGTTGAGACTTGCCAGAGCAACTAGTTCGGCTTTTCCAATAGGTTGTAACGATTCTGAACCCACGTCAAATTCAATAAGTCCTCGAACGTTACCTAACGAGGCGATACACTCTTTGGTTAGGTGGTCGCATCGAATCGTGATGGATTCAAGTCTTGGAAAGTGAGCCAGAGCTGCGAGGTAGTCTGGCGTTCCCTGAAAATTTATCGTTGTAAGACTCGGCAATTTACTCAACCGCTTCAACTGCGAAGGAGTGATCTCGGTATGGTAGAACGACAATCGCTCCAACGACCTCAATTGAGCGATCGCATCGACCGAAACATCGCTGATCTTCCCACGTCCGATAGTTAAGCTATTCAATTCCGGAAGGCCAACAAACTGAGTAAGGAGACTTTCTTTTTCCGAGCTGAAAAACTCGACCGAATGAATATGATCATAAAGATTCTCGCCATACGCCCAGACCATCCATTGCTGATAGCGAGTCAAGGATGAGCCAAAAGGATCGCTGAACTGTGAAACGAATGGATCATCAGACCAAATACGCCCGTTCCAATATACATTCCCTCCTGTTGCCTCAATCTGTTTGGAAATCGATTTCTCCCGGCTGTGCTGATAGATATCTCGACCTAGCCACCCCAGCAAGACCGCGAAAAGTAAGACCATAAACATGAGCCCCCGGATGCTGAAGCTCAGCCAGCGGCGGCGTTTGGGTCGTTGTTTGGTAGAAGAAGTCGAATCGGACATGGCGCTGGGAATCGTGGGAGGAGAAAACGCTGGGCGGACTTCGGTTGATGGTACGCCATTCGAGCGGATTGGTCGAAAAGAATGCATTAGTTTTTGGTGGTGGAATTCATGACCTATTCGGAAGGTTGTTCGGGGAGTATCAGGTCGTCGGGATCGAAGCTGATGAGATCTTCCTCGATGTGGACGACGCGGACCAAGTCTTCACGTGGCCCATCAGGTGGAAACAGCTTGCCACGAACTTGCTGCCGGGTGTCGAGACGAATCAGGCCCCAGGGATAGTACGCCAACTTTAGTTTACCTGGTGTGATCTCCAAGTTATCTAAGTTGGTCATAGTCCGCAGGCTATCGACGCACCCTTCATCGATCTGCGTTCCGGAAGCAAAAAACCGGGTGAGATGGGGTAGGCTTTCCAGTGTTTGAAAACCGTCATTAGTAATCTCAGGGGCATCTTCCAAAACCAACTCGTTCAAGGTCGTTATCTTCGCGATCGTCGGCATGGCGGCATCGGTCATAGGTGTCTCCCGCAGCGTCAGCGACTTCAAACCGGGGAACTGAAGCAGTACATCGACGCTGCTGTCGGACAATTCGTTCGCTTGTAGTTGAAGTGCCTCGATACCCTGGCACTGAGCCAACTCCCACAAAATGATTGGCGAGCAAGGGCTGAGGTCCAAGCGGCATTGCTGCAGATCGGGGAGCTGCTTAAGCGTTTCAACTAACGACTCGCTCGCAACTGTGGTGGGCAGAAGCAAATACTTCAGCCGCGTGAAATGCTGTAGCCGCGGTATCAAGACTTCTGGGTTTTCGACATCTCGAAGGTCGACACACGTCACGTAGGAATAGATGTTATCTCCCAGCAATTTGCGCACCCACCAATCGCCGGTTGGTTCGACTCGCTGACCCACCATGCCATACTCGTCTGGCTGCCAGTAATCGTAGATCGCTTCACCACCAGCTTCATGAATCGCACGCTCGACGGCCGACTCCCGCATTGAGCGAACGACGTCTCGACCGACCCAGGACAACGGAATCGAAATTAATAGAACCAAGACCATCAGCGTTCGCATGCTGTATTTCAGCCAGCGACCGCGCGGTCTAGGACAAGATTCGTCGGACTCGAACATTTCGGCTCGAAATGGCTAAGGAGGTGGATGCTTGGAAGTAGCTAACTCGCAGGGTTCTGGTCTGATCGTAGCGAATATCTCGATCGATCGCCAAGATTTTGACCGTGTCGCCCTCTGCCTCCAGCGGTCATGACCTACGTTTTCAAAGCGACATGCCGTCAGCAAGACAGGGAACGGTCGTATCGACTTTGTGGACAGCACCGGCGATACGAGACGATGTTCCGCCAAGAGAGAAACGGGGAATATGCTCGAAATCGAAGATCAAATGCTGGATGCACTCCGGATGTTGCTCCGTTTTCTCGAGAAGCCGGTGGAGGGATTAAACGAGACGATCCGCGTGGCATGTCTTAAAGAGGTCAAAGATCTGGGCGATCGAACCCAGCGGCATGGCATCATGCCCCATCCTTCGCAGCGCGATCCCTTGATCCTGCAGCATTTGCTCCCCAAAGATACCTTCCCACTGCCAATCGCCGTGGCCGTGGAGCGGTATTTGGAAATGTACGAAAAGGCAGAACTTCCGACGCACAATCGCCCCATCGTCGACGTGATTCGGACGTCATCCAAGATTCCGCTGACCCGCGTGCGAAACATCACATGGGAAGGCTTCACGTTCGAAGGGAGCACGATCGGTCGCTTTCTGACGTGGGCTCACTTGGTCAGCAACATCGATCTGAACAACGCTCGTCTGGCCGACAAGATGGAAGCGGAAGGGATGCAGCCGTTGTACGAACATGATACGTCCTCGCTGCAGTACAAGTTGTACTCGCGGTGGAATCTTTGTGACTCGATACCGAGCTACTGCCAAAGCGTCGATCAAGCCGAGTCAATCTTCATGGTGCTGCACCCTGATAGCCCAGCGCTCGACTTGCTGGTTCACTTCCAGTTCATGCTCACCAACTGGATCGAATCGCATGCCAAACGACGTGATTTGAGCTTGCGTGATGGGGTCATTAGTTACTGCACCGATCTTTCGGCGGAGGTGTTTGGCGAGTTGATGCCACCACTCTCGCAGATCTTGGTCGTCGATTACCGAAACCACTCGCTGTACCATTTTGGAAGTAGCCACAACATCGTCCAACGAATGATGCGTCTGGGGCATCCAGAGTATGCTTAACCGCGCGAACTATTACCTTGGGGTTCTTTTGTTCGTGACGAACCGCGTTGGATTTAAAACGTATATCCACTAAAAAGAAGACATCCAAACCTACGCCCTACCCTTCCGTTTCCTTACAGGAGTCCCGCCATGCTCAATGCTTACCGAATGACGTCTTGGACTACCCTCCCAGTGCTGGCGCTGGCAGTTGCTGTTTCGGGGTTTATCGCTGATGCCGCTTTCGGACAAGATCGCCGCTCGGACGACGATTTCCGCAGCGACCGTATCGACCGTGTCCGACAGGAACGCGAGGCGCGCGATCGCGAATCGGATCGCCAAATGGATAGGGAACGTCCCGAACGACGTGAGATAGATGATCGCCCTCGGGACGAGCGGATGGATTGGGAGCGTCGCCAACGAGAAATGCAAATGCATCGAACCGAGATGGAGATGCATCACCTACATGTCGAACGGATTGCTTCACAGGCTCGGATTGCGAACGACGAAGTCCTGGCGGCATCGTTTGCGTTAGAACACCTTCCAGAACTGGTTCGTAATCCACAAGAGCGTCGCGAGATCATGATCGACATGATGCATGATTCCGACAATCCAGCTATCAAGCGACTGATTCGAATGAAGCTCATTGAATACACTATGCATTCCGATCGTCGTGACGAAGCCTTGGAGCATGTCCGTGCGTTGATCCTCCAACGTCCCGAATGAGCTTGACTGCGAAAGCCTAGGACATGAAGACAAGTCGTATTTGGCCCCTGATCATTTCAGGGGCCTTGCTTCTTGGTGGCTGCCTCGATTTCGGCCCAAACATCTCGACGATGGCTCCTTCTTCGGAACACGTGAAGTTCTGCCAGACGGAGATGTACTTGAATCCTGAAGTCCTCATCGAGCCACGAGGATTCATGCTGACCAGTGGCATCGATAAGCATGTTTTGTTCAAGTTCGTGGCACACACGAACGACGTTAGCAAACTCTTTCTATCGCCGCCGGTTGATACCTTGGTGATGAATCCGAAGAAGGTCTCTTTCCTTGGCGGGATGAGTAAAGACTGGTGGGATCCACCCTCCTCAGGGCTAATTGGTGCGAATTACGATTTGCCAAGTGCGAAGCATATGAACGTCGCCTATGTTGCCAACGATGACGACACGCTCACTGTCTATATCGAATGGGGCGAAACCTAATGCAACTCCCGATCGAAATAGTACTTCCGCCTGAGAAAGCTGGCCACGGGAAAACACGACATCATCATGGTGGCGAGTTTGTATCGCCGCAAATCGTGAAGATTCGAATCGAGTTGTGGAGTCCCACCGAGGCGTACATCTTCTATTTCGACCAAGATGGCAATGAGCTTAACGATCTGATGTACGAGTCTCTGGAACGCGCGATCCAACATGTTGAATGGGAATTCGGTATCCAAGTGAATCGTGACACAACGGAGTAGCAGGTTAGTCCTTATTAAAGGAAACCTCTCGAAGACGTACTTCGATTGCTTTTGCTTCGTCCCGATCCGATGCTCGGGACGAAGCTACCAGTCGGGTTTGCTCCGCTTGAATTCGGACATACAGTTGCTTGGCCTGATCGCTGTTACCAAGTGCCTGGTGACTGTGAATTAAATCGATCAAAATCCATACGTCGTTATGGGCGGTGATTACTTCTTCGAATAATGCGATCGCTTGACGATGCTGTTGATCTTTTTGATAAAGCCGAGCCAGCAGCACGGTCGCATCGAACCAATCGTCTGATTTCCTACCGATGGTGTTACGATAAGTTTCCCATATAGGAATTGACAATTCCGGCTCGAGTCGCGAGTACGCATGCTGAGCTTTCTGCCCCAGCAATCGGTGCTGCTTTCGTAGGTCTTCCCCTGCTTCTACGATTCGGCTGTCGTAGTGCGCCAAGGCTTCATCGATGCGACCAAGAGAGAACAAGTTATATACTTCACGGTCTCGCAATCGCTCTTGATAGGTAGGATCAAGCGAACCGCTTTCTAACAGTGCCCGTGACTGCGTCAGTGCGCGTTCAAACTGTTTGTCGCGTTCCAAAAATGCAATTCGCGACAACTCGATCTGGAATCGGTGTTCATCATCGTCAGCTGTTGTCAAATAGGCATCGAGAAAACTCACCGCGCCACCGTAGTCCCGGTGAGCTTCGAATTCGTGTAACTTCGCTTCTACCTCACTACGCTTCTTCGCCGAGACTTCTGCTTGAATGCGTTGCTGGTAGATCGCTTTGATATCGTTCAAAAGGTGACTGTCGAAGGGAAGAACCTCATCGATCTCCGGGCGATACCACTTGAGGAGTGGATCGACAGAGTGCTCGTCCGCTTTTCTCAAGTGCGGAGCGATCGCCTCGAGTCCGCGATGCAATTGCATGACACGATTGAGTCCATTTGACGTGCTTGCGAGGGTGAAATGTTCGTCTCGAATGCGCTTCGCATTTCGAGCGATTTGAATCGACGCAACGAGCGGTTCTGGGCCTGTCGAAGATGCATACTTGGAAATGCTTGCGTAAGGCCGGCCTGTTGCTTCCATTAAGATGATCGTCGGAAACAATGAAACCTCATAGCGAGCAAGCTGTTTCTTCAATTCCGCCATTTCTTGAGGCGAGCGTTCGGACTCATCCGCCGGGAAGTTTAGTTCAACCATAATGAAATGTTCGCACACGGCTGTACAAAAGCGATCTTCCGAAAGTACATTCGCTTCAAGAGCATCACACGGTCCGCACCAGCCTCGCCCGGTAAAGAGGACCAAAAGATCTTTCGATGAAGCATTCGCCTGCTCTATGGCGGACGCGATATCTTGCTTCCAATCGATGGGCTCAGCCGTTTGACCTTGAGAAGTGAGAGCTACTGAAAGAATGAAGATAAGCCCAACGAACACCCATTTAGATTTTCGATAATTCACGAAGGGGGACTCCGGACCAGATAAATCGAAGGGCAACGCCAGCGATTATCGTACCTATGCTTCCTTTCGGTGTCATACATTTTGCAAGCGTCACGTGCCGGATCAACGATGAAATCGGCTCAAGAGGCGATGGATCGGTGTGCCTGCTTTGTCCAGCCAGGCATCTTCGCTGGGATCGAATAGTCGATAGGCAACGAGCTTTAGTCGATCGTTTACCAGGAACCAGGCCGACGCGTACAGCCATACGAGCCCGGCGCGTTCCCAACCGATCGGGGCCATGAACACTCCGTAAACAGCAATCAATGTCGCCACGATCTGGGTACCGACTACGGCGAGCACCAAGGCCTTGGCAGGAGCAATCGACCAGAATGGACCGCGAGTACGTGTGGCGAAGATCGTCATATGCCCCGCCACAGATAGCTTGAGATAAATGAGCGATTGGATCGTGTCGGGATCAAGCTTGAAAACTCGCTCGCACAGGTAAAACAGCCCAAACGATGCAGCGACACCTGCGAGGCCCAGGACCGATGAGATCCCCAGAACCAGCGGCATGTTCCACTTCTCGGGCCGGTCAGCGTAATGGACCCGATCGTAGGCGATCGAGAGGATGGCTCCATCGTTTAACAACGCAAGCAGCACGATCATCACCGCTGTGACCGGGTAGAAGTTAAATACCAAGATCGACAAAGTCATGAACAGTAAGACGCGAAAGGTCTCGGCAATACGATAGATCGCATAGCTGTTCATGCGTTGGAAGATCTTTCTCGCCTCACGAATCGCAACAATGACCACCGACAAACCTGGCGAGAGCAATACAATATCCGCGGCCGCGCGGGCTGCGTCGGTTGCACCTGAGACCGCGATGCCGCAATCAGCTTTCTTCAAAGCTGGAGCATCATTCACACCGTCGCCCGTCATGCCGACGATGTGACCTCGCTCTTGCAGAACGTCGACAATATGATACTTGTGTTCGGGATAGACCTGAGCAAAACCATCGGCGTCTTCGATCATCTGATCGATTCGCGCTGAGTGATGATAATCGACCGCTTTGAAGATCTCGGCATCGACCAGATTGGTTCCAATGTTAAGTTGACCAGCTATCTCACGCCCAATGGCAACTTGATCGCCAGTTACCATTTTCACATCGCAACCCATCTCTTTGGCTTGCGCAATCATGGCGGCGGAATCGTCACGAGGTGGATCGAATAGAGGTAACACACCCAGTACTTGCCAGTCTCCATTGGCATCGGTCTGAGCGACTCCTAGCGAACGGAAACCTCGCTGAGCGAATTGATCGATTGCGTCGGCGTACGTCGCCTGCAAGTTTTCGGCATTCCGGGCTAAGGCCAGAATAACTTGCGGCGCTCCTTTGCTGGCTCGGTGCGATGTCCCATCCGCTTCCTTAAACAGAGCCTCGGTCCGTTTATTGACTGGATCGAACGGTCGATAATGTTCGACGTTCGGCAAGCTTCCGTCAAACACTTCCTTCGCTCCGTCGAGGATTGCCAGATCGATTGCGTCCTGGTCTTCCGCGCGCGATGCGAGAGCCGCCGCGCGGAGGATTTGGTTCTTGGTGACACCATCCAATAGGAACGGTTCGCCTAGCGTCAGTTCGTTTTTGGTGAGGGTGCCCGTCTTATCGGAACAAAGGACATCCATTCCGGCGAGTTCTTCGATGGAAGCCAAACGGCTAACGATCGTTTCACCTTTGGCCAGGAGACGAGCTCCAACCGCCATGGTGACCGAGAGGACGGTCGGCATCGCGACTGGGATTGCTGCGACGGTCAGCACCAAAGCGAACTGCAGTGTTTCGGCCACAGGATCGCCCCGGAACAGCGCGACGATGAGGATCATCACGACAAGAATCACCGCGATGACGATTAAAAAGTCGCCGATCTTGAGCACGGCCTTCTGAAAGTGGCTTGTCGTGTGGCTGGTCTGAACCAAATTGGCAGTACGTCCGAAGAACGTATTCGCACCGGTTCCATAAACAAGTGCGTCCGTTTCCCCCTGCCGGATAATCGAACCAGAGAAGATCGAGTCATTCGTCTTTTTTGTGACCGGGAGGGACTCACCAGTAAGAGCGGATTGATCGACTTCGATTGGGTCCCCTTCCAACAACCGCGCATCCGCCGGTGTAATATCACCGAGACGAATCCGGATCAGGTCGCCGGGAACCAATTCTCGGGCAGGCAACGGTTGCCATTTACCATCTCGTTTTACTCGCGCTCCAAGAGCTAGCTTCGATTTTAATGCGGCGATCGCGTTGCCTGCTTGGAATTCCTCCCAGAAGCCAACGACCGCGTTCACGATCAGCAGAGTCAGAATGATTCCGAAGTCGGCCCAATGCTGAACAGCCGCTGAGAGAATGGCTGCGATCTCGATCATCCAGGGAATGGGACCCCAGAAATAAGAGAGAAACTTCAGTACGACGCTGGTCTCGACCTCGGTCAATTCGTTATAGCCGGTGTCGCTTAATCGTTTCTGAGCATCGGCAGTTGTCAGACCATCGATTGTACAGTGCAGACGCTCTTCAAGTTGCGAGAGGGAAAGTTCGTCCCAGTTATCCTGTGACTTTGTTTCCGGCGTCGGGGTAGCGTGGGGAATCTTCTGCTGGTGCATGGTAAGTCCCATCTCGTGGTTGCGACGAACGACCAGTGGCGCGATCCTCCCCAGGTAAGGCGCTGCTCTACTTTTAGCATGACGACGTCAGCCCGATGCGCGAAGGGGCTTCTCACAGATTCGTGCGTACTTCCCCGTTGTGCGACCAACTATTGGCCGACTCGGACATAGATTACGTTCTCTAGGGTCTCGTCATCGAACGCATCGGAGTTGGTTAAGTGCCCATCATAAGGGCCGATCTTCACCACTTCTTTGCCTTCACGCATCACAATCTGAAGTCCATGTTCTTCCTCCCACTCGACTCCCCCACCAAACGAGACGTAAACCTTCTCATCGCCATATCCTCGCCGGCTGATCATAAAGGACGGCTCGATACGCACGAACTTCCAGACGTCCTTGGGGGTATCGATCCTGACCTCATCCTCTTCCTCTACGAAGTTCTGACAGTCTTCGTAATATTGAAACAGGTACGGTTCAATCTCTTCGAGAACCTCTGGTCGGGCCGCCAAAAGATTAGCAATCGTGGCATGAAAGTCTTCTTTCGCGCGATCTTGCTCGTAACTTTCGAGCGTGAATTCGCCGATTTGATCGTTCAAAAACGGAACGGCAATCGGTTCACTGCACAACCAATTGGAAAACTGACGATCGCGCGTCATGCGTCCCAACAAGGGGATTTCGATGGTCAAGGCGCTCATCCCTTTTGATAGAGAAAACGATCCGAGTCGTAGTTGCAACAAGGTGACAATCCGCATCCTAGGCTGCGGCCGATCAGGCTGTCCAATTTCTGCAACGGCAGCTAGCTTCGTGAATTGGTGACGCCTATTTGATCTTCGTCTTCATTCCGCTAGAAAGAAGGGCCATGGCGGATTGTCCACAACGAAAGACTGATTGATTGCGGCGGTTTACATCACAATTTGGGCTTCGGCTTACCGCCCGTCGTTGGGGGCAGTTGATCACCTGCGCAGGCAGTTCTGGAAATGCTCGCAAGAAACTGGTCGGAGTTTGCCGAAGAAAACGGCGAAAGCGACCGATGAAGGCGAAAGGTCCGGTCGTTCGGAACCGTCGAATGCAGCGGTTGGAGGCGATTTTATTTCTCGCCAAACAGCCCCTAAGTTCTCGCAAATTGGCCCAGCTTGCCAACTTGGCGGATGGAACCGAAGCCCGTACACTAGTGCGTTCCCTGAATCGGCTTTACGACGCAGCTCACCGTGCTTTTCGTGTGGAAGAGTTGGCCGGCGGATACCAGCTTTTGACTCGGGGAAAGTTCGCCGACTGGGTTCGGCGAGTGGTTGGTGGAGACGACCCGACACGGTTATCGACACCAGCTATGGAAACACTGGCGATTATTGCTTACCGACAGCCTGTCCTGAGGGCAGATGTCGAAGCGATTCGCGGTGTGAATTGTGGCGAAATCATTCGCCAATTGATGGATCGAGACTTAGTTCAAATTCGCGGACGAAGCGAGGAATTGGGCAGACCGTTCCTTTACGCCACGACGCCCGCGTTTTTGAGGATGTACGGGTTTCGGTCCTTGGACGATTTGCCCCGTAAAGACGAGTTTCGACGATTCGAAGCCGAGACCGAGGCGTCTACGGCCTCTCAGGTTGACGATCACAAGGAGACATCGGTGACAATCACACTTGCCCCAAATTCCCCGGCTATTAGCGGCGAATCCGAAATCATGCCTGTGGCAATTTGGAACCCGCAAGAACCGTCGGCCCAAGCCCCACCCATCGAAGACGAAGAAGACGAACTGTACGAAGACGACGACGGCTACGACGACGAAATCCCCGATGAAGACGAGGATGAGGACGAAGACGACGACTACGACGAAGACTGGGACGAAGACTTCGAAGACGACGACGAGGAAGAAGACGAAGACCTCGACGAGGAAGAAGATAGCGAATGGGAAGAAGTCGAAGACGACGAATGGGATGATGACGACGACGAAGAAGAGGACGACGACTTCGACGACGATGATGAAGAAGACGACGAAGATTGGGGCGACGACGAGGAAGAATAATTCTCGCTGCGACCGATCGCTCAGCACATTTGGAAAAGGGCTCTGGATTTCAGGGCCCTTTTTCGTGCGCTAAGGACAAATTCCTAGCCTATTCCTCAACAAACTGGAAGCTGTAGAACCCGATCATTTCAATCTTGTTTTCAGGCAACAACTCGTCGATCGATGCTTTCAATGCCTCGCGTAGCTGGGTCAGATCAGGCTCGTTCAGAGCAGTCCGATTGAACTTCCGAATCCGCATCACTATGTCGTGCCGAAAGCGGTTTTCATGAGACTTGAGAATCGGTTCCAGCTCGTAACTCTTGTAACGAGGCAACTTTATGAACGCATGGAAGTCAACCAAAATTGTGCTGTTGGTTTTGGGGTTCGGGATCGTGCAGTCAAACTTTCCCAGATCGACCTCCACTGGAACCAGCGCATCCGGCATGTCTTTGGCGTCTTTCTCGGCCTGAACGTGGGGCGTTCCACAGCCAGACGTTACCCCGATCAAAAGCATGAAGACAGCGTAACATATTTTTGTGTAAGCAGTTACGGTTATTCGGTGGTGCGATTTTCGAGACGACATTGAACGACGCTTGCCCCGCGTGTAGATACCAATGGAACGTTCAAGTCTAGGTCGCGATTGCATCGCAGTTAGGGTTCGGCAAAGGCGTTCTAAGTCATTTCTGCCAAACAGTTTGGGCTGTATTCCTTAAGATCCGAACCATGGCATGTGCGGGCCAGCGCGAAAACGACAGAAGTCGGTCGACGTTGGGACATGGCGACCTAAGCTTTCAGAGTATGCTTTTTCGACCTGAAATTCCTAAGGGTATCGCATTGATGGATTTCATCTGGAATTTATCCCTCCGAATTGATCCGAAGCAGGTTCTCGCGCTTTGTTTAGCGATCGGATCGTTGGCGATTTGTGGCTGCGAACAAGCGGCCTCCGCTGATGAGGAACTGCTGCTTTC
This sequence comes from Blastopirellula marina, assembly GCF_002967765.1. Taxonomy (NCBI): domain Bacteria; kingdom Pseudomonadati; phylum Planctomycetota; class Planctomycetia; order Pirellulales; family Pirellulaceae; genus Blastopirellula; species Blastopirellula marina. The sequence goes on along the minus strand of NZ_PUHY01000012.1, from coordinate 637,298 downwards.
GCTGGAAAAGCGCGACTGGGTCGAGATTGATCTGGGCGAGTTCAATGTCTCGGTGCTCGTAGCTGATGATCCGACTCGACAACCAGACCTGACTGAATACCAGGAAAGCGTTGCTCTACATTACCAATTGCACTGTTTGGTGGCTCGCGAAAACGAATCGAAGGTCCAGGCATTTCTCGAAGAGCGTAAAGGAGAGATCTCGGACGAAATCATCCGGACCTGTCGACACGCGAATCTGGTCGATCTGGCCGATCCCGAACTGCAACTGATTCGCTCGCAACTCCGAGACTTCACCGAAGAATTCATGGGCCCAGGCATTATCAAGCGGTTTGTCTTTTCGAATGTTGTTTTGGAGCGGTTCTAATGCGAAACGTACGGCAAATCGGTTTCCTGATTGGCGTATTGCTGCTCCCTCTCTGTGTTGGTTGTGGTGGTGAGCCAGAGGTGGCGGCTACTGACGATGCGGCTGAAGAAGAGGTACTTCCCCCGCACGAAATCGCAATTGGGGAATACGCATTTCGAGCCTACGACCCGGCTTCCAATACCCAGACCCGCTTCGATTTTTCGTTGGCAGGGTTGGTAGATGAAAAGGAACTAGCTGGCCTCGAGGAGGAACTGGAGAAGAAGAAAATCCGAATCCGCGACCGGGTGATGATTGTCTCTCGCGAGTCGACGATCGAAGAGCTGGAAGACCCCGACCTGGTTATGTTCCGCCGACGTCTTTTGAAAGAGCTGAATCGCTTGATCGACGATGGCAAGCTCAGCGACATCTACGTCAGCCATTTCCGGGTCAAAACTCGATAACGATTTTTCCGTTCTGCTGGATGCAAACAGACATGATTTGTAGGGTAACGGTGTCCAGAAAATAGCCTTCTGGTCAGTCAAAATAGGCTGTTTTGGTTGCCTGAACATGAATTTCTGACTGTTTCGAATAAACGGTGTCAATCGGAACGTTTTCCCATTGACTCCACTTCTCGGGGGTCGATACATTCATGATGAATCTACGCATGGCCATCAGTCTGCCTGCAAAGTTCGACCTGTTAGATGTGTTTCCTGAGAGACGTAATGGCGGATAGGGCCTTCTTTGCCCGAGTTCGTCCGTTTGTTCGGATGCCAATGGCATCGCTCGAGCCACCTACTAGTTGACGATTTTGGCAACGGAAAGACGCGGTGGGCCTGGGGCCACTGCTAGATGATGTGAAAGGCGCACCGAGCCTTTTCTGGGGGTGAGGGTGCGACGCCTGATCGAGCGAATCGATCGTTTCCGATTTTCTGTCTCTCTTGCTAGTAGGTTTACGATCTGTGAAGAAGAAACTGTATGTAGGCAATCTGCCCTACAGCTACACCGGTACCGACCTGGAAAACCTCTTTTCTCAGTACGGTAATGTCGCTTACGTCAGCGTCATCTCTGACCGTGAAACTGGCCGTTCGCGCGGTTTCGGTTTCGTGGAAATGGATTCCGACACCGAAGCTACCGCGGCGATTGACGCCCTGAACGGCTTCGACGTCGACGGCCGTAAGTTAGTCGTCAATGAAGCTCGCGAACGTGAAGGTCGCCCAGGTGGCGGCGGCGGTGGCGGTCCTCGTGGTGGCGGCCGTGGCGGCGATCGCGGTGGATATCGCGGCGGTCGTTAATCAACGACGCCCTGCGAACCCAATTCAACGAAGCGACCCGAGAGGTTTTCTCTCGGGTCGCTTTTTTGTTGGTTGTTATTAATAGTAGTCGGTGATTTCGATCTTAATGTAAGGAAAACGCTGCTGCAGCGCAGACAAATCTTCGCTCGTCACAGCAGTGTGAAGCAACAGAACGTTCCGAACTTCAGGCAGCGATGCGACGGCGGCAACGTGTTCCGCTTGGACTGCCGAACCACGTAGCACCAGCCAGTTGATACGAAGATCACGAAGCTGTGAAAGATGTTCCCGACCGAAAACAGGGTCATCGGTTCCCTTAATGGTTGGTGCTGAGTCAGGCTCCATCACGGGCAAAATGAGCCTTTTCAATCTTGGAAATTTAGCGAGTCGTTCGACTGCTCCCAATGGCATAGGATCTTGAAATCCGATGGTACTCAGATAGGGAAATTGTTCGAGCGTATCGAACGTTTGTCGCCACGACTCGTCGGCCCAGATGTTGGCGAAATAACGATGATCCAGGAACTGCAAGTGATCTATGCCGCCACAAAGCTTCTCCAGCCATGCTGGTCCTGTGTAGGCAGGTAGCGTCGAAAAGCTGCCATCACGGGATGAATCATAAAGGCCTGCCGGAGCCAGATTGTTTTCTCCTGGTGGCTGGTGAGCTTGTTCTTCAAATTCGTGAAGTCGACTGTGATAGGCGTAGTAGCCTAAGGGAAAACTAAGAAAGGCGACACCTACGAACAGATCGAGCAGGCCAAACCGAAAGAAACCATGTCGACTCCGAATACGCCACTCGGTCAGTCCACCGGCGATTGCCACGATTGTCGTTGCCAGCAATAGATCCAATAGAAACGCCCACAAGCGGAAGACCGAGGCCTCAGCCCCAAACGGCCAATTGACGCGATGACACCAAGAAATGTTTTCGTGCCAGGTTGCTATCGGCGGAGTTCCAGAGTCTTGCTCGATGATTGCCCGGGCCAAGTACGGAAAAGGCCAGCCATGATCATAAACGACGATGTAAGTTGACGGAGGATTGATGGCAGACATGTCCAGAGGTGGTGTGGCAACCCTGTTCTCTTCAAGTCCTCGACAGACATCCCACCACGACTGGGAACGGTGGAGCGAACTCCGATAGTACACATCCCCCGGTACAATGATCAGCATCAACGCCAAGGCAAACATGCCTATCACTACCCAGGTAACCCCGTGCAGGCCTTTGAAGATCGAAATCGATCGACGCAAAAATGTCATCGTATCGGTACCGCTGAAGCCGGTGTGGGATATAGAAAGATCTGCGGATCGGGTCGGACGAAGAACTCGATTGCAGGATACTTGCGTTTGATCTCTTCGATCTGATCTTGTGAAGCGGCGACTCCTTCTAGGGTGATTTGATGGAGGGTTGGTAGCAAGGCGACCTCTTCAATCTCCTCGGCAAAGTAAGCATCACCGCGAAGCGTGATCGATCTCAGATTAAGATCCTCCAAGCGTGATAGGTGTTCGATCTGAAAGAGCGGATCTCCTCGGTAGGTGACACCAACCGAGTAACGTTTCATGATTGGAAGCGCCAAGTGTTCCAGGCGAGGACATGCTTCTAGGTAATCGAAAGCAGCGAGGGGTAGCTCGTTACGCACATCCAAGTCCGTGAGGTACGGAAACTCTGGCAATTCGCCATAGGTACGTTTCCAGTTATCGCTGGTGCTGATCGAGACCGAGTCGACGTGATTGAGCAGCGGAAGGAAGTACTGGTTTCCGGCCAGCTTCCGCATCCACTGGGGGCCAACATAGTGCGTTGACAGGTTCACGTTGCCATCTTGAATGGAGAAGCCAGGAACGAACGAATAGTCTTCGCCGAAGTGCTCAATTTCCTGAACGTTCGTGTGATAAACATAAAATCCCAGCCCAATTCCGATTAGCGTGAGGCCTCCTAGTAGATCGGCCAACCGGAAACGGAGTAAGCCGCCGTTCGATTGCATTCGCCATTGGGTAACCCCAGCAACGATACCAAGAATGGCAGCTGCGATTAGCAAGTCGAGCAGCAGATACCAAGGGCGGATCAACCAGCCGTCGAATTCGAGAGGCCAATTGTCATAGTTGCTCCAAGAAACGTCATGATACTTCGACCCGCCCCAATGCGAGAAAGAACTTTCAAAGCGAATCAGCGGTTCGGATGCCACGCGTGTCAATTGCCCCCCTTTGTCGACGCGAGAAACCAAGGCTCGGGCAAGGAACGGACGGGGCCATCCATGTTGATAAACTTGGGTAGAAATGACTGGTGCAACGATCGTCGCGTGATTGCGCTCGCGAGGATCTTCGGCGTACGCCATTTCTTGTGTCGCCGATCGCAGTTTCTCGCACTCCTGCTCCCATGGAGTACGAGATTGCAGCGGCAGTAACAAAACTAATTCCCCCGGCACGATGATGATTGCAAGCAGTGCGCTAGTTACCAAGAGGACGCACCAAGTCAGCCAATGCAGTTTCTTGAGAAGCGAGAGTTTGCTCAGGAGCGTACGCATCTAAGGACCTCTCCTAGGGTCAAGCTTCGACCGTCAAAAGCCAAGTAGCGAAGTTTTCGAACTTCTTCCGCGTGTTACCGGAGGCATGATGGGAGTTGTTGCCGGTGGCGATCCAATGGAAGCCAGGTCCCATCAGCGCATCCGGACAACGCATATTCAGAGCGATACATAACGCGCGGAAGTTCATTTCCCGGTTGGTATGCATTTTCAGTCCCGTCGATTTATAGTTAAACAAACTCCGATCGATTCGCATTCGCAAGACAGGCTCGGCGCACACGATTTCCAAGAAGACACTCACATCAAACTTGGTCCGGCGCACCTTGTGTCGATTCGATCGTGGATCGGAACCGAGGTGGCTCGGTACATCGTTGACGAGTTCCGTGGCGGTTTTCACCTCTTGTACGATGTCGAGCAAGCGAATGTTCTGCCATGGCACGTGTCCTTCCCACTCGGCCGACCGAAAGACAAAGTGTTCTTCCTCAAAAGTGGCTGAGCGAACCGTGTTTCTCGGGGCATCCGGAACGGCAATCAGGTGATCTTCTCGTACGGTCCGGCAAGGCATCCCAGCCACGATCAGGTCCTTCGCGGCGTCGCGGGCGATTTCTGCTGGAAGATCCCACGCCAGCATTCCCGGCCGATCGTGCAAGGCCTGTTGGATCTCGACACGGGCCATTCCGAGCAGGGGCGCCAAGATTTGCGCAGCTTGGGCCTGATCGATCTGGCAATCGGCCTCGCGCAGAATGGCATAACTTTGCGACATGGAAGCTCAACTAAGGGAAGTAGGACGTTCGCTTCGTTTTAGCAGAGGCGCCCAGAACTGGCAAAGCTTTCGATCAAGGTACGTGGCAAACGTCAGTTTGGGTGACGTAGAATAGGAAGACACTTACCTGATCCCGATTTATAAGGTTTTACCGATGAAGTACCTGCTCGCTCTTAGCGTATCGCTGTTATTACTATGTCCGTCGGCGACACCCCTAATAGCTGCCGACGAAAAAGAACCTGCCCGTCAATCGGAAGAAACCTTCGATCTGGGAGAAGGCAGGGAGATGAAATTCCTATTGTACCTTCCCAAGGGCTACGAAGAAAAAGAGCACTGGCCCCTGATGCTTTTCATGCATGGTGCCGGCGAACGAGGGGACGACTTGAACCTCGTCAAAAAGCATGGTCCACCGAAACTGATCGAGAAGGGCAAAGACTTTCCTTTTATTGTGATCTCCCCGCAATGCCCCAAGGGAACATGGTGGAAGACGGAAGACGTCGTCGCTTTGCTTGATCACATCATGCAGATTCATAACGTCGACGACAATCGTGTTTACGTTACCGGCTTAAGCATGGGTGGACGTGGCACATGGCAAGTTGCCGGAGCTGTTCCTGACAAACTGGCAGCGATTGCTCCGATCTGTGGTCCATCAGACGAAACAGTCGTCGAGAAGATCGTGACAATTCCGACATGGGTCTTCCACGGCGGCAAAGACCCGACCGTAACCGTCGATCATTCTGAAAAGATGATTCGCTTGTTAAAGGAAAAGGGAGGCGAGCCCAAACTGACCATCTATCCCGAAGCCCAACACGATAGCTGGACAGAAACCTACGATAACGAAGAGTTGTACACGTGGCTGCTATCGCACGAGCTAAAAATGCGAAAGAAGATGGAAGCCGAAAAGCAATAGACTAGCGGCTATTACGACTTTTCACCAAACGCAGCGTCTGGGCCGCCAACTAACATCCGAGCGGCCGGGACGATGCGGAACTCCATCCGTTGGTGGACGGCCTGTTCTCCGTCCAAGCTGCAGGGGATTTCTGGGCTAGAGATGAACTCGACCGATTGAGCGTCGTAAGTCACGATCCGTTCTTCGGCATCTTCATTTGTCAGCACGAAATTAAGACCGGCATCCAGCATCTCCACCATCGACAAAGCCGGCAGAATGGTGATGTGGATCTTTTGGTCGTCCAGCTTCGCCGTCGGGGCGATGACAAACCCTCCTCCTGCACAACGACCATTGGCAACGCAGAACGCGTAGATATCTTGCTCGATCACTTCGTTGTCGTCTAACCGCAAGCGTATTTGAAACACGGGCGGATCGGATAGGACCGACAATGCTTGAAACCAGTAGGCCAACGCGCCGTAAGTTTCTTTCGACTCCGACGCGATTTCACGGGCGACAACGCCACCGATTCCCGCGGTGACGGCATTGGTCAGCAGTTTGGGTTGATCGAACGAAGTCTCGATCAGATCCATCTTGCGAGCCTTACCATTGATGGCTAATTCCCAGGCTGCTTCGACGTCGTCGAGAGGAATGCTCAACGAACGCGCCAAATCGTTTCCAGTGCCCGTCGGGACGATGGCGAACTCAAGATCGCTCGGCGAATCAAGTAAGCCGAGCGACTTGGAAACCGTTCCGTCACCTCCTACGAGGATGACACGGTCTGGCCTTTCCGAATGGATCCGCTCGACGAGTTCCTCATCGGCGAGATCATCGACACGGATCCATGTGGCTGCGTCACGCTCGGCGAGTTGTTCGACCTGAGGCCCGATCGCCTTGGCGCCACCCGAACGTCCATTGAAGAGCGTGAAGATTTTCATCGAATCCGTTCATTTCTAGGACTATTCGTCCAAAGGCATGATTTCAACTTTGCGGAATTGAATCGGGTGACTTTCCGACTGCAGCGAGATCGTCCCACCGGAAAGCATGACGTCGCCACCTGCCTTTTCGATCAGTTCTTTCGAGTGTTCGTCGCGCGGATCGAGTTGCGACTTTTCGTACTCAAGAACCACTTGGCCATCCAGGATGTGCTTGATGGTTCCGTTGCCGTGCACTTCAATTTCGGCGGTGACCCATTGGTCGCCGTGGTAAGTCTTCGAGCTGCTGTTGATGCAGTGTGGCTTGAACAACTTACCTTCCATCACAACGTTCGTGCCTGGCGTGCACAGGTTGCTCGTAGGACGATTGCCCTTGCCGCTGCCACCTAAGATCTGAACTTCGATCGAAGCGGGGAAGTCCTGATCTTTGCCCATCGTCTTTGGATCTTCGCCGTGAATCATCACGCCGCTATTACGGAACGCCCAGCCGGGGCCCCCTTCGCACTGATCGCCGATGAAGCGATACTCGACCCGCATGCGATAGTTGCTGAATGGCTTTTCATAAAAGAGATGACCGAAAGTTTCGTTGAACTTGTCGTATCCCTTGTCGTAGGAAACGGTCAACAATCCATCTTCGACACGGAAGGTGTTGTTCGGATCTTCGCCTAACTCGTGGTAGCGGATTTTCGGGGTCCAACCAGTAAGGTCTTTACCGTTGAACATCTGAATCCATTCCCCTTCCTTCGCAGCATCTTTGGAATCCGCTTCTTCTGCCCGGAGAGAAACCACGCTCGCCAAGGCGAGAACCAAAGTAAGACCAAACAAACGTTGCATTTTCATGAGGGGGAACCTCCAGATTAAACAGACGACCACCAGCGGCGGATAGATAGAAAAGGGGCGAATGCCGAAACACTTCCTATTCGGAATCTATCAGTGTAGTCGACCGTAAATGAGGTCTGTAGTCGGGAGCGACGTTTTCACGAAATGAAAACTGCCCACCATCAGGAGGGCAGTTCACGATCCACTTGTTCATTCTTACGAGTTTAATACCCGATGATCGGCATACCGACGGTACGTGGCACTGGCGCTGGAGTGCTGTACCAGTACGTCTTGCGATAATAATTCGTCGTCGGTGCTGGTGGATAGTAAGTGGTTGTCGCTGGGGCCACCGTCGTTGCTGCCGGGGCAGTAGTCGGTGCGTAGTAGGTGGTGTTAGCCACTGGCGGGGTGTAATACGACGTCGTCACTTGCGGCTGATAGTAAGTGGTCGTCGGAACATAGTTCGTCGTCACGACTGGGCTATTCACGTAGGTCGTCGTCGCACCAGGAACGAGAACGGGCTTCATCGAGGTTCGAAGGCCGAGCAACCCGGTGCGAACTGGGATATAGCCTACGGCAGTCGGTGGTGCCACCGTGGTAACAACTTGAGCCTGAGCCGTTTCAGCAGCAAACATTGGCGCCAAGGCAACAACCCCGGCGATCAGCAAACCTCGGAACATGATATGTCCCCCTCGAATTGAAAAGTTGATTTTATATTCAGGTGATAGGCCCAAGACAAAACAAAGTCATTGTTCCATGGGCGGTCGAAGAAACAAGGCAAAATCGGTGCCAAGGTCACATTCTGAAAAAATTCTCTTCAAGTCTAGGACACGGTTGGTCAGAGAGCGTTCAAGCTGGCTGACAATAGCCACACATCGCCAAAATCGAATTGATTAAGCGAACAATGGCGCGGAATGGCTCATTTTGAAAGGATTGTTGTCAGATTGACCTCTTACTTCCAACTGCGCCCGGCTGACCGTCGATTGGAATAGTCGCTTTAACCCGTGCAATTCAACTCGGATCGACGAAATGGCAGTTTTGGGCATTTGATTGGCATGTGGAATGCGTCCCATTAAGCCTTGCGCACGATGATCGCGTCGTGCCTTATTCGTATCGCACGGTCAGCGCGGTGTTCCCTGAAAGAGAACCAGCAAGGTTAAAAATACCTAGAGGAGTTCCATGATGTCCCCCCGTCCAATATGGCTGACAGGTCTAATGATCTGTCTGATCGGACTTCCCTCCTTCGCAGATGCCCAAGGCAAGGGTAAAGGCAAAGGCAACGGGAATGACAAAGGCGGCCAAGCACGCCAGTCCGAAGGTCGAAGCAACGCACGTCCTGAGAGGTCGCGTCCATCCCCAAGCGTTAATCGTGATCGTGGGCAGTCCGCACCGGCTCCGAAAGCAAAGCCGAGCCCAGCCGCAAAGCCTTCTCCGGCTCCAAGTGCACGTCCAAGTCAGCCGATCAAGCGTCCTGATCGAGCGGAACGGCAAGGGTCGAGCCGGAATCCTGGTAACTCCCCTCGCTCTTCATCGTCGCTAGATAGTCTGCGCCAACGCCTGGAATCGAACGGCAATCGCGGTAACTCGGGTCGACCTGGGCCGGACCGAGGCAACACTGGGCCAGATCGAAACCCGGCGAATCGTCCCGACATGACACGTGAAAATCGTCCCACGCCGAACGATTTGCGAGACATGTTCAATCGCGACCAGCCGACTGATCGTAACCGTCCGGGCCGAGGTCCAGATCGCGGTGATAACAATGGTCAATCGCTCCAAGATCGTCTTCGTGATGCCCGCGAAAACTCGCGCGGTCCGGCCGACAATCGTGTCCGTCCTGGGAACGCCGAAGACATCCAACGTCGTCTGCGTGAGATGAACCGTGGTGATGCCAACAATCGCCCGAATCCGGCCGATCGTGACCGCGGCCCTCAGATTGACCGTGATCGAACGACGGTAAATCGTCCGAATATGCAAGACCGACCGCAAGGTCCAAACCGCGCTGATGGAGACCGTCGTGGCAACGATCGTCCTGGCGACAACCGCGTCGGAAACAATCAGCAGGCTGTTCGTCCTAATTTCGATTGGCGAGATCGTTCGCAACGCGATTCGCAATTCCGTGATCAACTTCAAGCGGTTCAGCAGCGAGGTTCGCTCGATCACGATCGAATTCGTAACGAGCTAGTTCGGGCGGAAAAAAATCATCGCGATCGCGACGGACATCACGAGCGTCACCGCGATGGACAGTTTGACCGGAATTGGGATGGTCGTTGGGGGCAAAACGATTGGCACCACGTTCCGAATAACTGGTATCGCTATACCTCAAATATTCGCAACAACGCCTACCGCCACTTCCACTACGGTTGGAACAACAACTGGCGACCGAATAATCGCTACCTCAACAACTGGCTCTTCTACACCTACACTCCCCGTCCAGGCTACTGGTGGTCGTGGGGTTCGCCTTATCGGTTAAGTACTTGGGGCTTCTGGGGTAGCAACCCGACCTATCCGGTCTACTACGATTACGGTTCCACGATTGTCTATGACACGCAGTACATCTACGTGCAAGACGAACCGATCGCGACCCGTGAGCAATACGCGCTGCAGGCGATCGCCTTGGCGAACGAAGGACGGAAGCAACTCCAGAGCAAGCCACCGATTGAGGGTAATGGAAGTCCCGAGGACTGGCTGCCACTAGGTGTGTTTGTTCTCACCGATACGGAGACCGGTCAGGGCAATATTTACCTGCAATTGGCCGTTGATAAGGATGGTTTGATCGCGGGTACCTACTACAACGCTTCCTCCGAGAACTCGTTGCCAATCTGGGGTAAGGTCGATCCGACTTCGCAGCGTGTGGCTTGGATGATTGGCGAGACCTCATCCACGGTCATGGAGACAGGTATTTATAACCTGTCGCAAGAAGCTTCCTCGGTGCTGGTTCACTACGGCGTCGAACGTGAAGAAACTTGGATGCTGGTTCGCTTGCCTGAGGACCCGAATGGGAACGAACTACCGTAAGAACATACGAATCGTTCTTTCAGGTCGAAAACGCGAAGAGGCCCGAGCTGATTGCTTGGGTCTTTTTTTTTGAGCCATGTCAGGCCAATTTGAGTCTGGTTACCCGTGGTGGCCATGAGGTAAGCCGATGGTCGAAATTTGCGATTGATGTCGATTTTTACAAGGATTAGTTAGTAAAATCCCAGAATTAATGAGATATTGTGTTTGCATGGAATGTGAACTGGAACTTGCGCGAACCTAGCCACCTGTCTCCGCGTTAATGGCGCAACGGGCGAGTTTCCTTGAAAATAACCGTCGAATCGCAATATTCGTTTCATACGAAGGTGATTCTAAACCTATATTTGTCGTGAGCCGGTGTATTTCAGCCAGGGAAGAGGTTGGGAATTGCGGCCAAGGCGCAGCGAATCCACTAGATTTCCTGTTTTGTGTAGCTTTCTTTCAGCAAAACAGCAATGTGGTGGCTTTTATTTGAGGCCTTGATCGTGGTGACCGATGTAAGGTCTGAAAGAAGAAACTGGCGAAAACATTGGTCAGGTTTTTGTGACACTTTCCGAATGAACAAGCCCATCTAAAATCGGCTTTTCTTTTGGACCGCCAACACCTGATATACAAGTAAGTTCTGATCCAAGATCTCGCTGGATTGCGATTCATCCCATGGATGAATCGTATCACGGGGCAGCGAGAGTTGACCTTGGCATCGAACTGAATCAAGGGCAGCAACATCACTAGAGGTAAAACAGGCATGTCCGTTTTTCCGGGTAGACAGTTTGCATCCCATGACTTCAGAATCATCCGTAGTACATTTTGTCGATGACGACCCATCCGCGCGCGAAGCATTGCTGCAACTCGCGAGGTCTGTTGGGCTCACGGCTTACACATATAGCTCTGGCGAAGAGTTTCTGGATCAAATCCAGATGTCTCAGCCTGGGTGTGCGGTTTTAGATATACGCTTGCCAGGCATCTCTGGGCTTGAGGTTCATCGCCGTATCAATCAAGCGGGCTATCCGCTGATTGTGATCTTCCTATCAGCGCATGCCGATGTGCCAACGACGGTCCAGGCCATGAAGCTTGGCGCCTTCGAACTGTTCCAGAAACCTTGCAACACATCCCGATTGATCGAGGCGATCCGCCAGGCTCTCGAAAAGAACCAACAGAACTTCGAGCGACACTTGCGAAGGGAAGAAGCCAATCAGCTTCTGCACGAGCTCTCGCACGAAGAGATGAAGGTCCTCGAACTCATGTTCTTAGGGCGGACCAATCAAGAGATCGCGGATCGTTTACAGCTCAGCTTGCGGACCGTTCAGTTTCGCCGCTCGAGTATCTTCCGAAAGACGAACGTCGAATCAAAATCGAATCTGTTTGATATGTTGTTCGACGCAGGTTGGAGCCCAACTCCGGAAACCGTTCGCGAAGATGAGCCTTCCAACCATGGGGGCTGATCTGCCCGGTTAACCCCTTGTTTGCCGTGCTGCGTACAATAGAAGGCAGATGTTTCAACTTCTTCTGCCTGGAATTCGTTCGTGGACCCTGTGAACCCATATCGTTCTCCTCAGCCTGAGACCTCTGCCGAATCATACGTCGAGTCCGATATCTTCCGGGGAACGACGTTAAGCTGGTTCGTGGATCGTTACGTGTTCTACGTGCCTGAGATAGCAGAAGTTGTACCGCAGGCGATCGCTTTCTACGAGGCGACTAAGGCCCACGTAATCTCTCAAGCCCCGCTCACGTTCTGGCGAGGCAATCTCTGGTCGACTCTGCTCGGACCAGAGCGGTATGCCCGACAACGAATTGTGATTAACACCGATACGGACGAGCATCGCGTTGGGGTCGAATACCATATCAATATGGTGCTTCCCACTCGGCTCTACTATCACAGCCAACGCGAAGTATTTCGTCTGGCGACGGAACTAGGGGCGACGCATCGATCCGACGTGGCGTAGAGATGGATGTGTTGAATCTGAGTCGCCAGTTGCTTGATCGTTCCGGGTTTGGCCTGCCGAGCGACTTATTAGGCCAAGAAACAAAAAAGGCGAAGCCAACTAGCTTCGCCTCTTTTGTTGTTCTCAACATGCTTATTTGATCGACCACTGCGGCCAGCTACCGTAGCGTTGTAGTTCCATGAATAGCAGGATAGCGCCGGTTGTCAGTGCGATGAAAGACAACATCAACATGGCGGTATAGATATTCAACGAGGACTTGCGTCCCGACTTATCCGAGCTTGGTGTAGACATTGTCACCTTTCTTAATCACGCCGCGGCGATAGTCCCTGATGATTTCACCGACCGCACGATCAGGTTGGGTCTGCTTGATGATGATACGGCCGAGATAAGTGTCACCGCGGAAGACGTCCAGCGTGTTCCCTTCGTGGATGCCGTCGTCGGCACCGACCGAGATCTCGACCATGTCTTTGTCATTCACAGCTAGGACTTTTGCGTCCAATTGCGGCGGAATGTTGTCGACTGGGGTGTATTCGTTCATACCATTGGCGGCCAGAACCTTGCCCATCCGTGCGACCTGCGTCGCAAGCTGCATTTCGCGTTCTTTCAGGCGTTCCTGCTCGACCTTGTACTGTTGCAGCTTGTCGGTCAGAGCAACCACTTCCGCGAAGCTGTTATCACGATCGGCTTGGGCCGTCTTAATGTCGGTCCGCAGTTGGGCAACTTCTTCTTTTAGATTCTTCGAGTTGGTTTCGGCCAATTCGAGCAAGGTCTTCATGTCGGCTTCCGACTTGACGAGACGTTCATTCTCTTGATCGAGACGAGCCAAGTTCGCTTGCTGCAACTGGTTGCGGGCAACCAGTGAAGCGATCGCGTAAACGCGAGCGGCGCGCTCCTGTTCAAGCTTCATTTGCACCTTCTGCAGTTGGTCCTGCAAGGCGGCTTCCTTGGCCTTCAGCTCGCTGATGGTCTTTTCCATCCCCAACTTGCCAGCGCCATCTCCCTTAACCTCGGCCCGCCAGTTCTTGTGGGTGGCATAGGTCATCATCGCAACGGTCATGAAGACCATGCTCATGAGGAGAATGAGGACAGTAAAGATCTTTCCGATCAATGTCATGGATTTGACTCCTTCAATGGCTTCCGCCAAGGCCTTGCCGGGATCGGTTTCACGTCGCTCGCAGCTTTCATGGAAGAAACCATGGGTGATAAGCAAGCCGCGTCCATGCAGATTGACGGATCCAACAACCGAAAAGCAGCCCTTTCGAGGTCAATCTCGAAAGGTACCGGGTGTGTAATTAGGGACAAGATGCGTGAGTATTTACGGCCAGTATAATTCTGGTGTTTGAACAGTGTCAACAAAACGGGAAAATTAGTTTGGGGGTTCTGGGAAATATGGCGGCAAAACCGGCACTTTGCGGATTCGGGGCCAACTCCCCTGACTCTAATATAAACGACGATAACGTTTTACGACGGATTTCCCGCTAAGAATTCCATATCGTTGGGCGATATCCTCCCTATTATTGGGAAGCGTCCCCCTGAATAGTGGTGCCCTTGTCAGCCGTTCGCATCTTTCGCTTCGAACGCCACTGAAGAAAGGAAGACACCAAAAAGAGGGGTGTCGTTAGCAGGAGGCAGCTGGCCGCGAACCAGTCTCCATAGCGGGTGTAGGGAGAAAGGGGGCGATCTGACGCGTACGCTTCGGCTACCAAGTAGCTGGTCTTACGAATTGGTGCAAACTGTCGAACTTTCCCTTGCGCATCGATTGAGGCAGAGACACCTGTGTTGGCAGCAACCAACATCGGCCGGCGATTTTCGACGGCACGGAATCGGGCACACGTCAAGTGCAGGTCTAGAATGCTCGTTCCCCAGAACCATCCGTCATTGGTCAGGGTGACCAGGACATCCGTGCGTTTCCCGGCCGCGTCAAGCGTTCGGACTTGGCTAGCGACAAGCTGAGGGACCGTATTCTCGAAGCAGATACACGGTACGAGATTCACCTCGTCCACTTCGACCACGATCGGTCCTTTCCCTGGAGTGAGTCCTCCACCGATGGGAAGCCAGTCGTAGACGAACGGGAACCAGTCGCCGAAGGGGACATATTCGCCGAACATCACCGGATGCGTCTTCTCATAGCGGGTGACGATCGTTCCTTCGTGGCCCACATGAATCGCGGCGTTGTAGTGATCGACTTTCTGATTGCCGTAACGAATGACGGATGTACCCAGAAGAAGGGGCGACTTCCATCGATTTACGGCCAAACCATGAAGAAAGTAGTGAAAGCCGCGCGCGGTTTCCAAAATACTTTGCTTGGCCCGATCGCCTGATGGGCCCCATGATGCAGGTGGAGCGAAGTTGTTGGCGACCTCAAAAACCATGTGCGGCCCCATGGTGGTCTCGGGCCAGACAATCAAATCAAGGTTGGGATACTCGGCAACGAGAAGATCAGAAAGTTCCGAGTATTGTTCGAAGGTCCGCGTTGACTGCGTTGGATCGCCGAAGACGGTATCAATCGAGCCCTGCACGAGACCGATCCGTACGGGGCCTTTCCCAGCTTCGTTTTGCTGGGCAATGCGTGCCGCATCGAGCTTCTCGTCTTGGGTAAGCCACAGTTGGCCAATTCCATACGTTCCACCAAGTACGACAATCGCCGCAATGATCCAGGCCGCACGCATGTTCCACGGCTGCGTTTTTCGATCGGAAGGCGCGGCCTCCCATTCGGGGACCACCATCAGCAACAAGGAAGCGACCAGCATGACCAGGAAGCTGACGCCGTAAGCTCCCGTCACCGCAGAGATTTGAATCAGTGGGAGAACATCGACTTGCGTATGACCCAACTGGGCCATCGAAAACCCCGTGGCGAAGTATGCTCGAACATACTCTAAGGCCGTCCAGACCAGCGGAGCGACGATTGGGATCGGTACGTTCAAACGATGGACAATCAGTCGGCTGAAGGCAACAAACAACGGGATGTAAACTGCGAGGTAGCCACTGAGAACCGGCCATCCAAAGGCTCTCGTCGCCCAGTGGGCCTTACCGATGCCGTACAAGACGGTCAGCCAGAATAAGCAGCCTGAGACGTAGATCAGCCAGTATGCTCTTTTGGGCAAGGCATCAGCGCGAATCAACATCAACCAGCCAATCGGGGCCACCCAAGCTAAGAGCGTAAGATTGACCTTCGGGAAAGCTAATGCCAGCAACAACGCGCTCGCGATTCCGTACAAGAGCACGCCGCGCCAAGTGAGCGGTGAAGAATTCGGCTGAGATACGGGCTGAGGCACGCTAATAATGCTCGCATGAGGTCAGGGAGGATAGACGAACCCTAATCTAAGTGGTTTTGAGCTGGCGTCCTAGATCGATTCAGAATGGTTGGGAGCTACTCTTCTTCGGCTTCCTCAGCTTTGCCATTGGGCCCGTTTCCAATGAAGATCTGCATCATCCGACCCTGGTTCCAGCAATCCCAACCTTCGGACAGCTTGTTTTCTTCGTTCACACGAAGCCAAGTCATGCCGCGGAGGCTTACCCGAGAATGGGTTGGTTCAAAGCCGAAGCCATCACCCGTATGCGTGCCCGTCAGAAACCACCGAACAACCACATCCGGTGGTTGTTCAATGATGCCTTCCAGATCGATTTTTAGATCGGGCATGGCGGCCAACACGTTATCGCGGAATTCCTTGAACGCATGCATGCTGAAATAGCGAACGTCCGATTCCGCGTGTCCGACCGCATCTGCGGCTGACAGTTCGAAGATGGCATCGTCGTTACGTTGGTTCCAAACTTCTTCGAACCACGTTTCCGCCATTTTCGTGAGTTGGCTCACTACCTAATTCCGCCTAATTTGTTCCGTGTTGGCAAGAGACGCCCCTGGCCAGGGCCCCTCTTGTTTAGGAGGAGTTTAACCCACAAAAAGTAATTTCCCAACCGGTAAGAAGGAGGACTAGATCATTATTGCCGAGATGAATTGGCCAGCTTCGTACTTGGTGTTTGGGGCGAAGCTTGCCAGCGCATTGGCTTTGGCCAATGTTGCCAGGTCGGCTGATCCCTTCCAATCCAAGGGCGAAATGGTTGCTCCAGCCCCTTCTTTCCGGCAAGCCATCGCCGGGAAGTAAACGGGACGATCGCCATGATTGACGAAGTCACGGGTGAGAAGGAAGCCAGGCACATACAACGGTGCCTCTGCCCTTCCCTTCAGCTGATTAAGCGCAGAACGAACGAACAGATGAAAGCATACCAAGCTGCTGACGGGATTTCCTGGCAACCCGAATACCAGCGTTGTTTTGTCGCCAGACACGCGTTTGCCGAACCACAGCGGCTTGCCGGGCTTGATGCAAACTTTATGGAAAATCTGTTCCACTCCGTTCGCCGCTAACTCGGAGGGAACCAAGTCCAAAACGCCCGAGGAAACGCCGCCAGATAGGATCAGGATATCCGATTCCAGACCTTGCGAAATCGCATCGGCCAAGTCCTGGCGTTTGTCACGGACGATCCCAAGTTGATTGACCGTGGCACCTGCCTCGCTGGCCATCGCCTCAAGCATGGGGCCGTTACTATTACGGATTTGCCCTGGGGCAGGCTCTTCGTGGGCGCTGACTAACTCGTCGCCGGTGCTGATAATCGAGATCGAAGGCGAACGATGAACGGTAACCCGCCCTTTGGACATATCGGACAGAATGCCAACTTCGATTGGCCGAATTACGGAGCCGGCGGCGAGCACCACTTGGCCTTCTTTTAAGAGGCCACCCCGTTTCAAAACGTTCTTTCCGGGGGAAACGGTTTCGGTGATCATGACTCGGTGGACATTCTCCGAGTCGATTTGCGTGTTCTCGACCAGAGCGACGGCGTCCGCGCCGGGTGGCATCGGAGCACCGGTCATAATGCGGGCACACGTGCCGGGCCGGATCACTTCGACTGTTGTGACGCCGGCGGCAATTTCGTCGACGACTTCCAGGTTCGCAGGGCCGTCGTCCAAATCTGCTGCGATTACCGCGTAGCCGTCCATCATCGACTTATCAAATGCTGGCGAATCTTGTTCGCTGATCAGATCGTGGGTCATTGCCGAGCCCAGGGCATCGACCGCATCACATTCGTAGGTTGGCAGAGGCGTTGCGTGCTTGCCAATAAGTTCCAGGGCCTCTTCGACGGAATGCATGACATGACTCCCATTGTCGGCAGCCCGGGGCTCAGGACGAATCGTTCGGTCCTGGATACTGCCTACGGAATATTGATTATTTCCAACTAAGTTGTAACAGGTTGAATCTCTAGAAAGCGACGCAACATATCGGTCCCCGTTTCACTAAGGAAACTCTCTGGATGGAATTGAAGACCAAGCATGGGGAGTGTTTTATGGCGAATCGACATGATTTCTTTCTCGCCGTCGGGCATGACGCTCCACGCGGCAACCTCGAAATCACTTGGCAAGGTGTCGGGTTTGATCACCAGGCTGTGATAGCGCGTGGCGATGAATGGGTTGGGCATGCCTTCGAACAAGCCCTTACCATCGTGATAAATCTCGTCCGTTTTGCCGTGCATGAGGCGTTCTGCTCGGACAATCGTTCCACCGAATGCTTGCCCCATCGATTGATGGCCGAGGCATACGCCGAGGATAGGCAACTTCTCAGCGAAGTACTTGATGGCCTCGACGGAGATACCCGCTTCATTTGGCGTGCAAGGTCCGGGGGAAACGATCAAATGGGTCGGTTTCAGCTTTTCGATCGTGGCACAATCGATCTGATCGTTTCGGTAAACCTGTAAATCTAAAGACGGATCGATCTCGCCCAGACGTTGAACCAAGTTGTAAGTGAACGAATCGTAGTTGTCGATCAAGAGGATCATGCGAGGGCTCAGCGAGGCATCAAGTTTAAGGTTGTCAGTTAGTTAAGTGCGTGAGTTGGGGGACAATCGTATTTTACGAGTTGTTCACGTGTCGAACCTGAATTCCGATCAGAATCATTCCGACGATGGTTTCTCCGAATCGGATGAATCGTCTTCCTTCTTTTTTTTCTGTCCGCGAGCCATGGCCAAAATATCGGCCGTACTTGGTTTGGGGGGATTGGGGTCTTTCGGAGGAGACACTTCTGCGGACGTCTCCAGATTGGCTGGCTTCTTGCCTCGAGCCATCGCGAGAATGTCAGCGGTGCTCGGCTTCTGTGGGGCATCGTCCTTCTTTTGCGGAGATTCCGGAGACTTGTTGCTCTCGCCTCGCAGCAGTGCCAGCTTCTCAGCCGTGGAAAGGGATTTCGTATCCTTGGCGAGCTCGGTGGATTCCGATTTCGGTTGGCTTGCCTTCCCACTCGCCGCTGCCAAGATGTCTGCTGTACTTGGTTTCTTACTTTCAGGTTTGTCCCCTGCCGGCTTCGCGTTGGATTTGCCGCGGGCCATGGCCAGAATGTCCGCTGTGCTGGCAGAACTTTTCTTCTTTGGCGCCACTTCCGACGATGAAGATTTGTCAGCGGGACCTTTGACGTCGGTCTTCTTTGCTTCCGTGGGCTCAGGCGCGGGGACAATCTTCAGAAAGTCGACATCAATGTCATACCAAGAGATATCGTTCGAACCGAGGAATTCGACCAGGGCACGACCGCTCATGTTAACCGTGCGGACAATTCCCGTGCGACCTTCAAATCGCTTCAATTCCGGCACCATGTTGGCGATGGCGACGTACTTGTCGGTGTACTCTTGTTTGAGCTTTTCGATGTGCTCGAAAACCATACCCAACTCGCAGCGGCAACTAGGTCAAACGGTAAGCGCGCGAGTACAAGCTCGCTTCCCTTATCATAAAAGAAGCCACCCTAAATCGCTATGGCTAGGCTTGTAAGAGGGGAGATGAATTGGCTTACCGCTTATCGCTGGACCGGATTGGTCCCTAGCGATTGCTGGATTTCTTGCGAAGAAGCCGTGTATTGAGCACTTCGCTGCGTATCACCCAGCTGACGGTACATCTGAGCCAAGTTATCGAGCGGAATAACCAGTTTCTGCCGGAATGACGGATCCTGAGCAATTGCCGATTCAATGAGTGATTTTCCTTGTTCACTCAATTCGACACCACGTTGACGATGACCGATCGTCCAGTAGGAAACCCCCATGCTGACCAAGGATTCGCCTCTCTCGTCCAACAGCAGCTCTTTCAGCTTCGGTTCATTCAGATGAGGAATTGCACGATCGTACCAGTCGGCCGCTGCATGGTGGTTCTTCTTCTGAACGGCTTGGATCGTGCCAGCTCGGAAGAAAACGAAGCCCAGCAAGATATGCTCTTCCGTGTTCACTTCGCGCCCAACCATGCCTGCTTTGACATACGTACGGGCCTCGTCCGCCAACGATAATGCTTCGAGGTAGCGTCCTCGTTCGTTCTCCACGAGTACGGCTTTGGAAAGTGCTAGTCCCATCTTCCATTCGATGGCACGATGCAAAAACGGATCGTCGGTTTCGCGAACGATCTCTCGATAGCTTCCGAGGATCTGGTCGACCGACTCGCTTGGATCGAAGTTGTGGGAAAACGAGCCATGTGCCATGAGCGACTGAGTTAGCAGTTTCAACCGTAGAAGGTCGGTACCTTCTTCGTTAGTCATCACGTCGTCAACGTAAATCTTCGCTCGGCTGAGCCACTGATTGACCGTCTCTGGTTTCTTTTCCCAGTCACCCGTCGCAATATCCATGGCAAGCGACGTGTGAGCATCGATCAGGACCTGTTTGGCGGTGCGGCGAACATCGCGATTCGGATCGTTCACCAGCGGTGAGGCCGTTTCGATCGCCTTCACATGACGCGAGACGGCTTCCGCATTCTTCGCTGGCCCAGCCATTTGCAGCAGATCGCCCCATTGGCAGTAAGCTGCGGCACGAATCTCTCGAGCAACGGTCGAATCCTCAGCAACTTGCTGGGTGCTTTGAAGTGCGCTATCGATGTTTCCGAGGGTGGCCGAAAGCATGCTGCGGTGCAAACGGAACTCTGGCTTCGCTCCAACGCCTGAGATCGCATGCCGTGAAGCCTCGAAAGCTTCCTCGGTCCGACCAATTTGTTCCAGAATCTTCGAGGTCTCGTGCCAGGCTTCAGCACAGTGTGGTTCTACTTCGAGCGCCAGACGATAGTCTTCCAAACGATCGCGATAGGCCAACGACGACCTGCTTTGGGCACGAAGCAAGTAACCTTCCGGTGAGCGCGCTTGCACGATGATGCGATCGATCTTGCTTGAGTTCGTATCAGTCGGCTGGGGCAACATGATCGACTTCTCGGGATAGATCCAACCGAGGCTGCGACCCGTCGAATCGCGAACATCGGCTGGCGTGATCTGCGTCAGATCGAACTTCACTTCCACGTCATCCAGCGTCATTGGTTGCGAGGGAATCAGTAACAAAGAGACGATCTTCTCGCCATCGATGGCGACTTCCACTTGGTCGAATCCAGGCCGGTTTTCGTACAAGCGAACTCGTTTCTCTTGATCAATACGTCGCTGCTTGGCTGGTTCGCCCCATTGCTGATCCAAACGGGCCAAAGAGGTCTCGCCTGGCATCAAGTTGCAAACCGACAACGAATCATCTTCATTGGAAACCGTTGCCACACTGCTAGTGGATTCCGGAACGGTCACCATCGGATTGGAATTCGCTGCCTCTGAATTGACGACCGTAAACCGGGAGCCGGGTGGCTGCGGCAACTGTAACGGGGGTTCGGCCGAAGCGGACGGGTTGTCAGACGTTGAAGGCGGAATCGGTTGTTCTTGGAAAGCCGGGGTGCCTGCGGGAGCGGCCGGATTGGCAATTTCTTCGCGACGGATGCCACGAACTCGTAGCGGACCATTCGCTTCGCGCAGCTGATTACGAGCTGGGTAGGAAGGAATTACCTGAACATCTAGTTCCTGGTCAGGCGTAGGAGGCGTCTCGGCGGAGACTAGCCGAACGTGGGAAGAGGCGTTCGGAGTGATCGGCTCGTCTTCTGGTGCGAGAGACAGAGAAAATGGTCGACGTGGCGCAGGCTCAACCGGCGCTTCAAGCTTGGTCGGCGCAACGGGCTCGTCTTGGAGCGGTCGATCCGTTTCGTCGAGCATAAGACGAATCGGGTCGCCGTTTGCCAAGCTAAGTGGCGCAAACAGCAAAATGGTTGCTAACGTACGTGTGAATGTGGTCGGAATCCGCATGTTTCCCCTCGGCCAAATCGCACTGTTCCCGATAAACTTTGCCGTATGGGCACAGTTCAAGGCGGGACAAGTATAGCGAGGCCCTCCATTGAGCCAAGAGCAATTTCCGAGCTGCTAGCAAACCGAATGAAGCTAGCATTTCGACATCACCTAGGATTATCGCGGATGTCGACGAGAATGACCGTTAGCGATGCGAACTAATTCGAATCGCTTTTGGCATTGAAGCAAAGCTCGAGAATCGAAAAGTCATCCGAGAGTTGATCAGTCCCGCTTAGTTTTCGGACGTGATGAAAGAGGTGATCCATCTTGCTGGCCCCAGTAGGAGCGGAGACATTCATGAACTGGATGAATTCCGCGAACGTCCATTCGCCTCCTTTCTCTAAGTGAATCTCGTGAACGCCATCGCTAAAGAGATAAAGGCGCGAAGGCGATTCGATCACGCGCGAGAAGATCTCGAATTCGGGCCATTCGATCATCCCCATCATCGGACCGCCTGAGGCGAGCAGAACGGGTTCGGTCGCTCCTGGTTCGTACAGCAGAGCATCTGGATGACCACCCCCGCCCCAGGTTAGTGTGCTGGTAGACTTTTGGAACACGCCATACCACATAGTGAACATCTTGTTGTCATGCTTCTCCATGGTGAACGAGTCGTTTAGTTGCTTGAGGACCTGTCCCGGATGGCGAAAGTCGACTCCTGGCAAGGTGACGGAACGGACGACGTTGATAATGCTGACCGCCAGTAAGGCGGAATCAATACCATGACCGGTAACGTCTAACAGATAGATCGCCAAGTGATCACGATCGATCCAGTGATAGCCCATCGTATCGCCACCAAGCGCGGCCGAAGGCACATAACGCCAGTCGATTGCAATCGGCCCTCGGATGGGTGCGGGGATCAACCGCGCGACATAGTCGGCCCCGGCATCGAGATCGCGCTGCATCCGTTGATTAGCAACCTGAAGTTCGTTGGTTCGCTCTCGTACCAATTCCTCAAGGTGCGCGTTGTATTTCTCGAGTTGTTGATTCTTTTCGCGTAACTCTTCCAGCAGCGCCGCACGCGATTTCATGTTGATTCGGCTACGCTGCATATCGAGGAATTCCGGCGATAGCGAGCCAGGCAAGTTCGGTAACGACTTTCGCAAGCGAATCTCTTCCCGCGAATTGTCGCAAACAACTAGCGACGTGTCATCAAATACTTCTCGCAAGACATCCGGCACGGTCATTTTGTGGGAGAGGACAAATCGCAAACTTAAAGCGACCTCGCCATACAACTCGTCTAAATCGACGTAAAGCTTGCCCGGCTCTCGGTGCAACAGAAGCTGCCGCACGAGTTGCGATAGCGATGTGGCCATCCGGGTAGCCATCGATGAGTTAAAGCCGAACGCCGAGGCTAGTCCCAAGATCTTCGTGCGAACTTCGATCACCGCAGACTGGTCGAAGATACAAATTTCACCCAAGTGTGTTCTCATGCGTACCTCACTGCGATGCACGAAGCATCATCATGGGGACGCCCAAACTGCATGACGATTCGCCGGGCGCTGGTCGGCATCGAATCGATACGTAACTGAGGGCAATCGTCTAGATCAAAGTGACTGGAAACACCGTCGCTATGTAGCAGCAGCAAGTCGCCGCTTACCAGGTTCGTCACTTCGACCGATGGAGTGCGAATCGATTGGCCAACGACTCCTTCCCTCGTGAGCAAGTGGCGTGAATTCTCACCGATCATTCGACAAGTAGCATTGCCAATGCCGACATATCGAATCTCACCACATTGGGGTTCGATCGTGCATAGCCCGATGACGGCTCCACGGCCATGAATATGTTGTCGATGAAGCGCCTTCAGGAGACCAAGCAAATCTTGCTTGTCACTCCACGATCGAATAAACGCTTCGATTTCGACGGCAGTATGATGAGCTTGCGGTCCATGGCCGAGGACATCGATCAACGCCAGGAATACAAACTCAGGTTCGTGTTCCACGATCGCAACGTCGCCGCCGACGAAATGCCCCATTGCGTTGCGAACGTACTGTCCTGTTTCGAGTTTTGGTAGGGTCATTACTTCCATTTCCTTGCTGTGACCCTCGTTCCCTTTCCGACTTCTGATTCAATTTCAAAGTCGTCCATGAGACGCTTCACCCCAGGCAATCCTAGTCCCAAGGTTCCACCGGTGCTGTGATGGTCGCACATCGCGGTGTCAACGTCCTCAATCCCTGGTCCGCGATCCCAGGCAACAACCTCGATGCCTGGTCTGGTAAGCTGACTAACGGGGCGAAGAATGACTTCGCCTTGCTTGGCATATTTCAAAATGTTGCGAGCAAGTTCCGAAACCGCCGTGGCGACCAAGGCAACTTGGTTATTCTGCAATCCGATCGATTCGGCCAGTTTACGGGTGGCCATGATCGAGCGAGCCAGGCTTGCTTCGGAGTTTATCCATATCCGCATCTCCTTCTGGTTCATGGTGACAACTTATTATGTTCCCCCGTTGGCTAACATCGGTTGCAAAACCTCGAAGGCTTGATCGAGCGTGAGTGCCGTTTCCATCTCTTTAAAGTCGATATCGAAGTCCATTAACGAGCAGACAATCTCAGGCTTAATGCCAACTAACATCGATCGTGCGCCCATTAGACGCGACATGTGCATGATCTCGCGAATCGATTCGAACTCGACCAGATCCATGATGTCGACGCCTGATACATCGAGCAAGACCGCGCGAGTTTGTGTTTGACGTATCTTCTCAAGCAAGTCTCGCTTAAAGCGAAACAAGACGTTGTCATTCAGATCAATCTGAATCGACGCGACCAAACAATGGTTGGTCAACTGCATCGGAATTCGCGGCGCCAAGGTGGTATCGTGGTTCATGATGGTGTCCCGTCATTTTGAAGGGCCACTTTCATGTCGCCGAACGCATCTCTTAAAGCATCCTTTAAGGTTGCCGTTGTTCGAATGTCTCCGACGTTGATGCCCAGTTCGACAATCGTTTGAGCGATCGCCGGCGAGACGCCAGAGATCGTACAGGTGCAGCCCATCAAACGAGTTGCCTTCGTAATTTTGATCAAGTGATTTGCAACTGCCGTATCAACGACCGCCACACCGCTGATATCGAGAATAAGACTCCGCGAGTGAGTGTCGGCGATCTTATGTAAGACGGCCGTCATAATATCTTGAGCTCGTTTGGAATCGATGATGCCAACGATCGGAAGCATCAAGATATCGTTCCACACTTCGGTAACCGGAGTCGACATCTGCATCAACGAATCATGCTGCTCAGCAATGATGTAATGCGTCTGCCGCATATAGGTGTCAACCACGATTGCCGTATCTAACATGATCAGCTTTGTGATCGCTTTCAGGGACCGCGCGTAACGCTCGTGGGAAAGGGATTGATCGTACAGCACGTCGGTCCAAATCCGCAGCGAACGATACATGCCGCTCACATACGTCGGCAACGAAAGGCCGACCCGGGCATGACTGGCGCCGATCGATTTCCGTTTGTGAACGTACGCCTCGTCGATATCAGCGGAAAAGAAATCACGCCAATAGACCAGTTGTTGATTTTGGACACGCTGCAGCGTGATGGGGTCAGAGAAGTAAAGATCGAACTCTGGCTGGGTTCTCATCCAATCGTAGAACTCTTCCACGAAGTCATCCAATTTAGGGAGAACGATCTTCGAATACTCCAGGAGTAGTGCTAGATCTTCTTCGGTTACGTGGTAGAGTTCGCGAAGTTCCGCAGCTGACAAGTTCCCGAGATCACCGTGCGCATTCATGAGTCAGGCTATCAAGTTGGAGGCCGTCAAAGTAGTAAATCAAGTGCATCAAAATCAGCAAAGACGCGCCTGGAGGAACGAGTTCATCCTAGTTGTCGTTCTTTGCGAAGTCGAGCAATCTTGCTGGTCGTTTTTGATTCCTCTTCCGTAGTGAAATTCATAGACGGAAACGTGGAATTGAACCAATCTGCCTCAACTCGTCCTCAGTCGGAAAATTTAAAACACGAAAGCGCGGTGGGTAAGTTTCTAGGTCTTCTAATTTGGGATTGAGAATGCCTTGGACAACATCCCACCGGCCACTGGCCAAAGGCTTCATGTGATGCTGATCCATAAAAACAACAATATCGGTCTTCGGCAATAATGCATAAGGACACTCTGGCCAAACGCAATAGGAATAGAGATTACGGGGATCTAAATCACGAAAGAGATAGTAATTCGCGACAAAGCCCTTTCGCCCAGATTCGCTCAATACACTCTCAATGGATTCGTGTTGCTCACGGTACTCGGTAGAGAGCCCTTGCAAACGCAATTCGTTCATTGCCTGGTGTACTGGATGTCCGACTGGAGGAAGCCAGGTCTGCCATCCCTCTCCAGTCATTCGGCACGGCGTCAAACTTATTGGCCGTGGATCTTTTAGATGCTGTTTCGCGATATCGATCATCAACTGCATGCCCACGTCATCTTCATCACCCGTAATCATCAAGCAGTCACGCGTCGGAGCCATGGCGACTGGGAGACCTTGAACAGGCAAGTCACGAATGCGGTCAATCAGCAAGATTCGGGAAGCGTCGTAATTGTCCTGGTTTCGAAACAGAAATAGACGCTCATCGAGCGTGGTAACCACGGCTTTGATTTGATCGAGGTTTTCCAGTGCCGTTTCCATCAGTTCATAAAATGATCGATTCCATTGCGATAACCGCTCAGGATCGATACTCCGCATCGCTTCAGGAAGATCGTAAATGGGTAGTGCGAGTAGATGACTGCCGACTTCGATGTAGGGCAGTTCGAATCGCGGCTTCCCCTCGAGCCGACGTTGCAGGTTATCGATTTCCAGGTAAGCGCGACTGCGGACGATCGGCAAAATATCGCACTGGGCATCCTCGAAGGATTCCGGGATTGGTTTGTGATGCGATAGGATCGCTCTTGCAATCCGAGTCAGATAACTTTCCCGCTCACCAGAGGAGAGACGTATATACTCGTTGAAGATGTTCCCCAGATTCGCGACTCCCGCCAACTCGCCCTGTTCGAAGAAGCGGAACTGGTAGGCGTCCCGTTCATAACGGATCTCGCGGGTCTCGCCAGCATCCTTGACCCGACGTAGAAGCCTGTCGGCGAAGTCATCGCGTTTCGAGGAGCCGAAAAGGTATCGGAGTAGGTCCATGGCACATCCGCCGAAAAAGAAACGGTCGCGATTCGATTGCGCCTGGTTCTATTTTATCCCCCATGGTGACCGGAACCAATCGAAAACGTCCCTCAAGTAGGCAACTATGCGGTTTCTGACGCCCTATAAAGTGCGAGGAAGTTGGTAAACTAGCAATCTTTCGACTATTGTTGAGAAAAATTGCCCTAACAACGGTCGATAAGAAAAACTGGTACGATAACAATCATAGCTATCACATCCATGGCGGATCTATTGATTGACACTTTTAGCAATGTGCTCCGGCCGCGATGCAATTTTCCTCCTCTAGTCCACCACCTTCCCAGACGCCCACTCGGGTTGTGCTGCGTGTTTTCTTGGACGGAAAACAGCAAAAGATCTTCGACGACCAAGCTGGCCGTGAAGTCGAGGAACTGAATCTTCCAGATCGACTCATTTTAGGACGCCAGGATGTGACCAAGGGCGATCCCATGCCCTTTCGGACGATCACCTTCACCGATCATCGTAAGCTAATTGTCACGCCTTACGAGCGTCGCGAGATCTCGCGACGCTCGCTTGATCTGACCCTCGACCCGCTGGGAAATTACCTTCGCGTGGGAAATATTGGGACCCATGAAGTCGAGGTGGCACCAAGTGGCGAAGGGCGAATTGCCCATCAACAAGTCCGCACGTTCGTGGTCGAGGATCTAAAGCAACAGCCGATCCGGCTGATGATTGCCAAAAACATCGCCATTGAAGTCGGGGTCAAGGGAGTTGTCGCCGAGCACCAATTCCCGGAACCGACTTTGAGTCAAACTAGCATCTCGCAGAGCGTCACCGACGTGGCAATGATGCTGCGGCAAAGTCGGATGAGTGATGGTTACGCGACGCCTACCGGACCTTCGAGTGCTGATATCGAGAGAATCCTGGGCGCCGTTAGTGCCGTCCTGGAGAAAGCGGCCAGTTCGCCTGACTTCTTCACGACCGCTGCGGAAAATGTCTGTAAGCTGGGAAACTTCGATTCCTGCTCTTACCTGGGACTCGATTTGACCGCCAATCAATGGCAATGCGAAGCAACCTGGCCAGCTTACGACTCGGTAAACAACGAGGGGCCTCACTTCGACGGGAAGGCCCTGGAATACATCTGGACGAATCGCAAGACATGGGCGACGCCAGCTTCCTTTGGCGAGGCTTCCGTTTCCGAACGGATCGTGGTGACGCCGGTATTGTCGCACAATTCGGTGGTCGGAGCGTTGTACGCCTCGAAGCAAAAGGGAATGTTGGGCGACGATGTCTTGGCCGATTGCGAGGTGAAGTTTGTTGAAGTGATCCGCGACTGCTTAACGGTCGGTCTCGAACGTCTGAAACAAGAGCAGGAAGCGGCCAAGCATCAAGTTTGTCTGGCCCAGTTTTTTCCGCCAGGAATTGCCGACCGCATTCTCTATGACGAGACGTTACTGGAAACTCGCGAAGAGAACATCTCAGTCTTGTTTTGTGATATTCGCGGCTTCAGCACAATTAGCTCGGCGATTGGTTCGATCCGCACGCTGGAGTGGCTGCGTGATGTATTGGGAGAGCTCTCCGAAAGTGTCATTCGTCACTCAGGCGTATTGCTGGAATACGTGGGTGATGAAATGGTTGCCATGTGGGGTGCGCCTGACTCACAGCCAGAGCATGCGGATTTGGCATGTTTAGCTGCAATCGACATGATCGGTAAACTCGAACGTTTGAACCAGGCTTGGTCTGACCGTATCCCCGATCATCTTCTACCCTTCGGCTTGACGATCGGCATCAACACGGGCGACTGCGTGGTTGGGAAAAAGGGGACCGAGTACAAATACATGTGGGGTCCGCTTGGGCCGACGGTTAACATCGCGAGTCGCGTTCAGGGCGCGACTAAGCACTTCTGTCCGAAACGGGTTGGCGAAGACACGGCGACCATTTACTTGCCGCCGAATATTCTGATCACCGAAGCTACACGTCTAGCACTCGGGTCCAACATGCCAACTCGGCACCTGGGTTCGATTCAGGTGGTGAATATCCCCGATCCAATTCGGGTCCATCAACTGGCAACTTCGACCGCCGGTCAGTGGAATCATTTACGTGAAAACTACGAGCACGCTTTGCTTCAGTTTGAGTCACGGAACTTCCTTGAGGCGCTTAATACGCTCGACAACATCGCCAAAATCGACGAACTTCGCTCGGATGGGCCGACTCGTTGCTTACGTGACCGAGCATTGGCGCTACTTCAAAATCCGAAACTCGTCGGCGACGATCATCCGACTTGGTTGCTAGACCAGAAGTAGTCCATCTTAAGAAAACGAAACACGTTGGCCGGGTCAAAGTCACCGTTCCCACACATCGACAGTTACCGGCCAACGCGTTCGTTCAACGCCCATGACACTTCCCTTGGCCCTCTTATTCAAACTAGCTGAAACCGTGACCGAGATCGTTTCTCAGGCGTCTGTAGCTTTTAAGATACTGGTGGATGAGGTATAACAGAAATATCTTGTTCCTATCTGGATGATAAGTGATACCTATGGAAATTCATCAGCTACGCTACTTCGTAGCGGTTGCCGAACTCGAGAATTTCACCCGTGCTGCCGAGCAGTGCCATGTGACGCAACCATCGCTCAGCCAACAGATCGCGAAGCTGGAGCGCGAACTGGGAACGCGACTGCTCGATCGGCTCGGTCGTAGCGTGGTGCTGACCGATTCCGGAAAAGAACTGCTTCCGCGAGCGCGACGGATTTTGAAGGAAGTTGATTCGGCCGAAGGATGGTTCAAACGTCCCGACGGGCCAGAGGCAATTTCGCTTCGCCTGGGTGCCTTGCCGACGATTGCTCCCTTCCTGTTACCCGAGATTGTCTGTCATTTTCGTGACGAGCTCCCGCAGGTTTGTTTAACCATTGTCGAGGATTACACAGACCACTTGCTGGCGCGACTGCAGAAGGGAACCCTCGACGTCGCCATCATGGCCTTGCCGATCGAAGATCCACGACTCGAAGTGGAACCACTTTTTCGTGAGTCCCTGCTCGTGGCGATGCCCCCGTCCCATCCCTTGGCCGAAAAGCCGACGGTAGCATTTAACCAAGTTCGTCAAGAAGGATTTGTGCTATTGCATGAGGTCCACTGCCTTGGGGAACAAATCTTAGGCTTCTGCCGACAGCAAGAGTTTCAGCCAAACGTCGTTTGCGAGAGTGCTCAGATATTTACAATTCAAGAGATGATCCGTCAGGGACTTGGCATTTCGCTGTTGCCCGAAATGGCGATCGACCCAGATGATAAGTCGATCGTCTATCGGCCCATACGGAAGTTTCAACCATTTCGCACAATCTGCGCGGCTTGGAATCGCCACCGAACTGTAACGACGCCGCAATCACGATTGTTGGAGATGTTACGAAGAGAAGATACGACGGCTTAAAACTGCGTGCCCTGATTAACGGTTGAATTATACGTTCAGATGATCGAAGTAAGCGCCTTCCACCAAGTCGTCTTCCGTGATGTCAAGTTTACTCATCAGGTCAAAGGCGATCGCCTGACCTTCTTCTTCAGCTTGATCGTCGGTCAGGACGACTTCTAATTCGAGATAGGAACCCAGGTCTTCTACTTCATCCAAGTGGATCCGAGTCTGGCCGATCAAATAGAGCGTGCGGGTTTTCTTTACGGTTCCAATCAACTGCAAGGCGTCGGTCAGTAAAAGACCCAACTGTTCAGGATGGATAATGGGTACGCGACGGTAGTGCGATGTCTTCGGCCCGGCTAGGTCGCTGCGGCGATAGAAGATTAACTCGGCATGTTCGCCGTTGATTTGCCGCAACTTCAAGCGACCTTCCGGCACGCGATAGAAGTGATCGACTTGCTTGAGTACCACTGGGCCCGAGTCCGCTAACGGAACGATCCGATCTTCTACGTCGGATCGTCGCGTGAGTCGGGCTTTGATTTCAGTGTTACGAGCCATGATGTCGATTCTTCATTGTCGTGAAGCCTAGACCATTTCGTCGGCAATAAAGCTCTCGAACGTCTGGCGGCGACGGATCACACGGGCTTTGCCATCTTCGATCATCACTTCTGCGGCAAGTGGCTTCGAATTGTAATTCGAGCTCATGCAGTAGCCGTAGGCTCCGGCACATTCGATCACCAGCAGATCGCCGATTGTCGCTGGCGGCAGTTTGCGAGCGCTGACGAAGCCTCCTTCTTCCTGGGTGAAGATATCGCCTGACTCGCAAAGTGGTCCCCCGACGATCACGTCGTTCGTGGCTTCGAGTGCCTGGCCATCTTTGCGAGCCAAGGAGATCGGATGATAAGCACCGTACATGATTGGTCGCGCCAAGTTGTTGAAACCAGCGTCGGCGACGTAGAAGAGGTTCGTTCCCATCTCTTTCACGGCGCGGATCTCGGCAATCAGATAACCGGCTTCCGCCGACAGGTAGCGACCTGGTTCAATTTCGAGCGAGATCGAATGATCGAACGCCTTTTCCAAATTCTTGCGGGTAGCGTCCCACAGCTCGAAGTATTTGTCGAGATCGACGTAGGTTTGCTCGCTGTTGTAAGGAACTGGTAGGCCGCCACCGGCGCTGATGGTCTTGATGCTGCGGCCAACTTCCAGGGCAGCCTTTTCCATGGCATCGCACACTTGCGATAGATGATGTAGGTCTGTTCCACTGCCGATGTGCATATGCAGCCCGGTGATTTGCAGACCATTGGCATCGGCCAACATCAGGCAATTGCTCAACTGTTCGTGCCAGATACCGTGCTTTGACTGCTGACCACCCGTGTTGGTCTTTTGGCTGTGACCATGCCCGAAACCTGGGTTGATACGCAAGGTGATCTCACGGCCGGGTGCCATTTCGCCAAGCTGACGGATCATATCAGGCGAACCACAATTCACGTGCAGTCCATGTTCGACACAAAGCTCTAAGGCTTCGCGATCAAAGATATCGGCCGTATAAACGATCGGTGGAGGATCGCCATGCTTGTCATAGCCGGCAGCTAATGCTCGGCGAATTTCCCAGGCACTCACGGCATCGACAACTACGCCGTGCTCTCGAACCAGTTTCAAAACAGCCAGATTCGAGCATGCTTTTTGAGCGTAGCGAACCACATCGAACGAAGCCAGGTCGTTGATACGTTCCACGATTTTGGCGGCATCGTAAACGTAGGTAGGAGTGCCAAATTCAGCGGCGAGCTCTGTTACGCTAACGCCAGCGATCTCTTGACGCGAGGTCGAAAATGTGGGGACTTGTGGCATGTCGATAACCATAGTTGAAACAGGCAATAAAACGTGACTTTATTGTAATGCGACACGGGATTTAGCCCACCGGGCGCAAAAAAAGGGAGACCTTTTCGGAAAAAGGTCTCCCCCCATGTGGATTGCTAAGGAAAAGCTCAGCTTAGAAAGCAGGAGCCTCTTTCGCGTCGAACTCATTGGCGTTCTGAGCGGCGGCTCCAGCGCCAATGGCTTTGATCACGCCTTCCTGGATCAGGAAGCGAGCCTGGGTTTCCAAGCCATTCACTTCGCTCGTTACCAGGATCTGATCGTTGCCAGCCGTCAATGCTTCGACAGCGGCGTTGATCGCAGCCGGATTCTTATCATCGTATTTCTGAGCAAGCTTCAGAATTGGCAACAATGCGATGCTCACCTTGCCCAAGTTGACTTTGGTATCGGTACCAGCAATCGAGTCGTCGATGGCCTTTTTCAAGCGTGTCATCGAATCGCTTCCGAATGCGAAATAAACGCTCTTTTCACCGACACCCAGAATGAATGCAGGCTTGTCGCCCAGGATTTCCTTGGCTTGTGGCGGCGCATCGTCTGTGGGGATTTCCATGACGTGCATACGGATCGCCTGGTAGGTTTCGGCATCCCACTTCACGGCCGGGAAGTCTGGTTCCGATTCCAGCAACTTAACAAGTTCTTTGAACCCATCCTCAACACGGCTACCGTCAGCGACATGCATGCCGATCAGGGCAACAGCTTGTCCACCGTCGAGATCGACCATCATGCCGGTATCCATGCTACCGGTGCGAACCGTTTGAACGACTGTGTCGATCATCAAGTCAACGACCTTCTTTGCCGATTCCAGTTCGTCACCCTGCAGTTTGCCTTCGGTTTCCAGTTGACGGATCGCTTGGTCGCGAATGTCGTTGATCTGGGTTGCCAACTTTTCGGCTTGTTCTTCTGGGGTCTTGGAGGTTGCCTGAGCGTTAAAAGCAGCTCCCTTCTTCGTGAAACCACTGAACTCGGTGGTCAGGTCTGCGTTCATTGCCAACTGTTCAGCAAATTGGCTTCCTTCGACGACCGTGTATTTGACGTCGAGGTAGGTTCCTTGCTGCGAAGCGTCGACATTCCATCCGATCGTCAGGTCCGAAACCTCAGTGAAAATGCGGCTGATTTCGCTCAGTTGAGCATTGATCTGTTCCTTACGAGCGGCGAATTCTTCGTCAGTTTCGTCTGGTTCTTGCTCGAGCGATAACTCAACGCCAGCTTTCATCTGCGAGACGATGACGTTCTGATAGATTTCCGGCACGTTGCCAGGGTAGGCCTGGATGGCGAAATCGTATTCCGTTGGCAGCGTCTTCAGCAAGGCAGCTGGATCGGCTGGCACGTTGGACAGTTTATCCATGTCCATCGCGACGAATGCCCAGTCGCCCGACTTCTTGACGAAGACTGGCATCGGCGTAGGAAGCATCTTGACGTCGTTACCCATGTCTTGAGGAGGACCGAACTGTTCCTTAATGATCAGCAACAGCGAGTCCATGTCGGTGACGGGGATGAAAGCGGTCGGAGCGAACTCTTGACCATCGGTCATCACCACGACACCAATTGGGCGAGTCTTATCGATGCCTTGGGTGAATGGTGCGCTCATGATCGCAGCCATGCGGCCGAAATCACTTTGGTTCGCGGCGTCAGCCAAGTACTGGGTGTCGGCGAGAATTTTCTTAACCGGCGAAATCGAAATAACCGCTACCGGTTTCATCTCGGCTTCTTGAGCTTGAAGCATCGCCAGCGGCATGGCGACGAGCATCATGCTGGCGAGTACGAGCCGACCCAAGACAAGGCGACTCTTTTGAATCAACGTGTTCACTGCATCCGTCTCCTGAGAGGTTTTGATTCTTGGATTGGTGATCCCATCCAACCTGGAACTATACCTGACGGTTGGCTGCCCGATTGGGGGACGATTCTTAAAATGTACCGCAGACTGAGGCGCCGTTGAAGCCAAGGGGCTGAAGCCAAGCAGTGGGTGGGAATCGCTGGACCGGCGCGCATAGCCACACCAGACCTACCCGCGAAATGGCGGGAAGGTTTCAAATAACCAGGGAAAAAACGCGCTTGGACAGATATCCGAGATGCAAAATCCCTTTTAACAAGGACACATCTTTTACCAATCCAGAATGGTTGCACGCACGAAGGAGCACGAAGAGATCGAGCGCGCAGTACCAGGATCTTGTGTCGAAAGTGTCCCCGTGGTCTCTGACAACGCAACCTTACATCAGGTTTCACGTAACGGTGGGACAAGCGAGAGAGCAGAAGGACTCTCGCGGCGCCAGCTTTAGCGCTCTCGGAAGACGATTCGTCCCTTGGTCATATCGTAGGGAGACAGTTCCACTCGGACCCGATCGCCTGGAACGATACGGATAAAGTGCTTACGCATTTTACCGGCCACGTGGGCCATCACCGTCGGACCAACGTCCAACTGCACGCGGAATCGCGTGTTGGCCAGTGCTTGAGTCACTGTGCCTTCGACTTCGAGAGCCTCTTCTTTCTTAGACATAACACTCCTAAGGATTTTAACTTAGTAAACAGTTGTCGGGGACAATCATAATTATCCCAGCTTTAGTATATCGATAAGCTACCTAAACGCAAACGCAGATTGCATGCCGAAAAGGGTTCGAATAGGGAGAAAGTCTGTCGCTATTAGGGGGTGGTCCCTTCCTTTTCCGCCGGGGCATAGTCGTACATGCGGTAAGTCTTGGACCGCTTGGCCCCGCCTCGCTCGAGCGAGGCACGTGAAAGATGGTTGCTTTCCAGGACCCAAGAGAATTCGACTTCTTCGACGCCCCATGCACGTAAATCAGCAACCAAACGCTCCAAAATAACGAGCCCGATGCCCCACCGTTGGTATTCTGGCACCACATTGGTCGAAATGAGACGCATATTCTTGATGGCTTTTTTGTTCCACAATAGGCGGAAAAAGCCGAACGGAAACAGGCGACCGTCAATCTGCTTGATTCGCGGGTTATAGTCGAGCATCCCAAACATCGATCCGATGACCTCGCCGTCGACTTCGCACACGGATGTCAACTCGGGGACGAGTAGATGTTTCAGATCGGCCGCCATTTTGTCGACTTCGGACTTATCGATCGGTACAAAACCCCAGGTCCCGACCAGCGATCGGTTGTAGATATCGAGGAATGTGTAGACATCTTCCTTAAATCGTCGACGGTCCATTCTTCGCAGTTTCAGATTGAACCGTTTCTTCGCCTCGTCAACGATGAATTGCAACTTAGGGTCGAGCCCCTCCAGCATGTTCAAATGCCCCCAGAACGCATAAAGGTCCTGAGTTTTCTCGTACCCATAGTCGAGAATCAGCTTCTCGTAATAGGGCGGATTGTAGGTCATCATGAACGCTGGCGAGCTATCGAATCCTTCGACTAATGTTCCGACTTCGTGATTTAAAGAAGGGTTCGCTGGTCCGCGCATCTTGTGGATGCCTTGCTCGGCAAACCAAGCTTTGACCGCATCGAACAGAGCACCGCTGACTTCCGTATCGTCTACCGACTCGAAGAAGCCCCAAAAGCCACGTTTTTCATCGTAACGTTCGATATGGCCAACATTTAAGATGGCGGCAATTCGGCCGACGACTTTCCCATCACGCCGCGCCAAAAAGCATTGAACCTTATTCCGGGTATAGAACGGATGGTGAGCGAAGTTAACCAGTTCTTTGAGGTTTTGACGTAACGGCGGAATCCAAAGGGGATCTTCTCGGTATAAAGTCCATGCAAAGTCTATGAATTCGTTTTGTTGGCGTTTCGTGGCAACTGGTTCAATGCTGATCGAGGACATCCGTCTCCGCTTTTCTGGAGAGTGCCGGCGTATGCTAGCACCATTCCTTCACATATAAGGTAAAATTTTAGGCTGTGCCCGATTTCGGAACTTTACGTCGCGCAATATTCGACAACAATACCGGCAACTTTCCTACCCCATAAAAGCATTCAAGTTGACAACGCGTTACAATGGCCGCAATTTCGGGTGGTTTGTAGTATTTCGTGAAAAATATAAAAAATGTGCCAATAATGGGATGCTAATATCGTGGAAAGACAATATTCTTGGTTCGTTTTAAGCGAAAGATCGAGTCAAGAATCGTCTTGAGATTCCGTCCCAACTAGTTGCTATTTCGGAATCGACCCGATTAAATCAGTATAAACTGGAAATGAGGTCGGTCATGTTCGCATGACCGGCATCGGCCCCACAGGCTCTGCCCCGTCTGTGGGGTTTTTTTTGGACTCACTCTTCCCGGGGTCGCACAACGGCGGTAACGGAATCGCCCTCGGACAGAGAGGACTCCGGTGAAACTAGTAGATGGTCCCCTGGTGCTACGCCTTGGAGAACCTCGACATTCAAATCGTTCATCAGACCCAGTTTCAATTCTCTACGTTGCAACCGTCCGCCCGATTCAACATATGCTTGCCAATTTCCAGCCAAATCACGGAATATCGCCGAACGGGGAATGACCAAAGCGCTAGCTTTCTCCTCAGTGTAGATCCTGACTTGAACACGATATTCCACTCCGAGCCCATGTTGTTCCAGCACTTCGCGAATTTTGTCAGAGTCAAACCGTAAGATTACCAGGACACGCTGCTGCTCCACCCCCAGCGAGCTCACTTTCGTGAACCCGGTTGGATAGACTCGATCTACCGTCAGCACGATCCCCTCCCCTGCCTTTCTGCCAAGCGAAGGACCGTAGATTTCTGCACGGTTGCCTGGCTTTATCCGTGTTGCATCTTGGCTGAGGATTTCGGCTTCAACCTCCAACTGGTCCAACTGACCGATTTCTAAGAGTAACGTTCCAGCAGCTGCTTGTTGTTCGCTGGTTAGTTCCTTGTTGAGTACGATGCCATTGACTGGGCTGGTCATTTTTGACCGAGCGAGTCGAAGTTCGGCGGTTCGTAGGCGTGCTTCAGCTTCTGCTTTCTCTTGCTGCAGTACGGCGACCGATAAGTCTTTGCGATCGATGTATTGGCTTACCATGCTTGGCAACAGTTTCGTCGCCGCATCGATCGATAGGATCGCTTGATAGGTGAGCGCATCGGTTTGAAACTCGGTTTCGTTTTCGACTTTTTGCAGTTGAGCGCGGTCGAGGTCATCTTCCGTTTTCGCTCCCTGCGGGATGAGTTTTCGTACACGTTCTAAGAAGGTCGTCGCATATTCAAAACGCGAACGGCTGGCGGTCATCTGTGTCTTGGCGGCTTCGACCGTGTTGACCATCGACTGGACAAAATACTCCGCTTGTTGTTTCGTGGTGTTCTCGACAGTTTTGTCGGCCGATTCGCGAATTGAAGCGGTCAATCGCTCGACGGCCGCTTTCGCTTCGGCATGCTCCGCTTCGACATCTTCCTGCACGATCTGGGCGACCAGTTGACCAGCTTTGACTTGGTCTCCTTCTTCCAAGGTGATCTCACCAATCCGAGCGGCGAACGGCATCGATATCTTGTAGATGCGAGGAAGTCGCGTCTTCCCTTGTTCGTCCACATATTCTTGAATGGGTCTTTCGGTGGCAGTAACGACGTCGACTTGAGGGCCGCCGTCGCGCAGAAGGAAATAGAGCAGTCCTCCGACAAGCACGATGGCGACACCGATGGCAATGGTTTTGAACATGACAAAAATTTTCCTGGAACGTGGAACTATTCACGCACCTTTAACGAGTCGAGCCAATTCATGCGATGGATCTGCCACTGAACCACGGCGTGAGCCAACAGCGTGAACGAGAGAGCTGTGACGACCGCCGAAATCCATATCCATGGCGCTGTGACAACGGGAAATCGAACCAAGTCCTGATCGATCATTTGAACCATTAAATGAATCAGGAAGTAACCAACTGGCAGACCAAGGACGGCACCTACACTATTGATGACGAGGCTTTCTCGCAAAAAAAGCATGCCAATTTCCCACCGCGTGTACCCCATGGCGCCCATTGTGGCAACCTCGCGCTGCCTCTCGGAAAGATTCACCAACGAAGCATTGAGGACGTTACCGAAGAAGATCGTGCCAGCGAATACCACGATGATCGCGATTGAAATGTTCTGATTTTGAATAATCGTTTCGCGCATGTTCTTTATCAATTCTAAACGCGAACTGATAGCCTCCATGGCGGGCATTTGTTTGAGGGAGAGGTAAAGCTCTCGCTGCGCGTCCTCAGTCTGATTAATCTTGAGCTGCGCACCACTCATCGCGAACGACTCGCCTCGAATGCGGCAGAGATACTGCATGTCGGAATAAACACTCAAGCCGAACTGACTATCGCTAATCGCCGCTAACGGAACGTGCAGTGGTTCGCGGCGACCCGACTTAGGTCGCACTTCAAGCATGTCCCCTACGCTGATATGG
Source organism: Blastopirellula marina (assembly GCF_002967765.1). Taxonomy (NCBI): domain Bacteria; kingdom Pseudomonadati; phylum Planctomycetota; class Planctomycetia; order Pirellulales; family Pirellulaceae; genus Blastopirellula; species Blastopirellula marina. The sequence continues at coordinate 598,953 of NZ_PUHY01000012.1, read as the reverse complement.
AGGTGATCTGCCAGGCGACGTTCCATCACCAGGCCAACACTAGGAATCGAGATTCGGCGATTCTGTTTATCGGTCGGAACGGTTAGTTGGGCGTCACCTAGAATTCCGTTAATCGCGCCTTGGCGCTTGTAAGGGCCGTTCACAAAATCGCAAGCCAGATTGAACTGGGGCTCTACCAGATCGACGCCAGGCAAGTGAGAAAGATCGTACCAGGCCTGGCGGTCGAGAGCATCCTTGAACGTTAACTCGATATCGCTACGATTGCGGCGTTCAAATTCGTCTCGAATGAAGTATTCCGTCGCTTCCATCATCATCAAACCGCTTACCAGAATCCCGGCTCCGACGGTTCCTGCGAACAGCGCGATTGCCGTTCGAGAGCGATGGCGGATCATCGAACGAATCGCAACTCGCCAGCCCGGCGACAGTTGATCCCAGACCAGTGTGATACGCTCCAACAGAACGCGGCCTCCTTTCGCCGGAGGCTCTGGTCGCATCGCTTCGGCCGGTTGCAAGAGTAACATCTGCCGCGCACCATAAACGCTGCCTAGCATCGCGCATACAATACTGACGCTCCAGCCAATCAAGTGTGTCTGGACGAAAAGATCGTTTCGTAGATCTGGGAATTGAAAGAACTGTTGGTATTGGGTCAACATGCCCCAGGTCAGCAGCATTCCAAGTCCACTCGCAAAAATGCCAGCGACCAGACCGACTACCGCGCCGAATTTGAGAAAATGCCAGAAGATAGTCGCGTCGCTATAGCCAATGGCTTTGAGCGTACCGATCGTTGTTCGTTGTTGTCGAGCCAAACGCGTCATTAGCACATTAAGGATCAATGCCGCCACTACCAAAAACATGGCTGGCAGAACGGTCGCCATGTTGCTGAGCTGATTGATTTCGTTGCTGACGAAGTAGTTTGAAGTGAAATCCTTTAGCAAAGTCGAGCTGATAAAGCCGGACGATTCCAAACGACGTTCCACCAAGTCGAGTACCGCTTGGCGATCCCCTTCCATTCCAGGTGTGAAATGTCCAACGACTTGGTTCGCTGCCCCTTCAAAGTCGAACAGTTCTTCCATTTGTCTTCGCGGCAGATAAAAGACGCCGAAGTTTTCCGGATCAGGCGTTAAGCTTCCCGGTCCAATTAAATAGGTGAATTCTGCGCTGATCGCCGTTCCCACGATCAAGAATTCTTCGCGGCGATTGTTTAGTAGGAGATGCAGTTTCTGCCCAGGGTACAATCGATTTGCTTCGGCAAATTTATCGTTGATGATTACTTCCGGTTCACCTCGATCGGAGAAGTAGTCGCCACGAATCAATACAATGTCATTGGTCACCGGCTGACGCAGATCAGGCATCGAGATGACCATACCGTTCAAAGGTCGGACGCGTTGCTGGACATCGACGGTGACTGGGAATTGAATTCGATCCCGCCAATTTCGAATCCCAGGGATGTCGTGGAGGACGTCGAGCTCGGCAAGGGGCGCCTTCTTCAGGTCAATCCAAAAATCGGCCATGCGGCATTCGCGATAATACCTATCTTTGGCGGCCTGCATGTTGTAGAAGGTCGATTGCATACCGACAAGCAAACCGGTGCCGAGCATCATGATACTGATGATGGCGATCAACAAACCGCGCGCCGCGCTGAGATCGCGCAGTAGTTTCCGGTTGAGAATGCTCACCAGACGACCTCCGCTGGAGGCTTGGGATGGGCGTTCTCTTGCACACTGACAATCTCACCGCTTCGCAGATGGATCACACGATGGGCGACATCGGCCAATGCGGTATTGTGCGTGATGATAAGAATGGTCGTACCGAGATCTCGGTTGAATTCCAGGAGCAGTTCCAGCGCGCTGATGCCGGTTGTAAAGTCCAAAGCACCAGTTGGTTCATCGCACAACAGGAGCTTCGGGTTCTTAACCACGGCCCGGGCGATCGCGACGCGTTGTTGTTCGCCTCCGGAAAGTTGCGACGGGAAATGATCCATCCGCTCGGCCAGACCAACTTTGGCGAGCATTTCTTCCGAGTCGAGCGGCTTATCGGCTAGTTGCGCCGCGGCCAGAACATTCTCTAACGCGGTGAGATTGGGGACGAGGTTATAGAATTGAAAAACGAAGCCGACGTGCTTGCGGCGATATCGTGTGAGCTGATTCGACGAGTACTTGGCCAGATCGCTCCCCTCAAATTCAATTTGTCCCGCCGTCGGTTGATCGAGTCCACCGATCAGGTTCAAGATGGTCGATTTGCCGGAGCCACTCGGACCAACCATCGCCAAGACTTCACCATCGTAGATATTGAACGAAAGGTCGTGGAGCACTTCCACTTTGACCTCTCCCATCGTGAACGTACGATTGACATCGCGAACCTGAAGCACAGGGCTCCTGGGTAGGTCACTCTCGTCGGACAGTTCCTCGTCGTTCATTCCACCAAGTGGGGCTGGAGGAGGCGGTGCAATTGTTACAACCCGTGCGTGTCAATTCGCGGTTGCGGTGGTAACTCGTAAGAAGCATACCTCATGGGTATGAAATCTATGATAGTCGATTTTTGGGGTGTTATCCCCTGGAGTTGAAATTTCCTGGGCGGTTACCTAACAGATGAAGACCTCCTGCGAATACCTTTAAAAACAAACATGCGGAGTTGAATTTTTGAATAGCGAAGATCAGGACGAACAAACAACTGCCGCGGCGACCGAAACCAATCGCATCCCACCGTTTACCTTGATGATGTTGCTGGCTTGGGTGGCAATCTGTGCGGTACTTTTCGAGTTTTGGCGGCAGACGGGGCTCATGGGGCGCGAAGTGTTATGGCAATCCTTGATGGGAATGCAGCTTGCGACGTGGAGTGCTGGTTTGAGCGGTTTGGGGCTACGGGCGTGGTGGTGGCAACAAGGTCGAAGAATCCCGTGGCAGCCGGGGCACTGGCTGCTGTGTTTGGTGGGCTTTGTCGGACTTGTGCCAATCTTAACAAAGCTATTGCAGTTGTTCTTTTGGCAGGTCGATCCACTCCCCGCATCGACGGGACTTTGGCTTCAAGAGAACGTTCGCTTGATTCTTTCGGTTGCCTCGATACTGGCAATGTGGGGCGTGGTGTGGTTCGCTTCCTTGCCGCGCGTTTGGGCCATTGTTGTCCTCCCGGAAGCGATTACTCGTTCGTTCTCGCTCGGGATGCAGATTTACGTCGTGTTTAACGGGACGAGTCAATTCCCATTCGGAAGCGACGTGACGATGGCTTTAACGTGGATATTAGGGGTCATCGCTCTCGCTGGGCCCCTGCTTATCCTTATCGTCCCTTTGTGGGATGCATTCATCAGCAAGCAAGAGCGCGATTGGATGCACTGGACAGGTGTCGCAGCTTGGGGGCTTCTAATCTTACAGCCGTACTTGATGACGATTGTGTGGTTGACTTCAAGACAGTGAAATGCGTTTCCCTTGGGAACTGTCACTTCCATCAATTGTTTCGACGAACGAGATACCGAAACAGCGGAGTACGTAATCGAATGAGTACAGAACGGCTGCGAGGTAGCCTTGCAGTGCGAGAATGACCGGCATAGCGAAAACTAAGCTTGGCGTTGGCACCATACAAAACAGTATCACGGAACTGACCGGCGATGTGTGGTTTCCCTCGAACTTAACGCCGAGGTTCCACACCATGCAGCTTTCGGACGAAGAAGTCTCGCGTTCTTCTCATGCCGTAGCTGCCGCTACCGATTCCGTGGCCAGCACCCGGCACGATGAGCAGGTCGAAATCTTTGTTGGCTTTGACGAGGGCATTGACAACTTGCATGGTGCTTGCTGGGTCGACATTCGTATCGAGTTCGCCGACGATTAGGAACAAATCACCTTCCAGCTTATCAGCGTTGGTGACGTTCGACTGCTCTTCGTAATGTTTGTCGATTGGCCAACCCATCCATTGTTCGTTCCACCAGATCTTGTCCATTCGGTTATCGTGGCAGCCGCAATCTGCAACAGCAGCGTCATAGAAGTCACCGTGTGAAAGCATCGCACCCAAAGCGCTTTGCCCGCCTGCCGATCCTCCATAGATACCGACCTTTTCGAGATTCATACTCGGAAACTTCTTAGCCGCTGCCTGCATCCACAAGATGCGATCTGGGAATCCGCTATCGGCCAGGTTCTTCCAGCAAACATCTTGAAAAGCCTTGCTACGATAGTTGGTTCCCATACCGTCGATCTGGACGACGATGAAGCCAAGTTCGGCCATCTCACGACATTGGCTACGCGGAGAAAACTGCTTGGGAACGAAAGCGCCATGCGGCCCCGCATATATGTACTCAATCACCGGATACTTCTTGGCTGGGTCATGATTAGTCGGGAAGTAAATCACACCGTAAATATCGGTTTCACCGTCGCGGGCTTTTGCTGTGAATCGTTCGGTCGGTTTCCAACCCGTTTCGACGAGAGCTGAGTGATCTGCTTTCTCAAGTTCGCAAACGAGCGAGCCATCTTCGACCTTTCGCAGCGTTGTCACTGCAGGCATGTCGACCCGGGAATACTTATCAATCAAGTAGCGGCGATCCGGCGAGTAATCAATGCGATGCGTACCATCTCCTTCAGTGAGCATTGTCAGTCCAGTGCCGTCGAAGTTAACGCGACAATGATGGAGGTAGTAGGGATCTTGTCCGGGAATGATCCCGCCGGCTGTAAACCAAATCTGACGATTCTTAAGATCAACTTGTTCGACATCGCGTACAACCCATTCACCGCTTGTGATAGGGTTCTTCACTTCAGTCGACTTCGCATCGATTAAGTACAGATGGTTCCACCCGCTACGTTCCGACATCCAAATTAGTTCGCCGGTATCTTCTAGTTCCTCCAAGTGGACTTTGTTGGTGTAATCGATAAACGTTTTGCTTACTTCGTCGATCAGCGTCCGAACGGTTCCGTCAGGCTGGATCGCCAGCAGACGCATTACCTGATGCCCTCGTTGGTTGAAGAGAAATCGAAACTCGCCGCTATCCTCGGTCCAATGCAAACGAGAAAGGCTCCAAGGGTTCTCGAACAGGCTGTTGTCGACGGGGATCTCTTCCCCTTTTTCTAGATCGAACAATCTGGGGCGATCGATAGCGAGCTTGTCGCCTGGCTTCGCGTAGCTGTAGTCGTGGAGCTTGGGTTGCAATTGATCCTTCGGGGAAGACTCGACCATGTAGATGTGTCGATCGTCCCCTGGAGTAACCTGCATGGCGATCAAGTAGCGTGAATCAGGCGACCAGTAGAACCGATCATTCAGATACTTCTCCTTCGTTCCGTCTTCGGTCAGACGCGTGCTCTCATCGGTATTGGTGTTCCGCACCACTAAGTTGTGATCTTCGATCGAAGCCGTCCATTGGCCATCAGGCGAAGTACGGCCACTGCGACGGGAACCTTGGAAATTGCCACGACCGCGACCTCGGTGAGGAAGATCCCAGACCGTCTTGCCGTCGACGGTCAATCGATTGTCCCCATCAGACGCCTCGTGAATGGCCATTGCCTGGCCTTGTTTATTCATGATCATCCAAACATGTCCCACGAATGTACGATGTTTGTATTCGTCGTTCGCATCCAAATCCTCGTAGAAGCGAGGCCGACCATCACGATCGATCCAAAAGACACGAATTGCATCTGGCGAGCTATTGGCCACGATCAACTCGACCTCACCTCCTTTATCAATCGAAGGATAGGGACGCCGACCGACTTGGTCGTTCGTCGGTGCGTTTTTTGTGCCTTCTGCTTTTGTAAGCTCAGAATTCGCTCGATCGAACTCATAGTTCTGATTGCCGACTCGAAAGAGAACCGATGTTAAGTCGTCGGAAAAAGCAATTGCTTGAAATGGAAGAACCTCGGAATCGATGGGACGCTTCAGCTCTTCTGAAAGCTGCTTGGCGAGCTCGGCATGATCGAACGCGGCCTCGCGTTTGCCTGCTTCGGTGTCGACCAGCACAAACTCGTGTTGGCGCGGCCCAGTGTTCACCCGATACCAGAAGTGATTGTTCTCATGGAACCAATGCGGGACGACGTCGTCGCGGAAAACTTTGCCGCGAGCCGCCTTGGCGACTTCTTCCATGCGCCGGTAATCTTCCGCCGACCCTTGGGCCAGCAGTGACGCGGCCGAAGCAAACAGGAAAAAGGTAGTCAGCAGATAGCGGAAAAAATACATCATTTTCAAGTCTTACTGGCAAAGGAATTGTCTGGGGCAATTCCATCATAAAAGCGAAATCCTCGGGAGCAATCACTTTCGTAGGTTCCCCAAACATAAGTTTCTTGGGTTGTCTTTTTTCTACACGCAAATGTGGAAATAAGCACAAAAGTTTGCCATGCTGGGGGAGCTTATTGCCACTTTGAGGAGGCCGGATGGGAACCATTCACGTGCAAGAAAACTCGTCGATCCAGCTTTCGCTGGTCGATTTGTTTATTTGAGTAAGCTTGGCTTGCCTGGTTTCGATGATTTGGGCCACCGCGTTTCGCAGCGAAGAAATAGATAGTTTCTATGTCATACTATTCATGCCGAAGTCGTTGCGAATCAAGTCCGCGTGGACCTCAACCATTCTTCTTGCGCGTGCGGGCTACTTTCGCGAAAAGCGAAGCGAACTTACACCCGACTATTGGTTGCTATGCGTCAGCGGGTTAGTGTAGGCGATCTACGGCGGATGTTGGCTTGTGGAAAGCGTGCTTGCTTCGGGGTGGCGGTTTGCACGCTGTTCTAAATTCCCGCCTGGATATGGGCAGAGGGTGACTTGATGGAATACAGATTTTAATTCTGCTTCAGGATGCCAATCATGGATGAAGTTAAACAATCAGACGGTCGGATCCGCATTTCCCTAATCGACTTGTTCGTATGGATGAGCTGTACTGGCCTATTCTGCGCGGTCAGTCAAAATTCATTTCAGCTGATCTGGCAGAACAACTTTACAGCGATACTGCTGCTGATTCCTGTGCTGCTTGCCTATCCAGTCGGATTAACGGCGTTGTTTCTCTTTGGCATGCGAAGACTTCGTCGCAAGCCGACCATTTTTCAGCCCGGGCATTGGCTGCTTTGCCTTCAAGGTGTGGCGGGAATTCTCTACATCGTTTCGACGTTGAAATCGTTAGTGATTGATTCCGGTTATTTCGTCGCGTTTCCACCAGAGAACACAAGTTGGCAGTTTTATATTCCGTTGATAGAACAATTTGTCGTCATGATCGCGATCGTCGTTACGGGTTGTTTGCTGCCGGTGCGCATGATCTGGCGTAGCTACCTCGTTGCCATTTGCTTCTTGTATGGTGTTACCATCCTGCAGTTGGTTTTGCTGCTGAGCGACTCAAACTTCATGCTCGTTGACTTCGATTGGTTCACGACGGCATACCTGGCAGGCATTCTATTCACATTCTTTCTTCTCATTGGCCTAGCGGTCTACGACAAACTGACTACCGACGAGCGTCGAGACTTGCTGCACTGGCTAGGCGTTGTCGTGACCGCTCAGTTCTATATTCCCTCCTTCATATTCCTGGGGATGAATCATTTTGGATTCGTTTGACAACAGCGATAACGATAAATTCGTGAACTTGAACACAGCCGGAGTACGAGTGTTGATTGCTCTTGAAGAACGATAGATCATCCATGAGACCAGAGATAGAAACCAAGCCAACAAATCGGTTAGGCTTCGGTAGAGCTACCGATCGGGGAATGTCGAATTGCGCTTCTTCGACCAGTAAAGGGGCTGAGATGCGAAACATCGTTTGGCACATCCTCGACCGTAGAACTTGGCGTTTCAAACGGGTTAGAATCGTTCGTGATCATTCAGGACGAATCAACTCGGCCGCCATACGGGCTGTGCTATTGGGCTGCGTGTTGAGCAACTGAGCGCTGGCTTCAAGCGTCTTCTCGGCCAGAGAGTTATACTTCTTTGCTTCTTCGGGAACTAGCTTGGCGAGTGTTTTCAAATTACTGACGGAGACGGCGTTTCCAGACGGCAGAGCACTATCTGAAAATAGTTTGCCTCGGACAATCAAGTTCGAGTTGTCGTCCGGGGTGAAGAAATACCCTCCGCCTGTCTCATCGGCGAAGTGCGCTTGTTGGGTCGCCTGCAATTTCACTGCCTCGTCAAGCCAACGCTGCTCATCAGTTGCTTCGTGAAGGGCCAGTAGCCCTTCAATGAACATGGCATAGTCATCGACGTAGGCTCCTGGATGTTCGGACTTGGTGTCGGGTGTGCGGCGCAGACGTCCTTCCTCCGAGCAGGCCGTTCTTAGCAAATGGTCGGCAGCCTTCGCAGCGGCTTCGATGTAGCGAGGTTCGTTGAGGCTCTCCCCTGCCCTGGCCAGCCCTGTGATCATGAGCCCGTTCCAACTAGTGATCACCTTCTTATCCAGGAATGGTGGATTTCGCTTCTTGCGAAGGATGAGCAAGGCGGTCTTCAACTGATCGAGCTTGTCGGTCTCTGCGGCACCGTGGAACTGCGGGACATAATACTTCTCGTCAAAGTTAGGGTCGCCGGTCATGCCGAACGCCTGTTCTGCCAGACGCAACTGATCGACAGTCAACTCGTTCTGCAGTTCTTCCGAAGTAAAGCGATAGTAAGCCCCTTCTTCGCCATCCGAGTCTGCATCAAGCGCGCTGTAGAACTGCCCGTCTGGACCGGTCATGTCCGCAAGTATGAAGTCTGCGATGTCGCGGGCAACGTCTGCGAACTTCGGCTCGCTGAATGTCTTCGAGGCGGTCGCGTAGATAGGTAACAGCTGAGCGTTGTCGTAAAGCATTTTCTCGAAGTGGGGGATCTTCCAATGTCGATCAGTGCTGTAGCGATGGAAGCCGCCCGCGATTTGATCATGAATCCCACCAGCGGCCATCTTTTCGAGCGTTAACTTCAACATGTTACCTGCTGCCGCATCGCCAGCTGCTTGTCGTCGCTCAAGATACTTCAAGTAGGAAGGCTGCGGAAACTTGGGAATGTCGGCATTACCTTCGTCGAAGTCGAACCCACCGAAACGTGGATCGAATTCGTCCTCAAGCTGTTCGTCAAAGGTCCGCAGAATCGAATCGTGCTCAGCCAAGTCAGGCGGAAGCAACGGGCGTCCCATGACTTGCTTCAGCGCGCGGGTGATCGCGTCGCCGGCGTCCGTTAGTTGCTGCGGCTGTGTTTCCCACACCTGCGCGATTCGCTTAGCGAGCGTCAAAAATCCGGGCACCAGGCCGACTCCCTGATTGTCGGGTAATTCGACTTCGCGGTCTTCCGGTGGAAGATAGGTCGTTCCAAAGAATGGTTTTCCCTCAGGCGTGAGAAAAACATTGAGTGGCCATCCGCCACTACGAGACATGACTTGAACGGCCAGCATGTAAACGGCATCGACATCCGGACGTTCTTCGCGATCCACCTTAACACACACGAAGTGCTCGTTGAGAAACTCAGCGATCTTCGGATCTGAGAAGCTCTCTTTTTCCATTACGTGACACCAATGACAACTGGCGTAACCGATGGAAACGAAAATCGGCTTGTTCTCCATCTTCGCTTTGGCCAGGGCCTCTTCGCCCCACGGATACCAATCGACCGGATTCTCGGCATGCATTTGCAAATAGGCACTCGTCTCTAACCGCAAACGGTTCTTAGTGGGTGCCTCTTGAGCAAGGGCGGAAGCGGCGGCGAATATTGCCAAGAAAGGAATCAGGCAAGCGAATATTTTCATGAAGGTTGGCCTTAAGGTGGGAAGCCCGAGAGGGGATGATTCCCTTGAGAATAGGCGATTCCCGACCGTAAAGCGAGTATTGGGAGAAGGAGAACATGGAACGAGAGATCAAATGCCCCGATTGTGCCGTCAGGATGATCAAAGGATTTGTTCCTGATCGCTCGAATCATGGTGCTTATCAGGATCGTTGGATTTCGGGGGATGCAACGTTCTGGTCGTGTGGAATTCACGCGATCGGCATTGAAAATGGAGACTTGATCGATACCTTTCGCTGTCCAAATTGTGGTTTGCTTCGTTCGTTTGCTTTTCTGGGACGGCGTTAATTGCGATTGTTTCGGTTCGACAGCCTTTGGTAGCCTTCAAGCGAATGCACCTGATTTACCAATGGAGTAAGAATGATGGCACGAAGTCTAGCGACGCTTGCGATCCTGCTGGCTTGCTTACCGACGCAAAATTTGTTGGCAGCCGAGAACTTGCCCGACCTGCATGGTGTCCCAACTATTGTTTACAGTTTTGGCCTTCCCCGCATGGTTTACGGTCATCACCAAATCTCAAGCAAAGTCCGGCGGCTTTGTCGCCTGTCTAGCGATGGCTGGGAAAGCATTCCCGCATCGATCAGTCCCCCAGTGAACTACATGATGTTGACACCTCGTGGACCGTTCATTGCCGAGGAAGAGGAAGCTAGACTAGGATTTGCTCCCTAAGCAATATCAGCGAAGTCAAAACATGCTCTATGTGATGCTCATCCACTGGGTTGCCGACTTTCTCTGCCAAAGCCGGTGGATGGCCGAGAATAAAAGCTCGCACCTTGGGGCACTCTCGGCGCATGTTGGCACCTATACGGCGGTTCTTGGTGTTTGCTGCTTGCCCCTGCTCGGTTTCTTTCCCGGGGTCGAATTTGCCGTGGCCAACGGCGTACTGCACTTTGTGGTCGATTTTATTACCAGCCGTATCACGTCGTACTTTTACAAGCGGCAGAACATGCATGCCTTCTTCGCGACCGTGGGCTTCGATCAGTATCTGCACTTCGTGTGCTTGTGGATGACGTTCTATTACTTCTACGCTGGATGACCGCTTGCTAGCGGCGCTGGTCCGCCGAACGTATTGCGTCGTTTCCCCCATTTCGGTAGTAACGGGAGTTCATCGTCTATCGACCAATGTGATCGATGGCAGAGTTCCACCATCTACTGGCAAAGCTTGGTGATCTTGTGTAGCAAATCTCACGGCTTATCGGTATAGTCCTGATTGCATCCTGCACTGGGTGTGCGGTGTCGGACTTGCTATTCGGAGCGTTTGGCAGTGCCTACTCAGGTGGCGGTGAAACGATGCAAGAAAAACGCTACCACTACGACCAGCAGATCTTGTCGTCACAAAGTTATGACTAGCGCTGGCGATCTCCGCCAGGAATAGTTATCGGATCCGATTTGACCTTTTCGTAGGGGATCGAGATCCCTGGACCAGGAACGACACTTAAACCGATCTCGCTTTGAACCTTTGAACCCGCGATGGTCTCCTCTGTTAAGGGACCATCGATTTTCGTTAGATGGGGTACTAAATCCGAGAGTGGTATCCGCCAAATGATCTGATCTAGCGGATCGAGTTGACAGGGCGGATCAATCCACTGGGCCGTCATCATCATGCGATAGTACTGACTCGGATAAGCTTCGATTTTCGTTCCATCTGGTCGCGTGAAGTGGAACGAAGCGTGCAAGCGTTTTGAGTTGATCATGATTGCCATCGACTGATCACTTGTGTTAGACAACACGGCCACGAGCTGAGCTTCTTCATCGTCGGTAGCTGGGACATAGGCGAGTTGGTAGTCCACAAGGTAAGCGTAGTCACCATTCTCGTCGGAAAGCGGAATTGGGATCATACCTGGCGCCGAAGGCGGGCGTTTCGCTCGTTTCGGAACGCTCGATTCTTGGGGCGTGAAGACTGTTGCCGTCATCGCAGCTATTCCGGCGAGGAAGATCAATCCGATCGCAATGGTGACACGTCGCACGGTTAAAAATCCTTGCCGAACGATCAGCCTCGTTTCCAGTCTCATGACGACAGCAACGATGGTGAATCGAGAAAAAAGGTCTTATCGGATCGGTCAGTCAACGATCCAGATAGCATCTCGGTCGGTGCTGTACGCCAATTCATATCCGTGACTTAGCGGACGTCTCCAAAACAGGCTATAGCTGTTGCCATCTGAAGCAACGCGATAACGAAACCGGTTGGTATTAGGATGGTCGATCAGTTGCTGCTCTGTTGGATAGATGCCTTGTTGTTGGTGTGTCGCAGCAAGATAAGTTTTCATTGCCTCCAATCGCTGAGAGTACTCCCTTTCCTCCCAAGCATAGGGGACTTCAATGGCGACCAGGAGGAGCAATCCAAAACTGATCACAATCCATTGTTGATGCCACCGCTGCATCATAACAAGCAGATAAAGGGACAAGCCAGCAAAAAGAACAAGTGGTAGGTAGGCAACGATCGTCAGGGTGTTTTGATTGTCCATCGCTGGTACATTACGCGGCGCTTCGGGGTCAATGATTTGCGTTGAATGGTTTGGCATTCCCAGGGTTAGTACCAGAATGACCATTGCCAGAACGCAACCAGCGGGAACGGCACTAAACATCCAATTCTTGCGCCACACGATTCCTGGCCAGACAATCAGGATGATCGGTAGCACGGTAGCCATCAGGCCAAAGGCTCGTATCCACGAAAAACCGAAGGCGTTAGCGCGTGTCTGCCAGGCAATCCACATTACGAGTAAGACGAGAGCAGCGGTTAGAAGGCAGCGCAATGTTTGTAACAATGCACCATTCCAGGGAGGAACCTCTGTCCTAATTCGGCAAGCAAGTTCTTCAGCCGGACCTAGGTCGGCCAAGGCTTCGGCAACCGCAGTTGGCTCGTCTCGACCACGATTGACCAAACGGCGAACATGATCGAACAAATCGTCACGGACTTCTTCGACAATGTCTGACGATTGCTGTGGTGTCAGCTTCAGGGCTGTTCGTAGTGCATCGAGATAGTCTTGTACCTGTTTCGAGGCAAGCTCAGCCATGGGAACACTCCTGCAATATTGCATTAACGGAACCGGTAAACCGATGCCACTGTTGTGTCCGCTCCTTCAAGACGCGTCTGCCATCCTTGGTGATGTGATAGACCTTGCGTTTCTTTCCTTCGGGCGGCTCTTGCCACTGCGCTTCGATCCAGCCTGCACGCTCTAAACGGTACAACAGCGGATAGAGCGTGCCCTGCTTGAAACGAAATTGCCCGTCGCCCATGTCACCCATCGACACGAGAATGTCATATCCATGCATGGGAGTCTTGTTGAGCAGCGTCAAAATCACCAAATCGGCGCAGCTCCGCATCAAGTCGGAAGAGAATGAAGTCTGCGGCATCTTGTTGCTGGGAACTCGAGAGAGAAATTGCTTCGTTTCACCTGTCTTGCGAAGTATACTATGTCACACAAATTATGTGTGTCAAGGTAAAAATCGCTTGTAATAGGTGGTGGCGTCAATACCTTGCTGCGCGCCGAATTCCCCTTTCGATCAAGAATCTAGATATGCTCACTAGACAACCAGTAAGAACAAGAATCCACTCAGCATAGATGCTATGGCGTCCTAGTAATTATCGTTCGCTCGGCGACATTGCGTCATGTAGACGAGACTGCGTCGGACTGAAGCTTTACCGGGGGTGTACGCTTTAACGATGTTTTAAGAGAGTGACGACCGTCCGGTTTGAGATGGTCAACTTCGACTAGTATGCCATCAGCCAAATTCCCGAGAATCAACGGAATGTGTCGTGCGGAGCCAGAAAGAGAAATTTCTGATGCTCGCGCAGTTGCACGAGCATCAGGTTTTGCCATTTCGCATGAGGGCAACTTAGTAAGCGTCGCCTGAAATCATCTCACGACCGGCACGGGTGGCTAGAGACTGGTAAACAGCCACGTCGATTGTCTCGGTGATGAGATGGACCGAGCCATCGGCGAAGACGAAGTTGGTACCCGCTGGATGTCGGCTTCCGAAGTCGTCCAAGTGTTGGTGTTCGTGGCCATGGTCGTCGTCATCGTGTTGGTGGTACTGGCTATTCGGCGGATGATCGGCGATTCCTAAAATACGAACGGCCGCTTCCTCCCCACCACTAACAGCACCAACCCAAGTACTCAGTTCCACATGGTCGCTGTAAAGCGGTGACGCTCGTTCGCCGACCATCAAAGTATTGCTCGTCCCGTCGATCACGTCTCGCATGCCGTAGCGGCCATTGTGATCGAGCAAACCGGTACCCTGACACTTCACGCCTGATGCGAGACCTTCGCATTCGTCGAGTTCCGTGGTGCCGAAACAGCCGACGTAATTTGCCGAAGCAAGCTCAGTCAGTTCGTTCTCGTTTTCATCATGAATGTGAAAGACTTCCGGCGAGCGATCGCTTGGGCAGGAGTAGGCTTGAATAAGCGTTTCGCGTGCGGCCTGATTTGAAACGTTTAAGATGCTGAGACGAAAGTCGATGGAGTCCGCCAGGTTGCCCTGCTCCATCTGGGGCAAGATCAACGCGGCCCATCCCCAGCCAGGATCGCCGGTGGCCAGCGGCGTGCGATGATCGCTATTGGTTGCGATGTAGCCGCTGGGGAACGTTCCGAACGTATCGTGGTAGTTATGTAGAGCTAAGCCAAGCTGCTTTAAGTTATTGAAACAGGACATCCGTCGTGCTGCTTCGCGAGCTTGTTGTACGGCAGGCAGAAGCAGAGCAATCAGAACACCGATGATGGCAATCACCACCAATAGTTCGACGAGGGTAAAACCTTTGCGCGAAGACATAATTATGAATTCTCTTATATATGGGCAACCAATCGCGCGTGTGCAGCGCGACGGCGAATCGGATGAATAGATAGCATGGCCGCGCCGCAGCTCGCAGGTTTACGGTGCAAGACTACGTCGCGAATTCAAACAAGAGCCATGACTTCGACGCAATGCGAAGAAGATCGACCCTTAGCCTGTTTGCTCGCACGCAAACAGACGGCTGGCGCAAGAGATCACGCCAGCAAAACCTATGCTGTCGGAGGTGCCCGGGGAGAATTCGGACCTAGCCACTTGTGCGTGGCGAAGCGTGTCGATCGGGGAATGTACGATTCCACGGCGATCGATTCGACGGCAACAGGAGTTGTCGCCGGAGCAATCTGACCCAACGCCAGATGTTGGCAAAGCAAACAACCATCGATGGCGAGATTGTGTCGATGACCTGACTTCCAGCCGTCACCTTCGATCGGAGCAGATTCTCGCTCGGCCGAGCCATGCGAATGGGACGAATGATCGTGGTGGTGATGGTGACCTTCAGCATGACCATCGGCAATTGCGACGGTGGCCTGCGACGACCATTGACCTGGCAGGTGCGCGTGCTCACATCCGCTCCAGGCATGAAGCACCTGGCCGAAAAGTTGTACCACCAAATAGGTGGCAATCAGAGCGTAACTACCAAAACGTCGCATGGATACCATGAGTGAACGGAAGGGATCGGCATGATCCAGCAGCTATTCTAGGCAGGATCGGCGGAAAAACTCAATGGATTCGTCTTAAGATGTTGCGGATTTTACGGCGGATACTGGCCAGAAAGAGGGGGGCTGGAAGAAGCTTGACAGGCCGATGGATTGCGGTAGGCTGCGGCTTTCCCCCGAAATCTTGTTTCGTAAGTAGGATGATTGCGATGCTTGCTCCCCCCTGGACACTTGGACGCACTGTTGTGGCACTGCTCTGCGTGGCGGTTGCTTCCCCTGCATTTGCTCAGGAAGGTCGCCGGAAGCCGCCAGCGCTCGAAGGCGTCAACAAGGCGGTCACGAAGCACATCGAAGACAAAGATGTCGCCGGAGCTGTCACCCTGGTGATCGAAGACGGCAAGCTCGTGCACCTGAGCGGGCTTGGCAACGCCAATCTCAAAACCGAGAAGCCAATGCGGCCGGGAGCGATGTTCGCTATCGCTTCGATGACCAAGCCAATCACAGCTACGGCGCTGATGACCCTTGTCGAAGACGGCAAAGTAGGTCTCGACGATCCCGTTTCAAAATACATCCCCGAGTTTGCCGACGTAACGTTTGAAGGTAACACACTCGACAAGCCAATCACCATCCGCCAGTGTCTCACGCACACCGCTGGACTTGGTGGTAGCCAACGTGTGGTCGGATCTCTTGAAAGCACCGCGAAAGAACTTGCAGAACGTCCGCTGCGTTACGAGCCAGGGACCAAATGGGAATACAGCCCTGGTTTAAACGTCGTGGGACGGGTGATCGAAGTCGCTTCCGGAAAGCCATACGGTGAATTTCTTCAAGAGCGAATCTTCGACCCTTTGAAGATGAATACGACTACGTTCCATCCAAACGAAAAACAGCAAGCACGTATCGCCACGCTTTACGCGAAGAACAAAGACTCCGGTGAACTGACCGAAGCAGAAAGTTGGATCGGCAACTTCGACACCGATCCATATCCGAATCCGAGTGCAGGACTTTACTCGACGGCCCGAGATCTCGCAAAGTTCTATGGCATGATGCTCAACGGCGGTTTCCTGGGAGACGCCAAGATCCTAAGTCGTGATTCGGTAAAGGAACTGACCAAACTGCAAACCGGTGACATCGAAACAGGCTTCACCCCCGGCAACGGTTGGGGACTTGGATACTGCGTGGTGCAAGAACCCCAGGGTGTGTCGGCGGCACTAAGCCCCGGAAGTTTTGGCCATGGAGGTGCCTTTGGCACACAAAGCTGGGGCGATCCTGAAAAGAAGCGGGCCTACATCTTACTGGTCCAACGATCGAACTTTCCCAACAGCGACGCGAGCGACTTGCGAAAAGATTTCCAAGATGCCGCCGCCGCTGAACTGAATAAGTAGCTCTATCATTGAAAAGGTCGTCTTCGCTTGGCGCGGACCAAAGTGCGCGGTGTCCGCGTCAGGCAAGACGGTTTGGCGGAATGCATTCAAAACACGCTTCTCTTCTCGGGCTTGTGCTGGCACTGCTGCCACTCTCATTCGCACTATCCCAAGCTCAACCAGATCCACCGCTAGTCGATCCCGTTCGCGAGTGGCACGATCAAGAAGATAAAGTTTTTGCAAAATCTCGCTTTGCATATCTCGATGGCGATCAGGTTGCACTGTTGCCACAAACTGGGCAAATCGTGCTTATTCCGCAGGCACGGTTGTCTTTAGCGGATCGGCGATGGGTTACAAATTGTCCAGTTAACATTTTGCGCGGCAAAGTGATCTACGTCGCCGACGGCGACACCATCGGCGTACTGGATGACAACAAGAAGACCCATCGGATTCGTCTGGAAGGAATCGACTCTCCAGAAAGCGGCCAAGCCTACGGCGAGAAAAGTCGTCAGGCACTCAATCGCTTAGTTTATGGAAAGCAGGTCCTCGTTGCTTACGAGAAGTCCGACACCTACGGCCGAATCTTGGGTCATGTGTTTCTGGATGGCCATTGGATCAATCGTCAGCTCATTGCTGACGGCTGGGCTTGGCACTATCGCCATTTCAGTGGTGATGCCGAGTTAGCAGCGACCCAAACCGACGCGGCTGCGAAGCAAGTTGGCTTATGGCAAGACAATAAGCCGCAACAACCCTGGCGCTTTCGCCTTGAGGAAAAGCAGCGAAAGGAAGAAGCGGCTCAGCTGAAGCCGACTGATCCGACTAGCCCCACTAAGTTTTGGCTGAATACATCAAGCGGGGTTAGGCACAATCCATCGTGCAAGCACTTCGGAAAAACATCCCGCGGAAAGTATTGCACGGCGGGAGATGGGAAGCCGTGCGGCATTTGCGGCGGGTGAAAGAAGTCACCGCGCCGTTTGCTTTTCGCAACAGCGACTCGCTTAAGAAGCGGAAGCCTTCTTGCGATGCGGCAGATTATTCCAGAAACGAGTCCACAGACCCACGCGTCGAACCATCGGCAAGATCACCGATTCCAGCTGTTCTGGCTCAAGGCGTTCTTCATGATGGAGGAACAGAGCACGCGCATTTTGCGGAATTGTGCTTTCCTTCTTCCCCTTCGTCAGGCGACGATGCCAAGCGTTCAATAGTTCGTGCTTATACTCTTGTGGATTCCAGAGATCGATGTCTGTCAGGCGACCGATTTCTGTATCTCGCTGTGCAATCGCAGTACCGAGAAACATAACTCCTTGTGGAGAAGTTACTTGTGCCTCTTGGATTGCCTCGATTGGCGTTGTGGGAAGAAGAGTCAAGTTGGGAAGTGTGTCTGCTTCCAACGCATCGGTGATGCATCGAAGAAGATACGTTCCACCCGCCGACTGGCCATCAAATAAAACGACGGCAACGGCTTTGCCACCCATGGGGAGGGTTCCTAAGTCAGAAAGTAAGTGAAAGTGTCAGCATTCTATTAATGCTTGCTCAGTTCCCGTTCTGCAAGGGTTATCGGGGTAGATTGTCACATTCTTTACCGATTGTGGCAAACTACTTCACCAAACCTTCAAACGAGTCCAGCAGGTGGGACTGATGTAGTAACGCAATTGCAAACTGCGTGCCCAAAGGATTTGCCTAGTGGTGCCTAAACACGCACCGAATGTTTGCAAACACCTTTGTGGCAGGGTACGCTCATCAGCTTATACCATTCTAGCCACGAATGCTGCCTACCCCACTTTTTTCCCAAAACTCTTCACATTGAGATTCGCCTGCCATGAAATGCCTTCTGGGACCGAGCTGTTTATTTGCGTTACTAATGGTGTCCACCCTTTCAGCTGCCGAACCAATCAGCGAAGCCATTTGGCCAGCAGGCAAAGTACCCGGCTTGGCGGAAGGTGAAAAAGAAGAGATCGCCGAGATTATCGACGAACGCATTGGTCGTAAGGTGACCAAGGTGACTAAACCAACCGTGACTGTTTTCAAGCCAGATCCGGCCAAAGACACTGGCGCCGCAGTCGTCATTTGTCCAGGCGGTGGTTATCACATTTTGGCCTACGACTTAGAGGGAACCGAAGTCGCGGCCTGGCTGAACGAGATCGGAATTACCGGCGTGGTTCTGCACTACCGCGTGCCACGAGCGAAAGAAGGTGAACCTCACGTCAATCCGCTGAAAGATGCGCAGCGTGCAATTCGACTTACCCGGGCTCACGCGGAAGATTGGAAGATTGATCCCGATAAGGTAGGTATCCTAGGCTTCTCTGCGGGCGGTAACTTGGCGGCGGTGACTTCCAATGCCGATGAGTCTGCCTACGAGCCGGTGGACGAAGTCGATCAAATCGATGCGCGGCCTGATTTCGCGTTGTTAATCTACCCGGCCTATCTAAACATCGACGGACAGGGCATCGAACTAACTCCCCAAACCTCCGTCGATGAAAAGACGCCTCCGACTTTCCTGGTTCATACTAGTGATGACCGCGTCTCATCAACGGGAAGTGCGGCGTATTACTACGGATTGAAACAGAACGACGTACCAGCTGAAATGCACATTTTCCCGCAGGGTGGTCATGGCTACGGGCTACGACCAACCGAGCAGCGCGTTACCCAATGGCCAAAGCTGGCCAGCGGTTGGTTGCAGAAGGAAGTCTTGGTCGACCCAAAGCAAGACTAAGTTCCACGACCGACGATTGGGAGACAACTACGATTCATCTGTCATCGGTCATCGGTCTCGCTGTCTTAATTATCACGAAAGAAAGGACGCCTCTTGCGGAAGCGTCCTTTTCAATTTCAAACGGAATCCGAAAGCTAAGGGGCCGGAACGGCTTCCCCATTCGCCCGCGTACCTAAGGCACTGAAGATCGATGCGTTGATTGTTTCCGCAACGAATCGGACCGAGCCGTCGGCCGACACGAAGTTACATCCGCCTGGGTGACGGCTGCTGAAGCTCACCTCGTAAGCGGCCCAGTTCGGATCGCTATCGGAAGCGTCGTTCGGCGAACCTTGAGGTCGCGGGTAATTGATTCGCACGCCGGTCGAGCCACCCATTTCCGACCAGTCCGAACCTTCCCAATTGTCGAAGTCGTCGCCACCGATCGCCCAATGATCTTTACGGCCAGTATTGGCGTTTTCGGAAACAGAAGCCAAGGTCTGTAGCTGCGGGTCTGGTTCCGCTTCGCCGATCATGAGCGTGTTTGAGGTTCCATCGGTGATGCTGGCCAATCGGCAAGCGCCTCCCATCCCACCTTGGGCGATTCGCGCCTTATCGGGATGTCGGGTGATGAACACGCCATCGAGTTCTGGATGCCCCTTGGTATCGTGGGAATTGCCGTTGGCGTCGGTCCAGGACGGGATGCCGGGTCGTCCCCATCCCCAAGCTGGCTTCCAGTCGTTGGGCTGAATCCCAGTAACGACACCCAAGTAGTTCGCCGGCTGACGAGCCGCAACGAACCACGGTGGCGAATAGACCGAGGCGTCGTAGATCGGTCCGCTGACAGTGGAAGAAGGACAGATCAAAGCTTCGAGCTTCGTTTGACATGCCGCGATTTGACGTTCGGCGTTGCTGGTCGATGTGATCGATGGATTGTTCAACGCGGTGCCGGCGGCCCAGTTTGTGGAACCGAAGGTCAATGCTTCGTACATATTGGCTTGTTCGATATACGGCAGGATGAATGCCGTCCAGTGGCCACCTTCCTGGGCCTCGCCCAACATTGGCAGTTCGTCCTGATAGGTTGAAGCGAAGTTGTGCACGGCCAGGCCGAGCTGCTTCAAATTATTGCTGCACTGCATGCGGCGAGCAGCTTCGCGAGCTTGTTGCACGGCCGGCAGCAAAAGAGCGATCAAAACACCAATGATCGCAATGACAACCAATAGCTCGACGAGTGTGAACGCGCCTCGTTTCGTGCTGGAAATCGACATGAGAGCTTTCCCCTTGTGGAGAGAATAAAAAACGGAATGAAACGACTTACTTATTTGCCAGGGATGTCGAACTCGAAGATGTTCTCGCCTGACTTCACTTGGAACTCGACCGGGCTCTCGGTCTTCGAACCATATTGCGGAGGAACGATATCCTTGGTGACCAGGCTTCGATCGTCGTCCGCTTTTTCGGAACCAGCTCCGAGGGTGAGCGTCTTGCCGCCACGAAGTGCTTGAATGCAGGAGAAGGTCACGCGATAGTTGCCGGTGGCGATGCCAGGGCCGGCAGAAGTTCGCAGGACCAAAACGCCATCTTTGTCGGTCTCGCCGACGCCAATTGAAAACTCGTTAGGCTCACGATCGAGAGGATGAAAGTAGACCAGCAGTCGTTCGTAAGTCTTGCCGTCCAGTGAGACTTTTCCGGTGATCGGATGCAATGCCGGATCGCCACAGCCGGCCAGCAAACTGACAATACCAAGCAAGACAATCAGCCTTCCCAACATTGAGTTCTCCTCTGAGGCTCGGCCTTTGGCGAAGCCAGTCGTGGATGGAATTTGACCCGGCGGTCATGCACTGGCAAACGTTCACCCGGCTAGGATCGTGAGGTGGATCCTGGAAGCAATAACATTGCCGGGAAAGGCAAGCGAGAATGACCGTGCTGTTGAAGCCGTTTCAGAATATCCAGATCAATTCGGACGAGTAATGACAATACACGCAATTCATTTGAGGATATGCACCGCATCTGAAACAATTGTTAACGTGGGAATCTTCAAAACTTAGTAGCCGTAAGAGCTAGCGATTCGCCGTCTAGATTGACGTTCTTTCGAGGTGGAAAAGTGATCGCTATAGAAAGCGTTTAATGTCTTCTGAATATCCATTACGCGGATCACATCGAGCCTTCAAGAGCGGCATATTAATGAACCTTAATACTCGGTAGCTGTTGTCACGACAGACGGCATTGATACCGTCAGATTGTCTTGCTCCTAAAGTTCTATGCTATGCGGCCCTAAAGGAAGCTGTCCAAATCCTGGTAGAAGAATTTCGCGGTGCGCTATGGTGAAGGATTCAGCATTCATTTCTCCAACAAATAGGGTTCAATTCTGATCCCTATCGAACATGAAGACGGAAGGTAAGCTTGCCGTAGTCGATCGGGCGTTGAGCGTTTTGCCATTGCAAACGAGCTTAACCTGCAAGACGATTTGGGAGAGAAGTGGATCTTGTTTAGGGAGGTTTCAGGAAGAACTCGCATTCAATCCCAAGTTGATTGAAAAGAGCCTTGGTAGAAATTGGGGCTTCGCCATGTACTACCGTGGCAGCTGATCCTGTGAGACGATTTGTTTCGGACAGCTATCAACGTCGTCCCTTTTGATGCCACGACCCCTAAAACCTCAAACATTGAGTGTAGGAAGATAAGAATTTGCGCAATGCGCCAGTGCATTCGCGCGTTTCGATGCGGTACGATAAAACGCAAACCGTCGGCCTCTTTATCGTGGGATCATGAAGTATCAGCATCGAATCGGGATAACGACCTATTCTTTTCCCGACCTGAAAGACGTTCTCGCTAAAGCGACACCAGAGCGATCGGGCGATTGCCTGGCCGGCTTAGCCGCTGAGAACAACAAACAGCGACTGGCGGCGCGGCATGTGTTAGCCGATGTGCCACTCTCGCAATTTCTGCACGAGCTGATCATTCCCTACGAGCTCGATTCGGTCACCCGTTTGACTGTCGATCGGCACAACGCCGAGGCCTTCGCGGAAATCAGTCAGTTAACGGTAGGTGCGTTTCGCGACTGGCTTCTGGCATACGAAACCACTGGGGAAACGATACAGCAAATTAGCCCTGGGCTAACGCCTGAGATGGTTGCGGCGGTCAGCAAATTGATGTCGAACCAGGATTTGATCTTGGTGGCAGCTAAGATTCGTGTGGTCTCACGCTTTCGAGACACCCTGGGATTGGCCGGACACTTCTCGACTCGGCTACAACCGAATCATCCAACCGACGATGTAAAAGGCATTCTGGCCAGCACAATTGATGGCTTGCTGTATGGAGTCGGCGACGCAGTAATTGGAATCAATCCTGCCTCCGATGACCCTCGCGTCGTTCGGACGTTACTGGAGATGCTTGATGAACTTCGGCTTCGGTTTGAGATCCCAACACAGTCATGTGTGCTGACGCACGTGACGACCACGATCGAACTAATCGAGGCAGGTGCGCCGGTTGATCTAATCTTCCAGTCGATCGGCGGAACGGAAGCTACCAACGATAGTTTTGGCGTTACACTCGCGATGCTCGACGAGGCGCATCAGGCCGGTCTTGAGTTAGGTCGTGGCACGGTTGGCCAAAACTGTATGTACTTCGAAACTGGGCAAGGTAGCGCCCATTCTGCCAACGCTCAACATGGTGTCGATCAGCAAACGTGCGAAGTCCGTGCCTACGGGGTTGCTCGTGAGTATCAGCCTCTTTTGGTCAACTCGGTCGTTGGCTTTATCGGTCCGGAATACCTATACGATGGCAAACAGATTATTCGTGCTGGTCTGGAAGATCATTTCTGCGGCAAGCTAATGGGGCTGCCGATGGGTTGCGATGTGTGTTACACGAACCATGCTAACGTCGACCAAGACGATATGGATAATCTATTGTCGTTGCTCGGCATGGCGGGCTGTAACTTCGTGATGGGCGTTCCCGGCGCGGACGATGTGATGCTGCACTACCAAAGCACGTCGTACCACGACCAGCTCTACCTTCGCGAACTGCTGGGTCTAAAACATGCCCCTGAATTTGAAGCTTGGCTGCAAGGTATGAACTTGATTGGCAGCGACGGTAAATTACTTCCTGAAGCGGCACGGCATCGGTTGATGAATCTATGAACCAAAACGATCTGTGGGAAAAGTACCGAGCATTTACCCAGGCCCGCATCGGCATGGGGAGAACAGGCAGCAGCGTGACCACACAGCAGATGCTCGCCTTTCGGACGGACCATGCGTTGGCCAGTGATGCCGTTTGGGCTGATATGGATGTCGAAAAGCTGATTGCTGAGTTAGTAGCGCTCAAGCAGGAAGATCTGGTCTTAGATAGCCAAGCCAAAGACCGCCAACAGTACGTTCAGCGGCCTGACTTAGGACGACTGCTCAGTGCCGAGTCGGAGGAGATCCTTCGTTCACGACCCAAGCAAGAATACGAAATCAGCATCTCCATCGCTGACGGGCTGTCTTCAATCGCGATCGAACAGAATGCAATACCATTCCTCGCATACCTGCTTCCCCTGCTTAAGTCGTACCGCATTGCACCCATCGTGATTGTTCGTCAGGGAAGGGTTGCGATAAGCGATCCCATCGGCGATCTATTGAACAGTCAGCTATCGGTCATTTTAATCGGCGAACGACCTGGACTGACTTCTCCATACAGTATGGGAGCCTACCTGACGTATGCACCGCGCAGCGGAAATACGGATGAAAAGCGAAACTGTATTTCCAATATTCGCCGCGAAGGCTTGCCCCACGAGCACGCGGCCCAAAAGTTGAGCTTTCTTATCGGAGAATCGCTCCGCCGCAAGCTCTCGGGCGTCCAACTTAAAGACCTTTCGCAAGACGAACTGCTTGATGACCGAACCCAATAATGAATTGAAGAAAACACTTGGCCCGTTGATGCTGTGGGGGCTTGGCGTCGGCTATGTGATTTCCGGAATGTACTTTGGCTGGAACCTTGGTTTAGCCGAAGGAGGCACGCTTGGCCTAGCTATCGCGACCTTCTTTGTGATCATCATGTACGTGACGTTCACATTCAGTTACACCGAGATGGCCTGTGCGATTCCCAAAGCTGGCGGGGCGTTTGATTACGCCCGACTTGGACTGGGAAAGCATTGGGGCTACTTGGCTGGGATCGCCCAAAGCATCGAGTTCATCTTTGCACCCCCGGCGATTGCGTTTGCGATCGGGGCCTACTTGAATATGTTCTTTCCGCAGTTGGACGTGACCCTGATCGCCATTCTGGCCTACGTGATCTTCACCGGCTTGAACATCGTCGGGGTCCGCTCGGCGTCTTACTTCGAGTTATTCGTTACCATCTTGGCTGTGTTAGAACTGTTGCTCTTTGCAGGTGTCAGCTTTACGGCGTTCGAAACAAGAAACCTGACTGTGAACGCCCTGCCCAACGGCTGGGAAGGGGCATTCCGAGCCATTCCGTTTGCCATTTGGTTCTTCCTAGCGATCGAAGGGGTGGCGAACGTGGCGGAAGAAGCTAAGAATCCGCAGCGTGACGTCTTGTGGGGATTCGGCTCGGCTATCACCACGCTGGTTGTGCTGTGCATTCTTGTTTTCACCACGGCGGTTGGGGTCGCCGGATGGGAAACAATTGTCTATCCCGAGCCGGGAAGCGCACCCTCTGACTCTCCCCTTCCCTTAGCACTGGGGAAGATCGTGGGTGAAGGGAGTGTTTTGTACCACATGCTAATCACGATCGGCTTATTCGGTTTGATCGCGTCGTTCCACGGAATCATCTTAGCCGCCGGTCGTTCGACGTTGGAACTTGGCCGCGAGCACTACGTCACGCCGTTTGTCGGAGTTGTCCATCCACGCACCAAGACTCCGGTCAACGCGCTGTTGGTGAATATGGGGATTGGTATCATCGCCCTTCTAACAGGCCAAACGGGTGAGATCATCGTACTTGCCGTCTTCGGTGCGTTAACGTTGTACATCGTGTCGATGATCGCATTCTTCGCGTTAAGGAAGCATCACGCCGATCTCGAACGCCCATTTAAGGTGCCGCTGTATCCCGTGTTTCCGGCCGTCGCGTTGATGATTGCCGTCGTATCGTTGTTGGCGTTGACGATTTACAACCTGGCATTGTTTGGGATATTCGTCGGGATCGTGGTGGCTGGATACGTGAGCTTCTTGTGGTATCAAAACGTGCTGGAGAAAAAGGTTCAGCTGGCTGCCGAGAGTGAGTAAATCGATCGCATCGGGCGACGTTAGAGGCTTTTCAAGAAGCTTATCAGGTCGTCGAGTTGTTGATCACTGAGCTCAACCTTCAACTCGTGTCCGTGCACCTCGAAGATATCTCGCAGCGACGTCGCACGGGCATCGTGAAAGAAGGTGTCGCGATGGCCGATGCCGCGAAGTGAAGGTGGATTAAACTCCCGATTGAGTTCTTTGTCTTCCATGCCCACATCGTATAGGTCCGGTGTGGTGTACTTGGGAGGGGCATGGCATTTGACGCAGTTGTTACGGAGGAAAATCTGTCGTCCATGCGAGATCGCTGCTTCGTCATGCGTTTGTTGCAATTGGTCAATCGGAGGAGGCAGCGGCAAGCTCGCCATGTAAGTTGCCAACGCTTGGGCATCCTCTTCCGAAAGCTTACCGCCATGCATGGTTTGCTCAACCGACTTGTGAGCTTGAGCTTTCAGGGTGGGGGAAACGCCGAGCCAGCCAAAGGGTGCTGTGTCGGCTTTGCCGAGAAGCGAGAGGATACGCTTTGGCGCGCCGAACGAGTTGTCACCTAGATTATCGCTCGCGAGTCCATTGGTGTGACCGTCGGTATGACAGCTATGACACGACATCCATCCTTCCATCGAAAGCCGCGCATTATGAAACAGTTTTTCACCTCGTTCCCGTTCCGTTAATTCACGACGAACACCGAGAGAAAACTTGCTGACGGTTTTGGCGGTCTTCAGATCGATCACCGAGACGGAATCATCGAACCCATTCGCAACGTAAGCAAGGTCTTTCTCCGGAGAAACAACTACCGCCGTCGGGTGTTCGCCAACGTTGGTACGAAATAGTCCATAAGACTCGTGCTTGCCGATACCAGCTTGTGCGGTGCCGCCCATCGTTACGATTGCTTGTTCCGAGTCGATCACCGCGATGTCAGTCGGATCGCCACCTCCCTTCCCAGGCTCGCCAATGGGATGCATGAACCCTTCGCCATAGAAATCGTCTTCAGGGTTTAGCACACGAGCTAAATCGACCCAGCGAAGATCGTTGCTCATCACCAGGCCCCAGTGGATATCGTTGGTGTTGGTAACCGCCAAACTATTGAGCATTTGATGTGCGAAAAGGATTTTCGTTCGATCTGCCGAGAGGACCATCGCTCGGATATTGTGGGCAGGGAACTCTCGGATATGTCGGACTGAGAACGAAGCTGCATCGACAAGCGCCAGCTTGCCACCGAAGTTGTCGGCCGCCAGAAGGATTTGGCCGGCTGGTTCAAATAAGACTTCGCGCGGTGCAAAGGGCATTACTAGTTCTTGATCCGCCGAAAGTTGGTCGCCGTCGAGCTTCAACCGAACCAGCTTCCTTGGCCAGACACAGCTAATAACGATCTGAGAGCCGTCTGGCGAAAGCGCCGAGCGTACGGGCGAATAAGGAAGCGGTACGCGGTCGAGTTCGGTAAGTTGGCTGTCGACTCGATGAAGTAAAATCGCTTCGTTTTGCGCCGAGTCGAGGCCCAACAAACGATCATCCGGTAGTTGGGTTAAGTGAACGATACTTCGCCCAACTTTCCATTCCGAAACGGTTTCCTGTCGCTTCCGATCCACGATCGAAAGAGAACCTGTCCCTCGATTGGCGGTCAGCAGGTACTGGCCGTCGGGGGTCAGGATCATGTCTTCAGGCTGGCGGTAAGCGGGCTGATTTGGGTCGACCTGCTCAAGCAAGGCCCCGTGCGCGACGTTGGCAAGCAGGCAGCAAAGCGTGGCAAAGAGCGTTCGGGTCATGGGGTAACACGTCAGGAAAGCGATGAAGGTAGGATTCTCCTGATTTTCCCATAGGGGCTCACTTCGGACAAGGCAAATCAGAAGAATCAGGGGAGATGAAAAGTCGGACTTTCGAGATTAGGATAGAAGGATTTACCCCCCGCACCGGAGCACCATTGATGATCTCGCCTAAATACGTATTTTCTGCTTTGGCTACCTTCAGCTTGCTTGCGCTGGGGTCATTGGCTTCTGCCCAGGAAAAATCGCAGCCTTTTTACATCGGTACCTACACCAGTGGTGATAGCCAGGGCATCTATCTGAGTTCGCTCAATTTGGAAGATGGATCGCTCGCGCAGCCGACCCTGGCCGCCGAACTCGAGAATCCCTCCTTCCTGGCAATCAACGGTGCTTCTGATCATCTCTACGCAGTCGGCGAGGTCTCGAACTTCAAGGACAAAGCCTCCGGAGCAGTCTCGGCATTCGCGATCAACGAAGATGGGACGCTCAAATTGCTCAATCAGGAAGCATCTGGCGGTCGAGGACCTTGTCACATCCTGCTCGGTCCTGACGAGAAGACCGCATTGGTGGCCAACTATGGTGGTGGCTCGTTTACATCGCTTCCGTTGACTGAAGACGGAAAGTTGCAGCCAGCGGCGAGTGTAATGCAGCAGACCGGTTCCAGCGTTGATAAGAGCCGTCAGCAAGGACCCCACGCCCACGGCATGTACCTGGTGCCTGGTACCAAACTGGCTTTGGGTGTTGATCTCGGGGTCGACAAGGTAATGATTTACGACGTGACCGACGAAGGAGAATTGAAGACCCACGATCCGGCGTACATCGCGATCACGCCGGGTTCGGGGCCTCGACACTTGGCGACCAATAAAACAGGTGACAAAGTCTATGTTCTGAATGAAATGGCGTCGACGGTCGATGTGTTCCAGTTCGACCCAACCACCGGTAAGAGTGAGCATCTGCAGAAGCTGTCGACATTGCCGGAAGACTTCGAAGGGAACAACACAACCGCCGAGATCTTCCTGCATCCAAATGGAAAGTGGCTATACTGCTCGAATCGCGGCCATAACAGCTTGGCTGTGTTTAGCGTCGATCAGAAGTCCGGCAAGCTGACATTCGTCGAACATGCCAGTTCGATGGGTGAAACGCCACGTAGTTTTCAAATTGCCCCGCAAGGAAAGCACCTGCTGATCGCGAACCAGAACTCAAGCAACATCGTCGTCTACGAAATCAATCAAGAAAATGGAACTCTGACGTCGAACGGCTATCAAATCGATGTCCCCAACCCGTGCTGTATTGATTTCCGCTTCGATTAACTTGCCATCGCCTGAACTACCCGGAAGTAGCCAGCATCTTGAAACAACCTGAACGAGAAGTAGAGGAAGGCTTTGCGAACGTTGGCCATCGGTGACATTCATGGATGTCTCACCGCCCTGGATACGCTTCTGGAGTTTGTCGAGCCAACGGACGATGATCGCATCGTTACGCTGGGAGACTATGTTGATCGTGGTCCAGATTCTAAAGGTGTGATCGATCGGATTCTTCAATTGCGCAAGCAGTTCGATGTGACCTGCTTGCTCGGGAATCACGAGATCATGATGCAAAACGGCCGTGATGACGAGATGGCGTTTCACACCTGGATGATGTATGGCGGCGAAGAGACGATGCTCTCCTACGGGACGCCGGAAGAAGAATTCATCCCGGAGCATCTCGAGCGAGTTTCGGAAGCACACTGGAAGTTTATGGATGAAATGTGTCAGCGTTATCACGAAACGGATACGCATATCTTCGTGCATGCCAATGCATGGCCTTCATTACCGCTGGAGGAACAATCAGACTCGTTCCTGTTTTGGGAACGATTCGCGAACAATGGACCACATTGTTCTGGCAAAACGTTAGTTTGTGGTCATTCCTCTCAGAAGTCAGGCTGGCCGTTGAATGTTGGGCATTCGATCTGTATCGATACGTGGGTTTACGGCGAGGGATGGCTGACCTGCTTAGAGGTCGAAAGTGGCAAGTTCTGGCAGGCGAACGAAAAGGGAGCTCGTCGAACGGGACTGCTAGCATAAGGGCTAGCAGTCGATCTCTTCGTGATATCTCGTTCTACCACTATTGTGATTTATCCCACCCGCTAAGGTCGTTTCTCTTGACCTTGACCCTTGTTGGCAATCCTCCTATCGTTTGACGTGCCGCGCTTGTGCGAGTGCAGGAAGCACTGGAACCGACCGTGGCTCAAGTCCGAAAAACAGCAAGGAAGTCAGGGATGACGACAGCAAACAAAGGCCCGGCCTCGACCGGTGTTTCTCAAGTTCCACTGCTCGATATCGGCCGCGGCAACGCGCCTCTCAAAGAAGAATTCATGGCGGCCTTCGAGTCGGTGCTCGACTCAGGTCGGTTTCTGTTTGGCCCCGATGTCTTCCAGTTGGAAGAAACATGTGCGTCGGCCTCGCAAACCAAGTTCGGCATCGGTTGTGCCTCCGGAAGCGATGCGTTGTTGCTGGCGATGATGGCCCTCGAAATCGGCCCAGGTGACGAAGTGTTGGTACCGAGCTTCACCTTCTTCGCGACAGCCAGTTGTGTCTGGCGATTGGGCGCGAAGCCAGTGTTCGTCGACATCGAACCGACTTCGTACAACATTGATCCGACTCGCTTGCAAGAGCAGATTACGCCCAATACCAAAGCGATCATTCCAGTTCACTTGTTTGGCCAATGCGCCAACATGACCGAGATCAACAAGATCGCTCAAATGCACAACATCCCCGTCATCGAAGATGCCGCTCAGGCAATTCTGGCGGAACACAATGGCCAACGTGCCGGCAGCATGAGCCTGGCAGGTTGTATCAGCTTCTACCCAACGAAGAATTTGGGTGGCATGGGTGACGGCGGTATGCTGGTCACCAGCGACGAAACGTTCGCTAACAAGCTAAAGCTGTTGCGTGGTCACGGCATGGAACCGCGTTACTACCACCAAGTGGTTGGTATCAACAGTCGTTTAGACACGCTGCAAGCCGCCGCGCTGAACGTCAAAATGAAGCATATGGCCAACTGGACGGCAATGCGTCGTGAGAATGCTCAGAAGTACACACAACTGTTTGCCCATTGTGGATTAGATCTGGTGCTCAGCTTGCCGACTGAGGAAACGGGCAACCACCACGTGTGGAACCAGTACACGATTCGCGTTCCACGCGGAGGTCGTGATCAACTTCGTAAACATTTGGCCGATCACAAAATTGGTAGCGAAATCTATTACCCGGTTCCGTTACATCAACAACAGTGCTTCGCCGGATTGAAAGAAGAATTGGCGCCACTGCCAGAAACCGAAAAGGCGGCTGAAGAAGTCTTGGCGTTGCCAATCTTCCCAGAACTGACCGACGCCGAACAACGAGCGGTTGTATCGTCGATCGCTCGCTTCTATGGTATCGAAGCGAACCTGGATACACCGGCTCAACGTAAGAGTGCCTAACCGGTTGCTAAAAATAAACGAATCGCGAAAAGCGGTCTTCACGGAAGTCCGCTTTTTTTGTTTCGAAGAGGTCACTTTCGCTCATCGGGAGAGATCACGATTCGCCAAGGACATCTAAAATCTGCCAAGCGTAAACGATGCTCCCTCCTAACAAGTAGAGCCACCAGGTTGCAAGTATCAGGCTGCTTACCAACAAACCAATTTCAACGACTCGTCCCATGGCGAAGAGAAATATCACCGCCAAAACGGTAGCCAAAGCTGCTAAGAGTCCAAGAAAGACTCGCAAGAGGAACTTGGCAAAGCGGAATCGAATTCCACGGACTTGAATAAGTCGTTGCTCGAAAAGACCGTCCAGCGTATCAGGCGAAAGAAGCATCAAGCTTAGCCAGACGATTATTGGCGCGAATAGGCCAAATACGAGGACCGGAGCTGCGATCGCTCCCGCGAGATAGACGTCATTTGGGGTCATGCGGTGTCACCTTAGAAATTTGAATCGAAACCGATTCTAGAAGGTGACCGTTGCGTCAGCTACATCCTTATCGATGGCTTATCGAAAAGGCTTCCAGAGTGGCTTCTTCAGCAAGCCAGTGCGTTCTGATGAAGAATCGCCGCTTGATTCGGCTGGTTTGGCAGCCGTGCGCGGGCCAGGCAACGGCACTGTGGCCGGAGTCCAGCTTTGCGAAGTGCCACCTCGAAGATCGATCTTGATGTCTTTCTTCTGCTCGAGCACTTCGCCATCTTCCGTTGTGTAACGGACGTGTAACTGGAGGCTCTCATGTTTTGGCGGCCCTTCGGTCCACGGAATCTTCAGATGAACCCCTTTTCCTAGAAGGGTGCACTGTAAATGATCCGTCGCGTAACTAGCGTCGAAGTCCCAGCGGTCGACAAACGCTTCTTTGCCGGAGTAAGCAGGGTCAAGCAGAACGACCGATACCGGACCTGCGACGTCGACGTACTGTCCTTCCACGTTCTGCGGTTCAATCACCACCATGAGTCCGTCGTCCCCTGCTTTATTGTCGACGCTGTAGCCGCCGGTCAGCTTGGGGTTAAGAACAATTTTGGTGACTACTCGATCCGTGACAACTTCCTCACTCGGCTGAAACTCCTGAAGGAGCGGACCTTCCATTAATTCAGGACCGGGGGCCACGCTCTCAAGTTCTGGCAGGCTGCTCGACATACCCATCTCGATGACTGGGCTGAGCGAGCTCTCCAGTTCCTCCACGTCGACCGTTGTCGCCCGTGAAGTTGGTGTCGGGATCAATTCCTCTTCGATTGATGCGGCAGTTTGGCCCTGAGGGAGACCAAGCTGTTTGCGGAGAGTTTCGTTTTCGCGACGAAGCGAAGCGATCTCGGCTTCCTTTCGCTGCACGATGTCGTGCAAATGATAGACCTTGTCTTCCAGACCGCGTGCTTCATGCTCGAGCAGTTGAATCGACGGATCGGTGGTTCGGCAACCACCGACGATGGCGAACAACGATAGGCAAACCGTTGCGAGTCGAATTGCGTGGTAACGTGATAGCACGTCGATCAAACTTTCCTGGCAAATTGGCCACTTGGCGTCAGGATTCGCTAAAGATCTGACGCGCATGCGGCATAGGTACGAAAATTCGCTATCCAGGTCAAACCCAATGCCACGATAGCAAACGGTAATTGCCATTTCGCCAGTGAGCGAATGCCAGCAAAGGTTAGTCTGCCCATCAGTATGAGGGTAACTGACGGCTAGCGTTATTCGTGGACCGAGACTACAAATCGGAATACTGAGCTTGGTTTGAATTGGTATTTAATCGCCCATACCAAGTTTCAGCTCAACTATATCTACTCCGACCTGAACGATCCGACTTACCGCAGCAGCTTCGCCGATGTCTACGCGGTTCGCTGTCAGATTGATTACTAACGCGGACAAACGTTGCCAAACTTGTCACGGAAGAGGCAAGGCCGCCACGACGCGGCCTTGGTTGTTTCGAATGGCCAGGACTCTTCCAGAATTTGTTTGACACACCGAATCGAACGTGTATTTTCGAGGCACAATCATTCCAGGAATGCCACATCATGCCCTCCCCCGAATTCGTCAAGATTGCCAGCTGGCATAATCCCGCCGATGCTGAGCACGCCAAGGCCGTGCTCAATTGGAATGGCATCGACGCGTTCATCGAGGGAGCTGATCTCAAGACGAGTCTAAGCTACATCGGCTCGGCGCTGGGCGACGTGAAGCTGATTGTCCGTTCGGAAGATTCAAAGCGTGCCCAGAGGTTGCTCGACGAACTAAGTCGCGAGGCCCGTGATCCGATTAACGGACCGTGGTTTTGTGGCGAGTGTGAAGAAGTGATCGAGCCAGGCTTCGATATGTGTTGGTCGTGCGGCCAGCCACGCGAAGAAGTCGAGGCGCCATTTCCAGAAGTCGCCGATTTGGCAACCGAGTCGGATGGTTCTGACCCGCGTGATCCGGCCAATGCTTCGCTCCCAGAGTCGGCCAGCGTGGACGAGACGAACCCATACGCGCCCCCGACAGTCCAGGCAATGTTTGAGAAGATCGAAGCAGAGGACGAGCCAACTTCTCAAGAGGAAGCGGAAGATCTGATCACGCAGTCTGCGAACGCTGCTGTGTTGGGCATTCTGATTCCATTGTTTGGAACGCTCTATTCTTTGTTCCTACTCTTCGCAGCGCTGCGGCTCAGCTGGAACTTTTCTTCTAGGACACGCTATCTGATTTTTCAATCACTGGCGGTCAATTTCGTGGTCAGTTCCATTTGGTTGGCACTGCTGTGGTTGTTCTCGTTGATGTGATGTTTTGATCGAAACAAGAGATTCCGTGAGCCAACTCATTCGGTAAGCGATACGCGGAGAATTACGATGGGTGCGTTTGTTGTCAATTTTCACGTGCAGGGTTCGTCCCAAGATCGAGTCACCGATGTGCTGCAGGGGATCGGCATCGAAGGCGGCTGGATCTCTGGCCCAACTGGCCGCTGGATCAGTTTCTGGGATTCGTTAGCTTCGCGGCAAAACACGGCGCGAATTCAAGAGATCGCTCAACCTTTATCTCGCCAGTTGGAAGCACCCGTCTTTGCCTTTCTAAATCACGATAGTGACTTCATCTGTTATTGGTTGTACGACAACGGGAAGTTGCTGGATGAATACAACTCTTGTCCCGGTTACTTTGACGGCGACACGTCGCAGGAAAGTGCGATGGCTGCCAATTGCGAGCTTCTCAGAAAGTATTGTCGGGCAGAAACCTCAGTCGAGGCTTTGGAGGAGATACTCAAGATTTGGACGCAGGCTGAAGCGATGCAAGGAATTACTTCGCAATATGTCTTCGCGGAAGAGCGACTCAGTGCATTGGCCCCTCACTTAGAGATCAGATCCGAGATGCTTTACACCGATTACGGCGACATCGGGCGTGATGTTCAACCGGAAGAAGTCGGTGCGCTATGGATCGGTCAGGGCGAGCCATCGGATCACCCCGGAATCTTTGAAATGGGCATGGAAGATTTTGAGGGAATGGCGGAGATGGGCGAAGAGTCGCCAGCGGCACGCGTTTCCACTTCGCCCGTTCATGAAGCGGCCATGCGTGGAGATCTCGCGGCGATCGAACGTCTCGTTGGTGAAGGAGCGAACATCAACGAAACGAATCAGATGTTTATCGTCCCGCCGTTGTCTCTCGCCGCAGGAAATGCTTCGCCTGAGTTCCTTCGAAGGATGGTTGAGCTTGGCGCGGACGTTCATTTTCGAGGAAATCAGGGCGTTGGTAGTTCACCACTTCATATGGCCGTGATGGCCGGTAAAGGCGACAACGTTCGCGAACTGATCGCACTCGGAGCGGACGTCAATGAGTACGATCAACACACCGGTACGCTACTGCACGCTGCCGCTATGCGAGGCTCGAAGCCCGTCGTCAAGCTTCTGCTGGAACTGGGTGCCGATCCTACACGCCTAAGCCCCAACGGCGAAACGCCAGCCGACATTGTTCGTAATCAGCTCAAGCAGATGGACGAAGCGATGAAGATGATGCGCGGCATGCCTACACCTCCCCAACTTCAAGAGCATATCGATGGTCTTAAGAAGTTGGAAGAATTCCTTTCTGAAAGCCCCAACGAAGAAAGTTAAACATCATGACTGCAGATCTCGAAGATTGGACCCGTAAGCATTACACGCCTGGCGGCGGAGAACCCTTTCTGTTCTATGTGCTCTTTGGAAAACCAACCGCTGGCAATTCGTTGTCGGCGAGTAAGTATCGTTGTAGCGAAATGCCTGCGGGGATCAAAGTAATGCGATATGGTCCTGAGCAGCATCCCGAGGTTGTCTCGAGTTTCCAGGAAGGTTATCTGTGGGAACAACTTCAGCAAAACGAGCCCGAATTGGCTGAACAGATCGAGCAGTGCGACTCGTGTACGGTATTGCGAGGAAGCCCGGAAGATGATTCGAACCTAAATTACTTGCGAAACACGGTTGGGCTAATCACCTATTTTCTCGATGAAGGATGTTGTGCGGTTTACGACCCACAGATGTTTCAGTGGTGGCATCCAAGAGAATGGAAAGAGCGAATCTTCGAGCCAGCTAAGCCAGTACCGCGAAGTCATACGGTGACCCTTTTCTCACCGGAAGAACATGCCAATGATCGCACCTGGTACCATACCCGCGGCATGCGCAAGTTCGGCCGCCCTGACATCAGCGTCCACAACGTACCGAGCGATCAGAAAAAAGCGGTCGTCGAAATGATTCAACGACTAATCGAGCACCAAGCTTTCGGCCTGGTCGTTCCCGAGGGTAAGGCGATCCGAATGGAAGCGTTACCACCCGGAGGCATCGCCCACCACGGAGGTGATGTAGAAGACCCGGACTTCAATAACGTGCATATTGAAGTGGTGTGGGATGAGTGGAAGTAAGTGTCACGAGGTAGGATCATGCGAACAAGAGCACAACCGTCTTTGGGGCGTCTGACTCCAACTTTCGCCAAGCTTCTTCCGTCAGCAACGTGTAGCTCCAAGTATCACTTCCCTCGGACGAGCGAAACATGCGATACCGGGCTCTGGGCTGGATAAGCTCGTTGATTGTGTTGATGACAGTATGGAATTCGTCCCCATCATCGGGTATGTATTTGACTGGTTTCGTTACGTCTTCGACGGTGATATCTCCTTGTTCCTCGTTTTCATCCAGGTCGAACTCGAAGTCGATTTGCAGTTGCTCCAATTGTTCTTGGATCTCTTCCAGAGCAATGGATAATTCCTCTCGCCAATCGATTACAAGGACCGAATCGCTTTCGCTAAGCAGCCCTTCCAGGTCGATCCAGCGGAAACCATCCTCCCGCTTCCAGCGATGGACTTGGTCGCTACCGGTATCTACTCCAAAGGCGATTAGGAGATCGCTTGCGTCTTTCAATGGAATGATGGTTGTTTCCCACTGCGACATGTGCGGCCCCTGGAAAATTGAAGAACGAAAACAAAAAAAGATGCCCGGCACTATACCGGGCATCTTTCGTGGATTCAATTGTTGAGCCAAACCAACGTTAGTTGGTCATGTGCTCAACTACCTTGTCGATCAAGCCGTACTCAGCGGCTTCTTCAGCGCTCATGAAGCGATCGCGATCGGTATCGGCTTCGATTTGATCGATAGGCTTGCCGGTGTGCTTTAAAAGGATTTCGTTCATGCGGTGCTTGATCCGCTTGAATTCCGTAGCGTGAATCAGAATATCTTCCGCAGTACCCTGCATGCCAGCCAGCGGTTGGTGAATCATCACGCGAGCGTTCGGCAGTGCATATCGCTTGCCAGCGGCACCAGCCGTTAGGAGCACCGCACCCATCGAAGCGGCCTGACCGATGCAGTAGGTCGCAACATCGCAGGTCACAAACTGCATGGTGTCGTAAATCGCCATCCCGGCGCTGACGCTACCCCCCGGTGAGTTGACGTATAAGTTGATGTCAGCCTTAGGATCTTCCGATTGCAGGAAGAGCATCTGAGCCACGATCAGGTTGGCGACTTCATCATTGACGCCAGTGCCCAGAAAGATGATTCGGTCTTTCAGCAAGCGGCTGTAAATATCGAAGACGCGTTCTTCCCGTCCGCTTTTTTCCACCACGTAAGGAATCAGAGGCATGGTATAAGCTCCAGTGTCTGGAATGTGTATTTGAGTATCGGAATGTCGAGATCGTTGAAGGTGGTTGGCGAGTGCCTGGCTTTTTCCTTTTCACCTTAACCCTCTCCCTAAAGGGGCGAGGGTACGAGAATCGGAAGTTCCGGCCAATTTGCCTTTAGTCCTCTTCGCCTGCTTCTGCGGGCGGTTTGTTGAGGATCTCGTCGACGATCCGATATTCCTTAGCCTCTTGGGCGTTCATGTAGAAGTCGCGGTTGACGTCCTTGGCGATCTTATCGATCGGCTGGTCGCAATGTTGAGCGAGAATCTTATTCAGTTCTTCGCGCGTCTTGATGATTTCGTTGGCTTGAATTTCGATGTCCGAAACCTGACCGCCGACGCCACCATGCGGTTGGTGGATCATCACTTTAGCATGCGGCAGGATGAAACGCTTACCAGCAGCACCACCGGCCAGCAAGATAGCGCCACCGCTGGCGGCCAAACCAACGCAGTAAGTGGCGACCGGGCACGAGAGCATATTCATCGTGTCGTAGATGGCCATCGTTGCGGTGACACTACCACCTGGCGAGTT
This sequence comes from Blastopirellula marina, assembly GCF_002967765.1. Taxonomy (NCBI): domain Bacteria; kingdom Pseudomonadati; phylum Planctomycetota; class Planctomycetia; order Pirellulales; family Pirellulaceae; genus Blastopirellula; species Blastopirellula marina. The sequence continues at coordinate 561,692 of NZ_PUHY01000012.1, read as the reverse complement.
GATGTAGAAGTGAATCTGCTTGCGGCGGTTTTCGCTCTGCAAGTACAGCAGCTGCATCACCAGTTGGTTGGCGTTACCGTCGTAGATCTCGCCCTGCAGGAAGATAATCCGATTCTCCAGCAAGAGATCGTTCAGCGTCATCTGACGCTGCCGTTGGTATTCGGCGTAGGCCATCGCCTGGGGCCCGACGGGTGCATTGAGATAATCAAAATTCATGGTCGTCGATCCTTCCAATTCAAAAGTGCCGCGAAAGGACGCCGTGGCACTGGAACAAACCCACCTGCCCGCCCGGTCCGCTTCCGGCGAAGCAAACATCGAGAAGTACCCTGTTATTGTCTCCAGTTACCAGGGGAAGACAACCGTAGAAGACACTTGGTAAGGGGGCCTGCGAACTTTTTGTACTTTTGCTAACCGGTACGAGCCGGATTATTTTGCCACGGCTAAAGTTTCAGTCCGCTGGAACGCCGAAATTCAGCCAAGCACGTCCTGCTATCACGGCAGAATGTGGAAATAGGTAAACCAAGAAATGACACAAGCCCTGACCGTACGATCAGGGCTTGTGGGTATTTCACAAAGAAACTTCACGGACTATTCGGCGTCCGAAGCTTCTTCCTTCTCGGTGGCCGGGGCAGCTTCTTCCCCTTCACCACAGATCAGGATGTTGACCGCGGCGGTGTTGCCCTGCTGCAGGTCGGCGTCCGTTTCGGTGTGGGTCGCTTCGCTGTTGATCAGGTCGATCACTTTGCGTTCAATGATTTGATTACGCAGCACGTCCATCATGCCCCCCTTTTCCAGTTGGGCACGCACGCGTCGTGGCGATTCACCACGCTGCATGGCGATCTGCATGACTTCCATATCGTAGTCTTGCTGCGACTCTTCGATTTTCTCTTCTTCGGCAATTCGCTCGAGGATGAAGTGCTCCTTCAACGCCTTGCGAGTCGAAGCCATGCTGTTTTGACGCAGTTCGTTTTCGTGAGCACGGATGTCGTCCTCACCAAACCCGGCCGAGCGGAGTTCGAGAGTGGCTCGTTCCAGTTCGCGGCGAGCTTGTCGCTTCAGCAGCTCCGGCGGCAGATCCCAATCGGCGTCCTTGGTCAGCTCTTCGGTGATTTGCTGACGCAGACGTTGCTGCTGGTAGTAGGCCAATTGGCGTTCCATGTCCGACTTCACGTAGTCACGCAAATCGCCTTCGCTTTCAAAGCCGCCGATTTGCTTCAGGAACGCTTCGTCCATTTCCGGAAGCTCCATACGCTTCACTTCCAGGACTTCAATTTCCATCTCGACTTCCTTGCCACGCATTTGCTCGTTGGCAGCTTCGTCGCTGATGGTTAGGGTAGCGGTCTTCTTATCGCCCGCCTTGGCCCCGGTCATTTCCTTACCGAAGTCTTCCCACTTCGCATCTTGGAAGCTCAGCTTTTCGCGAAGACGAATCTGCTCTTCTTCGGCGTGTTCGATCTTCTTGCCGTCGTGCTTGAAGATCAGATTACAGACCAGGAAATCGTCCTTTTCGGCAGCACCTTCGTACGGGGCCAACGAAGCGTAGCGACCAAGAACCTGTGTCAGATGCTTGTCGATATCTTCCTTCTCGAACGACTTGGTCGGCTTTTCGAGTTTCAGACCCTTCCATTTCGGCAGGTCGAACTCTGGGCGGACTTCGATATCGAATTCGAAGGTCAGATCCCCTTCGTCTGGCAGTTCGATCACCGAGTAGTTGAAATCAGGCTCGCTGATTGCCGAGAACGATTGCTCTTCCGTGGCTTGGGTCATGCTGTCCATCAACAGCGTGCCCTTCACTTGGTCCTTAACTTCCGCACGGAAACGCTTTTCAACCAGCTTCTTCGGGGCGAAACCCTTACGGAAACCAGGAACAGCAGCGTTCGGGACCATGTCTTCGATCGCAACGTCAAAGTAACGATCGATGTCCTCACGCGAAACAGTGACCGTGACGTGTCGCTGGCAAGAGCTAGGAGCGTCGACTTTAACGTCGAGCGTCAACTTCTTGGGGGCATCCGCTTCAGCAACCGAACCTTCGGCGTTTTCAATGTCAGGCGAATTCATTCAGCGATTCCGCAAAATCTGGGGTGAACAATCAGAAAGCCCGCAGTATTCGCGGGATTCATTAGCAACTGATGTCAGAGCAGAATGGGTGGGTTTATCCTCACCCACGCCGCGAGACTCGTCACACTGTTTATGCTTTACAGCGTCTCGGATTAAACGTGGCGATGTGGCAAAGCACTGCCAAGAGCCACATCCACCAGATGTTTTGCTGCATTGCGTGTGCCAAATGAGGCACACTTCGCAATGCAATCAAAAGTAAGAGCGGGTGAACGGATTCGAACCGTCGACAACAACGTTGGCAACGTTGTGCTCTACCAACTGAGCTACACCCGCAAAAGGAAAGCAGAATCCCTTAAGGATCCAATTCCCTCATCTAGGAAAGCACCAGTTTAGCGAATAATCGAAACTGGTCTACCCGGGGGAAGCGAAATTTCGCTTGCCAGAGAAGAAAGTATGCCGGATGGATGTTCAATTGTCAATTTAGAGTCGCAGTGAATTGCCGTAACCTTTGGTATATGAAACGGTTAAGGCATATTCTGGAAATGCTGTCAGGGTGTACCATGCTTTCCGTTCGGTGGTGGGTAGACTGAAAGGATTGCGGAATTAGATCGAATCATCATTCGTACGCACTTGGGTATGGAACTGTCGTGTTTTCTCAATCCTATCGAGCTTGCCAACGCCATTGGACGTTTCCCATTCTACTTTTTGGCGTACTTCTAGTGGCCCCAGCAAACGCCGACGCCACAACCAACCACGTTTGGGTTCAACGAACCTTCGATCTAACGAATGCCCTACTCAATGGAGAACGGCTTCCTGAACACTCCAAAGACTACGTGCGCGATGTGTCGGCGCACGTCCTGGCTGCCAAAGGATGTGTTGAAGAAACCCTTTCGTTACTTCCTGCAGGCGTACCGCAGAAAGCAATGAGCTTTCGCTATTTCGCCGCGTCGGGGTTTGCGCAGTGTGGTGATCTGGAAGCGGCGTTTCGCGTCGCAGATCCTCTGCCCCGATACGGAAAGCTACGTGCGTTCACATTGGTTGCGGTGGAACGCATAAAACGTCGTGATATGACTGGCTTACAAGTCGCACTAGCGAAGTGCGATTTGGATTCCTTTGATCCGGAAAATCGCGATAGCACACTTAAGAGTATCGTGAGCAATCTTTCCGAAGTTGGAGAATTAGACGAGGCCCATAAGCTGGTCGAGCGAATCAGCGATCCTGATCTTCGAACGAAACTGGAGGAGCGAATCAACAAAGTGGGCCGCCTTCTTGTTCCCAGCGACCCTGGTTACCTCGACCAACAGATTAGGTTGGCAATCGACCAACAGATGTCGGAAGAAGATCTGCAATATACACGGGCACTGCGTAGCGCGGAGGTTGCTGCTGCGGAAGGTCGAACGGACTTGGCAAAGGTTCAACTCCAAAAAGTGATTGGACTTGTTAAAGAGAATGATTCCAGTAGTAGTGTTCTTAAACTCCTTCAAATCGGCGACGTTGCCGAAAAGGCGGGTGTGCGGCAATTGGCACAAACTGCTTTCGAAGACGCCTTGAAAGAGTACTTGAAACGTGAACATGATCTCTCGATTTTGGGCGCATCGCCCTTTTTCTTGGAGCCGAGCGAACGATGGAAAAGCGTTGGTCGGGTAGTTTCACTCGTTGAAATCGAAGAATGTCTTAGTAAGGCTTGTGAGCGTAAGGATAACGGACTTGTTGCTGCGCTAATAGTTTCTCTTGCCGCCTCAGAGGAACCACAACGCGTTGAGGAACAATATGAGTTGCTGGATAGTCCAGAACAAAAGTGGCTAACAGCGTACTGGATGCTGACGACAGAATAGGGTTTTCTGATGAATTGATGCGTGACATGAACCCGTACGGGTATGGCGACGTAACCTGATAGTGGTATCTCGAATTCACCGAGGCGGAGTTCCAGGGATCAGGGAGACGAAGCACGATGCGCGTGAAGATGATTCTGCCGGCGCTCACCGAAGCGACCAGCCCGCTGTTCCGGCCCATCAAATACAGCCTATTCCCGCCGTTAGGTTTAGCGACCTTGGCAGGTTATCTACGCGATGATGACGAAGTTGATCTGCAGGACGAGCATGTCGAAATCCTGAAGACCGATGACGAGCCTGACATCGTGGTGATTCAGGTTTACATCACCTCTGCCTACCGGGCTTATAAGTTGGCCGACCATTATCGGCAGAAAGGCTGCTACGTTTGTCTCGGTGGGCTGCACGTGACCTCGTTGCCGGAAGAAGCGGCCGTACACGCGGACTCTATCTTCCTCGGCCCTGGCGAAGATATCTGGCCACAGTTTCTTAAGGACTACCGAGAAGGTCATCCGCAGGCTCGATATGTGTCTAAGGTGCGAACCCTCAAACGCCTACCACCGATCCGTCGCGATCTGATCAAACGCCATTTATACTTGGTGCCGAATTCAATTGTCGTGACTCGAGGTTGTCCGCATCATTGCGACTTCTGTTACAAGGATGCATTCTTTCAAGGTGGCCGATCGTTTTATACCCAAAAGGTGGACGATGCCTTAGCTGAGATCGATCGCTTGCCGGGGAAGCATCTCTATTTCTTAGACGATCACATCTTCGGGGATAGTCGTTTTGCTCGCGAGTTGTTCCAAGGGATGCGCGGCATGGGAAGGCTGTGGCAAGCTGCGGCCACGGTGAATTCGCTGCTTAAGTCAGGCATGTTGGAGCTCGCGGCAGAGGCAGGGCTACGGAGTATCTTTGTCGGATTCGAGTCACTGAGCGTGGCAAACTTGCAGGATCACGCGAAAGTGCAAAACCTCAATCGTGACTACCAAGCCGCGATCCGCCGCGTGCACGATGCTGGCGTGATGGTAAATGGTAGCTTTGTCTTCGGGATGGACGACGACGACGCGTCAGTCTTTTCACGCACGGTCGATTGGGCGGTCGAAAGTGGAATCGAAACATCCACCTATCATATTTTGACTCCCTACCCTGCGACCGGACTTTATCAGCGGATGGAAGCCGAAGGACGATTGCTGCATTCTAACTGGGATTTATATGATACGCGGCATACCGTTTTTCAGCCAAAACTCTTAACGGGTGAGCAGTTGGAAACAGGCTACTGGCAGGCGTATCGCCGGTTTTATACGTGGCGCAACATTTTCAAGGGAGCCTCAACTAAGCCCACTTGGTTGCGGTTTGCCCGGCATGCTGCTTACTCTGCTGGCTGGAAAAAGTTTGAAGGCTTGTGGAATCTGGCGATCCGCTTGAAGCAAGTTGGTCAGATGCGCCCTTTGCTGGAAAACATCTTATCAGGGTTAGGACGTGTTCAACCGCAGACGGGCGTAGGCTCGGATGACTCGGTGGAGTTACCGGTGTTGTCGTCAGTAGATTGATTTAGCCAGCTTCGGCTATTTCTGGAACGAGAGGTAGTTCGCCTAGTAAACGGCGAATCTCCATTTCGGCTCCTTCCGGTTCGCTACAGGCATAGAATCCGTATCGAATCGGTAGCTTCTCAGTTACGATCGTACACGTGTCTTCACCCATCCAAATCGTACCGTCGGCCGAAGGTTGCGATCGCTTAGCTAATGTATCGGGTGGGATCGAACGCACCGTCACTAGGTCGCTTGCGAGGGAACCGCCGGGCAATTCGACCACACCGTCGAGGATCAACGCACGCTGTGTTGTGATGACGTATCGCACTTTCCGCAAGCGGGAAAGCATGCGGATCTGTGGTATCACTGCCAGAAACAACAGCAAGAAGGCGAAGGCGACAAAAAAACTTCCTGTGAAGCCTTCCGAAAAGTCGTTCGCCGGAAAATAAGCATTGCTCCATACGCCCAACGCAACACCAACAGCGCCGACAAAGCCGCTGATAACTAGAAGATGACGTGGTATTACTGCTCGCGCGTAACCTCGCCACACCATCTGCTCTTCTTCTTGCAGAAGCTTGTCGCAGGTCTCGTCGAAGAAGAAGTCTTCTTTCATCGTTGGCTGGCCGGCCGAATGGAAGCGATCTCGTATCCCGCTATCTTCGCAATTCCTTACTATCCGAACTAGCGAAAAGTACGGAATCTTTTTCTATTGTCCGACAAAACCAGATGAAAAAGGGGCGTATCTTTCGGATGGAAGCAGTGGCCAATAGTTGACCGCAACGTAGAGGCAAGTTGCCAACGATTCTTTAGAGATCGTGAGGTAGTACCTTGAAGTTCAAGCTGGGCGCGAGTCGGGCTCAGCATTGCATATGCGTATGAAGAAGGCAAACTCTGCCGGTTTTCATACACGCCAACCCTAATCCAGCACGTTTGGCTTGGGGGCTGGCGGTTTGGGTGGAGGTTTCGGAGCGTTGGGATCGGGGGGAGGTGGCTCTGGGCCAAACTTTACCTTGCCACCGACCCAAGTTGTATACTTCCAGTCTTGGTTTTGAGGATCCCATCCACTGAGGTAGCCCATTTCGTCGGTCACATGGCGCGTTTCCACGTACGCTTCGTAGCTATCGGGCAGGACGATGAACTTGAAGTAAAACTTGGTCGGATTGACCTGGCTTAACAGTTTGCGAAAGCGGGACCTTGGGTTTTGAATCTCGGCGATCTTGAAGCCAGCATCGTTTTTCGGATCTAACCTAAGTCGCGGATCGCGACCAGCAGCGTACATTTCGATCTTGAAGAAGTCATCCTGGAAGGGACGTTCGTTAAAGTCTTTTACAAACTTCTCGGCGTTGATACCCTGCTTGGGATCGTCGACGTACTTACGCAGTCCCTTTTCAGCGAGGTACTCGGATCGTTTCTTCGCCGCATCGCGGATCGGATCGATCACGATTGGATAAACCTGGTTCCCAGTACAAACGAAAATGGCTTCCTTAATTCCATCGGGAGCTGGCCGGGGATCAGGGAGATTTACCACCTTAGCCGGACGCTGGGCTCGCGGGGGCGTATCGTCGAGAGTTGCTTCCAACTTGGCGATCTGCTCGATCGAACTACTCAGCTCGGTGGAAAGCTGCTTGCGCTCTTCTTGGTTCTTCTCCGCCTCCTTTTGCATTTCCAAAGCATTTCCTTGCGCGATTAGGGCTTCCTTAAGTTCGCCTTGCTGTGATTTGAGCACGGCTGCCTTAGCGTCTGATTCCGATTGAATCCGTTTGATCAGTTCGGCAAGGTCTTCTTCATTGGGATTGATCTCCTGAATATCGGATTCAACCTTCAACTTGTCTTTGTGGACTTCCTCCAATTCCTGGATTAGTTTCTCCAACGCCGCCGGATCGACACTCACGCTGTTGGCGATCTGTTTGACCGACTCCTGCATTCCGATCTGCACGACGACCAGCACGATGATGAGAATGCCCACCACGTTGAACATCGTATCGAGCAGGGAGTCGAGTCCCTCTTCTTCTTGCGCGGCTTTGCGTTTGGCCATGGCCTTGGAGGTATTTCTGCTTACGAGTTCTTGGCTTGTTTCTTGAAGTAGCTGAGGTCGATTCGCCCATCACCGATCACCGGCAGCTTTCCATTCTTGACTCCCTTCGTGTTGGCGAAGTTGCGAGCCGCGTGGTAAGTGCCGAGTCCGTCGTCGCGAATCAGGAACACGAGCGTTCCCTTCTCGTTATTCTTAACTTCTTCTAACACCTTGGCGAAATCGGCATTGGTATTTAGCTCTGCCGTACGCACCGGTGTCGTTTTTCCGCCATCATGAATCACGATCCGCCCGTCGTCGCATTCAACGAAAGTAGGCGTAAATCCGACGCCACTACCGCCAGGAACGATGGAAACCTCAGCCTCTTCTGGTGGAAGCTTCCGCTCTTTGATTTGAGCCGTGAGTTGAGCAATCTTTTCACGCCGTGACTTGAGTTCTTCCTCCATCTTGGCGATTTCTTCGTTCTGAGCGGCGACGTCAACCTTGGGACCTTCGACAGAGATCTTTTCGAGTTCTCCCTCGGTCTTTTCCAATTTGGCTAACAGCTCGGCGAGACGTTTCTTGGCGTTCTCCAGCGAGCGTTGCTCCTCAGAACGTTCGCTTTTAAGTTCCGATTCTTTCTTTTTCAGCTGTTCACGCAGTTTGGCAAGTTCTTCGTTACCTTGTTCAAGTTCCTTGGCTTTCTTCTCATATTCGATGGCCTGATCGACGGCGTCGTTATCGAGCGACTGGATCGCGATCATGGCGATCACCATCGCTAACGTACCGATCACACAGGCCAGTACGCTGAGAAACGGGAAGAGGGAGATGTCCTCGCCTGTCTCCTTGTTTCGCCGTCCCATTATCGTCTCCCGTTACGGCGCGACTTGGTCTTGCTGCCCCCACCAAATCCGAACCAGCCGCCATTGCTTCCATTCGCGGCCGGGGCTTCGACCTGTTGCACGACAATTTGTTCGTTGCCGAGTTTGCCGAGTACATCGCTGAGGCTGGTCAGTCCTTTTTCAACACCGCCCAGGTACTTCTCCAGACGATCCGAAGTGTCGGTCATCGTTTCGTTCACCTTCACGTGCGAATCTACCGCGGCATTCGCCAATTGGCCGAGCGTATTTTGCAGTTGCGCGGAGACTTCCTGCATCTGATTCAATTGGTCCTGCATCAACGCTTGCTGCTCTTCCTGGCGTTTCTGCATATCGACTGTGCGTGCTTGAACCTGATCCATGATTTTGCCGGTCGTATCTTGCTGACTCACGAGAATCTTGTTGTTGATTTCGTTCCAGCCATCAGACGTTTGCTGGGTAATCGTTTGACCAACAAGTTCCAGCTTTTTGACCCAGCCTTCAAGTTCGGCTTGCTGGGTGGCCATCGCTTCCTCGACAGCCCGGCGGAAGACCTTGGTGTCGTAGGGTCCGGTTTGCTTCTCTTCGATCTTCTCGCGACCATCTTTCAGGCGACGCAGGAGGTTCTCATTACAGTATTCGTCGACCCAGTTCAGCACCCCCTCTTCACTCCATTGCAGCGAAGACATGGGGAACTTGATGATCATCGACATGACCAAGGCGACCAGCGTCGTGTTGAACGCGGTTCCGAGACCGCTGAACATTCCCTGCAGTGATTCCGTCAACTTATCGATATCACCGCCGCCCAGCGAACCAGATAGCTCGGTCACAGCCAAGCTAATGCCAAGCACAGTCCCGATGAATCCCATCGTCGGGATCGCCCAGATCAGCACGCGTAGCGGTGTATAGCTAGATGACACGTTGTTCGCATCAATGTCCGATTGTGAAGACATCATGGTGGTCGTATCTGCCGCACTTTGTCGTACACGGAAGTGCTGTAGACCGCGCGTGACGCGATTGACCAGGAAGCTTTCGCCGTGCTCCCCTGGCAAGCTGTTGATGTTCTCCAGGAATGCTCCGACTTTGTCGACGGTGATTTCCTGCGAGATATCGGTCGGCAGAACATCCATTAACAAGTAGTCACGCTGCCGTGCGATCTTGCGATGCTTCTGCCACAAAATGGCCAGCGACCAGAAGAACAAGAAGCTGGTGATGCTTTGAATCCCAACTCCGGTGATTCCTCCCTTCATAAACAGGTCGCCGATATAGGTTCCTGTTAACGGAATCATCAGCAGCATGAAGACAACTGCCGCGGCTAAACCAACCAAAGCGGTTGGGACGAGGCTAACTTCGCTAGGGTCGGTAAAATCGCCATCGGAGGAAGCAGGCCCTTCCTCGGCTTTCTTTTTCGACGTTCCCTTCTTGCTCACCGCAGGGCCTTTGCTGCCGGCTCGGGACGAAGGGGAATCGGTTTGCAGGTTGCTGAGATCAGGAAAGCTCGGCGCATCAGGCGAAGGGGGTTCGTCGGCAACCTCCTCGACATGCGGAATTCGCACCGTGGCTTTGCAGTAAGGGCAGTTCCGTTTCTGACCAGCTAACTCTTGACGCACCTTGAGCGATTGACCGCACTCGGGGCACTTGAACTTGAAATACATCGGAACCTCGAAACGAAGCGCGACGCAGGGCCGCAGACGAGTATGTGGGGTGCAAAGTCCGCCGCGCCTCGCTTGACAGATCTCAAGCAGCGGCCGCCGACGAAGATTAGATGTAGGGAATTCTGCTACAGCGACCGACCACAAGGAGGAACCGATCGATCGCTAAACTCGTCTTCTTAGTTTGATAAGCGAATTATTCCCGCTTACGCCGCCCCAGAGAAAAAAAGAGGTAAAAATTGAGTTTTGTATCAATGGACATGGATTATAGGGCCTGTAGTGGCAGGTTGGGCACCATTAAACGGGCGCAGCGTTATTTCTAGATGGGGATAAGCCAAATCTCGGGTATTTCGAGAGATGTTTGGCCGCTGAGGTACGCAGGGTTGTCCTAAAAAATCCCCATCGCCATCAAGCTGTACCGAACGACAAAGCCGGCGACGACAACGCTGACCATGCTCATCAACTTGATCAGAATGTTGAGGCTGGGGCCGCTGGTATCTTTAAACGGATCGCCAACGGTATCTCCCACGACTGCCGCCTTGTGAGAGTCGCTTCCTTTGCCGCCGTGGTGGCCAGCTTCAATATACTTCTTGGCGTTGTCCCAACTGCCACCGCTGTTGGCCATGAAGATCGCCAGGCAGAATCCCGTCGTCAGCGCTCCTACCAACAATCCCAAAACACCACCGACGCCAAGAAGCCACCCAACCGCGATGGGCGTGATCAGACCTAAAAGGGAAGGAATGATCATTTCCATCTGTGCGGCTTTCGTGCTGATCTCGACCGGTGCGGCGTAATCAGGTAGCTCGGTTCCATCCATGATGCCCGCTTTTTCGTGGAACTGGCGACGGACTTCTTCCACCATTCCTTTCGCGGCACGCCCTACTGCTTTCATCGTGAGCGCGCAGAAGACAAACGTAGCCATCGCTCCGATAAAGATCCCGACAAGAACGCGAGGATTCATCACGTTGGCCTCGTAGTAGTTGGTGTAGTCGCTAAGCGTTGCCGCATGGACGTGTATGAGTTCGTTCTCAGTACCCGCGAATTTCAATTCCGGCTCGCCTTCGGTGCTGACGACTTCCACGAGGTTTAGCGGAATCGCCGTTGGTTTGCCGTCGGTGCCAAGCTGTTTCCAGAGAGCCTGGACTTTCTCGTGCCGCAGGTCGCCTGGCATCGTGAGGTAGCCGTGCACGTGATCTTCCCCATCGTGCTTCTCCTTGTAGACGACAAAACCTGGACTGACTTTCGTCGGCGTGTCGTACTCGACTTGCTCCGCCACACTTTCGCCCCAGCGACGAAAGCCCTCGCGAACTTCCTCGACATAGGCTGCCATCAAGGCCAACGCGGTGAGCGCTGCTGAGCCGATTGCGAAGCCCTTCCCTGTGGCGGCTGTTGTATTGCCAAGACTATCGAGCGCGTCGGTTCGTTCTCGCACGATGGGTTCTAAGCCAGACATCTCGGCATTGCCGCCGGCGTTATCAGCGATTGGCCCATAAGCGTCGGTGGCCAGAGTGATTCCGAGGGTGCTGAGCATGCCAACCGCAGCGATGCCGACGCCATACAGACCGAGGGCGAACAGACTCGGGTCGTTGAAGTTCCAGCCGTTAGCACAGCCAAATGCGGCGATCGTTGCCACGGTGATCACAATCACCGGCGGCCAAACACTGAGCATGCCATCGGCAATTCCACCGATAATGATCGTCGCCGGCCCTGTTTCGGATTGTTCTGCAAGCCGCTTGGTAGGTGTGAATTCGTCGCTGGTGGCATACTCCGTCCATTTTCCGATCAACCATCCAGCAGCCAAGCCAACCAAGATGCTGAAGGCGACGCCTGGGATCGTAATGCCAATCTGGAAGGAAGCCCCGGGAACTACCGGCATCAGAAATATGCAAATCACGATCGACAGCACGGCGACTGCCGCAGTCGAAGCATTAATACCGCGAGAAAGTGCCGCTAACAGATTTTTTTGATTGGCATCTTCTTTGGTCCGAACAAGATAAACGCCGGCGATGGAAAGTAACGCACCGGTGGCAGCCACCAACATCGGAAGAAACAACGCGCGAAGCTGAGCGTCCGCCATGTTTTCGAAACCTGCTGCAGACGCAATGCCCGGCGAAGCGAACGCTGCCACTCCCAAAGCTGCCGTGGCCAAGATGCTGCCACAGTAGCTTTCGTAAAGGTCGGCACCCATGCCAGCCACGTCGCCAACATTATCCCCTACGTTGTCCGCAATCGATGCTGGGTTGCGTGGATCGTCTTCAGGAATCCCCTTTTCGACTTTTCCTACGAGGTCTGCTCCAACGTCCGCGGCCTTGGTAAAGATCCCACCGCCGACACGCGCGAACAGTGCCTGACAACTGGCCCCCATCCCAAAGCAAAGCATGGTGACGGTTACTTCCAAAAGCGATAGCTGAAAGATGCCGTACAGCACCGCAAACCAGATGGTGATATCCAACAGGCCGAGCCCAACAACGGTCAGCCCCATTACGGCGCCACTTCGGAAAGCAATTTGCAACCCTTGATTCAGCGAACGTTCGGCACCCGCAGCTGTCCGGCTGCTGGCTAAGGTGGCGGTCTTCATGCCAATCCAGCCAGCAAGTCCCGAGAAGAGACCGCCGGTCATAAATGCGAACGGCACCCAATGACTTTGAACTTCGAAAACAAACGCCAACAGGGCGAGCACTAAGCTGATCGCAACGAAGAACACGGCGACGACGGTGTACTGCTGCGTCAGATAGGCGTTGGCGCCTTGGCGAACGAATCCAGCGATTTCACGCATGCGATCGGTGCCTGGATCTGCCTCGAGCATCCCTTTGAAGAAAAAGTAGGCCTGAACCAAGGCCGCCAGCGAGGCGATGAAGACGAAAGACCACAACAACCAGACGCCGAGACTCATGGTGCCATTCCTTTGTAAGCCGACGGGATAATCCGAGGTGTGAAAATCGACACGGGGTTAATCGCCGTGGGATCCATTCTTCATACGAGGAAGGTGTATCGCGGATGCTATCGTTATTATCCACATTATCGGACCCTGGCAAACCGGAATATTGGGGTGGCTGAAATGATTTGTCGGTATTTCTTTTCCTTAGATGTGGTGTTTGCGGAGTGATCTGTACCTTAGTAAGGAGGCCTAAGTGATTCCTGGATTCAGCGTCTACAAGTGAGATACCCTGCGTGCTGAGAGGCAAATATCCTCCAATAAGGTGAGGTTTCAGCCCAGATATCCCATTCTACCGCGCGTTCCCCCAGGATGAGTGGATAAGATTCCTTTCACAAAGGGGAATAATCCCGCTGCAAAATTGTTGGCTTCAGTGCTTGAAGCGATTAAGCTTTAGTTGTCGTGTTTCCTACGTATTGGGTAGGAGAAGCATCCGCGTCCGGCTCGTTTATAGGCAAAGCCGCGTCGGATCTTGTCTAAAGAATCATCTCGAAGTCGTTAATCGATTCGCCGATATTCGCTTTCGGTGCGAATCACAGGAGCATTCTTCTTATGAAATGGCACATGTTTGGGCGATGGGTTGGCTGCGTGGCCATGCTGGGCGTTGTTGCCACAGCAGTAATTGCGGCTGACAAATCGGAGAATTCGACCGACGAAGTCGTGACGGTCGAAATGTTCCAGGCGATCGACAACGGTGACATCGAAGTGAAGTTCATCCCAATGAACTCCGAGAAGGGCACCGTGATCTTCACCAACAAGACTAAGAAGAAGATGCGTATCGCGTTGCCTGCGGCATTCGCTGGCGTGCCATTGGCCCAATTTGGCGGCGGTGGCGGCGGCTTCGGCGGTGGCGGCATGGGCGGCATGGGCGGCGGCGGCATGGGCGGCATGGGCGGCGGTGGAGGTGGATTCTTCAACGTCATGCCTGAGAAGACCCAGAAGATCAAAGTTCAAGGAGTCTGCCTCGACCATGGCCTGGAAGATCCAGATCCAAAAATTCCTTACGAACTGAAGCCAATCGCTTCGTACACCACTAAGCCAGGTGTTGCTGAGCTGTGCCATCTGCTTGGTAGCGGCGAATTGAATCAACGAAGTGCTCAAGCAGCAGCTTGGCACTTGAACAACGGCATGAGCTGGGAAGAACTGGCCAACAAGCGAATCAAGCACCTGATTGGCCCAGACACTCCTTATTTCAGCCGCCAAGAGCTGCAAGTTGCCTACAAAGCAGCCGAGTACGCCAAGGAAGTTGAGAAAGCTCGTAAGAAGCAGCAGGAAAGCTCCTCCTACACTTCACTGAGCGAAGGCAACTAACCTAACGGTTGTCGCAACACGGCAGAGATGCCGCTCAAGATGAATCAGCACGATTCGGGGGACGCTCAATTGAGCGTCCCCTTTTTTATTATCATGGCAACCGCTTAGACCAAGTTAGGCGGCCTTCGGAAGCATCTCTTGGCTAAGCTCTTGATAACGCTCTTTAAGGATCTCCAGCTTCGTCTCGTTGAGCGTCTCTTGCTCACGACGTAGATCGTTCAATTGAGCTCGGACCAATGCTTCACGGTCGGATAGTTCTCGTCGAGCGCGGCGCAGCTCACTGAACTGTTGCTGTGTGTCATCTTCGAGCTGAACTTGTTGTTCCTGAATGTCCAGTTTGGCAAGTTCCAATTGATGCAGCAGGTGGCGAATTTCCAGCTTCGAAGATTGGTTACGCGAATGTAACGCTTTGTCAAAGTGATCGACCGCTTGCTCGGTCTGTTGATCGAGTCGTCGACGTAGGGCGGATGGAATTCGAACACGAATCTCCGCCCAAGCTAGTTCCAGCTGATCGCGAATGACCTGCAACTCTTCAAATGCCAATTCCAATTCTTGCTGCACGCCTGCTTGATCAGACTCGCGACGTTCAACGTCTTCTTGTTGGCGAGCAAGTTGTTCTTGTTCCTGCTCGAGCCAAAGGTGGTGTTGCGAGCGGCTCTGCTCCATCTCGCGTTCGACCTTCTGGGCGTATCCAGCGAATTCTTTTTCGCGCAACGCTTGCAGTGACCGTGCATTTTTCAGCAGTGCCCACTGTTGTGCGAGCTGAGATTCCGCCTCGGCCAGCTTCTCAAGACGAACAGTGACGCTTTCGTCGATAATCGGCTCGACGGATGGCTCGGAGGTTTCGCCACGCCACTTGCGCCGCCAGGAGCGGATTTTTTCCTCGATACTTCGAAGCGGATTGGACGCTTCCGCTGAAGTCGTTCCACTCGATGGTGAAGGTGCCGCCTTGGGCAAATGTTCTGCATGGGCAAACGCGGCCGAACGCTGCTGACTTTCGAAGTTCGCCATGCGAGCGTTTAGTTCCGCTTCGCGGCGATCCAGGTCGACCTGCCGATCACGCAGTAAGCGAGCAAGCTGGTTGATCTGTCGACGCTGCCAGTCTGGTAAGGTTTCGAGATCGGCGGCGGTGAGATCGACTCCTTGGTCCTCCTCAAGCATTTCAGCATGCGAAGATTCGGTGTTCGTCTCGTGCGGTGGATCGATTCGCAACTCCGGCGTCACATGACGGGAATCGTCACGTCGCTGAGGCGTGATATCGGTATTGCGATTGGCAGAAGACTTCATGGCGAATCATCGAAGGAGGTCGGCGGACGAATATAGGACCCTCGGCCATCTCTTCGCATCGGCATGTTCTGCCTGAGAAGTTGAGTTTAACGCCTGGCGCGATTGAATTGCTGCGGTTCATGGCAATTCCAATGGTGCTAGCAAAAACAAAACGGAGGGGGGAAACCTCCGTTTTGCTAGCGATCTTCATAGAAGCGTGCAACTGTTTGCGTTTAGCCCTTGGCCGCATCGAGTGCTTGCTGCAAGTTCGCCTTCGGCTGGTTGCCCAGCATCTGATTGACGACTTCGCCGTTCTTGAAAATCATGATGGTCGGAATGCTTTGGATTCCGTACTTCACGGCGAGATTGGGGCATTGGTCTGTATCGACCTTACCAACTTTGACCGAACCTTCGTATTCGGTAGCGAGTTGATCGATCACAGGAGCCAATTGACGGCAAGGACCGCACCACGGAGCCCAAAAGTCGACCAGGACTGGCTCGCTCGATTGAAGGACTTCGGCGTCGAAGTTGTCGTCGTTAAACACGTTGGCCATGGTGGCTACTCCCGATCAAATGGATATAGGTGTACGTTCGTATGCTGTCTTTGAGGGAACTCGTTTTACCCAGACGTCTTGCAACGGGCTAAATCCGATTTCAACTCCATAGAATTGCGGATTCCAGTCAGGTTCACAAGCCGGGGGCCTTGCTTCTATTATGGGGTACGTTCCTGCCGGGACAACCGGCTAAGGCCCATCTTGCATCGCTGTTATCTACGATGCCAGGTACCCTGGAAGCGTTACACGACGATTCCCCCTGATTGCTCGAATCGCCTAAATTCCATCTACCCCCTGATTAGAGTCAAGTCATGCAGGTCACCATCTATCACAATCCACGATGCACGAAGAGTCGGCAAACGCTTGCCAGGCTGCAAGATAAGGGCATCGAACCTAAGGTGGTGGAGTATTTGAAAGAGCCTCTGGATGAGAAAACGCTGAAACAGTTGCTAAAAAAGCTTGGGTTGAAGGCCGAGCAACTGATCCGCAAGAAGGATCACAAGGCACTCGGATTGCCGCAACCGACCAGCGAGACAGAGTGGATATCGCAAATGGCTGCCAACCCCAAGATCATCGAACGGCCTATCGTTGTGGTCGGCAGCCAGGCCCGGCTTGGCCGTCCGCCAGAGAGTGTCGACGAAATATTGGGGTGATGATAACACCGATTTGGGGAGGGCAGATTTCAAGGAATGCCCGAAACAGGTTATACTTCAAAGGTTTCCCAAAACTAATCAATGGCACGTAAGCTCCTCCCTTGCGGAAACGACGTGACCATTCATGCTTGTCAGGCACGTTCTTTTGGCGGGCCTGCCGGAATATAAAAGATACCAGTATGGCGAAGTACATCGTTCGCTATGGGGCCATGCGCTTTTTGGGCGTGTTCTCGTCCCGAGCCAAGGATGAATATGGTCGCGACGACAAAGTCATTGTTCGCACCAAGCGCGGCTTGGAGGTCGGGGATGTCTTGTGCGAAGCGACCGACGAGGCGGTGAAGCAGCTCAGCGATCCAACGTTCGGCTCGATCATGCGTGCTATGTCCGAAGAGGACGAAAAGCAGACGCAGCATATGGTCGGCGATATCGCTCGCGAGATCGAAACGGTGCGGCGGGTGATTGCCGAAATGAATCTTCCGATGCAGTTGGTCGATATCGAACATCTATTTGGTGGCGAGCGGGTCGTCGTTTACTATCTGGCCGAGGCCCGGGTCGACTTCCGGGATTTAGTCAAAGCGCTAGCAGCGGAACTGCAAACCCGTATCGAGATGCGTCAGATCGGCGTCCGAGACGAAGCGAAGTTGTTGGCCGATTTTGGTGATTGCGGCAAGCCAGTTTGCTGTAATACGCACCTTAGTGAAATGCCACCCGTTTCAATGCGGATGGCAAAACTCCAAAAAGCGACACTGGACCCCACCAAAATCTCGGGACGCTGCGGACGGCTAAAATGCTGCTTGCGTTACGAGTACGATACTTATGAAGAACTGCAACGAGATCTGCCACCCATCGGCAGCGAGATCGTCACCGGCAATGGTCGCGGTCGCGTATTGAATCATGAGATCCTGGCCGGACAATTGCTCGTGCGGATGGAAGACAACCGCAACATCATGATCGATGCCAGCGAAGTGTTAACGGTCCTCAAGCGCGGTAGCGGTAATCCTGGTGGAGGTTCCCGCCGAGGAAAACGCCGAGACAAGAAAGCGCCGAGCGAGGATCGTGGCGAGGACACCCCCAAGCAACAAGACGATAGCGAGGAATAAACGAATGTCCGAAGACACTTATTCCGCATTCATGCAATTACTGAAAGACGACCCGCGCTTTCGCATGGAAGCGTACCAATTCGTTCGAGAAGCCCTCTCATTTGGCCAGCGATTCCAACAAGATGCCGATGACGAATTGGCCGACGAAGAAGATCTGGAAGACCTTGATCTGGAGTGTTTCGAGGACGAAGACGACGATGATGATGAAATCGAATCGTGGGAAGAGGAAGAAGAAGCCGAGAGTCATTTGACCGGCCAGGTCTTGTGTCAGGCGATTCGCCAATACGCCACGCAGCAGTACGGATTATTGGCCAAAGTGGTGTTGAACTCGTGGGGGATCCACACGACAAGCGACTTCGGCGAAATTGTCTACAACCTAATTAGCATCAATATGATGAAGAAGTCGAAGAGCGATCGACGTGAAGACTTCGACGATCAATACGACTTCGAAGATGCGTTCGTCAAGAACTTTGACTTCGAACTCTCGGAAGAAACGGGATCGGCCTAAGGCGACATCATGACGGCGGCTAAGCAAGAGAAGAAGAAATCGCGGCCAGCGGCTCCGCCTGAAGAACCTCGCACTGTTCCGACGTTTCTTCCAACCAGCAATCCGCCGAAACGCAACCGCGTATTCCTCGTGGCAATGATTGCGATCGCCGTGCTGTGGGTCGTGCTGCTGGTCTATCTGGCACTGCAGCAGAAGGGGATTGCTTGATCGCAATCAATTACGTTTGCGAGTCGTTTCGAACCGGGTCGATTTCGTGCGGCGAGGCGTACGGATTGTCTGGATCAGGATAGTCGGTTCGTGTTTCTTCCTGATCCCTCTCTGGTTTGGCCTCCAATGGATCGCGCGGCTCTGGTACTCGGTAGATCACCAAGATCCCGATTGTGACCAGAACGGCCATGATCACCAAAGCCCACACAGGAATCGGAAAAAGCCAGATCGAGATCCCCCACCCCAAAACAACGGTGGCAATCGCTTGAAGCTTAACGCTGGCCTTGATTCCTTTGCGGACCTCCCAGTCGTACAAAATGGGACCGAAGTACGGCATATCGAGCAAAAGGTCGTTCAGCTTTGGAAATGACCGCACGAGAAAGTAGCTGGTCACTAGCAGAAAAGGGGTCGCCGGGACAATTGGCAGGATCATCCCGAGCACGGCCAGGCTGAAGAAAAATGCTGCGCAGCCAAGGTAGAGCAAACGTCTTGTCCACGATATCTGTGGGACCGGAGGATGGGTCATCGTATGCTCAGGCGGACCTCTCCAGTTGGAAGGACAGGGGCACGTGAAATTGAGTTTCTACTGCCCGAGGTCCGAGTAAAACGTCAACAAGTTGCCATCCGGATCAAAGAAACCGAATTCCCTTGTGCCGAAGGCCGTATCGCGGAGTGTGGTATCGGAAGCGAAGATTCCCAGTGGTTGGAACACGCTGTAAAGATGTTCGACGTCGCAAACGGCGATGCGAATGTTCGGACGCTCAACTCGATCCCAACTGGAAGCATCGTGCCAGCGAAGATGAATCTCAACCCGGTCACGTGTGACGGCCGCATAGCGAGGATCGTCGGCATCTTGAAACGAAAGTTTAAACCCGAGTTTTTCACAGTAAAACTGGATCGACTGCTTCACGTCGCGGGACGGCAGTACTGGGTTAACGGCTTCGAGCAGGAGGTCGGGCATGAGGGTGGGAGGCCTTACTTATAAAAACGTAGGCGAGTGAGGCCGTCCTCGCAAAGGATGGCGACCTCCACCAGGCCTGGAAGAATAGGTTCGTCTGAGTATAAGGCTACAAATGAAAAGTCATCCCCGCAACTCTCCATTTGCCGATGAGGACGTCATTTAACGTCCATCTGTCAGACATCAGGCTTCCGAAATCGCCGTTTCTAGCGTGTCGACGTTTCGGAATGGAGTGGGATTCTGAGGATCGTCTGAGATCAGTTTGCAAATCCGAAACATGCCTAGTAGGTCGTCTGAGAGATGGCAGAAAATGATCCGTTCGTCGGAGTTCGGAACGGAACGCCGCAGATTTAGAAACGCCAAAATGCCAGTACTGCTGACGAAAGTGACGTTTTTCATATCAATGACGACGCGACGATGCTCGATATTCTGTACGAAGTGCGTCATTCCATCGCGGACGGCATAACAGACATCGGTCTCGCGCATTTGGTCGACCTGGGGAGTCAGGACCAGGACATCATCGGTGAGAGTTTGGTGAACCAAATCGGTAGTGGCATCGCTCATGTCAGGACATTTCCAGGTAAAGTGCTTCGCCGCGCAACGTCTCGGGAGAAGAGAACCCGTCAACGACGTCATAATTACTAACATCACCTACCAATATTGGTGGGTCAACTCCCTGATCTCGAAAGCCGCAAGGTTTCTGCTCAGACGGAACTCCAACAGCGTCTTTGGTGCGTTGTCTTGGGCTATTTGAGGCAAAGAAACGGCGCGATCGCCTCCATTGACAGGATTGCGCGGCGTGACGACTGCCTTTACACTGGGGAACTGATTAAAATGCCTGTTTCGTAGAAACATCACCGCCAAGGAGGGCTGCCATGGCGAAGCCTCTTGAGATCCCTGCTTCGGGAGTAACCACCGGCGATTGTATCGCCCAGATGAAGAAGCTTCCGGAAGGCTCGATCGACTTGGCTTTCGCGGATCCCCCTTTCAATATCGGGTATAAGTACGACGTCTACGACGACCGCCGCTCGGTCGATGAGTATCTCGATTGGAGTGAGGCATGGATGAAAGAAGTTCATCGCGTGCTGAAGCCGACAGGAGCATTTTGGCTGGCAATCGGAGATGAATTCGCCGCCGAGCTAAAAGTTCTGGCGACGCGCACGCTTGGCTTTCATTGTCGTAATTGGGTGGTTTGGTACTACACGTTTGGCGTTCATTGCAAAAGTAAATTCACACGCAGTCACGCTCACATCTTTTACTTTACGAAAGACGCCAAGAAGTTCACGTTCAACGATACGGAAGTCCGAGTGCCCAGCGCCAGGATGCTCGTTTACGGCGATAAGCGAGCCAATCCGAAGGGGCGGGTGCCGGACGATACTTGGATTCTTCGACCACAAGATGCGCCCGAAAGCTTCAGTAGTGAAGAAGATACCTGGTACTTCCCCCGTGTCGCCGGTACCTTCAAAGAACGCGCCGGGTTTCATGGCTGCCAGATGCCAGAGCAACTACTGGGTCGAATCATAAAGTGCAGCTCGAACGAAGGCGAAGTGGTGATGGACCCATTCGCCGGCAGCGGATCGACCCTCATCACGGCCAAGAAATTGGGGCGCCAATTCTTAGGTTATGAACTCTCGCCTGACTATGCGAAACAAGTGGGTGAACGTCTCGACAAGGTTGAGGTCGGCGATCCCTTGGTAGGAGCAGAGAACCCGCTAACGAGTGCCCCAAGTACGGCCAAGGGACGACGTCTGAAGCAGACCAGCACTAAGTAGTTCAAACGCTAATCGGCGACCGGTAACCGATCCCAGATCTCGAACCGAGTTGCGTAGAGGTTTTTCTCGTCTGCTGGTATCTCCTCGGACGATTCGAGCTCCCACTCGGCGAAGTTGACCAGTGGAAAATGTGTATCCCCGTCCGGGATCAAGGCATGGACTTTCGTCAGATAAAGTCGCGTCGCCCAGGGAAGTGTTGCTCGGTAGATTTCGGCTCCGCCGACGATAAAAGCCTCGTCCGCTTCTTCACAGGCCGAGATTGCTTCACCAATGGTATGGGCGATCACAGCGCCTTCAACCACATACTCTGGATCGCGCGTCACGATGATTGTGGTCCGACCTGGTAGCAGGCGTCCAATCGACTCGTAGGTCTTGCGTCCCATGATCATGGGATGCCCCATCGTGAGGCTTTTGAACCTCTTTAAATCGCTGGACAAACGCCACGGCATGTCCCCGTCTCGGCCAATGACCCAGTCCTGACTGGCGGCGACAATCATCGAGATTCTCATACGGCAACCGGAGCTGAGATGTGCGGATGCGGCTCATAATTCTGCAGCTCGAAGTCCTCGAACCGAAACGCGAAAAGGTCTTTGACCTCAGGATTGATCTTCATCGTTGGCAAGGGACGTGGATCGCGAGAAAGCTGGAGCTTAGTTTGATCCAAGTGATTCAGGTAAAGATGGGCATCGCCAAAGGTATGCACGAAGTCGCCCGGTTCGAGATCGGTGACCTGAGCAATCATCATCGTCAATAATGCGTACGAAGCAATGTTAAATGGAACTCCTAAGAAGACATCCGCGCTGCGTTGATACAACTGGCACGAAAGCCTACCGTTGGCCACATAGAACTGAAACAGCAAATGGCACGGCGGCAACGCCATGTTCGGCACATCGGCCACATTCCAGGCGGAAACGATCAGCCGCCGTGAATCAGGGTTCGTTTTGATCTGTTGAATCAACTGCGACATCTGGTCGATCGACTCACCGCTAGGTGTGAGCCAGCTTCGCCATTGTTTACCGTAGACTGGGCCAAGGTTGCCTTCTTCATCTGCCCATTCATCCCAGATCGAGACCTTGTTCTCACGAAGGTAGCGAATATTCGTGTCCCCTTGCAGAAACCAGAGCAGCTCGTGAATGATTGACCGCAGATGCAGCTTCTTGGTTGTGACTGCGGGGAATCCCTGGGAAAGATCAAAACGCATTTGATGACCAAACACGCTGAGCGTGCCGGTACCGGTTCGATCGTGCTTCTCGGCGCCTTCGTTTAGGATGCGCCGCATTAGGTCGAGATATTGCTGCATCGTCGGAAACTGATTAGGAGGCCAAGGAACGTGACTTATTAGACGACCGCCGACTCACACTGACGCATATAGGCGATACTGTCTTTTACCAGCGATTCAATACCAGGCTCGTAGTCGAATACCTCGACCGAAACCCATCCGTCGTAGCCAACTTCTTTTAAGGACTGGAAGATAGGGACGAAATCGACGTCACCCATGCCTGGGCCGCGTTTGTTTGGATCGTTTGCGTGAAAGTGCGCGATATTCGGGGCCGTTTCTCGAATGATTTGCGGAATCGGTTTTTCTTCGGCCGACATGGCTTTGACGTCGAGATGGATTTTGCAGTTGGGAGAATCAATCAGATCCATTAACTCCATCCCCTTCTCGGCCGTATTTAAGAAATCACCTTCAGCAGGACCGAGTGGCTCGAGAGCTAGAGTTATATCGCACTGTTCTAAGGTGGGCATCGCACGTCGAATGCAATCGGCCGCCAAACGCATCGCTTCCGATTCGCTGACACCCGGCAGCAGGTTCCGCTGCTGGGGGCTTCCAAGCACCATGATGCTGCCCCCCAGATCACGACAAAGACGGGCCAGCTCGCAGAAGTAGTCACTCGTGCGCCGACGGACGTCGTCATCGGGCGTGGTCAGGTAGAAACCCTCAGTCTTCGCTAACAGCCAGTGCAGACCCACGACTTCCAGTTCCGCATCGACGATTTCTTCGCGGATCTTACCTCGCATCTTGTCCGTCACATCGTAGGCCGTTGAGGCTAGCGTGAAAGGCGCGATTTCAATCGCATCGTAGCCAGCTTCTTTGGCATGCGACAAGGCGTTTTCAAACGGCCAGTCTTGGTAGGTCTCGTTACAAATTGCGTAGCGGAACATAGATATCTCAAAGGCGCTGTCTCTTGGGGTGAGAGAAAGCTAGGTTGAGCGTCGAAAGCCAGGCAAGCGAACAGGATCGAAGATCGTTTGCTCCTCAGATAGCTCGCTCAGCCAACAAGCACGGAATGCGAACCATACGTTCTATGCCAATCGCGAGTCTGGAACAACCAGCGGATCAAAGGGCTTCCTGGAGAATCTTAAGCAGGTCATCACGCGTGGGCGTCCGCGGATTGATGTTCATCAGCCGACTGATGGCGATTGATTTGTCAGCGAATTCGGGCAACATCTCTTCCGTTACGCCAAGCGAGGTCAGCCTCTCAGGGATACCGATAAAGCTTTTCAATTGTTCCACTTCACGAATCGCGACCAAAGCAGCCTCCATATCGCTGCCATGGTCGCCGATCGGATTGAAGAGCTCCGCAATCCGAGCCAGTTTCGCTTCCCGCTTCGGTAGGTTGTAACGCATCACGTACGGCAATAGTAAGCCGTTACCCGCTCCGTGACTGCAATGAACGCGACCCCCGATTGGGTATTCGAGTGCGTGGACTACCGCGACGCCGCAATTCGAAAATGCGAGCCCCGCCAACGACGCTGCCAACGCCATCTTCTCGCGAGCGACCTTGTTTTCTGGTTCGTGCACAGCAGCTGGCAGGTAACGAGCAACCAGGGCAATCGCTTCTTCTGCCATCAGTTCCCCAATCGGTGTGCATCCACTGTACGGGATGGCTTCGCCCGGCTGAGCAGCGATTTCGGCGGCATCTTTGGAGAGATAAGCTTCAACCGCATGGGTCAATGCATCGATACCACTATCTGCAGTGACCTGCTTCGGGCAGGTATAAGTAAGCTCAGGATCGACAAGAGCTAGCGCTGGCCGCATGAATTGGCTGAGAATACTGACCTTCATACTCGATTGACTATCGGTCAGCACAGCCGATTGCGATACTTCGCTTCCGGTACCGGCCGTGGTTGGCATCGCAATCACAGGAATGATTGGGTTTGGTACGTTGTCCCAGCCAAAGAAATCTTGCGGCCGACCTCCGTGCGTTGCGAGGACGGAGGTTACCTTCGCCAGATCGATATTGCTGCCGCCTCCGAGGCCTAAAATAGCATCGGGCTGGAACGTTCTCGCCGTGAGCGCAGCGTTCTCGGCGATCGACAGGTCCGGCTCGGCGGCACTGCCGTCGAAGACTTCGACTTGCACGCCATGCTCGCTCAAGTCGTCGTGCAGCGGCTGTACCAGACCGAGGCCCGCGAGCGTCGAATCGGTAACGATCAACAGCTTGCGATAACCTCGTCGGACCGCGTGTTTGCCAAGTTCGTGCCGAGAACCACAACCGAACGTAAACTGTCCGGCGGAAAAAAAGCTCCAGGAGTCTGCCATAATGCCGCGTGCTGCTTAAGTTTCCTTGGCCATCAATCGTTCGAGGTACTTGGCAACCAAGGTCGCGTCGTCCGATTTGACCAAATGGTCGATCTGTTGTTTGGGAACTTCCAGCTTCTCAAGATGGCCGATAATCCGCTTCCAGACGGTGGCCCGCTTCTTACCTTCTGCCAGGTAGAGCTCGGTGATGTTTTCTTGCAGCTTCTGCGTCGCAATGGCGTCCTTGTTGTCGTAATACCGCTTAATGATATTTTGCTGATGCTTAGTGTAGGACTTGGCCATCCGGACATCCTTTTACGAATCAAGAAACCAAATAAGACCGCAAGCTGGTGCGGCCGAGTATTCATCGTGACAGAGTCGCCGAAGACTGTAAAGCGATCGGCTTTCCGGCCAGCTGAATTCCAGCATTTTTCTCGAATGGTATCACTGCTGGCAAGACATAAATCCGGTGAAAGAACCGCGGATACCGAAGTTTCAACGATCAGCGAAACTTCGATCGAACAGATTTGCCAGATATCAACAGGACTGACGGCTAGTTGTGAGACCGCAATAAGTGGCATGCTGATAATGCAAAAGAAGGTCCCTCTCCTCAGTTCGAAGAGAGGGACGATTCTTTGGGTTACTCGCCGCAGCAAGGACAACGCTCCGGCACAATCACCAACAGCGTCGCGCTGTAGGCCGTTTCGTCGTAGCCTTCTCCTTTCGCTTCCGGCTGCTTCACGTGGGCTACGACCAAATACTGGTCGCCTGTTTTCGGCGTGAAACTCGCCTCTCCTTGCTGGTTCGTTTTTCGTTCATATGTTTCGTCAAAACCCTCTTTCAACGTTTCCCGGCGTGGGATGAACGAAACTCGTGTGTTCGCCAGTGGTTTGCCATGAAACAAAAGCTTCACGGAGATCGGCTTGCCAGGTCCGAGTGGAGCGACCGGATTCTCGGTGGGAACCAGTTCCAGATCATGCCCCAGTGGTTTATTAAAACCGGTCAAGTCGCTGGGGACTTGAGCAAGGCTATCACTGACGATGAAGAAGGTCTTCCCACTTTTAATGCTGCGAACGGGATGTCCGTGGTTTACGACTTGATCGCGCGTGTGCGATACAGCATACAAACCGGCCGTATCCGCCACATACTTCGCATTCCAAAAACCTTCTTTCGGGGCGTAACCTAGGTCGACGGCGACACTGGTCAAATCAAACTGTTTGCCTGACGGAGTGACGACGTCCCAAGTTCCATCAGCTGGGTTGGCTTTGCTCGCCATCTTAAAATCACGATGCTCGTTGCCATGATTTCCGAGTTTCAAATCGATGTAAATGGCATCGCCCGTTCGTACGATCCCCGTATTGGTTTCGACCCACGTATCGTGTGCCGAAGCGGAAACTGCGGTCATTGCAACCATGGCCAACGTAGTAAGTGTTTTTTTCATGATTAAGTCTTTGAGATGTAGTTGAGAGATATGGAGTAAGTCAGTAATTAATATTCGCCAATCACTTCCCCACCACTTCCGCTATAGAGACTGCGGTTCGTGGGCAAGTCGATTGTGTCGCTCAAGAAGCGAACCGAGCCATCGCCGAATAACACCTCGGCTCCGCCAGGGTGGAAGCTGCGGGCTGCGAAATAGCCAGTGAAGTGAGTGACCACATCCGGCGTCCGACTATTGGGGCTTAGGTAGCCATTGGTGGCGGAATTAATTGCCCCGCTGAATGCCCAGGAGGTGCCACGGCCACGTAGTGCTGGGCTTTCGCCACCACGCCAACTGGTGAATTGATTCCAAAAGGAAGCGACATCCGCATTGGCAATCATCCCACTGCCATCCGTATAGCTGCTCCACGGGCTTCCACTTCCTGACATGCCACGTTTTGAACCCATGCTTGTTCCCACGCCACTCGACCCGTTGAGCGTCTTCTGATACGGAAACCTGGGAAGTTGCCCAGCCGCCAATGTCTCGTCGGCACCGACGCTGCGAACGGTTTCGTTCATCAGTGCCGTATTCGAAAGCCCATCGGTCAGATTGGCAAAACGGCAGCCACTCGGTTCGTAGAACGGACCATCGGTCGTCCAACGAAAATCGTAGTTCGTCCCCTTCGCACTACCTATGCTGACCATATAGTTCAAACCACCATAGGTAACTGGACCGCCGCTCGTGGTGACCGTGGTACTTTCTGGAGCCGGATCACTAGGGCAAAGGTAGACGTCGATCTCTGTTGAGAAAGCCGCGATGAACTTGGGATTGGGGATCTTCTCGCTCCAGCTGCCGGTGAATGCGATCTGCGAGAAGTCGAGCAAGTTGTACAGATTGCCTTGCTCGATGTAAGGAAGCAGACGAGCCTGGACCGAGAAGTCCGCGTCGCGTTGGCCAAATCGAGGCAACACTGTATGCGCCGATTCATAATTGTGCATTGCCAGCCCCAATTGCTTGAGATTGTTGGTGCAAGACATCCGCCGAGCTGCCTCACGGGCCTGTTGTACGGCGGGGAGTAATAGTGCGATCAAGACACCGATGATGGCAATCACCACCAGCAACTCGACCAGCGTAAAAGCTTGTCGTTTGTGCATAGTTATTTGGATATTGTTGAGAATGTGTTGTGCGATTCGTGAGAGTGGGGAGCCACACAGCAATAGGGTCACCGCGCAGTTGCTCATTGGGGAGCTTTGCGAAGTCGCCAGGCGCGCAGTAGCGCACTCTCATTCAAAATGTGGCAGAAACACATTAGGCCCGCGGTGGAGGCGGGTCAGGTGCGGCGCGGAAAGAATCAGGCCGCAAAAGATTAGCTGTGGCTAAGGAGTCGTCGGCTATGCAGACAAGGTCGCCGTGCCCTAAGTCCAACTCCAGGACTGGCGAGAAGATCAAAGTAACGCTGGCCAACGCACGACAGCAAAGATCGTTGGTAAGCGAGACAGGAGTGAGTGGTGGTGAATCCTCAACTGGTGAAGTCGGCTCGCACCGATCGGCTTCTGTTCCGAAACACGCCGCTGCCAGCTTGGGTTTCGACTTTGCTTGGCGAGCGGAATGATCGCAGTGATGGTCATGCTCGTGACAGGCAAGTTTCTGCGGTTCGGTCTCACCACAGAATTCTGACGAAGTGTCACGCTCGCGCTCTACGATTTCGTCGAAATAATCGGGCAATTCTACCTTCTGCCTCGCTGCCCAGGCCAGTTTTTCGGCACGAGAGAAGCAGCAACAATGATTCCAGCAATTCCGCGCGTTGCGGCAAGAACACGCATGATCCTGGCACATAAACGGCGTGCTGGTGTCCTTAAAATTCGGCATAGGAATTGATATGCCGCTTCCCCAAGCAAGCATACATCCCAACAGGATAAACGTGACTGCACGTTTTCCGAGAGCGAGCCATCGCCAAAGATGCTTAGGATGCATCCGTTCGGAGGGGTCTTTCAGGGGAGGGAATTAACGATGGAAGCGTTTATCCACCGGGGAAGATTCGATTGTAATATTAGCAACATGTCCTAACAAGTTTCCCAAGTTGACTAGCCGCTCCCCTGGCTTCCCGTTTACGATAAGATGAATAGGAGCACCGGTTTCAGGTGTTTCTGGGCATTTCGTCGGAAATCAGAAGAACGTAAGAACGTGAAGCAAATCATCGCCATTGTGAAGCCCTATTTGGCCGAGAAGGTTCTCGATACCCTGAGTCGGGCACCGCTAGAAGCTTTGAATGTCCGCGAAGTGAAGGGTTTTGGCCGGCAGAAGAACTACCTGGATGAATATAGCGAAAGCGAATACTCCAAGACTTTTCTGCCCAAGATCGAAATCAGCGCCTGGTTAGACGATGCTAGAGTTGAAGAGACATTAAGGAAAATTGTCGCGGTTGCGAGAAGCGGACGTATGGGAGATGGCAAGATCTTTGTGCTTCCCCTCTCCTTCCAAGCCGATATGATCGATATAGCGGAAGTTGAACAACGCGAAACCTGATTCTGCATTAGGTAATGCACCTAATGCACGAGCATAAGGAGTCCGAATCATGCGACACCTGCTCATTGGCCTTTTGGCCCTCCTGTTATTTCTGTTAGTCGCCACCTACGCATCTTCTTACGGCTGGGCCGCGGATCCCGATTTATACGCGATTCCTGACGAGCCGGAGGTCGAAATCCCGTTGCGACCACCTGTTCCGAAACTCGCGCCACGTCGACCCTTTTCGTTGAATACGCTGTACGACGGACGAACTCAACGGGTGGCGATGCCTCGTCAAGACATTGCACTGACCCGAGATGACGAGGATCTTGAAGCACCGACGATTTACGACGAACCGGCAGGCACAAACGTGACTGGTAATATCCGTCGCTGGACGCAAACCGACCGAGGTATCTATGATCCCCTTCGCGGACGCGAACGGTTGTCGATCAATCCAGTGGAACGAGCGTTAACGGAGCAAGGGTACGATGTGGCCGGTAAGCTGCCGATTTTGCCGCAGAAACGCGATGCGCGGATCACCGATGCAGCGGGCAACGTTCTCCCTTCACGAGACCCAGTGCGAAATATGAACGTGCCGATTATCGGCAATCAGCGAACGACGCGAGATATTCTGTCTCGCAATCGCCTTAGTGCCACGGAACGTACACAGCAGCAGCTTTACCGTGGGCCATCCCGACCAGGGATGATCGCCCCACGAGCTCAACAAGAGCGGCTCACTCCTTCCGCACGCGATCTAGGTCGTCGACCTAATTAACGAACTAGGCGAGCTAACCACTTCTGCCAGATCGATTGCGTAATGACTGGTTTCACAGGCGGAAGCCAAGGAATTCGGACGCGACTACGTTGGTCACGTCCACCTGGAAATCCAAGGGCCGTTACCAGACAAGCGTTCGTATCGACTGCATATCTCATCGCTTCCAGCAAGTAATTGATTTCATGGCGCAGCCAATCATCGGACGGAATGTCTTCTTCGATTTCTTCCCATGCCTCCGTCAGGTCGAGCGCTAAACTGGCAACCTCCGTCTCGCCGTGAAACATCGGAGGTCGTAACGGATGCCAAAAGTCAGCGTGCAACGGCTGACCTCCATCGATCGCTTTGCTAAGAAGTGATCCGAGTGGTTGTGTTTCGATCCAATACGCCAGCAAATGCGAAACGGGATTGATCTTGTTTGGCGTGAGGATAGCGTTGGGATCTTCACGAATGCGTTCGATTTGATTCGGCGGAACAACGGCGACCGAGGTAGAATAGGCCATGACTTACCCATTATTTCCGTGTGGGAACGGTGGCGGCAGCCTGACAAAGGCACCTTGATGACTAAGATGCCTGTGGGTGTTTATCGGTTACTATGTAGTTCTGAATCATCTTTGAAAAGCTCGAAAAGTGTGATGAAACGCCTCGTCTCGTTCTTTCACATCCTGCCACACAGGACTGCTGTGAACGATTGATTTGGCTTCGCTCAACGAGATCGATGGGAAGGCTCGTAGAGCCTTGATGGTATCGATCTTTGACGCTCCATGAATGCGCAGCATTGCCAGGCATTCTTCAATGTCTTGGTTAGATTCCATCGGACGAGAAGTTCCAGGTTTCCGGTAAGTCGCCGCCGCAAATCGCACAGACGAACCAGTCGTCCTTCACAACGTTGCGTTCGTGACAAGCCGGGCAACGTCGAAAGATAATTTGCTGAGTGAAATGACCTGGGTGGGTTACTGATAGCCGCTCGAAAACCTCCTGGCAAGCTGGCCAAGACTCAGGTTCAGGACAGTAACCCGTCGATTGGTTACTGATCTCGAACACTTCACCCTTCGTTGTCAGGGTGATCTCTCCGGCGCTTCGCACCGGGGCGCCACCCGCACAGGCGACATGCTCCGATTGGCGCGGCGCGAGAAGAAGTTCTCCTTTCAGATCGATGACAAATGTCGCCACCAACTGGTTCGCCTGATCGAGATCTTCCCGATGGTCATGAAACCAGTTAAGAAGCCCTTGCTTGGAGTAGATCGGTACGCCAGGTGGAGAATTATGGGACCTTTCGCGAATCTCTTGCGGGCCGACGTATTCGTAGATGCGAGGCATAACGAAAGCACATCCCCTATCCTGCTCCGGCCGCAGCGAAGATTTGATCGAAGCGGCGACGTGTTTCGCGAGTCATCTGGCGGCATTCTTTCAGCAGTGTGGCTGGGTCCGCGTAGTCCAGCAGGTAAGCCAGCTTGGCGACTTCCAGACGTTCTTCCGGAAGGTCGTGCCGGGCCGTTGTATTCATCAATCGCAAGCGGGCTTCGACCATACGCAGGAATTCGTAGGCTTTGACAAAGTGGTCGTGATCCTCCTTGGCAAGGTAACCCTTTTCGTAAAGCAGCCGAAGTCCATCCAGCGTGTTGGGAACTAAGATCTCTGGACTTTCAGACAGATGCTTCATCTGTAGCATCTGAACCACGAACTCGATGTCGACTGTTCCACCAGGTCCTCGTTTGATGTTATTTTTCGAGGCGGTCTCTTCCATGCGAGCTCGCATCTTGCGAATCTCGTCGGCGTCCGATGTCTTCCAGGGTTGGCAAGTGATCGCTTCGCGAATGGTTTTGTTAGCCGACTCGCAGCCATCGGCTGAGCCGAATATTGGGCGGGCTTTGGTAAGCGCCTGGCGCTCCCATAACTCCCCCTGCCCTTTGGCGTGATAGTTGTAGAGATCTTCCAGGGTAACGGCCATCGGCCCGCTCTTGCCGGTTGGGCGAAGACGAGGATCAAGTTCGTACAGTCGTCCGTAGGGGCCGAGTTCGTTCACGCTTTTGATGATGCGCTGTCCCAATTGGCCGAAGAAATGTTGGTTCGTGGTGCTACTTCCTCCACGGCTCCGCGCATCGAGAACCGTGTGGCCATTTCCCTCGTAAACGAAGATGATGTCGAGATCGCTGTGATAGTTCGGCTCAGCGCCGCCGATCTTGCCCAAGCCCAAAATAATCAAGTCGCACGGTTTGCCATCGGCCAAGCGAGGCTCACCAAAGCGAGCAACCAGTTGCCGATACTCGCGGAACACGATTTGGTGCAAGCACACCTCCGCAACGTCCGAAAGTGTTTGCAAGCGTCCGCCGAGATCTTTCTTGCCAAGCGTATCGAGGACACCCACTCGCAAGTGCATCAGATTCTTAAAGCTATGCAGGATCGGCATGATGTCTTCCGCACCACGGCACAATTCCAATAGCATCTCTTCGAGAGAACGCCGGCTTGGAAGGCGATCGAGCATTAGCGAGTCCATTAACTCGTCGATCATCCCTGGGTTACTGATGAGCACGTTCGACAGGTAAGGGCTCCCAGCACATAAGCGGACGTATAAATGCAACGTGGCTGGATTGGCACTGAATAGCTCCCACAGTACTTCCTTGCCACCCAAGGAATCGCTGACCTGAGATAGGTTGACCAAGGTCGAGTCGGGATCCGGCGTTTGCGAGATCGCTTCCAAAAGCTGAGGTGCGATCGCTGCGAGAAAGTGACGACAGCGACGCGTTGATAGGAAACGAACGCGTTCCCGCGTGAGGGCCATTAAGTTTTCGTACGCGGTCTTCGGATCGTGGAAGCCGAAGTCGGAAAGGACTTCGTCGATGGAGTCCGCGGTCGGTTCGGGGTCGAGCACGAGGTCGACCGAAGGAGCGGTAATTTCTTCGTCAGGGAAGGCGTCGTGCAGTAGGTGATCGAGAATCTTCCGGTTGATTTCGGTCTTCTCCGCGAAGTCGGCTTGGAATTGGTCTAGCGCGGCGTCCTGCGGGCTATCGCTGTAACCCATTCGTAGTGCCAGCTTAGTCCGCTCGTGTGGATCAGGCGGCAGCGAATGCGTCTGCAGATCGAACATGATTTGCAAACGATGTTCAAGCTTGCGAAGAAAACTATAGTTGTCTTTCAGGATGGTCCGCTCTTGCAGAGTTAGGCAGCCAACTTCTTCCAGCGTGCGAATTCCTTCCAGCGTGTTTTGCGTGCGGATTTGCGGAAGGTCGCCACCGTTGAGCAGTTGAAGGAACTGAATGACGAATTCGATATCACGGATGCCGCCATGACCGGTCTTCACGTTAGCATCGGCCGCACCAGCTGCCGTGGCGCGCTTCTCAATTCGACGCTTGAGCGCCTTGATTCCGGTGATGTCAGCACGGCTCAAGTAACGCTGGTAGATCCATGGTTCCAGCTTCTGCAGGAACTCGTCTCCGAGCGCCGTATCGCCCGCACAGGTACGTGCTTTGACGAACGCTTGTCGTTCCCAAGTACGTCCCATGATGTCGTAGTAATGCAGTGCCCCTTCCAAGCTGTTGATCAACGGGCCATGGCTTCCTTCAGGGCGTAGTCGCATGTCGATTCGATAAGGTGTCCCTAGTTCGGTTGGCTCCGTCAACAGCTTCATCAGACGCTGGCCGACTCGCTCGAAGTATTCCTTGTTGGTAATCGACTTTTCACCGTCGGTGTTGCCATCTCCGTCGTAGAGAAACATCAGATCGATGTCGCTTGAGTAGTTCAACTCGGAACCACCAAGCTTACCCAACGCCAGCACCGTGAATCGGGGCGAACCGGAGCGTCCGTTGCGACTACTGCGCGCGGCAGGTTTACCAAAGCGGAGAGAGACCAATTTGAAAGCGGCTTGAACGGCTGCTTCGATCAGAGCATCGGCCAGGAAAGAAATCTGCCGAGTAACAGTCTCAATGTTTTGATTGCAGATCAAGTCGCCGTAAGCAATACGCAAGGTCTCGCGGCGTTTGTAACGACGTAGCGCCTTCATAATCGCTTGCTCTTCATGCAGGGCATTCACTTCGGCCACGATTTCGTCGACGAGGTACTGGCGTGCTGCCGGTTGGCCATCGGTGATGCGAACGAGCTCGAAGCTTTCCGGATCGGTGACAATTTGATCGCTCAGGCTTTGACTCGTGCTGAAGATGCGAACCAACGTATTCAGCGAGGAAGCATCACGTTCGAAGGTTGCCGCCAGGCTCAGCGGACTTCGACTGCGAGTGAACAACCGTTCCAGATTGTTCAAAGCCATATCCGGGTCACTACAGCCAGGCAAGGCTTCGGCCAGTTTGCTGCACAAGAACGCTTGCAGATCAAGCGGCAAGTTCAGACGGACGAAACTGTTTAAGTTTTCACGTCCGCGCGCCACGTCGACAATTTTCAGTTGCGAAAGCCACTCGCTTGCTTCCGAGGAATTTTCGGCAAGCTTCGTGAAGTCAGATACGGTCATAATGAATCGAAGAGCGGCGTTTAAGTTGTAGACCGAGTCCCCAGCTGGCGGCTGCTTGGGGCGCAGAAAGCAGCGTCAGAGAAGAAACCGCGTACATTTTTTGGGAAAACAAGGAAAGTTATATTCTAAGTCGAAAATCGGCTTTCCGATAGCAAGCTGTCGCACTTCCAAACCGCAAAAAACTTGACATTCCCACACGAGCAAGAATAGGGCAAACTGAGATTCCTATTTCGCGATTTGTTGCCGAGTGGACGCCAGCCGAATGTGCAAAGTCAAGTCCTTGCGAAAAAAAACGTGCGGTAAATAATCAATTTCAGGCATCGCAAAAAACAGTATTCCTCGGGAATTTGCGACCCGTTTATAATCAAGGTCGGACATGCGAAGTATGCTTGAGAGATGATGGCTTAATCATCGCTTGTCAAAGACCGTCGAGGTCAGGAGGATCTCGGCCGAATTGCTTTTAGAAGGAGTTCTCGTTGCTATCTATTCGTCCCAGAGTTGCCGAGCTGGCCTTCCAGTTATACACGAGGCCACTTCACCCCGAATTGTTCGAAACCTTTCAGTCGCGAACAGTCGAGCGGGGAGGGTACACTCTGAAGATGGATATCACCAATTGCGGCCACGTTCTCACTTGGCGGCACGAAGGACTAACGCTCACGGAAGTCTGCACATCGGCGCATCAATCGCTACCAACTAAGCGTCGAATCATGGCCTACCAGATTAAAGGCCGACGGGGCGATCAGTTTGAGTGCCATGGTGGCATCCGCTATCAAACCACCTTCCAGCTGGAAGGGGTCTCGAACAAGCTGTTTCGAATGTGTCAGCGGGAGCTCTGCAACGATGATCGCAAGGTTGGGCTTGTTCACGAGTTCGATTCCAGTGGCCGCATGAATTTGGGTGCGGTTAGCTACATGAATGCTGAAACACGCAACCGCAGTGTCTTTATCCAGGCGTTTCATACGTTTCCCGACGACAATGCAATCGTTAAAACGGAAACCTATTTCCGCCTTCCCGGCTAACGCTGCAAGTTGCTTTTGCGGTTAGGCGTCTGCCTGCTAATTTGCTCGACTGGAAAATTCCAGTATGGCTTCCACAGTCGCGTTGGGATCTTCCATTGGGACCATGTGTCCGGCGTTTGGAATCTCGAGAAATTGGGCACCTGGAATCCTTTTGGCGAATGCTTGCATCTCAGCCGGAGGACTGATGCCGTCGTCGCTTCCGCAGAGTACTAGCGTGGGTAGCGAGATTTCAGGAAGCCAGTTGGTAACATCGGGACGTTGCGCCATGCCTCGTTGAGCTGCGGCCGCAGCGCGAGGGTCTTGTCGCAAAATAATATCCCGTAGCGAATCGGCAACCTGGGGCTGGTTTTCAATGGTCTTTTCGCTAAGCAGCTTGGGCAGCATCGCTTGAGGGACTTCGCTCATTCCGTTAGCAAGTACATGTTCTGCATTTACGCCTCGTGCTCGCGCCTGTACTTCGCTGTCGGCGGCGGCCCGCGTGTCGAGTTGAATCAATCGGGCGAGTCGATCGGAGTGGCGCCGCCACATCTGCCAGCCGATGTAACCTCCCATGCTAAGCCCGCAAAATGTGATGGGGGCGGTAACCTCAAGGGCATTGAGAAGCGAAGCCAAGTCGTCGGCCAGCAACTCCATTGGGGCAATTTCAACGTGCCCCTCTGACTTACCGAAACCTCGTAGGTCGGGTGCAATGACCAGATGCTTGGCGGCCAGTTGAGGGATCACTGCGTCCCACATGTGATGATCCAACGGAAAACCATGGACCAAGAGCAAGGGGCTTCCTTTCCCTTCCGTGCGAACGAAGAACCGAGTGTCGCCAATGGTGAGTGTATGATCCATGTCTATTATCTTTCGAGGTGTGGCACGCAACGTTGGAAAGTCACAGAACCATTTTGACAACCCACTGGAAGATCAGTACGACGCCAATCAACGACCAGAACCATAGTGACATCGTTGTCAGATCCCAAGGTTTTTCTCCCAACCAAACTCGGTACAGCTGGGCAATTCGATATGGGATCTGAAATAGTGCTAAGCCGAAGACCAGGAACCCGCCGGGATTAAACGCTAGCGAAGCGTTAAGGTCACCATGGGCCAACGCAATGAAGCTACGTGTCAGACCACAGCCAGGGCAATCGAGTCCAAGGACTCGCTGCATACCACAACTCGGCGGCAGCGGCATATCGAACCAGGGGATCACGACATGCGTCGGACCATCGAGGTAAAGCAGAAACGAGAGTCCAATCACCGGCAACGATATCGCCAGCATTAGCACGTGAAACGCCCATCGTCGCGGCTGTACCGGTTCGTCAGGCAGCGGCGTCACAAGCGACGAACTCACTTTCCTCCGTCTTTCATGAAATCGGGGAAATGGGTGTCTGGGCTGGACGGTAGATCGAGTGGTTGGATTTCGATCTTGTGCTTCTTACATTGCTCGGCGAACTCAAGATACTTTAGACGAACCATGCCGGAATGTGGCATCTGCTGAACGGCCTGACGTTGGCATTTATAGGCTTGCTCCCAGTCCCCTTTCGCGGCATAGCAGTGCGCTAGGGTGTCGAGATAGGCGCCGTTGCCAGGCTGCAAGTCGAGGGAAAGCTTGCTAGCCGCGATCGCGTGATCGAAGTCGCCATAGGTATTGCCCACAAGCCAAGCATATTGGTTGCAATAGCGGGCCATCTGGCTTGACTGAGCGCCCATGATGTCGTCACCACGGCGGTTCTCTTTGAAGAACTCGTACTGTTTCTGGAAACGCTCGATATACGGCTTGTAGAACGCGATGGTGTGATCAATGTGTTCCTTGGCCTTGGTTCGCCACATCTCATCTTTCTTGCCGAGTCGATAGGCTGCGATCAGCACGTCTGCTTCGTCTTCGTCGTGCTTCAGCGCTTTCAAGAGATCCTCTTGAGCTTCCTTGAACTTGCCTTGCTTTTCTCGGTAGGAAGCGCGGAACAGATAGGCCCGAGCTAGAGATGCACCGTTAACTTCGTCGAGTTCGCGGCCCCCGAATGGATCGCGATTGCCGGAGCCCTTCTTTTCCGCCACTTCCACCCACGGCCACATGATTTCCATAGCTCGCTTCGAGTCGCCGTGATCGTGCTCCATTTCTGCGTATTGCACGCGTGCGAAGATTCCAACCCGATCATCGATCGGATTGCTATCAATCACGTACTGATACTCGTTGCGGCTCCAACGGAAACAGCCACGTTCCTGAAGCGACTGCGCCGTCAGGTAGTGGCTATCAAACGATTCGGGGAACAACGCCAATGCGGCATCGGCATATTGATTGGCAAGTTCAATATTGTTTTGAACCAGCTCCGCTTCGGCGAGAAGGTAAAGTAGCGAAGGATTATCGCCGAAGGGACCGCCCATGACTTTGTCGTCAGGAACAGGATGCTTTTCAGCATGCATCGCGGCCAATTCCGAGACAACCGAAGGCCCCTTCCGATCGAGAAACCACGTCGTCAGATCGATTAGTTCACTCTCCGAGAACTTTGTGCTGATCCGGATCACGTCACGCATTGCGGCGAGGGCTTCTTCCTGTTGTCCGTCCGAGCGAAGCTGATCGACTTGCCACCGGACGAGGTCTAAGACCGTTTGCTGACTAGTGAGAGCGGGCCGCGTCGTGAATAGGTCGATTTCTTTATCGACTTGCACTTGCCACTGTTTAGCGGCTTCCTCTGGTTGATCCAAACTCTTGCGGAAGATCTTCAGCCAGCTTGGCCCGGTACGCGGACTATCCCCTATTCGCTCGGTGATGACCTTAGCGATGTTTTCCTTCTCTTCCCCTTGGGCACCTTGGAATTGAATCGCGGCAGCAAGGGCAGCTTCTTTTGAGATGGCTTCCGAAACGTCATAACGGCTGATGCGGCATAGCGCGCTCAGGGCATCGATCGAATGTAGACGCCCCAATTCCCCGATGCGGCTGCGGCGGTTGTCGGTGTTTAAGTTGCCATAGCGATTCAGATACGAGTTCACCTCTTCCGAGAACTCAGGTCGTGTCCATTCAATCTCGACACTACGGATGAGGTACTGAGCTCTGCGAGCAACTTCGAGATCGTTATCTCGCATCGCGCCAAACAACTGGTCGAATGCCGTGACGCCCATCCGAGCGAGTTCGGTTTGTGCTCGTTCACGCACCATGAAGTTGGGGTCGCCGAGCTGTTTGATAAGTTGATCGACCTGCGGCGTTGCAGGCGTGGTCGATTGCGCATGGACCGATGAAGCGGTCAGCGAACCAATCAGAAATAGGCAGACCGCAGCGTTCAATCGGCAAAGCCGGTTATTCCAAGGCATCGATCAATCCTCGCCAAAACAAACAAGCACCCCCTCTAGGATACTCCTTGAGTTGCGCGAGAAACAAGGCAAGAGTTTCCGTGGCGGAGAATCAAGTGAGAAACCAGTGGGGGTGATTCCGCCTTTGTTGGCAATGAGCCCCTCCCGGGAGAGGGGCAATAAGCTTTGAGACGCTCTCGCAGTACACCGAGCTAAGCTCGGCTGTTCTCCATCTGTTCGATGTACTGACGAAGCCGTTCGTTCTCATTCTCGACGTTTTTCAAGCGAAGCATGTTTTCGACGCGTTTCGTCAGCTCGATTCGGTTGACCGGCTTCGATAGGAAATCGTCTGTTCCGGCCGATACAGCCCGTTCGATATCGCCAAGCTCGTTTAACGCGGTGACCATCAGAATCATGATGCCCTTCGTCGCCGGGTCGGCTTTGAGCTGCTTGCACACCTCGAAACCGCTCAATTTGGGCATCATCACGTCGAGCAAAATCAAATCTGGCTTGAAACTGGCCACTTTGTCGAGCGTATCTTGGCCGTTGACGGCGATTTCAGTATCGCAATCGATGTTGGCCAGGTAGGCCTCCAGTAGTTCGACATTCGATTGATTGTCGTCGGCGATCAGAATTTTATACGTTTCCGACATGGTTTTCCTCGGCAACTCCCGCGGTGGCGATTCAATTAGGGAGATTATAGGGCGGCATTCGATTTACGGAAACGGCTGATAGAGCTTGGGTTACCGCAAGCAGTTGAGCTTTCTTGGCCGGTAATTAGGCTGGAAAGTAACACCTTGACGCTCTTTTCAGGATCTTTCGCCGTGAATTACCGCCTGCTGGTCCGCATCCCGACCGTTTGTATCGTTGTTCTAAAGATGCTTTTCGTAGTCTGTCTGGTCGCCCAGGCCGCACCGTCGCAGCAAGTATCTCCTGAAATCGAAGCGGCCCAATTGCGGATCAAGCTTTACGAAGGACAAGAGTACCCGCTTCAGCGACGCCTACTCGATTCGAAGATCAAAGTGGCCAAGGCCCGGATCGAGTCGCTGGAGCGACAACTGAACGAGTATGAACAGTTCACCAAGTTCAAATACTCGGGCCCACTTTTTGGACAGTTAGAGTTCGTCAAAGTCGCTCACGTCGAAGCAGAGGAAGAACTCAAGAATCTGAATGAAGAAAAAGCACTTCTCCAGCGGTTCCACCAAGACAAGGTTCGCTTGATGGAACTTGAACTCGAAATGCTAAAGCGTAGTCTTCGCTAGATCTTCTTGGTTGCTAGCAAACGACCCTCGTTCGACGCCGGTTGCCGAGCGACAAGCAGATACCACTTCAATCGCCGGCTGTACATTAACAGCCTTCTCCTGGCAGTCGTCGACCACTTTGAATGTGCCTCGGCCCTTGCCGCGGCTGACCAGCACCAACCCGCCAAGCACAAAAGATCCGCCAGCGAGAAACGCCCAGGTGAGCGGTTCCCGAAGTAAGATGGCTCCAAACGCAATGCCAAAAAGCGGTGTCATTAATGATAAGACACCTAAACGGCTCGCTAAATAATGTCGCAGGAGCCAGAACCAAACCAAGTAGCTCATAAACGCCACGACGATGGTTTGAAAGCTAAGGCTCATAACGAGGAGTGGCGTGATGGTGATGCCCATCTTTCCCGTGACTAAGGCAACAACGATTGACGCAAGGAATGCTCCAGCGAGCTGATAGTAAAGCGTTTGTGCTGCAGGAGCATCGTTCAGACGACTCGTCCTCAGGACCACCGTCGTGAGCCCCCAGGCCGCTCCTGCACAGAGTCCCATGAAGTCACCCAAGAGCATATTGGGTGCTGTGGGACTGGCTGTGGTTACCTCTTGTGGCGCGGAGAAGGTGAGTACGATACCGCCGAAAGCAATCAAAACTCCCAGCCACTGCCACAGGTTCAGTCGTTCTTCCGGGCGAACCAAGTGCAAACCGATTGCCGCGAACAAAGGAGATGTGTAGAGGAACATCGCCATATGCGACGCCGTCGTCCAACGCAGGCCTACGGCAACTAAGAGGAACTCGCCAGAGAACAACAACGCAACAACCAAGCCTGACCGCCAAGCGACACCGTTGAGCCACTGGTCTCGAAAGAGGTAACGACTTACTAACCAGACCAATGCGGCACTTCCTCCGGAGCGGACGGCGATTTGTAAAAGAGGCGCCATCTCGCCCGATACCGCTTTGATGGCCGATTGTTGCAGACCCCATGTCAAACACAGCAGCATCATAATAGCCGTGGCCATGGCGTCGACTTGCTTTCTCATTCTCTTATTCCTTGTTTCTAGTCGAGCATGATCTAGTGTATTGATTGCCACTTCACGACATATAGCGCAAAATGGCCAATGGGTCGTGAAGGAGTGCCAATCGTATGAAAAAGAAGAGAACGAAGCAGATCGATCACGTTCGACATCCTCCATTTGCCGACAAGATGCCAGCGCCGATTTACTTTCGGACAGAGCACATGCCAGCTCGTGGGGCGTATCCGGTGATGCGTCACCCATGGAGCGAATTTGTTTATTCGTATAGTGGTATCACCGAGGTCCAAGCGGGCGACGATCTTTTCCTGGCACCGCCTCATTTGGGCCTGTGGATTCCCGCAGGGACTGAGCACACCAGCTTTAATCACAACGAGACGGTTCACTGTTCGCTGTACATCTCACGCAAGTACTGCAAGCCGATGCCAGACGAACTTTGCGTAGTGGTCGTTACCCCACTCGTTCAAGCAATACTCGATTTCCTGCGAGATAACCCAGCCGACAATAATCAGTCCGAGCGGCAAAGGCTTCTTCGCGTCTTGGTCGATCAACTGGCCAATTGCCAGATCACCGGCAGCTATGTCCCGGCCACCAGCAATCCTGATTTGGATGCCTTACTACAGGAGCTCAGAAACGACCCCGCAGATAATCGTTCGCTCGATCAGCTTGCTGCAGATTTCGACATGAGCAAAAGAACGCTCATGCGACATTGTCAGTTGGAACTAGGGATGTCTTTAACCGAGTGGCGACAGCGTTTGAAGATTGTCCGCGCCCTGCCACTTCTTCAAGGCGGGCACAGCGTTGAATCGGTCGCATTGGACCTGGGATACGGAACATCGTCGTCGTTCATTGCGATGTTCCGCCGTTTGACGGGTACGAGCCCGAAGCGATTCGTAGCCACAAAAATGCCTCAGACCAACGAGCCGATGTGAAGCTCGACAATGCTCATGAATCGCTGGGCACCGGTCAACGCGACTGGCTATTCCGCAGACGCTTCCATTACGGCGACGCTGGCGGTAAAACCGTGCAGAAAATTACGTCCAGCGACGGGGCCGATTTCGCCAGCGGCGAAGAAGCCTGCGTTGGGAATCTTACCGAACGCGTTGGTCACACATGTCGCGTCGTGATGCGGCTGACTGAATAACTTGGTGCCTCGTCCGTTGCAGGTAAACGTAAGCACGGAGGCAGCCTGGCAGCCGTCTTTCTTGAGCTCTGCGAAGAGTTGCTTTAGTTCGGCCGACGCGGAGAACTCGTCTCGAACATGGAACTGAACCGTCTGCCCTGGCTTTACGTAGTCGCCGATCATCAGTGCGCCGGACTCCTTTTCGATGCCCACGACGTTACGAACGATGAAGTCGCCCTGACTGCGATCCGACTGGTATTCGTCAACAA
This sequence comes from Blastopirellula marina, assembly GCF_002967765.1. Taxonomy (NCBI): domain Bacteria; kingdom Pseudomonadati; phylum Planctomycetota; class Planctomycetia; order Pirellulales; family Pirellulaceae; genus Blastopirellula; species Blastopirellula marina. The sequence goes on along the minus strand of NZ_PUHY01000012.1, from coordinate 519,856 downwards.
CACGGCCGATATGAAGTCCACGACTGACAAGCTGTTGGTCTTTAACCGGCAAGGTCTTGAAGATCGCCTCGACTTGCTGCAGCGCCGGATGGCCACCCAACTCGTAGACGACGTTTCGCTCTGCTTTAGTAATTACGAATGGATCGCCAATCGGTCGACAGCCTTGCGAGACTACCGAGCGAATACGAACGTTGCCTTGGACATAGACGAATACCCCGCCCGACTCGAGAACTTTGTCTCCCATGATCAGGCGATTCTCGCCTGGCTGGTAACTGCCGCTCGACATGCCACCGATGACTGGCATGCCGGGATGGTCTTCGTTAATTCGTTCTAGCAGTAAATCCGTCGGAAAACTAAACGGTTCTGCCAAGACCAGCGATGCCGCATCGGCTGGCCAAGTGTTGGGAAGTTGATCGGACCAACCGACGATACTTCCTCCGTCGGCGGTACGCTGGAACTCTAAGTGCATCGGGACGATGGTCGTTTCCGGCAGGTGAGCCAGCCACAAACTAATTGCCGGTGTGTCTTCCGCTTCGCGAGATTCTCCGATGATCGATTCGCCAGTGCACCCGATGACGTTGCTTGTGCCCAGCAGACGCGTCAACTCTTTGGCGACCGTTTCCACGTGCTGCGCATGGTGAGGCGAAAGGAAGACCATCGCCAGATCAACCGGCGCAGCGAGATCGTCCAGAGCTTGGCGAATGACCTCTGCCAATGCGTCTTCAGTGGTGTCACGAACGGATAGTGCCGCGGCAAACTTCGGTTGCGGCTTGGGCATGATCAACCTATGGGGCTGGAGAGACTTCTAGCAGAAAACTAAGTTGCCGTGCGTCCAATCACGCCATCTTCCGGGCTGCTTGCCGATGCGTACAAACGACGCGGGATTCGTCCCGAGTGGTAGGCGAGTCGACCTGCTTCGGTAGCATGACGCATAGCGTGAGCCATCCGAACCGGATCCTTGGCGTGAGCGATTGCTGTATTCAGCAGCACGCCATCCACGCCAAGTTCCATCGCAAATGCCACGTCGCTCGCCGTGCCAACACCAGCGTCGACAATCACCGGATAGTCGGGATCTTCCCCTTTCAGGTATTCAAGACAGATGCGGATGTTGTTCGGGTTCAAGATCCCCTGCCCCGAGCCAATCGGGCTTCCGGCAGGCATCACGGCGGTCGCACCGACTTGCTTCAGGCGTTTGGCGATTACTGGATCATCGGTCGTATAGCAGAGCACTTGAAAACCAAGCTCGACGAGTTGCTCGCATGCCAGCAGGGTCTCGACCGGATCGGGAAGCAATGTCTTTGTGTCGGCCAACACTTCCAGCTTGACCCAATCTGCTCCTGGATTTTCTAGACCAAGGAGAATCTCGCGACCGAGCTTGGCGGTTCGCACCGCATCGCGGGCGTTGTAACAACCGGCCGTGTTAGGCAGCAGTGTATAGCGGTGGAAGTCGATGTAGTCCAACAAGTTGCGACCGGTTGGATCATAAAGGCGTTCACGACGAACCGCGACCGTAACGCACTCGCTGCCTGATGCATCAAGCGATTGCCGCATCAAATCAAGCGTGTCGTATTTTCCCGTACCGACAATCAAGCGGCTTCGTAGCGTATGCGTGCCCAAGACAAGCGGGGCATCGGAGGTACTCGTTTCGGCGAGACTCATTAACCACCTCCTACGAGGGTGACAACTTCCAATTGATCCCCGTCAGCCAACATATGTGTGGCGTGCTCGTCACGCGGAATAAGCTCTAAGTTGACTTCGACGGCCACGAATTTGGGATTGATCGAGAGGGTCTCGACGATATCGGCCACAGTTGCCCCATCAGGCACCTCGCGTGACTCTTCGTTGATACAAATCTTCATGCAAATCCAACCAACAGATTTCAGGCGAATCAAAACAGATTCGCGACAGTTCAAGTTTACGACGGGAGGCTTTCTCTCGACAACCGGCTGAATTACCGTCGATCCTGTTTTCCTCGGGGAATTCTGGGAATCTAGATAGAAAAAGCCCGCTGGCAAAGCCGCGGGCTTCGAGAGGCTCGATTGTTCCATACAGCCCACTAATGACCGATGGACCGAGTATATGCCGAATAACTACCTGGCTGTGGATTAGTCGCGAATGACGACGTTTCGTGCAGTTCCCTTATCTAGTAGCACCAAAGCGCCGGACTGTTGGGCACCACGAGCCGAAATGTTTCGATTCCAACCGAGTCCATAGGCTGCGAAACGCCCGCTCGTAGAATCCACCACGTATGCCACGCAGTCCGCCGGACGCGAGTTGCCTGTCGTCGCACGGAAAGCGGCATTTCCTGTTAGTAATAGATAAGAGGGCTTTTTCGTCGCATCCAGTCCCAAGTCGTTGACGACATTGGTACGGAAAAGACCTGCGAATTTCGCGGTTTGGCTGTTGATGACGGCACATTGAAGGTCACCGGTGAGGGCATCCAGCGTGAAGAGGCCTTCCATTTCCTCATCAACGCGACCGGTGGCGGCACACATCGTTTCGCTTGTGGCAGCGGTGCTTGCGTTGACCGGGATTACTCTGGCCGGGCTCTGCCAGTTGAGGCCGACGGTCATTCCCAGGATCGCGAACGCCGTCATGACGCTTCCCACCCCGAAACTTGCCAACCAGAAACGTGTTGTCGAATCGACCTTCATGAAATAGTTCCTCAAGAGGTATCCAGCAAAGGGGACGAATTGGATGGCCCGAAGGTAATCCGTTACGAGCAAAATCCTGCCCACGTTGGTTGGTTTGCCCTGAAGCGACACGCTTGTTGGGGCGGATCTTACCTAAAGTGGGCGTCAGTGCCCTAACCACCCGACATCGTACGTGCTTTCTCCCTAACGTACCAGAGATAAGTTTGTGGCAAGCCGATGTTCGCAGTGGTGGTGACCATTTCCGGATCAAATTTCAGCCCAGTGACGAGTCTGTGAAGGTATTTTGGTGCTTGTGTTTTTAACGGAAATGCGTATTCTTCTTGAAGTTATGATCACTTCGCGTGGTAGTCGAAGTTCTTGTCATACGCCGGCCAAGAATCATCGGCTGGGCTTGGAAACTACCATTCGAATCGTTGATAATGAACGTTGACAAATTCCCATCCAGCCTACCCCTCTGAAAGACGGTCTTCCCAATTTCCTCGACTGCCGGAATCAAATTGATTCGCTCCAGTGCCGTTGAGTTGCTTGCCTGACAGGGCGTCCGCCAAATCGCACGCATTTGATCGCGTAGACGAGGCGACGGGGATGAATACTTCTTTCAGGGACATGAGCTTCGGGGATGGGGAGCAACGTCGCACCAGACTCCAGTCGGCCGATGCGCGAAATTCTATTTCAGTACGAAAGCGTCAACCCGACGACTTGGGCTTACCTGTCGTCGCTGCTGGTGATCGGTCTGTACTTCAAGTTCAACCGAGTCTGGAGTGTCCGCAATCTGGACGTTCTTTTGATCATCTCGCTGGCTCCTGGGCTCTTGATGGTCTATTTCGGTCAGCAAAGCATTGATCGTGCCACGGTAGTTCCGGCCGTAGCTGCCGATGTTTCGCCGTTGATTCCCAAATTAGATGGTGACGCCGAGGTTGCGCTGGCGCCAGAGGCTGCGCCACCAGTCGAGGAAGACCCCGAGAAACCATCGCGGCAGGAATTGCTGCAAATTGGCCGCACGCTGGAGAAGGCTGGCTACGTTTGGCTTTTCTGCGTCAGTGGATTGATCTGTATTCGTTTATTTATAGATCCCACGATGGTGCGTCGACCGATGCTGGAACCGAATCTCACAATCGGCGGGATGGTATTCATCACTTGCGCGCTATTCATCTTCTTGATGACCAACATCGTCGTAGGGCGTCCATCGGATGCCGATTTACGTGGGGTACGCGAGGCATCAAAGAGTTCTCCCAAAGAAGTCGAAGAGTCGCTGCGGCATTACGGACCTGGCTACCGAATGTTGCTGATGGTGCCCCGAATTCCAACCTACCGTATGGCGCAGCCAGAATCGACCGACCTAGAGACCCGTGACAAGATCACAATCGTTGTCGCGAAGGTGATGGCGATTCTGGCGAATATCGCTTTGTTGGCCGGGATGGTTCTGGTTGGTTATCGTCATTTCGACAGTATCCGCATGGGGGTAGGAGCAGCGATGTTCTACTTCCTGCTCCCTTACGCCGCCGTGAACACAGGGCGAATCGATCACGTCCTGCCAGCCGCGATGCTGGTTTGGGCGATTTACTTCTATCGCACCCCACTGTTATCGGGCGTGTTCATGGGGTTCGCCATCGGAACGCTGTACTATCCTTTGTTCCTGCTGCCGCTCTGGTTCAGCTATTACTGGGAACGGGGGCGTGGACGCTTCTTAATTGGCGTGGTCTCGACGCTGGTGCTCTTGGCGCTTTCGCTGGTATTCACGTCTTCCGACTTCGAATCTTATATGCATCAATTCCGTGCCATGTTTGGCTTGTGGCTACCGCGCGACGAAGGTTACACAGGCTTCTGGAATTACTATTTCAACTCCAATGCCTATCGCATTCCGGTACTGGCTGCCTTCGCGGTGATGTCGATTGCCTTCGCGATCTGGCCAGCTCAAAAGAACTTAGGAACGCTGCTTAGTTGCACGGCCGGTTTGATGGTGGCTGCCCAGTTCTGGCACGCCAACGATGGGACGACCTATATCGCGTGGTACATGCCGTTGATGCTGCTGACGATCTTCCGTCCGAATTTAGAAGATCGTGTCGCCCTACGCGTGATTGGTGAGGGCTGGTTTAAGCGAACCACTCCAGGGGCACCTTCTTCCGATGAAGAAAAGCAGGCGGCGTAAGTATTCGCCGAGGTGGATGCATTCTGTGAGTGTTCTACCTTTCGCTGAGCGCAAAAAAATGAAGGTGGCTGAGAGTCCGTTTCTCGGCCACCTTCTGCGGTTTCCCAAAGGAGGAACCATGTTGGTTAGTCCATCATAGCAGGCGTCACCCCTACGTCCACAATGCTGCAAGCTTGGATTGGGTCGATACCGCGTTGCCGCGCGGCTTCTAGTAGTTCTTCGCTTTCGCTGCCAGGGTTGAAGAAGACCTGCTTCGCCGGTTTCGAGGCAATGGAACCGACCATCTTCATGCCCACTTGCGGCGGAACATAAACGCTGATGCGATCCAACTGTTCGACCGGGATGTCGTGTAGCGAAGTGTAGACCTTCAAGCCCTCGATCTGCCCACCCTTGGGGTTTACGGGAAAAACATCGTACCCGTTTTGCAGATGGGCTCGAACTGATTTGTTCCCATACTTAGAACGCTCAGCACTCGCTCCCAGAATCGCCACAGTTGGCTTCGTCATATCGCATCTTCTCCTAAGTTGTTAGGAAGGATCGGAAAGAACCTGTGCCAGAAGAGACTGGCTTACGACCGCCCTAGATACTCAATTAATAGCGGTTTCCCGAATGACGTCAAATGCCGATTTTGGAGGCGAAAACACGGGAAAATCAGCGCACCATGAATGCACGAACCAAGTTACGAAGATCGATCAATCGCTGACCGGTATTACTAGATTGCACAATTAATTTTCCAAGCCGGCTCGAATGGAATAGCAGGCCGAAGTGTAAGTCATCGAATTCTATTTTCCCACCGAGGAGATGCGAAGGTTCAATGGGAATCAACGCATTGTTAATCTCGCGTTAAAGGAGCGAACGTTGGCCGGAGTTCGATTCGCCGGCTAACTTCTCTTCCAGGAACGCCCGCAAATCGCCTTTGCGCAAATCCGACTCGCTGCGGAAGTGGAGGCGGACGACTTCTTCGCTGCCGCGCGAGTGGTCGACGTCAGGTTCGTGACCTAATTCGGCGACTCTTCCCTGCGTAGTGGACGCTTGGGATGACTTCAGCTCTAGGCGAACATGCTCTGGTTTCTTGGTCGAAACCACTGCCCAAGCAGAACGCTTCCCAGGGATCATCATGTTGATCAGCATCTGATTGTTCCATAAGATCTCGCCTTGTGGGGCAACGTCCTTGAGCAGTTCGATTACTTCTTCGAGCACAGTTTGATCCCAGGCAACTTTTTTGCCCGGCGGGAAACCTTTGCGAGATAGGTGCCACTTCTCGCCCAGCTTTTTCCAGGGCATGTGGCTTTCGACATCGTTGCTCACGGTCGCCTCATATTTCTGGAATCCGACGATCGCGTCGTCGACAAACTTCCAGAATTCCGGCTTGTTGATCTCGGACCAGCTATGGGCCCGGATCTCGATCTCCTGGAATGGACCACGCAGGTTTTTGACTTTGACGCGTGGATCGTTGCTGTAGATCGGTAATTCGTCGAGTTGGTTGAGTGTTTTCAGATCAAGCTCTTGCGGAAGCTCGTACTTGTTGAAAGTCCCCTTCATCACGCGGAACTTCATCTTCAGCAACCAGCTTTCACCAGTGATCGCGTGGAAGAACCAACCATCCGATTTCTTCTTGGCAGCGATCTCCACGATGGTGCGCGAGTTCCAATTGGGGTCGCTGAAGCAGTCGGTTGCCTGGATTCGGTCAACCACTTCGGCGAGCACCTTACCTTCCCAGTTACACGGCTGGCCGTCGCGTCCAACCCGTTCCTTGGTGTGCCAGCGGCGACCGTCGATTTCCCACGGCATTTGAATCTGCGCGCCAACATCGTCGATATCGAGGTCCCCTTCTCGTTCGGCATCGACCGCATTGGGATCGTACAGCTTTCGTTCTTCGCGAGGTGCCGCTTCCAAGATCGGTGCCAACGCTTCGCCGGTATGGCTGCGAAGCCAGGTCATTCCCTTCTCGTCGACCAATGTCGACTCTTCGCTCTTCTGCTTTTTGGCCAGCTTCTGAAAGCCTTTGGCGTAAGCGACGACGTCTTCCGGTGTTCCCACGGTGACGACTTGACCGCCAGCTTGGCCAGCTTCGGGCCCCATTTCGATGAGCCAATCGGATTGCTTCAGAATGTCCAAGTTGTGCTCAATCACGATCACCGTGTTGCCGAGGTCGACAAGTCGGTTAAACACGTCGAGCAGCTTCTTCAGATCCTCGAAGTGAAGCCCGGTCGATGGTTCGTCGAGCAGGTAAAGCGTGCGACCGGTATCTGGCCGAGCCAACTCGCTGGCCAGCTTCACACGTTGAGCTTCACCACCGGAAAGGGTCGGAGCCGATTGTCCAAGAGTGACGTAGTCGAGGCCCACATCGCATAGCGTCTGTAGAATGCGGCGAATCTTGGGGATGTTCTCGAACAGCTGGACGGCCTGACCACACGACATCTCAAGCACTTCGGAGATCGACTTGCCGTGGAATTTAACGGCCAAGGTTTCTTCGTTGTAGCGTTTGCCGTCGCAAGTTTCGCAGGTGACCCAGACGTCTGGGAGGAAGTGCATCTCGATACACTTCTGCCCCATGCCAGAGCAGTCCTCGCAGCGTCCCCCCTCAACGTTGAAGCTGAAGCGACGCGACGTGTAGCCGCGCAGTTTGGCGTCAGGAAGTTGCGCGAACAAGTCGCGGATCAAGTCAAACACGCCGGTGTAAGTTGCCGGATTCGAGCTCGGGCTGTTGCCGATCGGCTGTTGATCGACGCGAATCACTTTGTTGACGTTCTCGATACCGCGAAGAGCATCGTGGGCACCAGGAATTGTTGACGCCCGATGAAGTCGCCGTGCAAGCGTGTTGTAAAGAATATCCTGAACCAATGTGCTCTTACCGGAACCACTCGGACCGCCAATGGCGACGAAAGCGCCGAGTGGAATCTGAACGTTGACGTTTCGCAGATTTCGGTGACTGGCCCCTACGACCTCGAGCCATTCGCCACTGGGGCTACTGAAATCGGAGATGACGTCTTCATCGGTATTGGCCGAGATCGACATCATCCGACGATTGGTTGGGGCGAAGATGGCCTGCTTGCCTGAGATGAAAGGTCCCGTGACCGAAGTCGATGACTTCGCGATTTGTTTCGGCGTACCTTCCGCGACGATCGTACCCCCGTTGCGGCCAGCTTCCGGGCCGAAGTCGATCAGCCGATCGCTTCCTTCAATCACTTCCTGATCGTGTTCGACCACCAGCAACGTATTGCCCAGATCACGGAGGCGATGGAGCGCCTTTAGAAGTCGGCGATTGTCGCGGGGATGGAGTCCGATCGTTGGTTCGTCGAGTACATATAGTACACCGCACAGACCGCTACCCAATTGGCTGGCCAAACGAATACGCTGAGCTTCACCAGCGGAAAGGGTCGGCGCTGTACGTTTTAACGAAAGGTATTCCAGGCCGACGTCCAACAGGAACTCGACACGTCCTTCGATTTCTCGAACGATTTCGCCAGCGATCTTTTGTTCCCGTTTCTTGAGCTTTGCCGATTGGAAGAATTCGAGTAGTTCGGCAAGTGGCATACTTGTGATGTCACGCATCGTCTTCTTACGGAAGCGAACGGCCGAGGCATCGTCTCGTAAACGCGAGCCATCGCAGGTCGTGCATTCCACTTCTGCGACCAGCGACTCCAATTGACCCCGGAACGCCGGGCTGAGTCGCGACGCGTCCTCGAGTGCAGGATATAAACCCTTGAATTGAAAACGGAACTCAAGCTGCGTTTTCTTCTCGTCGGCAAAAACTTCATAGGTGGTGTCGCCGGTGCCATGCAAGATAATGCGTCGCTGGCGAGCCCCGAGCTGTTCGAACGGAACGTCGCTGGGGATCTTGTTTTTGGTACAAATCGCGTCCAACATCTTCCGCGCGGTGGCGGTTTTCAAATCGGGCCACAGCCGCAACGCACCCTCGGCCAGACTCCGTTTCGGATCGCTAAGCAACGCCGTTGGATCGGCACCGGTTTGCGTACCCAACCCTTCGCAATCAGGGCACCAGCCAAGGTAGCTGTTGAACGAGAAGTTGTGTGGCGAAAGAGGCTCGAAGCTTCGATCGCACGATTCGCACGATAGCTTCTGACTCAAACGTTTGGTTCGCCAGTGTGCTTCTGGAACGCCTTCTTCGGCGTAGGCAATTACCAGAACACCGCCTGATTGGCTGAGCGCGATCTCGACGCTGTCTGCGATACGTGGTCGAGCATCGGCGCGAACAGCAATTCGGTCGACGACGACCTCGACATCATGCTTGCGGCGACGGTCAATCTTCGGCGGTCGATCAAGCGTGTGGACGACTCCATCGACGCGAATTCGCTGATAGCCGGCGGCTCGTAATTCTTCCCATAAGTCGGAATATTGCTGCCCCGTATCGAGATGTCGAGGCGCCAGGAGGAACAATTTCGTCCCCTCCTCTTCTTGCAGCACCTTATCGGTGATCTGGGTCGAGGTTTGCGTCTTGATGGGGACATCGCAATCGGGACAATGGGGCTCACCCAATCGGCTCATTAGTACGCGAAGATAGTCGTAGATCTCCGTCACAGTACCGACGGTCGAGCGTGGCGACTTGCCGAGGTTTTTCTGCTCGATCGCGATCGCCGGCGAAAGCCCCTCGATATGATCGACCTTTGGCTTCTGCATTTGCCCGACGAACTGTCGAGCGTATGCGCTCAAGCTTTCGACATAGCGACGCTGTCCTTCCGCGTAGATCGTATCCATGGCCAGCGAGCTCTTACCGCTACCACTTGGTCCGCAGAAGACGGTCATCTTGTCGCGATCGATGCCAACGCTCACGTCCTTCAAGTTGTGCATCTTCGCGCCGCGAACGTCAATTCGCTTGGCTTGGGCCTTTGTCGTCTGTTGCGACTCGCGAGCAGCCCGTTTGATCTCGGCCACGGCGCGGCTTGTCTCTCCCTTCAAGAGAGGTTCGAGTGCTTGCCCTGTATGAGATTCTTTGACCGCGGCGACATCTTCCGGTGTCCCTTGAGCGACGATCGTTCCACCGTTGACGCCACCATCGGGACCAAGATCGACGACCCAATCGGCCGTCTTAATGACGTCCAAGTTGTGTTCAACCACCAAGACCGTGTTGCCGGCATCGGCAAAGTTGTGCAACACCTTCAGCAGCATCTTCGTGTCGGCGAAGTGCAGACCGGTGGTTGGTTCGTCTAACAAGTACAGCGTTTTGCCAGTGCTGCGTTTGGAAAGTTCTTTGGCCAGCTTGATGCGCTGGGCTTCACCACCAGAAAGGGTCGGAGATGGCTGACCAAGCTTGATGTAATCGAGCCCAACATCGTGCAGGGTTTGCAGTTTCTGGGCGACCTTGGGGACGTTTTCAAATGTCTTCAGCGCGTCTTGAACATCCATTTCCAGGATGTCGGCGATCGATTTGCCTTTGAAGAGGATCTCCAGTGTTTCGCGGTTGAAACGGTGCCCTTCGCAGACGGGACAGGTGACCCAAATATCGGCGAGGAAGTCCATTTCCAGTTTGTTAGCGCCGTTCCCTTCACAAGCACTGCAGCGGCCGCCGTCGACGTTAAAGCTGAATCGGCCCGGTTTATAGCCTCGCATTCGAGACTCAGGCAGCTGCGCGAACAGATCGCGAATTTCGTCGAATACCTTGATGTAAGTCGCTGGATTGCTACGAGGTGTGCGGCCAATCGGCGATTGATCGATGGCGATCATCTTGTCGAGATGTTCGATCCCTTCAATTCGCTCATGCTCGCCAGGTTCACCCAAGCCACCGTTAAGATCGCGTCGTAACGCTTCGACTAAAATACCGTTGATCAGCGAACTCTTACCGCTACCACTGGCCCCAGTGATGCAGACAAAACCACCGAGGGGAATCTCAGCGGTGATATTCTTCAAGTTGTTCTGGGCGGCACCGACGATACGGATCTTCTTTTCCCCGATCGGTCGTCGCTGCTCAGGGATATCGATCTTATCTTTCCCGGAAAGGAAGCGTCCGGTGACGCTTTCTTCGGCAGCTTCCAGCTGTTTGGCGGTTCCCTGAGCGACGACGTACCCACCGCGCACCCCGGCCCCAGGTCCGAAGTCGATAATATGGTCGGCGACGCGCATGGTATCTTCGTCGTGCTCGACCACGAGAACCGTGTTGCCCAGATCACGCAGGTCGTTGAGGGTAGCCAGCAAGCGGTCGTTGTCACGAGGATGCAAACCGATCGACGGTTCGTCCAGGATGTAAGTCACGCCGACTAGGCCACAGCCGATTTGCCCGGCGAGTCGAATTCGTTGCGATTCACCACCGCTAAGCGTGGGCGCGGTTCGATCGAGCGTTAGGTATTCGAGACCAACGTTTTGCAAGAAGCCAAGCCGTCCGCGAACTTCCTTAATTGCTTCTTCCGCGATCTTTTGTGAAAGTGTGTCGAGGTCGAGCTCCTCGAAGAAGTCGCGTGCTTCTTGAATCGACAGCTGGCTGACCTCTGGAAGCGAGAGCGCCTTATGATCGCCGAATTGTTTGTTCGACGTGGTCACTTTCACGCTACGAGCCTGCGGATTGAGACGCTCGCCATGGCATTGCGGGCAGATAACCGTTGCCATGTACTTCTCTAGCTGCCTCTGCTGCGGCTTGGAGTTCGTATTACGGTACTTTTCAAGCAAGTCAGGTACAATCCCGCCGTACGTGCCGCCGTACATTTGCGGGCTGTTGCCACCACGCCAGGTGAACGTGATGTGCTCGTCGCCAGTACCCCACAGCAGATAATCGTGGTGCTCCTTCAGCATATCTCGCCAGGCGGTTTCCAGCAAAGCGCCTTTGCCAAGGTTGTATTTGCGCTCCATCGTATCGGCGACACCCTGGTAGATGTGTCGCTTCCAACGGCCGAGCTCTTTCCACTTGCCCAGCAGTTCGATCGCCCCTTGCTTGAACGACAGCGTCACATCTGGGACCAACAGTTCTGGATCGAACGTGTAGACTTTGCCCAGACCATCGCAGGTCGGGCACATCCCTTGAGGCGAGTTAAAACTGAACAACTGCGGCGTCGGCGGTGAGTAGGAGATCCCACAATCGACGCAGGCATAATCGACCGAGAACATCATGTCCCCTGCCACGGCGGTCTTGCTGCGGCGACTCTTGGCTCGCTTCTTGGGCGCGGCGTCTTCCGGGGCATCTTCATTGCGGGGTGCCACGATGAGGCTGCCTTCCCCCATCTTGAGCGCCAGTTCTACGGCTTCGGCCAGGCGACCACGGATACCTTCCTTGATGGTCAAGCGATCGATCACCAACTCGATGTTGTGCCGCATTTGGCGATCGAGCTGCAATTCGTCGTTGAGCTGGATGATCTCGCCGTCGACACGAGCTCGGACGAATCCTTGTTTCAAGAGATCGATGAACAGATCCTTGAATTCACCCTTCTGCCCACGAACCAGCGGGGCTAGCACCGAGAATGCGGTCCCTTCCTCTTGCTGGATGATACGTTCGAGTATCTGTTCCCGTGTTTGGGCCGTCAGCTTCTTACCGCACTCGCTGCAGAATCCTTGCCCCACTCGCGAGAAGATCACGCGCAAGTAGTCGTAAATCTCGGTGATCGTGCCGACCGTACTACGAGGATTGTTGCTGGTTGTCTTCTGCGAGATCGAGATGCTGGGCGTTAGACCGCCGATGAAGTCGACGTCAGGTTTGGGCATCTGCCCCATGAACTGCCGCGCATAGCTAGACAGGCTTTCGACATAACGCCGTTGCCCTTCCGCGTAGATAGTATCGAAAGCGAGCGAACTTTTTCCGCTACCACTGACCCCAGTCAGGCAGATCAGTTTGTTGCGGGGTAACGTCAGCGTGACGTCGCGCAGATTGTGTTCGCGGGCCCCTTTGACTTCGATATCGGCAACCGGCATGGAAAGACATCCGTGGGTTCTCATCGCGACGAAATAGAATCGAATCCATCGATTTTAGAGAACGTACCACCTGGGGAGAAGGGCACGCGAGGGTGGCGGGTAGAGGAAACAACCCATCGGGACGATAACGTTGGGGGTACGCACCCTAATCTAAGCGTTGCCCCTGCCAGCTTGCCAAGGGTTCACCCAAGGGACGAGGGCCTTTATTATTAGGGCTTTCGTGCATCCCAGACCTGAGATTCGGTCTTCCGAGCGAACCCCCACCGAGAGAAATCATGTCGAAATATTGTGTTTTGCTGACCGACTTTGCTTGGGAAGATTTGGAAATCGAGAAGCAGACCCTGTCCGATGGCGGGGCGGAATTGATCATTGCCAGCGAAAAAGACGAAGATTCGCTGGTGGCGCTCGCCAAAGAGCACCAGGTCGACGCCATCATGACCAACTGGGCACAAGTCACCGAGAAAGTGATCTCCGCTTCGCCGAATGTAAAGATCGTCGCTCGACTGGGGATCGGTCTCGACAATATCGACATGGATTACTGCACCAAGCAGGGTATTTTGGTGACGAACACGCCGGATTACTGCTTGACGGAGGTTGCTGAACATACGCTGGCGTTGATCTTTGCCTGCGCTCGGAAGGTGGCGATGTACCACCATGACACGATGAGCGGTAAGTACGATCTGCAAGCGGGCCCAATGATGCGGCGAATGGAAGGGCAAACGCTGGGAATCGTGGGCTTGGGCAATATCGGCGAGATACTCGCCAGGAAGGCAAAGTGCCTCGGTTTGAACGTCTTGGCGACCAGTCGCAGCGGCAAGACGATGGAAGGTGTCGAAACGGTCGAAATGGACCGCCTGCTTGCGGAATCGGACTACATCTCGCTGTTGATCCCAGCGACGCCAGAAACGCGGAAGTCGTTTGCTACCGAGCAGTTCCGTAAGATGAAGCCGACCGCCTACTTGATCAACACGGCTCGCGGTGCGATTGTCGATCACGACGCTTTAGCGGTCGCTCTTGAAGCTGGTCAGCTGGCTGGAGCGGCACTCGACGTTCAAGATCCAGAACCTTGTGATCTTACGATCGCGCCTTACAACGATCCACGCGTGATCGTCACGCCCCATGCAGCCTTTGTGAGTGTCGAGTCGCTGGAGAACATGCGAGGACGCGTTGCCCGCCAGGTGATCGATTGCCTGGAAGGAAAGACGCCAGAGAACGTCCGCAATGGTTTAACCGCTGGCTAGTGGCATATTGAAGCGTGTCCCATCAAGGCCTGCAAAAAAAACGCTTGTCCCCTCGCCCCTAAGGAAAGAGGGGACCTTGCGAAGTTAGATGTCGACTTCGTCGGGTAAAACCTTGATGGTTAGGCCGCCACTGCTGCGGATTTCGATTTCGTACTGTTTGCCCTGCTTCACCTTCATCCCAGGTGACTCCTCGTTGGCCGAGCGGACACCATATTCGTCCGCTTTCTCGGGGTCGTTGGCGATTTCCCAGAAGTTATTCCATAGCTTGGACTCGAATTCGGTCGGCTTTTCATGCACGCCGTACACTTCCGGGCGCTCGCCATCTTTGTCGATGGCGAATCCTTGGGCTGGTGTTTGATGTTCGCCGTAGATCTTTTGCAGCAAGCAGATCGAGGTTGAACGAAGGGGATCGGCCGATTCGACCAATTCGTCGTTGAACTTCACCACCTTGCCGTTGATGTAAACCATCTCGCCGTCAATCGTGAAATTCTGCGGCTGCGAGAGAGGCGTGCCATGCTGATCAAGTTCAACGAACTGGAGGATCGTTTGCACGCGATCTGCCCCATCAGGCTTCTTTTGGCTGATCACCTTCATGCGGGCAACGCGACGATCGATCTTAAGCAGCTTTAGTCGTAATGCGAGCTGGTCGATTTCTTCTTCCAACTCGCCAATTTTGAGGTTCTTCTCCTCGATCTCCTTATCCTTAGCGGCTAGGGCGATCTCTTTTTCGTTGTAGATCGAATAGCCGTAATACGAAACCGTCGAGAAGGCGATCAGCAGCAGCAAGATCAATAACGTTCGCACGGAATTGTTGAAACGGTCTATCGATTCGACCACTTTGGCCATGCGTGCACTCCTTGGGTGCCTATCGTGTGAAGAGAGGCTTCGTCGTCAGTTGCTAAGTTAATCGGGCCGCCTAAGTCTAATCGTAACCCGTTCTTGGGGGGCGAACCAATCCCAACCCGTCCCTGACTTCGCCCGAAATTCAGGCTGGCAGAGAAGAAATCGCTCTGGCGAGGTACTAGAATGGACGGCACCCTACTTGTTCCCCCTTCTCTTCAGGAGCCCCAACATGGATCGTCGCAAGTTTCTTACGACCGCTGCTGCCGTCACCACGATCGCTTCTCTGCCGCGGATGACTTTCGCCCAAGATTTGCAGGACATCAAGCCGAAGCGAGTCGGGCTGATCGGTTGTGGCTGGTACGGCAAGTGCGATCTCTTGCGATTGATCCAGGTCGCCCCGGTCGAGGTCGTCTCGATCTGCGATGTGGATACGCAGATGCGACAAGGCGCGGCTGAGATTGTCGCTTCTCGCCAGAAGTCGGGCAAGCAACCTCGACAGTTTGGTGACTTCCGAGAAATGCTCAAGGAAAAGGACCTCGATATCTGCCTGGTTGGCACGCCTGACCATTGGCATGCTTTGGCGATGATCGAGGCAGTGCGTGCCGGCGCCGACGTTTACACGCAGAAGCCGATCAGCCGAGATATCGTCGAAGGCCAAGCCATGGTGGCGGCGGCTCGTAAGTACGATCGCGTCGTTCAAGTTGGCACGCAGCGGCGGAGTACAGCCCATCTGATCGAAGCTCGGGACAAAGTCGTCAACGAAGGTTTGCTTGGAACGATCGGTCACGCCGAAATTTGTTGTTACTACGGTATGGGCCGTAATGCGACGGCTGAGAATTGCCCGCCGCCAGAATATCTCGACTTCGACATGTGGACCGGGCCGGCACCGAAACTTCCGTTCAACCCGGTGATGCACCCCCGCAGCTGGAGAATGTTTAAGGAGTTCGGTAACGGCATCATGGGGGACATGTGCATCCACATGTTGGACACGGTTCGATGGATGCTAGACCTTGGTTGGCCCACTTCCGTCAACAGCCGTGGGGGGACGTACGTCTGGAAGGACGCCTCAGGGAACGTCCCAGATACGCAAGTGGCAACGTTCGACTTCCCTGAATTGGATGTTGTTTGGACACATCGTGCTTACGGAGATGCCCCCGATCGAGACTATCCGTGGGCGGTCTTCCTTTACGGCGATAAGGGAACGCTCAAGGCCAGCGTGAACAAGTACGAGTTCTTCCCCAAGGGCCGTCGCGAGCCAACCCTGACCGGCGCCCCGAAGACCGAGTGGGATAAGTACCCGGAAGATCAGCACGAAAAAGACTTGGAACAGCACGTCGCCGCCGCCAACCGGGCTCACCAGCGCGACTTCCTTCAAGCCATCGAAAACCGCACCAAGCCGGTCGCCGATATCGAGCAAGGACACATCTCGACCGCCAGCTGCATCCTGGCCAACATGTCGCTGGAACTAGGCCGTAGTTTGACGTGGGATGCTGATAAACATCAGGTCATCGGCGACGACGAAGCCAACAAGATGTTGGCCCGCGAGTATCGCGAAGGGTATGAGCATCCGACGGTGGATAACGTATAGGATCGCCCAGCGAATACAACTCGACGAGATGAAGAAGCACTTAGTCTTCTTCATCTCCGTCATTGTCAAACAGTTCTTCCTGTTGTGATTTGCCATTGGTTTCGGCTTCGACCGGACGGTTGATCATGTCGGCCAGCATTTCATCGTCATCTTTGTCGACAATCAAAACGCCGCCGCCGTAATTCGCCGAGTTCGGATCTACGGCTTTGCCGCTTTCGTCGAACACCATATCGGCTTCCGCAGTCTTCTTTTTGGCGACTTCCAGCAGCTTTTCGTAGATGTCGTCTTTCTGGGTTCCGTTGATGTCACTCACGGCCTGAGCGACTTCGCCCAGGTAGCGGCGGAAGATGCTGCGTCGATCGGCCTGCTGTTTCACTTTCATCCGGCGACGGAGGAACATGCCCAGCTTTCGCCCGACGGTTTGCAGGGCCAGACGCATTTCTTTTTGAATGTCGTCGTAGCTGGCGACTGCCTCCTTGGCTTGGTTCGTGAACGGCACCCACACACTCGCGATGTGGACCATGATTGTGACTGGGCCACTGGGCAAGTTGCCGCGCGATTGCGAGAGACCATACGACCGCCAATTGGTTTGGGCAATCGTTTTGGTGATCGCGCAATCGCCATGTTGGAACTGCAGCGGCACGCGATTGGCATACCGATAGACGTTCATCGACTGTCCTTCGTTCACGTTGACGTTCTGCATTGCGTCGAAGAGGATGTCGATTTCCTTCGGCTTCAACTTGTTAGGGCTCTTTCGTGTGCCGAGCTTTGATTCCTTTAGGATCTTGTCGGCGGCGTCCGGCCCCAAACCGTTGAATGTCAGGATTAAGAACTGGCGGACCGTGCGGGCATCGGTTTCGTATAGCAGCTCCCGCAGCAGGTCTTTGGTGATCTTCTGCGTTTCGACGTTGCCACCGTAAGCCAGGGCAACTTCGATTTGGAAGGGGTTACCGCGATAAACGGCCGGCGGACGGGTTGCGGCTGCGTAGAACTCGGCCGGAACCACGCTGTGTAGGCCTTTCAAAAGCTGATCTTCCCCGATCGGTACAATACAGTCCGTGGTCGGGTTGCTGATCTTGGTGTCTTGAATCGCAGCGTAAAGCTGCTCAGCGTGATCGCGATCGATACGCTTGACCCGCATCCTCGTACTGAGCTTAGCTTTGTCGCAAATCTGCTTCGCGATGCTTGGGCTGACGCGCGAGAACGAGGTGGTCAGAAAACCAGACAAGCTACTTTCGGTTGATTCCTTACACATCGAAACAAGCCGGCCAAGCTCGACACCGTATGGATGCGGTTTGATTTCGGTGGCTTCAGGCGGAAGGATATCGGACGAGCGGCGATAACTTCGCTGAGTCCCGCTGGGGTCGATGTAGTGCAGCGTGACGTGCGGGTTCGCAATGGCCGTCTGCTCGAGGTATTCGTCGACGCTCCCTTTACCACGCTGGTACTTTGCTTCGAGATCAAGCGTGACGCGTGTGCCGTGGGCGATTGGCTTGGGTGCCTCGCCAGGGGACTCTGGCTCGTGATGGGTGACCCACTCGATGCCTTGGTCTTGGATGTATTGCTCCCCTTTTTCACCAGGGGGGATGTCTTCTCCGTCCCCTTTGCCGTTGAGGATTTCCGGCTTGTTGACCTTGGTGTCGATTCGCAGTTCGTAGTAATGCGCGGGCTTCTTCTTGCCGGTCTTACTGACGATCTTGATCGGCTTGCCGGTTGTCAAAATGGCGTACATCCCGGCAGCGCTAATCCCAATACCTTGTTGGCCGCGGCTCATGCGCAAGCGATGGAATTTCGAGCCATACAGCAGCTTGCCGAAAATCAGCGGGATCTGCTTTTTGAGAATGCCAGGCCCGTTATCCTGAATCGAAGCCTTATAGCGACTTTCACCGGTTTGTTCGACATGCACCCAGATCTCGGGCAAGATGCCTGCTTCTTCACAGGCATCGAGTGAGTTGTCGACCGCTTCCTTGATGGTCGTCAGCAGCGCCTTACGCGGATTGTCGAACCCCAACATGTGGCGGTTCTTGGCAAAGAACTCGCTCACTGAAATGTCGCGCTGCTTCTTGGCCATGGTTTCGGCCGTCGCGCGACGTGGGGCTGACTTCTTCTTGCGGGTCGCGGTTCCGTTCGCTGTAGAGGTGGCGCCTTCCGACAACGTGGGGTCTCCTGGGCAATGGATGGAGTTCGATCCCGTTCTTGTTAGGGGTACGGGAACGATCAAGGATCAGCTTCTCCTCTTCACCCTAGCCATCTCGCGGAAAAAGAGCGAGGGGATAGGGCGAAGACCAAGCCGCCGATTGTAGTAAAGTTTGCCGATTGCGGGGATAGCGGCAGAATCTGGAATTTGGGGGTGACTGTCATACTCGGAAGATTAGGGGTTTTTGGAGCGACAGCATCAGAAAGTTTCACCAGCTTCTTCGGAACAGCCGATTTAACCTACGACGGAAGGTCTGGACTTATCTGATCCGCGCAGATTGCCGAAGTACCCATAGGCGACGGTTTGGACCAGTTTCCCGGCATTAGGAACTTGCGAAGCTAACCCATCCACGTTTGCGTACGTGGTTGTCCCGTTGCCGAACCACGGCAGGAGCTATCAATCGGATGAAACGCATTGCTACAACTTGTTTGTTTGCCTTGGCATTGACCGCGGCAACGCTATCCATCGGTTCGACGGCCCAAGCCAACGAATACGCTAGTCCTCCGGTATATCCGGACATCATGAACCAGTACTACGTACCGGATCAGTACTACGGCTACCCGGCTGAAATGTACCCCTCGCCGATGACCACGCCGCCGATCGCCGGTCGTACGTACATCACGTACCCACCGTTGGATCCGCACGAATTCTTGTATCGCCATCACCGCACGTACTATCACTACTACAACGGTGGTCAAGGATTCAACCGTACGAACGTGAAGTGGTACGGCGGCAAGACTTGGCTGAAACCTTACAACCCGTTCTTCTAAAGAGCTGCGCACGCTCTGCCCACAGAGCAGCGACCCTCGCTTCACGTAGGAATTAATGACGATGACCCAGACACGACTGATTCTCGCACTCCTCGTCGGGCTGACCGTTAGCAGCGTGCAGACGGCCGAAGCCGGATGGCTTTGGGGGCGCAGCGCCAGCAACAATGCGATGGCGGAGCATGCTTCGAACTTGCCTTGGCACGGTGGCTACGCCTATCAGAACTACCAATCGCCAGTCGCGATGGTGGTTCCGCCAACCGCCAACATGCAAACGAACTACAGCTGGGGTGTGCCCAGCAGCCGCATGACACCAGTTTATCACCAGTTCGGTCGCGCAAATGCCGGCGGTATCACTGGCAGCCCAGCGAGCCTTGGTATCACGCCTTACTACCCGAGCGATACGCGTCAGTTCGGTGTTTATAACGTGCGTGGTCCATGGAACTACCACATGCAGCAAGATTTGAACTACGGCTGGCACTTGGGTATCCATCACCGCAAGGCTTGGAACGGCCACACCGGCAGCTGCCCAAGCGGTAACTGCTACGGTGGTGCTCCTTATCAAACTGGCAGCTACGGCGCCGCTCAAGGCGGTTCCGTCATCACTGAAGAAGGCTACGTGCCCGGCAGCTACGAAGAGCACCCAGTTTCGCCTTCGGACACCGCACCGACTCCGGCTGCTCCTCCGCAAACCGAAACCTAATCGTCCATCCGAACGATTTAAGAAGAAGCCGAACTTGCGACCAGCGAGTTCGGCTTTCTTTATGCGCCGCTACTTTTGGCGATTGCTATCACTGCTGTCGCTAGGCGAATTTTCTAGGCGATTCTTGCCGTAGTTTCTCAACACGCGAATGATGTTATCGAAGCGACAACCACGCCCCTTTCTGCCACCCGCCGTTTCTGGCAAGGTTTGACGTTTAGGACCGTATTTGCGGGCATTCTCCGTGAATATCGAGGTTCAGGCGATCCATTTCTAGTTTTGGCACGGGGAATGAATTTATAAGTCCCAGCACTTCACCTTTAGGAACCGTTTTTCGCAAAGAACAAGACAGATGCTCGAAATCCAAACCATGTTGATCTTCTTCGGTGCTTCGATCGCGATTGTGCTGGGTGTTCATGTCTCCCGCCCGATCAAGTCGTCGAATCCTTTCGGTGGCTAGTCAACTATTGCGAGCATTCGTCTAACTAGGGACGCGTCACTTGTTGCATCAATTGTACAAACCGAGCTTTCATCTCCGGACCGCCCATGTCTGGGTAGAGCGCCTGAAGGTAACGCACCACCTGCTTCGCCTCTTCGGGATTGCCAAGTCTTAGATGGCAACGGGCAATTTCCAGCTTGGCCTCATACCAGTTTGGCGACTCCGACTTGCTCTTGCGGCTGACCTCTCGCCACGCCATCAACGCTTTCTCTTGCAGAGCCGCCGTTTTGCCGCGCGATAACATGCGGGCCAAGCCCATCTGAATATCCGCGTCATTGGGCTTCTGTTGGGCGATTTGCTGATACGCTTGAATCCCCGCTTCGAGTTTGCCACTGTTGGCTAATGCCTGAGCCTCTTGGATGGCAATTACTTCGCGTGTCTGTTCGTCCAGTTGACCTAGGTTAGGTCGCAGCATGCCGATCAACGTCAATTCGAGATCTGCGATCTGACTACGGACTTGGGGCGAAGCCGAGCCGGACATTTGTCCGAGCGCTTGTAAAACCTCGAACAAGGACATCGGGTTATCGTCTTGCGATTTCTGAAGTCTTGCTTTGGCTTCGTTTAGCTTTCCTAAGCCAGCCAAGGCAATTACCTGGAGTGACTCGAGGCGGCTGTGCCATCCGTCCGATGCCTCTGGATTGCTTCGCTGGGCGACTTCCAGGATGGCTCGGGCGTTATCGTAGCCGTTGCGGCCGTAGTTAAGCCACAATTGCGCGGCGGCCTCTGCGGAAGCTCGCATGGTGGGGGTCCACTCCTCGTTTGCAGATTGTCCACGCAAGACAATCTGCTCGAAGTAGTCGATGACTTTCTGTACGTCTTGCTGGACGAGCTGATCTCTGGTTACCGCGTCTTGAAACCACTTCAGAGACGACTGCCGGACACCGTCGACAGCCAAAGCAAAATGATGTGAAGTGGGGGGGACACGCAGGTAGGCTTCGGTGGCATCGCGATAATTGCCTCGACTAAATTCGATTTGCCCCAACCACATCGCCGCCTGATTGCCCGGCTCGCCTGAAGGCCAACGTTGAAGATTCTCTTTCAAGAGCGCGATGTACGGCTCGAGGTCAGGTGGGTTCGACTTGCGAGCGATCATCGATTGATAGTAGGCGGCCGTTAGATGACGCAACGAAGCATCATCGGCGGACGGAAACGCGAGAGCTGCTTCCCGAAGTCGCTTGACTCCTTTGGCTTGATCACCGGCCTGAATCGCGACGGCAGCGGCTGCCAGACGCATTTCGTACTCACCAGTCGAATCGAGCGACTCGCGCGCGGCGGCGACAGCCAGATCGTAGGTTCGGATCGCTTCGTTCCACTCCTTCTTGCGGACATAACCTTCTGCGGTTCGGCGAAGAAGATCGATATTTTGAGTCCCGCCAGAGGTTGCGCTGCCGGTTAGTTGCTGTTCGGCGCGGCGAGCCCAATAAGGACCATATAATTGGTCGAGCTGCTTCACGACCGCCGCCGAGCGATCTTGCCACTGTTGGATTTTATCGGACTGTTTCGCTTGCTCTGCGGCTTTCCAAAGGGCCAAGTAAGTCTCGAAACAAGCGAAATCAAGTTCGGGGGACGTTTCTCCTTCGAGTTCGCGTCCTTGGTTGATTAGTTGTAGGGCTTGTTGTAATTCGCCTCGATCCAGCTTGGCCCGCACAATCTCGGCCTTGGCTGCAAGCGTGACCTGCGTTGGCGGTGCGAGTTCGATCAAGCGTGCCGCCTTCGCTTCCGCTTGATCGAGACGCCCCAACCACCGCAGAGCGCGGATCTCCAGCAGGAGAGATGGCCACAGCACGCCCGTTTCGGGACGTAGCTTGGTGAGTGGTTCGACCTTTTGCACGGCAAGAGCCATGCTGTTTGTGCGATCGAGCGAGTCGGCCGGATAAGCAAGTCCCTGCTCTTCCAACGCTGAAATGGCATTTAGCGTGACACGTCGCGATAAGGCAAGTAATTGATCGGAAGTGAGCCCGGACGATTTGCCGGAAGTATGTGACTGGCGAAGGAGATCGTTGACATGCTCTTCAAGCTTCTCGAATCGCTGCAGTGTTTCTAGGGCTTGGCGTTGGGCTTCCTGGGATTTCTCGCTGTCGCCAAGAACCTCTCCTTCTTGGCGTAGCAGTCGCACCCGAGCCAGTTGCGAGAGAGCGTCTTGTACTTCCACGAGTACGACGGCCGGCTGGTCGGGAAACTGCTTGGTAAACTGAGGCAGCACTGCCGTAGCTGAATTCCACCAACGTTCTTGTTCAGCAGAACGCGCGTTCAATGCATGCAGAGTGTACGCTCGGACTAGTTCGGCCGCCATTTCGGCTTGGGCCTGAGGAAATCCATTGACCGCGACGATTCGCTGGGCAGCGTAACGTTCGGCGAGCTCGAATAGTTGACGATCGAGCAGGCCCTGGATCATCTTACGATCGTCTTCCAGCGAAGATTGCGCCGACACGCTACTGGAAGCGATTAAGATCAGGCAAATCGAAATGAAGAGACGAATGTTCATGCTGCGAAACGCGAATCAACCTGGTTCGACGGCGAATTGGATTTGTTGAAAGTTTAAACGGCGAGATAGATCGTACACATCAATCACCCGTCCTACCGGAACGACTTCGTCTGGATCGATGATTAGCGGAACATCGTTCTTAATTGAGGCGAGCGCGGCCAGCCGACTTTCTACCTCGCCCAAGTCTTGTGTGCTGGATTTGTTAATTGTGTAGGTGAACGCGCCAGGTTGTCCGGTAATTCGCACCACGACCTCGTCGAAGTCTTCGACTTCTAATGGTCGCTTCGCTTCGGTTCCGATTTCGTTTGGTGGCGTGATGCTGCTCGGTAACGCATACTCGACAATCTGAAAGCTGGCGGTCCACAAAAAGAAAATCAGCAGCAGGAACACGACGTCGATCATCGGCGTCATCGCGACTTGCAGTGGCTGGCGATCTCGGTAAGGGCTTGGTCGTTTCATCGAACGGCGTCCTCCGGGCGAATCACCGAGAAGGCCACGTTCCAGATTCCCGCTTGCGTGGCGGCCAGCATCACTGGCTTCACGTTGGCGAAAGGTGTTTGGCGATCGCAGCGAATACGGACTTCGAGCGAATCGCCACTTCGTTCTCGTTCGACCAGCAAGCGTTCTTTGAGTTGATCAGGCGGAACACGATGACCGGCCAGCGACATCGAGCCATCTGCCCCGATGTTAACCACGACTCGGGGCTGTTGATCGTCGATAATCTCTTGTCCACTTTCTGCGGTCGGCAGCGGTAGCGGCATCTGCGCTTCCTGCTTGGCCAGGTGACTGGAAACCAGGAAGAAAATGATCAGCAGAAACACGACGTCGATCATCGGCGTCATGTTGAATTCGGCCTGCCCCGACTTGAGGTTGCTCGGTACACGCACGCGTTTAGCTCCTCGTAGCTTGAGCCGCGGCTTGTCGTTTCCGACGTTTTAGTGGAGTAAAAACCTGCTGCGCGACGTAGGCCGCTTCAGCGACTAATTCGTCGACCCAGTTGCGAAAGATCGCGAACGCTCCGAGCGATGGAATCGCCACAAGCAGCCCACCCACCGTAGTGACAAGCGCTTGATAAATGCCTTCCGCCAGGTCGCCTGCTCCGGCTGCACCTTGAGTGGCGGCGACTTGCTGGAAGGCGAAGATCATCCCGGTAACTGTACCCAGCAGACCCACCATCGGGGCGATGTTGCCAATTACAGCTAAGTATTCGATTTTGCGGAAGAGCCGAGCCGATTGTTCGGCGGTGGCATCCTCCAAGGCTTTCTCAACGGCGCTCCAACCCCCGTCAAGTTCAGCAATGCCACTCAACAGGACGAAGGAAAGAAAGCTAGGGCGTTCGCGGCAAACGCGTTCGGCATCTTGCACCTTGCCTTGCAAGAGAAGCTCGCGCACCGTGTCGCCGAGCTCTGGAGGCATGATCTCGGTTTTTCGGATGGTCATGACATGTTCGAAAACAAGGTAGGCTGCCGTCATCGAAAGTGCCAAAAGGAAAATCAGGATCAAACCGCCAGTGATCCCGCCGCTTAGGACGATATCAACAAAGCCCGTCTTTTGCGGAGCCGATGCTGGAGTGTTGTTCGGTGTTTCGGCGGCGGAAGTATCCTGAGCGACGGCTGGCACTGGTCCGGCTGCAGAGAACCAAGCTTGTCCTGGTGCAAGCATGCCAATCGCCAGCACAGCCAGGCAAGCACACCAGATTCCGATTCGAGTCAAATTCGCCAAGGTTGCCTCCTAGTTGCTACCTGAGTTGGCCAGTCGTTTGAGAGTTTGTTCCGCTTCCTGCCGCGCTGGTTGATCGCCGTAATCTCGCAACACCTCGTTCACCACGCGTTGGGCATCCTCGAATTTGCCACTTCGCTCGAGTGATCGCCCCGCTTGAAGCAGGCTTTCGGCGGCTACCGGACGATGGGTTGGGTAGAGGATCGGGGGACGCATCAGTGTGAGGGCTGCTTGCTCGTCATTATCCAATTGTCGCCAGGCCTTGCCCACGACCAAAGTAGGCCCTGCTAAGGCTGCCCCGCGTAGGATGCCGGCAGCCAACTGCTTCTCCCATCGGCTGACATCATCGGCGCCCGCCGTAACGATCTTCGTCTGCCATAGCTGGGCCTCAGCAAGCAATGCGATTGAAGGAAGTTTGCTGCGACGAAGGTTCCCCAGTGTCTCGATGGCTTTCGATCGATCTGACGTTCCTAACAGCCAACTGGCGCCCAATAGCTGCGCGTATGGTGACGGCATTTCCAGCCAGATTCGAGCAGCTCGGTCACGTTCGAAATCGGGAGGCAGGCTAAACCAAGCTAAAGGAATCGCTTCCACATGAATGGTTTGAGGATCCTCTTCGACGATCTTGAGAAACGTATTTCCAGCGTCGACGATGCGGCCTGCATTCTGCAGTGCGATTGCGGCGTTGGCCAAGATTTCACGACGCACCCATGGCCGCGATTCGGCCGCAACCGCCGCTTGAAAGCTGCGGATGGCTTGGCTGGTTTGACCGGCAGATAAGTGTTTCAGCCCTTGTTGATAGCTCGGACTGTAGTCAGTTTGAACGGATTGGACTTTGTTCGACGGAATGCTTGTTTGACCGGTTGCGGTTTGCAAAACCAACGATTGCCCGGAAAAGTCGACGACGGTTCCACGGACCTGAGTTGGGTTGTCTCCGGACGATTTCGGAATCAAGGTAACGATATCGTCGGCAGCGCAGGTACCTGCTACCCT
This sequence comes from Blastopirellula marina, assembly GCF_002967765.1. Classification (NCBI taxonomy): domain Bacteria; kingdom Pseudomonadati; phylum Planctomycetota; class Planctomycetia; order Pirellulales; family Pirellulaceae; genus Blastopirellula; species Blastopirellula marina. The sequence goes on along the minus strand of NZ_PUHY01000012.1, from coordinate 494,167 downwards.
TCCCCAAGTCGTGAGAAGGCAAGTTAGTAGCAACATGCAACGAATCGCGCGGCGACGCAACGGAGCTTCCTGTTCGTGATTAATAAGAAGGTGAAGCGCGAAGACCGGAAATGTCGACGTAGACATGTTTCCCGTCATTTCCTTCCGCTAGTTTTACCAGAAAGTTGCGACGCCCATCGTACTTGCCGTAGCCAAATTCGATGGCATGGATCGAGATTCCCCGGTTCAAGCGATGAATTTCTTCCAATTCGTGTGGAAGGAGAGTGGGCTGGTCGGCGTCAGTGAGAAAAAAGACGACGTCCGGATTCATCTTCAACGCGATCTTCAAGGCATCGACATGCTTGGTGCCGCCGTTGGCGATCACGCCGCCGACGAACTGGCGGGCCAGGTTCTTTCCTTGTTCGTCGGCGAATACTAACTGCGGTCGATCACCACGCGGACTGAACACAAACGGCTCTTGGTTGTAAAAAATGATCGCAAATTGATGCAACTTGTCGAGATCGTTCAAGCTCTTGAGCAACTCCGCCTTTGCCGCGGCAAGGGGAGCCCCATTCATACTGCCACTGCGATCGAAGACGTAAACAAACTTGGTCCCTTTTCCTTCTGCACCAAAAACGCTCGTGGTTCCTTCGTTGCCGAGTCCACCCTTGGAAGGAGCGCCACCTTCCATTTGGCTGCCCGCCGATGGAAGACCGTTGGATTCCTGGCCACCAATCGCTTCGTCCCCGCGTGGAAGCAGGTTGCCAAGGTCGCTCGGGGGCAGATCGAGGGACGGTAACGCATTGTCCACTGCTTGCTCGGCTGCCTGGGCATCTGCCGTCTGCGTGCCGTTGGCATTCGCGGTGTTTTCGTTGGTTTCGTATTCGGTCGTATCGGCCGATCGATTCGCCAACGCGATGGTTCCTTTTCGGGCGGGCTCGTCGCTGATTCCCTTGCTGACGGTTTGCACGGTCAAAATCAGAAGCGTTCCGATCAGCATGTGAATGAGCAAGGACATCAGCCACGCTGGCATCGTCCGTCGCGACTTCACCCAAGCCGTTTGATCGGCTGGCTGGATCGATTCAAGTTGTGCCGTGTTTTGAGCCATAACGGTAGAAAGGTTAAGAGGTTTTGAAAACTGGTTTGTATCCAGCCAATCCGGTCGCGACAAGCTTGATTTCCGACCATCAATGTTTTGACAAGCTAACTTGACCTGCCCCAGAGAGTGGGGCTCTAGGGTGTCTTTCTTTCCTATTTTACCTGCCGGGTGGGGGATCGTCGGCTGTTTTGTACCGTTTTCTGACTGGTTAGGTCGTTTTGGCATGCCCAATGCTTTTGACTACGACCGGTCAATACTGATGTGGACAGCCGATTAGGCCTACTTACGGAATTTTCATCCGTCCACGGAAGTAGCGACCGTGACAGTCTGTGAAAATTTCCAGGAAGCAGGCAAGTGGCCCGTGGATAGTCGGCTTGAGAACCCCCGATTTCGAGTCGGCGTCCACGGTGTCCTTTTTCTCTTATGGCAAATACACGTGCTATCAACTCGGGATAGCTGTCAGGCAATCGCGGTTTACGCGGATGATTGCCGTTCGATCATTCGAATCGAACGAATAATTTCTTAAGCCGAGGCCCAACTAACCAGGAATATACACGATGGCTACCGTTTCAACTTCTGCGATCTCTCGGCCTACGGTCCACCCCGGTATGGGACCCATGCCGCACGATAATGGAGTCGCTTTCCGGCTATGGGCTCCCCATGCTGACGGCGTTCGTATTGTCGGCACCTTCAACGATTGGGATCCGAAAGCATCTCCCTTGGTCCAGGAAGAAGGTGGGATGTGGTATACCGACATCCCTGAGGCCAAAGCAGGAGACGAATATCGCTACCTCCTGCAATGTGGCGACCAGGAAGTTAGTCGCATGGATCCCAGGGCTCGGGAAGTTACCAACTCCGTCGGGAACAGTGTGATTCATAACCAGGAGTTCGACTGGGGAGACGACAATTACCAACTACCTCCCTGGAACGAGCTTGTGATCTATGAGATGCATCTAGGGACGTTCAATCGAACCGACGAAGATACTGTCGGTACCTTTTCCGATGCGATTCAGCGTCTCGATCACTTGGTTCACCTGGGAGTGAACGTCGTGCAATTGATGCCGTTGTGCGAGTTTGCTGGCAACATCAGTTGGGGTTACAACCCAGCCCAGATCTTTGCCGTGGAAAGTACGTACGGAGGACCTCGCGGGCTGAAGAAGTTCGTGAAAGCCGCCCATGAACGCGGGATCGGTGTGGTTCAGGACGTGGTTTACAACCACTTCGGACCAAGCGACCTCGACATCTGGCAATTCGATCTGTGGCAAGAGAACGGCAAGGGGGGAATCTATTTCTACAACGACTGGCGAAGTAAAACCCCTTGGGGTGACACACGTCCCGATTACGGGCGGGGTGAAGTGCGTCAGTTCATTTACGACAACGCCATGATGTGGGTGAATGATTACCACGTCGACGGTTTGCGATATGACATGACACTTTATATGCGGAGTGTCGACGGAAATGATGAAATCCCAGAAGGTTGGAGCCTGGCTCAGTGGATCAACCACGATATCCGAGCAAATAAGCCGGGAACACTATTAATTGCTGAGGATTTGCGAACCAACGCCTACATCACGAAAAGTGCTGGCGAAGGTGGCGCTCACTTCTCGAGTCAGTGGGATGCTGAGTTTGTTCATCCGATTCGCGAAGTTGCAAAGCAGCCTAACGATGTTGGCCGCGACATGGATAAGTTGGTTCATGCCATCACTTATCGATACAACATCAACTCGTTTGAACGTGTGATTTATACTGAGTCACACGACGAGGTTGCTAACGGTAAACAGCGTCTTCCTTCCGAAATCGCCCCGGAAAGTCCCGCGGACGGTTATGCTCGTCATCGTTCGACCTTGGCGGCCGGCGTGATGCTAACATCGCCTGGAATACCGATGCTCTTCCAAGGCCAAGAGTTCCTTCAAGATGGTTGGTTCCAAGATACCGACCCACTGGATTGGAGCCGAATCGAGGAATTTCCTGGTGTGGTGCTGCTATACCGCGATTTGATCCATCATCGACTCAATCGATTCGGTGTCACCAAAGGGTTAACAGGCCAAGAGGTGATGGTTTACCACCGAAACGACGAGCGGAAACTGCTCGCTTATCAACGTTGGCTCGATCATGGCCCTGGGGATGATGTAGTCGTCGTGGTGAACTTCTCGCACGAAGCCATTGAAAACTACACCATCGGAATGCCGACCGGTGGAAATTGGAAATTGCGCTTTAATAGTGCCGCGTCAGTTTACAACGCTACGTTTGTCTCCTCGACGATTGCGGAGCTAGCAGCCACTGACGAGCCGCATGATGGAATGACGCATTCTGGAACGCTTTCGATCAGCCCGTACAGCCTGCTTGTGTACTCGCAGGACCCGGAGTCGGCTTAGTCCAGACCGCCGGCAGAACGCTTCTGACGGCTTAACGAGCAAGGTGTCCGGCGAACGATCAGACGTCCTGGACGACAAGAGCTCTCATTCGCCCATGATGATGGATGGATGAGAGCTTTTCTTATTGATGCCCTTAGAAAAACAAGGACTTACGAAATGCTTTCAAGTTTTTTGGGGCGGTCTGGCAAAGTCGGCATGGCGGTTGCGACTTACACCCAGCGAGACGAAACAACCCCTCAGGTTCTTTAGGAGATTATTAAATGTTAGTTACACGTTTTTTAGGTTTGTGTCTTGTCGCTGCTTTGGTCATGCCGGCTGTCGCCGACGATAACGCGACTAAGACAACCGTCGATAAATCGGCTTCCACGGCAGTCAAGCACGATCAGAAACAGCAAGGCGATCGCGTTGCCGCCAGCCAAGTGATTGGCGCCAGCATTTATGGTAGCAATCAGGAAGATACGATTGGTTCCGTCAATGACATCGTCATGACCAAAGACGGTAAAGTTGTCTACTTGATCGCTGGTAGTGGCGGTGTTGCCGGTGTCGGTGAAACCGAACATGCCGTACCCGTTAAGTCGTTCGACATGAAATGGGTCAAGGACGGCGACGAAAAGACGCTGAAATTGAGCCTGCCGATGACGGCCGAAGACCTGTCGAATGCTCCAGCTTTGAATCTCGAGCACGCTAGTGACCTAACGGTTGAAGCTTTCGCTGACCGTAACGGTAAGTACTTCAAGGCTTCGAACGCCGAGAAGATGTCGCCAGGTAACATGTACTTGGTTTCGGAAATTGACGGTCTGAATGCAACCGGTACGGACAATGAGTCGGTCGGTGCTGTTGAAGACATCGTGTTCACGCACAAAGATGAATGCAAAGCTGAGTACATGATCATCGGTACCGGTGGTGTGGTTGGAATTGGCGAAAAGTACACCGCTGTTCCTACCGACAAGGTGAAAATCACTAAGACTGCCGACAACCAGTACACCGCTGTGGTACAGGCCGATAAGACCATTATCGGAGCTGCCCCGAAGGTGACCTCGGATCATTACTACTCGGAACTGGGCGACGAAAACGTTCGTGAAAACGTGAAGACCGCTTTCAACGAAGCTGACGCCAAGGATAGCGAGTAATGCGGAAACATTGTCCTGCTAACCCGGGGCGATAAGATTCCACGCAATCCGCGATAGCGGGAAGACGCACTCGAGGAATCGAGTGCGTCTTTTTTCATGCGCGGTTGGAAACGGAGCTTAGATCTCTCCGCTACGTGCCCGGTATTTTTGCATTTTCAGATCGGATGGAATAACAATTTCCTGAGTTGACGCTTCCTCGGGAAGATCGAGCGTCGTCTGGTAATCAGGAAATAGCATCTGGCCTTGCGGGAAGAGATCGCCGTCGCCGTTTCCATCCAGACCGACGATGTTGACGATATGGGATCCTCCCATGTGCCCTCGCTCGGCAAGTTCTGAATCGAACTTGCCGTCAACGATGTCCAGCGAAATCGCAATCCCGCCATTCCCTTCGCGAGCATCCGGTATCAACGTGATCGATCCTGCAGGAACCGGTTTGTCTTTATACATCACCGTTCCAGAAATGGGATAAGTCTTCAAGTCATCGCTTGCTCCACAGCCAACGGCAATTGGGGCCCAGCAAAGGAGCAAGAACGCGAAACAGTTACGCGCAGAAAGCATGTCATGCCCTTTAAGAAAAGCAGTTTGGTAATCAGGACGACTTTCGGCACGTGTTAGTTCGAGAGCAAAGCCTCGCCACCTGCTTTGCTTGCTCCCGCTTGATAGACCGAGAAGTTAATCGTTTCTGGCACGAAGGTGACCGAGCCGTCTGCCCGTGAGAAGCTTGCTCCGCCTGGGTGCTCGCTGCCAAACGCAACCGAGTTCCACTTGGTGGCATTTCCGCTATTGACCGGGTGTTGAATATTCTTGGAGATCAAATACAGCTGCCCCCGTGAGTCCGAGTATTTCGCACGTAGCCAAGCTCGACGATAGGGCATATCCTTCCACGAGTTCTCGCCAAACATGTAAGTGTTGGAAAGCCCATCCAGAATGTCGCTCATGTCGGAGGTGTGTTGCCACAGAATTCCTTCAGTACAGTCTCCTCCAAATGCGGTCGACGTGTTCTGGCATTCGTAGTTGGTGTTCGATTGGGGATTCACACCCCAGGGACCGAGGATTCCGAAGTAGTGGATCGCGTACGACTTCTTGCCGCCATATTCCTCGTCGCTGCGTGGTGAGAATTCCTCAGAACTCGGCGCACTGGGGCAAAGGTAAGCGTCGATTTTTGTCGGACCGTACATCAGCCGTCCCGCTACCCGGTGGTCACCCGCGGTATAGTCGATGTTGTCAGCGATGGCCGATTGTTCCAGTTGAGCCAGAATCGAAACGCTCCAACCGAGTTTGTTGGCAATCATCCCTGGGTAAGGGAATTGCCCCCAAGTATCGTGATAATTGTGCATGGCCAACGTCGTCTGTTTCAGATTGTTGGTGCATTGCATCCGCCGAGCCGCCTCTCGAGCTTGTTGCACAGCCGGCAGAAGTAAGGCGATCAGAACGCCGATGATGGCGATCACAACGAGCAATTCGACCAGCGTGAAGCCGGAGCGGGGTGGTTTGGACGAGCGTGTCCAACGAAGCGCGAACATGGGAAGATTCCTCCAACGGGTATTAATTGGATGAGGTCCAGTTGGTTTGGCCGCCATGAAGAAACGAAGAAGATGGCGCCGTAGGCTGACATGATAGAGGCTTTTCACATGGTTTTCTAATTTTTTACAAAAAAACAAGAACAGGTATTTTGGAGGGGTTAGTTGCTTTGGCGGGATCACGTACGGTGGGGTGTGGTGCCGCTCTTGAGGCGTTGCGTATGCATTGAAGAAAGAGCGGCTAGACCGTGATCAAGATGCGGCGATCCGTCTCGCTGCTGAGCATTTGCTTCGGCCAGACGTTACAGGGAAGTGTTCCAGATGCCGATAATCGCAAGAGCCGCCAAGACTTAAGCTCGGAGTAGCTGCTGCCGACCTGTTGTTTAACTGCCGTAGTTGAAGCAGGATAAATAAAAGATTGAAACAGCGAAGATTGCGTAGTTAGCGCAGACGGAGGAAAACAGTGCGGGTACTCGTCACAGGAGCAACAGGATTCGTCGGAAACAACGTCGTTCGCATGCTGCTTCAGCAAGGGAAGAAGGTGCGGGTGATGGTTCGTGATCCGCGCGCTGACAAAAGCTTGGCGGGCCTTGATATCGAAGTAGTACAGGGAGATATCAAAGACGAAGACAACGTTCGCACCGCCGCGATGGGAGCCGATGCCATCATTCACTCCGCTGCGATGGTCCACATTGGTTGGACGAAAGAAAAAGCGATGCGGCAGACCAACGTAGAAGGAACGCGAATCGTTGGCTTGGCAGCGCTCAAGCATAACATCCGTCTCGTCCATGTCTCGTCGGTCGATGCCTTGGGAGTCGGCCAAGAAGATGCTCCGGCCAATGAAGAAACGCCGCGCGAGGGAAAGACCCCCTGCCCCTACGTGGTGACGAAACGGGAAGCGGAGGAGGAACTTCAAAAGCTGGTTGCTGAAGGGCTCAATGCGGTGATCGTGAATCCAGGTCTGATGTTCGGACCGTGGGATTGGAAACCATCCTCGGGACGAATGCTGATATCAGTAATTAAGAAACAGCCGCCGTTAGCACCAAGTGGTGGCGGAACCACGTGCGATGTGCGCGATGTCGCCCAGGCATGTATTAACGCGATTGAACAAGGACGTGTCGGAGAAAACTACATCCTGGGTGGCGAGAATCTCAGCTACTTCGACCTCTGGACTCGAATTGCGAACCTCACCGGCCGACGGCCTCCCTGGCGAAAGTTGGGACCGTACATCGCGGGTGCCGTAGGTTACCTCAGTGATACGTGGGCAACAATGGAAGGTAAAGAAGGGGAAGTCAATTCGGCCGCGATCAAAATGGGATCGCTCTTCCACTTCTATTCGAGTAACAAAGCGAAGGCCGAACTCGGTTACAAAAACCGGCCACTTGATCAAACGATCGAGGATGCCTGGCAGTGGTTCCGTAAACAAGGCTATCTACCGGCCTGATGCTAAGACCATAAAAAAACGCTTCCTCACGCGAAATATATCCGTGTAAGGAAGCGTCCGTAAACCAAACGCATGCCGTCTTGGGTTTAGACTGCCGCTTTCTTTGACTCGATCAACGAGAGCAGGGCCTTCTGTGGATCGGCAAACTTGGCGATCCCTTCGTCCATCAGGACCTTCTCTAGGTCGGCGTAATCGACCTTGGCTTTAAGTTCGTCGAGAACCTCTTGCGAAGGCATCTGATCGATCTGACGATCAAACGACTTGCCACTTTCCTGAACTTGATCGTTTGTCTTCGGAGGATTCGTTTCGATGCCATCTCCTGCGAAGGCAGCAACATACTTCCATGGTGGATCTTCCGGCAATTTGGTGCCCGTCGAGGCAAAGATCAGCTCTTGTTGCAGCTTCAGATTCTTATCGGCCCAGAATTCGGCATTATCGCGCCAGATGTTCTTAGCGTTCACGATCCCGAGTTGTCCCTGGGCAGCATCGCTTAAATCGGGCAGGTGCTTTTCGCTGTAAACATCGACGCGAGAAACGAAGATCGAGTAGACACTTTTGAAACCATCGAGCGAATCACGTCGCTGAGCACCACGCCAAACCGCTTCGCGAGCCGCATGATACTGTCGCATGGTGAAGCAGAGCGTCACGTTTAGCGTAATGCCGGCAGCACAAAGCTCTTCCAGAGCGTCGATTCCGGCCGGAGTCGCAGGCACCTTAATCATTCGATTAGGGCGACCGAGTCCCCAGTATTTACCCAGTTCGATGTATTTTGCCACACGTTCTTCGTGGGGCATATTCAGCTCAGGGTCTTCCAGCAACGGATCAAGCTCGAAGCTCACGTAACCGTCGTTGCCTTCGGTTCGTTCCCAAACCGGCAGGAAGACGTCCTGGGCTCGCTGAACCAAGCGATCGGTGATCGTCCAGGCGATATCGTCCTTGTCCTTACCCTGCGACGTCAGTTCTTCGATCCACTCGTTGTATTTGCCGGAATCAATCAAACCTGAGACGATCACTGGATTCGAGGTGGCCCCGCTTACTCCCAACTTGTAATTGGAATCGACTAACTGGGGATCAATCGAATCGAGCCAGACTTTGGTGCCAGTTTGAATAAGCGACTCTAGTGGTGTCGTCATCGAGTGCTCCTTACAGGGGGGTGAAAATCAAAGAATCGTTTCAGGGTTCGCCGTATTCTACCGAAGCGAGTGTTAGGATTCTTGTCTTTCTCGGCAGAGAAGGGCTAGCGAATCTCCCTCAACTGGCAATTGGTGGGAATGCGCAGGATGGGGTAAATGCGCCTGCGGTAGACTGATTTTGAAGAAAACTGTAGCTTTAAACGGTTTAGCGCGCAGAAAGTGGCCTGATTTTCGCCATTTGTGTCGGCTGCAGCACAATTTGGGATTTCGGTCGGTTTGTAGTTCCCGATGATCAAAGGAATGAACCCGATTTCCTCTGCGTACCGGCAAGGCATTTGCGGATTGGTGAGCAAGCGTTAGCGACCGCTGCGTGGTTCCCGACCGCTTCAGGATTCTCAACGAGCGAAATTTGATGCAAATGCGTCGTCCAACATTTTTCGAGCGATATGCCATCTGGGTCCTATGTGGGATCTTCTTTCTCGTCCCGTTTGCTTTACGTGGAGCCCGGCTCTCGTTGGAGCAAATGAAGAACGATGTCAAAGACTGGCTTCCCGACGATTTTGCCGAGACCTCAGAGCTCGATTGGTTTCGCGATCACTTCATGGGGGAACAGTTCGTTCTCATCAGTTGGGAAGGCTGTACCGAAGATGATCAATCGCTGAATTACTTAGCCCGTTTGCTCGTGCCAGAGCCATCGGCCGACGCCCAGAAGAAGGGCGAACCGCAAGATCACTTTCAGCCAGACTTCATCGGTGATGAGTTAGCGCTCTACTACCCCGATACGCCCGGCGACGATCAGGAAGACTATCGCAACTGGGGTGGCGAAGACGAAAAGTGGTTCCTGGGCAAAGGGAATCAGTGGTTTTATCTGCTTCCCAACGGCGAGATCTACAAATGGGACGGCAAAAGCACGGTCCTAGGCGCACTTGGCCGTCTAAGCGAACGAGTCTTCTATGGTGGCAACTCCATCAACGGCGACTACGTCAAAAAGGTCGATAAATACTACTACGATAACCCACGCCGACTTCAGGCTCGTCTATTCAAATCGGTGACGACAGGTCCCGATGTGTTGGCGACCTTGGCTTCACCAGGCGGCACTTTGGTTCGCGACGAGGATCCGACACCGCAAGAGTTAGCGGACGCCAGGAAGAAGGCACTCGATCGCTTGACCGGTACTCTCTTTGGTCCGGACGGTAAACAGACTTGCCTGATTGTCACGCTGACCGAAGCTGGCAAGATGGACCTGCGGCGTACCATGGGGCACGGCGTGCTGGGCCGACCGATGGGACAATTGGAAGAGCTCGCCAAACAGGCAGGCGTTCCGCTCGATAAGTTGCGTCTTGGTGGACCACCGGTCGACAACGTTTCGATCGACGAAGAAGGGGAACGCACCCTGGCCCGCCTGGTCTCGTTCAGTGTGGTATTGGGTCTTGGGCTCTCTTACTTCTGTCTTCGTAGCATCAAGCTGACGATCATGGTCTTCTTCGTTGGCGGTATTAGCGCCGTGACCAGCTTGTCTTTAGTGTGGTGGACTGCGGGGACGTTTATCTGGTGGCTTGATCCGACGACCGATGCAGTGATGATGTCGATGCCGGCTGTGGTGTACGTATTGGGCCTATCCGGCGCCATTCATATTGTGAACTACTACCGTGACGTCGTGAAGGAAAATGGAACGCTTCGCAACGCACCTGAGTTGACCATCGCGCATGGTTGGTATCCGTGTACCATCGCGGCCGTCACCACGGCGGTTGGTCTCGGTTCGCTGGCGACCAGTAGCATTACGCCGATTCACAAGTTCGGCATATTCTCGGCATTGGGTGTGTTGGCAACGTTGTTCTTGCTATTCACTTATCTGCCGGCTGCGTTGCAGATGTGGCCTCCCGATCCGGCGCCAAAGAAAGGCAACGACTTCAAACCGAAAGAGCCTTCGGCAACTGGTTTATGGATACGTGGACTTGGCGATCGCATCGGCGACTTCATCATCAACAACAACGTGAAGGTTGCCGTCAGCTGCATGTGCATCTTCCTTTTCTTCGCGTTTGGATTGCAGTACTTAAAGACGTCGGTTCAGCTGCTGAAGATGTTCGACGATGACGCGCGCATCATCAAAGACTATGCCTGGCTCGAAGAGAATCTCGGCAAGTTGGTGCCGATGGAGCTTGTTGTAAGAATTGAACCGGAATTGCTGTATTACGATGAACCAGCGGAAGGCAGCGACCACACGCCGTTGAATCCAAAGGCGGAGGCTGCAACAGATAAGTTGGAACCGAAGTTCCGCTATTCGTTCCTGGAACGAATGGAAATGGCTGGCCGTGTCGCTAGTGTCGTTGAGGAGTACCTCGGACCAGACGGAGCCGAGGTAGTCGGCCCGCCGACGTCGGCCCTCACCTTTGCACCAGAACTTCCAGCCGCTGGTAGCAGCACCGCGTCTTTCTTAGAGCGGGGAGCTTACAGTCGCCGCTTGGAAGCTTCGTTCAACGAGTTTGTTGGCTCCGACTACTTACGCGTTGACAAGGAAAACGGAGCCGAACTGTGGCGAGTTAGCCTGCGACTTGGTGCTCTCGAGAACATCGATTACGGCAATTTCGTAGATGACTTGAAGCAAGTCACCGAACCGATCATGGATGCCTATTTGGCACGTGATCGAATTCTCAAACAACTCGACAAAGATCGAGATGGCCGTGGTTATGTGAATGCCAAGGTAGGCTTGCTGGGCGTGAATTATGCTTCCCAAGAGAATGCGGAAGAAGCCTCCGAGATTGGCAAAGATGAACACAGCCGATACGACCATCTCGACGCGACGAAAGTATTCTCCGAGACCTTGCGTGACCTTCTTACCAATGCCCGCGTCAAACTGATCGATCACGATCCCAATTACCATACTCAGGATCGGCTCGCTTACATCGAGAAGAACTGCGACTACATCGTGTTGGTCGAACCGAACGAAATGTATGACATGGACGCGATGAGTAAGTCCATGAAGGGAACCTTCGACGTTACCGATCACGAGTACAACGGCCAAGACATCCCGCGAATGTACGATCCGCAGCGGCCTCCGGTTTCGCTGGTTTACACCGGCGTGGTGCCTGTCGTTTACAAAGCCGCACGAACGCTTCTTTCGAACTTGATTGAGAGCACTGTCTGGGCGTTTGCCTTGATCGCTTTGGTGATGTCGCTGGTGCTAAAGAGCCTGCGAGCTGGGTTGATCTCGATGTTGCCGAATGTCTTCCCCATTTGCGTTGTGTTTGGCTACATGTCGTGGACCGGCATGGAAGTCGACATTGGGACGATGATGACTGCGAGCGTGGCTATGGGGGTGGCGGTTGACGATACGGTTCATTTCCTTACTTGGTTCCGCTGGGGCCTCGACGAAGGCTATTCACGTGCCCGGGCGATTAAAGAAGCCTACAGTCGCTGTGCTTTGGCCATGTTCCAGACGACCATCATTGGTGGTCTCGGCTTGGCCGTGTTTGCCTTTAGCACGTTTACACCGACGCAGCGATTTGGCTACTTGATGGTTTCGCTGTTGGCTGTGGCCCTGGTGGGTGACCTGCTCTTTTTGCCAGCTTTGTTGGCTGGTCCCTTAGGACGCGTTTTCCGGCCAGATCATAAGGCTCGCAGCAAGAAGGATGACGACGGCGACCAAGAGGAAGCCTCAATGGAGACAGAGAATTCCGAGTCACCGTCTGCCATCGAATCGGAGCTCGAAGAAACGGAAGAACCCCGCGTCTATCCGGTGCATGGGCGAAGCCGGCCCGCTTGATCTGGATGAGGTCGCCTGTCGACCAGTCGGCCATTCTTTCTATAATGAAGCGATTACCCGCCTCGCTAGGGGACGATTGGGGCGGGCTCAATTCGTTGTTAGCTCGGCTCTTAGGACCGTTACGTTGCAGATCATTCATTACCCTCACCCGACCCTTAACTATAAGTCGAAGCCTGTTAAACGCGTCGATGCGGAACTTCGCGGCATGATTGCCGAGATGTTCGATTTGATGTACGCCGCGCGCGGTATCGGCTTGGCCGCGAATCAGGTTGGGATCCCGCTCCGATTCTTCGTCATGAATCTGGCTGGCGCCAAAGGAGAAGGGGAAGAACTGGTCTTCATCAACCCGACCATCAGTCGCACAACGGGCGCCGATGAAGCGGAAGAGGGGTGTTTGAGCTTGCCTGGCGTTTATGGTCCGGTATTGCGACCTGCGGAAGTCCTGTTCAGCGCTTACATGCCCAACGGCGAGAAGTTTGAGCAAAAGGTCAGCGGCATGTTCGCTCGCTGCGTGCAGCACGAGACTGACCACTTGGACGGTATTATGTTCATCGAACGAATGGACGACGACTCGCTTTACCAGATTCAGCCCGAGGTCGACCAGTTCGAGCTTACCTTCGAGCGACTTCGTTCCGAAGGAAAACTGCCGACCGACCAAGAGATCACTGCGTTCCAGAACGACATTGAAGCGAAATACGCTTAGAAGAAACCGGCATGCGAATCGTCATGATGGGAACCGGTCCGTTCGCTGTTCCCACGTTTGAAGCCCTGATCGAGAGCGACCACGAAGTGGTTTGCCTATTCACGCAACCGCTACGTCCGACGCGCGGCAAACGCCCTGCCCCACCGACACCGATGCGGGACGTGGCCACGAAGCATGGCCTGCCGATCTACGATCCTGAAAGCATCAATACCGACGATGCACGGGCGATTCTACGTGAGCAGGAAGCCGATTTGTTGGTGGTCTGCGACTACGGACAGATCCTTTCAAACGAATCGCTTGCCCTGGCAAAGTTGGGTGGGATTAATTTGCATGGTTCGATCTTGCCGAAATATCGCGGGGCGGCACCAGTGAACTGGGCAGTCTACAACGGTGATGAAGAAACCGGCGTGACCGTGATTCACATGACGCCCAAGCTCGATGGCGGACCATGCTTGAAGGTCGTCCGCACGCCCATCGAGCCGACCGAAACAGCCGTCGAACTAGAACCGCGTCTCGCGCTGTTGGGCGTGCCAGCTGTGCTTGAGTCGATCGCCCTACTGGAAGAAAACGGCGGTGAATCGCTAGTGGGGGAACCGCAAGATCCGAGCCTCGTTTCTAAAGCACCACGGCTGAAGAAGACCGACGCCGATATCGATTGGACCATGTCGGCCCAACAGATCTACAACCAGTTTCGTGCCTTTCAGCCATGGCCGGGCTGTTACACCCACTTATCTCGCGGAGACAAGCCGCCGCTACGGTTGATTTTGGCTGAGATCTCGCTGCTGAGTACACCCGCCGATGCTTCCGTTAAACCGGGATGCATCGCTGCAGCCACCGCGGATCAGCTTCAGATCGCCGCGAACGGCGGACGAATCGTTGTCCATAAGCTTCAGCCTGCCGGAAAGAAGGTGATGGAAGCCGCAGAGTTCGTCCGTGGCTATCAACCGAAGGTGGGGGATGCGTTCCTCTCAGAATCTCAGCTGTAGCCGGTTCGGTGGGCCTTGAAATGACGTCTAAAATGGCCCGAAATTCGACAATTTCCCTGTGAAATGCCAGCATACGCCAGAAAATCCCTCTCGCCCTCAACGGCGGTCGTTGTTTAAGATACACCGTTGGTTTTCTGCACGGATGCGGGATTATATGCTGTGAGTCGCTGGGACATCGTTCTATTTGCGGTCGCCTCCTACTTCGCCATCATGGGATTGGTGCGGCTGATGCAAGCGCGACGGGGTCGCCTGGTGCGGCAATTTCAAGAGGAATTCCGCAAGCAGCGCGAGAAGGTTCTCAAGCAGCAGGTCGAGGATGATCGGAAGGCCCGCGAACTCGCCCAGCAGCAGCAATTTGAAGAATTCATCAAGCAGAAACAGAAAGAGGCCGCCTAGTCATACTGACCTGGCTTAACCCTCGTCGATTGATTCGTCCGCATGGAAAAACGTCTTTACATTGAAACCGTCGGTTGTCAGATGAACATGCTCGATAGCGAGCTGGTTGTAGCTACGCTGCGCAAGCAAGGCTATGTTCTGACGAATTCTCCGGACGAAGCTGATACGCTGCTTTTCAACACGTGTAGCGTGCGTGAACAAGCCGAAAACAAGACCTATAGTCATCTGGGCGTTTTGCGTGATCTGAAGAAGCAGCATCCTGAGAAGATTATCGGTGTCATGGGCTGCATGGCCCAGAATCACCAGCACAAGATCTTTACCCGCGCTCCGTATGTCGACCTGATCGTGGGGCCTGGCCAGTTGCATCAGATTCCTTCCATGATCGACAAGATCGCTGCCGGTGAAGGAAAGCAAATTGAAGTCAGCCTGGGGCGTAAAGACGGGACACGCGATCAGATCACGCGTAGCCACGAAAGCTTCGATCCGCTGCGAGATCCTGAGATGCGCCCGACGCCGTTTCAGGCCTACGTGCGGATTCAGATCGGCTGCGATAAGTTTTGCACTTACTGTATCGTGCCAAGTGTGCGAGGCCCTGAGCAAGGGCGTTCGCCTGAGGATATCATTCGCGAAAGCCGCCACTTGGCCGAGCATGGCACGGTCGAGATCACGCTCGTCGGCCAAACCGTGAATAGCTACAAAGCGACCGATGCCAGTGGCAAGTTGTGGCGACTTGCCGATCTGTTGGCCGAGCTGCAAGAGATTGAAGGACTCGAGCGGATCAAATTCGTCACCAACTATCCCAAGGACATGACGCGGGAATTGTTGGAAGCGGTACGCGACCTGAGCAAGGTTTCGCCCTACTTACATGTGCCGCTGCAAAGTGGTTCGGACGAAGTTCTGAAGCGGATGAAGCGGGGATATACCGTCGCGGATTATCGTGACATGATGGCCCGCATTCGTGAGATCGTTCCGGGTTACGCTGTCAGCAGCGACTTCATTGTTGGCTTCTGTGGCGAGACCGACGAAGAATTCCAGAAGACCGTCGAGTTGGTGGAAGAATGCCGCTTTAAGAATAGCTTCATTTTTAAATATAGCGAACGAGAAGGGACACGCGGGGCTGATCTGTTTATCGACGACGTCCCACGTCACGTGAAGCAACAGCGTAATAATGACCTGCTTGCGATTCAGAATCGTATCAGCTTGGAAGACAATCAGAAGCTCATTGGTGATACGGTCCATGTGCTGGTTGAAGGGCCGAGTAAGACCGCGCTGAAAAATAGCGAAGGAAACGAGAACACCCACGCCACGCAGCTGATTGGTCGAACGCACTGCGATCGGATTGTCGTATTCGATGGCAATCCGCGTCAAATCGGCAAGATTCTTCCGGTGGTTGTTTACGATTGCCATGCTCACACACTCTTCGGTGAAGTCGTTACACAAGAGTGCGGCCCAGAGCTATTCGCCCTTGGTTAGGTTGCTTATTGGTCGGCTAGCGAAGTAACTCGTTACGCCGATCGATCCAACAACGGTCACGGTAATTTGGACTGCGGTTGCCGCGATCGGTGTTCACGTTCTTTTGGCAGTGTCTTTTGCTTGGAAAGTTTCCGTCCAGCTCCAACGCGTGGGTTCCCGTGCACTAATTGCGAGTTTGCCTTGGTTTTTTATTGGTAGTATTCGCAAAACGTGCAATGATTGAACGTGGTTGGATGATTGATTCTCGTCGTCCATTTCGTCGTAAATCGCCGCCACCAAAAACACTTGTCGCGTCATCCATTGTTGGGCGAGAACCGGACTATGTCGACGGTTACATTCGACATCGTAGAGCATGCCGACTACTTAGAATTCGTTACATCAGGCGATCCATCGGAGAGCCAGTGGATTGAATTGTTGCAACGCATCGTGGAAGAACTGCAGCGTAGTGGCAAAGCCAGAGTCTTCGTCGATGCCTCTGGCCTAACTACCTTGCCAGACTCGATGGTACGCTATCGGATGGGAATTCGAACGGGAGAATCGCTCAGCGTTCGAGCTCGCGTGGCCGTGCTTCACCCGACAACGATCGACGACAATTTCTGGGAAACCGTTGCGACCAATCGCGGTGCATTAGCACGCTCAGGCGAAAACCGAGCTGAGTTGATCGCCTGGTTGCTGCAAGGCGACGGTTGCGCTTAGTCACTAACAGCGGTAGCTGTGTAAACGAATTCCCTCTATCGACGATCATCTAGATCACTGCTGCTGTTTCATCATGTCGCAACTTCCCCAATTGATCGAGCATTCCCACTACCTCGAGTTCGTTGTCCCCGATGGTAAACATGACGAGGCATATTGGTCCCAATTCCTGAAGTCGATGGTGGCGACCGTCGAGCAAACTGGGAAGACTCGAATTCTCGTTCAGCGACCTGCTCAAGATCCTAGTGAACGCGTCGAAGGAATGGTCATCTATCGTATGGCCCTTCGTACCGCCGAAGCGTTCGGTGTCTCGGTGCGAATCGCCATTCAGTCCCCAGTCGCGCACGAAGACTCCTTCTTTGAAACCGTGGCTACCAATCGCGGTGCGATGATCAAAGTCGACAAGAATCGTGCAGCGCTCGTCGCGTGGCTGTCCGAGGGTGATTAAGATGGCGAACTACCTGACTAACGATCATCCAGACACACGCTGAGTAACTCGCCACGGAATTGGAGTTCAGACTTGTTTCAACTCGACGAAATAGAACATCCTGATTATCTCGAATATGTCGTAACCGGTTCGCCTGACAATGAAGAGTGGATGGGGCTCATTGACCGCGTCGAGGCAGACTGTAAACGGCTCAAGCAACGTCGCGTTTTGGTAGACGTCCAAGGGTGCGATTCGGCGCCCCAGCCGATGCAGCGTTACAATTTGGGCGTTGCCATGGGCAAGACGTTCAGCTCAGGCTTGCGAATCGCCGTCCAAGATCGGACCGAGAATATTGACTTCTTTTGGGAAACCGTCGCTGTTAATCGTGGTGTGAAAGCGAAGGTCAGTTCCAAGCGAGAGGTTCTGCTGGCTTGGCTAAAAGAAGAGGACTAGAACCTCATTACCATTTTGGGATCGGCAGCTTACGGTTAAGAAGCACGGCCCAGATGGTCATCCCGGCGAGAATGATCCCGGCGGAAAAGACAAAGCTGAGGTCGAGATAGAGCGTGGTTGCCAGTAAACCAGCGAATACGAGTACGTAGGACATGCGACGTTTCCAACAACAAAGACGAGTGTTTGTTGGAAGCCTTGGTCGCGTCCGACCCTGTGGCAAGCGATAGGTTACCAGCTTGGGTAAACTAATTAAGCCGCAATGACGGCAGATGCGGATTAATTGCTACAGGCAGGTGTTCTTGTTAGGTCTCTCCCGTCTTGGGTGTGGGAGAGACCCACGCTTGATCTGGCTCGATCGAACAAGCATTAGAAGGGAGCCGATTCCCCTTCGGCGCGTTGTTTCGGTTTGTCTGGCTCGCCGCTCGGAGCGTTGACCAAAACCTTTAGCGACTCGAGGCAACTGATCATGTCTTCCTGGCTGATTTCTTCCCAGCCGGCGGCACGATGGCGAATGACGGCGAGCTTGAATGCCTCAAAAGCGTCCAGCACGTCGTCCGGTAGGTTACCAATCTCGGCGAATGGCTTGATCAGCGAAGGTGGCGACGAGACGTCTCCAACTTCTCCTTCGGCCACACCGCTCGATTCGCGTGCCTGGGCACCCTGCTCTTCATCGCCGAAATCGGGGCCTTCGTGCGTGGGACCGGTGGGAGCGTCCATCTCGTCGATACTGCCTCGGACTTCGCCATCCTGCCCTTGAGCTGGTTCAAAGTCCTCGTCTACCTCGGCGGAGATAATGTCCTTCTCGTCAGGACGCTCGTTATCGAGCTTGCCCATCGTCTCCCAGCGTTGATTTCGCATCGAGGCGACCGACCAGGTGTTCTCGACGGCCCCTTCCAGCCACATTTCGGCATCGTCCCACTCGATAGCGGCCTGGAAGTGGCTCCAATATAGGCCGTTGTACGTGGGATAGTTATCGCCGAAACGCTCGAACACACGACGCAGGCGGCCGACATGTTGCCCAGTAACGCCACCCACACGCCGAGCCCATGCCTCGTCCGCATACTCAGCAGCTGGTGCGCCTGCTTCTTGTAGCGAAGTACGCCACTTGTGGATGATCATCCCCTTATCCCAGTTCGTCGTGCTGATCAGCGTATTCCACTGCCCCAGATAAGGTGCCGAGGCCTCTTCCAGCTTGGCTAACAGCTCGTCGCTCAAGGGGAAGTCGGACGCAGCTTTTTCCTCTGGGGACGAGACGGGTGCTTGAGTTTCTTCGGTAGCTTGATCGACTGTTGGTTCTTCCATGCGGAGTTGGCTTCCTATCCTCTCGAAACGTTATCCAAGGGTTTCCCCGTACATCACGCAAATCTTCTTGCAGCGATATGGGGCAATTTCAAAGCGGCACGAATTCTACGCACAGCCCTGGGCAAGGTTCCACCGACTGCGGAGCAGGTAGCACAATTTTTGCTAGCGTGCAGACGAGAACCAATTGCCCTGCAACAAGTTAGGCCCTCACAAAAACTCTCTTTCGACTCGTGAGCACTGGGGATAACTTGTCGGCGGCGTGTCGATGTTCTCCGTGGCATTTGGAAAGCATCTTCGCCAGATTGACGACGACAGAAAGCTATGATTAACAGGCAAAATTAGGGGGTTTTCTTGCTTATTGCGGTCATAGGGCTTGTCCGTCGAAATGCCGTGTCTTTGTCGAAATCACCTCGAATACAGCACTTGTGAGCTGTGCGGTTAGCCGCATATTCGGGGTGCGGTCACCCGTATCGACCTAGCTTTGCAGAACGACGCATCGCACTGCACCGTCAGAACCATCATCTGAAAAATCTAGACGGCAGGTTGCCAATAAAGATGCGAACAAACCTGTTTCAAGCTCAGACTGGATTCGTACGATGTTGAATCGACTCAGTATCATGCAGAAGACGATCGCAGGGTTTGCGATCGTATTACTATTGATGGCGGTATCCGCTGGTGTTTCATGGAATGGGCTCACTGGCTCGGCAACCGGCTTTCAGCAGTATCGCAAGCTGGCCCGTGACTCAAATTTCTGCTCCGATGTCACCAACCGTATGATGCAGCTACGGATGACGGCGAAGAACTTCGACGTTTCTGGCGACTCGGTTCAGATTGCCAGATTTAACGATGTGCGAGGAGAGATCGATGGTTTGCTTCGCGATGCTGACCAACGCATCAACGACCCAGACCGACAGCAGATCTTGAACGAAATGGGCACGGCCATTCAGGGCTATTACGATGCGTTCGCTTCGATCGTTGCATGTCGACAAACGCGTGACGATAAGCAGAAGAACAGCCTTGATGTGCTTGGCCCAGAAATGGTCAATCGGCTGTCGCAAATCATGGAGAGTGCACGTGCCGACGGAGACGCGGAAGCTGTGAATGTAGCCGCCGTAACGTTAAACGACCTGATGCTCGTTCGCTTGAATGTTTACAAGTTTTTGAACACGATCGATCAGAAGTTCAACGAAGCGACGCAAGACTGCTTTCAGAAGCTAAGTTCCGATCTTAGCGAGCTCGATTCACAATTGCAGAATCCAAAACGCCGAGAATTGCTCGCAGAAACCAAGTCGCGGAGCGATTCCTACCAGCAAGCTTACGGCCAAATGGCAGCTGCTTTAACGGAAGAGCGATCTCTCGTGGACGACCGTCTCGACGTCCTAGGACCTCAGGTCGCCGGATTGGCCAATCAACTCAACAGTTCCATTACGACGGAACAAGACACGCTCGGTCCTAAACTTGAAGCATCGAACCAGGCAACACTCATCATAGTTGCCGTTGTCAGTGTGGGGGCGCTGCTGATCGGTTTGGTGATCGCAGTCTTGCAAAGTCGGGCGATCGTTCTTCCAATCCGTCGGGTGATGACCATTTTAGGTTTAGTTTCGGAAGGGGATCTGCGTCAGCGACTGCAAGTCACCAGCCAGGACGAAATCGGCAAAATGTCGAATTCCGTGAATGCCATGGTCGAGAATCTGCAGAAGGCAATGACTGCCCTGTTGGCTAACAGCAAGTCACTTGCCGATTCGGCTCAGGAGATGAATACAACGGCCGACAACATGTCGCAAGTTTCGTGCGATACGAAGACGCAATCAACAACCGCCGCTGCGGCTGCCGAAGAGTTGTCGACTAACATGCAAAGCATGGCCACCGCGGCAAGTCAGATGTCCACGAATATGGAATCGGTTGCAAGTGCGGTGGAAGAGATGTCGGTTAGTATCACGCAAATCGCTGAAAGCATGGAAGAAGCCAATCACGTCGCTTCGGAAGCCAATCGTTTAGCCGATTCCAGTCGAAATCGTCTTAATGAATTGAACGTCGCTGCGAACGAAATTGGTGGCGTAATCGAACTGATTCAGGACATCGCTGAACAGACCAATCTCTTGGCTCTTAATGCCACCATCGAAGCGGCTCGTGCTGGCGAGGCTGGGAAAGGCTTTGCCGTGGTTGCCGAAGAAGTCAAAGCACTCGCTCGGCAAACCAGCAATGCCACCGGCGACATCGAGCGACGGGTGAATAGCATTCAACAAGCATCGTCGGAGTCGGTGCTGTCGATCGATGACATCAGTGTGGTGATCGAAAAACTGAACCATCTTTCGCAAAATGTGGCCTCTGCGGTAGAAGAGCAGTCAGCGACGACGCAAGAGATTGCCAACAACGTGGCACAGGCAAACACGGTCGTCCAGCAAGTGACGCAATCGGTTAACGAATCGGCCTTGGCCGGAGAAGAGATTGCTCGATCGGTCAACTCCGTCGATCGAAGCTCGATACAAGTCTCGAATGGAGCCGGACAAACGAAGAGTTGCAGCGGAATTCTAGGGGGCATTTCCCACGAATTACAAACGCTGGTAGCGCAGTTCGAAGTGTAATGTTACAAAGCTGAGCTTGCCGATCTGTGACGGTGATTCATCTGCGATGAGAATAAAAAAGGGGGAACCAACTTGGTTCCCCCTTTCGCATTATTCGGCTGCGGCGCGCTCTTCAGAAGCGAAGCCGCAGTGTTTGTGCTTCCCATCACAAAAGGGCTTGTTGTCGGAGGCACCACAACGGCAAAGGGCGATGGTCGGCTTATCGATCGTGTAAGAGTTGCCGTCGGCATCTTCCAACGTGATGGGACCTTCCACCAAGAACGGGCCGTTATCTCGGATGCGAATCTTTGTTTCGGACATATTCCGATCCTTCACTGCAAGGGTTGGCTACGTGGACCTTCTGCCGACATTCTAGGAAAGTAAATCAAAGAAGCCAGCCCGAACCGCTAGGGGGTCATTCGTCATCCGAAGGCATGTTGCGGCTTCGATGCCACAGCAACGCTCCCCAGAAGAGGAGGAACCCGCCCATGAACGTGAAGACAATCAAACCGCGTCGCAAGTCAAACTGGCGCGTGCCTTCCGCCAAGCCCAAATAGGAACCGATCGCAAGGTAGACGCCCCACAATGCCAAGGCGGCGATGATACCGCCAATCAGGTAGGTTGCTTGTTTTTGTTGCGAGGCCATGGTGGTTGCCGATCAATAGTCCGAACTGCCGTAATAAACTTCCGCAGCAAGACCGGTACGTTCGCGAACTTGTTCTGCGATTGCGTCCACTTCTCGATCTTCCAGTGGCGAGACGATCGATTCAGCTGGCTTGCGGGCCACGGTATAAACCTGGACCAGCTTGATCTCTCCTCCGCCATCAACGATCTCGGTCAAACGATCGCAGAAGGCCGAGATTTCCTCCGCAGATGGGCTTTGTCCGAGCAGTTTGAGGAACATCGACTGAATCACAATCGGTCGAACCTTCGCCGCGAGCAGAAGATTGTCGAGCACGCGTTGGAAAGGAATCTTTGTGCGTTCGATCGTGCGGTAATACTTTTCGGTTCCGGCATCAAGTTTCGCCCAGATCTCACCTTGGTTCGCATCCAAAGTGGCCAGTCCTCGCTGAACGTGCTCGCGATGGAACATTGTGGCATTGGTGATCAGTACCATCTTCACGTCGTCTAATCGATGTCGACGTTTGATTTCCGCTGACCGAGCGATCAGCTCATCGAAGTTTTTATAGGTTGTCGGCTCGCCGTCACCGCTAAACGCGATGTCGTTCACGCGTCGCAAGTGCTGAGGCGTTTCCGAAAACTTTGCCGTCTGGAAGATCTCGCCGGAGGCACACAGATCGAGCATTTCCTCTAGCTCGGAAAAATACCGTTCGCTTTCAACGAAGCGAACCTCGCTCTCAGTGCGTCGATCGACCTGACAATAGATGCAATCGAAGTTACAGATCTTGTCAGGATTCAAATTGACGCCAATCGACAGCCCTTTGCTACGGCGGGAAAGGACAGGATAGACGAAACGATTTCCTTCGAAAGTTCGCTGGTGCTGAGTGTGAAGTCGATGTGTGGTCATCAAGAGACAGGGAAAAACAGCCAGGGCGGTTCGCCAATAAAATCGCGATACGCTCCGTTTCGCGTACCTACAGCATAATCAATGATCGCACCGTGCGGTCGTAAGGAAAGAGAAATCCCTTCCGCTACACGTTCACAGGGACCCCCGACAGTCGAAGAACCCCGTGGCTAATTGCGATGTGCGATCAAAGACCTTGTGTAGGCTTGTTTACGGATTCGAGCCTGCTTCTGAGGGCTGTTTCTGGCCGATCGGTTCGGGCGGGATGTGGCCGGGAAGCTCTGACAGCAAGTTGCTGCGGATCATTTTTAAGATTTCTTTGGTCTTCTTCACATCCTCAGGAGCCACGTCCCGTAGCGCTTTCGCACGGACGTCTTTGGCACAGTCGACCATTTGCTCCCACATCGGTTCTACCTTCTCGGTAGCCCGAATAATCTTTTTACGACGATCGGTGGGGTCGGTCTCGCGAACAATCCAGCCATCGCGTTCCATGCGATCGATCACACCGACCAAAGTAGGTGCCTCAATGCGCATATGGTCGGCTAATTCGCTTTGCGTGATCTCACCCATGTAAGAAAGCCAGCAAAGGACTTCCCATTGGCGGTAAGTGATTCCAAGCTTACCGAGCTCGTCGTTCATCGCACGCGTCATTAGGTGAGCAACGCTAAACACCCAATAGCCCATGCTGTCTTCAAAGTCGTAACGGAGCATTTTATTCTCTTCAGGTTCGAGGCTGTCGATAAGATAAGGATTAGACGAGTCAGCCTGCTTCTCTGTGCCTTGTTTCGGTCGTTCCGCGCTAAAATGCTCGGGAATAGCAATAATCGAATAAGGTTTCCCACTCTAGGAGGGCAACCTTTTCGAGTAATTCCTTTTTGGCGCAATTTCCGCGTGCCACTGCCTGGCAGGCGTCTACCATCGCCATGGGATCCCAAGTCCCCTCTGTCAGGAACTCGGTTGCCCGATCCAATTCTTCTTCCGCGGCAAGTGAATTAGCTTTTTCGGCCAGGGTTTCCATCGCTGGATGATGCCCTGTCCGACGGAACCAATACTTTGCGTTGGAGTAATCTGGCTCGCGGCGGTGCATGATTCCGTGCCAATAGCTGCCAGTGCTGTCGTGCAAATCCTGGCTAATCGTGTGCGATTCGTCCAGGTAATTGAAACGTAGCCAAAGGCCGCTTAGGCAGGCTTCAGCCATCACTTGATCCATCAAAGTCCTTTCGCTCAAGGAGTTTACGCTGAGTGATTTCAACTGGCTGTAAACGTCCTTGACCGGATTGCCGGGCCCCAATGGTATGGGTTGAGCGTTCTGGAGGAGTTCTGCGATTACTGTTGGATATTGATCAATCGTCATGCAATTATGGGGAAGTCAGGAAAACCAGGAAACTACGGAATTTTCCGTATACCAAGCTTAACAAGTTTTTCTCAGCTAGCGACCTGCAAATCGAAAATTCGGCTACCACGGTCGATGGCGGCTAGATTCCCTGTTCAGGCCGTTTTTTGGCTGATAAACTCAGATGTTTCGCCTTCCAAACTAATGGTGACCTGGAGGGCGCTAATAGTTACATCCGCTTTCGATTTTTCGTATCTCGTCCAAGGCGTTACCCATGTCGACCGATCCTCAAAAGGATCCCGCTTCCGCGGACCCCACCCAGCAGAATCCCGAAGCTTCGGCAGAAGGCCAATCCACTCCTGCAACCCCAGAGCCCTCCGCTACCGAGCCTTCCTCGGACAGCACGGACGATGGCGATCGCAAGAAAGTGCTGATCGGCTCGCAGCGAGATGCCCCGCAGCAGCCCGCGAAGCCGCAGCCGCCAAAGCCAAAAAAACCGGTTCGTCCAGCTCGACCACAGGAAGACGGGGACGATCCAACCAAGATCCCGGCTGATCTGAGTGAAACGCTGGCGGAAGCTTCGGAAGCAGAAGCGGGCGAGCCAGACTATCGCCTGCCGGTAGAGGGTGGCAAGGTTCATGTTCCCAATCGTCGTGAAACGATGGACGACATCGAAGCAGAGATTGCCGCTGCGATGGGTGATCGCTCACTCGACGACGTAATGGGGCCGCAGGCCACCGCGCCGTCCGCTTCTCCGCTGGAGGAAGGATCACGCGTGAATGCCGTAGTTATTCGCGTGCATCGCGAAGACGTCTTCTTCGATCTGCCTGGCGGTAATCAAGGAATTGCATCAATTCGCAACTTCGTCGCTCCACCAGCAGTGGGTGACAAGATGGAAGTCTCGATTGGCAACTTCCAGTCCGGTCAACGTTTGTACGAAGTCGGCATCCCTGGTTCGTCGATCAGTGTTCAAGACTGGGGTGACATCCGCGAAGGGGTTGTCGTTGATGCCGTGGTTGATGGTGTCAACAAAGGTGGCCTCGAATGTGCCGTTGGCACCGTGCGTGGATTTATTCCAGCCAGCCAAGCTGCGACCTATCACGTCGACAAGTTGGAAGACTTCCTCGGGCGCAAGCTGCAGTGCTTGGTGACGGAAGCCAACCCCGAGAAACGCAACCTGGTGCTCAGCGCTCGGGCCGTTGAAGAGAAACTACAGGAAGATAACAAGAAGGAACTGCTGGGCAGTTTGACGGTCGGCCAGATCCGTGACGGTAAGGTGACCCGCATCCAAGATTTCGGTGCCTTCGTCGACTTGGGTGGCGTGGACGGTTTGGTGCATGTCAGCCAGATCAGCTGGGACCGCGTGAAGCATCCTTCCGACGTCTTGGCAGAAGGCCAGATCGTTAAGGTGAAGGTCACCAAGATGGATCCCGAGACTGGCAAGATCGGCCTCTCGATTCGTGACACGATGGAAAATCCATGGCAAAAGGTGGCCAGCGAATTTGCTGTCGGTAAGGTGATCTCTGGCAAGGTGACCAAGCTGATGGAATTCGGTGCGTTTGTTGAAATCGCCCCAGGCATCGAAGGCCTGGTCCACGTTAGCGAAGTTAGCTACAGCCGCATCAGTCGTGTTTCGTCGGTGTTGAAAGTGGGCGAAGAAGTTGAAGTGAAGGTCCTCAGCATTGATCAAGCCAAGCGTCGTATTAGCTTGTCGATTAAAGCGACCCAGCCACCACCGGCCGACGCCCGCCAAGGGGGTCGCAAGAAGGACGACTTCGAAGGCGACATCGATCGCGAAGTCTCGGTCAAGAAGAACTCGAACCAGCCGCTCAAGGGTGGTATCACCAACGACCAGAGCGAAGGTTCCAAGTTCGGTTTGAAGTGGTAACGCTTGGTTTTGCCAAATCAGAAATTGAAAAGCCACCGGGTTAGCCGGTGGCTTTTTCTTTGGTAGGTTCTTGCCGCTGAAGCTTACGAATCTCCTGAGAACCGCGCCATAAAGAATAGGCGAGCACCAGCAAGGAAAGAAGCGGGATCAGTGAAAGCAGCGCTACGATCGTGGCCCCCTGCCAGTTCTCCCATTGCCGCCAGAGTAAGAACACGGCCGTCCCACCGAACAAGACAGCAGCGGGATTCAAGATAAGTACCACGGGGACAATAAACCATTTTAAAGTCGCTTCCCGAAAAGGATCTGGTGCCAGATTGTTTACCGAGTTGGCCAACGGCGCAAGAAACTGGCTCGCCAGAAAAATTGCACCATAAGCTAAAATGTAGACAAACAACGCGACCTGCACCCAACCAAGAAGCCAAGTCAGCGTGACAACGCGCTCGTCCATTTGCTCGCCGGATGAATCGAGAGTAGGCGAACGATAGGGAGAGTCTTCGTCATGCATGTTTATCTCGGCGCGATGCGTTACTTATCTTCGCGTTTCAAACCAACTGCGTGCCCGTCCAACTGCCAGGCGTCGTCAATTTCAACGCCTAAGTAAGTTAACAAGGTCGGTACCGCATCGACAATGTAAACCTGCTCGTCGAACTTCCCCTTCTCAGCCGCCGGGCCACTGACGATCAGGAAACTGTTTAGAATCTCCGGTTTATCATGTCCGCCCCCATGGCCGGTGCCTAGTCCACCGTGGTCGCTGGTGACGGCGATCAGCCACGCTTGGTCGTTTTGCTTGTCGATCGCTTCGAGAACCTTACCGACGAGCGAGTCGACATGTTCGATCGCTTCGATGTACTGCGGCACCGTCGGATGGAAACCGTGAGCGTGGCCCGTTTCGTCCACCTCGCCAAAGTAAAGCATCATCGCTGTTGGCTTCTCCTTATCGATTAAATCAACGGCGTAAGCGGCCGCGGCGTCATCCCACATTTTATATGCCTTGGGGATGCTGGTCGTGTCGATGGAAATATCGGCTGACGAAACCATGAAAGTCTTGATCGGCGACCAATTAATGATTGAAAGCGTTTTCGCGTCCGGCATGCGTTTCTTCACGTAATGAAAGAAGTGAGGGAACTTGTCGAAATGAGGTTCCTTGAAGCCGTTGTCTTGCACGTTGTGCTTGTCAGCCCATACACCGGTCACGATGCTTCCCCAGCCAGGACCACTTACGGTATCGTTCTTCTGATACCGATCGCCCAGAATGAGCGTGGTGGGAGAGTAGCTGCCCTTGGCCATCAACTTATCAAGATTCGGTGTCTTCGCTTTCGTCAGTGCGTCGAAGCGACAACCGTCGATTCCGAGCAGCAAGACGTGCTTCGACTTCTCGGCAGCGAAAAGGGAGCTAACGGGCAAGCAGGCTAGTAATGCGAGAAGCAAGAACCGACGGATCATGAGCAAGACTCCCACGAGATCGAAGCGAGTAGAAACGAACTTGGTTGCTTTAACCGCTGCCAGTCTATTTTCAGCTGAAAGGCAAGTCTATTAGTACGGTCGGGGCTTCGATAACTCTTAATATTCGGTCCGTGGTTTTTGAGGAACTCGAAGGATCAACCACAGGAGGATAAAAACTGACACACCAGGAATGCCGGAAAGAACCGCGATCAAAAGCGAAGCGAAAACTGCGTGCCAGTGCCGGGTAAGGCGATAACCAGCGATGCTCCCGAACAAATGGGCTACCGGCAGGGTTGGTACAAGAAACCAAAAGAGTCCCAAGTAAACCGGATCGACCCAGTCAGGTGAAGGGAGGTCTCCTACAAGGATCTCGCCTAGCAAAGATCCCATGAAAAACGTCAAGCCGTATACCAAAAGTAAGCTGACACAGGCCCAAATCGCCAAACGACGATCCCTTCGCAACGACGCGAGCGGTGTTGGTAGATCTTCTATCCGGGAACTGTGGCTATGGTGAGGCTGGGGATCGCTATCATACATCATCACGACGACTGTTCTGTTGGAGGAGCCGATCTGAGTGGTAGTGCGCCAGTCCAAGCACGAAAATGTTGACGACAGGTACGAGTTGAAGAATCGCGTAGATAATGCCTCGCGAGGTTTCGCCAATCGATTTCATGAGACGGTAAACAGCATAACTGCAGAACAGGATAACGCCGAAATAGAAGATGGCTACCACGATGAAGCCTGATAGAAGCGTCGCAAGCGTGGCGACAGTATTGATTACGATCGCCATTTGAACGGATGCTCGATGTTGATAAACGGCTGGCCAAATCTGAGGAATGTCGGTCGATTGTCCGGTCAGTAAGTCGCTTTCGGGATCCTTACGTGGAGGATCAAAACCGTAGAGTTGATCAACCAATATCACCGCTGCGTCGGCCACGATTCGCGTCGCTGGATGCTTGTAGAAGAGTTTCCACGACGCTTGCGAGAGTCGTGTTCCTTGAGCCGTTAATAGCGTTATGCGCGCTTCACTGGGCGATGGACGCCTGGGACGGGCCAGATAGTGAGGCGCAAAGGATTCACGCACCTTCATGACTTGAGCGAACACGTCTTGAACTTGAGCAGCGAGGCCTTCGCTACCAGGAGGTAGCACTCGAAACTCGGACTGGCCCCGTAAACTGACCATGCCGCCATCAGAATAGATGGCAACGACATACATTCCTTCTTTGTGTGTTGCCTCGAACACAATGCCCAAGATTTCCTCGGGTACTTCTTCGTCTGAAATGGAGAGCAATTGGCGAGCGGCCAGAATTCGACTGCGGCTATCTGCCGTTCGATCGGTAACGGTTGCCTTCAATTTCGCAGGGTCCTCTAAGGAACTCGGTACCGCGATCCAAGGGATTGGATTAGCGGAGTGTTCAATCTTCGTAACTTCGTCAACGTTGTCGCAGAAGACAAGGTGGTACCATTCGCTGAGCGGGATCGCAGCGAGTGAGTCTCGTCCGGCAAGTTCCTCGCGCTCGGCAGCAATTCGATGAAGCTGCTTCCAATCAGGCCAGACTTCTTTGAAAGGAACGCCAGCAAGTGTCAGCATGGTTCGAAGATTGTTCGTGACCTGCCACAGGACAATAGTCCCCAGCAAGGGAATCATCCCCAGTCCACAGATGAGAAGCGTTTGATGCCAAGGCCATTGAAGCGGGGCGCTTACTCGAAACAAACACCACATTCCGTAGGCGTAAATGAGAACAACAATCCCCAAGCAGATCGCAGGAAAGAGCATTGCAAAGTGCTCCTGATCGATCTGAAATCGAGCGATACCGGCTAGTACGATTAAGCCACCCCAGCTTCCTAGTTGGATGAGAAGTGCATAATTTAACGGAGTGATGCGTTGCGTCAGCTCGAAAGTTGATTCCCCGATCAATTCCCGAATCGTGGCATCGTCATCCGCAGCCGGCGTGCGAAATGGCGATTCGAGCTCACGCGTATCGATCATAGGAACAATGTCTCCGAAGATTCCCTAGCGGCGAGTTGCGAATGTATCGACGATTCGCTCAGGCCGAACCAGCCCGGCTTCAGGCCGTGTTGCTTCAAAGCACGAAACGCAATCGCAATTAGCAGAAACTGAGGCAGGAACGAGTAAGGTGGGAAGAACTGCGTCAGGGCAATCAAGATGGACGGTGGCCGAGGTAAGAATTGTCGCGACAGAGCGTAGCAAGCGATGATCGACGCGATCATTAGAAAGTAAAGCAATCCGCGAAAGAGGTTCGCGACGGCAAAACCGTAGGACTCACCAAAAATCGCTTCACGCAGTGAAGGTGATTCATACAAGGCCATCGCCAACATCGCTGAAAGAAGGCGAAGCCCCAGCAATAGAAACAGCCAACGCTGATTGCTGGCGATCCGCAGAAGTCGCTCGTCGCAAGGTGATATCGATTCGAGACAGGCCTCGGTTGTTGTGGGAGATTGAAACGGCGAGGTCTCCATGAATAATCCCACACAACGAACAGACGAAGAAAACAACCGCCACGATTATAAAAGCGAATGATTCAGCTTACCAATGAATTGTTGTTGCAATGCCGCCTTGTTGTCTCCTGGCGGTGGTCTACGTGCATCAGGAAGTTGAAGGGCAAAATAGAACGCCGCATGGACCAGCAGCAAGAAGAGAATGCCACCGATCGAGAGGCCGAGCATGCTGGTACGTAGGCGGGACTCTATGTCTTCCGAAGTACCGATCATGAGTCGATTTGGAATTAGCGAACCTGGAGGAGGTAACAGTCCTCGTCGCATTTCGTCGTAGATGCCAATTACGACAACAGCTTCCCCAACATCGACTCGCTTCTCGGTAAGTTTGGGGTTGGCGATGAAAACTCGCCCCTCGTCGAACTGCTCGTCTTCATCCTCCGCCTCGTCCTCCCGTTCTCGCTGTTCTTCTTCAGCGATGGCTTGGTGAAGCGAAGCCACGTCGTTTTCCAAACCTGCGGGAAGGATCTCGTCGGCAGGGACGCTGCGCAAGCACATGTGCTTCTCGACTTTGCCGTCATCATCCGCCCATAGCTCGGAGAAGACCGACATGATCGAAATCATCTTCAAGCCCGATCGGTCCTCGAAGGTCGTGTTGTCCATAAACCGGCGAGCATTCGCGACCGCGTCCATCGACAAGATATTTTGTTCTTTCATGTTTTCCAGCGAAGGATACCCCAACAAGCGGACTTCGCCCGTCGATGTATCAATCTTTGAAGGAGTCATCATGAACCCGGCATAGTCGGAACCTGTGGTGTCGTTGCTGCCGTCCGAGGTCTTTGGCTGTGGGCGTGCGATGTCATATTCGCAGATCACGCACGGCTTGCCCGAGAAAGGTGCGGTCAGCGGTTCTCCTTCCGGTCGAATGCGACCAGTGACGGCGGTCTTGTAGCCGTGATACATTTGCGAACCAAACTGGGCGCGAGAAACAAGTGTCCAATCGCTCCATGCTCGCCAAGCATTTTCCAAGGCACCTACGCAGAAAAAAACGACCAGCCCGGCGATACCGCCAAAGATGAGCCCTTCAGGGCGTTTGAAATACTGATCGAACCAGAACATGTAACCACCGACCAAGCCAGCCAGCAGTAGCAACGCCAGACCACACCCTTTGAGCATCGTCGTTGTTCCACACAACCTCAGAAAGAACATCACGCGTCGATCACGCACGCGACAGTTTAATTTCCGGCTGTGCGAAATGCTATCGTGCGATTGCCACGCAGGTGCATTGCCCCCGGCGAGTCTGGCTGAGGACGAGAATCACTGGCTTCTCGATGGACAGTGGCTGACCATGGATTACGGGGATCTCACAGGCCGGATCAGGCGTCTCGTAGTTCAGCGTAGGAGGCACTTGACCATGTTGGTGAGACAGAACGGCCATGGCTGCATCCAGAGCTCCACCAGCTGCGCCAGTGTGACCATAGTAGCTCTTCATGGCAGCGACTGGTACGCCGGGCAAAGCCGCATGAATTCCTTCAGCTTCCAGGCGATCGTCAGCCGCTATGCTCGTCCCGTGGGCGAATACGCAAGCGATATCGTCGGCGGTGATGCCAGCATCGCGAAGTGTGGTTTCGAGGCATGCTTTGACTGCGGTCGGCGAGACGACGGCTTCTTCCGTAATGCGACCAAATGTCGAAGCAGCACCCAGGACACGCCCCAAAATCTGAGCACCTCGTGCTTCGGCCTTCTCACGAGGCTCGAGCACGAATGCGGCTGCGCCTTCGCTGCTGACCATGCCGTCGCGATCTTGGTCGAATGGTCGCGAGGCCTTCTCGGGAGCGTCGTTGCGGTGCGAGAGCAACGAGTCACCACGATACATGAGCACGTTAATGTTGAGCCGCGAGCCGGTTGCACCGGTGATCATGCAGTCCATCGTGCCACGTCGTAAGTGAGAAAGAGCCTCGGATATGGCTCCCAGCGAGCTACATTCTTCCAGGCAAATCGTGTTGTTGTGCCCCCTGCCGTCGTAGTAGATTCCAACATGGCAGGCGGGCATATTCGGCAGGTACTTAAGCATCCAGAGCGGATTGGTTTCGCTCATCGCGGAAGGGCCCCAGCGATCGTGCTTGTACCAGCCTTCCTCGACGCACTGTTCGTAGGCGGCTCGCAGATCTTCGAAATCGCTATACAGCATTTCGCTGCCGTAAACGACACCGAGTCGATCAGGATCGATACTGCCTGGCTGAAGCTGAGCTTGATCCATCGCCAAGGCAGCGGCGGCGAAGCCGGTTTGAATCTCGCGGCACATCACCTTCAAGGCCTTGCGCGGCTTGACGTACTTCTTGCCGTCAAAGTCCTTGAGCTCACCCCCAAACGAGACGGGATACTCCGGCGCAGTAAATTCCGTTAGGGGAGCGATGCCAGATTTACCCTGGACAAGGCTATCCCACACGGCCTCATTGCCAATTCCGATGGGACTGACAATCCCGGTTCCGGTAATCACAATTTCGATTGAGGACGGCATCCGTTGGCTTGGCTTTCCTGAAGCGATCGCGAAAGATTGACTGTTGTTTTATATCGGTCGACACTTACCTTCCCTAGATCGGCCTGATGCCACCGCTAACGCCAATTGCGAAATTTAGTGGCAATATTGATAATCTAGGAAGATTTTGCCATCGTGGAAGGGTGGGTTATTATAATTCCCCGGAATCTGTTTATTCTAAAGTGAGCTTCGTCGGTGAGGATGAAGCAACCGCTATAAACCCCCTAGTTTCCTTCAGAAACCCCGCCTCCGCCAAGAATTCGCGGAATCATGCCTACTGGTTCTGCCGATTCTGACGCATAGGAAATATTTCGATCCATGGATGGTTATCAAACCATTTCGCACCAGGTTCCGCAATTTCGACCTGAAGTACTCCTATGAGCGATATTTCAGCAAAATCCAGCCCGGCTCCGCTGCACTGCAACAAGAGCGACGATTTTTCAATGGCCGAGGCTCGCAAGACGATCGGCGATCTGTTTAAGCCGAAGCCGTGGGTCTACTGGACCGACTTTCTGATGAGCTTCAGTGTGGCGATCGTCTGCTTCCGTCTGGTGCGCCAGAGCGAACTTTTCAGCTGGCAGCAGATCGCCTGCTTTGTCGTCAGTAGCTTGCTGTTCTACCGCTTGGCGATGTTCATTCACGAATTGGTTCACCTGCGTACCGGCACGATGACTGCATTCCGCGTCGTGTGGAACTTGTTGGTCGGTGTACCATTCCTGATGCCGTCGTTTGTCTACTACACGCATTTGGATCATCATCGCCGCAAGCATTACGGCACCGACAAAGACGGCGAGTACTTGCCAATCGAACATGAAGGTCGTTGGCAGATCTTCGCTTTCCTGGCTTCCGGGTTTGTGGTTCCGTTTTTGGCGGTGTTTCGTTTCCTCGTGCTCACCCCGCTAACTTGGGTTAGCCCCGCATTCCGTGATTGGGCGTTTCAGCACGCCTCGTCCATGGTGATCGATCCGAAGTACATCCGCCCATTGCCTACCAAAGACGCAATGCGCATGATTCGCATTCAAGAAGGTCTTTGTTTTTTGTGGTGTTTAGGTTTGCTCATCGGAACGTTGACCGTTGGCGAGTATCCGTACCCGTTGCTCATTCAAGGTTACTGTACGGGGGTGTTCGTCCTCACGGTCAATGCCGTGCGAACGCTAGTCGCTCATCGTTGGCACAATCATGAAGGGGAAATGACTTTCCTCGAGCAATTGCTGGACTCGATTAACTTCCCAAGCAAGATGCTCCTTACCGAGCTGTGGGCTCCGATCGGAACGCGTTTCCATGCATTGCATCACATGTTCCCTTCACTTCCGTATCACGCAATGCCGGAAGCACACAAGCGATTGATGAAGGCCTTGCCGGAAGGCTCACCCTATCATCAAACCAACGAGTATTCTTTCACGCATGCATTCGCCGACCTTTGGGTTCGGTGCGGGCAAAAGTCAGATGCACCAGGGAGCAACGAAGCCAACGAAACGAAAGTTGCCAGTCCCGAATCGGTATCCAGCAAGATGGCCAAATCGGCCTAAGGGATAGACTTCGTGTCAGATGAATCAGATCCCCGCGTGTTCTTCGCGGCCGAACGCACCATGCTCGCTTGGCTGCGAACTGGCTTGGCGGTGATCGGGATTGGATTTCTCGTCGCGCGGTTTGGTCTGTTCTTAAGAATGCTTCGACATCCCGGAGCTGATATCTCTCCTCCCCTCGCTTCCTCGCTCATCGGAATCGGATTCGTACTGCTAGGGGCCACACTGATCGGTGTCTCGGCTTGGCAGCACGCACGCTTTATTCGTGGGATGGTATTTCAGCAACTGCCTCAGGCCTACAGCACTCGCTTTGCCATCGTCATCTCTGCCTTCGTGGCCTTGCTTGGATTAGCGCTGGCCATGTATCTGCTGTTGAGCGTGTTCGAGGGCGTTGTCCCCGCGGGCGCGAATGGTTCGCCTTCCTAATCGTCCCGCTAGTGGGCGAAGCGACTGCTGCCGGTGCAAAGTGCCCCAAATATTGCCCGAAAACGGGTGATTCTTGACATCGGCTCCCCTCTGGCAGAGGAGAAGATGGGTGCTGTTCGGTTTCGAATGAACTATAGTAGAAACGACTCCACCCTGTATTCCTTCCCCCCGAAAACTTTCGTCAAAACAGGTTTTCCTTAATGACACCCCCTCGCTTGCTTTTCGCCCGCTTGCTCGTCTTATCTTTAATCAGTGTTTTGCCGGCTTCTCTATTCGCCGCCGACGCACCGAAACCCATCAAGGCTTTGCTGGTCACCGGTGGCTGTTGCCACGACTACACCACGCAGAAGAACTTGATCAAAGAAGGGCTCGAAGCTCGGGCGCACATCGAAGTCACCGTCGTGCAACAAGGTGGTTCGACCACGGATACAAAGATTCCGCTGTATCAAGATCCGAACTGGGCCGATGGGTACGACATCGTCTTGCACGACGAATGTTTCGCCGGCGTGAAAGATCCTGCCTGGACTGAACGCGTTTTGAAGCCACATCAACAAGGCTTGCCTGGTGTGGTGATTCACTGTGCGATGCATTGCTACCGTGATGGAACCGACCAATGGTTTCGTTTTTGTGGTGTGACTTCCCACAAGCACGGTGCCCATTACCCCCATGCCGTATACAACTACGATGCGAACCATCCAATCATGGCCGACTTCGGTCCAGCTTGGTACAACCCACAAGGCGAGCTCTATCACATTGCCAAGGTGTGGGACACGGCTCATGTGTTGGGCGCGTCTAAGGAGAAGAACGAGGGGACCGAACAGCCATGTGTTTGGACCAACCAATATGGCGACGCTCGTATCTTCGGGACCACGCTGGGACACCACAACGAAACCGTTGAAGACGACAAGTTTCTCTCGCTGCTGACTCGCGGGACGCTCTGGGCTTGCGACAAGCTGAATGACGAATACCTCAAGCCATCCTCGGCCAGTGGCGGGCCACAAATGGTTCCTGAGAACCTGGCCTTGGAAAAGCCTGCCAAGGCTTCCAGCGAAGAGAGCGGCAAGAGCAACTTCGCTAAGTTGGCTTTCGATGGCAACAAAGGGACTCGCTGGTGTGCCAGTGGCGGTAACTATCCGCAGTGGCTTGAAGTCGACCTGGGCGAAGCGAAAGAACTTCGCGGTGCACAGATCGATTGGGAATCGGCCAACAGCGTTTATCAATTCACCCTCGATGGCAGTGCCGACGGCAAGAGTTGGAAGACGATCGTCGACCAAAGTGCGAACAAGGGAAACAACTACGATTACGAATTTGTCGCTGGAGGTTTTCGCTACGTTCGTTTGAATGTTCTCGCTTGCAAGCAAGGTGGCTGGGCCTCGGTACGTGAGCTTCGCCTGCTTGGTAAGGAACTGGTCAAGGTCGACCCGATCGCGACGAAGGACGAAGAGAACGCTCAAGATCTGGCGGAAGTGAAGATTCCCGATGGCTTTGAAAAGACCTATTTCGCCGGCCCACCGGCGGTCAATTATCCCGTCTTCGTTGCCGCATCTCCTGAAGGAGACGTCTACGTCTCGGTGGATAAGAACGGCTCGCTCGACCGCGAATTGAAGCGGGGTGCAATCCACCGCCTGCGTGATACCGACGGCGACGGTAAGGCGGACGAAGTGAAGCTGTTCGTGCCTGACGTCGATTCTCCACGTGGCTTGGTGTGGGATCGAGATCGATTGTACGTGTTGCATCCTCCTCATCTGAGTGCGTTTATCGACGAAGATGGCGACGGCCGCAGCGACAAGCAAGAGATCTTGATCAAGAACCTGGCGTTTACCTTCAAGGATCGCCCAGCCGATCATACCTCGAACGGCGTGACGCTCGGCATCGATGGTTGGTTGTACCTGGCGATCGGTGACTTTGGTTTCATGGAGGCAGAAGGAGCCGACGGTCGCAAGCTGCAAATGCGAGGCGGCGGCGTGCTGCGTGTTCGTCCCGATGGATCAAACATGGAAGTTTACAGCTACGGCACACGTAACATTCTGGAAGTCGCCATCGATCCGCTGATGAACGGGTTCACCCGCGACAACACGAATGACGGTGGCGGCTGGGATATTCGCCTGCATCACTTCAGCGGGCTGGAAGATCACGGCTATCCGCGGCTGTACATGAACTTCGGCGAAGAGATCATTCAGCCGCTAGCCGACTACGGTGGTGGTTCTGGTTGTGGGGCGTTGTATATGGATGAACCCGGCTTCCCTGAAGGTTACGGCAACGCGTTGTACACAGCCGACTGGGGACGCAGTTGGATCTATCGCCACAACCCCAAGCGAAAGGGAGCCACCTTCGAGGCCAACCAGGAAGAATTCCTTGGCATCCCCCGCGTGACCGACCTGGACGTCGATGCCGACAGCCACATCTACGCGGCCAGTTGGAAGGGAGCCACGTTCACCTATAACGGTGAAGACGTCGGCTACCTGGTGCGGGTTTCCCCGAAGGGTTACCAGGCTGACCCAATGCCAAACTTGAAGGAAGCAGACACGGACACACTGCTCGGTTTGATGCAGTCCGACAGCCACCGTCGCCGTCTTGCTGCCCAGCGTGAACTGCTGGCCCGAGGATTGGATGATGCGACACTGGCCAAGATTCAGGCCCAAAAGATTGAAAAGCCTGAGGCTATGGTGGCTACCTATTATTTGCTTCTGCAAGGACTGGGTAGTAAGAACGCCAAAACCGATCTGACGCTGAATGTGTCCGACGCGGTGGCAACGGATCCCGATGTCAGCGCCAATTTGATTCGTGCCGTCGCGGATATGGTGGTGCTGAATCCAGAGAATTCAATCGCCAGTACGCTTCTCGACATGACGGTTGCTGCCGGGGCAACATCTGACAATGCTCGAATCCAACTTGAGTCGATTGTTGCGATCGCTCGAACCGGAAGCATGGGGCACATCTCCGAGATACTGCCCCACCTCGATAGCGACGACCCGGTCATCCGTCACACGGCTTATCGTGCACTCGCCAAGTTAGAAGCGGCGGATGCCTTGTTCACTGTGATTGATGATGATCAGGCCAGCCCGCGTAAGCGTCAGTTCGCTTTGTTTGCTCTTGAGCGGATTCACAAGCCGGAAGTGGTCGACGGTTTGATCGAACGCTTGAAGGGAACCACTTCGCCGGACCATCGTCAGGGACTCTTAGTTGCCCTTAGCCGTCTTTACAACATTGACGGTACTTGGAAAGGTAACAGCTGGGGAACGCGGCCTGATACGCGCGGCCCTTACTACCAACCAGAAAAGTGGGAGCAATCGGACAAGATCGGTGCTGTGCTCAAAGCAACGCTTGCTTCGGCCGCGTCGGATGAGTCGGCGTTCCTGCTGAAAGAACTACGCCGCAATCGTGTCGAGCTCGACGGCGCTTTGCAGATGGCTCTCGATAAAGCGAAGAGCGATCCTGCGTTTGCTGCGGGCGCGATTAGCCTGGTGGCAGAATCGAACGAGCTTCCTAGCGAAGCTGTTGGTTTGCTGACCTCGGCTGCAACTGCCGAAGGAACCGATCCTGCGGTTCGTGCCCAAGCTGTCACTGCCCTGCTCCGTAGCACGGAGAAGGATGTCGTCGTGGCCGCCCTTAGCGGCATGTCGAAGCTGCGACATGCCGATGGGCAAGAAGGCGAATTCAAGAGCGCTCTCAGTGCGTACCAAAACAAGAACCAGCTAAGCCGACAGGTTGGGATTCTCGATTCGCTGGCCAAAGCACCATCGTCCCCGGTGGCTGTTTGGGGCGAGGCCGGACTCTTGACGTTATCCGGACAAGACAAGCTGTCGCCAGAGGTTGCCAGCACGGTGAAGTCATCGCTCGACGCAGGCTGGGACAATCCAGCCCGCCAACCGCATCTGCTGGAAGCGGCGATGATCATCAACGATCGTAAGCTAGACGAGAAAGTTCTAGGACTGCTCAATAGCTCAAATGCCGATGTCGCCACAGCTGCCGGAAAGGTGGCCGCAGCTTGGAAGCTAAAGACGCAAATGACGAAGCCGACTGGGCCGAAAGTGAGCACGATCGATCCGGAAGAAGTCATTAAGCTCGTCGTCGGTACCAAGGGAGACGCCTCGCGTGGTGAATCGTTGTTCGCGAAGCTGACCTGTAATAAGTGTCACACCGTCGATCCGAACGAAACGCCACGTGGACCCTACTTGCCTCAGGTCGCTAAGACCTACAAGCGGGATCAGCTGACGGAATCGATCGTCTTGCCAAGCAAGTCGCTCGCGCAAGGGTTCGTGACCAACATCTTCCAGATGGATGACGGCCGACTTTTGTCGGGCTTCATCACCTTTGAAGGTCCCGAGAAGATCGTCATCCGCGATAATCAAGGGAATGAGATCACGCTAAACCCAGACGAAATCGAAGGTCAGAAGAAAGACAACGTCTCGATCATGCCCGTTGGCTTGGCGAACGATGTCACCGTTCAGGAACTTGCCGACTTGGTCACGTACCTGGAAAGCCTGGCTTCGAAGGCCGGCACGAAGTAGAACCACTCAGAAAAACGATGCCCACCGCTTGGTGTGGGCATCGATCGGATCCGACGGCGCAATTCATTGGCTTGAGACGGCATCACGATGCATAATGACGCATCCTGAATGATCTCTCGTTTTTCTTCTCTAGCTTCGCCAAGCTGAATTCTCGCCATGTTGAAATGGATCCGTGACTTCTTCGCCTCGCCACCGATCTGTCCCGTGAATGAAGAACAGCGGGAATGGATCGACGATCGCTTCGCGTGGTTAATCGAAGAATTCGGAATGGCTCGTCTCCGCAGTGCGGTCACCGTGTTGCCGACAACCGAGTTCTTTCCTGGGCACTACCATGCCACTGAGGATGAGATCCATTATTTGCTGGTGACCGTTGCGAAGTACATGGAGGTCGATCCCGATTGTCTGTGGTTAAGTTTCTACCAAGACGGAGCCCGCGGTAGTCAGCCTGTCTTTTCCTGGGAGTCGACCAACGGGCTTTACAGTGAGGTCGAAGATGGGGCCTACTATCGAATCCAGTTGAACGTGGAGGGACTCAACGATCCGATGAGCGTCGTGGCGACGCTTGCTCATGAGATCGGCCATGTCCGCTTGCTTGGGGAAGATCGCGTTTCGCGCGAGGAACACGATCACGAACCGTTGACTGACTTGCTGACTGTCTTTATGGGACTAGGGATCTGCACTTCGAACTCGGTCATCCAGGAAGGTAGCTGGAGCAATGGAGCCTACGGCGGTTGGAATATGTCGCGTAACGGCTATCTGTCCATGAACATGTACGGCTATGCATTGGGGCTATACGCACTGGCACGCCAAGAACATAAGCCGACTTGGCTCAAGTACCTCCGTCCCGATGTTCGGCACGCGTGCTGGAACACGATTCGCTGCAAACTTCACTCAGATCGACGCGAATCGTAGAACGTCCTTTTTCCAACTCTCGTTATATCGACAAGTCGATCTGCAGTAAGCAGACGGAACTTTCTCGGATGGTGGCATTTCATTTGCACCGAGAGGGCAGCAAGTCCTGAGCGATTGACTTCGTAGCCTACGACAGGCTTGTTCGCGCAGTTGCTCCCATTTTTTCGAATTGGAGACAAAGGTCGTAGCGGCCTTCTCGATTTGAACGAACCCAAACCAGAGAAAGCCGAATGGTGTGGAATCGATTGTTTAGTAGTCTGCTGGTTGTTTCTCTTATCGCCGCTCCAGCGCTTGCCCAAGAAAGCGGTAGCCAGCAGAAAAGCAATTCTTCGAGCGAGAAATCGAAGCAGGCAGCTGGTGACTATTATGTTGTTGAAGCCTTAAATGAGGGCGTGCCAGAGAGTTCTCAGCCAGTTGATCTCAGCACACCGCTGGCGACCGTCGAGAACTTCATCTTTGCTTGCCGCGATCAAGACTACGAGCACGCGGCGCAATCGTTGAATTTCGAGCTGATCCCCGAAACGCAACGCAATCAGGCAGGCGAATTGGCCCGCAAGTTCTACTATGCCTTGAATCAGCGGCTCTGGATTGATATCGAAGATTTGCCTGATCGGCCCGATGGTCAGATGACCAATCGCATCGGCAACGATAGTCCCATGGCCGGCAAGCCACGACGCAGTATCCGTTTGGGAGCGATCGATATAGATGACTGGAAACAAGTTCGTGTGCGGATTCAGCGGGTTAAGGTAGCCGGACAGGAACCAGTCTGGTTGTTCTCGCCCCAGACGGTCGAAAAGATTTCGATGCTCTACGAAGAGTTCGGGCCTAGCTGGATCGAAGGTTTTATCCCCAGCTGGGCGAAGACACGCCTCGCCGGGAAAGTGCCGGTTTGGGAGTGGGTTGCTTTGCTGCTCTTCATCATGCTGGGAGCCGCCATTGGCTACCTCACACAGCATGCGACCAGTTACATCATTCTGCACCGTCAAAAGAAAGAAAGGATGTGGTTTGAACGACTGATTGAGGCGGTTCGACTTCCGCTGTCATTTGCGAGCGCGGCGTTTGCGATTTATGCACTTAAAGAATCATTTCTTTCCCTTACGGCACCGGTGAACACGGTACTCAATCCGATCATGCTGTTGACCGTCGTCGGCTCGATTGCTTGGTTGATTTTACGTGGATTGGAAGTAGCAACCAGCTTCACCATGGATCGCTACGTCAATACATTCGACGACGATGTCGAAGGTGCTCAGAAAGGGCTGCTGACCAAGATTAGTGTTGCACGTCGCTTGGTTACCATGATTGCAGCCTTCGCGGTGTTGGGGGTCCTA
Organism: Blastopirellula marina; assembly: GCF_002967765.1. Taxonomy (NCBI): domain Bacteria; kingdom Pseudomonadati; phylum Planctomycetota; class Planctomycetia; order Pirellulales; family Pirellulaceae; genus Blastopirellula; species Blastopirellula marina. Next base: position 452,839 of record NZ_PUHY01000012.1, on the reverse strand, counting down.
TTGGTACAGCTAAATGTGTTTGACGCGGTCGGCTATGGCCTATTGGCGTCGGCTGGCGTCTCAACTGTGATTCTCGGGATTGCTGCTCAGCCCATTCTTGGCAACCTGTTTGCTGGCCTTCAGATCGCGTTGACCCAACCAGTTCGAATTGGCGATAGCGTTCTCTTCGAGGGGAATTGGGGGCACGTTGAGGATATCAAGTTCACCTACCTCACGATCCGAACGTGGGACAAACGACGCTTGATCGTTCCTCTTCAGTACTTGGTGTCGCAGCCGGTTGAAAACTGGACCAAGATTAGTCCCGACCTGACCCGACCAATCAAGGTTTACGTCGATTACACAACCGACGTGCAAAAGATTCGGGAGAAGTTCGAGGATATGGCAACTCAGCACGAACTATGGGATGAACAGAGCGAACCGACCGTGCAAGTGACCGGTTGTTCCGAGGAAGCGATGGAGATTCGCGCACTCTGTCACGCCAAGAACCCGGGCGATGCCTGGGACTTGCACTGTGAAATGCGTGAAAAGTTGATTGCGTATGTCCAAGAGTTGGAAAGTGGCGAGTATCTACCACGCGAACGGATTCGCATGACCAACCGCAGCACGCAGCAGAACGGCAGCGTCCTCTAAGCGAACGTCGTCCCCACTTGCATTCGGCCGTGGCTATTGCTCGACCGAGTTGTCAACAAGCGAGCCTTCGAGGAACGCGTAAGCAGCCGCACGCATTTCTGGCGGGAAGTCATGCTCAACATCTGGATGCAATACCTGCAACTGCTGAGGCTGCTTGTAAAGCTGATAGATTTGTCGGGCCGCCGCTGCAACTTTATCGACGCTTTCGTAACGGAAGTTACTGTCCTTCAGGGGAGCAATAATCAGTACTGATCGAGGCGCAATCGCGCCGACCATTTCATGAAAGTCGAACGGAATCTCGTCGAGGCGATTGCGATAATCGGCTAGCTTGGCCATATAGCGATCCTGAGTCCAGCCGCGACCGGGCTGCCAGACCTCCGGCTTTCCCTCGTAATAATCGAGGTAAGAATCGAGACCACAGCTGGTGACTACTGCGGCGATTCGAGGTTCAAAGACGGCGGTGTAGACGGAATTGTGCCCACCCAGCGAATGACCGATTGCGGCATACTTTTCATGCTTCACGTACGGCAACGTATCGAGAAGATCGAGTCCACGAATGTTGTCCCACACCGCTTTTAAGGTCCCGCTTTCCCAGCCAAGCTTTTCAAGGTTCGGCTGGTATTTCGCGAGTTGCGGGTAATTGGGGGCGAGCGTCACCCAACCACGTTCGGCAAGTTCGCCGGCGTAATTCCGATTGGGGCGGCCAAGTCCAACCACGGTCCCGTGCCCAATCGTGTTGTCGGTGCCATGTAAGCAAAGTGCCGCCGAAACGGGGACCGCGCCCTCCTCTAAGGCGCCTTTGGGAATACAAAGATATGCGGGAACTCGCGATCCTGGCTCCGATTGGTAACTGATCAGACGTCGCACGTACTTGCCGCAGTCGACTTCTTCGTGCACTTTAACTTCGAGAGGACAACGTTTCTCGTCACCGGGAAGTGTGCCCATTACCTTTTGCATGCCGGCCAAAATCTCCGACCGGCGCTTCTGCCAATCGTCCTTTGTTCGAACTGGTTGTAGGTAATTGCCTGCATCGCGATAGATCAGCAGATTTTCACGCGGTAATCGGTTCGGGGCAACGTTATCGTCGGCGCTGATGATATGCGGGACAAGAGTTAGCAAGAATAAGGTAATCGGGATTGCAATACGCATTGGGAAAACTCGGCGTGCAGAAAGTCAGGCAGGGGATCGAGGGTGGACTGCCATCTTACCGAAGTCGTACCGACTATGGCGAATCAAATCGATTTCATGAGAAAAAACTTCGTGTGCCCGTGCGAATCCCAATCAGGCAGTTCGCCAACGACATTGAATCCAGCTTGGCGGTAAAACTCGGGCGATTGGTATTGCATTGTGTCGATGTAAAGGTAGCAGCACGAATGCTCTTTGCCCCAGCGTTCGGCCTCGGCAATCAGCTGACTACCAATCCCCTGCCCTCGCAGTTTCGGATCAACCGCCATAATCGAGATTCGCAGCCACGTCAGTCGCTTGTTGGCGATCAGTCCACCTACGACGGCGTCTTCCCTTCGCGCGAGCAAAAGCAGCGGCGTTTCGAACTGGGACTCGTTCGCGGCCCGATCCATAAACGAGTGATTCGCTTGCCAGTTGTATTCACGAAGCCAAGTACAGATTTGGACCTGCTCTGGCGATTGAAGCGTATGAGATGCTGTTATTGAGAAAGGAGTTTCCCCATCAGTCATCGAGAATTCTCCGCATACGTGAGTCGACGGGCGTTCGACAACGAAAAGTTGGTTCCTCGTCGGACACTGTCGCTGAGTATGCGGTTCGCTTCGGATGGAGCAGAAAAACGACCGCTAAACAGGTCGCTTCTTCCCAGAAACTAGTCGTTCGTATCAGAGGTTACCGGTTCTTCTTCCGGTTTCGGCGGTGGTGTTTCTTCAGCAGGCATAGGCGGACGTGGTCCACGTTCGCCTCGCATGCCAGGTCCACCGTTTCCTGGGCCGCCATCGCGACCTCGGCGATCAGGACCACCACGGCTCCCACGGTCTTGATCGCCACGGTGATCGGGACCTTGCCCCCGGCCGCCGTCTCCTCGACCATCACCACCGCGTCCTCGTCCATCGCCCCGAAGCCCGGGAGGTGGGCCAGGTGGACGGTTGCCCGCGAACCGTTTGCCATTCTCTTGACGATACAGCTTGCGAAGCTCGTAATCGAATCGTTCCGGCGAGTAACCAGCGAAGCGAGCTTTTTCTTTTTCAGGGAGCTGAGCGTAAAACTCTTTCAGTTTGTCGTCGTCGACATGGTTGCGGAACTGCGAGAAAACGGTAGCACGCATCAACGCCGCAAGCAGATCTTGTTGGCGGTCTGGCTCAGCATCCAGCTTCTTCTGGGTTTCTGCATCGAGCCGAGACTTGAGTTCGGCGAAGTCCGATTCGTTCGGCATCACATCGCGGATGCCTTCAACGCCAAACATGTTGAACCACAGGATGTAAACTTTGCGATTCTCGGAAAGCGATGGGTCCGAGAGACCTTCTCGTAGCCAATGCTTATGTCGGTAAAGTTCGTCTTCACTGGCCAGCACGCGTTCTTTTTCACGCACGAGCCATTCATCGATGATCCATTTGTGAATCGCATCGAACTCTTCCGCTTTGACCCCTTTCATGATGTCTTTCATGATGTTGAAGAAGCGACTCCGTTCCTCCTCGGCCATCAACTCTTTGATTTTGACGATTCGTTCTTGAATGGGCAATTCTTGCAACTCAAGCCGCTGGCCAGAATTGAGCGTCTTCAGCCAGTCGTAATAACGGTGCATCACCTGCCGCAGTTCTTCGCCATCGGATCGTTCTTCTAGCTGGGCATTCAGATTGAATAGTCGCTGACGTTCGTCGGCCGGAAGGCGATCGAAACGTTCCAGCTTATTGCGCAACGCCAACTTCTCGGCATCCGACATCGCGGCAATTCGTGCGGCTCGCTCCGATTTGGTTTCTTGGGCGTGACCGATAAGCGCGGTCAATAAAACGAGCGACGCAAAGCCGGCTACAACGGCACTACGATTCATCGTTGCTCTCCCCGGTGAACAGCCCTTCGTTCTTGAGGGCTTCCAAGAACTCGATGTCCTCAACCAGTTCGAGTTCGTCAACGTTCTCGATCACCGTCAAATTCTCGACGAGCGTCCGATCCGGTCTGTTCAATTGCCACTCGGTAACCAGATAACCGACGATTACCAGGGCGACCAAAGCTAGGGCGATACCCACCTTGCGCGCCGTCGCCGTGCGTCGCTTGCTCTCTTCGAATTGCTTCACCTCTTGCGATGCTTGCACGGTAATCATCTCGACCGTGGTGCGCACGAACTTCTCGTCATCAAGATCGACCTTGGGAAGCGAGTCGAGCATATCCCACGTACGATCGAGTTCGTCCAAGCGTTGGCGAAACGCGTCGTCATCGGCAAGGCGCGTTTCGACTAACGCCCTCTCCGTCTCGGAAAGTTCGTTATCGAGATACGCGGCCAAAAGCTCGTCGGTCTCGGTTTGTTCATCGGGATGGGCAGTGGGATCGATCATGGCTACGTCGCTAGATTACAAGGCGATCCATAACGAAGGGACTTGCGTCCCGTTCTTAGGGAACGGTTCCTTCCTGAAGGTAGGGCGCTAGAGCTTCCTTCAAGTTAGCTCGGGCCCGGGATAGTAGGGACTTGATGGCTTGGACCGACATTCCCATAGTTTCGGCAATGTCGTTGTAGCTCATATCTTCAAATTTCGAGAGCAGCACGGCCATGCGTTGTCGCTCGTTAAGTGACTGGACGGCTTGGCGAACGATGCTGCCCATTTCGGTCTTATCAAGTTGTCGTGTCGGCATCAGCCCGCTGGCCGCGGTCGCCATGCGTTCCAGCGGATCGGCCGGCTGCGAGCCCGACTGATCAGCCGAATTGATGATTTGGACTTCTTTCCGTCGCGCTAAGCTCCGCCGCGCATTGCTCGCCACGTTATTCACGATGGTGAACAGCCACGTCGAGAATCGTGAGCCTGGCACATACGTCTTGCGCGAGCGGTAAACGCGCATGAACACGTCCTGCGCCAAGTCTTCGGCGAGATCTCGTTTGCCGACTAGATGTTCCAATACGGTTACGACACGGCGTTGATATCGCAGCATCAGTTCCTCGAACGCTGCGGCGTCGTCATCGCGCACCAGGAGCATGAGCCGGACATCCGGATCTTGCAATTCGTATCTTCGAGCAGTCGATTCCGAAATCGACAAAGCATCTTCTCCGCGAGCCGACAGTTACCAGAGACAATAAGGTGCAATCGCTGATTTCAGTCTAGGGACTCATGTCGGCAAAAACTAGCAGCCCGCCCTTGGGAGCCACCACTCGTTGTGGTCCCCAGGGCGAGCTATCGATATGCATCGGTAGCGACATCATTGGGCAACCTTATTAGAAACCCCAAATTGGTTGTTAAGTTTCTGTGGAAGCTCTGTTGGACGATTTGAATTGTCAAAGTTGATTATTCCGCCTAAATGGGTGGTTTGTTGGTGGGGTATCGACAAATCACGAGATCAGACGACCATTAGCCTGCCAATTATTGGTAAGTCATTTTTTTTGGCACGGCTGTTGCATATATGTCTAGCGTCCTAACGGAAACTTTGACAGGGTCGTGACAGAGAAGAGGATCCTGGATAACAGGGGCCGGTAAAAAGAAGAGGCACACCGGTTTTAGGCCTTAATCCTTTAGAGGCATTGGGTTAAGGTCGCTCCGAAAGGATGATAAGAGGCTAGTGTTGGAAGGATCTCCCCCTTCCATCCCGAATAGAACAGGCGAGTTCATTTCTCAAAAATGACTCGCCTGTTTTATTTTGCGCGTTGCGAAACGATACAGTGTGCTTTTTTGCTACGCTCCGCATGGGGGGTCGTGTGATGCGAATCGCGATACCAAACCGAAAATCTGAAAATGAATGAAAAATTCAGTCGGTGGAAAAGAAGCAATAATCTTCGCGTTTCATGCGGAATATAGGGGTAACGGGGCGTCACTTTTCGTCATGAGAAGAAAAGTGGCAGAAATCTGCCCGAATCAGAAAATCCCCTGAGTACATTCAAAGTACATCACCGTTTATCCAGGTGAGTTACGACATTCTAACAATGTCTTGTCCCTTTTGTAACTCACGATGGACTTACTGATTTCGCTCGGAACTCCAGGTGCCAAGCGAAAGCTTTTCGCCGTCCATGAATGAAGTTGAAGAGGTATTCCTTATGTCACGATGGCAATTCTCTCCCGTCACATCCAGCCCGGTTGCTTTGGCGCTGACCTTTGTGTTGGCTGCAGGAGCATTTGCGGCAGATCGGTCTGAGGATTACGGCATACCTCAAGTCGCCACGATCAACGAGAAGATCCGTCTCGGCTGGGAAGATTATGGAATCTCCCCATCTCCGGAAGAAATCGACACCGTTTGGGCTCGTCGGTTGTTCCTCGATGTTTTGGGACGGGTGCCTTCGGTCGACGAACTGAATGAGTTCGCTCGCGATCGTTCGCGGGACAAAAAGAAGAATCTGGTCGATCGCCTCTTATTTGATGACAAATACACCGAAGAATACGCCCGTAATTGGACTACGGTCTGGACGAATGTCCTGATTGGTCGCAATGGCGGAACGGACAACAACTCGCAGATTAGTCGTCCTGGGATGCAGAAGTATCTGCGTGACACGTTCGCACGCAACACGCACTACGACAAAATGGTCGAAGAGCTGGTCAGTGCTACCGGTGCCAACACCCCTGGCATGCCTGGCTTTAACGGTGCTGTGAACTTCTACATGGACAAGCTAGACGAAGATGGTGTTCAGGCAACTGCCAAGACCGCTCAGATCTTCCTGGGTCTGCAAGTCCAATGTACTCAGTGCCACAATCACCCGTTCAACGAGTGGAAGCAAGAGAAGTTCTGGAACATGAACGCCTTCTTCCGACAAACTCGCGCCATGCGGGGCCAGATGCCTGGCAACGCCAACAATGGCATGCGGGCGATGACGCTGAACAACGTCGACTTCATGGGCGAAGGTCGTAATATCGACAACGCTGAGATTTACTACGAACTGCGTAATGGTCTCTTGAAGGTCGCTTACCCGGAATTCCTGGACGGCCAGAAAATTCCGACCAGTGGTCGTATCTCGCAGGTCAATCGTCGTGAAGAACTAGCCAAGTTCATCACCGAATCGGATAACCTGCAGGAAGCGATTGTGAATCGCTACTGGGGGCACTTCCTCGGCTACGGCTTCACCAAGCCGGTCGACGACATGGGGCCGCACAATCGTCCGACTCACTCAGAATTGCTGACCTACCTCGGTCAGGAATTGCGTGAAAACAGCTTCGACCTTAAGCAACTGATTCGTTGGATCGCACTGAGCGAAGCGTATAGCTTGTCCAGCAAGATCACCAAGAGTAACGCTCTGGATGATCCGACCGTAGGCGAGCCGCCGAAGTTCAGTCACTTCTATTTGCGACAGATGCAGGCTGAACAGCTGTACGAATCGCTGCTCATCGCAACCCAGGCCCACAAGACGCGGGGCAATTACGAAGAGCAGGAGAAGAAGAAGAGCGAGTGGATGCAGCAATTCGTTACTGCCTTTGGTACGGACGAAGGGGACGAAGCAACGACGTTCAACGGAACCATTCCACAAGCGTTAATGATGTTTAACGGCGACTTGGTGATGGATGCAGTCAGCACCAAGCCAGGAAGCTTCATTTACTCGATGGCAGCCGAGGGCCAGGATGGAAAAGAGGCGATCAATCACCTCTACATGGCCACCATCGCACGTAGACCGACTCGCAAGGAGTTGGAAGCTGCGAACTACTTGATTGGTATTCATAAAGGGAACACGGCGAAGGCACTGCAAGATGTCTTCTGGGCCCTGTTGAATAGTAACGAGTTTATCCTGAATCACTAAGAGTAACGACGAACTCCAACCCAGTAATCACCCAGAACACTGGCCCGAGTCGTCGGGCACCTTGATACAAAGGAACTTATCTATGAGTCTGCTGCCCGAAGGGATGACCCGACGTCACTTCATGTCTCACTTGGCGGGTGCCTCCGCCATGGTTGCTCCATCGTTGATGATGGGGAACGCCATCCAAGCGAACGCCCAGGAACTGCAGAAACGCGGTAAGAGCTGCATCATGCTGTGGATGGGTGGTGGTCCGAGCACGATGGACTTGTGGGACTTGAAGCCTGGGATGAACACCGGTGGTCCTTTCCGCCCAATCAGCACCAAGGGCGATATGCAGATCAGCGAACATTTGCCGAAGGTCGCCCAAGTGATGGACGAACTTTCGATCGTTCGCTCGATGAGTACTCGCGAAGCGGATCATGGCCGCGGTCGCTATTACATGCACACCGGTTACGTTCCGAATCCCAACATCGAACATCCTAGCTACGGCTCGGTGATCGCCCACGAAATGGCAACCGAACGCAGCGAGCTCGAAATTCCGCCGTTCGTTTCGGTTGGTGGTGGTAGCGTTGGTCCTGGCTTCCTCGGAATGTCGTGGGCTCCGTTCACCGTCAGCAGCAACGGGCAAGTTCGTAACCTTGGCGGTTTAAAGAGCTGGGGCAACGATACGTTGACCAGCCGCTTGGGCATGCTACAGATGATCGAAAGCGGTTTCGTCAGCCAAAATCGCGGTCCGGCTGCCGTGGATCACGCCAAGATCCTCGACAAGACCGTCAAGCTGATGAAGAGCGAACAAATGAAGGCCTTCCGAGTTAACGAAGAACCAGAAGAGATGAAGGAAATGTACGGCAACGATGGCTTCGGTCGTGGTTGCTTACTGGCTCGCCGCCTGGTTGAAGCTGGCGTTCCTTTCGTTGAAGTTGACTTGGGTGGTTGGGATAACCATCAAAACATCTTTAACACTTTGTCCGACAACAAGCTGCCGGTTCTCGACCGGGCGATGTCTGCTCTGGTCACCGACCTTAAGCAGCGTGGTCTGTTGGAAAGCACCACGATTGTGTGGATGGGCGAGTTCAGTCGTACGCCACGCATCAACGGTAACACCGGTCGTGATCACTGGGCTCGTAGTTGGAGCACGGTTGTCGGCGGTGGTGGTATCAAGGGTGGTCAAGCAATTGGTGCGACCAGCTCCGATGGTACCGCAGTCGAAACCGAACCATACAGTTCGGAAGACTTGATGGCCACCGTGATTCGTGCGATGGGCATCTCACTTGATACCACGTTCACCAGCAAGAGCGGTCGTCCGATGAAGATCGCCAACGGTGGTAAGGTGATTAAGGATTTGCTCGCTTAAGAAACCTCAAAAAGTTTTGTCCTGTGGGAATAACTTTCTCGCGTAAGAACGAAACTACTAATAAGCAAATGAAGTAAGACCCAAGGAAACATTCTTTCTGCGGGATCAAGCCTGATCGATGCGAAAAGATCAGGCATACAAACCAACGAAGCGCGACGGTCGAAAGCCCCTGATTACCTCGTGGTAGTAAAGACTTTCGGCCGTGTTTCGTTTCTTGAGAGGTCAACAAACGTTGATCAATTCACGCATTCTCTTGGCCGTGAATCCGTCGGTTGTGAAGCTGCATTTCTTCGTAGGCAACTCGCATTCGCTCTGGCATCCCGTCATAAGCCCAGCGGCGTAAGATCGTTTCGTCTTCAAACACGAGATGCTCAAGGAATGAAACATTGAGCGCATTGATAACTGCTGGCACGGCGTTGTCCCACAGTTCGATGAACAGTCGGCACGTGCGCTGGAAACCATCACAATCGTGCTCGTCGATTTGCTGTTGAGTAAGTCGACTGAATTCCGCGATTTGTAGATGCGTCAGTCCCTCGACAATTTCATCATGCAAAACGCTCGATAGCTGCGGGTAGGTCGCTTCGATCCGTTCGATTACCTCAGCGGCCGAAAGTGTCATTCGCTCTCGTTTCCACCTCAGGCAACAATATGCTCTTCTTGGTAGGACTTGCCCGGAATCTACGAAACGGTGCTCTTAGAACTAGCGACCGCTTGCAGGCGACCAGATTTTCGATCGCAGCACGCTTTCCACCAATGCTTCAACCGCAACAGTTGTACTCGCGGTGCGACCAACGGGTAGTGCGTCATTCGGCCGACTGTCGCAATCCGCGTCATCCAGCGGCGTTTTGCTTCGAACGAGCCTGGTCCCATGTCGAGATGCTTGTCGCTTCGATCAAAGCTGTCACGGATTAGCATCGCTGTCAGAACCGTGCCAAGGCCATGATGACGGGCCTCCGGCGCATCGCCGCGACGCAGGCCAAACACGCGACCATCGGAGACGTAGTTATAGCAAAAGCCCACCGGTCGATCCTCGAAATAAAGAATCGCCAGATCAAGCATGCCCAGTTCCGTTGCGGCGATGTGGCAATCTTTGATGTAAGAGCGAATCGCGCGATGCGAGATCGTCGTCCCCGTCGTCGAATGGCCTTGCCAACTTTGCTCGGCAATCCTGGTCGCTTGGCGAAACAAATCCCAACGTGGATCGCAATCGCCGACCAACTTACCTTGCGGACGGTATCGTTCCAATGTGACTCGATTTGTTTGCTCGAAACGCTTTAAGTTGCGGCGAATATCGGAACGAAGCTTTGGGCTTCGCGCTCGCAGGTATTCGTCCCAAGTTCCCTCGAAATCAATCAGGACTGTTTCGTTCCAAACCCCTTGATCGGCGGAATAGCCGGCATCGGCCATCGCCCCAGCCGTTAGGTTCAGCTCCAAATCGGATTCCGCTAACCAGCGAAAGTCGAGCATGTCCCAATCGCGCGGCGTCTCTTGAATATGCTGAAGTGCACGCCGCAGCGTCACTTGAGGATCCGCAGCCAACAAGCTGAAATGAGTGCCCCAGTCTGAAAGCGGATAAGTCAGCACACGCATGTTGCCCAAGCGAGTCGATTCGTTGACCACCACCAGCGGTACAACACCTACCAAGCGTTGATCATCCAGGACCAGCAGTACACGCAGTTTTTTGTCTTCGCGGAAGTGTTTCCAGTAGATCTGCAACCACTCAAGCGTTTGAAAGAAGGTTGCATCTTGGGTGGCTTCCCAAAGGCGCTGCCAGTTGCCTCGCACATGGGACAAAGCCTCCGGTTCGTTGATTTCCAATACGCGTAGCATAACGAGAATGCGTTCCGAAGAGATTGAGGGCGGTTTAGGCAGGCTCAAGTGCGCGAGGCTTGGACCTACTAAAAACCTATGCCGTAAATGGCAACTTGGTCGTCAAATGGTGGACGCAATTACCGCCGCAGTGGTGGATTACTGCCGTTAGAATCGTTACCGTCGGCAATGACCAAAAAAAGAGCCCGCCAACCTGTTTGGTTGGCGAGCTCTTCCTGGAAATTGGATTGTTAAGTAACTGCGGCAATACGGACTCATCGTTGCCCTGATTTATCGCCCGGTAAGACCGGGGCATCGGGGAACAGCGGAGGTCGGGTCGCGTCCGGCTGATCCCCTTCGCTTGATGTTGCCTGGGCGGAAGCTTCCTCGGTGGTCGATTCACCCTCTTCCGTTATCGCATCCGACTTGGTGTCTTCAGTGGAAGATACGTTTGCAGCAGCGTCATCGGCCGCCTCGCTCGCAGCAGGCGACGATTCGGTCGATTCAGCGATTGGCTGCTTACGAACCTCTTGAACCTCGGGGGCATGTGCGGTTTTCGATTTCGCCGCGCTATCCTTGTTCTTAGCGATGGCGACCGGTTGAGCCAACGCTTGCGTTGCCGCATCGACCGCACCCTTTTGATCCGGGTAAGACTGGTACAGCGAAATCACGCGTTGATAAATCTCACGGCCTTCCTTCTCCTTGCCGGACAGAATCATGTCTTGGGCTTGCGATATGAACTCATCAACAGATACCGACTGCACCTTATTCACGCCTTTGTGAAGCCGCAGGTTTTCAAGTCGTTCGATTTCGCGTAGAGCGATCAAACGATAAGGACGATTCTCGGTCGTTTCCGGAAGCTCCTGCACCATCTTGTCGAACTGATACCAAGCTCCCAAATGATTGCCATTGGCCTCCAAGGCCCGAGCATTGGCCAAGTGGTGTTCGGCCTCGTTGTCGAACTGTCGCTTAATCAAGCTGTTCTCCAAACGAGCTTCCGCACGAGCCATCTGGATCATATCGATGTCGTTCTGTGCCTTGGCGGCATAGGGACTTTCGGGATAGCGATCTACCAGAGGTTGCAAGTAATCCTTCTCGGCGATCCGCCAGTTGAGGCTTTCACGTGAGTCGACCAGCGGCTGAGCTTTGGCGTAGAGCTCTTCGTCCGACAGTGGGCGGAATGCCAAGACCAGCAGAGCTACGACAACGATCACTGCCAGTCCAATCCAGATCCGGCTATTTAGCAGCATGCTCGGTTCGTAATACTTCGGCTTATGCATCAGCTTTTCGGCTTCTGTACGATCGATACCGATGTCGATGATGCTTTCTCGGCCGTTGTTACCGGCCAACGCATGTTCTAAAGCGCTCATGCCACGGGCAACCGCGTCCTGAGACTCTTGCAGACCAGCTGCAACAGAATCGATGTCAGCTGGACGACGGTCAGGCATAACTTCGATCATCCTCATCACAACTCGATCGAGCCAAACGGGGCAATCAAGCTCGAGCGAAGCTGGTCGCTCTGGCAACTTCCACCGCTGCTCGCCGGTGGCGAGTGGATCGAAAGGAAGCTTGCCGGTGATCATCTCGTACAGGACGCAGCCCAGCGAGAAGATATCGCTCGCGTCGTCGACGTATTGCGGATCTTCGAATTGTTCTGGCGAGAGGTACTGCTGGCGATCTTTGGGGAACAACAACAGCGAAGAGCGTCGCCAGCGTGGATCTGCCCAGAAACTGGTAATCTGTACTTTCAACGGTTGGCGAGGATCTTTCAAACCCTCTCCGGAGAGCAAGATATGTGCTGGTCGGACGTCTAGGTGGTGAATGTTCAGATGGTGGGCAGCACTCAGTGCGGCACAAACTTGCAAGCCAATCTCCACCACGGTTTCCCAAGGGAGGGGACCATGCTGCTTCAGATATTGCTGCAAGCTGATGCCGTCGACGTAGTCGAGTGCGAAGAAGGGGATTCCCTGATCAATTCCAGCACCATGGTACCGGACGATGTTAGGGTGATTCATCTTCTGCAGCTGCCGGCTTCGTTTCTCTAAACGGCGGCGAGCACGGGGGTTTTCTGCGTAACGTTCTGGCAGGATGCAAACGACTGCCTGTCGCTTTTGTTTCAAATGGAAGCCATGAAACACGTGGCTATTCTGGTCGTTCCCGAGACGGTTCTCTAGGGCAAACGGACCCAGTTTGGATAACTCTGTCATCGATCGGTCCCTCAAATCGGTATGGCTAGCGAGGGTTTCGCCTACTATTGTGACGCGCGCTCTGTTCGGTTCGTTCGCCTCTTCCGCCAAAAGATTAAACAAAGCAAACCCCAAGCCAGATTCGAATAAAATCCCAAGATCTTCCCGTTAATTGATATAACCCGTTGTTTTCAAACGACTTCTTGCCGCAAGAAACTCTTTACCTAGCTTGACTTTCTTCCAACGTTATATGTCGATCTGAGAACTCTTGTCTCAAAATGAATCATTTTGATCCAGTGCGGTTTCTGTTGAGGTGATTGGCGAAAACTCGTAGAATCGCTCCGCTTGGGTCTGCAAATATCGAGCAGGCCCCCCATTGAAGTGGCCAAGTCAAGGAAGACGAGCGTCATGAATTCTCCCATTCGTCAGCAAGAGATCACCCCATCATCAACGCATTGGATTGCCCAAGGGCAATCGACTATCCGGCATGAAGCCGAGGTGATGCTGCGCGTGGCCGAGACCCTTGACGAGCGTTTCGCCCATGCGGTCGAGATGATGCTCAATTGCCAGGGCGACATCGTGGTATGCGGCATTGGTAAGGCAGGGCATGTCGGCACCAAGCTGGCTGCGACCTTGGCATCCACGGGAACACGGAGCCATTTCCTGCATCCCGCCGAGGCCATTCATGGCGACCTGGGACGTGTCGGCGATCGAGATATCGTACTCATGCTTTCGCAAAGTGGGGAAACGGAAGAGATCGTCCGGTTGTTGCCGATGATCCAAGGTCTCGGCGCCCCAATCATTGCGATCACTTCCTCGGCTCAAAACAGACTTGGTCAGGCCGCAAAGGTCGTCCTCGAACTGGGCGGTATTATCGAAGCTTGTCCTTTGAACCTCGCCCCGACGGCAAGCACTGCGGCCATGCTGGCGATGGGGGATGCGTTGGCGATCACGGTGAGTCAGCATCGCGGTTTCCGTCCAGAAGACTTCGCTCGCTATCATCCTGGCGGCAGTTTGGGACGGCGGTTGGCATTTGTGGAAGAAAAGATGCGTCCCTTGGCTCAGTGCCGCGTGGCTTCCGATCAGCTTACCATTCGCGAAGTCTTTCGTACGGTCCGCGTTACTGGTCGCCGAACAGGCGCCGTGATGTTGACCGATAGCGAAGGACGACTGTCCGGAATCTTCACCGATAGCGATCTGGCTCGATTGTTCGAGCAGGACGAACCGGTCGATATCGAACGCCCAATTGCCAGCGTAATGACACGTCGTCCGAAGACGACCACAATCGGAACGCGTTTTCAAGCGGCCCTCAACCGGCTGGCAGATGACAAAATCAGCGAGCTCCCTGTCATCGATCACGAAGGGCGACCGCTTGGTATGTTGGATGTAACGGATATGGTGGGGCACGTGCCGGCCGATACCGACACGCAGGACGAACCGGTCGGACCGCCGACTTTAAAAATCCGTTTTCCGAACCAAGACGAGCAAGGGGCGTAAATGAACCTGGAACAGAAATGCCAAGCCATCGAACTGTTGATCACCGATGTCGACGGTGTGTTAACCGACGGTGGTGTGATATTGAACAATGAAGGGGTCGAGTCGAAACAGTTCCACATTCGCGACGGATTTGGTCTTCGATTGTGGCGTCAGGCTGGCTTCAAATGTGGTGTGATCACCGGCCGGAATTCGCAAGTCGTGCGGCTGCGAGCCCAAGAACTCGGGATGGACATCGTCCGACAAGGGATCCAAGACAAAGCGACCGTGGCGGAAGAGTTGCTGCAAAAGTTTAACTTGCAGCCAAAACAACTTGCCTACGTCGGTGATGACTTGATCGACTTGGGAGTGATTCGCCTGGCGGGGCTGGGCATCGCCGTCGCCGATGCGGCGGACGAAGTGAAAGCAGCTGCCGACTACACTACCAAAACGCCCGGCGGCAAGGGAGCGATTCGCGAAGTGGTCGAATTGATCCTGAAGGCAAAGAAAGTCTGGAACGACATCATTCAAACCTACTAAGCTCGGAAGCATACGTTGGCCACCGCAGTTCAGGAAGATAACTGGCAACCACCCACATTCACCGCCCAAGCGATCCGCGTGGCGGCGGTGTTTGGTGTGATGGTGGCAATCACCGCGTCTTATCAAGCCGTTGTTGTGCCGTTGATGGAACCAGTGATTCTGGAGGACGACACCAAGACGACACTAATCACCGGCGACTTTCTAAATCAGCAGAAGCAAAAGCTGACGCAGTTCTTTCCCGCCAACAGCTGGCAGCTTGGTCGGACCAAAGTACTCGAGAGCAACAATATCATGCTCTTGATGAAAGACTTCCGTGAGGTCGGCAACAACCGTCTGGAACTCAAGCCTCTCACGATCATCGCCTTCGAGAACGAAGACGAAGAAGATCGTTGGAAAAAGCCTGTCGTGGTGCTGAATGCGGATTCGGCGTTGCTGCAATTCTCGGAACTGAATCTGGCGTTTGCCAAGTTTGGTGACCTGGTCGGTGGGCAACTGCAAGACAACGTGACCATCACGCGAAAAAGCCTCGACGGTAATCACGAGCCACTTGATATCATCACGTCCGATGTGCTTCTGGCAACTGACCGGATTGAAACGAAGAAGGATGTCCAGTTCTTAATGGGTAAGCATCAAGGAAGTGGTCGTCATTTGATCGCTCAGTTTGAAGAAGGTCCCAAACAGTCAGGGGCGAAAGGGCCAAACATTTCCGGTCTTTCGGTATTGGAACTGGTTCACGTCGACCGCATCTTGCTTTCGACAGAAGGACGTGGCTTGTTAGGAGACGACGCCGCGATCCCTGGCCAACGGCAGACGCCCAGCAAAATGTACGCTTCGGCTCCGGTCGAGATTAGTTGCAGCGGACCTTTCGTCTTCGATGGTACGCATCGCGTGGCAACTTTCCGTGATCAAGTGAACGTTCGTCGCCTCGTCGCCTCCGGCGTACCTGATTTACTGACAGCCGATCTTCTCGAGGTCTACTTTCAGCAGGACGAAGCTTCTGATTCACCCGCAGCTGCTGAGGCTGCCGCCTCGGGCAAGGAAGGGATGCGCAAGCTGAAGATGCAGCGTTTGGTCGCCGTCGGCAGTCCGTTCAACTTAACCGCGACCAGCGTTTCGGCCACGGCCAAGGGAAAACAACTGATCTACGATTTGATTCAAAAGCGAATCGAAGTTGTTGGCTCGCCGCTGGCCGTGCTGACGAAAGATCAATACCGAGTCGAATCGCCTCGGCTTCAATACGAACTGGGGCAAACCCCTTCGCATTTGGGACGCGTTTGGTCGGCCGGGCCGGGCGTATTCACCGGCAACCTAAATCAATCGAACCCGCAAGAGACGAGCCGGCTGAGCTGGCAAAAAGAGTTCCGTATCGAACCACAAAACGGTGAATATGCCGTGGCCATCGACGGAGGAGCTAGCGTCTCGATGGACGGTAAGGGGCAGATCGATGGCGACCAGTTGTTCGTCTACCTGCAAGACGTGACGCCACCAGATTCGAAGAAGCAGAAGCTGGTTCCGCATCGCTTGCACGGGATCGGTCATATTGCGATCGATACGCCGCAGTTAGTAGGTCGGACCAACGAAATCAAAACGTGGTTCGAGTTCGACGAACCACAATCACCGCCAGCACAAGCCCCGCTGGGCAACGAACCTGGCCGGTTGCCCGCTGCCGCGCAGTCAACGGTTGTTCAGCCGAGTGCGATTCCGGTTGCCCAAGGGACGGCTCAACCGGCGCCCCCTGCCCCGCGTGATTCTGTCGCTACGGCACCTCAGCAGCGAGCGCCAATCGGTCAGGCTCCAGCAACGCAAACGGCCGAGGAAGAAGATCCCACACGATTCCGACTTTCCGGAGAACTGATTCAGCTAGTGGTTCGTTTCGACGGAAAAAAGTCGCATCTCGAAAACGCCACCGTAACAGGTCAGGTCCAGTTGGCCGAGATGCCGGAAGGAGACCAGCTGATCGATCCGTTCATGGTCCGCGGCAACGTGGTGCAATTGCTACACGCCTCGGACAACAACGCCGAGATCCACGTGACCGGCCAGCCGGCGGTTGTTTCTGGACGTGGCTTGCAACTTTTCAGCGGACAGCTACGCGTCAATCAGCGCCAGGGACGCGTCTGGACGGAAGGTCCGGGGGAATTGATCTTCCCACTGGATCGTGATTTCCAAGGTCGCAAACTGGCCGTGCCGGAGTACTTCAATGTGCAGTGGCAAGGTAACCTCGAAGCACAGAACGATCAAATCACCTTCAATCGTGCCGTGCGAATCAAGGGCCGGCAAAGCCAGCTAACGACTGCCAAGCTGACGATCACTCTCAACCGACCAATCAGCTTCACCGATGCGGCACCGAACAAGGAACTAAGCGCCAAATTCGTCGAGTGCACCGGTGGCGTCCAGCTTTACAATCGCAACGTCGAGGAAGGCATTTTGCATTCGGTCGACGAGTTTGAGGGAAAGACGTTGTCGATCAATCAGGTTAGCGGCGACATACGTGCTCAAGGGCCGGGAGTTGCCAAATCGGTGATGGTGGGCAACTTCTCGAATCAGTTGCCAGGTGGGCAGCAAGCTCCTGCTGCTGCGCAAACCGAAAAAGGCCTGACCTACGTGCGGGTCGACTTCGTGAGCCACGTCAGTGGTAACATGCATCGCAAAGAGATCACCTTCCACAAGGTCGACCAAGCAGTTTACGGCCCGGTTATGTCGTGGGAAGAAGAGATCGATCGGAAGAACGTAGCGGCGATGAATCCATCAACTGTTTCGCTCCGCTGCGATCAGCTAACGATCGTCCAGCATCCGCAAAACTCGGACATGAAGGGTGCGGAGATCTTGGCATTGGGCAATGGCGAAGTCCAAGGAAGCATGTTCAGTGCCTGGGCCGATCGTATTAGCTATGCGACGGCGAAAGAGATGCTCACGATGAGCGGTAACGGTCGCAACGCCGTGCAGCTAACCTATCAGCAGCGAATTGGTGGAACGCGTTCGACCGCCACGGCTGGCAAGATTCAGTACTGGCCCAAGACACGTCAGTTCGAGCTGTTCGATGGAAAAGAGATTGGTGTTTCCGGCATCCCGGCGAACGATCTGAACATCCCCAAAATTCCAGGCTTACGATAGCCGACGACCCTTTATCGCGTCGGGTTCTCATACCAGATGACGCCCAGGTTATCGCGCTCTTCGCAGGTTAGCACATCGAGGTCGCCATCCTCATCCAGATCGATCAGTTGCAACAGATCGAACTTAATTCCTTCCTTGTAGCCGCTAATCGGGTGCGATGACCAAACACTGTTCTCCAACGATTGTCCTGGTCGGCGACTAAGCCACATCACGCCATGCTTCTTCTGGGAGTTCTCGCAGCTGAACACGAGGTCGATCGAACCATCGAGATCAATATCCGCTCCCTTCACCGATTTGCCAGTGCCGGTTCGTTCTGGCAAAGGGATCTCGATTGTTTCGAACTTGGGTGCCTCGCCGGTTCGGCGAAAGACTAGCAAACCGCCGTCCCGCGTCGCGGCCATAACATCGCGGCGGTTGTCTCCATCGATATCGGCAACATCGGCGAACATCACCTCGCGGTCGCTGCCGCCGATCAATCGTGCTTCGCCTGTTTCGTGGCTTGTCAGGTTCAGCCAATAAACTCCGCGTCGTGATCCTTTGCGATCGCTATAAAGCAAATCCTTCTGACCATCACTGTCGATGTCTTCGGCGATTAACGACATGATCCAGCCTGCGTCTGCCAACTTAGTCCAAACAAAGTTTGACGTCGCTGGGGCGTCAGATGGTCGAGCGAACTGGCCGATCGCAGCGTCTGGTCCTTTGGAACCTGCGATCAAGCGCAGCTTTTCTCCTTCATCACCAAGCCATGGTAGAACGAACATCCATTGGGCTTGCTGTTTGGATGATGTCAGGGGTTGGGTTTGCCATGCTTGCGGATCGAGGTAAGCACTTGGATCGGAAGGGGCGAGGTGCATGAAGACCGTTCGCTGCTTTCCTTCGCACGCCGAAACCACGTCGATCGCTCCATCGTCATTCACGTCAACAAAGACCGCATCCTCGGGGCTTTTCACTTTGCCCACCGTGACGGCCGGCCAAGGGGAAGTGACTTGGCCAGGACCAGGATGAAGATAAACGCGGACAACGCTCCCTTCTTCCCAGCCGACACATAAATCAAGTCGACCATCGCCATTGACATCAGCGGGACGCACGCCGTCGGCTCCCTGCGACGAGTCATCGATCGTGTGGCGAACCCATGGCTGCTGGGCGAAAAGCGTGTGCACTGGAAGGAGTAGGAGCAACAACAAAGTACGAAGCCGAGGCATGCTCAGATTACTCGCGAACGGGAGAGCAAATTGGGACATCATGAACCACCTGAACGGTAACCGAGCCAGTCGCGTCGGTCTAGCAATTCCGTCCGCGCATAAAAAATCCCCACATGAATCACGCGGGGATATTGAATCGGTTTGAAGCGCGGTTTTGACTCAGATGGTGACTAGACCAAACCCTTGCGAACTGCCCAGACAGCGGCTTGGGTGCGATCGGTCACGTCGATCTTGCGGAGGATGTTTTGAACATGCTCTTTGACCGTTTCGATGCTGATGCTTAGCGAGCGACCGATTTCGCGATTGCTCAGACCCAACGCCAAGTGACGAAGCACTTGCATTTCGCGATTGGTCAGTGGGAATTCGCTGTTCTTGGCATCGTGACGCTTGGCCATGGTGCCTTTAACACGCGCCATGATGCCGCCTTCGATTTGCTTACCACCAGTGGCCGCATGCTGAATCGCTTCGACGATTTGTTCGCGAGGCGAACCTTTCAAAACGTAATCAACAGCGCCCAAAGCGACACCACGTGCGACGTAGGTGGGGTTGTCGTAGGTGCTCAGCATGACGACTGGTGTACCAGGTGCGTCCGATTGAAGCTTTTCCAGTGCGGCCAAGCCATCCATTTCCGGCATACGGATGTCCATCAGGACAACGTCAGGCTTGTGTTGCAAAGTCTTTTCGATGGCATCGTTACCATCGACAGCTTCGCCAACAACGTTAATTTCGGTGCCACGAAACAGGCAGGCCAGTCCGCTACGGACGACCTCATGATCGTCGACGACCAAAACATTAATGGACATAGGAACCTCTCGAGTTGAATCAGGCATGGATGTTGTTAAAAGCGTGCCTAAGCAGCATCCCCCTACCCTATCGAGACCCCCATCATTTTTCCAAAATGTGGGTAATCTCTCTAACTGCCTATCGGCGATAACTTTGCGTCATCGTTAATCGCTTACTCGACATATTAACTGTCTCAAGAAGGTTTTCCAGTGCGGTGCCCCGAATCGCCGCTCTTTTTGCGTTGTTCCGCACCCGCTACACGGAGTAATTCTGCAGGTTTTAAACCAAACTAAGGGGAATTCTGCCGCCAAACCGAAGCTGCGGGTTACCGCAGTGGTAGGGTGTGTGCCCTGCTGAAGAGGTGTCCTAGAAATGCCACACTACGTTGACTTGGGTAAATACGTGACCTAGATAAACCTGTGGGAACGAAGTGCATGCGTTGTTTGTGCATCTTAAATCCGCTCCCCCAAGTTGTGTGATATTAAACCTGAGCATCTGCTGGACTGACTGGCTATGAATCAAGCCCAACTGCTACTTGTCGACGACGACCGCCATGTATTGGAATCGATGGGAAGTTGGCTGCGCGAAATCGGTTACGCCGTTGACCTCGCTGCCGATCGCGGCCAGGCAGTTGCCTTGCTGGATGCCAACCGTTACGACCTCGCGCTGGTCGACGTTCGCTTAGGCCCGGATGACGGGTTTGATGTGTTGCGTTATTGCCACACCCATTGCCCTGGCACAACCGTCATCATGATTACCGGTTATGGTACCGTTGAGACCGGGATCGAAGCGCTAAGGGCAGGTGCGTACGATTTGCTGACAAAACCGTTGATCGACGAAGAGCTCGAAATGGCCATCGAGCGTGCGTTGTCTCAACGGAAGGTAATGCAGGAAAACCAACAATTAAAGCAGCAGCTCGATCTGCGATTTGGCCTCGAAAATATTATTGGCCACGACCACCGAATGTTGCGCATTTTCGACATGGTGGACAGTGTTGCGGACACGCGAGCAACGGTTTTGATTACCGGTGAGAGCGGAACGGGTAAGTCGCTCTTGGCTCGTGCAATCCATCGTCGCAGCAATCGTCGCGACCAACCGTTCATTGAAGTGGCTTGTGGCGCGCTTCCGGAAGCACTGCTCGAAAGCGAACTATTTGGTCACGTTGCTGGTTCGTTCACTGGAGCAACCGGAAACAAAGTCGGTAAGTTCAAAGCCGCGGATAAAGGCACGATCTTCCTCGACGAAATCGGTACCGCACCGTTGGCCATGCAAGTGAAGCTACTTCGCGTTCTGCAGGAGCTTCAGTTCGAGCCGGTCGGAAGCACCGAGACCGAAACAGTCGATACGCGGGTGGTGCTGGCCACCAACGAAGACCTGGCCAACTCGGTCGAACGGGGCGACTTCCGCCAAGACCTTTATTACCGTGTGAACGTCATTAATCTCGAGCTTCCTCCACTTCGCGAGCGAATCTCCGACATTCCGCGTTTGGCGGATCACTTCCTGGCCGAAGTTTGCCAAGACACCGGTCGCCGCGTGCAGGGTTTCTCGGCGGAAGCCATTGCGGCGATGCAGCGTTACCGCTGGCCGGGCAACGTGCGTGAACTGCAAAACGTGGTCGAGCGAGCCGTGCTGCTCAGTAAGAACGAAGAAATTACGCCGGACGATATGCCTGCTTCGATTGCATCGGGGGCACCGGTGAGTGTCTCGCGTCGCACCGGCACCACACTCAAGGAAGCGCTCGAAGGACCAGAGCGTCAGATCATTCGCGAAGTGCTGGAATCAAACGGCTGGAATCGTAACGAAACTGCCGATCAACTCGGCATCAATCGCACAACGCTATATAAGAAGATGAAGCGATTGGGGCTAGAAGAAGTTGCCGGGCATCATCAAGCAACCTGAATGAGATCGAGGTGCCTTGCCCGGCTGAGTGATACCTCATCGTCACTGAGACGATTATGGGGCTGACGGTCTAAATTCGGTTTGCCGCTACGTTTGATTTCAATTAGCGACCGATTGCCGTGGCGATAGAGCGAATTTCTTTCCCTGATCAAACGTCTGAATGTTAGGCATCTTGCCGTCCGTTTGAGCCTGGACGACGATCACGAACGAGTCTCCCAGCACGCGACACTCGCGACCGTTCACTTCAATAGCTGTGGCTTCGTCGATTCCGACTCCGCAACGCTCTGGATGTTGGCTGACGGCGGTTAGCAAGCGGTTGATGCGGTTCCGTTTCAAGAAATGCTGATCGATAATCGCATCGGGAACCAGGTCGAAGCCTTGTTTGATTTCTGGGATGGGATTGCCGCTGGCGATCATCACTTGCGATTGAATCGCCGCTCCTGCTGACGTTCCGCCGATCACGCCGCCTCGTTCAAGCAAAGCAATAAGTTCTCGCTCGACCGCGGTCCCTTGATAGGCTGCGGCCAGACGCGACTGCTGGCCACCACCAATCCAGACCGCGGTCGCTTCTTTTAAAGGGGCCACAAACGTCGCGCTGTCGGCGACCTCCCGATCGGTGGTATGCAGAATGGCGATTTCCTGGATGCCTCGTTTCTTCCACATCGCTGCCAGTTCGTTGTCCGGTTTCGGGTTATCTGCCGCCGTGGGAATAATGACTAGGCGCGACTCCTTACCTCCTCCAAGCTCCACGAATCGATTGCTGATCGCATCCGGTAGACCACCTCCTCCTACGACTATCAACGTCCCCGGACGCATGTTTTCAGCGGCGCGAACGTCCATTGGGACAAATGACGAACAGCAAAGCGTCCAGGCAAAAATAACGAGAAAGGGGCGCATGAGGCAGGCTCGAAAGAGGGTTTTGGTCTTCATTGAAGAGACAGGCAGGTCTAATCGTGACCTCACCTATAGCAAGTTGAGACGCAGGGGGCTATTAAATTCGTCTCAGTAAAGTGGTAGACCGCGCAAACTGTTCATTTGGCGAGCCAGCGGCGCGCATGGAAGCAAGAAGTCTCGATAAATTCCGAGATCATTCACGAATTTCCGGCTAAGCGAACGTAAGCTCTTTTCTTCCCTTAATTACGGACGCTTGCAAACGCGGGCCGACAAACGAGCGCAGCGGTTCTCGGCGTTTTCCGTACCCTCCTCTGGTTGACCCTCTTTTTCCCGCAGTCGTATAATCCGGCTTTTCCTGCCTCGACGTATCCCATTGTCGTTGGAAGTAGTCGATGAAGATTCATGAGTTCCAGGCGAAGGAAATCCTTCGCCAAGCCGGGGTCGCCGTACCTCGCAGCATCGTTGCTAAGACCCCCGAAGAAGCAAGTGCCGCCTATACCGAGCTGGGTGGTAGCATCGCCGTGGTGAAGGCTCAAATCCACGCCGGTGGTCGCGGTAAAGGGACCGTGAAAGACAACGCCGACCAGCGCGGTGTGCAATTGGTGAAATCGGCCGACGAAGCCGCCGCCGTTGCTAAAGGCCTGCTGGGTAAAGAACTGGTCACCATTCAGACCGGTCCGGAAGGCAAAGTTGTCAACCAAGTCTTAGTGGAAGAAGGCTGCGACATCAAACGCGAGCTATACCTCGGTATCGTGCTCGATCGTGCAGCTAAGCTGCCAGTTCTGATGATGTCGAGCGAAGGTGGCACCGAGATCGAAGAGGTCGCCGCCC
Organism: Blastopirellula marina; assembly: GCF_002967765.1. Taxonomy (NCBI): domain Bacteria; kingdom Pseudomonadati; phylum Planctomycetota; class Planctomycetia; order Pirellulales; family Pirellulaceae; genus Blastopirellula; species Blastopirellula marina. The sequence continues at coordinate 429,244 of NZ_PUHY01000012.1, read as the reverse complement.
ACACGCCAGAAAAGATCTTCAAAGAACACTTCAATCCGGCTCTCGGCCCGCAAAGCTACCAGATTCGCAAGCTTTGCAAGAAGCTCGAAATCTCGGGGCCAGCCGCTCGCAGTGCCGAAAAGTTCATCAAGGGTTTGTGCAAGGTCTACGTCGAAACCGACTGTGCCTTGGCCGAAATCAACCCGCTGGTCATCACCGGCGATGGGGGTATGATCGCCCTGGACTGCAAGATGACCTTCGACGAGAACGCGATGTTCCGTCACAAGGATATCGCCGAACTGCGTGACTTGAGCGAAGAAGAGCCAGCCGAAGTTCGTGCCGGCAATACGGGTCTCAGCTACGTGAAGCTCGACGGTAACATTGGCTGCCTGGTCAACGGTGCCGGCCTGGCGATGAGCACCATGGACATCATCAAGCTACACGGCGGCGAACCAGCCAACTTCCTGGACGTCGGCGGCGGTGCCAATGTCGATCAGGTCACCGAAGCGTTCAGCATTTTGTTGGACGACAAGAACGTGAAGGCCGTGCTGGTCAACATCTTTGGCGGCATCATGCGTTGCACGACCATCGCCAATGCTCTCTTGGAAGCTTACAAGAAGCTCGACTTCAATGTGCCTCTGGTCGTACGGCTGGAAGGTACTGAAGTGGAACAAGGCCGCCAATTGCTGGCCGATTCGGGCATCGACATCATCATCGCCGACGGTCTGACCGACGCGGCGAAGAAGGTTGTTGCCACCGTTGCCTAGTTCCTTGGGCGTCTTCACTGAACATTGAAAACTGAACACTGAAAACTTGCTATGAGCATTCTCGTCAACAAAGACACCAAGGTCATTTGTCAGGGCATCACCGGCAAGGTCGGCGAGTTCCACACCAAGGGGTGTAAGGAATACGGCACCAAGATGGTCGGCGGTGTTACGCCGGGCAAAGGTGGCCAGACCGTCGAAGGTTTGCCAGTGTTCGACACGGTGGAAGAAGCCGTGAAGGAAACTGGGGCGAACGCCACGATGATCTTCGTGCCTCCACCCTTCACCGCCGACGCCATTCTGGAAGCAGTCGACGCCGGGATCGAAGTGATCTGCGCGATCACCGAAGGGGTGCCGGTCCTCGACATGGTTCCTGTCTACGACATCGTCAAAAAGAGCAAGTCGGTCCTTATCGGTCCGAACTGCCCTGGCGTGATTACACCAGAAGAATGCAAGATCGGCATCATGCCGGGCTACATTCACAAGAAGGGCCCCGTTGGTGTGATGAGCCGCAGCGGTACTCTCACCTATGAAGCGGTCTGGCAGCTGACCAATCTCGGCCTGGGTCAATCGACCTGTGTCGGTTTGGGTGGTGACCCGATCGTCGGTACCTCGTTCATCGATTTGCTCGAAATGTATCAAAACGATGGTGCTACCGAAGCGATCATGATGATGGGCGAAATCGGTGGTACGGCCGAAGAAGAAGCGGCAGCTTACATCAAAGCCAACGTCGACAAGCCGGTTGCTGCGTTCATCGCGGGTCGCACGGCCCCTCCTGGTAAGCGAATGGGTCACGCTGGCGCGATCATCAGTGGTGGTAAGGGAACGGCTGACGAAAAGTTCGCTGCCCTGCGTGACGCTGGCGTCGAAATCGCGGAGAGCCCAGCGGACATGGGTACGGCCCTGAAGCGAGCCATCGACAACAAGAAATAAATCGCTCACCAAAGCGAGTTTCTCAAGAGTGGCCACGGACTTGTCTGTGGCCACTCTTTTTTGTGGCTGCGCCGCAACGTCCATTCTGCCGGTGAACCTTCATGAACTGGCCTCTGGGCATTCTGATTTCCCTCAGCGTGACGACCACCTTGGCGATCGTGCTGTTTCTGGTGATTTGTCCCACGGCGAATCTCGGAACGCGCCGTTTCCCCATGATCTGGACTTTCGCCCTGGTCACTTATCTGGCCTCGCTGATGGGAACTTGTGCCGGACTGTTGCAGTGAGACGTGCTCCGAAGGGAGCAACTGCAGCAGGAGCGGGAGGGGCAAATTCCTTAGCCAGTTAACTGTCGCCAACTTGTCGCCATGCAAGGCGACGCATTGTTGACCTAAAGAAGAGAAGAGAAGAGGAAAGAAAAGAAGAGAACAAGAAACCAAAGAGAGGGCGCCTGGCGGCGGCAGTCTTGGGTGTTTTGGGGGAAACGAGGAATTAAGGAAGATTCGGAAGCCGTGTCGATCGACGGGGCAGGGTCTGCAAGCAGTTTGCTCCGGCAGGAACGTAGCTTGTGGTACTTCCCTAAGCCGATTCCGCTGCGATGATTGGAGCAACTCGAACAGCTTTGAGACGATCTCTCGTCTTCCCATCCCCCATTGGGATGTGACACAATATCTGCGACCTAGAGTACCCCAGTGGCGTATCCATTGTATTGAGGTCGATGTCGAAACGAATTATCGGGGCTGTGGCGGAAATGGCCCCTTTAGATTGTGGCTAAGTAGCCGCACGTGGCACATTGTGGGAAGAAGACTGCTATAATGCGGTGATAGGCGGACCTTCCCTGCGGCATCTGTTTAAGCGAGACCATTGTGTCGGGAATGGAAAAAGGACTAGCAGTCTCCCCAGGCATTGCGATTGGGGTGGCGTACTGCATTCTTGAGATCTTCGTGAATCCGGATCGGAAACGTCTGGAAGAGCACGAAGTGAACAAGGAGCTTGCGCGCTACGAACAGGCTCGCGAACGGACGGCGGTCGATCTGGCGGCACTGCAAGCCAAAGTGGAAGAGCAGATTGGCAAGAACGAAGCCGCCATCTTTGCCGTGCATCAAACGATCCTCCGCGATCCGGCGTTCACCAATAAGGTGCGTCACTGGATTGTCGAGGAACGCGTGACCGCTGCCGGAGCGCTACATCGCTTGTTGGAAGAGTACACCTCGATCTTCTCGAAGACGGGGGACGAGTATCTTCAGGAACGGTTAAACGACATTCGCGACGTCGTGGTCCGGCTCAGCGCGTATCTGTCGGACGTCTTAAACGACAAGGAAGAATCGGGCCTCAGTGGTCCGCTGATTGTCATCGCCGACGAACTGTTGCCTTCTCAGGCAGTCGCCTTGGGCGAGGCGGACGTACACGGCATTGTCACGCAAGCAGGCAGCCAGACGAGTCATGCGGCATTGATCGCACGAAGTCGCGGTATACCGGCTGTCAGCGGCGTTTCCGGCTTGCTGAGCAAAGTGAAGACGGGTGACACTGTCGTGGTGAACGGCAGCGAGGGGATTGTTTCGATCAATCCCGAATCGGAAGAGCTGGCCGCGTACCGCAAGCTGGAACGGGAGTTCTTCGATTTAAAGGATCAGCTCGCCGCTAATCGCGATCAACCAGCCGTCACGCGCGACGGAACCGAGCTGAAGTTGTTGGCCAACATCAACAACGCTAAGGATGTCGAGTCGGCTGTGGCGATGGGGGCCCAGGGAGTCGGCCTTTACCGTACCGAGTACCTTTATCTGACGCACGAAAATGTCCCGGACGAAAACGAGCAGTTCGCCGTTTATCGCGAGATTTTACAGAAGTCGCCTCGTCATTACGTGACGATCCGCACGCTTGATATTGGCGGCGACAAGACGGTTGCGTATCTCGGGCACAACCACAACGAGGCCAATCCGTTCATGGGCTGGCGGAGCATTCGTCTATCGTTCGAGCACCCTGAGTTCTTCATGTCGCAGATCCGCGCGATCATGCGCTGCGCTGCCGAACTGAAGTCAGGCGAACCGGGTGAGGTGAACATGCTGTTCCCGATGATCACCAACGTCGAAGAGATGCGCAAAGCTCGGCACTTGGTTCGCAAGGCCGAGAAATCGCTCGACGAGCGTGGTATTCCGCGCGGGGAAGTGAAGGTCGGTATGATGCTGGAAGTGCCTGCCGCGGCGGTGGCGATCCATCACCTGCTGGAACTGGTTGACTTCGTTTCGATCGGTTCGAACGACCTGGTTCAGTATCTGACGGCGGCCGATCGCGATAATCCCAAGGTCAGCGGCCTCTGCCAACCTCTTTCGCCCGCTGTGGTGATCACGTTGAAGCACGTGATCGAGGCTTGCAATCAGGCCAACATTCCGGTCACGTTATGCGGCGAGATGGCCGGTCAGCCGCGGGCGTTCCTCCTGCTTCTGGGAATGGGACTCCGCAGTTTCAGTATGAGCCCGGCGTTCATCCCCACCATCAAGGAGTTGGCCAATCAAGCCACGGTCGAGCACGCCGAAAGGGTGGTCGAAAAAGTGATGGAGATGAAGACGACCAACCAAGTGAAGCGCTATCTTCGCATGGAATTGGAGGCGATCTCGCCTGATATCGCCCGTCTCGATACGGAATAGCCACCAAGTAGGTGTTTTGGTATCGATTTTGCTGAATGGGGGTACTGGGCTGCTTGGCGAGTTTGAGGAAATTTGTCGGCTGGGGCGGCCTGACGCGACTGGAGAGCTATACTTTCGCGTCCTTTGGTACTGAAAATAGATAGAAAGGTTTCCCCATGACTCCTTCCTCCCGCATGAATGTCCTGTGCAGCTTGGCCCTTGTTGGTGCGTTTTTGTTTGGTTTCCAAGCGACCAACTTGAATGGAATGACTCGAGCTGCCTATCGTTCGCACGTTCGCTCGATGCCACTGCTGGAACGCCCCAACCGTCCTGGTCACTTCTACGGCAACAATGTTCGCCGCGTGCACCACTGGCGACACGGCCGCTAAACCGGCCCGAGATTAAGCACCGATCACACGTAAGATGGCCACGTCGAGTCCGACGTTGGCCATCTTGGCGTTTCTTGACCTTCGACTTAGAACTGCTGCGGATCGCCACCGAGTCGATAGGTGGTGGTCTTGGGGGGAGCGATCACATAAGGTCGCTCGATCACACGTTCACGATAATCCCAGCCAGGATGAAGTACTTGAGGCGGAATCTGAGGACGGATCGGCACGGCAGCGAAGTCGGGATGGCGTCCGAAGTAGGGATCCAACAAGTCGTAGCCGTATAGGTCGTTATAAACGCGATCGAGGTTGTCCTCGACATTCCGCCAGTCTTGTCGTCGCGGATTGCCCTGCTTCCAGTCCGAAGCATTCTCGATGATATTCCGCGCTTGCTTGTAGTAAGCGATCATCGGATCGAAGCCACGCTGGAGGGCGTAGTAACTTCCCTGACGCTGTGCCAAGCGGGTGTACTTCTCTGAGTAGTTGGCCATCTCTTGCAAGGTCGAGTTGAGCGTTTGCATCCCCGTATCATGCGCGGCAAGTTTCTTGACCGAATGCTCCAGCGAAAGTGCATCGGCGGCCATGTTTCCACGCTGAATGAATATGCTTTGTGCCGAGGCCGATGCGGAGAACGAACCAATCATTAACAGGCCGGCAAGTAAGCTCAGCAGTGACGTCCGTCGAAACATGGGCAAGACCTCCAGAGCGAAGTGAGTCGATGCTTTCATTCTAAGGACGCTGGCGGATGGGGGCCAAGAAAAACTAAGACAAGTCATCATCCGGTTTAAGTTGTCTCAAATAGCGATCGTAAAGCATGATTGAAGCGATATAGGCCAGCAAACTGGCAATCAGGAACTGAATACCACCTCCGGCGAAGAAAGCCAACCAAAATAAGAAAGCAGCCAGCCAGAATGTCAGCCACGACGCGATTTTTGTCCCGTTATATTCACCGGGAAAATCGATTAGGTATTCTCTTTCTTCCAACGCATCGCTCCCTGGTACCGAATTGGTCTTGGTGAGCTAGAAAGCATACCTGAGACGAGTGCGATTCCAAGAAAAAAAGAAAAGCGTGCGGCAGGCAGACGCACGCTTTCTCGTCGAGTCATACCCCTCGACTATTTGATGGCAGCCTTGAGCAGGTGAGCCCAGCCAGGGGCGTTGCCGCCGACACGGACTTGGAACTTACCGTTGGAGTGACCGAAGCTCACTCCGCCTTGGTTGCCGTAGAACGGACTGCTTGCGTTGCCAGGGACGAACGGGCCGTTACCCTGGTAACCGTTGTGATGGCCGTGACCATGTCCATGACCGTAACCATTCCCGATCGAGCAGTGATACTGGATGTATCCACAGTGCGATTCGTACAGATCGTAGTAAACTCGATCGAACGCTCGTTCGACACGTGCCCAGGAGCTTAGGATGTGGCTTTCACCGTGGTGGTCGTGATAGTGATTCCAGCATCGGTACAAGTCTTGTTGGACATGACGCATCTCACGCGAGACGCCGCGGAAATCGGCTTTCAGGTGGCCGAGCCCGCCACGACGCTGAGCTGTGTCGCAGAAGTGATCCACTTCTCGCAACAGCGCTCGAGCTTCCCGAGCTAGATCCGAGTAGCGACGGTGATGGTCGACCTCGTGATAAAAATCGTCCACTGCGTGATGCAGCACTTCGATGTCACGGACCAATCGACCTTCGTGGGTGAAGTGATCGGCCTTGGCAGTCGAGCTCAACGAAACCATCGCAATGCCCAACATACCTGTCCAAATGAGTGATTTAACCAACATCTTCTATCTCCCCCAGAGAATGAACTAAACCTTCTTTGCTTCTGTTTGACGTGCCATCGTTGATTCGCTGGCAACGCTAGTAGAAAAAGCAGCAGGAGTGCCAAACCGGGAAAGAAATGCTCGCAATAAGGCGCAAGTGACTTCTGTTAAACGTGTTATGCGTATTGCAATAAAAAGTACCAGCTAGCGAAGCAATGCGGGAAGTGCCTGCATGTTATCACAATGACAACGCGGTGTCTCAGTGCGAGTTCATGCCTTGAAGTAGTGAAGAGTACGAAGCCGTTCCAGGAATCCAAGGCGATCGAGTCCCCGATGGACTGGTATGCCCATCAGTAGCCCGCCAACGAGAGAAGCGGACAGGTGAAAGTAGAAGCGAGAATAGAAGATGAACACGCTATTGCTACTTTGGGCGGAGGGTGCTCGATGGATGACCTCGCGAAGCGTTTCTACATAGTATCTTCCCAGAGACACGAATGTGCTTACTGGGCGAATGCCGGAATGGCGGTTCTCGACGGGGACAACGAGCGCAGTCGCAAAGACGACGGCGAATCCCAGTCCGAAGAAGATCCGCCTTTCCCGCACGTTCGGTTGAATCGGTGCGGGATCTTTCTGTGACGTCTGGGCTGGAGATCGATAAGGATTATCTGTCGGCGAATCTGGCATCTACCTAGGCCCAGTTTTTCCCGACCGTTTAGTCGCGTGGTTTCTTCAGCACGATTACCGGGCGATCGGCCAGGCGGACCACACGATCAGCGACCGAGCCCAGCAGCACCCTCATGATCGACGAGCGACCGTGAGACGAGATGATGATGGAGCCCGCGTTGATCTTCTCGGCGAATTGGCAGATCTTCTCGCCAGGGTCGCCGAAGGTGATGTTGATCTTCACATCCTTGTACTTCTCGTCGGCGAGCTCTTTACGAATCGCCTGCGTGGCGTGCTGAGTACGTGTGTTTTCGTCGACGGTATGCCAGACTTCTCCTGGATCGGCAGGCGAGAGCTCTCCCAGCACATGAATCACGTAGATTCCCTCGCCACTGCCTACCAGGGCAATCGCCTTGTCGACCGCTTCACGCGAATCGGCAGAGAAATCAAACGGCACAACGATCGGCGATGTGGATATCCAGGACACGGTAAACTCCCTTTCGGCAATTCGTGAGTTGTCGAATCTTCAGAGGTGCTAGCCTCATGTTACCGAAGCGATCCGTGCAGGAACAGTCAGGCATCGTCCTCCGAAATCATCAATCCCCGGCGAACCAACGTACGTTCGTCCTTTTCGTGCGACATCACGGTTTTCTCAAAGCGATCGAATCGTGTCTGCCAAGCCGTTCCTACGTTGGCGTTGTCGACGTCGAGAATCAGTTCGTCCAAAACTTCGAGCAGCATCCGATGGGCCTGCTCCAACTGTTTCGTTTCGGTGCACATATGGGGTTGCCGGGCACAAATTTCGTCGAAGCAACCTTCTTCTTCTTCCAGGAAGTGTCGCGACATCAATTCGCGGAGCTGGATCAGTCGTCGGGCGATTTGCGACGTCGGAAGCGGATTGTCCCGATCATTCAAATCGTTTTGCAGGTCATGGATCGCACTGTCTACTGCTTCGTGTTCGCAAGTAAAATGCGAGTAGAAGGGACGACTACCTTCATTCAAATAACTATCAGACATCGCACACCTCCTTCCCTTTTTCAGGGAGAAAATGATGGGGGGGTCATGCTGAATCAGGCGGCTGCTTGAATGTCAGTACGGGGCACTTTGCGTGACGTACGATCGATTCGGCAGTACTGCCAATCAGCATATGTAACAGGCCTGTTCGGCCGTGGGTGCCTAGCACAATCAGGTCGGCTTTCACTTCGTCTGCCAAACGAACGACGGCAGTCGAAGGATCGCCGGTGACCAAGTGATATTCCACCGGGACCGCTGGGTCGTCCGGTTTGATCTCGTGTAGCATGCTCTTCAGATCCTCGGGGGAAGGATCGAGCATTCCGTAATACATTTCGCCTGTACCATAAACGGTAGGTGGCTCTTCGACGTGGGCAATGATTATCGTCCCTCCACTGTCGCGTGCCAGAGCTGTGGCGAGATGCAATGCGGCGTCTCCGCAATGCGAAAAATCGGTCGGGAAGAGTATGCGTTTGAAGTTCATGGCTCGACTCCTTAATCCATCTGTTGTCGTAGCGTTGTTGTTAATCGAACCTCTTAAGTCTCTCTACTTTGTTACGAATTGCACGAACTCCGTGTTCTTAGAAATCGAGGGAATTCAAGCCGTAATCAAAGCAAATTAGGAGGAGTATTGGATGGAATCAGAACATTCAGAATTTCTGGAGATGAGCCAGCGATACTGCTATATTCTCAGGTTCCTCCCTTAACCTTCCTACTAGTTCCATTGTCCACAGAGGCCCACCCAATGGCAACATATTCCTCGCCACGACGTGCTTTTTTGAAAACGGGTGCCGCTGGTGTCGCTGGCACGCTTCTGACAACTCGGACAGGAAAATCGGAATCACCCAACGAAACGATCGTTGTGGGCATCATGGGAACCAACAATCGCGGTAATGCCCTCGCTAAAGGTTTCGCCAGCCAATCAAATTGTCGGGTTGGTGCCGTTTGTGACGTCGATTCGCGCGCTCTCGAAAAGACAGCAGCCACGGTTGGGCAATCACAATCGGAGAAGCCCCTATTGGTCGAAGACTTTCGACGGATGTTGGACAATCAGTCGATTGACGCGATTGTGATCGCCGCCCCAGATCATTGGCATGCCCCTGCGACGGTATTCGCATGTGACGCTGGAAAGCATGTCTATTGTGAGAAGCCAGCCAGTCATAACCCAGCCGAAGGGGAAATGGCCATTGCTGCATCGCAAAAAAACGATCGCGTGGTGGACATTGGAACGCAACGCCGCAGCGCACCAAAGATTCAAGAAGCGATCGCTCGCATGAAAAAGGGGGAACTGGGAGAAGTGCTGTACTCACGCGGCTGGTACAACAATCGCCGCGGTCCGATCGGAACAGGCAAGGCCGTCCCGGTGCCGAGTTGGCTGAATTACCAACTGTGGCAAGGTCCCGCCCCGAAGGAAGACTATCGGGACAACATCGTGCACTACAACTGGCACTGGTTCTGGAACTGGGGAACGGGCGAGATCGGCAACAACGGTGTCCATGCCGTTGATATTTGTCGCTGGGGTTTAGGGGTCGACTACCCTACCAAGGTTGCTTCTACCGGCACGCGAGCCCGCTACGAGGATGATCAAGAAACGCCTGATACGCAGATGGCAACGTTTCACTTTCCCGGCAATAAGATGATTACTTGGGAGGGAATCAGCTGGCAGCCGCGCGGTCGTGAAGATTCGATGTTCGGGATTTCGTTTCACGGTACCGAAGGATCGCTTGTCATCGATGGAGGTGGCTACAAAATTTACGACATGCATAATAAGCTGGTCGAAGAGGTCAGCGGCGCGGTGAGTGACTCGGCTCACCTGAGCAACTTCCTGGAGTGCATTCGCACCAACCAGAAGCCGAACGCCACGATCGAAGAAGCCCACAAGAGTACGCTGCTCTGTCAACTTGGCAACATCGCGCATCGCACCAGCAGCGTGCTGGAAATCGACCCTGCCAACGGCCACATCCAAAACAATCAGGCCGCGCAAAACCTCTGGGGACGCGACTACAATCCGGCGTTCGAACCTAAGGTTTAATTCGTGGAGACGTGTCGAATCTACGGCGTTAAAGTGTTGTTCCAAACAAACTGTGCAGTCCAACGCCCACGCCGTATGCGATTGCCGCTGCACATCCTCCGGTGACGAGCGTTTCGGTGACGGCAGTCAGTTGCCCTTCTTGCTCGACCTTTGCGCGGAAGATCCCAATCAGAATAAACGCCGCACCGGTTAGTAGCGCGCTGGTCAGAAAGATCGTGTTCGGCGACCAGCCTAGTTGCACCAAAGGAAGCGGAAGTAGTGGAATCGATCCGGCTAGGCAGAAGCCAGTGAACGTCACCAGGCCAGCTTTCCAGGGTGTAGGAGGTTGCAGACGCAGTCCCCACTCTTCGACCAGCATGGTATCGACCCACCGCCGTTTGTCTTCGCAGATCGTATCGACAACGCTTTCGAGTAGTTCTCCCTCGAACCCTTTCGCGGCAAAGATTTGGCGGATTTCTTCTCGTTCGCGTTCAGGCACCCGCTGAATGTGCATCGTTTCCAAGGAGCGATATTTCTTCAGTTGCATCTGATCGCTGCGGGCCTTGAGATAATTGCTGATGGCCATGCTGAACCCATCAGCAAGCAGGTTGGCAATTCCCAGCACGATTGCCACGGCGACTCCATAGCTCGCTCCGGCCACACCAGCGACGATGGCGAACGTAGTGACCGCGCCGTCGACGCCTCCCAAGACGAAGTCACCGGCGTAGTCGTCAGCGGAAGGGCCAGCGATGCGGGCAGCGATTGCCTCGTCGGTGTGTTGCTCGGCCAACTGTTCAGGCGTGATCTTCATCGTCAGGGATCCGTTCTCGTCCGAGTTGCCGAAAAGGTAGGCTCAGTTAAAGAAGACAACACGCCGAGTCGATTTGCGGGCTTACTTTCGTCGGGCAACGAGTAGCCCGCCATGTACGGCTAAGATAACACCGGCACTCAGCGAAGCCCAGGAAACCCAATTGGGGAGGGAGATCGTTTCGCGCACTTGGGCGCCACTGTTGACCACGAAATGATTGATGGCCCCGCGTGTTGTCTCAGGACCAGGGCCAACGTTGTGGGCCAGGAATTTGGTAGCCGAGGGAGTCAGCTGATACGACTCGACCGCGTACATCTGTCCCCCGGCAAGCAGGAGGATAATACCGGCGTAGATGAAATGGATCGCCCAGGCCTTTTGTTTCATGGCTGTTTCAGTACCGACGGGGGAACAGAGAATCGCCGCTAGCTGGCGTCGCTGTTCCTTTCATCGGTCGGTCATGGCAGCCTTGTTGAGCTTGCTTACGAATCGTCTTCGCTGCCCGCTTCTGCTTGTGCGGGTTTTGCCGATCGTCCGAGAAGCCGCTTGGCAAGTGACTTGGCATGAGCAAGTGAAGCACGAAGTTTCGCCAGTGTGCGCGCTTTGGTCGTGCGTGGTATCAATTCCAGGTGAAACATCTTAACCGGTTCGGCACGCCAGTGGCTTTTGTAGCTTTCGTCACCACGCAGGAAGTCAAACGTTGTTCGACCATTTTCAATCGCAGCACGAATGGCGGCGGTTACGCCCAACCAGCCTGGTCGAGCAAATTCGCAATCGATAGCGATTCCGGAACAGTAGTCGAGGAGGATTTCCCCGTCTTGCAGGTCCAGTTGCGCCGCAACCGGTTTCCCTTCCAGTTCAACCCATTGCAGGCGTAGTTGTCCGGCAGCGAGATGCAGTTGGGCGGCTTCGTAAAGGAAGTCGCGGAATCGCTTCGACGAGAACGATCCGGCATGTCCCAGTGCGTTCTGGCGTCGTTGATGCAGATCGACCAGAATCTCAAATCCTTCGGCAAGTGTCGCTTCATCGTAGGCCACTCGTACCGCGGCGTGGCCTGATTCAAACTGATCACGCCACAACTGTCGCACGCGGCGACGTCGCGACCGTGAAAGCTGCATGATCCATGTTTCCCAATCGCTGGGCAGTGCCAGTCGAAAGCAATCGAGACATTCCAGATCATTCGCTTGGTATCCGTACTGCGTGGCCATGATCTGTGCGAAGCGGCGGATCGTTAGGTTATCCGCTTCGATCCCTTCCAGCACGATATGATCGACCTGCGGAAGCTGATGATGCACAAAGTCCGCGATCGCGGTTAGCACGGCTTCTTCCGTTTGCGGCTTGGCCAGGATCGACATGTAATCGCTGCAAGCGCGTCCGCAGCCGAGCGATTGAATCTGTTGGCCACTCAACCAAGTTCGCTGCAAAAACCAAGGCGCAAGACCGACCAGTTCCCCTTGGAAGTTACGTACCGTGAGTACCAATAGTTGGCTACCTGGAGCGCGATAGGCACGCCACCACGGCATCAACCAACGAGGACCGAGAAACAACCGCGAACCGGCGAGTTGTTCCCACTCGGACCAGAGGGAATCCGAGGTATTCAGATCGGTGACTTGCTCGACACACCAATCGGCTGCCTGGAACGAAGAAACTTTGTCCGTAGCAAATAAGGCATTGCTGGACGGGCAATCGGTGGCCATTTTCGAGGGTTCATTTCATGGGAAAGGCGCATGTCGACCATCTGGGACTTCCCGCTGGTACCCACTAACGATGATCGCTGAAACCACGCACTACTAAATGCATCGTAGTAGTGGCAAATCGTTTCGCGAGCCTTCTCGCTCCTAAGAAGCGCAAGATTTTATCGATGACCGTCCAGCTTGTCGGATGTAGCGATTATGTCGCCTTCCGGGCTGCCCACGTCCAATGGCGATCGGACGTTTGCCGTACCGACTCTGCGGGGAATCCCAGCGAGACCACCAACTGCTGAATTTCGTCCAGTGAAAGGGCTGCGTGCAGCGACTCGGCGAACATCTTTTTCGACGATTCGATCTCTTGACCACAATAGGTTTCGACGAGCTCGTTAAGCTGCTCGACCGAATCAGGCCGCAAAAGATCGCGGAAGAAGAGCCACCCTCCTGCTTCAACCATGCGAACACTCTCTTGCAGCACCGAGAGTGGTTCGGGAATGTGATGGACAATGCTGTTCGACATCACGCCGGAGAAAAAGCCGTCTTCGTGGGCGATCTGCTTAGCATCGACTTTCATTAATTGAATCCGATCGAGCATGCCGGCGATGTCGATATTGATCCGTGCAACATCCAACATGGCGATCGACGCATCCGCACCCATGATGCGGCATTGTGGGATGCGATCTGCCAAGATGATGGGAATGCGAGCCGTACCAGTGCCCAGGTCAAGAATATCAATCATCTCGGCCTCGTGATCGGGCTCGACACCGAGGAACGCAATTAAGTCGTCGACGAACAACTTATTGACGGCATGATGGTCCATGTCGTCGTAGTCCATCGCTTCCTCTGGCGTGTCCATGACTTCGGGTTCGAGAATGCGCTCGATCATCAGATAATCTCTTTCGGGCAACTTAGGTGAGGTGTGACTCGCTTAGGTCTCGCTCTGGGCGGACTCATCGGCGAGGGCATCGGGGTTCGAGGCTTGCCAGGCACCACAGATAACCAGGACGATGGCCATGCAGATGTAGGCCCACATCATGAAGATAGGCCCCTGCCCCGCCGAGGCGACCGGCATGTCGGGAGGTGCGCTCCAACCCAATACCAGCTTACCACTGGGATAAGGTGAGTGAATAACCCCAAAGACGCTTAGGGCGGCACAAGCCAGGCTGAACGCCGCCGCGACGTACAATCGGCGATCGATGATGTACGCCAAGATCGCCGCCCACAGCATGCTGGTGACAATAAATCCGCCAGCCAACATCTGTAACGTTTGCAACTTCACGGCCGTTCCGTTGGGGTGGGTGTGACCCTCTTCGTCGGGCGGACTTTGAATATCACCTTGCGTGTACTTCTGCAATTGATCGACACTGGCACCGAGGGCTTGGGAACCTTCGTCCAGCTTATCAAGCCGCTCGTTTAGTTTTATCAAAGCTTCTTCATCGATATGGCCAGCCTCGGCTAACGCAGCAAGTTCTTTACGATGCTCGACCAATTCGTTGTCAACTTGCACAGTAGCTTGGTGCTTCATCTGAAAGAAAAGCCCGGTGTATTGACCTTGAAGATCGCCGGTGAAGATTAGCACCAGCGCGGCGAGGGCGGGAATGCACGCGATCGAAACCGCTGGGTAATGCCGAATCGGCGTTGCCTTAAAGCTTTGAGCTGTAATCTCGAGTCCGATGAAAACCAGGATTGGAAACACGGTCGGTTTGGGAATCGCCCAGTACAGAAAACCGAAGTAACCCAGCACGCCAGCACCACCGACGAACAGTGCGGTTGCCAATGTGTATGCTGCACGGCCTCCCATCGTCTTATACGCGGGATGTCCGATGTAGGGCGTCGTCTGGATCACGCCGCCGCAGAAACCGGCCACCAACGTGGCGATTGCTTCAGCCCCGATGATCCGGTTGGTGTCGTATTCATCGCCAGCCGCCGCCGCACTTTCGACACAATCGATCCCGCCGATCACGGTTGCCAACGCAAACGGGATCACAATCGGCAGGTAGACCGCGGCGTCTTGGAACGTCGCCCAGTTCAGCCACTCGAAGCGGAATACGGCCAACCAATCGGTCGGCAGCAACGCATCATTCGGATTGAAGTCCATTGCTTCCGGCGTGGCACCTAAGATTCCTAAACCGTACATCACGTAGTAAATCGTTCCAGAAACGATCAACGCAGCGAGCGCCCCAGGGATTTTCCAAGGCAAACCGATATGGGCAACCAAGGTCACCAAAATAATCGAAAGAGCCGTCATCCCGACGATTGGGAAATGGAGCGCCTCGACGAACGGGAGGAAGCTAATCAAGACAAGAGCAATCGCTGCTAGCGATCCTAGCAAGCCAGCGCGAGGGATGATCTTACGAATCCAGCTAGAACCGAAGGCGCAAGCAGTTTTGAAAATTCCGGACATCACAATGGACCAAATGCCAATGTGCCACGTACGGATAGCAGACTCTTCTGCTGTCATCTGTAATTCTTGGACACCATAGCTGAACGCTGGTCCCAAGACGAAGAATACCATGCCGAATGTGCTGGGCGTATCTAGCCCTAAAGGCATGGCAGTTACGTCGTTACGACCAGTCCTCTTCGCCAGGCGGAGCGCCATCCAGAAGAAGATTAGGTCGCCTACGAGCACACCTAAAGCCGTCCCCGGGACCATGTGTCCGATGGCGAACGTTGTAGGAAAGTTAAAGACCGCTGCTAGCAAGCCAATAGTTAGCAGAAGATCGGCAATGTTATCTAACATCAAGCCAAAGAAGGCGTTAACGTCGCCTGCAACGGCCCATTTGTATTTGGTTTCATTCATTTTCTTGCTTTCGGCACGGGCGTTGCATAATGGGTAGATCGAGTTTAGGAGCCTGTCATGGGGCTGTCAATTCTCGACCATCTCCTCACGTTCGTCTCTGACCGAGAGTGCAAGCGTGATAGAATACGGATCGCGGCGATGGTCGAAGCATCTTGTTCCACCCTCGAAAACGAGGAATTTGGAAAAGATTGCTCCCAACAGGAAACGGATTTCGAACCATTGCTGGGATACTTCGTAGAAAATGACAACTGCCACACTTGAAATGACGTCGAGTTACTCGGATCCTTCGCTCGTTCAACCCAAGTCCGATGAGGACTTGCTGTTGGCGTATAGGGACTCCGGTAATCGAGAGTACTTCGCCAAGTTGGTCCAACGTTACGAACGTGAGTTGTACAACTACTTGCGTCGTTACCTGGGCGATCCTGAAATGGCGGAGGACGTATTTCAGGCCGCATTTTTACAAGTGCATCTGAAGTGCGATACTTTCGAGCAAGGACGTCGTTTCCGGCCTTGGCTGTACACGATTGCAACGAATCAAGCGATCGATGCACAGCGCAAGACCAAACGCCATAAGATGGTCAGTTTGGATCGAGCCGGCAGCTCGAGCGAGAATCAAGAGACTGGTTCGCTGGTCGACTTGCTTGTGAGCTCCGAAGCTGGGCCAATGTCGCAGATGGACGATCTGGAACGACAACGCGTGATGCGTGATGCCGTTCAAGAACTCCCGGAATCGTTGAAAACCGCAATTGTGTTGGTTTACTACCAAGGTCTGAAGTACCGCGAAGCGGCAGACATCTTGGGGATTCCGGTCGGAACGGTTAAAAGCCGCCTGCACACCGCTGTGCAGAAACTTACCGAAGCCTGGAATCAAGTTTATACCACTGATGACGATGACGCGTGAGCACTGGGTAGGCTTCCTCATGGGAGCCCTGGATGAAAACGAGCGAGATTTGGTCGAGCAGCATATTGCCGACGACCCTCGCGCCGCGGAACAATTAGACCAACTTCGATCCCACCTCGATTTGCTTTCCGATGGCCTGGACGAGGCCGCTCCGCCAGCCGGACTCGCCTCACGAACTTGTGCCATTCTCGATAATCCCGATCTTTACGCCGAAGTTCTCGATACTTCGGCACCCGCCGACGAGAACGCCCCGCAGTCCCGGCAGCGAGAAGCGTTTGAATCGATCGGCGGAGGTCGCAACTCCTTTACCATGATGGACATGCTGGTCGCTCTAGGTGCGTGTGTCGCGGCCGTAGCGATCTTCTTTCCCGCATTGGCGAGTTCGCGTTTACTGGCAACCCGGCTGCAGTGTGAAAACAACCTGCATCAGGTCAGTCTGGCTTTGCAGCAATTCGCGGGCAACAGCCCAGAACACCGCTACCCAGCGATTTCGATGGACGGCCCGATGTCCAGAGCAGGTGTTTTCGCTCCGAAGCTGATGGATGCCGGGCTCATCAACCACACCCAAACCGTCCGCTGTGCTGCGAGGAAGGATGAACTTGCCACGCAGTCAATTCCTACCGTCCAACAACTCCAAAATGCTCCCCGGGAAGAGGTCGAGAAGCTACAGCAAAGCCTCAGTGAGGTATTCAACTACAACATGGGTAGCTTGGTGAACGGTAAGTTGTTGGCTCCCGTGATGAAGGGGCGAGCCAACTTCCCCGTCTCGTCAGATGTCGTCTTACTGGAAGGGGACAAGATCGTCCCTCAAGCCCATGCTGATGGACGAGCCAATATCTTGTTCGACGATGGGCATGTCGAGTACATGGCCGTGGAAGAGATCCCCGATTCGCTGCGGCAGTACTTTTTGAACGACGAAGGCCAGCTCGCAGCGGGCCTGAACGAGGACGACGCGGTTGTCGCCAACGGGATGGCGCATCCGATTCAACTGCCCCAACAGAAACTCGTTCCTTAGGTATCTCGCTGGACAAAGCGAATAATCGTTGAAACGATTTCAATCGAAGCACCGTGGTCCACCAAAAAGGACTCGGTGTTTTTCTTTTTCTTGGCAAGAAATAATCATGGAGTAGCGGTTTCTGGTTTGATCCCCACTATCCGAACTGCTAGATTTCGGAGACGATTATTCGAACCCCCCTTGGAACAGACTTTGTTGATTAGGCTGATCTTTCTTCGTGAACGATATTTCTTCAACTAGCATTTCAAACCCAACCACCGCAATCAAAGAAGCCATCCAGCTCGGTTTTTACATCGGGGCTGGCGTTGGGCTTGCCGCAGGCTCTGCGGTTTCGATCCTGCTGGGAAGCAATTTGGTTTGGCAATCAGGCGGGTTGTTGGTCGGATCGGTCTTAGGTGTTCTGGGTGGCACTGCCTACGGCTACTTGGCCCGCCGCATGAAACCAGCGCCGGCTTATCGATCGGCGCCGTAAAGCAGTCCTAACTCATTTGAAGTAGGATTGAACCTCTGCGCTCCAATTCTCTGTCCGAGTCGGTGCCGAAGCTGGATTAAACGCAATTCGCCCGTAAGATGAAAGAAGTTACGACGATCGATTTGGTTGAACTACCGTCAACCTTGGAAGTCGCCTAAATTCTCTGTCCCTCTTGTGAGGAGACCTTGGTGAATCGCTCCTCTGTGCTGATTTTCGATGCGCTAATCAGCTTCGTTTTAGGTGCTGTACTCGCGGTTTTCCCGAAGTCATTTATCGATTTGCTTGGGCTCCCGGCGACAGAAACGACTTTCTACCCACGCTTGCTCGGGGCCGTCGTCATTGGAATTGCAATCGCCCTAGTTTACGAGTGCAGGCGGAGCGCAAACGAGCGATCTGGCTTAGGTCTTGGCGGGGCGATTGCCATCGATCTGAGTGCCGCCGCATTTCTGGGATGCTGGCTGATCTTCAGCTGGATGACGTTGCCACTAAGAGGAGCACTCGTCCTGGGCAGTGTCACTACGCTGCTAATTAGCGTCAGTGTGCTTGGCTTCGTCGCTCAGCGACAAAAGGCGTCACAGTAGAGAATCGCGACGTTTGATCGTTCTAATCGGTGTGGCAGACGCTACAGCGAGTTACCAACGCCGTTACCTGAAGCCCCTTCTTCGGGCCCAGCGATTTGCTACTCGCGGTCTGCGATGGTTTGCCGGCATGATGACATTGGCTACAGCAATGTACGGCTGAGAATTTCTGAGTCGCCGATTCCGCTAGTTGCTGGGTGGCGTTCGTCGTCCCCTTTTGAAAGTTGTCGACTGCCAGCAGCGAGCAGTTCGCCAAGCCAAAGCCAGCTTCCAGTACGTTGGCTCCCGGCGCCGGCGAATCCGCCATCAGCGAACCCGTCGGCAGCATCGCGCCGCTCGTTGGACGTCGCTCACCGGAAAACCAGCTTCCGCTTACCGCTAGCACGATCATCAAGCTGAGTGCCAAGCCGATCAGTGGCACGCGCAGTTCGCGAATGGGGTCGGTGGTTTTCACCTCAGTTTGGTCGGTCACGCAACAGCGACACTTTGCTTGTTCTTCTGACAAAAAGACAGGGAGCTGTGTTTCTTGCTCGCCAGCTGATTGCTGCCCCTCGGCTAGCACTGCCGTCACTGGCCGCAATGCTTCTGCTAGTTCGCGACAACTGTGACACACCGTCAGATGGCGTTCCACAGGGAAATCGGTTTCGTGCTGACCGGTTGGAAATGGGCCTCGCGTCAGCACGTCGAACACGTCGTCACATGTCGGAAGGTGATGGGACTGGATCATCAGGCGTGGTCCTCGGCCAGTTCCTGGCAGGTATTCTGAATGAGTTTGGCCATCTGCAACAATCCATTGCGAACGCGAGCCTTGGCGGCAGGCAAGCCAATGCCTTGGGCGTCGGCGATCTCCTGAAACTTCATTTCGCCAAAGAAGCGAAGCCGGATCGCTTCCGCTTGAATCGGGCTCAATCGGTCGAGCAGTTTGAGTACGCTTTCTTTCCGCTCGCCGCTGATCAGTCGCGAAAGGGCCTCGCAGGGGACTTCGCTTTCCAATAGCGACGGTGAGGAAGGAGCTGCCCCAGCGGTCAGCGTGGTTGTAGTCACCGGCTGACGCTTGGCTTTCTCCCGTATTCGGTGACACACATTCAGCAAGATTCGCCACAACCAAGTTCGAAAACTGTATCGCGAGTCGTAGGTGTGAAGCCACCGGAAGCTGTTCAGAAAGGCTTCCTGAACGGCGTCCTCCGCCAACTGAGAATCTCCCAAGTAACTGAACGCCAGGTTCTGCAAAGCCCGACGGTAACGCCGAACGATTACGGCATACTGATCCGCATCGCCAGCCAAAACGGCCGCGAGAATCTCCCCATCGGTCGCCTGATCGGCACCTGGGGCGTGAGATGCGTTGTTTTCAGAAGCCATACAAGCTGCCGGAGGGCAATTTCGGGAGGGATTGACCGGTTCCTTTCATTATAGCGCCCTTCGGCAAGAAGAGATACTTTCGCCCTAAAGTGAAGCAATCCCTAGGTTTCCGGCCGAGCGCGACACGTAAATTAACCAACCAGCGTCGTAATCAACGGATCACTGCAAACTAACGGAAGCGCTTAGATTCGCTGTTGGCAACGTGTTCACTCGAAACGGTGCCTATCCTGGAGAATCCGTAGTCAAAACATTTCTAGGAAAAACAAGAATCAAGAAACGCTGAAAGTCCGTCTCTCTTACCAAGAGCCACCGGTCAGACAAGAAAGGATCACCAGAACTTGATCCCGGTCCAAGGGAGAAGCTTTCCCTGGAATCTCGTCGTGCGGTTTACTTTGGTAAGAGAGTCGGACTTTCAACTGAACTATCGTTCGTGAACATGCGTCTTGTTCACTCGGATCGTTCGCAAACCTTAACCACCCAGGAAGATCCCCATCTTGCCTAGGTGTAATAGTTATCGGGCTTCGAGTGTATTGATTTGATTGGCATTGCTTTGCCAATTAGATTTCTTGTCGCAGTCGGCACGCTTGCGCCGGCTTTGACGGTTGTGAGGGCGATTGGCAAGAACGCGGCTCGTTTGGCAACCGACATCACGATCAACATTCACCAAAAACGTTCAAGGCATTTACCAAG
Organism: Blastopirellula marina; assembly: GCF_002967765.1. NCBI lineage: Bacteria > Pseudomonadati > Planctomycetota > Planctomycetia > Pirellulales > Pirellulaceae > Blastopirellula > Blastopirellula marina. Next base: position 408,808 of record NZ_PUHY01000012.1, on the reverse strand, counting down.
TCGGTCGGGATCAGTGAGGTCGACCGACTTGGATAATTTTCGCGTGCATGCACGCAGATCTGTGAAGGACGAACCTGTGATGCGATTTGTCATACCGGTATTGATTGCCGTTTTCGTCTCCGTGTTGGCATTTGGATGTCGCGACTACGTCACACTTCCCGATGTCTGCTGTGCGCGACCGCCGGAAAAAATTTCCCCTGAAAGCATTCGGCGCAAGCGAATGACCAACATCGTACAAGCCCTTCGAGCCTACAACGACGAGTTCGGTACGTTGCCTCCTGCGTACACCAGAGACGAAAAGGGTCAGCCACTCACGTCCTGGCGAGTATTGATCCTGCCGCAGTTGGGACATCATGCAATCTACGCCGAGTACGATCAATCGCAACCGTGGGATAGTCCGGCGAACGTGGCGTGGTCTCAGAAAACTCCGACACCCTACTTCGACCCATTTCTAAAAGATGCCGAGCCAGGTATGACATCGTTCGTAGGCATCGTGCTCGAAGAAAAGTTGCCGAGTCGTTGTGGCGTTTTTGGCGAATCAACGTTGCCGGAGGAACTGGCCAGCGAGGCACTGATTGTCGAGAACCTTGCTCAGCCGGTGATTTGGTCCCAGCCGGTTGATCTATCACCCGAAGACGTTTTGGCCTGGCAGTCCTCGGATAGCGACGATTCACCCTATCTGAATGTTGGTCTGGCCAACGGTCGTACTTGGCAATTCACCAACGAGAATCGTCACCTGCTTGCAGAGGTTTTGCAGCTCGGCGGCGGCTTGACCGCTTGGTAGCTGCAAATACTTTCGCGGCGATCGGGCGGTGGGTATGATTTGGCTCTTCCGTTAGCCGCTCTCATATTTGCCGACTCAAAGAACCATGAACGACACGAACTCGCCCGCCAAAAAGCCATTTCCGCTTTTTATTGTGCTGGCCGTTGTTGGCTTAGCATTGGTCGGTTCGCTGTTATTTGGGGTTTTTGTTGGCAAACCGATGTGGGATGCGGCTCAAGAACAGATCACAATCAACCGGATGAAGGTGATCGCGATAGGAATGCATAACTACCACGATACCCATCAAATGTTCCCGCAGGCGGCGTTTCAGGATGAGGAAGGGAAGCCGTTCTGCTCGTGGCGGGCGATGATTAGCTACATCGACGAAAGCGATTTGTTCAAGCAATACGATCGCCAGCAGCCATGGGACAGCCCAGACAACCTGCGTTTTGCGGACGAAACGCCTGAGGCTTTTCGATCTCCGCAGTGTGATTGCAGCGATGGAAAGACTCCGTTTGTGGTGGTCGTCGGTCCGAACACGATGTTTCCCGCCGATCAGCAATTGGATATTCGCGAATGCAAAGATGGTCGAGAAAACACCTTGTTGCTGATCGCGGACCTGGAAAACCCAGTCCCCTGGAGCGAACCTAGAGATCTCTCGCTAGAGGATTTCTTGAAGCGTTACTCTTCTCAGGTAACGGATCAAAAGCCGCTTTACGTCGCCTTGGTTCATGCAGGCATGGTTCGCATTTCGAAGATCGCGCCAAAAGATCTTGAGAATCTGGCCGTGCGTAACGATGGCCAAACGATCAGCTTCGAGGGCCGAACGATGTAGCGTCGGCGAGATTCAAGCTGCTAACTTGATTCCACGCGCCGGCGTTTCCTGCCAATTGATTGCACGCTTCCCCCCAATCGAAGAGAATAAATGGTACTTCTCAGTACGCTTCTCTTCGCAAAATCGGTGGGCTCATGGTCGATACGCCGAACCCGTTTGATAGTCCGCACAATGACGCCAGCGATTCGGCGCTTACCAGCGGGCCCAATCCACACTACCGGCGCGATGGCATCTTCACCCTAGTGCTGATCGGAGCGGTAGGCCTCTTCCTATTATTTTGTTTGTGGTCTTTTATCAGAAACCCACGTCCCGAGGCGGTCCTGCACCATAACCGAAACCAGCTCAAAGTCATTGCCCTTGGCCTGCATAACTATTACGACACGCACGGGCAGTTTCCGCCGGCCTACGTCGCCGACACCGACGGAAAGCCGCTCTATTCGTGGCGGGTACTAATTCTGCCAATGATCGGCGAAGGGGCCCTGCACAAGCAGTTCGATCTAAGTGAGCCTTGGGATTCGCCGAACAATTTACTCTTGGTCCGCCAAATGCCGGACTGCTTTCACTCGCCTTACCATGAAAACGATGCCGGACGAACGCCTTATCAAGCACTCGTCGACGAGTCAGGCTCGCGGACGATGATCAAACGTACCGCAGGACGAACCTTCGATACGATTGGCGACGGAACCAGTAATACGGCAATGCTGATTGCCAACTTCAACGCCCCAATCTTCTGGACGGAACCCAACGACACCGACCCGGCCAAGTTTTTACGCCGCTTCCGACCAGGCGACTACGAACATGAAGTCGCGATTGCTTACGGAGACGGATCGGTTCAAGGACTGACTGACGACCTGCGTACCGTTCTGCCAGCTGCGATGTATGCCAACGATGGAAAGGTGCCGCCGCGATGAAAGTAACCATCGGTTGCCTGACGGTTTTGCTCGGACTCGCACTCCTGGTGGTGTTCATGCCGAACCTCGATACGCCGCGAACACAATCTCGGCGAATGCAGGTCATGATGGATTTGAAGAGGATTGGCTTGGCGTTGAGTTACTATGAGGCGGAGCACGGTACGCTCCCGCCGGCTGTTGTCAGTGATGCGGAACGGAATTCACTTTATTCTTGGCGGGTTTTGTTATTACCTTACTTGGAACAACATAATCTGTACGAAGAGTTTGATCTGGACCAGGCCTGGGATTCTCCGGCGAACCTTTCACTCTCCAGCAAAATCCCCACTTGCTACATCTGTTGGCATCTTGACTATTCGCAAGGGGAGACTGCGTTCGTGGCATTGGTCTCGACCGACGAACGACGTACGGCCATATTGCGTGAAACCAGTCAAGCGTTGGCCGATATCGCTGCAGACGATGGGTTAGCAGCCACCGCAATCGTTGTGGAAGATCGCTCACACCCGGTCATTTGGTCGCAACCGCAAGATGTTTCGCCTGAACAGTTCCTCGATAACTTACCAACCGACGAGTCAATTACACCCTGGGTAGCCTTGGTGACCTGCGATACCAGTACAAGTGAAATCGAGAACCCGACGCGAACAAAACTGCTGCCACTTCTGTACGCCAACGATGGAAAGGTACCCAAGTGATAGGCAGCGATTTGAATCCGTTCGATAGTCCTCATGCCGAGTCGCAAGAGCCCGTCATGAAGAAACAACAGCCAAACCGTTTGGTCGAAGCGATAGTCGTTATTGGAATTATTACGATCTTGATCGCCGTGTTGCTGCCTGCGGTTCAGTCGGCCCGCGAAATGCAAGCCTCGCGAATGTCGAATAACAACTGCTTACGCCAGATCGGTCTGGCGTTGCATAACTATCACGACATCTATGGCGAATTGCCCCCGGCCTACGTTACCGACGAGCACGGCAAGCGGCTTTATTCTTGGCGAGTGCTCATTCTTCCCTACGTCGGTGAAGAACAACTTTACTCCGAGTTTGAACTCGACAAGGCCTGGAACGAGGGGCACAACCAAACGTTGATCGAACGCACGCCCCAGGCTTATCGCAACCATGAAGATCCCGAGACGGCAACCGGTGGTCAAACTCGATTATTGGCCCTGGTTGATGAGACGGACGGACGCACGTTGCTTCTTCCCGATCAGGGGCGTTTGCTCGGCGACTATCATGACCAACTTGGCCAATGGGTGTTGGCAATCGATCATCCGAATCTTTCCTGCACATGGTCCGAGCCAAGCGATGTGAGCCCGCGTGAATTGGCTCAACAGAAAGATTTCGACTGGCCAGGACCTGTCGAGAGTGGCGTTTATCTGCTCTTTGGGGATGGCAGCGTGAAGCGAATTGAAAGTCGTGATTGGGGGCGAGTCACGGATTGGGCCTACTCAAACGTCGATCCCGAGAAGGAGCCGTAGGCAATGGAAACCAACCCCTTCGACAGTCCACGCACCGAAACTCAGGAACCGGTAGCCCCCGATAAGCCAAGGTGGAAGCCGACCGTTGTCGATTGCTTGGTAGTTGGCTTCATTATTCTCATTTTGATTGGTCTTTTAATCCCGGCAACGACGTCGCATCCCCGAAGAGCCCCAACTTTCCGGTCGGTAATGCGCCTGAAGGCGATCGGCGTGGCTCTCCATTATTATTGCGACGAGCATGGGACGTTACCTCCGACGTATGTCACCGACGACACGGGTCAGCCGCTTTACTCTTGGCGTGTCCTCGTGTTGCCCTACCTGGATGAAAAAGATCTGTTCGACCGATTCGATCTTTCCCAGGCCTGGGATAGCAAAGCGAACTTGCCGCTCGTTCAAGAAATGCCGGAGTGTTATGCCAATCCATGGGCACCTGGCAAGGAAGTCATTGGGGAGACGAGCTATTTGGCATTGGTCGATAAAAAACACGGCAAGACGGTTCTTCGGCCGGACAACGCACGTACGCTGAGCGAAATCCCCGATGGCGCCGAGGCCAGTGCGATGGTGGTTAGCCATCCAGAAAAGTTTGTCGTGTGGACGGCGCCCACCGATATCGATCCACTCGACTTCATAGCGGCGTCCGCCGGTTGGACGCCTGACGACGACTCGCCTGATACTGTGCTCCTGCTAATGGCCAACGGAGTCGTTTTTCGTGGCCAAGAAGAAGTAGAACATAACCTAGTACCGGCGGCTTTCTGCGACGATGGTCGCATCGGAAAGGTTCGGTGAGCGATGGAAGTTAACCCTTACGACAGTCCGCAGACCGAGTGCAAAGAAGTCGCGTCTGCCACCACTCCCGATAAGCCATGGTGGAAGCTGACCTTGGTGGAGTACTTGGTCATCGCCGCGATTATCGCAGTCTTGATCGCATTAATGTTGCCCAATGTTCGCCAGTCGCGTGGAGACTATACGGTATTGAATTTTAGCAATCACTTGAAGCAGGTCGGACTGGCACTTCACAATTACCACGACGTGCACGGTGCGTTCCCGCCAGCCTATGTGACCGATGAACAGGGCCAGCCACTTTATTCGTGGCGTGTCTTGATCCTGCCCTACCTGGAGCAGGAAGACACCTATCAGCGGTTCGATCTAACCCAGTCCTGGGACAGTAAAACGAACCGTGCATTAATCGCAGAAATGCCGTCCGCCTTTGTTAACCCTTACGCGCGCGAGCGGGCTGCCAACGGCGAGACAAGCTGTGTGGCTCTGGTCGATACGTTTGAAGGACGTACCGTGCTTCGCGCTGGAAAAGGTCGTTCCCTTCAGGAAATCCCTGATGGTGCTTCCAGTAGCGGGATGGTCGTGAGTCAACCCGATCATTTCGTGACGTGGACCGCACCGGTCGATGTCGATCCGCTCGAGTTCCTCGCCTCTGCGGCCCAGGTTCAACCTTCCCGTGATGAGCCTGAAAGGGTGTTCGTTCTCTGGGCCGACGGTTCGGTGACGTTCACGTTTCGCACCGATGAATTGCCCGCCCTCATCTATTGCGACGACGGTCGCGTGGTCTCTCGCTGAGGTATGCCATCATGAACCAGCCTCACTCACCCGAACGATTTAAACCAGGCAAGAACGACACGGTTATCACGATCTTTGGTGCGTTCATTGCATTTTTTGGCTTGGCATTTATGCTGCTGCCTAGCACAGGGCATCCGCGTTCTGAAATGGCACGTATGCAGTCTGAAAACAATATCAAGCAAATCGGCTTGGCCTTACTCAATTACCGCGACGTGCACGGTGCGTTCCCGCCAGCCTATGTGACCGATGAACAGGGCCAGCCCCTTTATTCGTGGCGTGTTTTGATCTTGCCGTTCATCGAGGCAAGCGACCTGTACGATCAATTCGATCTTGATGCGGCTTGGGACAGCCCGACGAACAAACCGCTGATCTCGCAAATGCCGGAAGCACTTACCAGTCCATTCTTTTTTAAAACACGTTCACAGGGCAAAACGCCCTACCTAGCTGTGGTTGATTCCCAAAGAGGACGAACGGTGCTTCGGCCAGGGCCGGGGCAGAAATTCAATTACCAGCTGAAAACGGATGCGATTGACCAATCGGTAATGGTGATCGACGATCCTGGACGGATGGTGATCTGGACGAAACCGGACGATATCAGCCCGCAGCAATTGCTTTCGCTTGATCCGATCGACCAGAATGAATTGCACGGTATTCATGTTCTGTACGGCGACGCCAAGGTCGAGCACTTCGACGAAGAAGCGTGTGCGCGGCTTGGCAATCTAATCTTTTGCGACGAAGGACGAATACCTAACGCAGCCCGCTAGTTCCTGCATCCGATCCTGCACCCAGTCAAGGAGTTTTCTCGTGAAGCGATTTCGTCATGGTAATGCCAAAGTGGTGATCGTCGTCGTTGTACTGGTTCTGTTTGTGTCAGGGCTTGCCTGCTGTGGGATTTTTGGGGCGGCTTTGCTTCTACCGGCGATCACCCAAGCAAGACACGCGGCGCAACATGCTGCAGCGCAAAACAATATGAAGATGATCGGCCTGGCCCTACATAACTATCACGATACCTACGGCGCATTTCCTCCCGCCTACACAACCGACGAAAATGGTCGGCCGATGACTTCCTGGCGAGTTCTCATCTTGCCTTATCTGGAGCAGAACAACCTTTACCAGCAGTACGATCTATCGCAGCCGTGGGACAGTCCTCAGAACATGTTGTTAGCCCGCGAGACACCGGCGGCATTTGTCAGCCCAGCTCACGCCGATCAATTCAATCCTGGGACCACCACCTATGTCGCGATCGCCGGACCCAATACCGCGATCAACACGCAAGGCCCGGTTGCCTTTAAGGATATTACCAACGGTATCTCGAATGTCGTCGCGGTGGTGGAAGACGATAGTAATCCGGTTCCTTGGACCCAACCTATCGATCTTACTCCGCAGCAATTCCTGAATCTTGATTTCGACGCTAATCTTCCACTGGGCATACCGACCCTGTTCGGAGATGGCCGCGTTCAGTCCTTCCGAGAATCGGATCGGTCGCAATTTCAAAACATGATTTCAATCGATGGAAGTTAAAACATTGCGGCGACACGAAAAAAAGCCTGGCAAGTTCAGTTTGCAGACCTTGATGGCCTCCATCGCGGTCGTGGCCGTGTTGTGTTATGGGGTCAACAAAATTCGGCAGAGGACATACGGGCATTTCAGTCACGATCGAAAGTCACACGCCCAACAAGACGCAAAGATGATTGCCCTTGGGCTTTTTATTAACCAAACAGCAAACCCCTCAGGCGTTGCTAATCAATATGATTCTGCAGGACGCCCAATGCACTCGTGGCGTGTGCTCCTTCTACCAGAGCTCGAACGAACGGACTTGTTCAATCAGTACGATTTCAACCAGCCATGGGATAGTCCCCACAATCTTAAGCTGGTCGATAAAATGCCCCACTGTTTCGCAAGTCCCTTCTGGCAGGACGAAGAGGCGAATCGAAAAGGGCTGACCCCGTATCGAACGATTTGGAGTGGAGAAGACAATGCCACGGAACGTCTAGGAGATTGGGGAGAAATGTTTAGCCCGGAAAACCGACCGATCGTCATACAAGACTTTGCCAATCCCGTTCCATGGACCAAGCCCGACGGAATCATGCTCGATCAAATCCTCGCTCGGACAACCTTGGACGACCCCCGCATGAACGGAACGCTTTTTATTTTTACTGACGGCAGTGTCAAGGTGGTTGCCGAGGAAGACCGCGGGCGACTGGAAGTACTGGCATCCGAGGCGTTAGGAAAGAGTGCCTTTGATCGCAAAGATTGATACAACATGGTGGATGCTCAAGTCCACGTCCGGTTTCGCTGATCCGATCGCTGGCGGCGTTCAGTCCTTCCGAGAATCGGATCGGTCGCAATTTCAAAACATGATTTTAATCGATGGAAGTTAAAACATTACGGCGACACGAGAGAAAGCCCGGCAAGTTCAGTCTGCATACCTTGATGGCGGTTGTCGCGGTTGTGGGATGCCTGTGCTTAGTGATGAACGTCGCTTGGCAAAGCACGCATGGGCACTATCACCACCGCAGTAGGCACGATTCGCGAATCTATGCGAGTTTGATAGGTATGGCCATTCAAATGAAATCCCTGAGCGAACCTGGTAACCGCCTCCCCTTCGTCAACGAATATGACGAGAACGGGGCTCCCATGCATTCTTGGCGTGTACTTCTGTTGCCTGAGATGGAAATGGGAGAGCTGTTGGACCAATACTCCCTTCAACAACCTTGGGATAGCCTGCACAACCGTAGGCTCTTAGAAAATGCACCGAATATTTATGAGAGCCACTTTTGGCAGGACGACGAAGCCAATCGGAAAGGGCTTACTCCTTATCGGGCGATCGTGAGTGGGAACAATAATACCCGCGAACGGTTAGGCGATTGGGGCAAGAATATTAGCAAACAAAATCGACCCATCATCGTGCTAGATTATTCGAATCCGGTTCTCTGGATGCAACCAGACGGGATTACGCTTGAAGAAATAGTATCGCGGGTCAGCCTGCATGACGCTCGGATGGAAGGAACGCTCTTCATCTTTGCCGATGGCAGTGAGAGAGTGTTAACAAGAGAAGACTTAATCCGTCTCGAAGGAATCGCGGCCGAGGCAACCGGAAAAGAAGCCTTTGGGCGGTAAGTCCGGCATAACTCGCATCACCCCGCAACCCTTGCAAGGTTTCGCTGATCCGATCGACGGCTACCTGCCGAAGAGAAGAATACGTATTGCTGCTAGCTCGTGAATGAACTTCCTGATCGACCGCCGACATGACGCCTGATATCTCGTTCCCTTCCATCCGGTTCCGCGGTCAGTTGCGGCCGTCGCAGTTGCAAGTGCGTGACGTCGCGGCACAGCAACTAGCTCAGGGGGAACGGCAGCTACACATCGTCGCTCCGCCTGGTTCGGGCAAGACGGTGGTGGGGCTTTATCTGTGGGCCGAATTGATTAAGCGGCCTGCCTTGGTGCTAAGTCCCAACTCGGCGATTCAATCGCAATGGGCGGCCAGGACGGATCTGTTCGAGTCGAACGTGCCCGTTTCGATGATGGTCAGCACTGATGCGAAGGAACCGAAGCTACTTACGTCGCTCACCTACCAGGCTGTTACCCTGCCCCGCCGCGGAGACGATGGGCTCGATCATGCAGCGATGTCGTTATGGGAAGATCGCTTGATCGAAAAAGGTCAGGCCCAAGATCCAGCCGAAGCGAAGGTGTGGATTCGCGATTTGAAGCGGCACAATCGCGACTACTACGACCAGCGTCTGTCCGCCTACCGCAAGCAAGTCCGCGACGAAGCTGGCTTAGCCGGCGAATCGTTTGAGATGCTGCATCAATCGTGTCTGCAAACCTGGAAGCGGCTGCGTGAGGCAGACGTCGGACTATTGATCCTGGACGAGTGTCACCATTTGGTCGGTCACTGGGGACGCGTGCTGTCCGACGCGATGGAGTCGCTGGACGATGCGATCGTGATCGGTCTGACGGCAACACCACCAGATGGTGACGGAAAGATCCCGGCCGACTTCGAACGTTACACCCAGTTCCTCGGTCCGATCGACCACGACGTGCCCGTTCCGGCGGTCGTGCGAGACGGGTTTCTTGCTCCGTACCAAGACCTCGCTTACTTCGTTCGCCCTTCGGAAGCCGAACTCCGCTTCGTTGCCCAGGCCGACGATCATCTGCAAGAGATCTTGGAACTGGTCTGCAACAAGCCTTCCGACGAATCGAGCGAGGAGACGAAGTTCCCGTCCGAGACGACCGCCGTCAGTCAGCCGGAGCCGGAAGTCGAAGAGCAGGACGTTCCCCTATTGCACCATGTTGGCGGGACGGAGGCCGTTTTCCAGGAAGAAGATCCGTTCGCCGATCTCATTCCGGTAAGCGTACCGTTAGTGAAAACAGAGCCGGAGTCGAAGACCGAAGTCGTCGAAACGGTGGACGAAGCCCCGCGTGTGAAAGCCCTCGTGCCGTGGCTGTTGCAAACACTGGAAACGCGCCGTCACGCGACAAGCACGTTCAAGACCTGGTCGTCGTTTCATCGTCGAGATCCAGAATTCGCCGATGCTGCGCGGGTCTTCCTGCAAATCCGTAAGATCGATCTGCCACCTGAGGTCCCGCCGGTGGTTATCGAAGTGCCTTTGGACGAAGTACCACAGATCCCGGTGGTGATCCCGGTGCTCGATCGTTACGTCCGCCACGCCCTCCGGCGTTCCGCCAACGCAGAAGATCGGGCATTATCCGAGAAGGTAATCTCCGGTCTTAGGATGCTGGGCGTCCAGATCACTGAAACCGGTTGCCAGGCCTGTGCTTCGCCGGTCGGTCGAGTGTTGGCGTACAGCAGCGAAAAAGCAAAGGCCCTGCTTCCGATCCTGACAGCCGAAATGGCCGCGCTAGGCGATACGATTCGGGCCGTTGTCGTGACCGACTTCGAGAAGACTTCGGCTACCATCTCGGAGGTTGAGCATCTGCTGAGCAGCGAAGCTGGCGGTGCGATCGCGGCGTTTCGCGTTTTGGTTAGCGACCCTAAGCTGGACGAACTCGATCCGGTGCTGGTCACCGGGAGTAGTGTGCTGGTCGATGACGACTTAGCTCAACGATTTGAAGCTGCTGCGAAGGAGTGGCTATCCAACGCGGGCTACGAGGCGACACTTACGTTTGAAGAAGAGGTTGGCTTCCATGTCGTCAGCGGGAGTGGCCGCGATTGGTGCCCGCGAGTTTACGTCGAGATGATTACCGAGTTGTTCCAACGCGGCCTCACCAAGTGTTTAGTTGGCACACGTGGGCTTCTGGGAGAAGGCTGGGATGCGAACAAAATCAACGTGTTGGTCGATCTGACGACGGTTACCACCAGCATGACGGTGCGGCAACTACGCGGAAGGTCTTTTCGACTCGATCCGGTGGTCCCGGAGAAATTAGCCAATAACTGGGACGTCGTGTGCATCGCACCCGAGTTTAGCAAAGGGCTCGACGATTATGCTCGGTTTATCAAGAAGCATCAAAACATCTTTGGGGTGACCGATGACGCAATGATCGAGAAGGGCGTCGGCCACGTCCACCCTGCGTTGACCGAACTGCGCCCAGAGCTATTGGAAGGCTCGGTCCGGGAACTAAATCGCGATATGCTAGACCGCGTCGCACTGCGGCAAGAGACACGCGACTTGTGGAAAATTGGGACGCCCTATCAAGGTGAACCAAGCCACACGCTCGAGATGCGCGTTAACGAGTCGCCCCGCGAAGAAGGTGGCTTCCCGCCGTTCTCTGGGGCAAACGAACCGTGGTCGAGCGATTCGCTGGTGCAAGCGATCGGTGAAGCAATCGCCCGGACGATGGTCGAGTTGAAGCTGCTTAAATCACCCCCGGAGGTGGTCGCCCGCACTCGTGCCGGCGGTTATGTGCGTGTGATGCTGGAAGACGCGACGTCGGAAGACAGTCGGATGTTTGTCACGGCCTTGCACGAAGCACTCGGTCCGCTGAATCGACCCCGTTACATCATTCCGCGGAAGCTGAAGTTTGTCCGAACCACATGGCTCTCGCGGATGTTGCCGCACATGCTCGGGCAGTATCTGGAGAAGAGTGAAGATCGCACCGTAATGGTTCACGCCGTGCCGAATGTCTTGGCCAAGAACAAGGAAACGGTCGAAGTCTACGAGCAATACTGGAATGAATTCGTCAGCCCTGGCTTTCCCGTGTTTGCCCTGCGTGGCGAAGGCGAGTCACTCATGCGAGACGCATTGAAGAAAGGGATGAGTCCGGAAGGGGACTTTCACGAGAAAGAAATCTTCCGCTAAACCGAGTTGTGGGAAGCGGAACCGTTGGAGCAGGTCTATTTAAAGAGTGCTGCGATGTCGTCCTGGTCGAGCGGTCGGTCTTCGAGTTCTTCCTCTTCGTCCGCTTCTGCTTCGAGATTGGCAGATTCCGAGTCTTCCTCGCTCTCGTCCGCCTCAGCTTTCGCTTCCGAAGCGGCATCTTCTGCCGAGGACGCAAACATCGCTTCAATGTCATCGATCGATGCCTGTTGTTCTTCCGGATTCTTCACCGGTTCGTCGCGACGGCCTGCGAGGTAATCCTCGAGTTCGTTCTCGCTGGCATCTTGTTCTGCCTTTGGAGTCGTCGCGACTTCTGGCTCCTCTTCAGCAGGTTCTTCCGCAGGAGCTTCGGCGGCAACCTCTTCCGTTGGAGCAGACTCTTCCGCCACCGGTTGTGGTGGTTCTTCTGCTGCTTTGGGAGGCTCTTCGGCAGTTGGCTCGGGTGCTGGATCTGGAGCTTCTTCCGCTGGTGTTTCCGCAACGGGCGCTTCTTCCGGCTTCTCCGCCACGACTGGCTCTGGTTCCGTTTCCGGCGCGGGGGCTGGTGGTGGCTCGGGTTTGGGTGCCGGAGGTGCTTCCTTCTCGGCAACCGGTTCAGTCGCTGGTTGTGTTTCGGCTTCCGATTCTAAGGCTTCGATATGGACTAAGTTGTCACCGCCAGATGGCAGGAACAGTGCATACCAAGGGCGTGGGCCGTAGCCCAGCAGCACGGCACACGTAAAGCCAGCCAGCAAGTTGATCACAGCGAAAAGCAGAACGACAATCACAGTCCGATCACCCAGGAAAAGGGGGCGCGAAAAGAGAGATATCCCTCCCTACGTGAAAATCATACGTTTCGTCTGCGACAGGGTACGTGTTCCCTACGGAATGCCGTAGCGAGAATTCACCAGAGGTCAGCGCAACCGTTACAACCAGAACGGAATCGAGGTGATACCGTAGTAACGAGCTGTTGGTTCGGACGGTTTATCGCAAATCAAAGCCACAAAAAGGGCTTTGACTTGCCGGATTTGTGCAGTGCGAGATATCGCGTGGCGACCCTTAGCGGCTTTGCCCCCGCATAATCGGACCAGGCCGCCCGGTGTTTTGCGACGCTTGCTGAATGAGTGCCGGCGAAGGACTGCTCGGCAACGTGAAGACAGCGGGTTGTGCGGTGGGATTGTCTTTCGATCGCAAAACCACGGTAACTTCCGCCCCATCTTTCTGGCCGCGAAGATAACGCAGCATCTCGCGCTCAACTTCGTTCAAACCCTGCATGCTCTCCACCGAGGCGTTGGAAGGCATCGTGCTTGAGCTACTCGCTACGGATCGAGAAGGAGTCGGACGATCCCAGTTGCTGGGTGGAGACTGAGGAATCGAACGTGGGGGTGTTGGTCGTGATTCTGTGGCTGGCTGCGTGTGCGATGCCAGACGCGTCGGGCTTTGGTTCTGGAACAAATGCGCGAGTTGAGCTTTCTGCAGAACGGCATGAATCGTCGGTAAAGCTGCGTAGATTCCTTCATTGTCTTCGTCGTCCGCCGCATTACAGACACCAATCAACTGGCCATCGGCCGAGAACAGTCCGCCACCGCTGCGGCCGACGGTTGGGGCACCGGCTGCTTGGACGTTATCGTGTCCGACGTAGCGATTCAAACTATTGATGCGTGTCTGGTACAAGTTGCGAGGCCCACCGTTGTCGCACCCAACGCTGAAAGCTGGCTGACCGACTTCAACCGGATGCGTGGCTGAGCCGATCGACATCGGTTTGATCGGCGATTGCGTTCGGATGGAAACCAGAGCCACGTCGCGGTCGAGATCGAAAACGAGAACGCGCCCCGGGACCGTCGTCCCTTGTTCGGAATCTTGATAGGTGATTACTTCCAAGGGCCCCTCACCGTTGGAGTCGCGAAACAAGTGGGCACATGTCAGGACCAGGGCTTCGTTGCCTTGCGTGTGTACCACAGTGCCGCTTCCGTACGAGTGCCCATCGGGATCGGTAACCTTCAACTTTACACTGGCCTGCATGGCCTGAGCTTGAACGTTTCCACCACCGCTAGGCGACGGACCGACGGGTTGGCTGTAAACAGCTGGCTGCGTTACGGCTGGGTTTTGTGGTGATTGACCTCGAGCAATTCCGGTCGCAGGTCGCAGTTGGGGACCGGCTTGCATCGGCATCTGCTGAGGAGCAGGTGTGCGAGGTTTGGCAACTTGAATCAACTGTGCTAGGCGATCGTACGATGTGGCACCTTCGACTTGGCCGACAATCTGGTTCCCTGAAACCATCACAAAGTATGGCAACCCGCGCACGCCCATTTGCTGCGCCATCTGAGGATGCTGGTCTTTATCGACGACTTGGACCGGGTAGCCCGCTTGCTGCAAACGCGAAATGACGGGCTTCATTTGATGGCAGTAGACGCACCAATCGGCAGTGAAGCAATACAAAACCGAGTCGGCCGCGGCCAATGGGGCCGTCAGAATTAGCAGTAACAGTAGCGAAGTAGCCGCCTTCATCGCATCCCTCCTTGGAGCGAGTGTTTGCCTAACCCTTGTTCAGGGTTGTGGTTACCTTGTGGGCCAGCGGGGTAATCTCGGCCCGGCGATCTCCCGTTCGGCCATCCTGGCCAATGGGGGTCGGAAATCGCCGGGACAATGTCGTCCAAGACGTACAATTCCAGCAAGGGCAATCGTGATTGATTTGCGGCAAAATTCGGGAGAACGAAGGAAAAAGCTAAAGTTGCTCACAGCTATCAGCCGACATCGCCAGATGCTGACACCAAGTTCTACTACGAACCGGCTGCTGTTTCCCCTTGTTTGGAGGGGGATGATTTGCTTCTTTTTTCTGATCTCGGGATACACTGGAACAGTTCACCGTGGGCAATACGAATCCTCTTCGGACCAGCAGCTTTCTGAGTACTTTTCACCGTTGAGCACCGTTCCATATAGATGAAAGACCTCTCGCAACACGAATCGCCTCCGATTGATGTCGCGCAACTCGTTGCACAACATCAGCTTACGGTATGGCGATGTTTGAGATCTTGGGGGTGTTCCCCTCAAGAGGCAGAGGATCTGACCCAGGAAACCTTTTTAAAGATCCTGGAAAAACCGTTCGAAGACCAAGGAGATGCCGCCACCAGGGGGTATCTGCGAACCGTTGCCCGGCACTTGCTGATCGATCGTCGCCGCAAGGAAGGACGTCAGACCAACATCCAAATGGTCGAGAACATCGACCAGTTTTGGGCGAATACCGACGATCGGAAGCCTGAGGAATTGCTGGAAATGCTCGGCGAGTGCCTGCAGGGTTTGACTGATCGGGCCCGTTTGGCACTGGAACTTCGCTTCCAGGATCGGAAATCACGGACAGAAATTGCCGAGGCCCTCGAGATCGGCGAACATGGAGCAAAGAACTTGATGCAACGTGCAAAGCAGCAGCTTCGCGATTGCATCGAGCTGAAACTGAAAGACGAGTCGTAAGATACGAACATGAATCACGAAGATCCCATCATCGATCCTCTCTTAGAGGAACTGCTTGGCCAGCAGCAGATGCCGGATCTCACTGCGCGCGTCGTTCAGGCTCACCAGCAACGTCAAGCTGCGAAACAATCGCCTAAGCAGAACGGTCAAGCCAAAGCGCCTCTGTCGATTGCTGTTTCTACGGCAACGCAAACGACTTCGCCTGAGACACCATCAGTTGAATCGCAATCGACAAGTGGTGTCGCAGCGACCGACGCCCCAACGAAGCGATCGGGCGAATTCAAGCGTCGCTTGAAGCGTCAGCGTTTCTTCACCGCGATCAGCTCGCTTTCCCTCAGCTTATGCCTGTTGGTAATGCTGGGTGGCGTGGCCTATTACACCTATCAACGATTTTTGCCAGGGCAAGGCATTCCGCTCGCCGCCGACGGGAATCAAAAACCGTCGAGCGGCGCCCGCGATCATGAAGTCAAGCCGGATGTCGATCCGCAGCTTGCTGACCATAACGTTCCATCGAACGAAGCGATCGTTCGGAACGGATCTTCCGTGGATGACCTTGTTTCGCCTGAGACGGTCGCGTCGAACGATGCGCCATCCAGTGGCATGTCGCCAGCAGTGGGCGGAATGCAGAATGGTGGCGAAATCGAGTCGGTCGATCAAGTCGCTATCGCGGATAAGTCCGCCCCGAGCTACGTGAAGCCCCGCATGTGGGATAGCTTGCGGCTGGACGATCGCGATGTCATCAGCGAGATCGACAACGCGATTGCCAACGCCTGGAAGAGCGAAAACGTAAAACCTTCGCCGGCCGCAACCGATAACGAGTTCTGCCGTCGTACTTACCTGCAACTACTCGGTCGGATTCCAACCGTCGAGGAAATCGAAAGCTATGCCAAGCATCGCAGCAAAGACAAGCGAACTTGGCTGGTCGACGAAATCCTCGGCAACGAGAAGTACAAGCAGGAGTTCGCTTCGTTCTGGAGTGCACGATTCGCCAACATCTTGGTGGGTCGCGCTGGTGGCATGAGCGATGATAGTCCGATCGATCGCTCTGCACTGGAAGGCTACTTGGCCACTGCCTTCGAGAAGAACAAACCGTACAATCTGCTGGTTAAAGAGCTGATCACGGCGACGGGCACTACCAGCCCTGGCAGCGAAAGCTTCAATCCTGCGACGAACTTCCTGGTGAGCATGGTCGATGGCGATGCCAAGCTGGCCACGGCGAAGACCTGTTCGACGTTCCTTGGGCAACAGCTTCAATGTGCTGAGTGTCACAACCATCCAACAACTGGTTGGAATCAGGATCAATTCTGGAGCATGAACGCTTTCTTCCGCCAAACGAAGCTGGCGAAAGATCGTGACTCCGGCAAGTTGGCGATTCTCGATCGCGACTTCGTGAAGAACCAAGCGTCGGACGCGGGCGAGGTTTACTACGAACAGCCCAACGGGCTGGTTAAAGTTGCCTACCCTCAATTCGTCGATGGAACGAAGATCCCAGCTTCGGGTAAAGTCGCCGAAGTCGATCGACGTCAGGAGTTGGCGCAACTGATTGTTAACTCGGATGACTTCCCCAAGGCAACCGTCAATCGAATGTGGCAACACTTCTTTGGCGTGGGCTTCACGCAGCCGGTCGATGACATGGGGCCACACAATCCTGCTTCGCATCCTGAATTACTCGATAACTTGGCTGTTCATTTCGCCGAATCAGGTTTCGACATGAAGCGTCTGATGAGGTGGATCGTTCTGTCCGAACCGTATGCACTTTCGAGTCGCCAAATTGACGATAACCTGGCCGACGACCCTGATGCGGGTCAGCAATTGTTTGCGCGTTACTACGCGCGCCAGATGGAAGCGGAGCAGCTCTTTCATTCGCTACAGATGCTGGCCAAGAATCCTGGGCGTGGTAGTGCGATCATCGCGTCGAGCGACGAGCGTCACACGTGGCTTGGCCAGGTCAACCAGAAGATGGGAGACGATGAAGATAGCGAGACGTCAACGCTCGATGGCGGCGTGACTCAGTCATTGCTGATGATGAACGGTGGGTTGATGCGGCAAGCGACCGATGCTCAAGCGGCCGTATTGAAGAACGTGATCGCCTCGAACATGTCGCCATCTGATAAGGTGGAACACTTGTTCCTGGCCGCCCTCTCGCGTCGCCCGACCAAGAAAGAGTTGAACGCAATCAGCGAGATCCTTAAGTCACGCAGCAGCGAAGCAGCTGCCCTGCAAGATATCTGGTGGGCGCTGCTCAACAGCAACGAGTTCATCCTCGATCATTGATCCCGATGATCGGCATTGACGGTTGATTTGCTTCTCTGCGTAATTTGGGCCACACTCAACGAAGAGGTGGCCTGTTCTTTTTCTTGCCACGAAAAACCCAAGCAGAAGACGCTTGTTGCGGATATGGATCTTAAGTTCCAACGCGAAGCAATGCTCGACCAGCTGAAAGAGCGAGGCGTCGACGATTTGCGAGTGCTCGCCGCAATGCGGACCGTTCCGCGTGAGGCTTTTGTATTGGAGAACTTTCGTGATGATGCGTATCGCGATTCGGCATTGCCGTTGACGCATAAGCAGACGATCTCTCAGCCGTATATCGTAGCGCTCATGGCTCAAGCGTTAGAGCTTAAGCCGACCGATCATGTGCTCGAAATCGGAACTGGTAGCGGGTACGCGGCTGCCGTGCTGGCACAGTTGTCGCGGGAAGTTTATACGGTAGAACGCGTAGGTGATCTGGCGATCTCGGCAGCGGAGGTCATTCGCAAACTTGGCATCCAAAATGTCCACATCCGCTTTGGCGATGGAACCAAGGGCTGGCCAGACGAAGCTCCCTACGACGCGATCAGTGTCGCTGCCGGCGGAACGAGCGTGCCGAACGCTCTATTTGATCAATTGGCGATCGGTGGTCGCTTGGTGATTCCCTTGGGACCAGTGCCAGAATCGCAGAAATTGCTGCGAATTCGGAAATTAGCGAAGGATCGCTACGTTGAGGATGACCTTGGCAACGTGCGGTTTGTTCCCCTTCTTCCCGACACGGACTAGTGGTGTAGCACGCTTCTTAAGCCACTCCCCTGCCTCACCCTGGCATAGTTATTGCACTTTTCATTCGCACGGGGATTGGTTTGAGGTCGTTGCGTTCACCTTTGGGAGGAAATGTCGATGGAAATGACACAAAAGAAAAAGCTTCAACAAATCTCCGCGAACATTCGACGGTGGATATTGAACTGCACCAACCGGGCTGGATCAGGGCATCCTACCTCCTCCATGTCAGCTGTTGAACTGATGGTGGCTCTCTTCTTTGACGGGCACTTCCGGTACGACATCGATCACCCGCGTCATTACAACAACGACCGACTGATCTTCTCGAAGGGACATGCTTCACCGCTCTTCTACGCATTGTGGTGTGCGGCAGATGCCGTTGATGAAGACGACCTGATGACTTATCGCCGATTCGACAGCGTATTTGAAGGCCATCCCACTTCGCGATTTCGATACACGGAAGCAGCGACTGGTTCGCTTGGTCAAGGACTGTCGATCGGCGTGGGAATGGCGATGAGCGGCAAGTATGTCGATGAGATCCCGTTTCGCACATATGTCCTGATTGGGGACAGCGAGCTGGCCGAAGGCTCGCAATGGGAAGCGATGCAAATTGCCAGTGAGTATCAGCTAGATAACTTGGTTGGTATTCTCGATGTCAATCGCTTGGGGCAACGCGGTCCGACGATGCAAGGGCATAACCTGAATGTCTATCAAAAGCGGATTGAAGCTTTCGGCTGGAACACGGTCATCGTTCCTGAAGGACATAACCTGAGTGAGATCAGCGAAGCCTACCAGCAAGCAAAAAGATGCAAAGACCGTCCGACGATGATTATTGCCCACACGATCAAAGGAAAAGGTGTTTCGTTTCTGGAAGACAAGAATGGCTGGCATGGTAAGGCACTCGACGATGAGCAACTCAAGCAAGCCCTGAAAGAAATCGAAGAAGTGCCTACGGATCTGCGAGGCGAATTGAAACCACCGCAAGAAGTCAATTTTCCTGTCTTGGAGCGTAGTCAACCAGAAGAGTTGAAATATGAGATAGGCGAAAAGATAGCCACACGAACTGCGTACGGTAATGCCGTCGCGCGGTTGGGGGATAAGTTCTCGAATATGGTGATTCTCGACGGGGAAGTGTCGAACTCGACGCGCGCGGAGTTCTTCCAAGAGCAATTCCCCGAACGCTATTTCGAGATGTATATAGCCGAACAAAACATGGTTGGTGCGGCACTCGGGATGGCTCTCCGCGAGAAGATGCCGTTCGTCTCGACGTTCGCCGCGTTCTTCTCGCGTGCTTTCGATCAGATTCGTATGTCTCCTTATTCCGGAGCGAACGTTAAGTTCGTTGGATCGCACGCTGGGGTCGAAATTGGGCAAGACGGCCCTTCGCAAATGGGGTTGGAAGATATAGCCATGTTCCGCTCTGTGCTTGGTTCGACTGTCCTTTATCCTAGCGACGCCGTTTCCACGGAACGGTGTGTCGAGCAAATGGCCAATCGCTGTGGAATTGCATACCTTCGCACAACGCGTGGTAAGCTTCCTGTTCTGTATGGCCGAGATGAACGCTTCCCGATCGGCGGTAGCAAGGTTCTGCGTCGATCGAATGATGATCAAGTGACATTGATCGCCGCAGGCGTGACTCTTCATGAGGCACTTTCTGCGGCCGACGAGTTGGGGCGTTCTGGGGTATCGGTCCGAGTGATCGACCTCTATTCGGTAAAACCGCTCGACGTCGAGACGTTAAAGGCCGCGGCTCGTGAAACCAGTCTATTGGTGACCATCGAAGATCACTTTGCTGCTGGCGGAATCGGTGAAACCGTATGCGGGGCGTTGTCCGACACCTCAATTACGATTCGGTCATTGTGCGTGAGCATGCGACCGAGAAGTGGTACGACAGAACAGCTTCTCGATCAGCAGGGTATCTCGGCAGGAAAGATTGTTGAAGCGGTAAAAGAGTCCATTACGTCAATGACGCATAGTTGGCAGTAAGAACCAACGGCGAACAAATTCGACGATTGAATGGAGCTGCCGCGAAAGTCGCTGCAGCTCCTATGATTCATGGATGAGGCGTTAGACCGTACGTAGTTCGTTTTCCATACGAGTCAGGGCCTGCATTAGCTGGCTCCACTCGCTGACGATATCGAGTGTCTCGTAATGGGTGACATCTTCGTTGTCGAAGCCGCGTTCGCTCAAGCGAATTGCGTCACCCAACACCATCGATCCAACTGGCTCAATCTCTGGCAGATTATCCACGTCCAATTCCTCCTCTTCCGTTGGCAGAATGTGTTCCATCGCCCGATGAACGGTCCACAGAGCGGCTCGACGAGCATCTGCAGCGTCAACGATCAGTCGTAGCGATCCCGATTCGACGTAAAACTTGGCCATGGTGATTGTCCTTCCGTGTATATGTTTGGGTTCTAGATAACTCGATTCCCCTTGGGGCAGTAGTAGTTATCGCGAGTCGATTGACACGGCAGGTCACACGCAGAAAAGTTTTCACCGAGAAGGGCAAAAAAGGCGGATATGAGAGTTCCGAGACCTCAGCGCAAGGTGAGAGCCGGCCTGACGTCTGCCCCAAGGCATGCGAACAAGTTCGCTGCACGTCCTGCCGGCTCTTCATGCTCTTGCCGACCTGGTGGTCGGATGTATCGTGGCATCTTGCCAGGTATTCAGGAGCTCGTCTTCGAGTCCCTAAGTCCTTGCCCGCGATGAAGATGTTGCGGGTCGGACATCAATCTTTCGAGTTAGGCAAGATATGAGTTTTGCCGTTCCCCCAATGACGATAGCCCTAATGTGCCGTACTTGCGGATCGACCGCAACCGGCTTATGTGGATTTAGAGCCCATTGTGCGGGCTTCCACCCTGGGGAAAGGAAAAACCGTAGGTCTAAAAGAAAACGCAGTTGCTGTTGAATGACCTGCCACCTCGTAAATGAGGTCTGCCCCACAGAACAGATCAATTCAACAAGCAACTGCGTTTACAGAGTCATAGCCGGCCAAAACCGGCAACGTTTCACCCAGGAACACTTCGTTAGGTGGCGATTGGAAAACCAAACCTATGGGCTATATCCAACGGCCCCCTGGAGTATGAAGGATCGGCTAAAGAGTAGCCTGCCCTCCAGTTCAGATACGGCGAAACCCGTGCGGTTGTCCGAATGTAGAAAAGCCAGTTTGCGACTAGCTGGCAGAGTTCATGGAGGCGGACTCCACGATGCAGTCGGTAATACGATTTGCTTCGTCAACCAGGATCACGCGAGGCTGATGGCCTTGAAGCTCCTGCTCGGTGTATTGAGCGTAGCAAACGATGATGACCAAGTCGCCTGGACTTACCAGGTGCGCAGCGGCACCGTTGATGCCAATCACCCCAGAATCGGCTTCGCCCGGGATGGCATATGTTGTTAAGCGTTTTCCGTTAGTCACGTTTAAAACGTCGACCTGCTCGTGAGGAAGGATCTGCGAGGCTTCCAGCAAGGTGGAATCGATCGTGATACTGCCCACGTAGTCTAAGTCGGCCTGTGTGACCGTGGCGCGGTGAATTTTGGATCGGAGAAAGGTCCGAAGCATTCCACTGCCTTCGTAGTGATTACCCAATTTATCAGTGGGACATGGAAGCGTGCTCCCAGGTTCGGAAGTCACGCTACTATGAGGATGGCTAACAAAAGCCAAGCCTTAGATTATATCGGATAATGTCCGAAATGGAAAAAGCCCCCAGGTGGAAACCTGGGGGCTTTTTTGTGTTTGGAATGGCTGGGATAGTGAGAGAATTATAAAAATAGGCAGATAGTTTGCTATTCCAAACAAGTATCAACGTCACTTTCCACCGTAATCGGCGAGGAATAGTGCAGTTGAGCAATCTTCCAACCGTCCTCCGCTTGGAGCATCACGGCTGTAATTCGCAAAGGAATCTCGGCCCGGCGGTAGCCAGCTTGGACGAAGAGATAGCAATCGGTTGCGAGCCAGGCTACCTGACCCATAGTCGAAACGCTTCTCCAGCCAAATCGCATCCGCAGGGTGTCGGTCTGTTCCCAGTCTCGACGGATCTGACCCAGCACAGCATTGATTCCGACGTTTCGTTCGTCGCAACCGTTGCCGAGTAGGACAACGTCCTGATCCTGGCAAAACAACTCAACCAATCTCCGTTTGTCGCGGCTTGCGTAAGCGTCTGCGAACTTGCGCAGCACGTTCATCACATCCGCTTCTACCGAAGCAGTTGCATACACGACAATCTCCCTGTCATGCGTGAGGGTGCTTTATCCAGTTTCGTAGCAATGGGATGGAAGCAAGTGGATAAGGCCGGAGTTGTTAAAAGACTGCGAAACTTTCGTGAGGCGTGAAGGAGTCGCGGTGACTTGTAGCAATGAACCGGTAACTAGCTCGATCGCCGAAGCATCTGGCTGAAAACACTCTCCCTAAGGAATCTTCTTCTCCTACGAAAACGAGGCAGAATTCGCAGGCCAAAGAAGGAGAAAAGATAAGGCACGCGACTGATTTTAATATTCAATCGGCATCAGCTCCAAGTCTAAACGAACCGGTTGCGCTGATTAAATCAGAAAGATTTCTAGGGAAAACCATTGCGCGCAATTTAAGGGGTCGATGTTTTACGTTGCAATCGGTTTTTAGTTCTGATGGTAGGTAAAGGTATTAATACGCGCAAAGTTGGTTGAAACGTGACCTACGTTTGTCTGAACAAGTACGCGCATTGTTGCGCGAAATACGCAAACGCAACGCTAATCGGGACCTTTATCGGTGTCGAATTCGAATCAAAAACTGGTGGTCGGCTGGATCTTGCCGTTGGCCGTCCTGTGGAGTGCCTTCCTTCTATTCCAGGTGCAGCCACTAATCAGCAAGACGATCCTCCCCTGGTTCGGAGGGAGTCCCACGGTGTGGACAACGTGTATGTTGTTCTTCCAAGTGGTTCTCTTTACCGGCTACCTATATGCCCACCTGCTAGCAACGTACTGTCCGCGGAAGTGGCAAGCCGTGGTGCACGCGGCGCTCATGGTGCTGGCGTTATTTTTGATGCCGATTTCGCCTGGCGAAGCTTGGAAGCCGGGTGCCGATGTCTGGCCGCCTGGGTATATCTTGGCGTTATTAGCAACTCATTTGGGTTTGCCTTACTTCCTGCTCAGTGCCAACGGACCCTTGCTGCAGCATTGGTTCAGCGAGCTCGCGCCTGGCAAGGTTCCCTATCGCTTGTATGCCCTGTCGAACGTTGGATCGCTGGTCGCACTTTTGACCTATCCCTTTCTGGTCGAGCCCAACTGGACTTTGCCGTGGCAGGCCGAGGCTTGGGGTTGGGGCTATGTTGGCTTTGCGATGTTATTGCTGCCAATTGCCTTGGCTGTGCTGAAGAATGTTCGTAGCGATATTCTTCCGGAGGGTGACTCGTTGGCGAGTCCCATCGATACCGAGGCTGCCGTACCTGATACCAGAACACTGGCGGCTTGGCTCGTCTTACCGGCGTTTGCCTGCATCATGCTTCTGGCCACGACGAATCACGTCTGCCAAGACATGGCTGTGGTGCCGTTTCTATGGGTGGTCCCGCTTAGCTTGTATCTGCTTACCTTCATTTTCTGTTTCGATGGCGACGGATGGTACCGTCGCGGTTGGATTGGTCCGATGGCGCTGGGAAGCATCGTTGTTATCAGCTTGCTGCAAATCTTTGGTGGGATGGTCGAGATTGCCTGGGTTGCCGTCTCGTACTTTGGAGCCATGTTCTTTGTCTGCATGATCTGTCACGGCGAATTGGTAAGGCTTAAGCCGGCCCCACGCCATCTGACGCTTTACTACCTGATGATCTCAGGCGGCGGAGCGTTAGGAGGGATGTTCGTCTCGCTCGTTTGCCCGCTGATCTTCTCCCAATATTACGAAATGCCGCTTAGCTTGATTGTGGCCTTTGGTTTGGCGATGTGGGTGACGATCAACGCGACCGAGAAGCGGTTTGGTTCGATTCCTATGTGGTCGATGGGGTTACTTTTTCTCGGATTGCTGGCGACCTTGTCAGGACAGTTACGTAGTTTTCATTCCAGCTATCTCGAGTCGCAGCGAAACTTCTACGGTGTGCTGAGCATTGGGGAAGTTGCCAATGCGGCGAACGAACCTATCCTGGCGATGTACCATGGCCAAATCATGCATGGTTTTCAGTATCAACAGCCAGACAAGCGACAGACGCCAACCTCGTACTATGCTGCTAACACGGGAATTGGCCTTACCATGTCGCGCCTTGATAGACCGGAAGGAAGACGGATTGGCGTGGTCGGGCTAGGTGCTGGAACGTTGGCAGCCTATGGCGAAAAGGGCGATACCTTCCGCTTTTACGAGATCAATGACGATGTCCTTGAGATGGCCCAGCAGCACTTCACGTTCCTGCAAGACACGCCGGCAGATGTCGAACTGGAACTGGGCGATGCGCGACTATCGCTCGAACGTGAATCGGAACAGAAGTTTGACGTGTTGGTGCTGGATGCGTTCAGTGGGGATGCCATTCCAACGCATCTTTTAACGCGTGAAGCGTTCGCGATTTACATGCGGCATTTAGCAGAAGGTGGCGTGTTGGCGATTCACGTCAGCAATAAGCACTTAGATCTCCGACCGGTCGTTTTAGGCACATGCCAAGAGTTCGATCTGGAAACACTGTATATCACCACCGCTCCCGATTCCGCGACCCAACAGACCGGCTCGCAATGGATCATTACGTCGCAGAATCAACAGTTCCTCTCGGACGACACGCTGCAATCGGCTGCGACCAACTTGGGCCCGAAGATGGTTTACGCCAAACCGTGGACGGACAACTTCAGCAATCTGCTAGAGGTGTTGAAGTAATGTTTACGCGACCTTGATGATGACCGCCGTAAGATCGTCCTGAGGTCGCGGCGAGGCAGCGAATCGGCTGACTTCACGATCGAGCAGATTGACCAACTGTTCTGCGGAAAGTTTGGCATTTCGCGTGATCAAGTCACAAATTCGCTGGATGCCGAACTGCGTGCCATCTCGCCCGACCGTTTCATGGATTCCGTCTGTACAGAAGACCATAATTTGCCCTGATTTCAGGGGTAAATCGTTTGGTTTCGGAAACGCGAAGTCTGGGATAATGCCCAGCGGCGGACCACTTCTTTCGAGCTCAACTGCGGTCCCATCAGGCTGGATGATCAGTCCGTTTTGACCGGCACCCAAGTATTCGATCTGCCGCTTACCAAGATCGATGCGAACGATCAGCGCCGTGATGAAGTCGCCCGTTTCGACGTCTTCGCTGATTTCGGAATTCCAGGTCGTGAGGATAGGTTGAACTTGTTCTTGCGTGCGTGCGATACCACGAAAGTAGGAACGGGATGTGGTCATTAATAGTGCCGGCCCAAGCCCGTGCCCACAAACATCCGCCACGGTGACCAATAGCGAGTGGTCATCGATTTGGACAAAATCGAAGTAGTCACCACTGGTCCATTCCGCTGGTCGTGAGAGAAAAGAGATATCGAGCGATTCGATGTTGGGGGCGGAACGTGGTAACAGGTTTGCTTGGACACGATGCGCGAGTTGCATTTCTTCGCGACTATGTTGAACTTCGCGATTGAGAACCGCATTTTCGCTGGCCAATAGTTGCCGAGCAGCTTCATTCTCTTTGAAGAGGGGTTCGATCGTTGCAATCCCGGCGAAGAACAGAATCGAAGTCAACAGCGTCGCTAACGTCTGAATCCAAAGCGTCAGGTCCCAAACGATCGACTCTGGTGGGTGGCGAATCGTACTGATGAAACTAGTGCCTATCCAGAGCGCCATCAAGATTCCGGCTCCGGAGATAAACAACCAAGCGAACCGACGATGGTAGATCGCGTTCAATCGTAGCGCCAGCACTACCGCGGCGAACTGGAATAGAGCGGCAAGTCCCAAAGCGATCGTGAATGCCATAGTGTGGCGATTTCCCATTCAAGGCTGAGTGCATGCCCGTTGCAATGACTTGACGCGATGGCTGGCCGGAAGAAGGGATTACGGTAGCCAGGTGGGTAATGCGTAGGGTCGAACAGCGTGACGCGGGAAAAGGAGGTAGGCCGCGTGCGTATCATGAATGCCGATCTTAGGTTACCGCAACATGGAAACGCAATGTCAGCTTGGTCCCTTGCTGGGGCGCGCTATCGATCTCGAGTTTCGCTTCTAGCAATTCGGCTTTCTGTTGCAGGCTTCTCAGTCCACGACTTACGAACGAGGCTGACTGGGTGTCGAAGCCAATGCCGTTGTCTTGAATTGTCGCCAAGATCGTATTCGCGGAAGCGTGCACGGCGACATCGATGCGAGTTGCTTCGCTATGCTTGCGGGCGTTGGTGATCGCTTCCTGCAGAAAACGGAACAACGTAGTTCGCTGCCATGTCGGCATCGACGGCAAATCCTCGTCAATATCCAAGGCGATTTGCGATTTGGAAAGCGAAGGTATTTGAAGGAACTCGTCGATCGCGGCACTCAGCCCTTCCTCGTCCAATCTCTTTGGATTCAGACCTTGGATAAGACGCCGTGATTCGGCCAAGGCTTCTTCTAAGATAGCCTGACAACGTTCCAATGCGGTCGGATCGGGCTTCTCCAAATTGAAGGACTCGAGGAACAGCAATGCGGCCGTGATCTGCTGCGTTAGTCCGTCATGGATTTCATAGCCGATCGATTGCCGCCACTTCTCCAGGTGCTCGATGTAACGCCATAAATCGGCCTGGGCTTGCTCGCTGAGGGGTGGTATTTTATCGCGACCACTATCTTGGGGGCCCGGTGACTTGGCGGGGCAAGCATCCGAAGTAGATGGAGTCGGCGGTTTAAGTGAGTTGGAAGCCATGTTGCTAGATGCCTAGGCAATCGTTGCTTTGGGAAATTGATCGAGGCGGGAGATTTGTTAGGGTCCCCCCCAGAATGCATGTTACCCCCATGTGGGTGGAGTGATAAGCGCAATCTGGGAAACATGTACTATTTTCTGCAAATCGGGCGTTTTGATGCCATCTCTCAAGGAGAACTGTTTGGAACCTTCTCAGATTATCCAAGACCTTAGTGCGGCGGAGGCAAGCAAACGCTTGGCTGCTGCCGAGGCGTGTGCCAAGCAGCCTGAACTGGCGAAAATGGCGGTGATCCCGCTATGTCGTGTGGCGTCAGACCCCGACGAGCAAGTCGTGGAGTGGGCTTCTGCCGCTCTAGAGGAAATGGGACCTCCCTCGAGCGATGAACTGGACGCTTTGGTGGGGATGTTCTCCGCCGAAGAAGCGACCGCATATTGGGCGGTTACTTTGGTGGGGCGTTTGAAACCGCGCGATGTTGCCGTTTCTAAGCGGTTGGCGGAGTTGATCGTCGCAGCACCAACGCCTGACGAAGTGCGAAATCGAGCGATCTGGGCCATCGATCAAATCGGCTCATCCGGGCCTGAAGTGCAGCAAGCACTTGAGCAAGCTGCGCAAAGTCAGAATCCACGCACGTCACGTCTGGCAACCAAGGCCCTGTCAAAAGGGTAAGTTCCGCTAGCCATACTGGCGAAAGGCTGGCATCGGAATTCCTGCCGTAACTTCGCTTTTGCAGAATCTTCGTAGCGATTCCTCTAGTAGCATCGTACTGCTTTCGCTAAGGTTGCCCCGCTTGTTTAGGGTGTTTGGCTAAGGAGAGCCAAGTTGCCCCTGCGAATCTCGTCCGCACATGGCAAGGAGGCTTCTCGTGCGCGCACTTATACTGTCGTGTTTGGCTTTTCTGGCAGGTCTATTTGCTGCTACCGGTTGCAACGTCGAACAGATGTTGGAGCAATTGCCAGACAAAGGCGCCCTGACATCACCGACCGCTGCCTTGCCGGCTGGCGATTCGATTCGCATTGCCAGCTTCAATATCCAAGTCTTTGGTCAATCAAAGTTGGACAAGCCTGAGGTGATGAAGACGTTGACCCAAGTGGTGAAGACGTTCGATGTGGTCGCCGTTCAGGAGCTGCGCAGCAAGGAACAAGATGTGATTCCGCGTTGGCTCGACATGATCAATGCCGACGGATCCAAGTGGGCCTCCCTGGTTGGACCACGCCTGGGACGTTCGGTCAGCAAAGAGCAGTACGTGTTTCTGTACAACACAGAAACGATCGACTTCATTCCGCAGACCGACTTCACCATCAACGATCCGAACGATTTGCTGCATCGCGAACCGTATGTTGCTTCGTTTCGAACGCGGGTTGCGAATGGGCAGCCATTTTCGTTCACGCTCATTAACATTCATACCGACCCGGATGAAACCGATGAAGAGCTCGACGCCCTAGCTGAGGTGTATGAAGTCGTTCGTCAGGCGAACCCGGCCGAAGACGATGTCATTCTGCTCGGCGACTTGAACGTCGACTACACCAAGCTCGGTTTGCTGGGGAAGATCCCTGGCATTTATCCCACGGTGCAAGGGACGCCAACCAATACGCGGAAGACGGAAAGCTACGATAACATCGTCTTTGATCAGGCCCATACGGTTGAATTCAGCGGCCAAGCTGGCGTGCTCGACTTGATGGCGGCGTTTAAGCTGACCGAAGAGCAAGCTCTCGAAGTTTCCGACCATCTACCGGTCTGGGCAACCTTCGCCAATCGAGAGTTCACCAATGGTCCTTTGGCCTCGGCACCAGGAGCAACCGCTCGCTAGTTTGACCGTCGCGTGGCGTTCGCAAACAGCGGCCGGACGACTAGGGTTCAAACTCGTGCATGGCATGAAATTCCTTCGGTGGTTCGTACGGCCGAAGGTCTTTCGCCAAGTAGGCATTCTGGCTCTTCAATTCTCCACGGATCAGATAGTACTGCGGTTCGCGGTGATACTCGCTATAGCGAATCGCATAGATCGTCCCGATCGCAATCTTGTCGACTTCAAACTGATGGGCTAACTCGACGATCTCACCCATCTTGAATTTCGGCTCGGGAACTTCGTCGACCATCACGGGACGTGTCTTCATGTGGACGTCCCCGTAGCTAAGCATATACCAGTCGTCGTCGGTCAACTCTCGCCGAAAAATGAAGTCACTCGGGATCAAGCCTTCGGCCTTGGATCGATCATCGGGATGAATCCAGTGATCGCCATCTTCCGGCCAATGGGGGAAGATTACCCAGCTGACAGGCGGCCGAACAGGGAAAGCCTCGCTATGGCGAATGGGTGTCGCGTCGTCGGATGAGGACATGGAAGTTACTTCTCGCGTTTCGTCCACAAAAGATGTCGTACCGTAATGCCCGCTTAGGCATGACGACTCACTTCCTAGATGATAACGCGCCAAGCGGTTGGCAAGAAATAACACAAGGTGGTTGTCGCGAGGCGAACCATCACGACAACCACCTTGCAGGACACGTCGCAGTGACTTCCGAAACAGATCGATCCCGCCCCCTCATCTAGGCAGGATCGATCCGAGTCGAATGAATTACTCCGTGGCTTGGCTCAGCTCATAAACCAATTGCGGTGGTGGAACCTTGGCGGCAATTTGCCGGAAGGCTTCCAGCATCTGAGATTGCAGTTCGGCGATTGTGGCACCACCTGGCACGGCGATGTGAATCCCGCCGCAGGCATTGGCAATCGCTGTCATCACCTGGCGATCAGCACTTGCACCCACGCTCATTGTGTGGATGGTGCAGCCTCGTTTGTGGGCTTCCACCGCTTCCCAAATTGCGTACTGCTTCGAGCGATCGTACGTGACGTAGTCGGCTTGGCCGTC
The DNA here is from genome assembly GCF_002967765.1 of Blastopirellula marina. Classification (NCBI taxonomy): domain Bacteria; kingdom Pseudomonadati; phylum Planctomycetota; class Planctomycetia; order Pirellulales; family Pirellulaceae; genus Blastopirellula; species Blastopirellula marina. The sequence continues at coordinate 378,847 of NZ_PUHY01000012.1, read as the reverse complement.
ACCGTCGTAGTCGGTCAACTCATTCCAGTTCCAATCAGCTGGAAGGTTCCAGCCACTCGGATAACGGTTAGCGTTACCATCGGTCATCAACACGATGGTCGGTCGGGCTCCGTGACGCGAATGTGTCTTCAGCAGGTCGTCTGCCTCGTTCACACCAAATCCCATCGCGGTATATGTGCCATAATGGGCCGCTTGTTTATGTCGCTGGATCGTATTTAACGTTGTGTAGTCATCCGATATCCAATCGCCGTTCAAACTGGCGTAGGTGCCGCCATCGCTTAGCGTGTGTTCGACACGTGAAGCTTCATCGTACGACACAATGCCCACTTCATCGCCGAAGTCGAGATCTTCCAGGAAGCCCAGGAAAAGCGAGAAGCCTTCCTTGACGGCATGGAATGGGTAATGCGGCGCCTTCCAGAAGTCCTCGGTTTCGTAACCATGATAACGTCGGTTCAGAAGGTAGTCGCAGTAGTTCAGCTTGCCGAACTTATGGCGATTACCCGTATTAGGATCGATGTTGTCGCGGCAATAGTTGATGAACTCGTCCCAGCTTCCACGCTGATAGGGATAAGGAATGTTATCCAGACCAAAGGCCGCTTTCACTGCGGAGTTCGTGTCGCGGAATCGTTCGCCGTAGCCAGGGCCATCTCCACTGGCATTGCTACCAGATTTGACCCAGCAACCGACAATCTTGCGACCGTTGTAGCCTCCAACGCCGCGGAAGGTACCAGTGCGACCCGATAGTCCATCGAACTTGTAGTGGTAGCCGTTATCGAACTCGAGCACCACGTTCGAGAGATCTTTTGAAGACTCGATATAGACTTCTCGGTCTTTGAACGTCACCACGATTTGAGGTTCGTATCCGCGTGTCGGCGGTTTACCCACGATTCGCAGATAGTCTTGCTCGAACGTCAAATCACCAAGATTCGGGTTCATCGCATTGATGATGTCGGTCATGTTGTCTTCGATCGGTCCTTGCCCCAGGCGGCTGATCGCGCTGTATTTACTGTCGTCGTTCATCGAACCGGAGAAGTCGAGCACGACCACCATGTCACGAGCTTCGACGAACGCGATCGCTTCCGATCGCAGGTCGATCGTTGGTTTGCCAACGGCCCAACCAAATGCCAACGGGAGTTTACTGTCGCGGAGAGACATGTCAGGCTGATCACGTCGAGCGACCACTTTCACCACGTTGTAAGGCTCTGCATTCCAAGCGATGTCCCATTCGCCGGTGCCCTCGTTGTAGGTTCGCTTACCGAAGATGATGTCTTTGGCGGGATCGATGTAGACACCGTTGCGCTGGGCCACGTCCACGGCCATCGCTTTGGCTTGTTCGACGGCGATCGAGTTCGGATCGGCCCCGTCGGTACCGGCGGCATGCACCGAGGATGTGATTTCCTGTGAGGCGGCCAGCGCAGCGGAGTCGACAGCGTTTTGCAGACGTGTTTGTTCCAAGGAGATCAAACCGGTGTCGAGCCCCAAAGAAAGAAACGCAAACAATACGATCATGATGATCGATGCGAGGACGATGAAAACACCGCGGCGGTTGTGCCGTTGCCCTTTCGGAGTGTGTGACTTGCCAAACATGATGTGCTCTCTCTCTCCCGGGGAATTCAAGGCAATCCCGGGAATTGCCAAATCGTGGGAAGTGCGGATCTTGGACAGCGAAAAGAAGAGTTACTGTACGATCGTCGACTTGGTGTTACGGAAGGTTACCGTACTGGACAGTGAATAGTCCAAGTCGCTAGGTACGGGCATAGCCGCTACCTCGGAAAACGGTACCGAGATACGTACCTGAAATAGGTCGAGATCGTTTACAGGATCGTCCAAGTCAAAAGATTCCCCGGGTTGCCCCGCGGGTTCGATAGCGATTTCCAGCTTTTCTGGATCATATCCAGCGGCTGTCAAGCTGTTGCGAATGTCCGAGATGATTTTGTCGTTCGAGCGAATTCCGTTGGTGACCCAATCGGAACGGTCCATCGCGCCCAAGCGACCTCCATCGCGGGCTACTTGAGCGAGTTGTCCATAGGTGTTGAACAGGCGGCTCGCTTCCAGCATTCCCAGAATCAGCGTTAAGAACACCGGGGCGATCACGGCGAATTCCACCGTCGCCGTCCCGCGGCGTTTCTCGTCAGAGCGTCTTCGTTGAAAGAAGTACATGGCACTACGTTTCGTTTCAGGAACTTTATAAAAACGCGTTTACCGCGTGAGGTGCCTATTCATGGCGTGTGAAGGTCTCGCCGCTGAGCAGGACATTTCCTAACCAAGGTTGTGGTATCAAGGAAGCGTCCCCATACCGAATGGAAGCCCGTACCATGAAAAGTTGTCGTGGTTCGGCATCTTCTAATTCGATATCGGGCATATTATTAAAGTCATCCAACGTGGTCGGCGGATCGCCTCCCGTGTCGAATTGACTGGCATCTTTGATCTGCAAATTGACGAGCGTGGTGTCCACCGCGCCCCCCATTCGATCTCTGGCGTATTGTTCGACTTCGGCCGTGGTTGCCCCAGTTGCGGATCCCCAGCGAGCAGCGGTGCGGCAGGCATTTTTCATCACGTTGTTGATCATGATGGCATGGCCAAATTCGATGATCGCGAACACAAACATGAAAAAAACCGGCATCACGATTGCAGTTTCGACAATCGTCGCGCCGGTTCGCTTGCCCCATGATTTATGCGATCGGGGTGAAGATACCAAACGCGAATTGCGACGCTGCCGCCACATGGCGAGTCCTCTTCCTTCGTGCGGAGGTTCCGCGGATAAGTCGGTTAGATTAGGTTCCGTAATAACCCTTCCGAATTCCGATGCGTCGACCTATCGCGACGTATAAGAGAGAACGGATTGGTTACTAACGAAAGCCTAGGTCACAGATCCAGCGGCGCGGGAAGATTTTTTCCACTTTTAAGAGAAGTGGGGCGCGGCCGAGAAAAATTAAAGCTTAGCCCATCACATCCGATCTGTGTGATGGGCACTTCGTAAGAAGCTGTGGCTCGGTACGTTATGGGCCTTCCTCTTTGGCAACGGAATCGACCAGCACCAATATCTTGCCAGTGTCTTCGTTGTAGCCGTAGATTTCATACCATCGCAGCTTGGCGAACTCGATTCGATTCTCCCGCATCATTTGCATGAACTCTTCGTAGGTCGGATAGCGATCGTTCAAAGCGCGATAGTTCTTTACGGCCGATTGCAAACCAAGTGTGCTCGCCTGAGCCGCCAAGGTGAAATAGCTCGAAGCGGCGCGACTGAAAGGATCGACTCCTTCAATGTCGCCATCCTTCCCTTCGATTCCTTGCTTTTTCAGCCACTCTTTGGCGTCGACCACCTGGTCGGTCGTTTGATGGATGACCCCCTTCTTGGGCTTCGGTTCTGGGGTTGGTTCCGGCGCCGGCTGTTCCGCTGGGCTTTCTTCCATCGGAGCGTCGGCCATGGGTTCCGAATCGCGGTTGGGAGAGTCGGTCGTTTCCGCAGCTGGGGAACTGCTTGCCGTGTCGGGTTTGTCCAACGGCTCGATCGGTTGAGTGCAGCCAGCTAAGAAAATGGTCAACGAAAAAAGAAGAGCAAGACGCAACATAGAACAATCGCCTAAATGGGGATTGAGAAAATAGACAGGGATCGACTCATCATCTCCCGTTTTCGACTTACTTGCAAGCGATCAGGTGGACGAGCGGGCGATCCGCGCGGTGATGACCCCTGCCCCGAGAATTCCTGCCAGGCAGATCACAAACACCCCTGCCCCAATGCCCACCAAAGGAAGCCAGTTCGTCGCTACGCCGATCAAAAAGACGATCGCCGCGATGTTCCCGGTCGCCACGCAATAGATTTGGCGTTTTCGCCAGCGGTCGATGGCAATTCGTTTCTCTTCGTTCATGGTCGCAGCGTTAGGGGGTTCGAGTTAGGGGCATGCATGGTACTATAAACGCTTGTTCATTCTGCGTCTTTCCCTCAAATGTAGTCCTTCAATGGCCAAACGCCCTTCGTCCAAACGTAAACCGAACCGTGGTAACCCACCCCAACAACCGGTGGTCGATGCCCCGATGCGGATTATTGGCGGGCAATTGAAGAACAAGCGGATCGAATATTCTGGCGACGTCCGTACGCGTCCCATGAAAGAACGGGTACGAGAAGCAGTTTTCAATTTGATTGGACCTTCCATCAAAGAGAAGCTGGCCATCGACCTATTTGCCGGTACCGGAGCACTCGGGTTAGAGGCGATTAGCCGCGGGGCAACCGGAGCTCACCTGATCGAGCGGCATGTTCCCACCTCAAAGCTGATTCGGGCCAACGCCGAAGCACTCGAACTCGTCGATCAGGTCACGATCTATGCCCACAATTCGTTTATCTGGGTAAAGAACGAACTTCCTAAGCTGCCGCAGACACCTTGGGTTGTCTTCATTTGCCCCCCTTACGAGTTCTTCGTGTCGCGGGCTGAAGAGATGGACAAGCAGATTCGCACGCTGATCGAGAAGGCGCCAGCTGACAGCGTGCTGATCGTCGAATTCGACAGCCAGTTTGATGGCGCCAATCTGCCAGACGCGGAAAACTGGGACGTTCGCGTCTATTCGCCAGCCCATGTGGGGATCTATCGAGTCGGCGAAAAAGAGTAGCTTGCTAAGCATCCACCTTGCTAGCAGCGCGATCTTGAAACTCCGAGTTTAGTTTTGCCCCGATCGTAACCGATGTAGGGAAGAGACGGCTTATTACGGTTTCAGGGTGCGATCGACTTTCCCCGGGCACTTCTTGAGCGTGAAGAATACAAGGTGGACAAAAACCAAGTCGCGATATCGCGTTTGGTTCGTAGTGGCATTCGTGATTACTGCCTGGCAAACGGCATCGATAACGGCTGCGCCTCCCGAGACTCCGCGTGAGGACTCTGGCGTACCGAAGTTGCTGCCTCTCGAGCCAGCTGCGCAGAAGCAGTTCTTACCGCTTGAGAAGCTCAAGGGAACGACTTCCGCCGAGCCTCAAGCTCAGGCCGATCCTGCTGAAGCCTCTCCCGGGTATGCGATGCCCGACCTGCGACGACTGCATCAAAACCTTCCCAAAGCAGTTCAGTCCATTCGTGATATGCTGCTGCCGGTCATTAGTCCTGCACAACCCAGCGAAGAACTCGACGAGCCAATCGAAGAAAAGGTGGAGCCGGCTCCGCTTCTTAACGCCGGCGATACTGGATTGCTTCCCCCTGTCGAGGTGAATCCCTGGCGCGATCCGACGATTCATCTGCCACTGCCTCTCTCGAAGACGTTGCCAGCTCTGGAACGGATGCCGCTGATTTCGTACAAGCCGGATACGCGCAACCAAAGCGAGCTGTATCGCGTTACCGACGAGCCGCCCAGTGCGATTCAAAATCTGCCAGCGCTCGAACCACCGACGATGGTTCCGCCCGCGCAAGCAGCTCAGGCTACGACGTTCAACTGGCCGAAGACACCGCAGCTGGATGCGATGCTGAAACGCTTAGATTCCTATCCAGAGACGAAGGCGTGGGCAGCCAGCGTGAAAACGCTTGTTGGGCAACTTCGTAAGAACTCGACAATCGGTACCAACCAAGCCACGGCCTATCTGCAGCAGTTGGAAGAGGTGACCGCGGAAGCCGTGCCAATGGTCGAACACCTCAGCCTGGGCTGGGAACGGACCGATCTCACACAAACGTATTACGCGTTGATTCGCCGGCTAGATTTATGGAATCAGGCCCACGCGATCATCCTAAGCGGAGCCCCTCGTTACGCATCGCCTATGACCTTAGGCGATTTGCGACAACGTTTGGAAGCGGCGGAAACCATTCTGCGAGATGGTGGGCAACTGCTCAGTTGGAGCGATTATCTTCGCTTCAAGCAACTGCACCAAGCGATGGATTCAAACGCGTCGCCCCAAGAGATGCAAGAAGTCGCTAGTCAGGTATTGGCTCGCCTGGAAGGGACGGAATTCGATGAGGCTCAGAAAGAGTTGCTTTCGCAGCCAGCATTCTTGAATTTGGCCGAGTCGCTTCGCCCATGGCTCGGAATCGAGTTCAATCCCGAGCAAACACTCGCGGTGATCGAACGTTACGAGTACCAAGAATCGGCTGTCGATGCCCGGCAGATCGCTCAGGAAGCGAACTTGTTGCAGCATCATGCTCAGCCTGAGATCGTCGAATATGGCCAACTAATCGATCATACCTACCGCAATGCCAACGCGCGGTTTGAGGTCAGTCAGAACTTCATGCAGGCCTTCATGCCAGAGCTTAGTCCGGAAGATGAGGCGGTCGATGACTTTATCTTGGGTGCGCGGGTACGTGGTCGCAGTCGCAGCGTGACTCGTCTGCATGTTCGCCCGGTTCCGGATAATCAGCAGTGGCGCGTGCAACTCGAAGTACTCGGGGCCGTCGACAGTCGTACGTCCAGCCACAGCGGCCCGGTTACGATCTTCAATCGAGGACGATCGAGGTACCATGCCGCGAAGCAGGTTGTAGTGAACGCGAAGGGCTTCTGGGTCTCTCCGGCTGTTGCCAAAGCGGAAACGACGACCAGCGTGGATGACTTACAAAGTGATTTCGACGGCATTCCCCTGATTGGATCGCTCGTACGGAATGTGGCTCGTGGGCAAACGGAAGAAAAGAAGTATGCCGCCGAAGCCGAAGTCGAAACCCGCGTACGTCGACGGGCCGAGACGGAGTTAAACGATCAATTGAATACCAAGGTTCAGCAGTGGCAGGATAAGCTGTACGTCAATGTAATCGAGCCGCTGGTGCGTGTCGGCTTGGAACCGTCGATTGTCGATTTGAACACCGGCAACCGTAGTATTGCTGGCCGATTCCGCGGAGCTGGCACGAAGCAGTTGGCTGCCCACACACCACGACCGAGTAGCCCAATCGATAGCGTCCTGAGCGTTCAGCTGCATCAAAGCGGTATCAATAACATGATCCGCCAGCTTCGTCTGGGGGGACGCGAACTGACACCGCATGAATTTCTCCGCGAAATCAGCACACGGTTCCCTGCCATTCGGCAGCAAGCGGATGACGAGTTGCCGACCGAAGTCAGATTTACCTTCGATGCGCACGACCCGATTCGCGTCGAATTCCGCGATGGCCAGGCCCAGTTGACCCTACGACTTGATTCACTTCAGGTCGGTGACAATACCTGGGAAGATCTCGAAGTCTCCGCACTCTACAGTCCAACCAGCATGGACTGGGATGCCAAGATCGTGCGCGAAAGTACGGTCTTCTTAAAAGGGAAGCGACTCGGCTTCCGCGATCAAATCGCATTGCGAGCCGTGTTCCTCAAGGTGCTCTCGAAGAAGCACGAGATCCCATTGTTCCCAGAAGGAGCCGGTAGCGACGAGCGTTTGACAACCTTCGGAATCAATCAGCTCGCGCTGCATGAAGGGTGGATGGCCGTTTCGTTGGGGCCGAAAGCGACTCGGCAAGCATCTGCAGTCAACGATTACCGCGTATCAGATGAACCCGAGAATACGGCACGCTAACCTCTTAAGCGTGGCCATCGACCCATTCGCGATGCCAGAGTTCCAGGACTAACAGGGCCCATAATCGGGCGCTGTGATCAAACTGGTTCTTGTCATGTTCTTCGAGCAGCAGCTTCACGCCTTCTGGCTGGAAGTAGCCGCGGCTCATGGCGGTTTCTGAAAGTAGCGTATCGTGCAAAATCTCTTTCAGCTGACCACGGAACCAGGTATTCAGCGGCACACCAAAGCCCATCTTCTTACGGTTCCAAATGACTTTGGGCAAGCGATCACCAAAGGCATGCTTCAGAAGGAATTTCCCTCGACCGCCACGCCACTTCCATTTCGCAGGGCAACGAATCGCAAACTCCGCCAAGCGATAATCCAGGAACGGTTGGCGGCACTCCAGAGCATTAGCCATCGCCGCGATATCGACTTTCGTGTTCAAATCACAAGGCAAGTAAGTCGTCAGATCGGCTAAAGAAGCCGCACTGATTGGATCACGCCGCCCCACTTTTTTCCATGCGTTGTAGAGGAAGGTGTAAGGATCGGAATCGGGGAGCTGAGACACGAATGCGTCCTCGTACAGGTCGCTCCGACGCGTTTCGTTGAAGATGCTGATCCAATCGAGATAACGCCGCGCCGGGCTGAGCGACATCGCTTCGGCAAAGCGATAGCCGCGACGCAGAATTGACTTTTGTGGACCGCCAGCCGGTAAGACGTTCATCCCGATCCGCGAAGCCAAGCGACCGAAAGGACCCAGCTTGTCGACCATTGCGGCCAGACGAACCGCTTTATAGCGATCATACCCAGCGAACAGTTCGTCACCACCGTCACCACTGAGTGCGACGGTGACATGCTCACGCGTCATCTGCGAGACGTACCAGGTAGGAATCGCCGAGCTATCGGCCATCGGTTCGTCATAGTGATGGATCAACTTAGGCAGAATCTCAATCGTGTCGGGCGTGACTTGAAATTCGTGATGTTCGGTCCCTAAGTGTTCGGCGACAGTTCGGGCGTAGCTGGTTTCGTCGTAGTCTTTCTGAGGGAATCCAATCGAGAAGGTCTTCACTGGTTGATCGGTAAGCTGTTTCATCGTGGCAACCACCAGCGACGAATCGATCCCGCCGGAAAGAAACGCACCTAGAGGAACGTCGGCTTGCAGCCGCAATTTAACTGAATCGGTAAACAGTTCCAACAGTTCTGCTTTCGCATCGGCGAGCGACAGGTTTTCTTCGCGGGCGAAATCAGGGTTCCAATACGAAATAACCTCCAGCTTCTGACCATCAAACGTCAGGTAACAGCCCGGCGGAAGTTTGTGAATCCCTTTGAAAATCGTGCGCGGGTGGGGAACGTATTGGTATGTTAGATAAGCATCGACTCCCCCAGGGTCTACTTCGCGTGGTACGCCGGGAACTTGAAGAATGGCTTTCAGTTCGCTGCCAAAAAGAAGTTGGTCGTCTTGTACGCGGAAGTAGAGTGGTTTCTGTCCAAGGCGATCACGTCCTAAAACGATCCGCCGATGACGCTGATCCCAGACAGCGATCGCAAACATGCCGTTGAAGTGGCGAAACGCATCGACTCCTTCATCTTCGAATAGGTGGACGATAACTTCGGTGTCGGAATCGGTTCGGAAGGTGTGCCCTGCCCCTTCGAGTCGAGCACGCAGCGATTTGAAATTAAAGATCTCGCCGTTGAAAACGGTCCACACGGTTTCGTCTTCGTTGGCCAACGGTTGATGCCCGCCTGCCAAGTCGATGATCGACAGCCGTCGGTGCCCCAGACCGATACCAGGGACAATGCCGTATGGGCCATGCTCTTGCTGAGGACGCTGATAGATGCCGGAATCATCCGGCCCACGGTGGGCAAGGCTGTCGGTCATCCGCTTCAGCACTTCGGCACTCACCTCGTGGTGCGGATTGGTCCAATATGCTCCGGCGATGCCACACATGGATTGTCGATCTGAGTGAGTGGTTCAAGGTGTCAGCAGAGACGAGAAGAGCAATCATAGGGCAGACCTGTTTGGGACACAAACGGACTGCGGCGGTATTATTCCGGACCGTCACTCAGGGGCGTCGCTTCCGCCCTGGCCCGCGCTTTGACTAGCAGTTGGTTCAACTGCGAAAGCTCTTCCTCAGTCATGTGGGCAAGGTTTTGACGATGGATTTCGATCAGCGGTTCGCGAATCGTCTCTACCAACTCGTGTCCTTTTTGCGTGATGCTGATCATCACGACCCGTCGATCACTTTCGCTGCGATTTCGTTCGACTAATTGCGCTTCGGCCAGGCGGTCGACCAGGCGTGTGATGTCGGGAACACGGGTTACCATTTGCTGGACAATTTCCAAACAGGGAAGGCCTTCCCCGTGGTGGGAATCGAGGATCTTCAAAATGTTGTACTGCGCGCTGGAAAGTCCATGCCGCTTCATGAGCCGGCCCGGCGCAGCGGCGACCATGTTGTGCGTTCGCAACAAATTCAGAAACGTCTCCAACTCGAGCGACTCGAACGGCTGCTCTTTCTTAAGTTGCTTTTGAAGAATCGATTCAGGCAAAACGTTGGAACCTTCCTGCGAAGAAGTCAGAGCGTGGGGGACATCCTTATTATTACCAGAAATGCCGCCGAGGGTGGGCAACTCAATCAAAAAGCCGCTAACCTGAGTTAGCGGCTTTCGATGTCAGAGATGCAGTCAAGTTGAAGAACTTGATTGCCTAGTCTTTCTTCTTCAATTCAGCTTCAATTGCTTTCACAACCTTGGTGTCGTCTGGTTCGACTGGCGTGCGAAAGCGAGCAACCACTTCCCCGTCACGACCGATCAGGAACTTCTCGAAGTTCCATTTCACGTCGCCAGGATCTTTGTCGAAGCTTTTCAGTTTGGAGTACAGCGGAGTCGTCCCGTCACCGTTGACTTCGATCTTCTCGAACATCGGGAAGGTCACACCGTATTGTTCGGTGCAGAACGTACGAATGTCCTGGGCGGTGCCAGGTTCTTGGCCGCGGAACTGGTTGCATGGAAAGCCAAGGACAACAAAGCCTTCTTTACCGTATTGTTCGTACAGCGCTTGCAGTGGCTCATATTGAGGCGTCTTGCCGCACTTGCTGGCGACATTCACGATCATCACGACCTTACCTTTGTACTGTGAAAGATCGACTTCCTTGCCTTCCAAGGATTTGACTTCGCCCTTCAGGACATCTTCTGCGGCCATTGCGGAAATCGAGAACGCGGCAACCAAAGCCAGCGAAGCAAAAACGGACAGAACCGATTTCATCAGAGAAACTCCTCAACATGTGCGGGGGGAATGGTATGGGGGCGGTAGGACTGGGGATACAAATAGTTGTCCCAACAGCCATCCATCCCAGTGTACCGACCTAACCGTAGGAAAGAAACAAATCTCACCGGAGCAATCGAGATCTTCAACCGCTCCCAGTTCTTTTGGCTTTCACTCTCTAGTGAAGCACACTACCTAGCGTTTCGTCTGTAAAAGTCTTCGCCAATTGCCGAGTTTTTCTAACTAATGCCTCCAAGCGAGAATTAAGATCCACGTTTGCGAATGTAAATGTGTTATTTATGCAAAATAATAGTAACACCGCTAATGGTGTTTGACGTATCTCCTTGTAGGTGGTATCACCGAGTCACTAAGGCCGTGTTAGCGGTTTACTCATCTTCATTAATCGATGTTTGGCATTGATCCAAGGCAGAGTGGTCTTGGATCCCTTTTCTCATTTCCATCATCACTTTTTCTTGTTATCTGGGGAGGATTCTCATGCACCAGATCTTAGTCACTCAGCGGTCCGCGCGCCAGGCTCGCGGGTTTACTCTGGTCGAGTTGTTAGTGGTAATTGCCATTATTGGGGTGTTAATTGCCTTGTTGTTGCCTGCGGTTCAGCAAGCGCGAGAGGCCGCGCGGCGTATGAGCTGCAGCAATAATTTGAAGAACTTGGGCCTTGCTCTCCACAACTATCACGATACCTACAAGAGCTTCCCCATAGGTCATCAGTATCAAGGACACTTCGACGGCAATCCGAATAGCGAAAAGGGAGGTACAGGCTTTGGTTGGGCTGTCGGACTTCTGGAGTACATCGAACAAGGGAATCAGTTTGATCGCTTTGACCCACGGTACCCGGCTGGTGAAAACACGATCACGGGTAATCGTGTCGTATGTCAGACCCCACTGGCAATCTTCGCTTGCCCTTCCGATACCAAGCCAGATCAACGGACGGACGGAGCAATTCCTGATTCGGCGACCAGTAGTTACCAGGGCGTCGGTACGTCTTACAACGGATGGTCGAATCACAAGGTGAATCAGAACGCGAACCGACTTCGCTTTAATGGAGTGTTCGGTCGTACTAACCGAGGATTTGAAACCGGCTTCAAAGACATTATCGATGGCACCACCAACACCGCGATGCTTGCCGAAACGCGTTGGGACATGGACAACAACGGTCGAAATCGATCACGTATTTACTGTGGGAAGGATATCGTCGACTACGCTCAAGGTGCGACCAACTGCCTGATGGTCAACGGTCGTTGGGCGCTGAACTGGACGCAACCAGATGGAAATCCACAGCCTCATCGCACCGCCGGCAGTCAGCATCCAGGTGGGGCTCAATTCTGCTTTGTCGATGGATCGGTGAAATTTATTAGCGATACCATTCAGCACACGGCGACAGCCTGGAATAACGGTAATCCATTCGATCGTAATAACGGTGGTGCAAACTATGGTGTGTACCAACGCATGTTCTCGATCGAAGACAAGTTAGTATTTACTCAGCAGTAACCGGTACCTCGTAACCGCGTTTTCCCTAGATGTTGTATCAATTGTTACGAGGAGATATCTCGATGCGTTCTGTGAATGTTTTTTACTTCGCACTTCTTGCCGGACTTGCGTTTGCCGTCGGGTGTGGCGGAGGTGGCGATCCTGACGTGGTGGGTGTTACTGGAACCGTGACCATGGATGGAGAGCCATTACCCAACGCCACGGTGGTGTTTGTTTCCGGCCAGGGGAGGCCGTCTGGGGCGATTACCGATGAAGAAGGAAAGTACGAGTTAAACTATACCGGCAACCAGAGAGGCGCCAGGATCGGTCCTAACAAAGTTCAGATTACAACTGCTCAGGGACCAACCGAAACCATGGAAGGTGAGCCAGTTGCGGCTGTGCCTGAAATTGTACCGGTGAAGTACAACGATCAGTCAGAATTGGAATTCGAGGTGACTGCTGACGGTGAAAACGTCGCCGATTTCGACTTAGAGTCGAAGTAGATTCGCCCGTTTGGAGCTTGGGATTAATACGGAACCGCAGGCGATATTTTCTGCGACGACAAAAGAGGGTCGCTACTTTCAACGAAAAAGCGTGGCAATGCAAAAACTCCCGCCGGGGTTACATTGCCACGCTGAGTTGGAGTTCCGAAACTCGCGTGAGACCGAATCGATTATTCTTCGTCGTGTCCACCCGATTCCGATTTGTACTGGTCTCGTTCGCGACGGGTCGCTTCCAGGTCGAACATCAGGTACTTCATGTCGAGCCGCAACTGGCTCAATGCTTCTTGAACCAAGGTGTAAATGCGACGGCGACGTCGGCTGTTCTCGATCACCTTGTTGACGGCCGGTTCCAGCACTTCGCGGTGCTCGCTTGGCAGCTTAGCGATCATGATCGCCAGTTCGACCAGGTCCTTCGGCAATTCTTCTTGGGCGGCGGCTTGTTCGTCGATAGGTTGGTTGGCGTGGCTCATGTTGATTCTCCGCAATTGTGATGTTCGCTTCTGACACGATTATTTGCACCCGCCGTGCCACGTTCGTGCTGTCATACGCCAGATTTGTTCTAAGTAGCTGCCATGAAACGGTTTGCAGAATCTTTGAAAAAGTGGTGGCAAGGCGACATGTTGTATTTTTACCCCATGATTGATCTGGAATTGGATTCTAAATCCCGGTACAAGCACGACTTACGACCGAGGAAACATCGCGTTGTAATAAGGAAACACCGGGCGTGCAATTCAGTCACGCGGCAAGCAAGATTCTCGTTCCCATTGTGGCGATGTTGCTTTTAAGCGACATCTTATCACGCTGCGCGCTGGCCGACGTGATCGACGACTTCGAGAACGCGCGAACGAGTTGGGTTCAGATGCCTAACGACGTTGGCGCTACGCAAATTGCTCATGAACGCAAAGTGGGCGATTCTCATATGGGCGCCTCGAGTGAATTGATCAGTTTGCACTGTGGCCCTGGTACATACGCTTACTACGGCCACGCGGTGCCGCCAGCGCGGGTGGTTACCGACCTCAAGTATTCGGTGTGGCTCAAATCAGATCGACAAGGGATTCAAGTCGCGGCGCGTGTTGTCTTTCCTCGGGCGATCGATCCTCAAACCCGGCAACCTCGCGTGACGTTGGTTTTCGGTGATCGGTATGGTGAACCCAACCGTTGGTCTTCAATCGGAATTCGCGACATCGATGCGCAAGTTCGTCAGCAAGTGGCCGCCCTGCGAAGCGAGCATGGTGCCGAGTTCGATCCGCGCGAAGCGTACGTCGACTACATCGTGCTAAACCTGTATACCAAGCCCGGTCCCGTCAACGTGCAGATCGATAACCTGGACGGTGAAGGGATGCTGAACGTAGGGCAAACGGCAACGGTGACCCAGCGTCCTGAGACCAGCAGCGGAGTTCGCGGGATGCCAGGTACGACCGGTGTCAATGTGCAGCTGGCTCCACAGCGTTCCGATTCAACCACCAACGGTCAGGTGATCGAGGTCAACGATCACCCGGAAGTTCCACGCATCATCGACTACAATGGCGAACCGCTCGGTCTGCTTCGGCAGTTGGGCTTCACCGCGATTCGAACCAGTCAGGCCCCTTCTCCGCGATTGCAACAAGAACTGCTTCGCTACAACATGTGGAGCGTCAGTTCGCCGCCAGAAGAACGTTCGCCCGCCGATCAATCAGCCGTGTTGGCCTGGGAGCTTCCGGTAACCAGTGGCGAAGACGGCTTCTCCGACTTTGCGATTCGTGCGTCTGATCTGCGACTACTTGATGGTTCAAAACCACGACCGATTTTGGCAATTACGCAAAACCGAATTCGCGATTTCAGTCAGCACAGCGATGTGATCGCCACCCGACGAACGACCTTGGGGACATCGCAGTCTTTGTCCGATTATGCCCAATGGATGCAATCGTGGGGATTGTTTGCTTCTCCCAATGCGATCCGCTGGGCGGTTATCCCAACCCAGTTCAGCCCGAACTCACAGCGACAAGTTTCGCTTTTGGCACAGCAGTCGAGCGTGCCGATGGGATTCCAGCCGGTTCAACTTGAGAAAGCAACCTTCCTGGCGATTGCCAATGGCGTTCGGGGTGTTCTGTTTGAAAGCAACGAGCCACTCAATGCCGAACATCCAGCGAATACAGCGCGCGGGCTTGCATTGGAGCTGATCAATCGTCGGCTTGATTTGATCCAGCCCTGGGTCGCTGCCGGTCGACGCATGGAAGGTGCTTCGTGCAACGATCCCAACGTCCATGTTTCGCTCATGGCGACGGATACGGCTATTCTTTTAATCGCCGTACGAACCGGTCGGAACGATCACCTAGTCATTGATCCGGTTCCCGAGCGAAAGGTTACCGTCAGCGTGCGAGGTGTGCCGATGGCGGCCGAGGCGCATTTGATTGGCGATTCCGGCATTCACTGGGTCGAGCAAAGCCGTGGCTTAGGAGACATGCAAGTTCATCTCGATCGTATGGAGCACGTCTCGCTCGTGGTGCTTACCCAAGATCGCCGTGTCATTCGTGACTTGATCAATCGCAGCGAGCGAAACCGAGTGAATTTGGTGAAGCTGCGGATTGATATCGCCCAGCATGAGTTCAACTTGGCTGAGAGCGTTCGCCGTGCATTAGAGTCCCCCACCCAGTCATCGGCCATCTCGCGTGGCATCAACCAGGCTTGGGCCGAAGTGCGTCAGGCTGAACGAATGTACGAAGCGGAGAATCTTCAAGAGGCGTATCGCCTGGCGATGCAGGCTGAAAACAAAGTAGCACGCGTACAGAAGATGCAATGGCAACAATGGGCTTCCCTGTATGAGTATCCGCTGACGAACCCTACGCTGATCTCGTACGACCTGATTCCTTTTGCATCGCGGTTGCAGGGAAATTTGCAATATCTCCGTCCAGCCGGCAACCTCTTGCCTGGCGGCCAGATGGAAGATCCAACGTTCTTGTTGAACAGCGGTTGGGTTCAGGTAAAAACTCCACAGCCAGGGTTTGACTCGGAGGTCGAGTTCACGCCACAGCAGCCTCACAGCGGCAACTACGCAGTGGCGATGCGTGTGAAACCTGACGCCCAAGGGTTGTATGCTCGACCTGAGCAGGCGCCGATCGCGATTCATAGTGCGCCGGTGAAGTTAGAGCATGACCGCTTAGTATTGATTCGAGGTTGGATCCGCATTCCTCAACGACTTTCGGACGAGTCTGGAGGCGTGGCGATTTACGATTCGCTGGGCGGACGCGAACTCGGTTTGCATCTCAAAGAAGCGGCCGAATGGACCGAATTTACGCTCATTCGGGCGACCGGAAATAACGATACGATGCAGCTGACGTTCGAACTAGCCGATACCGGTCAGGTCTTTCTTGATGATGTGACCGTCCACATGTACGAAGCTGCTCGAGGACCGGAGATCGCACCTGGACTCGATACGGGTAACGGTAATAATCGTTTTCAGACGATCCAGCCGTAATTGTGCCACGCGTTGTTCTCCGCAGGAGTTGCGATCAGCGGTGTCTATTCGCTACGATCGTTTGCATAGCTGCCTTTGCGTGACATCCTCGACCGACGAACGGCTTGCCTAGGACTATGATGGCCAACTTCGACTTGTCATTTCCAATGCTCGTTCTTGTGGGACAAGTGATCTCGCCGATTTTGCTGGGATTGGTGATCGGGCTCGTTGTCGTGGGCGTGATCGTCTATCTGTACGTGCTACCAAAGAAGGATCTTCCGCCGGAAGTCGAACCGGTTGAAATCGCCATCGACCCGATGGTTCCTTCTGGCCCGAAGTCGTTATTGGGACCGGAGGTACGGATTTATAACGTGCCGGTAAGGATTGTGGCAATTGTCGTTGCGCAGGCAGGCCGCGGACACGATATGATCAGCGAAGAGACCCTTCGTGGTTTGATGGAACATTTCCTTCCGCAGATGATGGCGGTTGTTCGTGCTCATCGTCCCGATGTTTACCGTTGGCCAGGTCAGATGAGCACACGTGGCTTCTCACAACGCTTTTTCACGCAAGCCAACTTGCCAGGGCATCATGGTGAAGGGACTCCGTGGACGGCCGTGTCGGGACGCGTCGATTATCAGGGAACTGGCTATCTGATTGGTTTAGTTTGCTGCGCGGACGACGATAATCCGCTCGGTCAGATTCTGGTAGAACAGAAGCAACAATGGACCGATATCATTCGGATCATGTAAGCCGTTCTCGCTTTTCTCTTGCCAAGGAGTTTCACCATGAAGCGAACCCCTCAGCAACTTGCCGAGGATGTCCAAGCGATTTGGCAAGCCGGCGTCAGTGCAGTTCGTAGTGATGAGTTGGTATACGATGCCGTTGAAGTGGTTGATGATACCCTTTTTGTCGGCGAGTCCGAATTCTATCTGCCGGCGATAAAGCGAATCTTTGTCGTTGGTGGTGGCAAAGCGGGAGCCGGCATGGCAATCGGCCTGCAGAGGGCTCTCGGAGAAAAATTGCTCGACGAAAAGCAGGTGCGCGGTCTACTGAGCGTGCCGGCAGATTGCGTACAAGAGTTGACCCATATCGAACTCCAGGCAGGACGCCCGGCGGGCCAAAACTCGCCCACGCAAAAAGGTGTCGAGATCACACGGCGAATCTTGCAGATGGCCGAATCGATGACCGTGCACGATCTTTGTATTTGCTTGATTTCGGGGGGGGGATCGGCTTTGCTGCCCGCTCCGATTGACGGTGTGAGCCTAAGCGAGAAGCAGGAGATCACCAAATTTCTGAGCGCTGCTGGGGCGAACATCGAGCAGCTGAACACTGTTCGTAAACAGCTGAGCCGATTCAAGGGGCATGGTCTGGCGATGGCCTGTCGCGCGGGCAATCTGGTCAGTTTGATCATCTCGGATGTGCTCGGTGATCCGCTTGACGTGATTGCGTCAGGACCGACCGTGCCAAATTCGACCACGGCAGCTCATGCTTTGGCGGTGCTGAAAAAACTAGCGGCCGATCAAGATCCAAAGTTTGCCTCGATCGTGAAGCGACTCAGCGAAAAGGCCGAGCGTTACCCTCGAAATGATTCACGCACGACATGCAGCGTGGCGAATTACGTGATTGGCAACAACGCCGTAGCCGTTGATGCCGCTGGGGTGGAGGCTGAAAAGCGAGGCTATTCGCATGTGATGCACTGCGCGACCAGCATGGAAGGACAAGCCGAGGACGTCGGGATGCATCTGTTGAAGATGGCTTACAAGATGCAAAGTGAAGCAGGCCCCGATTGTTTGATCACTGGCGGAGAACCAGTCGTCAAATTAGTGGAAGATTCACAACGCGGACTAGGGGGACGAAACCAACAACTTGTCCTCGCCGCGACTGCCGAGGCAATCTCACAGCAAGGTGCCGGGGCCCTCGAGGGAATCGCGATTCTCAGTGGAGGAACCGATGGCGAAGATGGCCCAACCGATGCCGCAGGTGCCTGGATGGATGCCTCGTCTATCCACGCGATGCAAGCGAGCGGCCTCGATCCGGCCGCGTACCTCAATAAGAACGATGCTTATCACTTCTTTCAGCCGCTCGATCGGTTGATCAAAACGGGGCCAACGCATACCAACGTGTGCGACGTCCGTGTGGTGGTGGTCGATCGGGTACAACCGCAGCCAAAGTGATTTCCGGTTATATCAAATGCAACAAGCGACCTCCATAAGGGGAGGTCGCTTGCTGAATTGATTGCGGTGGCTTGATCTTAGCCTTCGCTGACGGTGACCTTTTCCATCACGTCGCCTTGCTCGATCGTGTCGACAATGTCCTGGCCTTCCAGAACCTTACCGAAGACCGAGTGCTTGTTGTCGAGCCAAGGGGTTTCGACATGGGTGATGAAGAACTGCGAACCGTTGGTGTTCGGGCCGGCATTGGCCATTGAAAGGATGCCAGGTCCGTCATGCTTCAAGTCAGGATGGAACTCGTCGGCAAATTTGTAGCCGGGGCCACCGGTGCCGGTTCCACTAGGGCAACCAGTTTGGACCATGAAGTCGGGAATCACGCGATGAAACTTCAGGCCATCGTAGAAGCCTTCGCCGGCCAGCTTCTCGAAGTTCGCGACCGTCTTGGGGACTTTTTCGTCGAACAGTTCCAGCTTGATGGTGCCCTTGTTGGTCTGGATCGTGGCGGTTTTCATCGAGATTCCCTTGGTTACCTTGTGGGGGTGCGTTGTGATGATTGCCCATCATTATAAGATCCCAGCGGCATCTCGATAACCGGACGTCGACCAGGTAGCCATCTGATGGGAAGGCCAAGAAACGAAAAACGCCGAGTTTTGTGGACTCGGCGCTGTTCGATTGGGTTTGCTCGGCGAGCAGAACGTTAGTCCCACCACCACTGACCTGGGGCCAGATTGTTGAGCGAGATGCCCTTCTGGGTTTCGGTCAGTTCACCCTTTTCATCCGTTTGGACGTTGTCTGGGGTGAGGGCAAGCTTGGCTTGGATGTCGACACCGCCACCGATCGGAGTTAGCAGGCGATTGCCCTTCCAGATTGCGTTGACAGCCGTTTCCACGGTTTGCGGGGCATTGCCCGTTTCGACTGGGTAGCCATCTTCATCAGCGAAGATACCAAGGTCGAAACCACTTTGTTGGTAGTAGTCTTGTTCCTGGATGTAAGCGGCACAGATCATCATGTCGATCAGGTCACGCAGCTGACCATAAACGGCTTCTCGTTCGGCGAGCTCAGGATATTTCTTGGTGAACGTGCTGGTGAAGATATAGCTAGAGCGATCTTGAGCATTCGTCCTCTGGCGACCACCTTGGTTGGTAACGACTTCGCTTTCGCCGACCAACTGAACACCTTCGCCCTGCAACTGCATCGCCAGACCATCCTCAGAAACCATCACACAGTCGTAGTTTGGCACGAACCACCATCGCTGCATCGCATTGGCTGCGATCGAACCTGGGCGGGCCTTCTCGACGTAGCTAGGAATATTGACTGGTGGTTGTTCCAGGCCAATCCCGATCAGCTTCATCCGGTAATCTGCTTCCACCATCACGCGTGCGAAGTGCGTGTTTGGCGAAATGCCTCGGACGGAAACGTTCTGCATGCCCAGGGCATTCTTCATCGCGTTGACGATGGTCGCAGTGTCGCCAGGACGGACACTCGTCTGCGGGATCGAAGCAATCACTTTGTTCAAACGTTCCAAACCTTCTTTGGTTGGATCGATCGAAACGCTGACGTGACCAGCGCCCTTGGTATAAGGACCATAAGCACGCAGGGCAACGATCAGGTCTTCAAGCTGCAGGGTCGCCTTGCCGGTGTAAGTACCAACGTTGACTCCGTTGAGGTCCTTCACGAACCCTTCCGCCATACCGGCGATCACGATGTCTTTGGTTTCAGGGTAGTAGAAAACGTAGCGGATCTCGGTAAGACCGGCGAGGTTCTTCATTTCTTCTGGAAGTCCGCCACCCTTGGCAGCAGCTTCGGCGGCAGCCTTTTCGAGACGGTTGAGCGAGATCTTACGAAGCTTGCTCGGGCGATTCAGTTCCGGAGCCAGAACTGCCGTCGCCTGCTGAACGCGTTGACGCATCAGCTGACCCGTCGGATCGTTGGCCCGACGCATCTTCAACACGCCTTGCGGGTCAACGTAAACACCGGAAGCCACGTTGTTGATGTTGGTTGTATTATTGTTATTCGTGGTCTGGGCAAAGGCGTTGTTTCCACAGAGCAACACCATGGCGACCGAGAGCGCCGAGAACAGCTTCAAAAGTCGCAAATCCATAATAGATCCCTGGATGCAGTCGAGCTCGAAAAGGGGGAAGATTGGTGGACGTTCGTCCAAGCAGGCCATTTCACACGAGTGACAAACTCAATTGTCACAATCCAAATTATGGCATGATCAAGGCATACTGTCCCTGAATTGACCCAGAATTGGGCAAGGGATACTAGTGATCTTAATTTGAGGGAATAGGAAAGGCAAGCAAATAGCGAAAAGAGGATCGATTCGCTGGCCGACGACTAGTACGGTCCATGCATAACCGGAATAATTGATGTAAGTGTCGATTATTCCATTGGTTAGCGATCGCTATGCCGAGTTTCTCACCCCGCCGTTCGCGGGGCGTCTGAGAAGCAACTCAAAATTTCCTTCCCCGAGAAGCTCGTCGACGCGGTTTCTCATTTCCGGCGATAGGTCGACCCCCTTCTTACTTCGCAAGGCAACTTGACGACCGTCTCCCAGGACCAGCATCAGCCGCAATTCGCAATTTCCAGGATAACCCCGGACAATCTCGACCAGGGTGCCCAGGGTGCTTTCGCCATGGGTTTTCTCGTCGACCCGGACCATCACACCACGGGCATACCGAGTTTCGACATCTTCAATCGGAATCAGCTCGTTGACGATCAAGTTGGCTTCGTCATCGTTGCCCCTTCGATCAAGACGCCCGGAGACGATATACACCCCATCAGGACGCAGTTGCTCGCCCATCTTGGCGAAGTCCTCTGGCCACATGATGCAGCGGATGCCGCCGTCGACGTCTTCCAAGTCGAAGTTGGCGTATTTGGTATGTGTGCTGCCGGGGCGAGCTTTCCGCGTGTGTGCCAGCTTAATCGACGAGACCATGCCACCCAGTGTGACTTCGGTCTTGTCTTTCACGCCGGCGAGATTCGAAGTACGGTGCGAACAGCACATCTCGAACTTACGTGAGTATTCAGCCAGCGGGTGGCTCGACCAATAGAAACCAAGGCACTCCTTCTCGTAGCCCAGCTTCTCCTTGTCTGGCCAGGGTTGAACGTCAGGCAGGACGACCGACTTTGCAGCTTCGGCAGTGTCTTCGACTGCGGCAAACAGGTTCTTTTGACCAGACTTCCGATCGGCCAGAGCGGATGCGCCTGACTGGATAGCCTTGTCGAGGGCTGCCGCGTACTGGGCACGCGTTCCACCCATGTTGTCGAACGCCCCTGCTTTGATCAGCGTTTCGATGGCCGCCTTGCTGCATTGCGAATGATCGACTCGTTCGCAGAAGTCGTAGATATCGGTGAAGGGACCATCTTTTTCGCGAGCCGCTACAATTGCTTCGGCAGCGCCGCCACCGCAGCCCTTGATGGCGCTGAGCGCGAACACGATTTTACCATCTTTAACGGTGAATTCTTCGTCCGAGTTGTTCACATCAGGCGGAGCAACTTCGATGTTCATCCGCTCGGCGTCTTCCATGTGCTCGACCAGGGAATCCTTCGTTTTGAAGTTACGCCCTGAGATGTCACCAGAAAGGAGCGCGGCCATGAATTCGATCGGATAGTGCGCTTTGAGATAGGCCGTTTGATAGGCGACCAAAGCGTAAGCGGTCGAGTGGCTTTTGTTAAAGCCGTATCCCGCGAATTTAACAATCATGTCCCAGAAGTCAGTCGCTTCCTGCTTCGACAGACCTTTCTCCTGGGCACCAATCAGGAACTGTTCCCGGTTGGCCTGGATGATCGATTCTTTCTTTTTACTAATCGCTTTGATACAGGTGTACGCTTTTGCGAGCGGAATACCGCCTAGGCGGTTCAGAATCCGCATCACCTGTTCCTGGTAGACCATCACACCGTTGGTCTCTTCCAGAACGTCTTTCAGCACCTGGTGTTTGTACACGGCTTCCTTCCGACCGTGCTTCACCTCGATGTAGTCGTCGACCATCCCGCCTTCCAGCGGACCAGGTCGATAAAGAGCATTCGTCGCGATGATATCTAAGAAGCTGTCCGGCTTCATTCGCTTGAGCAAATCACGAATACCACCACTTTCCAACTGGAACACGCCCTTCGTTTCGCCACGTCGTAGCAAATCAAAGCTGGCTTTGTCGTCTAGCGGAAGTCGTAGAATGTCGAGGTCTTCGCCGCGCACCTTCTTGATCAGATCGATCGCATTTCGCAGGATCGTCAAGTTACGCAGGCCGAGGAAGTCCATCTTCAAAAGGCCGGCCGCTTCGACGTCGTTCATCGACCATTGGGTGATGATGTCTTCTTTGCCCGAAACGCGGCATAGCGGAACGTATTCGGTCAGCGGTTCGTCGGCGATCACCACCGCCGCAGCGTGCGTCCCGACGTTACGAGCAAGCCCTTCGATCTTCATCGCCAGGTTAAGCAGTTCGCGAATGTCAGGGTTCGCGTTGTACGCGGCCTGCATTTCTTCGCTCTGCTCGAGTGCCGCTTTCAGCTTGATGCCAAGCTGATCAGGCACCATGCCGGTCACTTCGTTGACCATATCCAGCGGCAAGCCCATCGCACGGCCGACGTCTTTAATCGCGGCCCGGGCCGCCAGCGTACCGAACGTACCAATCTGGGCAACGTTCGCTTCGCCGTACTTATCCTTCACATATTTGATGACCATGCCCCGACGTTCTTTATCGAAGTCGATATCGATATCAGGGGCTTCCAAGCGATTTTCATCAAGGAATCGCTCGAACAGCAAGTCATACTTAATCGGGCATACGTGGCTCATGTAAAGCGCGTAACAGACAATCGCGCCCACACCGCTACCACGAGCCGTGGCCGGAATGTTCTGCTTCCGGGCTTCCACCACGAAATCCCACACGATGAGGAAGTAGTTCGGAAAGCCAAGTCGGCTGATCACGCCGAGTTCGCGGTCCAAGCGGGCCATCACGACCTCGCTTAGCTCGCCGTTGGGAAGCAACATCTCGTCGTTCCCCTCGTAGCGTTCTTTCAGCCCTTGTATACACAGCTCGCGGAGATATTCGTCGGCCGTCTTCTCGCCAGGGATCTTAAACGACGGGAAATGACGCTTGCCCAGTTCCAAATCGATATCGACCGTGTTGGCAATTTCCTGGCTGCGTGAGCAAGCATCTTCCAGCCCAGGGAAACTGGCGTACATATCGTCCGGACTACGGAGGTAGAACTGGTCGTTCTCCATCTTCATCCGTGAGGCGTCAGTCCGGAATTTACCCGTGTTCACGCACAGCAGAATATCTTGTGCCTCGGCATCGCTTTGGTCGACATAGTGCGTGTCGCTGGTGGCAACCAATGGCAAGCCCAGCTTGTTGGCAACATCGACGGCACCGTCCAGTTGCATCTTCTGGATGTCGAGGCCGTTGTTCATGATCTCGACGAAATACCGTTCGCCGAACAGCTTCCGAAACCAGCCGGCCGTATCACTCGCTTCTTTGATAACTTCCGCGGTATCGGTACCGCGCATCACGATCTTCGAGAATTCGCTGGAAACGCAACCACTCAGGCAAATGATGCCCTCGTTGTATTTCTCCAGCAATTCCTTATCGATCCGCGGCTTGAAATAGAAACCTTCCAGGTAAGCCGCTGAGGCCAACTTGATCAGGTTTTTGAAGCCGATCTTGTTCTGTGCGAGTAGCGTCAGGTGATAATTCGACCCGCGCATGCCGCCTGATTTCTCCAGGCGACTTCCGGGGGCGATGTAGGCCTCGTACCCAATGATCGGGTTGATTTCATTCGCTTTGCAGGTGTTGTAGAACTGCAAGGCCCCATGCAGATTTCCGTGATCGGTCAGGGCCAGGGCGTTCATTCCGTGCTCTTTGGCACGCGTGACCAGTTTGGGGATTGGCCCCGCTCCGTCCAGAAGGCTGTAATGCGAATGGCAATGCAAATGGACGAACGACTGGCTCATTCAGGCTCCGCTCCCTGGACTGGGCCGCGGCTTCTTAGATTTGCCGCAGCGAGAAGAATCATCAACGCCACGATTCTATCACGTTGACGAAGAATGAAAACCGAAAGACGTAAGTCACGTTCGGCTATAAGGATGAAGTTTACTCTGGCTCGCCAATGCTACGTAGTAGAACGGCTAGTCGCGCTTGAAGGTCGAGCAAACTTTGCCACTCGCGCATTTCCAGCACCACGTTCTCCGTCCGCTCGTTCACTTCCACACTAACTAGCAAGTGCCGGATGCGAATATGGATGTAGTCCATCAATTCGGCAAGCTGTGCGGCTTGGGCGGGGCTAAGCCGTTCCGGGAGTTCCGGCGGTTGCAACGAATAAATGGCCGCTTGCAGATCATCTTGCTGAGCGTTCCAGTTCAGCTCGAATTCGAGTGACGACTCCGCCTCGACCGATTCGCCTGGGCCAGAGGTGCGATCGTCGTCTGGAAGGTCGCCGTTCTGGGCTTCCTGTTGCTTACGAAGTGCGGCCAAACGCACCGCGATTTGTTTTTCCGAGCCGTAAATAATGACCGAGCGGCCAACCTGAATCATGTCGCCGTGGCGCAAGATTCTTAGGTGGACATCTTCGCCGTTAACACGAGTTCCGTTGGTGCTTTCCAGATCGGTTAGAACGATCTTGTTGTGATCTTCCTGAATCTTTAGATGGAAGCGACTGACTCGGTCGTCCTTCAGCTGTAGCGTGTTACCCTCTTCGCGACCGATAGAAACGGGTGTTTCTAGCCCCTCGTAGACTGCTCCCCGATCGGCGCCGTCAATAATCCGCAACGTGATGCTAGCCATAGACTTGAGGAGTTCTGCTCGGGAAGCGATGGGGTTCGCGGCAACTGGCTGCCGACCGTATTATGCCTCACATTGGGGCGTTT
The DNA here is from genome assembly GCF_002967765.1 of Blastopirellula marina. NCBI lineage: Bacteria > Pseudomonadati > Planctomycetota > Planctomycetia > Pirellulales > Pirellulaceae > Blastopirellula > Blastopirellula marina. Next base: position 353,696 of record NZ_PUHY01000012.1, on the reverse strand, counting down.
CGCGAGTAGTGCGCAAGTGGGACATCTTAACAGCTACTAGCGAACCAGCAACGTGCACCGACTGTCTGGGCCTGTAGTTGCGGTGATTCGCGAAAATGGTATCATCACCAAATTACCGCACAGGCAAGCGGGAGTAGCTCAATGGATAGAGCATTGGTCTTCGGAACCAAGGGTTGGGGGTTCGAGTCCCTCCTCCCGTGCTTTGCAACACAAAAAGCCACATGATTACATGTGGCTTTTTGTGTTTCTATCGCAAACATGGCCGTCGTGCTCGATGGCGACGGCGAGTCCGATTCGGCGTGATTCGTATCCGCTTGGTTGTCGGTCGACGGCATCACGCGGGCCCCATTCTAAGAAACTAAAAAGCATCGGTCTTTTAGGCGCGGTCTGCCATCTCCCTGACTTCAATGGTCGCGTTTATACCGGGGCCGGAAGGTCACGTCGACAAAAGATCCATGTCGCCAGACCGAAGCCAGCCAGGCCACCGCCGGTCAGGATGCTGATGTAGGCCAAGCCGCCCAATTTCCAGGTTTCTGGTGTAGGGCGGAACCAGAAACTCCATTCCGCTCCCCGATGGTGGACAGCGTAACTGACCAGAACCTCCGGTTCGTAAAGAGAGAAGATGGTTGTGTACTTGAGCCATGCCATGTCTTCAACCGAAAGGGACATCACACGTAAGAGCAACTGCGCGATGAGAAACCCGGTGGCAATCGCGATCGTCCGCCATCGATACTGATCCCAAGAAGACATCAGCGTGGTGAAACCGCCGAAGAAAATTCCTAGTGACATCAAATCCAACGCCGAAGCAAGCATGTCTTCTTTGTCGACGAAATCCGATAGAGGCGTTCTTTCCGGCGCGTTCGGATCTTTGGTGAACGGTATCTCGACTTCGATCTTCACCAAGGGAATCTGCATTTTGATCGGTTGCGTTTCCCGTTTAACCGTGGTCGTCTCGATACTGCCGGCCATTCCAGCCCAAGCACTCACGGCGATCGCCATGGCACCAATCAACGTAATGACATTCTTACACATCATGTAGCGAAAGCGGCTGACTGGTTGCGAGAGCATCATCTCCATTGTGCCACGTCCCAGCGGTCCGCTGACCGCGTCGCTGCCACGTGCGATACCCCAAATCACAATCAGAAAAACGACCATCGGCTCAGTGAACGTAAATGCCACACGGCCTGGGTAAGTCAGGGCTTGCTCAAAGTCGACGGGCGAAAAATTCTCGAACTCTGGCCGTAAAATTTCCAGGATTCCCTGAAAACGGCTCATGTCGATTCTCCCCACCAGCCAGACTCGGATCCAGCAAAAGATGAATAGCACGATCGAGCAGCCGAGCATCAATAGTCGCGATTCTCGCCAAACTTGTCGTAGCATTGCCAGCGTCATGCGGCACGCTCGCTTTCTGGAGCATGATATCGATCGTACACTTCGCGAAGGCCTAATCGTTGGGCTTTGAGATTGGTTAAAGGAAGTTGCGCGAGCCAACCCATCACGTCGCGGAGGTCCCCTTCGGTTTCCACAGTCACTTGCGATTCCGATTGACGAATGCCGGCGATCCGATCACGCAGCGACTCCGGAATACTCGGTAATGGTTTATCGAACTCAAAGCTGACGGCATGCCGCCGGGCCAAATCATGCAGATTCTGGTCGTGTACCACGTTGCCTTGCCGCATAATAATCGCACGGTTGCAGATGTCTTCGATCTCGGAGAGCACGTGCGAGCAAATCACGACGGTACGTCCAGATTTGTGGGCTTCACCGATCATCCGAATCACTTCGGCCCGCACGTTGGGATCTAAGCTGGTGGTTGGCTCGTCCATGATCAGCATTGGCGCGTCTGTCGAGAGCGCAATCGAGAGTCCCAGTTTCTGCCGCATCCCGGTACTCATGTAGCCCACGCGTCGACTAATATCGAGATCCAGTCGCTTGGCCGTTGCGTACGAGCGATCGCGGTTGCCACGAGGATGGATGTCGGCAAAGAATTCCAGGACATCGCGTCCCTTCATTTCGTCGAAAAGGCGAACGTCGCCAGGCAAATACGAGACGAGGCTGTGCACACCGACCTTGTCGTGCTGGCAGTCTCTCCCGCCGATGGTTGCCGTACCGTGGCTGGGACTCAGAAAACCCATCAGAAGTCGGAAAAGAGTTGACTTCCCTGCCCCATTCGGCCCAAGAACGCCGCAACATTCTCCCTCGGCAATCTCGATATTGGCATGATCGAGGGCCAGGAATTTGCCATATTTCTTCGTTAAATCGTGCGTTATTAGCATGGAGCGGTCAATTCTATGTCAGTTAGTACCGCACGGAACCGCAAAAGGTTTCCTACTTTTAACGCGCTGATTTTGGCAGACGGTCGAGCCCACTGATAGAGGTGTTCGACCATGGCCCCTTCCTGTGAGTGGAACGCAGGGCACGATTTGCTGCTTCGGTTACCGATTGAACAAGAAGGCCGGGCTATTAATCAGGGCCCAAGCCAGATCTTGCAGGCCGGCTAGGCGGCGATTCGAGTCGAGCATTGCTGCTTGCTTTTGTTTCGCCTCTAGGTCCTTCAGCGTTTTGTCCTTGGAAAGATAAAGCGTCAACAGCTTTTCTTTCTCGATGTCGGTCCGCTGGTCGGCAGGTTTGCTGACGATTGCACGGATATCGGCCGGGACGTTGCTTTCCAGTTGTACCGGACGCTCGCTCGCGGTCGCTGACAGACGGAAACAGCCCAAAATATGTTTGCTATCTTGGAACTGCTGATCCATTCGCACGACCAACTTGGCGCCAGCTGGTACGGAAACGTCTCCATCCACCTCAAAAAGTGCGGTGTGCTTTTCACCAAAGCGGGGACTAACAGCCCAGCCACTGCCAAGGTTGCCGTCGACTGCGCCACTTACATCCCAGCCAGCTTGCGAGAACGTTGCTTCGGACCTGCCGAACGATACCTTCTCGCTTGGTTTGCCGTCGGCCAGGCGAATCTCGGCCGTGAGCTCGTTGATCACGAAGTTGCCGTTCGGAGCACGGCCAGGTCCCTTGGAAGGTAGGCTGTCATCTGGAAGTACTTCCAAGCGAAGCCCCGTGAGCGGACCTTCCGGGAGATCGAAAACGACTTCATAAAGATCTTTGTTGAGCGGCCCTGAGACTAACACTGCCTGGTCGTCGCGCGAAGTAAACGTTGCCCCTTCACGTGAACTGCCAGAGGCCATCTTCATGGTTGTCCAACTGGCGACCCGGCTCAACGACGCTTCCCATTGCGGCATCTTGGCCAGGAGTTCATCGCGATAGTTCTTCAGTGCCGTTTCCGCCATCGCCAGATCAGGCGTCGGCTGGTTTAACAGATCGATTCCGAGCTTGGTTTCTTCGTCACTCGGATGACGACCCAGGAAGCGGAGGAAGACCTCGTCGATTAACTTGCTATCGTCGGGGATCTCTTTCGAGAGTTTTGACAGCGCGTTATTGCTATCCGAGATCGCGTTGTTGATGACCGGTCCATTGACAAGCTTCATCACGGGGCCAAGCATCACGCCGGTCGCTCGTTCGCACTCGCACGAGCTTTCGCGAGCCGGTCGACCGAAGTCGTCCAAAAAGGGAATGCTCACGTCCGAACCTGGCAGCTGAGCCGCCCGGAAGCCGGAAGGAAGTTGCGGCAAGTTGTACATGCTGCCGGTAACCTGATGAATCGAATCAAACAAGACCTCCGCAGGCAATCGCCGTGGAATTGCGTGCGAGAAGTTGATGCCATCGTCTTCGTTCCACTGATTCGTCTTGATCGATTGCTGGTAGACGCGCGAACGGCAGATCTCGCGCATAATGTGACGTGTGTCGAAACCACTTTCGACAAAGCTTTTCGTCAACGCATCTAGCAGTTCTGGGTTGGTTGGCGGATTGCCGGCTCGGATATCATCGATTGGCTCGATGATGCCACGGCCTAGCAAATAACCCCACATGCGATTCACGTAGCTCGAGGCGAAGTATTGGTTGTTCGGGTCGGTGATCCAGTCGGCCAGTTCTTCACGCCGCGAACCCTTGTCTTCGGCTAAGTCTTGTTGATAAGGGAACTCCGGTTCTGAGATTTTGCCGGTCAATTGGTGCTTCACTTCCCCGCTGCCGGTATCGTAAATCACCTCGACAAGCGGCGTAGCACCTTCCACGGCCGAGCCCCCAATACGCTGACCCGCGAAACGCTTGTCTTCCTTGCGGCCGATTTGAGCGAAGAAGGCCGACATGTGGTAGTACTGACTCTGCGTCCAGCGCTCGAATGGATGATCGTGGCACTTGTTGCAGTTAAAGCGAACCGCCAGGAATAGCTGCGTCGTATTCTCCATCGTGTCTTCCGGCGTTCGCAAGATCTTGTAGTAAGCACTAGCCGGGTGATCGAGTGTGGAGCCGGAAGCGGTCAAGATTTCGTATACCATTTGGTCGTACGGCATGTTCGAGGCGACCGCATTTTTTACCCAGTTTCGCAAGGCATGCACGCCAGGATCGCCTAAGTATTTCTGATTGACCTGGAGCAGATCACACCACTTGTTGGTCCAGTACTCGACATACGGCCCACTGCCAAGCAGTTGGTCGATTAACGCATCTCGCTTTTCTTTCGATGGGCGTGAGTCTTCTAGGAAAGTGCGAACCTGGTCGGCAGTCGGTGGAAGACCGGTCAGGTCAAGATAGAGCCGGCGGACGAATTGATCGTCGGTACAGAGCCCGGACGATTGCACTTTCACACGCTGCAGCTTTTGATCTACCAATTCGTCGATGTAGTTATTCTCGGGCTGCTCGGTCCACTCGAAGCCAGTACGGTCGCCCATCACGGTAACGGTCGTCGCATCGTAAGCTCCGTCGAAGCGAGCGAGCACGGGAGCTTCGCCACGTCGAAGCAGTTTCAGTACGCCTCGTTCATCGGCGGTGGCAACTTCGATATCTCCGCTGCTGATGAACGAATCAGCGGTCACATCAATCACTTTCCCATCGGTCAGCGTCGCATAGACGGCAAACTGCTGCGTCATGCCGGGCAGCGGGACGGTTGGGTTTTGTGGGTAGAGATCGATCTTGGCGACTTTCGGTGAATCAAGTTTCAGCTGCACACCCCCGGCGATCCAATTCTCGAGGATTTCGTAGTGTCGCTCGCCTGGCTTGGTGAGTTGACCGCCAACATGCGGAACCACACCGGTTGTTTTCAGTAGCATCAAGCTTTGCTCGGGCACGGCTCGGTTGAAGCGGCGTCCAGCGACGTCGTCGACCAGGGCACGGTGATCGTACAGCGGATCGTAACCACGTAGTGACAGCTTGAAACCGTTCTTGCCATCCTTCGCCCCGTGACAGGTTCCTTGGTTGCAACCCATCTTGCTCATCGCTGGGGTGACATCCCGAACGAAGTCGGCTTGATAGTCGGCGTGGGAATCCTTCACCTCGTAAGGAATCTTGACTTCCTGTCCCGCCGCCTCGAATACCAACTCGCCACTGGCGTCCATCAGCGGCGAGACAAGTCCGCTTTCGCTCACTTCGACCGCACCGGAAGTGTCAACTCGTTTCGCCAGACGCGTCAGATCGACCTGTTCGCCACTTTCCAGGTGAGCTGTGATTAACACCTGGGCATAGGCGAACGGACCTTCCAAACTCAGCTTCTCCGGAAAGGCGGTTACTTTCTCGATCGACTTGCCAGCGGGAATGCGATTGGTCGATTCTTCCGCGAAGGCAGGTAGGGCGAAACCAACCAGAAACAGACCGGTGAGGAGGGCTTTTTGAAACATGCTTCTCGAATCCTAATCAGGCAAAACGCCGTCAGGCAGTAAGTTATTTGGTCGATGCGGTCTGTGGTGAAATGGGGACGGCTGCGAACTGCTTTAACTGCTTTCCCGATTCCAAATCATGTAGAACGATCTTGCCGTCGAAGCCAACGGAGGCAATTCGCTTGTTGTCAGGAGAAACGCTGATCGAATAAATCGCATGCAGCGGACCTTCAAGTTCAAGCAACTTCTTGCCGCTTTCGACGTCGAACACATGGACGAAACCATCGCCATCTAAGCTGCTGCAAGCCACGGCCTTCTTGGCGTCGGAAGTAAACGCGACGTCGTAGATGCGGCCAGGCATCTCGGGGAAGTCTTTGATCTTGTTGAAGTCGTCGCCGATCTTACGGGCCTTCTCGCGGAACAGGCGGTAAATCTTCGGCGTCCCGTCTGCTCCGCCAATCAGGACCTGGTCTTCCCCCGGGAAGCGAGCAACTGCGTTGATGCCCCCTTTAAGTGCGCCTGGCGTGATGCTAGTGACGTTGTCAACGAATCGCTGTGTCTTCACTTCGTAGAGCTTTACTGCCATATCACGGCTGACCGAAACCAGGTGGGATCCATCCTTCGAGAAGACCGTATCGAGCGCCCAATCTCCATGTGCACCGTTAAAGAATACCTGTTTACCGGTTGCGGCCTCGTAACCGCGGACTGAGTTATCGCCACAGCCGATCGCAACGAATTTGCCGTCCGGAGACCAACTGACACCATAGACGTTGTCATAGGAAACAGGAATCGAATAGGCCAACTTCCTATCCGTCACGTCCCACATTTGCAGCTCACCCAGCCGGCCTGGCGAACCGCCAGCGACCGCAAGTTGACTTCCGTCGGGTGAGAACGCGATGGATTCGATCCGCTCGGACATGCCGACCAAACGGCCGAACTCGCCACTACCGTCGGCTTTCTGAAGGACCACTTCGTGATAGCCGCTAACCGCCAGCGTTGCTCCATCCGGCGAGAATGCGACGCTGGTCAGTACAGGCGGGCGAACATAGGTCGGAGGATGCTCGGCGTCGTACTGCGCCTTGGCGGATTCCGGCGTATCGTCTTTCGCGCCCTGTTCGATCCACTGCACGATCGTTTGCCGATCGGTCTCGGACAGCGGCGCTTTCCCTTTCGGCATTTCCGACTTGCCATCGACCGGAGTGATCAATTCGACTAGATAGCTTTCCGCCGGATTGCCGGCCACAACCGCCGCTGTTCCAGACTCGCCACTGGCTAGAAGCCCCTGGAAATCAGTCATTAAATAGTCGCCGCCCCGTTTCGCCGGTTGATGACAACCTTGGCAATTGGCTTGAACAATTGGGCGAACATCCCGGAAGTAGCTGACCTGTTTCGCGGGAGTATCGGCCAGTTCTTCCGCCGTCGCAAGGGTCGGCGCGATGAGGATCATCGTCAGAAATGCACGAGAAACCGCCATAAGGTAACCTGGGGTGGGAAATCGAAGAAATAGGAAAAGGAAGGAGCAAACGGCAAGGTTCGCTGAATTGGCGAGAGGGGGATGCCGCAAGGTGGGAGCACATTCGCAACTTTGAGTGTAATGAATCGTTCGCCCGATTTGCAAGTTTATTTGTCTTCGGCTATCGCTTCCGAAAAGCCACCGGGAGCGGCAGTTTTCAGCTGTCAGACGAAGCGCTAGACTGGGGACTATTCACTCGCTTCTGGAATTGATGGAAGGAATTCGCATGGCAAAGGTTGTGGTCGTAGTTTCTGGCGGAATGGATTCGGCCACGCTCCTTTATTACATTCTGGCGGAAGGTCACGAAACTCGGGCCATTTCGGTCGACTATGGGCAGCGCCATGTGAAAGAGTTGGATTATGCCCGTCAACTGTGTGAAGGAGTGAACGTTCCGCACCAGGTTGCCGATCTTTCTGCGATCAATCCGATCTTCGGCAATAACAGCTTATCTGGCCGCGACATGGAAGTTCCTGAAGGGCATTATGCGGAAGAAAGTATGAAGCAAACGGTTGTCCCGAACCGTAACATGCTGCTTCTATCGGTTGCGATTGCGTCGGCAGCGGCCAATAAGTTCAATGCCGTCGCTTATGGAGCCCACAGCGGCGATCATGCGATTTACCCAGATTGTCGCCCTGAATTTGCCGAGGCAATGGACCAGGCCGCGCGGCTTTGCGACTGGAATCCCATCGAATTGTGGCGTCCCTTCGTCCATTTGGACAAAGGACAGATTGCCAAACGGGGAGTCGATCTGGGGGTTCCGTTTGAGAAGACATGGACCTGTTACAAAGGCCTCGATCTACACTGCGGCAAGTGCGGGGCCTGCGTCGAGCGAAAGGAAGCATTCAGCGGGAACGGCCTGCTCGATCCGACCCAGTATGCCGACTAATTGGCATCTTAAAGCGAGATGTCGAGAGTGTCTCGTTCGTTTGGGGGGATGCGAGATGCTGAAAAGTGGTCCGTTTTAGAAGCAACCTCTTCGAATTAATCGAGATAACTAGAAGGATCAGTCTCCCTTGAGATGGAATGCCTAGTCACTTCAGGGGGATTTTAATTTAGGGGATTGGCGCTGAGGTTGCGGCGCATAAATATTGATCTAGTTTGCCTATTTGATCCTGTGTTCCAGTGCCTCTCGGGGATACCTTCGTTTTAGGGCTGGATTGTCGGGGCTTTATCGGCAGACGCTACCCCAGCCAACAACCGTGAGTTCGATTTGCTTCGCATGCGAAGCTATTGCGATTCTTCGGATTACTCCCGCTTGGTCGAAAACAATGGCCCTGGGACCCGAAAAACGCCGATTCCGTCCACAGAGACGGGCGCATGTCCGATCACGGCACACCCATACGGGCCCACCTTCATGATTCAGCTTTCCACGAAACCGTTTCCACTGCCGCGTCCGACGCGTCAACTGGAAATCGCCCAAAACGAGCTTCACTTGTGGCGAATCTCCCTCGACGAGGGTATCGATTCCGTCGATCAGCTTCACAAGCAGCTCTCCGATGCCGAGCAGCTGCGCGCTGGGAAGTTTTTCCGGGAAGCTCAAGCTCAACAGTTCGTGGTCTATCATGCTGCCCTGCGTGATATCTTGGCGCGGTATGTTGGTGTGCGACCTAGCGAGATCGCCTACGAGACTGGCCAGTTCGGCAAGCCGAATGTTGTTGCCGTTCAAGCGGATGGTATTCGATTCAATCTGACCCATTCGGGCGAGTTGGCGGTCATCGCCGTCTCGCGAGATGCCGAAGTTGGCGTCGACATTGAACAGGTCCGAGAGGTTCGCAGCTTCGCTAGCATGCTCCAGAGATGCCTTTCCGATGCCGAGCGTAAGGACATCTGCGATCAGCAAGAGGAAGATCGTCACCGCCACTTCTTACGGTTCTGGACCCACAAAGAGGCGTATTTAAAGGCAGTCGGCGTGGGACTGCGAGCTCCGCTCGATCGGCTGACCCTTGATTTACAGGCTCCCGAAGCGCGTAAGGTCGTAAATCATTTCAATCTCTTTCCGGAAAAGCCGGCGATTCGATTGATGGAACTCGCACCGTGCGAAGGGTTTGTGGGTGCTGTTGGCTCGACGCATGTCGAGTCGCCTGAGATCAAAACGTTCGGTTGGGTCAGTGGTCGATTCGGCGGATAAGCGGTAAACTGAAGCGTTACCCTTAGCCACGAGGTTTGTAATGACTGCCGATCAATCCGGACCCTCCGGCGACGCAACCAAATCCGCCGAAGAAATCCAAGATTGGATTATCGATTATCTAGCCAAAGAGTTGGACGCCAAGCCTAGCTCGATCGACCCCAGCGCGACCTTCGATTCCTTTGCCCTAGATTCAGCCACCGCCATCGGTATGACCGGGGACCTGGAGAACTGGTTGGGAAAACGGATTGATCCTACGATCGTGTACGATTACCCCACGATCGAAGAGTTCTCGAACTATCTAGCGGGTCAATAAAGCGTTGGACGCTGGCGTACCAAGTCGCTGCCTGCACCTAATAACCTGCGACGGAAGTCTTTTCGATGCAGCCTAAACATGAGCCGATTGCCGTTATCGGAATCGGTTGTCGTTTGCCGGGGGCCGACAGCCCGGAAGCCTTTTGGAATCTTCTGATCGAAGGGCGCGACGCCATTGGTGACGTCCCGCCGGATCGCTGGGATGTCGATCGCCTTTTCGATCCCGAGCCGGCCACGCCTGGCAAGATGTATACCCGCAAGGGAGGCTTCCTCGGCAATGTGGCCGACTTCGATCCGACCCTGTTCGGCATCAGCGGACGCGAAGCCGAGAAGATGGATCCGCAGCAACGCTTACTGCTTGAAGTGACTTGGGAAGCATTCGAAGATGCCGGCATTCCGGTCAAGTCGCTCGGCGATAGCGCCACCGGTGTGTACGTTGGTATCAGCAACAGCGACTATCAACGTCTGCTCTTCCGTGGGCTCGAATCGCTTAGTGCTTACAGCGCCACCGGAACCAGTCTTTCGATCGCTGCCAATCGTCTGAGTTACCTGTTCAACTTCCGTGGCCCTAGCATTGCGGTCGATACGGCGTGTAGTTCATCGTTGGTCGCGGCCCATCTCGCTTGTCAAGGTTTGCAATCGGGCGAGACCGATCTGGCCGTCGCCGCCGGTGTGAATCTGATCCTGACACCGGAAGGAACGATCACCTTCTGTCAGGCCCGCATGATGGCCCCAGATGGCCGCTGCAAAACCTTCGATGCGAAAGCCGATGGCTATGTGCGCGGCGAAGGTTGCGGCGCCGTCATCCTGAAACGCTTGAGCGATGCCGAACGCGATGGTGATCGGATTTTGGCCGTCATCCAGGGGACAGCTGTCAATCAAGATGGATTGACCAACGGGCTTACGGCGCCCAATGGTCCGTCGCAGCAAGAAGTGTTGCGCGCTGCCTTAGCCGATGCCAATCTGGAACCCCAAGCGATCGAGTTGATCGAAGCCCATGGGACCGGCACCTCGCTGGGCGATCCGATCGAAGTACGCAGCTTGAAGACAGTGCTGGGGACCGATCGAGACGAGAAGCAACCGTTGCGTATCGGGAGCGTCAAAACCAATATCGGCCACCTCGAATCAGCCGCTGGTGTCGCTGGCCTGTTGAAACTGGTGCTCTCGCTCTCGAAGGGGCAAATTCCGCCTCATTTGAACTTCGAAACGCTCAATCCCTACATTGACCTTCGCGGCGCCCAGGTCGAAATCGTCACCGAAGCGAAGTCGTGGAATTCCAAACCGGGCGAGCGCACCGCCGGGGTGAGCGCGTTTGGCTTTGGTGGTACGAACTGCCATTTGATCGTTGGCGACTACGTTTCGAAATCGTCACCGAGCACCGAGAAGCCGGAGCAGGAACGACCGCGGCATATTATTCCTCTATCGACGCAAACGGCCGATGGTTTGCCGCTGTTGGCCGAACGTTATTTGGAAGCGCTCAAGAGCGAAGATGTTTCGTTGGCAGACTTCGCCCATAGTGTCGCGGTCGGCCGGTCGACGCTTGACGTTCGCACAACGGTAAACGCCACAACCAAAGAAGACGCGGTCGCGGCTCTACAAAAGTTGGCCGAGAAAACGCCGTCGAACGGCGAGATTGTGCGTCGCCGTAACAAGGTGGTGTTTCTCTTTACCGGCCAAGGCTCGCAGTACCCTGGAATGGGACGCGAATTATATGATACGCAGCCCGTGTATCGCGATGCGATCGATCGCTGTGCCGCAGAGTTGGCCAAGTATAACGTACCGCTCTTGGACGTGCTGTTCGCGGATAGCGAAAGCAAGACGATCCATCAAACAGCCATGTCGCAGCCAACGCTGTTCGCGACCGAATACGCGCTGTACGAGCTTTGGAAGTCCTGGGGCGTGACGCCGAGCATGGCCATCGGTCATAGTGTTGGCGAGTACGTGGCAGCTTGTGCGGCGGGTGTCTTCTCGTTGGAAGATGCGCTACGTTTGATCGCTCTGCGTGGAAAGCTGATGCAAAGCCTGCCAGCCGGTGGTGCCATGCTTGCGGTGTCGGCCGGTGCCGATCGAATCTCGACCCTGGTCAATGGGCACTCGACGAATGTCAGTGTGGCTGCCGTCAACAGCCCGCAGCAAACGGTACTTAGTGGTGCGGCCGAAGCGATTGACGAGATGGCCGAGCTGTGTCAAAACGAAGGCATTCGCGCGACTCGATTAACCGTTTCCCATGCGTTTCATTCGCCCCTGATGGAACCCATTCTCGACGAGTTCGAACAAGCCGTTACCTCAATTGAGATGAAGCCTGCTTCATTTCCAATCGCTGCGAATCTCACCGGTGAGCTATCAAAGGACACGTTCATCAAGCCAGATTACTGGCGGCAGCATCTCCGCGAAGCAGTCCGTTTCGCGGACGGGATTCAAGCTATTGCCGACAAGGGTGGCAACGTATTTGTTGAGATTGGTCCGCAACCGGTCTTGTCGGGACTGGGGCGCGTGAGTGTGCCCGGCAAAGAGAACGCTTGGCTCCCCAGTCTGCGCAGCGGTCGCGATGACTGGCAGATGATGCTTAACTCGCTGGGCGAGCTGTACGAGATCGGTATTCCCATCGACTGGAATGCTTTCGACTCTCCCTACCCGCGGAAACGCGTTGAGTTGCCGACTTACCCATTCGTGCGAAGCCGCTTTTGGGCTCCCGATACCATGCCGGTTAGTTCCGGTGAAGACTTCGGCACTGGAACCGGATTGATGCCGACGCGCACGTCGCATCCTCTATTGGGCGTGCAGATCCCCACAGCAACCGATGAGGTGTTGTACCAAACGAATCTGGCTCCAGGTTTTCCGGCTTACCTGAATGATCACCAGTTATTTGGTCAGCCGGTGTTCCCGGCGACCGCGTATGTTGAGCTGGCCCTTGCAGCCGCAAAGAACCACTTCGAGGCTGGGCAGTTCGCGGTTCAACAGTTGCAAGTTCAACAGCCGTTAGTGTTCGCCGAGCAGCACTCCAAGACGTTGCAAGTTGTGCTGTTGCCGGAAGAGTTGGGTTACGCTTCGTTCCGAATTCTCAGCGCCGAATCATCGGAAGCATCCGAAATTGTTTGGAAGTTGCACGCCGCCGGCAAGATCATCCCCGCTGATGCCCGTCCAGAAAAGGCCGACCTTCAAGATGCGTTCTTCCGCATGGAGAAGCAAGTCGATGTCGCCGAGTTTTATCAAGGGGCGAAGCAAAGCGGACTGCAATATGGCCACGCATTTCAGGGGATTAAGCAATTGGGCAACGGCGAGGATGAATCGCTGGCCGAAGTTGCGTTGCCCAGCGAGCTGCAAAGCGATGCCCGTAACTACACGCTCCACCCTGCCCTGCTCGATGCTTGCTTCCAAACGGTAGGTAGCTTGTTGGCCGACGAGCTGACGCCTGGAACGACGTTTATCCCGATCGGTGTCGAGAGTATTACCTGTTTCGAGGAGCACTCGCCACCGCGTGTTGCCTGCTCGGCTAAGATCACGGCTCGCAAGCCAGGCCGTATGCCTCAGGTCGAGGCCGACATCTTGTTGGCCAATGAAGAAGGGGAAGTCCTGGCCGAAGTTCGCGGCCTTCGTCTGGCCCGCTTGGCCAAGATCGATCTGCAAAAGCGGCTCGTCGCGGATGTCGATCGTTGGTACCACGAAATTAAGTGGATCGAAACGCCGCGCATCGGCAAGCCGCTGACCGTCGACGAGAAGGATGAGTCCGTTTGGCTGATCTTCGGTGATAACAAGCCGATCACTGGGTATCTGACCGAGCAGTTGCAGCAACGCAAGCAGCACGTGATGCAGGTCTTTCCCGGCGCCGAGTTGGAATACGGTGAGGAAGATGCCAGCCTCGATCCCGGAGACCCATCTCAGTTCGCTGATTTGCTAGGTGCCCTGAAGCTCAATGCGACGCGGAAGCTACGTGGCGTGATTTATCTTTGGGCTCAGGACGATCGGGAAGGACCCGCGAACGAATCGGTCGTCGATCAAGCGTTCGGTTGCCAAGGACTGCTGCACATCGCCCAAGCCCTGGGCGAGCTCGAAGAGCAATCGCCGCGGCTACACGTAGTGACTCTCAGAGGGCAAGCAGTCGTCGCTGGCGATGCGATTCGTCACCCGCTGGAAGGCACGACGTGGGGACTCGCCGGAGTGATCGCTAACGAGATGCCCAAATTGGCATGCACACGAATCGATATCGATGCCAACGATCGTGACATGGCCGGTCGTGTCTTCGGTGAAATCTGGGTTCCCGATGCAGAAACCGAGATCGCGCTGCGTGGCGAAAAGCGTTACTCGTCCCGCCTGGTTCCGATGCGATTGGCCGCCGAAGGCGAATTAATCGTTCCGGAGCAGTCGTATCAGCTTGGACTCAAGAAGTTCGGTATGCTGACCAACTTGGAGCTCGCACCTAAACGACGCACGCAGCCGGCCGCAACGGAAGTCGAAATCGCTGTCAAAGCGTCCGGCTTGAATTTTCGCGATGTGCTGCGAGCGCTCGGCATGCTTCAGGAATACGAGAAAGAGATCGGCATCCTGAGTGAAGCCGACGTGACGTTCGGCTTCGAGTGTAGCGGCGTTGTTACCGCCGTTGGGCCAGACGTCAAGAACGTACAGCTTGGCGACGAGGTGATCGCCCTTTCGACCGCCAGTATGACCAGTCACTTATTGGTCGATCAAAACTACGTTGCGAAGAAGCCAAGTAATCAGACCTTCGACCAAGCCGCGACCATTCCATTGGCCTTCCTGACCGCCCATTACGGTTTGGTGCGGTTGGCGAAACTGAAGAAGGGAGAACGCGTTCTCATTCATGCCGCCGCTGGTGGTGTTGGTCAAGCTGCCGTCGCCATCGCCAAGGCAATCGGCGCCGAGATCTACGCGACCGCCAGCCAAGGGAAATGGGACTTCCTGCGCGAGCTGGGCATCGAAAAAATTTATGATTCGAGAACGACGAACTTCAGTCAGCAGATTCTTGAGGATACCGGCGGCGCTGGCGTCGACGTTGTCCTAAATAGCTTGAACCAAGAGTTCATCCCGAAGAGCGTCGAGTGCCTGGCTGAGAAAGGACGCTTTGTCGAGATCGGCAAGATTGGTATCTGGACAGCTGAGCAGTTCGCCGAAATTCGTCCAAAGGCGAGCTACTTTCCGTTCGACCTTGGAGACGAAGAACGCCAGTCGCCGGGGTTGATTGCATCGATGCTGGCCGACTTGCTACCGCAATTCGAGTCCAACAAATTGACGCCATTGCCGTTGCAAGCTTATCGCATTGAAGATGCCGTCGAGGCTTTCCGCTTTATGCAACAAGCCAAGCATCTCGGAAAAGTGATTCTGCAGATGACGCCTCCTGCGGGCGAACGTCCGTTGGTGCGGGGCGATGCCAGTTACCTGATTACCGGCGGAACCGGGGCGATCGGACTGGAGGTTTGCCAGTGGCTAATCGAGCAAGGCGCGAAGAGTGTCGTGTTGACTAGCCGCAGTGGAAAAGCCAGTGACGATGCCGCCGATCGTATTGCCGCGTTGGAAGCGGCTGGGGCGAAAGTCACCATCTCGACCATGGACGCCGCCAATTACGACCAAGTCGCGGCGGTGCTCGATTTCATTCAAACCGAACTGCCCCCTTTGGCAGGCGTATTCCATGCCGCCGGCGTGCTCGATGATGCCACGTTGCCTCAACAAACGTGGCATCGATTCGCTAAAGTGCTTCCAGCGAAGGTTGACGGTTCATGGTATCTGCATCAGCAGACTCGCCAGCTGCCACTCGATTTCTTCGTCTGCTTCTCCTCAATTGCCGCGATGATTGGTTCACCAGGCCAGGCGAACTACGCCGCGGCCAACGCGTTCATGGATGCGCTCTGTGCATCGCGGCGGGCAGATGGCTTGCCTGGGCTAAGTGTGAACTGGGGACCATGGAGCGGCGGCGGTATGGCGGCCGGTGCCGATACTCGTCGGTTCGCCGGAATCGGCTTGGGGATGATTGCCCCACAACAAGGTTTGCTGGCCTTGGAAGAACTGCTGCCGACACGAAACGCAAACGTCGGTGTGTTCCCTGTTGACTGGTCGAAGTTCCTCAAACAATTCGGTCGCAACAAGCATCCCCGCTTACTCGATGAACTTGCCAGGATTCATCGTCAAGAACGCAAAGTGGCCAGCTCCGGTGGCGGTTCGCTGCGAGATCGCTTACAGCAAGCTGATGAAGACGCGCGAGCTTCGCTCATCGCCGATTACGTCGCCGACGAAGCAGCGAAGACGCTTGGTATTTCGGCTTCTCAGCTCGATCGTTCTAAGCCACTGGCCGAGGTGGGACTCGACTCATTGATGGGGATTGAGCTGAAGAACGGCATCGAAGCCGAGCTTGAAATCGATATCCCGGTCGAAGAGTTCTCGCAAGATACGACGGTCACCACGCTCGCAACAGCAGTCGCGGGCTTGATTGGTGTGGAAGGCGATTTCTCCGCCAGCAGCGGCCAAGCGGCAGCTCCTGCGGTGAAAGAGAAGCCTGCGCGAGCGTTGGAAGACATCCCAGTGGCTGACTACCAGACCGATCAATTCCCGGAAGTGATCGAGCTGCAAGAACGCATCGCGCGTTTCGCTCGCATGGGAATGGAAAGTCCTTACTTCGATGTTCACGAGGGAACGACTCGCGACACAGCCATCATCGGCGGACGCGAGTTCGTGTGCTTCAGTAGCTACAACTACGTCGGAAGCAGTGGCGATCCCGAAGTGAACGCCGCTGCGGAAGCTGCGATCGAGAAGTTCGGTACCAGTGTATCTGCTAGCCGAGTGGTTTCTGGCGAGAAAACGATTCACGGCGAACTGGAGCGAGCGATCGCTGAATTCCTTGGGACCGAGTCGTCCGTTTGTTTTGTGGGTGGTCACTCGACCAACGAAACGACTATTGGGCATCTAATGAACCCTGGCGATTTGATCCTTCACGACGAACTCGCTCATAACAGTCTCGTGCAAGGTTGCATCTTGTCGGGGGCCCAACGCCGCGCCTTTCCGCACAACGATACCGCGGCTTGCGAACGCATGCTGGCCGAGATGCGTGGGAAGTATCGCCGCGCCGTGATTGTCGTCGAAGGTGTATATAGCATGGACGGCGACTACTGCGATTTGCCCAAGCTGGTCGAGATCAAAGAGAAGTATAAGGCGCTGCTCTTTGTCGACGAGGCTCACTCGATCGGCACCATGGGCAAGACTGGTCGTGGGATCTGCGAACATTTCGGCATCCCCGGTTCGCGGATCGACTTTCTGATGGCCACGCTCAGTAAATCGTTTGGCAGCTGCGGCGGTTACATCGCCGGCAAGAAGACGATGATCGAGTACCTCAAGTACACAGCTCCCGGATTCGTGTTCAGTGTCGGCATGCCTCCGTCCAATGCCGCTGCAGCATTGGCTGCACTCAAGCGAATCGACAAGCATCCGGAAGTCGTTGCCAAGTGCATCAGCAACTCGCGACTCTTCCTGAAGCTGGCCAAGGAGAAGGGGCTCGATACGGGACACAGCGACGACACGCCAGTGGTTCCTGTGATTACCGGTAACTCGTTCCTGGCACTCAAACTGTCGCGGAACCTTTACGCTCGCGGGATCAATGTTCAACCGATCATGTATCCTGCGGTCGAAGAGAAAGCAGCTCGGTTGCGGTTCTTTATTACCAGCTGTCACAACGAAGATCAGATCCGTCAAACCGTGGATGCGACGGCAGAGGAACTGGAAAAACTGAAAGCCGAAGCGGAGAACGCAGCGAAGTAACTACTTGGCGGCACGCTTCACGCATCCGTCCAACTTGTTCGGGGGAATCGACCGTGAACGATACGGCATGTACACAAGCGGTCGCTCTGCTGACTGATTGCCCGTTGGAATTGGAATCGGTTTTCGGGCATCTCACGGCGGCTGGATTTGTGTGCGAACTGATCGAGGGCAACGCCCCAGACGGCTCAGCGCGACTTCAAATTCGCGGTGCGTTTCGTGGTGACGGAGACGTGATTGTCGTCGATACCTTTCCTAATCGTTGGCCCGAAACCTTAGAAGATCCTTCCACGTGGGGACCGTGTACAACCAGCGACAGCCTGGCTCGCGCCGTTCGCCACAGTGCTGGTTGGGAAGAGGCCCGCGAGTTCGTCGATCAGCATCAAGGCTTTCTGCTGCTGCGATTCTTCGAGGGAGCCAGCACGCCACAAACTCGGGACGAGCGGATTAATTCGTTCTTGGCCTTGGTGAAGTTGGTCAGGGCGTTGTCGGAATTGCCGGAGGTCACTGCCTTCTTTTGCCCAGGCGGGGAAGTGCTTTTACCGCTGGAGTTTTTAGGCGACGTTCTTCAGACAACGCAGATGGTCGGCATGCCGCCGTTCGATTTGCTGGCCAACTTGCGGCTGTCGTGGCTCGACGAGCGCTGGATCATCTTCGAGACCGTTGGCAATCGTCAAATCGACTTGGCAGATTTGGAAGTCTACGCCGATAGCCAAGGGAAGGATCTCAACGAGATTGCCAGTTGGCTACGCCGCTGGAGCTGGCAACACTCTCTGCCAGAAAAGGCCTTAGTGGACGGCAGCATCGTCGATGGGCCCAACGGTACTAAGTTTCAAGTCATTTTCGCCGATGACGCTCTGTTAGCCCCGAAGCGAAATGTCGTTCGCCTCGTATGCCAAGACTCAACGCCCATGCCGGAAGGCTTGCCGCAGCGATTGCAGATTGATCACGCTTAACAGCCTGTCGAATTTCTCAGATCGGCTATGTAATTGAGATTGAGGCGATTGCGGCGTTGTGAATTCCTCGACATATCTAGTGGATATGCCTGCGGACTCACGCCTGGCCCTCGTCCCAATCTAAATGACTCGCTAACGAAGCAGAACATCAACAGACTGTTAACCTTGCCTGGCCTACCTATTGCAGGACCGGCAGTTCCGTTTGCTTGTGCTCAGGACGTTTCGGTCCATGTGAATCATCAAGCCGATCGTCCGATTCCAGCTGAGGCAATGGTCGGTTCGACTTCGGCGGGCCAAATAACGTCAACATAGCGGTCTTCAGAAGGCCCCCCAGGGACGAGAAGGTTTCGTTCACCGCACTTGGCTCGTATCCGCTGTGCACCATACAGTTGGCACACTTGGGATTGCCGCTTTGCGTGCCGTAGTTCGCCCATTCGACTTCTTCCAGCAACTGATCAAAGGTTTGCGTGTGCCCTTCGTCGACCAGGTAACAGGGCTTTTGCCAGCCGAAGATATTGTACGTCGGGTTGCCCCACGGAGTGCACTCGAGGTCGTGGTTTCCTTTCAGGAACTCGACGAACAACGGGCTTTGGTTGAACTGCCAGGCCTTTTTCGGAGCCGACAGAATCGAGCGGAAAAGGCGGTAGGTCTGGTTCCGCTGCAGGAAGTGATCTTGGTCAGGAGCCTTCTCATAGCTGTAGCCAGGAGAAAGCATCATTCCTTCTACGCCCAAGTTCATCATCTCGTCGAAGAAGCCACGGATTCGCTCCGGCTGAGCACCTTCGAACAGCGTGGTGTTGGTTGTAACGCGGAAGCCTTGTTTGAGGGCCGCTTTGATCGCGCTCACGGCGATATCGTAAGTACCTTCCCGACAGACGGCATGGTCGTGTTCTTCCCGCGGTCCGTCCATGTGGACCGAGAAGGTGAGGTACTTACTTGGCTTGAACTGCGGTAACGCCTTTTCTAGCTTCAGCGCATTGGTGCACAGATAGATATACTTCTTTCGCTGAATCAAGCCTTCGACGATCTCCGGCATTTGTGGATGCAGCAGGGGCTCGCCACCTGGAATCGAAACGATTGGGGCGCCGCACTGCTCGACCGCGTCGAAGCATTGCTCTGGCGTCAACTGCTTGCGAAGGATCTCGACTGGGAACTGAATCTTACCGCAGCCAGCGCAGGCCAAGTTGCAGCGGAACAGCGGTTCCAGCATCAACACGAGCGGGTAACGCTTACGCCCAAGTAGTTTCTGTTTGAGGACGTACGACGCGACGGTCCACATTTGCGAAATCGGGACACTCATCGAGACGCCTCAGTTGCTGGATTGGTCTTCTTTGCCCATGTCGCCAAGGCCAACAGTGGGAAGTAGATGCGGTAGTAGTGATATCGAAGGTAAAAAACGCGAGGGAAGCCAGTCCCTGTGTACGGCTCTTCGTCCCATGTGCCGTCTTCCTTCTGGGTACGAAGCAAGTACTGAATCCCTTTGCGGACTTCCGGGCTTTCTTCTTCGCCGGCGGCCATTAGGCCGAGCAGTGCCCAAGCGGTTTGCGAAGGGGTCGGTGTGCCGATCCCTTTCAGGTTCGGGTTTTCGTAGCTGTCGCACGTTTCGCCCCAGGCGCCTGATTGCTGCTGACAACCTTTTAACCATTTGGCACCACGCTGAATCATTTCGTCATCGGTCGAAATGCCAACGGCAACCAGACCAACCAGGCACTGCCAAGTACCATAGATATAATTGACGCCCCAGCGACCATACCACGAGCCGTCGTAGTGCTGGTTTTCGCGGATGTAGCTGATCGCGTTTCGGACTACGTCGCCGAGCTTACCACGGCTATGCTGATGCACACCCAAAAGCCCGAACGACTCGATCACGCGAGCTGATAGGTCGGGCCAACTGGGATCGATCATTGCGTTGTGATCGGCGAATGGAACCTTGCAAAGGAATTCGGCGTCGTTGTTCTTGTCGAATGCTCCCCAGCCACCATCGTGACTTTGCATGTCCGCACTCCAAGCGAGGGCTCGTTTGGTGGCGCTTGAGATCTTGTCGAGCAGTAGCGTGCGATCGACCGCGTCTTCGACGGCAATCTTGTTCGAGGTGGTGAGGATCGTGGTGTTTTCCCACGATTGACCAGGATGTACTTCCAGCGTTACACCGATTTCGGCCAACTGTTCCTGCATTGCCATTAAGGCCATCGCCGTATCGTCAAGATCGGGATAGAACTCGTTGTTGAATTCAAAGAACCAGCCGCCAGGTTCACTGCGAACGTTGTTCGTCCAGTCCCCTTTGTCGCGGACTTCTTTCGAGAGCAGCCAATCGAGCGACTTGCGAACACGTGGGACATCGGCCCCGAGGCGACCAGCGGCCAAAGCTCGCAGCGTGATGGTCGTATCCCACACCGGGCTTTTGCAAGGCTGAATACGGATCGTGCCTTCTTCATCGTCGTGGATCATCAGCTTATCGAGCTCGTTCCAGCATGACTGCACGGCTTCGTGCTGATCGTCGTAACCGAGAGCTCGGAAGGCAACGATGCTCCACAAGATCGGTGGGAAGATGGCTCCCAGCCCGTCGCTCTTTGGCATGCGGTCGAGGATCCATTGTTCGCATGCTTTGAGTGCTCGCTTGCGAAGCGGGCGGAAACGCCACTTTTCGATGCGTTTCAGGGTATTGTCGGCGGTGCGAAAGAAGCGATCCCATGTGAAGAAGCGATTCGACTTCTCCTGCCCGGGGCAGCGCAGTTCCGGCCACTGTTCGGGCGGTTTGGTGAACAATTCGCGGATCGAGCAATCTTCAGAGCGATCAACCACCGGTCGAAGGGCCCAACAAATGGCCAGCGGAATGAAGATCGTCCGCGACCAACTGCTCATTCGATAGATGTTAAGTGGGAACCAGTTAGGCAACAGGATCATCTCCGGCGGAATCGCCGGACAAAGCTCCATGGGAATCTGGCCCAGCAGTGCCAAGTACAGCCGGGTGAAACTGTTCACCGAGTCCGCACCGCCAGCTTCGAGGATGGCATCGCGGGCTTTGACCATGTAATCCGCCGACGGCTGGTGCCCTGTCAGCTTCAACGCGAAATAGGCTTTAACACTCGAGCTGACGTCGATTTTGCCTTCGGGGTACTGTGCCCAGCTTCCATCCTCGCGCTTCTGACTGAGCAGTTTCTTCGAGAGCTTTTGAGCCACTTCCGAGTTTTCTCGGCGGGCCCAAGCGAGCAGCAGGATGTACTCGCTTTGGAGGATCGAATCCCCTTCGAGCTCAGCGCACCAGTAACCATCGGCATGCTGATTGGCCAGCAGCCAGTCGGAAGTTCGCTGAATCGCGGTGGAAAGCGAAGGGGCGTTAGCCGCGGCGTCTAATTGAGAACGCCGGTCCCGGGCTAGTGAGGAGGATCCATCCATCATGGCAAATGCGTTGCGAACGAGGGGGCAGAATCAATTCTTCTAAACCGTCAGCCTATGACAGATTCGCATACTGAACAAGGCAGACTTACGGGGCGTCGGCAGGTCGAACACGATAAATCACCACCGCAGGCTCTTCTGGGTTGCCATGTACAAACTGGGTACGCTCTAAAATGCCCTGAATCTCCATTTCCTCGAAGAACTCGCGGGTCACATATTCAGGAAAGCCGTAGTTGCCGGGACTGCGGAATCGCGCGATCTCGCCCCAGTGGACATAAACCCACTGTACATGGCGTTCGGCCAGCCAGTCACGGCGCTGCTGAGCGGTCATCGCAAGCAGCGGCTTGAAGGGGGCATCATCGAAGCAGGTGTGATACAGGACCTTCGTCTGGAGGTAAAACAACTCTGCATCACCGGTCGCTAGAACAACGTCCTCTGGGGAAGCTTGTTCATTGAGGAATGCGATGGCGTCGGTTATGTGGACATTCTTGTCGCTTTCCAGCGAAACGAAGATCTGCGGATCAAGCTTGATCGAATCGTACATGTTCACCAGCGCGAACGCGGTAAAAAGGCCCAATCCCAGCCAAACACGGAGAGCGACGCGGCCGAGGCGGTTTTCTGAGATGCGCTGGGCCCCCAATCCGGCCAATAGGCAACCCAAGGGAATCGCCGGGATCAGGAAGCGTTCTAGTCGATGCGATAACCCCCACCAAACTAACCATGAGATGGCCAGCATGACGGCGAGAGGGATCGAGAGTCGACGTGGCGCAATCCACAATGCGGCGATCGCAAGTGGGACAATTGTTAGCCCCATCCAGTCGCTGCGGCCCAAGAAGATCCAGAACCCCTGGATCAATTGTTTCGTTGAGTAGCGATTGCCGTTGGCATCTTCGGGCACCTGATGGGCGTGATCCCACTGGGCGATTTGTGACGGGGAACGGATGTCGGTCGAAAAAACGTTTCCAGCAAGCGGGTAAACCGGATTCCCGGTCGCGAGGACGTTTTTTGCCAGCCAGGGTGAAACGACAACGGTAACGGCGGCAACATACAGGCCAAGTCGTTTCCAGTCGGTTCTTACCGCATAAATCCACATCCCGAAGACTGGCAACACGGCCATCAGAAGGGCTGGGTACTTCACCGAGAACGCCATCCCAGCCATCAAGCCAGAAAATACGGCCAAGCCGGTCAAAGGTAGTCCGTCGTTATCTTTCGGCTGAGCGGCGAATACCAACAGCACGGGATAAAGGGCAGCCAAGGTGTAAAACGCCCAAACTCCGTCGACCAAACCAGTGCCGCTTTGATAGATGAGCCATGCCGTGCCCAACGCCGATATCGCAGCGGCACGCGCTGCCCACTCCCCAGACAGGCGTTTGCCAGCACCATACAGCAGCCCGGCAGTTAGCAGCGTGAAAAGTCCCACGATCAGCTTGCCGGTAAGCGCTCCGTAGTACCAGTCCGTTTCCCATGGCTGAAACACCATCGGCAACAGCGCCCACATCTCGGCGCCCATCGGCATGCCGGAGTAGATGTTCCCTGGCAAAACGGTGATCTGGCCTGCTTCGTACCATTGTTTCGGTAATTGGAGGTGGTATTCGACGACGTCGTACTCGTACGGCGGCAGCATTGAAACACCGACGGTGAATAGCACCAGAGGCACCGCGGCAAGAAGCCAGGCCCACGACTCGTGTTCTTGCGACTTGTAAGTGGCAGGCGGTTGTTCTTCGGTTGCACGCTCGAAGAGGTGCTTTTTCCAGGCAATGCCCAGCGTGAAAAAGAGTGTCGCCAGCACAACAAAGAAAGCCAGCGGGTAATGCAATAATCCAAACTGACCTAGCACACAGGTCGACCAACTGAGCAGCATCAATCCGCTTGCCAATCGCAGAACAAAACCGTCGATCTGGCCAAATTGTTTCAGCAGATTAAGGCGGAATAACACGAACTCACCCAACGCGTAGCTGAACAGTAGAATCAAGGTCGCCATCAAGACGATGCCGAGTCGATCGAATCCGCCCAATGGCGATTCACCACCGCCGAACCAGTTCATGACGATCTCAGGCAGCAGCAGCAAGCCATTCTGCACCAGATCGCCGCGTGTCGGGTCAAACGCTGGCTGGCCGGGCGCTGGGGCAGGCCACGGCATGGGCGCCGAGAAGTACCAATAGGCGTAAACAAGGGCCCCAGCTACGAACATCCAGACGCACAATGGGGCGTCTAGCAGCGAGGATGCCTCGGATGGGGTGTCGGAATTGCGTTTTGAGCGAGACACGGGGGGAACAGCTGCTTTTTGAAGGAATCGTCGGGCTGACGTGCCCCATCTGGCGGACTATGCTAGTGTTTCTGAATCACTATTTACCTGCGACAAGCCCAGCCCGTAGATTCTAACGGGTTTGCTCCCTTCCCGTCAGCCTTCACGCCCAAGCGGAATATAGTTTCGATGGCTCCTTCCTCCCAGCGACTCTCCGGTATCTTCACTCCAAACATCGTCCCCTTGGATGCCAATGGCGATATCAACGAAGCCGAACTGCGGCGTTATGTCGATTGGCTGATCGACAAAGGGGTGCACGGACTCTATCCAAACGGTTCGACTGGTGAGTTCCTGCGCTTCACGGTGGAAGAGCGTCGCCGAATCATCGAAATCATCGCCGACCAAACGCGTGGCCGAGTGCCAATCCTGGCTGGCGCTGCCGAGGCCAACGTTAAGGAAACGCTCAAGGCATGTGAAGCGTACTACGAGCTTGGTTGTCGCGCCGTCGCGATTGTCTCGCCTTTTTACTACAAACTAAGTCCCTCGGCGGTCTACGCATATTTTAAAGAGATCGGCGACAATACACCGATCGACGTCACCTTGTACAACATCCCGATGTTCGCCTCGCCAATCGATGTGCCGACCGTACAGCGTTTGGCCGAAGAGTGCCCGAAGATCGTTGCCATTAAGGATTCGTCCGGCGATCTGCCACACATGATGCGAATGATCACGGCGGTTCGCCCACTTCGACCAGATTTCAGCTTTATGACTGGTTGGGATGCTGCTTTGATGCCGATGCTGTTGATCGGCTGCGATGGCGGCACGAACGCGACCAGTGGCGTGGTGCCTGAGATCACGCGCCGATTGTTCGACCTGACGCTGCTGGGCCGCCTCGATCAGGCACGTGACCTGCAATATCGTTTGCTGACGCTGTTTGATGCGATGATTCAGAACTGCGAATTCCCCGAAGGTTTCCGAGCCGCTTTGGCTCTGCGTGGCTTCAAGCCAGGCAGCGGTCGCCAGCCGCAATCGGCCAGTCAGAAACTGGAAGTCGACATCTTACGGAATCAACTTCAGTGCATGCTCTCCGCTGAAGGCTTTGTTGACGAACCGGTCGGCGGCTGCCCCGCTGGTGCGTCGAACCCTGATCCGGACGACGTTGCGAAGATCGTCCAAGGCGTGGTGGAAGAATTGCGTCGCCGAGGGTTAGCAACTTAGGAAACGTTTACGAAAAAGGGCCTCGAAAAATCGAGGCCCTTTTTGTTTTCTTGTTAGTTCGCCAAGCATTACTTGCCTTTCGGCTTGTTCTTGTCGTCCTTCTGCATCTGGAAGAACTGTTGCAGGTCGCCGAACGAGCGGAGCGGCTCTTTGCCTTCCTTCATCGCATCGGTGATCGGCTTCATCGGCTTCGGCTTGGAACGTTTCTCATTGTGCCGCGGCTTACCACCTTGTTTCCCCTTGCCGTGGCCGCCGTGTGGCTTGTGGCCAGATTTCTGCTGCTTCGGGCGTTGAGGACGGTCGGTGCGTGGGGGACGATTGCCTCCATGACGCTGCGGCTTGTCTTGCTTGGGAACCTCAGTAGCGGGATCGATCGCCGTGAGCGAAACGCGACGTCGTTCTCGGTCGATTTCGATCACCCAGACGCGGATCACATCGCCCACGCTGACCACCTCATGAGGGTCACCCACGTAGCGATCGGCCAGACGGCTGATATGAACCATGCCACTATCGTGCAGGCCGATATCGACAAACGCGCCAAAGTCGACGACGTTGAGCACGGTTCCCATCATTTCCATGCCAGGCTCAAGGTCTTCCAGTTTCAGCACGCCACGACGGAACAGCGGTGGTGGGAAGTCGGCACGAGGGTCGCGGCCAGGACGCGAAAGAGCTCCCAGAATGTCACGAGCCAAGTGAACACCGACGTTCAGTTCTTCAGCCAACTGCTCGACGTTGGCCGAGGTGATCTTGGCCACCAACTGTTTGTGCTGTTCGTCAGAAGCGGCAATCTCGACCGGGGCCGGTTGCGGCGTTGGCGGTTCGATGGTCGCTTCATCGTCCGCCGTGGTTGGTTCTGGGGTTTCTGGTTCAGCTGGGCTGTCGTCCGTCGCTTCTGCGGGCTCGGTCGGCGTTTCCGTTGAAGCTTCCGTGGACTCGGCCACAGGTGTTTCGGCTTCAGTGGCAGTTGTGGCAGCTGCGACGGCTTCGGCAACCTCGGCTTCTGTTTCGGCAGATGCCTCTTCGGTAACGACTTCCTCAGGAGCAGGCGCTAAAAGCTCGCTCGCTGGGGTCTTCTCTTTGATAGGTGGTGGAGAAGGAACCGTCGACAATACTTCGGTTAGCGAGCAACCAAGCTTTTCGAGGATCTTGGTGGCGACGTCATAACTTTCCGGGTGAATCCAGGTCGCGTCGAGTGGGTTTTCCGTCGGGACGACCTTCAAAAACCCAGCTGCCTGAACAAAGGTTGCATCGCCGATACCAGCCACTTCGCGAATCTCTTCACGCGAACGGAAAGGCCCGTTGGCCTGGCGATGTTCGTAAATCCGTCGAGCCGTCAGCTGGTTCAGACCGGAGACATAGCTCAGCAGTGCTGGGCTCGCCGTGTTGACGTCGACACCCACATAGTTCACGCACGACTCGACCACGTCGTCCAGTGAGTCGCGTAGGTGCTTCGCTTTGACGTCGTGCTGATAAAGACCGACACCAATGTTGGATGGGTTGATCTTCACGAGTTCCGACAGCGGATCGAGCAAGCGACGACCGATGCTGATCGTGCCGCGGATCGTGGCATCAAATTTGGGGAATTCTTCCCGGCCAAGCTCGCTGGTCGAGTAAACGCTCGCCCCTGCTTCGTTGACGATCAGATAACAGAGGTCACGATCTTTCAACTCGTTGGTGATCGCGCCGGCGACGATTTGCTCGGTCTCGCGACAGGCCGTGCCGTTGCCAATCGCGACAATCTGCACGTCGAACTGTTTGATCATTTCGACAATTCGGGAGCGGCTTTTTTCAACGCGATCTTGTGGGCCGATCAGATGAATGACGCCTGTGCCCATCACGTTGCCGAACGGGTCGATCGCGACCAACTTGCATCCGCTACGGAAACCAGGATCGATTGCCAGAACACGTTTGCCACGAACCGGAGGTTGCAGCAGTAGCTTTCGCAGATTGCAGGCGAACACCTCGATGGCGTGCGTTTCGGCCTTTTCGGTCAGTTCGCGGCGAATTTCGCGCTCGATACTAGGAATGATCAGGCGGTTCAAACTATCGCGCAAAACCTGCTTCAAATAAGCAGCATGCGTGTGCCCTTCGGGGATCACCGCTTCTTCTGCCGTCTTGGTGACCTTGTCGAAATCGACCTCAATGCGAACTTTCAGGAATCGTGTACGATCGCCACGATTGATTGCCAGGACGCGATGCGGCGGAATCTTCGAGACAGGTTCGTGATAGTCGTAGTAATCGCGGAAAGCCTTATCTTTTTTGGCCCGCTCTTTCTCTTTCTGACGCTTTCGCTTCTCGCGACGTATCTCTTGAATGGTTGGCTTTTTGCCGCCATCTTTCTTCGCCGAGGCTGGTGCGGACTGGCCGTTGGTGGCTTCGGCGGTTGCTGCTTCTTCTGATTCGGCTGCGTTGGAATAAGAAGCTTCTGGCGACGATTCGCTGCTATTGGCTTCTTCGCTGCCGGCATCCGTCGAGGTCGTCGAATCGTCGGAAGTCGATTCGTTTTCATCTGACGATGTGTTTTCGTCGTCGCTCGAATCGTCTTGGCCGTTGTTTTCGATGCGGGTGCTGGTTAGCTGACCAGTCTTCCAGAACAACTTTCGCAAGCGTCCACGCAGGATCGCGTGTTCCGAGAACGATTCCGCGATGAGATAACCAACTCCTTGCAGAACAGCATCGGTATCGGCAAGCGACTTCTCGGCATCGACAAATGCGGCAGCACGAGCTTGAAGATCCTTGGCCTCTTCTGCGTCGCCCAGCACTTCCAGGGCGAGCGGCTCGAGGCCACGTTCGCGGGCCTGAGTTGCCAGAGTTTGCTTCTTCGGCTTGAAAGGAAGATAAAGGTCTTCCAGCAGCTTCTGCGTTTGTGCCTTGCGGATCTGGTCGGCAAGTTCTTCGGTCAATTTCTCTTGCGATTGGATCGACTTGAGGATCGTCCGTTTTCGCTCGTTCAATTGACGAAGCTTGGTGGTGCTGCTTTGAATCGCGCGGATCTGCTCTTCGTCCAAACCGCCGGTTTCATCTTTACGGTAACGCGTGATGAACGGAACGGTGTTCCCATCGTCGAGCAGGTCGACGGTGCGCTGGACTTTGTCGAGAGGAATACCAACTTCACGGGCGACGATTTGAAGGTCCGTGACGATTGTCGTATCCATGGGATGCCTGGGTAGGAGCTGTCGCAAACTTGCGCGTCGGAGAAATGACGTAAGCGCAAATGCTGTTTGACTAAAGCGATATTTTGTATCGATGGTACCAGCACGGCAACATAGGGGGCGCAATGACACTTGTCAAGGATTAGCGTGAAGATCTGATCCCATATTTAACCGACGTTTTTTGTGTTTCCGGTTTGAGTCCCAATTCTGGTGGTTTGGAATCGCAATTCAGGGGATGTTTAGGGATTGCGCAAGATGACTTCGTAGTTGGGCCTGGCTGGCGTAGAAATGAGTCGGCGCGCAAAAAAAAGTGCCGCCTTCCACTCTCCAGAAAGCGGCACTTTCGTCTTCGTGTGCTCAGCAACTACGGATCGACTTAGTAGCCGATGTCCATCGGGGCCGGGTTGAGGAAGTCTCGCGGGCCACGCGTGGTGTAGTAGGGGTACGTCACTTGAGCACTTCCACCACCTTGAACGGCGGCTGGAGGTGCGCTGACGCTGGTCGGGTTGTTGCAAGGGCTAGACCCGATGTGATGGCAGCAACCGCTACCGGCCAAAAGGCAGACGGCTGCCAAAATGAAGAACAAGCGATTCATGTCGTATTTCCTCGCGCGGAAACGGGCACTGCGTTGGGTCGTTCGGGTCATAGACGCGGAAACGGTAGCCAACTGGGGGCATACCACTTCGAACCGACCCAGTGTCGTAAGGCCAGTCCAGTAGGATTGATCGGCGTCAAGACCGTGAAAATTGAACAATTCGTATCAATCCCACCCTGCTGATCGAGATTTGCGTGCGAATCGGCCCGAAGCGGCCCTAACTAGGGTGAAAGAATGTCGCGTTGCTAGCTCGCTCGATTAACCGAACTGAACATGCATCCACATTTCCGCTTGAGCTGGCGTGAGGTTCGCCAAGATGCGGGTCTCTAGGTTGACTAGAAGTTCACCTAGCCGCTGTTCAAAGATTTCCTGGTTATTCTGAAGTTGCTTCCACAGCCGTTCCATTTCCGCACCCGCTTCCAAGGCAATCTTTTGTACCTCGCGAAGTTGCAGGGTCGACAAATTCATCTGATCCAGGAAAGGACTGTCCTGTTGGAACAGCATGACTTTTTGCACGCGATGCAGCGACGGTTGTTTCTGCGCCAATGCAAGCAGGTCATTCATCGCATCGCTACCCGGGATTACAAAACCGTGTGCCGAGGCATGGGCGATTTCTTTGCGATAGATCCGTTCTGGTGAGTTTCCGCCGGACCAGAGAGACGAAATCTGGGCGAGCGCCGTTTCGGCCTGGGGGACCATGGCGGCAAGCTGTCCAGAATAGGAGTGGGCGGTGCAATAAAACGAGAAAATCACGGCCACGGCAACCGCGCCAATCAAACGCAGGTTTCGGCCCAGTGAATTACGATCCTCTTGGTAGATCTCGCGAACGACACGGGTTCCCAGTCTCAAGCTGACTTTCGTTCGTGTTGCGGATGACGACTCGTCCTCACGCGGCACGATGCTGATGATTTGAATTTCGTATTGGCTGTTGCCTTCGATCGAAAGACGGGCGATTTCGCCGAAGAAGGGGCAATCGGCCTCGCAAGTGAAGCCGTTTTCACCCAATTTTCGGCGGGGAACTTCTACGGAGAGGGCGAAGCCAGCCATCGATTCGTCGAGAAGTTCGGCTTTGTAAACGTCGCGACCAACCTGCAACCGGGCTTTTACCCGAGTTGGGGCGACGGCAAATCGCGTGGAATTTCGTCGGTCGGCGTTCATGTTCAATCAAGTATGACGAGGGAGCGAGGAGGATGAGTTCACTGCAAGTATAGGATTGGAATTTCCTGAACTTCTTGAAAGAAACCTGGGAATCGAGCGATAAATGCCCAGGTCCTGCGAGGGGTGTGGGGCTTTTGACTTAAAACCGGCATAACCTGAACTGTCAAGAATCTGGTTTGCCTCGCTAGGGCGAACTGACAACAATAAAAGTGTGCCTGTTCTTTTGTGTCCCTATTTGCTCTTTCTTGCCAAAACTCATGTGCGTTGCTGCCGAAGTAGCTCAAAAAACAGCCGAGTGTTACCAGGAAGCTGGGCGAATCTTGCGCAGTTCCCCCCTGCGAAAGGGCAACGTCGTCCAGCTGGATAAGTCGAACACGGAAGATGTCATGGTGACGGCTGACCTGCATGGCAATCGCACCAATTTCCGTCGTATCTTGGAAATTGCCGATCTCGAAGCACATCCCAACCGGCATCTTGTCTTCCAAGAGGTCTGTCATGGCGGCCCCACCTATCCCAAAGCGGGCGGGTGCATGTCGCATTTGATGTTGGAAGATATTTCGAAGCTAATTGTCGAGTTTCCTCATCAAGTTCATTTCTTGATCTCGAATCACGAGCTAGCGGAACTGACCGATTACCCGATCATGAAGGGGGGCAAAATGCTCAACCTCATGTTCCGCTGTGGCATGGGGCAGATGTACGGCGCTGCGGTGCCGATGATTCGTGCGGCCCAACTCGAGTTCCTAGCCAGTCTGCCGATCGCGATTCGGATTGGAAAGCAGATCATGGTGACTCACAGCCTTCCCAAGCAGTGTGACGCTGATCCGTTTGATGTCAGCATCTTCGATCGCGAGTTGAATGCCCATGATCGAGCGTGTGGCGGATCGCTTCATCGTATGGTGTGGGGGCGTGATTTCCGCCAAGAAAACGCCGACCACCTCGCATCGCAGCTTGGTGTCGAGCTGTTCATCACCGGTCACGAGCCTTGCCAATATGGATTTGCCTCGCCAAACTCCCGGCAAATTGTGCTAGATTGTTGCAGTCGCCTGGGCAAGTATATGATGATACCTATGTCAGACGACCTGACGCAGGAGGATCTGTTAAATCGGATTCGTTCTCTTCACGACCCAATGCTTGTAGCGGCTCCGTAGTTATCATGGGCAGCGATCCACTCTTTGAAGACGACGATCAGCCCGAAATCTTAGAAGACGAGCCGCAATTCAGCCGGCCATGGCGCCCACGGTTCGGCATCGCCACGATAATGTTTGCCACGACGCTGCTGAGCGTGGTGTTTGTGATGGGGCATCTTATGCTCAATGGAGACGATAAGGGGCTGCTCCCTAAGCGGTTTGCCTTCTTGTTCGTCACCCTGGCGGCTCCCATGATTATCGTCACGATTTTGAGCATCGGCCGTGAGGTTCTCCGTTTCTTGCAGAAGCAGAGTGCGCGAGATCGCAGCCGCAATTCTCGGTAGGCCGCTTTCGATTGGTTGGGCAGGTTCTGCCTGAGCGGTGGTTTTTTCGAATGCCCTTGATAGGCATAATGGACGGTTCCCGTCTCTAGATTCTCGGTAGGGTAACGCTACAAATGTCCGACTTTGAAGATCGATTGAAACGCGCCATCGAACGTGGCGAAAAACGGAACGACTCAAAACGCCGTGCCGCCGCCGCTGCTGCTTTGTCTGAAGAGCAGTGTCGCGAATTGCATGGAAGTTTGCGATTGAAGATGTCGGAGTACATCGCCAAGTGCTTAGAAAAGCTGCCCAACTATTTCCCGGGTTTCGAATACGAGACGTTGTTCGGCGACAAGGGTTGGGGTGGTGCTTGTGTTCGAGATGATATCGATCTGACCGGAGGCAAACGTCGCAATCTTTACAGCCGACTGGAAATGGCGATTCGACCTTATTCGTCGGTTCATGTGCTCGAACTGGTTGCCAAGGGAACGATCCGCAACAAAGAACTGTTCAATCGCAGCCACTTTGAGAAGTTAAGCGAAGTCGATGAAGCAGACTTCCGTGATTTGATCGACCTGTGGATTGTCGAGTATGCCGAGCAGTATTCGGCGACTTAGCATAACGCGATCGACTCGCTCCCCCGTTCCTGGAGAACTTGTTCATGCATTGGTTTGTCGTTCTGGCAGCACTGGTTGGTGCCGAAGCTAACGAGTCTGCCGCTACGCCTGATCCGGTTGATGCCTATCATCTGACCAGTGTCCGTGGCTGGGATGTTTACGTTCATAAGACGTTACTGCGCGAAGACAAGGAGACCGGGGACGCCACGATGGAGCTGTTGGACCACCAGTTGTATGGCGTGGTCCGCTGCATCCCCAAACCAGCACTGACCGAGTTACAAAAAATTCCAATCTGGATCGAGCAAGATAACACCCAAGATAATCCGTGTGCTTGCTATCACCCGGACATCGACTGGTTGAAGGAAAACGGTTATCTGCTGGAAAAGGAAAAGTGTGTCGAGATCGCCAGCGCGAAGACTTTCCTTGAGTGGACCCATCGCCAACCATTCATGCTCCTACACGAACTGGCACACGGCTATCATGATCGCGTGTTGGGATTCGACGATGCTCGTGTGAAGCAGGCCTATCAAGCCGCGAAGAAAGCTGGTGGCTACGAAGAGGTGCTGCACATCGACGGCAGTAAACGCAAGCACTACGCATTAGAGAATCATAAAGAGTATTTCGCAGAAGGAACGGAAGCCTACTTCGGTACGAATGACTTTTATCCGTTCACCAACGCTGAGTTCAAACAGCACGATCCCGAAGGCTATCGCCTGATTGAATCGATTTGGAAAATGCCAACGGAAAGCAAGGAAGAAAAAGCAGGCGATGCCGGCAATGGCGATGACTCGTAACGCATGATACATGGGTGTAGCGATTTACTTCGCTTCTTTTGTCGATCGCTTGAGACGCTCTTTGCTCCAGTTCATCAGCTTGCCGATTCCACGAAACACTGGCGCGCGGAAGTAAGTTAGCGCGATGCCTAGGACGCCGCCCATCAAGAGCAGGCCGATCTGGCGATGGAATAAAACGAGAAACAACGCCCAGAGCCCCAGGACGAAGGACCAGGACCATGGGTGCTTTCGCAGGTGAAGTCCGACGATCAATGAGGCCGCGCCGAGAATTGCACCGGTGAAGACAGGAAACACCAGCGATCCAACCGCGGTAGCTTGATCAACCAAAATCCCCATCAGCGGAATTAGCAGCATCAAGCCAAGAAGGGTTAGCCAGCCCCAAGCGACCCAGGTGACCGATTTCCGTGTCATTGGCTCTCCTGGGGCTCTTTCGCCCGCCTAAGCTAGACGGTGATCGCGATCGCATACTGGCAAAGCTTTAAAAGCAAGTTCGCTGACAAGCGAAATCAACGCGGAAAAAGATAGGGTCGCGCCGAAGGTTACTGCCCAGCCGAACTTCGAATTTCTATCCGAACTTCATTGTCCGAGCTTCGCGTACCGCACGAGCTGCATTATCCGCGAAATTGTCTATCTGGTTCAAGCCACGCAGCAGCATCGCATGCCCATCGATCACGACCTCATCAATGTCGGTGTCGTCCAATGTGCGGGCCAGTTGCGAGAGGCGACCTGCCTGTTCACGCAAACGTTCCACCACGTTGGTCATGCGGTCGCTATCGTAAGGTTCCTTCCGCGGAATACGATTTTTGTTGTCCGCAGCTGGGGCCGGTTTTGCCTTCTTTTTCGCCATGACAGATCTTTATATACGCGTATGGAAGCAACTAGCGGAGGTTATCAGCGCCTGAGCAACTTGTAAAGTATTTAGCACCAATTAATCAACGCAAAATCAATATTGAATTGCAAGCACTTGAGCTATTTGTTGGGCGATAATGCGTAATTTGATACATCGATTCGGCTTGATGATGCCCTGGAGGTACGATCCGACTTTTCGTTAGAAAGCGAATTATTCCTTTATTTAAGCCATGCCATGGATGAAGTATTAAGAATGTTTTCGTGAAAAAGATTTCGCTCCGTTATCGCTAACCCGTTGTGAGCTAGATTTCGAGGCACCCGGTGTTGCTCGGGTATCTCGAACGTGGGATTTAGGGCAGGCAAAACATGGCAACGGCAAATCTTAAGAGAGCATCGATTCGCGTGCCGATGGCAGGCATTGAGGCAGCATGCTCTCCCGATGCGCTCGAGACGCTTCTGGGAAGTTGTGTAGGCATTGCGCTATGGTGTCGTGAAACACAACACGGTGCGCTCGCCCATGCGATGCTCAGCGAATGTCGCGGCGATACCAAGCAGCCTGGCCGTTTCGTCGATAGTGCGATCCCTACGATGCTCGATACGTTAGCGAAGCGGGGCGCCCGCCGCCGGGCGTTCGTCGCCAAGATCTGCGGCGGCTCGAACATGTTCAAAGGAATCGCCAATTCCCAGGACGTCGGAAAACGCAATATCGAGAAAGCCAAAGAGTTACTTCGGCAGCTCAACATTCCCATCCTGGCCGAGCACGTCGGTGGTAATTCTGGTCGCGTGATTACTTTCGATCTCGAATCGGGCCGAATCCAGGTCAAAGTCGGCCGCGAAACCGTCGCTGAAATCTAATCAGCCGACCCGCGGAATCTCTTTATTCCCGTGTCATCCTAGCGCAATCCTTTTTTCCATACCGAGACCTGAGAAGTTTGCCGATTGACAGCCAGGTCAGTTGCTTGCTATTGTTTGAGTGATCAAAAAAAGTATTGATGCAAGACAAACAATAGGTTTAGCGATGTGTAAAACGTGTTGCCGGCGAGACGGTCTCGCTGTGAAGTCGCCCCAGGGGTTTACTCTGGTCGAGCTGTTGGTGGTGATTGCGATCATTGGCGTGCTGATCGCTTTGTTGCTACCGGCCGTGCAGCAGGCACGCGAGGCGGCGCGGCGGATGCAGTGCTCGAACCATCTCAAGCAAATCGGTTTGGCAATCCACAACTACGCGTCAACCCACCGAGTATTTCCTTCGGGTTATGTTTCTCAAACAACTCGCGACGGTAGCGGGCCTGGCTGGGCGGCGATCGATACGAATACGTGGGATGCTGCGCCTGGTTGGGGATGGGGCACGCTGATCCTGCCCTTCATGGAGCAGCGCGTCATCACCGATACGCTAAGAATGGATCGCCCCATTTGGGACCCGGCTAATCGCGATGTGATTTCGAATAGGCTGGAGTCTTATTTGTGTCCTTCTTCAAGTGGAGAAAATGATTCGTTTACGCTTCGCGACCAATCGGGAAATGCACTAACCCGTTACGGCGATCCGATCCGAGTCGGACGATCGCATTACATCGCCAGTCACGGTCAGGAATCGTGTTGGGGAGAATGTGGATCGGCGACAACGGGACTAATCTTCACCGATATTTACTCCGGTACCACGAAGACGGTCGCAATCCATGGCAACGCAGCGAATGTGGCGGATGGTCCGTTTTACCGCAACTCGCATGTCAGCTTTCGTGATGTAACCGATGGCACGACCAACACGCTGTTCATTAGCGAACATACGTCGAAGCTCAGTGATAAGACTTGGGTTGGTGTTGTGCCTGGGGCGTTTACGCATCCGCGGTATTCGACACCAGAAAACGGGCCCGATGCTGCCGCTACGTTGGTCATGATGCACGTTGGGCCTTCCGGAGGCGAACTCGATATCACGGGCTCACCAATCATCCATCCGATGAACTTCCCTACGCTTCACGTTGGTCAGATGTACGCCGAGCATCCTGGGGGAGGCAACGTGCTGATGGGAGACGGCTCAGTCAATTTCCAGTCGGAAACGATCGATCTGATCTTAGCGGCGGAGTTGGCCAGCATGAACGAAGGGGAAGCGATTTCCTCACGAGGATTATGAGTCATGTCAACTTCCAGCAAAAACGTGACCTTGATAATGGTTGCTTCCTTGA
Source organism: Blastopirellula marina (assembly GCF_002967765.1). NCBI lineage: Bacteria > Pseudomonadati > Planctomycetota > Planctomycetia > Pirellulales > Pirellulaceae > Blastopirellula > Blastopirellula marina. Next base: position 317,667 of record NZ_PUHY01000012.1, on the reverse strand, counting down.
TTGTGGTCGGCGCGATTGCGTGGTGGTTGACCCGTCCCAGTTACGGCGAGATTAGCCACACAGGATATGACTACGCAATGGCGTTGTATTCGGCCTGCAATGGGAAGAGTACCGCCAAGGTTCAGCAGATCAGCACGATGATCGACGAGGCAGAAAGTGCTGGAGAACTGACATTACAAGAAAAGGCTTGGCTTCAAGGGATCGCTCGCCAGGCGCTCGATGGGGACTGGAACTCGGCCAACTCCGCAGTACGCCGGTTAATGGAAGAGCAAACGCGCGATGCCGATTTATTACCGAAAATCGATTAGCTTGCTGGGTGCGGTTTCAGAGCACGCGTGGCGATGAAAGTATCGAGGTAACGCGATATGAGATCACTTTCGTCGAATCGATCTTCAAACATTTCTACCAGCACGAAGCCGGCCGCCAGTTGCCCGCCGATTTGATCTTCGAGCGAATGTCCAAACTGCAGCGGTCGAACTTGTTGGTAACGTTTTAGCTCTTCAGCGGTCAGGTCGGTGACGTCGGAATACGGAATCTTGTGCCGCACGACCAACTCGTGACGATCATCCTGAGCGATCTCATCGAAAACGAATCGCACAGGATTGCAGGTCCCAGCCAAGAGGTATCCACCAGGTTTCAGGACGCGAAATGCTTCCCGCCAGACCGGCAAGATGTCGACCGCAAAACAGTTCGAGCAGGGATGAAAGATCAAATCAAATTCCGCGTCGGCGAAACAACCAAGATCGGCCATGTCCCCTTCAACGGTCTTGATTGAAAGCCCGTCGCGCTCGGCGACGAGCTGGTCTTGGCCAAGTTGCTTCGGTGAATTGTCGAACACGGTCACGTCGGCCCCGGCCGCCGCCAGAATCGGTCCTTGTTGCCCACCGCCGGAAGCGAGGCACAAAATCTGACACCCTTCGAGCCGAGCCGGATACCAATGTCGCGGTACCGGTTTGGTTGGAGTCAAGATCAGCGACCACTCCCCTGCTCTCGCCTGGGCGACTTCTTCCGGCGTTACAGGAATGGTCCAGCGATCACCGTTATCGACATCACGGTCCCACGCTTCTTGATTGAACTTGCGGACATCCATGAATATCTTTCGTCGATCAATGAGTCGATTGGTAGTGCATCGGTGACTTCAGCTCTGCGACACAGAAATAGGCCAACATGTTCGCGGATATTTTGGGATTGCGCAGTCGATATTAGCTTCCTACTACAGTACCCATAACGAATCAGGTTTGATGGTCGCGGACTTTCGGATGCCTAGGCCTTTCCCTGTTAGTTTCATGATTTTGGCGAAGCATGCGTATTCGTCAGTTCGATTAGCGCTTTCACGTCGTCTTAGGGTAGGGATCGTTTCCATGAACCCTCCCCATTACACCGACCAAATCGCATAGAGCATGATACTGCTGATGAGAAACAGGCCAATAAGTGTTGGGAGATTGGCGACGAATATCGCCCAGCTCACAATCTGCCATTCTCGGTCGAAACCGACCTTCCGGTAAATTGCCCGCAGTGGATCGATCAGGATTAGCGCCGAAATCGATGCAGCAATGCCGAAGCCAAACCACTCAAACGCAATTTCCTGACACTCCAGCAGCCCCTGGCGAGCGATCATGAGTAATTCGCTGATTCCATGAACTTCGAAGAAGCCAAAGTCGCATCCCCACAATATCACGCCCAAAGGAAGCGTCGACAAGGAGAGAACCAAGAACGCCGATCCGCGCCCGATCTGTTCCCACATGTTCCGCGAACGAACGATCGGTTGCTCAATCGCTGGGGAGTCAAACGGATTGGGTTCTTCGGTAGTCATTGGCTATGAAAGTTGGCGTTAGTACGTCTAGCTACACGCTAAGGAAAATATTGTTTTCTGTCCAACGCCCCTGCCACTCGAGGTGGTCCGATCAGTCACCAGGAGGTAATGCGCATGAAAAAGGGATTAACCACTAGTGCTTGGCAATCCCCTTTTAGGTTGACTTTTTTGCGTGCGACAACGCTTACGTTGTCTGATGAATCCGCACTTCACGGAAGCGATCTTGCAGCGACTCGACGTTCATCTCGCCTTCTCGCAGCGCTTCCATCGCCTTGGTGGCGGCTTCCGCGGCTTGGATAGTGGTGATACAAGGAATGCCGTGCTGAACCGCGGCAGCGCGGATGCGGCCTTCGTCGGTTCGAGCTCCCTTGCCGTTAGGCGTGTTCATGACCAGCGAAACGTTACCATCGATCATCTGATCCAATAGGTTCGGATGTCCTTCGGCCAGTTTCTTGATTCGCTGAGCGTGAACGCCTGCTTCTTCCAGACGGCGAGCCGTTCCTTCGGTAGCCAACAGTTCGTAGCCCATATCCCGCAAGCGGCGTGAGATGTCGGCGATCTGATCTTTGTGACGACCAGAAACGCTGACAAAAATCTTGCCATCTTTGGGAAGTGGAAGCAAAACACCGGCAGCAAGTTGGCACTTGGCGAACGCCAGCGAGAAACGATCGCTGATCCCCATCACTTCCCCAGTCGATCGCATTTCTGGGCCGAGCACGATGTCGACACCAGGGAACTTGCGGAATGGGAAGACCGATTCCTTGATCGAAACGTGCGCTGGGATCGGTTCGCCGGTGATCCCCAGTTCCGCGAGCGTGCAGCCGGTCATTACCTTGGCGGCGATCTTGGCCACTGGCATGCCGGTGGCTTTCGCCACAAACGGAACCGTACGGCTGGCTCGTGGATTCACTTCCAGAACGTAGACGTTCATCTTGCCGTCTTCCGCTTTGACCGCGAACTGAACGTTCATCAGTCCGACCACCTTCAGGTACTTCGCCATGGCAACGGTTGCCTCGCGAATTTCCTGAACCACCGGGCCGGGCAAACTGTAAGGCGGAATCACGCAGGCCGAGTCGCCACTGTGCACGCCTGCTTCTTCGATGTGTTCCATCACACCAGCAACGACGACGTTCTCGCCGTCGCTAATGCAGTCGACGTCAACTTCGGTGGCATCTTCCAGGAAGCGGTCGATTAACACCGGTTGACCTTGGGCAACCAGGAACGCTTCGGCCACGAACCGCTCGAACTGCTTGTCGTCGTAGCAGATCTCCATCGCGCGGCCACCCAGCACGAAGCTTGGTCGAACCAGGGCCGGATAGCCAACCTTGGCCGCTTCGGCCCGCGCCTGACCCATGTTGCGAGCGATCGCATTGGCAGGCTGCTTCAGGTTCAAGCGGTTCAGCAATTGCTGGAACTGTTCGCGGTCTTCGGCGGCGTCGATCGTATCAACACTGGTGCCGATGATCGGAACGCCAGCGTTCGCCAAGCCGCGAGCCAGGTTCAGTGGCGTCTGACCACCGAACTGCACGATCACCCCATCTGGTTGCACGCGATCGCAGATGTTTAGCACGTCTTCTGTAGTCAGCGGTTCAAAGAACAGTAGGTCGGACGTGTCGTAGTCGGTACTGACCGTTTCCGGGTTGCTGTTGACCATCACCGATTGAATGCCCAGTTCCTTCAGGGCAAAGCTAGCGTGGCAGCAGCAGTAGTCGAACTCGATACCTTGACCAATTCGGTTCGGGCCACCACCCAGAATCATGATCCGTTTCTGGCCAGGATCCTTTGCCGGAACTTCGTCTTCGGTTTCGTAGGTCGAGTAGTAATACGGCGTGTACGCTTCAAATTCCGCGGCACACGTGTCGACTGACTTGAAGGTCGCGATAATACCACGCTTCTTCCGTTCGCTGCGGACTTCCAATTCACTACTGTTAAGCAGCGTGGAAAGTTGGCGATCGGAGTAACCCCAACGCTTTGCACGACGAAGTAGTTCGTCGCTGATGTTGTTGATGTTGCCAACCGCCGCGAGTTCTTCTTCGCACTCGACCAGTTGCTTCATCTGATCGCCGAACCATGGGTCGATGCCCGTGATCTCGTTCAATTGCGCAACGGTCATGCCCATCTTCAACGCGTATCGCAAGTACCAAGGACGCTCGGCGTTTGGCTTAGCCAGCTTTGCACGAATTTCGTCTTCGGTCGGCTGTTCGTCGGTTCCCCACAGGTCTTTGCCGTCGCAGCCGAAGCCAAAGCGTCCGACTTCGAGGCCGCGTAGGGCCTTTTGGAATGATTCTTTGAAGGTCCGGCCGATTGCCATCGTCTCGCCGACGCTCTTCATCTGGGTCGTCAGCGTGCTATCCGCTTCAGGGAACTTCTCGAAGGCGAAGCGTGGAATCTTGGTGACGACGTAGTCGATCGATGGCTCGAAGCAGGCCATCGTTTCGCGAGTGATGTCATTCGGCAGTTCGTGCAGACGATAGCCAACGGCCAACTTGGCGGCGATTTTGGCGATCGGGAAGCCGGTTGCCTTCGAGGCCAACGCCGAGCTACGGCTCACGCGTGGGTTCATCTCGATGACAATCATCCGGTCAGAAGTCGGGTCGCAAGCGAACTGAATGTTCGAGCCGCCTGTTTCGACGCCGATTTCGCGGATCACAGCCAGCGAGGCATCGCGCATCCGCTGGTACTCTTTGTCGGTCAGCGTTTGGGCCGGAGCAACCGTAATCGAGTCGCCGGTGTGAACGCCCATTGGATCAAAGTTTTCGATCGAGCAGATGATCACGACATTGTCGTCTCTGTCGCGCATCACCTCCATCTCGTACTCTTTCCAGCCAATGATCGATTCTTCGATCAACACTTCGGTGACTGGCGATTGATCGAGACCGTTGCGAACCAGGCTGTCGAACTCTTCCCGGTTGTAAGCAATGCTGGAGCCAGAGCCCCCCATCGTAAAGCTGGGGCGGACGACCGCAGGCAGGCCAACTTCATCCAGCACGGCTCGTGCTTCGGCCACCGTGTGCACGGTGGCACCGCGGCAAACTTCCAGGCCGATCTTATCCATGGCCTGTTTGAATTGCTCACGTTCTTCGGCCTTGGCGATCACGTCGGCTCGGGCCCCGATCATTTCAACGCCGTGCTTCTTGAGAATCCCTTGCTTGTCGAGATCCATTGCCAAATTCAGGCCCGTTTGCCCGCCGAGGGTTGGCAGCAGAGCGCAGGGACGTTCCTTGGCAATGATCTTTTCCAAGATGTCCGTCGTCAGCGGCTCGATGTAGGTGGCATCGGCCGTGTCGGGGTCGGTCATGATGGTCGCCGGATTGGAGTTCACCAATACGACCTCATAACCCTCTTCTCGAAGCGCTTTGCAGGCCTGGGTGCCAGAATAATCGAACTCGCAGGCCTGGCCGATCACGATAGGACCGGAACCAATAATCAAGATCTTTTTGATATCGTCGCGTCGCGGCACTGGGGGCTCAGTCCTTGGCTGAAGTTGATGGTCGACAGACGCACGTAGCGCCCTGTTCTCAGCTATTTGATGTGCAAAATCCCACCAATTTAACCCTACGCGTCTCGCGATAACAAGGGGCAGTGAGGACGATTAGACGCTAACTTCGGTCATGCAAAGTAGTAACGCATTCGATAAACAGAATAATTCTCAACCGACCCTTTCGTGAGAGTCAAATCGCACCCTTCTGGTGTCGATTATTAGGGCCAGAGCTCAGAACAGCCGTGAGGCCTTGGGCGAGAGAGAAAGTGACCTGAATGGGGTGTGGGTCGCGTTGCTCGGCCGAAGTTCGTTGCAAACGGCCAAGTCTCGCGGGAAACCGTAGGTGATTGGACGGTTGAGCCACGGTCGTCAGGTGGTCGCTCGTTCTGCCGCATCTGGTGCAATGCTTGGATTCCTATAGGTAGCCGTCTCTCGTAAGGTATGAAAACCGCTTTGCTTACTATGTTTTTCTGGCAATATCGGAAAAAAGGGGAACTTGGAGATAGATCGAGAAATCATCGCGTGTCAGGGGATGCCCGACTTTCAACCAGCTTCCCGCCAGTTGCGCGCATCTTTCCGGCTGTATCGATCAGCGGTAGGTGATTCTTTCTATGTAATGCTTAATAACTGCGCAGCCGTTAGCCGAGTACGTTGACAGTTAACACCGATCCACTTAGCATTTAAGTGGTTTACGATTTTGAACCTACGTCTATTCTTGCATAATTCTGAGGCAACCTTGTCGCGGAACAGTCCTTCACAGAGCGGCGTTTTTAGCTCCGCAGTCGACACTCGGGTCGAAAAGTTTACCGAAAGCATCAGCTTCGACCACCGCCTGTACGCCCAGGACATCCGTGGCTCGATCGCCCACGCCGAAATGCTGGCTGACGTTGGCGTGCTGACGCAAGAAGAGGCACTTCAAATCACCACCGCTCTGGCGTTGATTAAGACCGAGATCGATAACGGCGACTTCCAGTTTGATGAAAAGCTGGAAGACGTTCACATGAATATCGAGAGCGCCTTGGTCGATCGCCTCGGCGACGTCGGCCGCAAGTTGCACACAGGGCGCAGTCGCAACGATCAGGTCTCAACCGATGCCCGGCTGTGGGTTCGCGATGCGATTGACGAGACGGATCGACTGCTTAAACAGTTGCAAGCCGCATTCGTGGGTCGCTGTGATGCGGATATCGATATCATTCTGCCTGCTTACACGCACATGCAGCGGGCACAGCCGGTCCTCGCGCCCCACTACTGGCTGGCCTACACGGAAAAGCTGCAACGCGACCGCGATCGCTTGGCCGATTGTCGCCGCCGAGTGAATATCAGCAGCCTGGGGACAGCCGCCCTGGCCGGAACCACCATTCCCATCGACCGCGAGAATGTCGCTCAACGACTCGGATTCGAGGGGGTCGCGGCTAACAGTATCGACGTCTCTAGCGACCGTGATTTCGTGCTCGAGTATGCGTTCGTGCTGACGATGATCGCCGAGCATTTGAGCGTTTGGGCCGACGAGTGGGTCTTGTGGTCGAGCGTGGAATTCAAGTTCATTCAGATCCCACAGCAGTTCTGTACCGGCAGTTCGATCATGCCGCAGAAGATCAATCCTGACGTTTGCGAGCTGATTCGAGGGAAATCGGCCCGGGTAATCGGGAATCTGCAGGCCTTGCTGGTGCTCATTAAGGGGCTGCCGCTGGCCTACAACCGTGACTTGCAGGAAGACAAAGAACGGCTGTTCGACTCGGTCGATACCGTTCATCGGTCGCTTGATTTGGCGGCATCGATCGTCGAAGGGGCAAAGCTGAATACTGAATCCATTAACTCGCGACTGGAAGATGGTTTCCTGGATGCGACCACATTAATGGAATACCTGATTGGCAAAGGTACACCTCAGCGGACTGCCCATCACCAAATCGGCAGCTTGGTTGCTACGGCGATGGAAAAGAGGTGCCGACTTGCTGAATTGCCGCTGGCTGATTTTATGGCGGTTAACGATTCGTTGGATGAATCTGTTTATGACGTGCTGGGCGTGGCAAAAGCTGTAGCTGCCTTCCAAAGCTACGGGTCAACCTCGCCTGAGGAAGTAAAAAAGCAAGTTGTTCGCTGGAAGGAGCAATTAGAATTGAGCTAACTGCTCAGGACTTACGTCGTTGCCAAGGATCGGGCATTGTTCCGAATGCCACCCCACACCGTTGCGAAGATCTCATGGAACGTTTGACTAAGATTGCCTTCCTTTTTGCCATTCTGTCGGGTTTGGCCGTCGCTGACTCTGCGCCTGCTCAAGAGCCCGCGGAAGAAGCACCCGCAGCGGAAGCGCCTCCAGAGGATTCACCGGCAATCTCTGCCATCAAGGAGTCCAACCCAACGACCGCTGCCGAGTTAGTTCGTGCCGCGTTGGTAACACACGATCTCGGACGAGATGATCTCGCGAAGGCATATCTTCAGAAACTGATCGACAGTAATCCCAAGCAAGATCAAGCGGTCGCCGCTTATCGAGACCTTGGGTCAGCACGACTGCTTCGGTTGCAAACCGAGACGTCATTGCAACCAGTCGGTGGCGAAGCCGCCACGATTCTGCTTGAGAAGCTGGACGAGTACCTCACCGACCCAGCCCGACTCAAGACGTTAGTCGAGCAACTTGGCGATGCCGACTCCTTAACTCGCAAGCGTGCGATGGAACAGTTGCTAAAGGCGGGCCCCGACGCTGCCAATCCTCTGTTCGCCGTCCTGGGCGATCCCAGTCAAGAAACGCTTCACACCCCAGCGAAGAAGATGCTGGTTCGAATCGATCAAGACATCTATGGCCCACTTCAAGCGGCCTTGGCCAGTGACAACAACTTTCTCGTTGCCCAATTGGCCGACGTCGTGAAGCAAATCCGGTTGAAGGCAGCTGCCCAGTTTCTGGTCGGGCGTTTCATCTACACAGACGACGAACAATTGCGAAATGCGATTGGGGAATACTGTGAAGTAATCGCCAAGTCGAAACCTGACGCCGCTCAGGTCAAAGACTATCTCAACCGTCGCGTCAAAGCTTACTTGGGCGCTGATCCGATGTTCTCGGCTGATGATCTGGGCAACGCCCAGTTATGGGTCTGGGATGCGGCCGAACATAAGGCGGTTCTGCAAACGATGCCATTGGCAGACGCCGAAGTGATCACCGCTGGTCGCTTGTTGGATGAGCTGCATCGCTTGGATGCGGAAGATGCTGACATTCAAGTCAATCGAGCTCTTGCAGCGATGCAGCGTGCTTTCGTCTTGGAAAACGCCGAGATCGACTATCAGGCCCTGATCGACGAATACACACTTCCCGTGATCCAGGAAGCGTTAGCGCGTTCGCTGAAGAAACGCAAGTTTGCCGAAGCAGCGGTCGTTGGCTGCGAAACTATCGGTAGTGCCCAAGATGCCAGCGTTTTAGTCGCCGTGGACGGGGGACTAAGTCCGCTGGCTCAAGCTTTGCAGTCGCCAGTCTATCGAGTGCGTCGAGCTGCAGCGAAGGCAATCCTCGCGATCAATCCTCAGCAGCCCTTCGCTGGTTCGGCTGAGTTCATGGACACGCTCGCCTTCCTGGCAACCGCCCAAGGCAAACGTGTGATCGTGATCGGAGAACTCGATGAACAACGCCGCCAAGGTATGGCTGCAACCCTTGCCCAGCTCGGTTACCAGGTTGTCGCCACCGGTGGTGGTGCCGAATTGTTCAAAGCCGCCTACGACTCGGCCGACGTCGAAGTGATCTTCGTTAGCAAGCCACTCGCTCGCTTTCCGATGATGGAGACAGTTCAGGTGCTGCGAAAGGATCGTCGCACCGGTGACTTGCCGATCGCGGTGGTCTCGCCGATTCTCGACCTCGACTACTACGAACTGCGGACCAAGAGCGATCCTCTAACGATCGCCACCATTCGTCCGCATGACCAAGAGGGCTTTACGTTCCAATTACAACGTCTTTACGGAGCACAAGGTCGGTTGCTCGTGTCAGCGATCGAGCGATCCGAAGATGCTGAGTTCGCTATCGACGTTGTGAACCAAATGCTCGATACGCCAGAGAAGTACCAGTTCTACGATTTCACGAAGTTGGAAGAAATCGCCGTTCGCCGTCTGGCAGACGATAACGTTACCCCTGGCATGGCGAAGCTGTTGGGACATTTGGCTACCCCAGCCGCGCAAATGGCTTTGGTTGAATACGCAAGCGATCCATTCCATCCGCTGGCTTTCCGCGAGCAATGTGCAGCTGCATTTGAAGCTGCGATTGCCCGTCGTGGTATTCTCTTGACGAAAGATCAGATTGTCGCTCAATACGATCGTTACAACGACTCGGAAGAATTGGACTCCGGGACGCAGGCAGTATTGGGTAAAGTTCTGGACATCATCGAGGCGCCGACCCAAGACGTTCGTTTCGACCAACCGGCCGAGAGTGGCCCGTAGGTTATGACCGTGGGATTGTATTCCGAAACGACATCCAGCTATGCTCCTGAGTATGCACCGCTTGGGAACGAACCACCTATTCCTGGCTTGATTGGTTCAAGCAAGGCGATGGGGGATGTATACCGTCTTACGCGGAAAGTCGCTCAGACGAACGCATCGGTTTTATTGCTTGGCGAAACGGGTACCGGTAAGGAAATGATCGCCTCGTCGGTTCACCGTCTCAGTACTCGAGCGTCCGGCCCTTTCGTAAAGGTGAACTGTGGTGCGCTAAGCGAGAGCTTGCTAGAAAGCGAACTATTCGGTCACGTACGCGGCGCGTTCACCGGGGCAATCGGGAACCGAACGGGGCGTTTCGAGGCAGCTCACGGTGGCACGATCTTCCTTGACGAAATCAATTCCACCTCGCTCCATCTGCAGGTCAAGCTGCTTCGCGTATTGCAAGAACGCGAATTTGAACGCGTGGGTGATACAGCCACGATTCGGGTCGATACCCGCGTGATCGCCGCAAGTAACCGTTTGCTGATGGAAGAAGTCGGCGAAGGGAAGTTCCGCGAAGACTTGTACTGGCGACTTAATGTCGTACCGATTCGGATTCCACCGTTGCGGGAACGCCGAGAAGACATCCCGGAATTGGTCGCGCACTTCTTAAACGTCTACAGCGAAGTGAACGACCGACATGTGGTCCACATTCAACGCGAAGCGATGGATGCTCTGCAAGATCACAACTGGCCAGGCAACGTCCGTGAACTGCAGAACTACGTCGAACGAGCCGTCGTACTAGCGGAAGGGGACGAGCTGACACTTGACCTGTTGCCCCCAGAGATTCGTAGCGGTGACAACCGATCCGCGATGAGTCTTGGACGTGGTCCGGCTAACTTCGACACACTTGCTTTCGAGGTCGTTCAGCAAGGTCTGCAAGATGCCGATCCGGAGTCGGAAGACCTTCACTCGCGTGTCGTCAATCGTGTCGAGAAGGAACTGATCGTCCAAGTCATGTCTTCCTGTGCGAATGTGCAAACGAAGGCCGCGACCCGTTTGGGCATTAATCGCAATACGCTCCACAAGAAGCTGAAAGAGTACGAGATCGAGTCGTGACCAACGATGCGGTTGTCGCTGAGGCTCCTGCCAAATCTTGGTGGACTTGGAGTCGCCAATTCTTCTGGGCACGTACCAAGATGCTAGTCGTGTTACTAGTCGCTTTGACCCTGCTGACGCTCTTTGCCCCACATCATTGGCTGTTAGATTTGCTCGCCAATCTGCGGGTTCAGCAAGTTATTCTCGGGCTGTTTCTGCTTACGATGTGTGCCCTCTTTCAAGAATGGAAATGGGGAGCGGCGGCTTTCGTGTGCTTGCTACTTCACGTGCCAGGGTTCGGACCTTTCACTACTGGCGGTGGTGCTGCCTCAAACAGTGGTCATATCAAAGTGGCGGTCTCGAATGTTCTTTCATCGAATCCCAACATCGACGCGATCTTGAGCGATGTGTTGAGCGGCGATCCCGACCTGTTTGTGATTCTTGAATTAACCAGTCAACAGGCGAACGAGGTCGACCAGGCAACGCGGCAAGATTACCCCTATGCTGTTGTGCGTCCCGACGATTGGGGCAACTTTGGGATTGGGCTGTACTCGAAGGTGCCGTTCGATTCGTCCGAAGTCTTTCAGTTGAACGAGAAGATCGATTCGATTGAGGTTCGAATCACCATCGATCAGCATCGTTATCGAATCATTGGGACGCATCCTTTGCCGCCGGTTCGCGCTGCTGGGTTTGCGTCGCGTAACGAACATCTCCGCCAGTTAACCGATCGCGTCCTGCACAAGAAGAATCACCGGGAGAACCTGCCGACAATCGTCGTGGGGGACCTCAACGTGACGCCCTGGTCGCCATGCTTTACCTACATAGCGAATCCCGTTTCCGGTCTCCGTCGAGCGACAGCACGATTCGATGTCACACCGACCTGGTATGTTGCTCCCGTATTTCCCTTCGGCCTGGTGCTCGATCATGCTTTGATCAGCAGCGAGTTGGTTTGCACCGAGAAGCAAATCGGCGGCCCGACCGGTTCCGATCATCGCAGTGTGACGGTGACAATCGCGCCCCGCGCATCCAACTAAGCCAGCGTTCAAGTCCAAGCATGCTGTTGGTGCGACCATTGGCCACTTGGATAAAGCTTCAGCTCGATCCAAGATGGGGCGAAGCCGAGGTAGTCGCCACGGCTCCACCAATTTCCGCTTACGGCACCGCCGCAGATGTAGGTGGTATTATCGACATCGCAGCGGTCGATCGTATGCATGTGGCCGCTCAGGCACAATCTCACACGCGGGTACCGTCGGAACAGGTCGCGCATTAGCGTTAGTCTTTGCGGCGACCAACCACCGGGAACCTGGTATCCCTTGCCCAGGCCTTTGTCTGTGGAAGGTTCGTAGAAGTGAGTGACCGACATCAAAGGGGCATGGGTGACCACGAGGGCCGGCTTGTCACTCTTTTTCAACTCCTCCTCCAGCCAAGCGAACTGCGTTTCATCGATTTCACAGCCTTCGTATTGGTAGGTGTCCAAAAGAAAGAACGTCCAGTCCCCATGTTCGACGCTGTAGTATCGTGACGGCATCTGGTACGTTTCGATCGCCCGAGCTTTCTCTTGGTAAGTACCCGGATTGTTTGCATCGCGATCTTTCCAGCGGATGTCATGATTGCCAATGCAACTGATGCTGGGGACCTGTAAGCGGTCGATGACGTTCTCTTTCCACTGCTTAAACTGAATGTCGGTTTGTTCGTCCGACTGACTACCGTCGACCGCCATCACGTTGTCACCACCGAAGACGAATAGTTGCGGGGCGTCCTTTCTCACTTGAATTTGATCGATCAGTTTGCCGACCCGCTGTATCACTTCCGCATTACCGGCTGGTTGGTGAGTATCCGTGAGAAAGGCCATGACCAAGGGAACCGAATCGTCTTGGTTACTCGGCTTAGAATCGGCCGCAAACGCCTCGCCGCTACCTAACGCCAGACTTCCACCAAACAATGTTTGCAGGAACGAGCGACGGACAAGTGGCATAGTAATCTCCAATCAATAATTCCGAGGAAGGTGCCCAGAGCCTGGCGGCATATTAGCGCCATTGTTCCTGAACAATCGTCTGTTTCCAGCCGTTTTGCGGACATCGAAAGGTATTCTCGCTCAATGCGCATGAATTTTTCGTGTCCCTGGTCTCCTAGGCGACGAATCGACGTAAGATGGTTTGTTCCCAACGAATTCTGCGACGCTGCTTGACCCGTGACCGGCAGTATTAAAGAATCTTGAGCAGCCACAATACTATTAAACGCCCCCGTTGTCGGGGTTTTCATGAAGAAGGAGTTTGTTCGTGTCCGCCCGATTACTTTGGATGGCCGTTCTAACATGTTGTTTCGCCCCCACTACCCTGCTCGCTCAGGCAGTGGAAGAAGCTCCTCCAGCCGCGGAAGCTTCGAAGGGAGAACAGGACGAATTTGATAAGCTGCTGACCGAGTGGAAAGGAATTATCGCCGAACTTCGCACCATCCAGCAGCAATATCGCTTGGCTCCGGAGGGGCAATTGCCGCTGCTTCGCAAGGATTACGACAAGATCCTTGAGAAAGGGATGAACTTGCTGCCGCAAATCGAATCAGCAGCGATCACACGATACGAAGCGAACAACGAGGACAAAGATGCCACGATGTTCCTCTATAAGATCGTCACCGATGCCGTCGAGCGAGACGATTATCAAAAGGCATACAAGCTGATCCACGTACTCAAGGATGGCGGCTTCGACGAAAACGCGTTACTGGCACCGCAGGTGTTGGCAGCCTTCGGTACCGATCGATTCGCGGAAGCGGCCGAAGCATTTGAAAAGATCAAAGAACGCCAAGTGCCCGCCAGCGATCGGGTTGCCCAGGCCGGTTTTACCGCCCCGGAAGAGCAAAAGAAGTGGGAACGCGAAGAAGAGATTCGTAAGAAGGAAGCCGAAGCCAATGACCTTCCCCGAGTCAAAATGACGACCACCCACGGTGATTTGGTGATCGAACTGTACGAGAACGAAGCCCCGGAGACGGTTGGCAACTTTATCAGCCTGGTGGAAAAGAAGTTCTACGATGGACTGGCATTTCACCGCGTTCTGCCCCACTTTATGGCCCAAGGTGGCGATCCGAAGGGGGACGGTACCGGCGGTCCTGGCTACAACATCTACTGCGAAGCCTACAACGACAATGCCCGACAGCATTTTGCTGGAACGCTCAGCATGGCCAAAGGAGCCCAAAAGAACACCGGGGGATCGCAGTTCTTCCTGACCTTCCAGGCAACGCCTCACTTAGACAACATTCACACAGTCTTCGGCCGAGTCGTAGAAGGAATGGACGTGCTGCCCAAGATCACGCGACGCGATCCTGAAGCGGCCGATGCACCTCAGCCTGATCGCATTTTGAAAGCGGAAGTCATCCGCAAGCGAGATCACAAATACGAGCCACACAAAGTGCCATAGATCACAATTGCGCAAAGTCGTATGTTGTGCTCGTGCAGTTAAAGTTTGTTCAAAACTGCGCAGAAAAGACTGACTGAACTCCGCTAAATCAGATGTTGTGCAATCGTCTACATCAGGCGAATTCAGCACAACTTATAAAAGGCACGTCCTAAGACGTGCCTTACTTATGCGCGTGCATTAGCTAGCATACGCAAAGCCAGAAATGCTCTAGGGAGACTTCTTTCTCCTTGCGGCCATAAAAAGGGTGGCGATGTCGGCAAAGCGAGGGTGGCTAATTTGTGGCCATCTTTGGGGTTACGTAAAGATTGATAAGGGTGTCACAAAGAACTTAGGGAATTTAAACCACGACATGCTTGACGCTGGGCGCCTCGATCAATACCCTTACATTTCGGATTTTAATCTTGGATTTCACCAGTATGTAAATTCCGCATACTGCCCCCTTCACTTCCGATAGTCATTCATGCACGTAAAGTCCCTCAAGGTGTTCTGCGACGTTGTCGGCCAGCGCAGCTTTTCGCGCGCTGCGGACGAGAACGGGATATCGCAGTCTGGCGCCAGCCAGGTTGTACACCAGCTTGAGGAACGACTCGGGGTGAAGCTTATCGATCGCTCGAAGCGCCCCTTGGTTCCAACCGCCGAAGGCGAGTTGTATTACCAGGGCTGTCGCCAACTCGTCCAACGCTATTACGCACTCGAAGAAGACGTCCGCACGTTCCACAAGGAATTGGCTGGCCAAGTGACGATCGCCTCGATTTATTCGGTGGGCCTTAGTCACATGAATGCTTGTGTCCAAGAGTTTCTGGCCAAGCATCCTAAGGCCAACGTTCGTCTGCAGTACCATCATCCTGATACGGTCGTCCAATTGGTCGAAACGGATCAGGTCGATTTCGGCTTGGTTAGCTTTCCCAAGGCTTCCAAAACAATCAAAGTCGACATGTGGCGCGAGGAACCGATTTACCTCGTTTGTGCACCCGACTGTGACTTGTCCAAGCGGGAATCGATCTGGCTGGATGAGCTCGACAGTCGCCGCATGGTCGGCTTTGACACCCGTCTGCAGATTCGCCGTGAGATCGATTTCGTTCTTTCCTCGGCGGGTGCGGATGTTCAAGTTGTCATGGAATTTGACAACATCGAAACCATCAAACGGGCGGTTGAAATTGACGCCGGTTTCGGTCTGTTGCCTATCGATACGGTTACCCGCGAACTGGAAACTGGCTCTCTGGTGGCAATTCCCATTGAAGGTTCTCCCCTTCTCCGTCCGCTGGGCATCGTGACCCGGCAAGGTAAAGAGCTGGGGAAAACGGCTCGTCGTTTCATTCAACTGCTGCACGAAAAAGCAGATCACTCGGAAGCGAAGCTTGCCGAGGCGGAAGATAAACCGGTGGCGGCCAGCTTTGCCCAAGGTGAAGCCGCGGGCGCCGAAAGCGACCTAGAAAACGGAGTTTCGGCACGCTCTTAACACGTTCCCTGGTCGAAGACTCGATCTCCACAGGGAACTAGCCTGCGGAGATTTTGTCTACCGACACGATCCAACACCCCACTGAGACATTCCGGGCGCGTGCCCGAAGTATTAGCAAGAAGAAGGTAGAACCATGATCCAGCCAAACCAACCGGCTTCGCGTACTTATCGGACCGAGCGTCCCGGTAAGGAAGGTTTGTACGATCCGGCCATGGAGAGGGAAAATTGTGGTGTCGGTTTCGTTGCCCACATTAAGGGAAAACGGACCCACCAAATGATCCTCGATGCCGAGGCGATGAACATCAACATGGACCACCGAGGCGGCTGCGGTTGCGAAGCCAATACGGGGGATGGTGCCGGTATGTTGACGGCGTTGCCTTTAGAGTTCCTCGCTCGCGTGACCCGCGAGGACCTCGGCAAAGAACTGCCTGAGCCAGGCAAGTTTGCCGCCGGTATCGTCTTCTTGCCACGTGATGCCAAGTCGCGCGAACATTGCAAGCAAACCGTTGAACAGTTGATCGAAGATCATGGTCAGACGCTCGTCGGTTGGCGAAAAGTTCCAATCAATCCGGAAGGTGCCGACATCGGCCCGACTGCTCTCGCGTGCATGCCAGAAATTGAGATGCTGATCGTCTCGGCGGGCGACAGTCTCGAAGGGGATGCGTTCGAGCGACAGCTGTACATGATTCGCAAGCGTGCCAGCCATAAGTTGCGCGGCGACTTGAACCTGGCCGAGCGAACGCTGTTCTACATTGGCAGCCTCTCGACCAAGGTCATCATTTATAAGGGGATGCTCACCCCGGCCCAACTGGTTCCATTCTATCGCGACTTGCAGTGCGAAGATTACACCAGCCACCTGGCCATGGTTCACTCGCGATTCAGCACCAACACGTTCCCTTCGTGGGACCGTGCTCAGCCGAATCGTTTCATGTCGCACAACGGCGAGATCAATACGGTTCGCGGTAATGCCAACTGGATGAAAGCCCGTGAAGGTGTTGCCAAGAGCGATCTGTTTGGTGATGAATTGACCAAGCTGTTCCCAATCGTCGAGCCAGAATGCTCCGACTCGGGAACGTTCGACAACGTGCTCGAATTCCTGCTTATGGGCGGTCGTACGCTGCAGGAAGCGGTCATGATGATGGTCCCGGAAGCGTGGCAGAAGCACGAAACGATGTCGGAGGACAAGCGTGCGTTCTATGAGTACCACTCCAGCTTGATGGAACCATGGGATGGTCCTGCTTCAATCGCGTTTACCGATGGTCGCTACATCGGGGCTGTGCTCGATCGGAACGGTTTGCGTCCAAGCCGCTACTACGTCACCTCTGACGACCGCGTGATCATGGCTAGTGAAGTGGGCGTGATTCCCGTCGACCCTTCCATCGTGATCGAAAAGGGACGACTCCAACCGGGACGTATGTTCCTGATCAACTTCGAAGAAGGTCGCCTGATCCCTGACAGCGAACTTAAGAGCGACTTCGCACGTCAGCGTCCGTACGCCCAGTGGCTGCGAGAGCAACGCATCGAGTTGGCTGAACTCAGCCCAAATAAAGAACCACACGGCTTCGATCCAGAAACCTTGCTCAATCGCATGCAGGCCTTCGGTTTCACGACCGAAACGCTGAACTTCATGCTATTGCCGCTGATCGAGCAAAAGCGTGACCCGGTCGGCTCGATGGGTAACGACTCGGCCCTGGCTTGCCTCAGCGATAAGCCGCGCATGCTGTACGACTACTTCAAGCAGTTGTTCGCTCAGGTGACCAATCCGGCGATCGACTCGATTCGTGAAGAAGTGGTCATGTCGCTGGAATGCTACATCGGCCCAGAAAACAACCTTCTGGAAACCACGCCAGAGCATGCCCATCGTCTGCTGATTCCACATCCAATTCTGACCAATGAAGAATTGGCAGCGTTGGCGCATATGGATCATCGCGGCTGGAAGACGAAGGTCATCGATGTCACGTTCGCTCGCAGCGAAGGTACCGCTGGCCTGACCACCGCGCTGGATCGCATTTGTGCGGAAGCAGAATCGGCCATCGACGAAGGCTACAGCAACATCGTGCTCAGTGATCGCAAGATCGGTGCCGAACGTGTCCCGGTTAGCATGCTGCTGGCTTGCGGTGCTGTTCACCATCATCTGGTCAACGTCGCCAAACGTACTCAGATCGGCATCATCCTGGAAACGGGCGAAGCTCGCGAAGTACACCACCACTGCTTACTGGTCGGTTACGGTGCGGACGCCATCAATCCTTATCTGGCATTCGAAGCACTTTGGAAGTGCCGTGCCGAAGGTATGGTCAAAGCAGAGGATTATCCTGACGACGACTCGATGGTTGCCGCCTACCGCAAGGGTGTTGCCAAAGGCATCCTGAAGGTGATGGGCAAGATGGGGATCAGTACCCTTCAGTCGTACAAGGGTGCTCAGATCTTCGAGGCCCTCGGCCTGCAAGAAGAAGTGATCAAGCGTTGCTTCAAGGGAACCTCCAGCCGCGTTCAAGGGGTGAACTTCAAGGTCTTGGCCGAAGAACTTCTTCGCCGTCACGAACTTGGTTACCCCGTGCGAGAAGATGGTCGTTTGCCGGTTCTGCCGAACCACGGTGAATATCACTGGCGAGCCGAAGGGGAACGCCACGCTTGGAGCCCTGACGCGATCGCTAATATTCAAGTCGCTGCTCGCACCAACAGCCGGGAAGCTTACAGCAACTTCGCGAAGCTGATGAACGAAGATGCTCGCAATCGTTGTACGTTGCGAGGCCTTCTTCGTTTCAACGAAAACACCGAGTCGATTCCGGTCGACGAAGTAATGCCAGCCAGCGAGATCGTCAAACGTTTCTGCACCGGGGCGATGAGCTATGGTTCGATCTCCGGAGAAGCACACGAATCATTGGCGATCGCCATGAATCGCATCGGTGGAAAGAGTAACACCGGTGAAGGTGGTGAGGACTCGGTCCGCTTTAAGCCACTGCCTAACGGCGACTCGAAGCGATCGGCCATTAAGCAAATTGCTTCCGGCCGTTTCGGCGTGACGATCAATTACTTGACCAACGCCGACGAACTGCAGATCAAGATCTCGCAAGGTGCTAAGCCGGGCGAGGGTGGTGAACTGCCTGGTAAGAAGGTTGACGAGTATATTGCTCGTCTCCGTTACTCGACCCCAGGCGTCGGTCTGATTAGCCCTCCGCCGCACCACGACATTTACTCGATTGAAGACCTTTCGCAGCTGATTCACGATTTGAAGAATGCCAATCCGGCGGCTCGTATCAGCGTGAAACTGGTTTCCGAAATCGGTGTCGGAACGATTGCCGCTGGTGTGGCCAAAGCCAAGGCCGATCACATTCTGATCGCCGGCGATAACGGTGGTACCGGTGCTTCGCCGCTAACCAGTATTAAGCATGCTGGTTTGCCGTGGGAGCTAGGTATCGTCGAAACCCATCAAACGCTGGTCATGAACGATCTGCGAAGCCGCGTCGTTCTGCAAACCGATGGTGGTTTGAAGACGGGCCGCGACGTCGTGATCGCCGCGATCCTGGGTGCCGAGGAAATGGGTTTCTCGACCGCTCCGCTGATTACCCTGGGCTGTATCATGATGCGAAAGTGTCACTTGAACACCTGCCCAGTCGGTATCGCCACGCAAGATCCAGAACTGCGTAAGAAGTTCAAGGGTCAGCCAGAACATGTGGTCAACTACTTGTTTATGGTCGCCGAGGAAGCTCGCGAACTGATGGCCAAGCTGGGCGTCCGCACCCTGGAAGAATTGATTGGCCGCGTCGACCTGCTCGAGCCAAACAAGGCCATCCAGCACTGGAAAGCAGACGGCCTTGATCTGACGCCGCTCTTGAAGCCAGCCCAGAATAAGAATCCTCAATCGCCGCAGTACTGCGTGATGAAGCAGGATCATCGCTTAGAGCTGGCACTCGATAACATGCTGATCGAAAAGTCGCAGCCTGCTCTCGATAAAAAAGAAAAGGTGAAGATCGAAACTCCGATCATCAACATCAACCGCACCGTCGGTACGACGCTCAGCCATGAGATCGCGAAGCGTTACGGCGAAAACGGTTTGCCGGACGACACCATCCACGTCAAGCTGCATGGTTCGGCTGGTCAAAGTATCGGGGCCTTTCTAGCAGCCGGGGTTACCCTGGAACTGGAAGGGGATGCGAACGATTACGTCGGCAAGGGCCTCTCGGGAGGTCGGATTGTCATCTATCCGCACAAGCAAAGTTCCTTCAAGGCAGAAGAGAACATGCTCGTCGGTAATGTTTGTCTCTATGGGGCAACCCGAGGCTTGGCCTTCTTCCGAGGGCGAGCTGCGGAACGATTCTGTGTTCGGAACAGCGGTGCGCACACTGTTGTTGAGGGAGTCGGAGATCACGGATGTGAGTACATGACAGGCGGCCGCGTGGTTGTCCTGGGCTCGACCGGTCGCAACTTTGCAGCTGGTATGAGTGGCGGTGTCGCCTACATTTGGGATCACGAAGGCAACTTCCTGCAAAACTGCAATCTGGGAATGGTCGAGCTCGAAAAGTTGGACAACCCCAGCGACATCGTGGAGGTCAAAGGCCTTATCTCGATGCATGCCAAGTACACCAATTCGCCGGTCGCCGAAAAGGTGCTTGCCGATTGGGACAACGCGGTCAATCAGTTCGTGAAGGTCATGCCGATTGACTACAAGCGTGTTCTCCAAGAGCGCATGCAACACGATGAAGAAGAAGACGTTCAACTAAGCGGAGCTGAAAGCAATGGGTAAGCCAACTGGATTTATGGAGTTTCAGCGGAGCACGGTTCCCTATCGCGATCCGCTGGTCCGTATCAACGACTACAACGAATTCCCCGTCGAGGTCACCGACAGTCACCTGCAAACGCAGGGTGCTCGGTGTATGGATTGCGGCGTTCCCTTCTGCCAAAGCACCACCGGTTGTCCGGTTGATAACCTGATTCCAGAGTGGAACGACCTGGTTTACAAAGGTCGTTGGCGGGAAGCACTCGATCGTTTGCACAAGACCAACAACTTCCCCGAGTTCACTGGTCGTGTTTGCCCGGCACCTTGTGAAAATGCTTGTGTGCTCGGCATCACCAATCCGCCCGTCGCGATCAAGAACATCGAATGTTCGATCATCGATCGCGGTTTCGAGGAAGGCTGGGTCGATGCCAAAGTGCCAGAACATCGCACCGGTAAGAAGGTCGCGGTCATCGGTTCCGGCCCTGCCGGTTTGGCCGCTGCGGAACAGCTCAACCGAGCCGGACACAACGTCACCGTTTACGAACGTGACGACCGAATCGGTGGGCTGCTGATGTACGGTATTCCTAACATGAAGCTCGACAAGGATACCGTCCAGCGTCGAGTCGATTTGATGGAAGCAGCCGGCATTAAGTTCGTCACCAATGCGCACGTCGGTGTGAATCTCGATATCGCCGAGCTCAAAGAAAAGAACGACGCGATCGTTTTGGCCGTTGGTGCCACCAAGCCGCGCGACCTGCCAATTCCTGGTCGCGAGCTGAAGGGCGTTCACTTCGCCATGGAATTCCTGAAGGCCAACACCAAGAGCCTGCTCGATTCCAAGCTGGAAGATGGCAACTACATCTCGGCCGAAGGCAAGGATGTGATCGTCATTGGTGGTGGTGATACCGGTACCGACTGCATCGGCACTTCGATTCGCCATGGCTGCACCAGCATGGTCAACTTCGAATTGCTGCCGAAGCCGCCAGCAGAGCGTGCACCCGATAACCCGTGGCCGCAATGGGCACGCATCTTCCGCGTCGACTATGGGCACCAGGAGGCGGAAGCGAAGTTCGGTAACGATCCTCGCGAGTTCTGCATTCTGTCCAAAGAGTTCATCGACGACGGCAACGGCAACGTCGCTGGCATCAAGACCGTCACGGTTCAATGGACCAAAGACGATAGCGGACGCTGGAACATGAGCGAAGTTCCTGGCAGCGAGAAGGTCTTCAAGGCTGATCTTGTCCTGCTGGCTATGGGCTTCCTTGGGCCTGAAGCAACGCTGGTCGAAAAGCTCGGCATGGAAACGGATCAGCGATCCAACTTCAAAGCCGACTACGGACGCTTCGCCACCTCGATCGACGGCGTATTCGCTGCTGGCGATTGTCGTCGCGGTCAAAGCCTCGTCGTTTGGGCCATCAACGAAGGCCGCGCCGCCGCTCGCGAATGCGATAAGTACTTGATGGGCGTCAGCTCGCTTCCGTAACGAGCAGTCGAACAACTCGGAAAACGAGAATCCCTTGGCGATATTACCCTTCGTCAAGGGATTTCTTTATGCGCCATTCACAACGCACTCCGATACCCGGGTGTTTTCTTTCCGCTCAGATGCCCTAAGCTAGGGTAAGCCGTTATCACGAACTCACCCTAGCTTCCCCCCGAGCGTCGTCATGAACGAAGTTGTCCGCAAGATCCTCAGCGATCCGATCGAGCACTATCCGCAAGCCACTGTCGCCTGTTTTGATCCCACGTGTGGTGATCTTCCGCGGCGAAAACTGGACGAGGCTGGTCTCAAGCGGTATCTCGAGCGTTTGGCGGAGGCTGGAGCCGAGGCCGTCTTGCTGGCGGCTTCCACCGGACATGGCCACCTGCGAACGGTCGAAGAGCTCGAGCGTTGGTTTGAGGTAGCTGCGGAAGCCAAGGCCGGGAACTTGATTCGTATGGCGCTGCTTCGTCCTGAAGATGGCGAGGAAGCGAACCAGCGATTGGTCGATTTACTCCAAAAGAACAACTATCCCGTCGTCTTCGTGCGGCCAGGGACCAACTTGCCAGCACATGCCACCGATAATCAAATTGCGGAGAACATGCGACCCCTGGTCGAGATGATCGCCGCGGCTGGTATGGCAGTCGGGGTTTACTCGATCCCTGATGTCAGTGGCGTCCGTTTGCCGGTTGCGTCTACCGAAAAGCTTCTCGACGTCCCTGGCGGCGATGCCATTGTGGCCGCCAAGATCACCGAAGCTGACTACGTTTCGAGCACTCGTGAATACCTGTTAAGTCCGCGACTCTCGAAGCTGAAGATTGTGCAAGGTTGGGATCCTCACCTGGCCCAAGCCCTAATGGAAGGGCCGCGATCGAATATCGAGAACAAGCAGCGCGTCGGCATCACTTCCGGTCCGATGTCATTTGCCGTTTACCAATATCTGTACATGTTAGAAGCGGCCAACGAGCATGATTGGCACGAACTGGAAGTCGCTCAAAAGGCGGTAACCGCGCTGTTCGAAGCCATGCAGGACGATCCCACCAAGTTCGCCGATTTGCAGCGAGCCAAGTTCATCATGGGATTAGGATTGCCTCTCACATCGGGCCTCGATCGCGAAAAGGTCGAACGCGTCTTCACCGCACTCGAACGCTTGCCGCGCAAGTCCGATCAGAAACGACTCGCGCAAAGCCTGGATCTGATGCAAGACGGGCCGTATCACGATCGCCTGGCCAAGCTGTACTGAACTAAAACTCGTAAATCGTCTCGCGGCAAGCAATCTCGAGGTTGGGAAGTTCGAGTCCGTTTAACTGCTCGACTAACTGATCGTAGTACGCCGGTTTCAAATGCGTCGCGATCAGACGTACGTCGTCAGGCACCTTCTCGACCATCCGTTTGAATCGGCCGGGCGTGTTATGCATGCTCCGCTCGGCCAGCCACTGCAGTTCATCGGGGAAGCTGGCATCCAGGAAGATCGCTTTCAGATTCGGGATCGACGTCACAATCGATTCAAACTCGACAAATGGCGCCGTATCCCAGGCCATCAGCACGCTACTTTGCGCGGTTTGGATCACGTAGCCCAGCGTGGGGACGACATGTTCAAGGGGGATGGGCGTGATTTGATACTCACCCACCTGAACGGGCCGATGAGCATCAAGAATATGCTTGTGATAAAAGGCCAACTCGTCCCCGGTAAGGCGATTCAAGTCTGGCCAGATCCGATCGTTCAATAAATCGGTTTCAATCGCCTGCCAGGTCGCTTCTCCCGCGTAAATGTCTGGACAATCCAGCCCCGGCTGAAAAATGTTATCCAAAAAAAGTGGCAGCCCACCAACGTGATCGAGATGCGAATGTGTCAAAAATAAGTGCTCGACCTGTTTCTGAGCGTCGATCGAGCCGAGATAAGAAAGGCCCCCTGTATCGATAGCGATATGGTCGTCGATCAGCATTGACACCGTAAATTGTAGCGGGCTGGCAGGA
The DNA here is from genome assembly GCF_002967765.1 of Blastopirellula marina. Taxonomy (NCBI): domain Bacteria; kingdom Pseudomonadati; phylum Planctomycetota; class Planctomycetia; order Pirellulales; family Pirellulaceae; genus Blastopirellula; species Blastopirellula marina. Next base: position 293,846 of record NZ_PUHY01000012.1, on the reverse strand, counting down.
TCGGCCGCTGGCATCAGAAGTCGAATTTTCATGCAGGTTTCCGGTGAAGACTTCCGGCCGACGAGGGGCACGACATAAAAGGTGGGGTATGCTTTCCACGATGTGAAAACGGAGTCCCTACTTTAAAAAGCCCTGATTTCTGAAGCAAGAAGACAAATCGATCGGCTCGACGAAAAGGGCTACAATAAAAGGCTAACGAGGGGGAGCTTTCGTAGTCCGCAGTTTTGACCTGGCATGGAAATGGCGATGGAAAAACAACGCATAGTAATTCTCGGCGGCGGATTTGGCGGCGTCTACACGGCCAGTGAACTGATGCGCCGTGTCAAACGGATTTCCAAGCACGAAATCGACGTTGAAGTCATTCTGGTAAGCGAAGAAAACTACATCACCTTTCAGCCGCTTCTCCCGGAGGTTGTCTCTGGTGCGGTCGAGCAGTTGCACGTGATCAGCCCGATTCGGAGAATTGCTCCTGGGGCGGTGCTTTACGTGCGGCATATCGACAAGATTGACGTCGAAAACAAAACCATTCAGCTAGCTCCTGGCCGCGTTCCACGCACGGAAACGATTCACTACGATCACCTGGTCATCGCCATGGGAAATACCTTGGCTCATGGAATGGTGCCAGGTTTGTACGAACATGCGATCCCGTTCAAGTATCTGGGTGACGCGCTTCGCTTACGAAACCACGTCGTGCAAATGCTCGAAGAGGCCAGCGTCTGCGAAGACGCTGAAGAGCGACAGCGGCTGCTAACGTTCACTGTTGCTGGGGGTGGTTTCTCTGGCGTCGAGTGTATTGCGGAAATGGAGGACTTCCTCCGCAAAGCGGTGCGTGCTTTCCCGAATATCAGCGAGACCGACTTGCGGATGATCTTGGTACAAAGTGCCGACCGCATCTTGCCTGAAATGAAAGAAAACCTGGCGGCGTATTCCGACAAGTTGCTCCGCAAACGCGGGATTCAAATCGTGCTCAATCATCGACTGCACGAAGTCTCGGCCGACCGCGCGATCGTCATGAACAAGGAAACCAAAGAGCTGGAAGTGATCGGCTCGCGGACCGTCGTTGCCACCGTCCCGACCGAGCCTCATTCGGTGATTCGGGACACACCATTGCAGTGCGAGAAAGGTCGCATTGTGGTTTCTGACGAAATGGAATCAGCCAGCCATCCTGGCGTCTGGAGTCTCGGCGACTGCGCCGCCGTCCCAAGTGGTGAAGGTTACACGAGTCCTCCAACCGCCCAGTATGCCGTCCGTCAGGCAACGATCTGTGCCGAGAACATCTTGGCGACAATTCGCAATCAACCGCGACGTCATTTCAAGTTTGCTGGGCTCGGTAAATTGGCCTCGCTCGGTGGTCGGCGTGCGATTGCCGAAGTATTTGGTTTCACCTTCTCTGGCTTCTTCGCTTGGTTGATGTGGCGAGCTATCTACGTCGAGAAGATGCCCGGTCTCGATCGTAAGATTCGTGTGTTTATCGACTGGATGAAAGACATCTTCCTGCCCCGCGACATCACACAGTTGAACGTGCACGATGAACAGCAAGTTCGCCGCGAGCATCTCGCCGCCGGGCAAACGTTGTTTCATCAAGGCGACTTCGGCGATCGCTTGTATTTTGTGGTCGACGGCGAAGTGGAGGTCGAGGTCGACGGTAACGTGATTGCGACCACCGGCAAAGGAGACGTCATCGGCGAAATGGCCTTGCTGGCCCACAAGGCCCGCAGTGCTACGGTCCGCGCGGTGCAGCCAACCGACTTAGTCAGCTTGCCGAGTGACGCGTTCGATCAAATCATCAAGTACGTCCCAGGCGCCGCTGACGCGATGAACAAGATTCATCAAGATCGCTTACAGCGAAACAGGGAGGAACAAACGGCGGATAGCGCGACGGACGAATGACCGATTACCGCAGTTGGATATTCTGATTGCTGGTCTTGACGCAAAGTTTGCCAGCATCGACATCATCGAGACCTTTCTGTACTTCACACGAAGCAATTCCCGACGCTCCAAGAGCATGATCGTATCCAGCATCGTCTGTTCGACTGAAGCGTATTTTCCTTCAGCCACCAAGTGCTCTAAGAATTCCTGTAGGTCGTGGGGAAGCGCAAGCGGCATGTTTTCGAGCTCGATGGAAGTGGCAAGTCGTGGGCGTCCCACTCAAACTTCAATCCGCTTCCAAGCTCCATGCCAATAGCGGCCGAGGATGAGCGCAGTGCGGACCAGCGTATCGATCAGCATTGCCAACCACGCTCCGGTGAGTCCCCAGTTGAGGCCTGGAACAACGTAGTTCGTCCCCGGAATGGAAACCTCTTTCCACGACATCCAGTAAGCCAGCGGCACGCGGATAAGAAGGAAGCCGATGATCGTGATCAACAGCGGCCAGGCCGTATCGCCGGCGCCGCGCAAGGCGCCACTGGTGACGGAAAACATCGCTAAGAATGGCAAGCACAATGCCATGATGCCCACGATCTTGATGACCGCCTCGCCTGTTTGAAATGACTCGGCTGATTCGCTGGGAAAGCCTAAAAAGAAGCCCGCCAGCCACGGTCCGCAGAGGGCAACGATCAACGCATAGGTTGCCAGCATTGTCACCGCAATGCTCATCGAAACAAGCGTCGCCCGCTGAGCTCGCTTCGGATTGTTCGCACCCAAGTGCTGGCCTGTTAGTGCGGACGCCGCCACTGCGAACGCCCAAGCCGAAAGGTAACCAGGCGATTCGATTCGCACCGCGAGTCCATGGGCGGCCGCTTGCGTTGTGCCCAGGCTATTGATGATGCTCAAGTACCACAGATGGCAAACCAGCACCATGGCATCGTTCGCTCCTCCCGGCAGGCCGATGCTCAGTAGACGCTTCATCAGCGGAATATTCGGCCACATGCCGCGCCATTGAACTTTCAAATGGGAGCGGCCATGAAACAGAATCGCTAACAACAACAGTCCGCCTACAATGTGCGAGACCGACGTGCCAATCGCAATTCCGCTCCAGCCTAGCTGCGGTATCGGACCGACGCCAATGGCGAACGCCGCGCTGATACCGATATTCAGCACGTTCACGACCGTCATCACCATCAGCCCGGTTACCGTATCGCCTGCCCCGTGCAGGCAAGCCGTGGTGACAGCAATCATCATGAACCCAGGGATTGCTGGAATCAGGATGTATAAATATTGCAGCGCCATGTCGTAAGCTTGGCCATGTAGCTGCATGGCGCTGACGTAGTTCGGCGCTAAGAACCAAAACACCACGGTCGTGATTGCCGAGAAGAACAACGCCAACGCAATCGCTTGCTCGGTCGCCAGTTCGGCTTCATCCCATTTGTCGGCCCCGATGCGTCGCGCCACAACGGCCGTGGCACCGATGCCGACCGATGCACAGATCACAAAGATCATCCAGCAGCTGTAGGCCATCAAACCCACGGCGGCCATCGCCGGGACGGAGTTCGCTTCGGACAGAACGTTGCCGGCCAGCCAAGTATCGACCATGCCAACGCAGAATTCGAGGAATTGCTCTGCCAAGGCAGGCGTCGCAATGGTCATCACCGCGCGCAGGTCCCCCTTCGAAGTCATCGATATTCGTGGCGCAGTCTTCTCGGCCTGCGTCGTCGACATGCAGGGGCTCTCGTACGAAAGGGCGCAAGATCGGAAAAGGGTGAATTATAGACAGAGAAACCGATCAGTGGGTGTGGGTTCGGTTACAGAGCCAAATCTCTAGGCGTCCGCGATCGGAGAAAGCGTATCCGCAGCGACGACAATTTCGTCGATGTTCGGAAACTCGACCGAAGAAGTGGGACGGAACGACCACACGATCTGCCCGTTGGTATCAATCAGGTAACTCCCACCCAGCTGCATTAAGTCACCTCGCGGTCGCCCCATACCGCTTCGAGAGAGGGCCTTGAGGCCTTCCCACCATAACTGTGGTCCGGCAACTTGCCACACGTTGCCACGCGGCACATTGAATGCCCGATAGACCTTTTGATTCGGGTCGGCGTAAACCGGGTAAGTGAGCTTCAACGTATCGTGGAAGGTCTGGGCATCTTTGGCATCGCCCATGATTATCAACGCGATGTCGATCCCGTGTCGCTTAAGCATCTCGTAATGCTTGAGAAGCTGCTTGGCGTGATCGATGCAAAACACGCAACCCAAATGGCGAGAGAACTGCAGCAGAACTGGTCGCAGTAGGTAGAGGCTCGATACGGAAACCTTACGGCCGTCCGCAGTAAGCAGTTCCCCTTTTGGGGCGGGCGCGGCAGGATAATATTCGTGCATCGGACTAACGCCTGGAAGTGGTTGGCGGGGTCTCGGCCCAGTTCATCTAGGCCTCAACTTCCGACCGCATCGTCTGAGTAATTCTACTCGCTGGGCAGTGTTTCAAGGGGGACGCACCTCCGGGAATCGCGTTCTTTTTAGCCCCAGTACCGATCGGTCGGTTTGGTCGGCTTTTTCTGGGCTTGGCCGCTAATAAGACATGCGTTGACTTTACATTTAACAGGCATATCACCGTCAGCGAGGAAGGAGTCGGTGCGTTCATTCGTCTTTTTGACGTAACCCGTTCCTCATACTTAGTTTGTTCACTGATGAAGGCGGTTTGACTGTTTGATAATCAGGCGGGACAGACGTCATGTTTCATTTGTCTCGTACTGCGAAACCAAGGTTGGCTCATGTGGTTTTTGCTAGCACGAAGCCTCGGTGTTCCGCAGGCGTATGCGTCGCGATAAGTTCTTTCTCACAGGACATTTGGTTCGTCGATAACCGGACGATGGTCATGTGCTAACGGACGACTTCCGAGATGGGTCAATGTTTAACCACCTCTTCGGCCAGTGTTGGCTTTAAGTCGAATTCCAGCCGGGTTTTGCGTTGACAGGGCGAATTCCCGAACCGTAAAATGTTGGGTTTTCCCGGACCTAGGGCTCTCGATAAGGGTTTTTCTCTTCGAGTCGCCATCGCGGACTGCCCTGCTAGGTTCACCCCGGTTTTCCCCCTTGGAGTTCGCTCCAACGAGAGAGATCAATCATTGAGAGATGCCATTGAAAAAGCGGACGTCCTGATCGAAGCCTTGGGATGGATCCGCCGCTTCCGCAACAAAGTCACGGTCATCAAGTTGGGCGGAAGCGTCATGGAAAATCCAGACGCCCTGCGCCACTGTTTGATTGATATCGTCTTCATGGAAACCGTCGGCATGCGTCCGGTCGTGATCCATGGGGGTGGCGCAGCAATCAGCCGCGCGATGGCGGAAGCGAAGATCGAACCCAACTTCATTCAGGGACGCCGCTATACCGATGACGCCACGCTGAAGATCGTCGAAGAAGTCCTCGCTGGTAAAGTGTGTCAGCACATTACGCAAGAGGTCGAAGATATCGGCGGTCGCGCGATGAGCTTGAATCTCGATCCGCAATGTGTGCTATTCGGTGAACGGATGACCTTGCCGGGTGAGAACGGCGAAGAGATCGACCTGGGGCACGTAGGCACCGTGACGGAAGTCGACCGAGCCACGATCGAAAACTTGTGCTATGCCGGCCAGGTGCCGATCATCCCCAGCATGTGCATCGATAAGGCCACCGGGCAGAAACTGAACGTCAACGCCGATACAGCCGCGAATGCCGTCGCGGAAGCGCTGGGTGCCGAGAAGTTGGTCTTCCTGTCCGACGTGAACGGTGTTCGACTCGACAAGGACAACCCTGACACGCTGGTCCACTCGCTCAATCGCGAGAAAGCGGTCGAGATGATCAAGACCGGCCAGATTGCCTCTGGCATGATCCCCAAGGTCGAAGCTTGCCTGGAAACGCTGGAACGTGGTGTCAGCAAGATCCACATCATCGATGGCCGCTTGCGACATTCGTTGCTATTGGAAATTTACACGAATACCGGGGTCGGAACCGAAATTGTTCTATAAGACGATTTCCTCGCGAACCTTTGTCCCTGGTGCTGCTGTCCTTTGACTTTCCCATTTCGGAAAGTGTGGTTTAGGAGAACGTGCGATGTCGACGACTGATGCTTCCGCCGGACAAGAGCAACTCAGCTCTGCGGACACCGTTCAGCTTTTTGAAAAGTATGTCGTTCCTAACTACACGCGCTATCCGGTGAACCTGGTTCGCGGCGAAGGGTCGAAGATCTGGGATGCCGAAGGAAACGAATATCTCGACTTGTTCCCAGGTTGGGGCTGTAATCTCCTGGGGCATTGCCCTGAAATGGTCGTTCAGGCCGTTCAGGATCAAGTCGCCAAGCTGATCCATGTTCCCAACTCATGGCACATGGATGTCCAAGGCCAATGGGCCAAGCTGCTTTCTGATCGTAGCTTTGGCGGCAAGGCGTTTTTCTGTAGCAGTGGTGCCGAAGCGAACGAAGCCGCCATCAAGCTGGCTCGCCTGCACACGCCGGACGAGAAGTACAAGATCATCACCTTCCTTGGTGGATTCCATGGACGAACTTTTGGGGCCGTCACCGCCACCGCCCAGCCAAAGTATCACCAGGGAATCGGTCCGATGATGGCCGGTTTCACGTATGCTCCGCATGGCGACTTGGAAGCGGTACGCGATCTGGTCGACGAGCATACCTGTGCGATCATGATCGAGCCAATCCAAGGAGAAGGTGGCGTAAAGCTCCCGCCAGAAGGCTTCCTGGCCGGGCTCCGGAAGATCGCCGACGAGAACAACTTGCTGTTGATCTTCGACGAGGTACAAACCGGCTGTGGACGCACCGGCGAGTGGTTCGCCTATCAGCATTTCGGCGTTCAGCCTGACATAATGACCTTGGCCAAGAGCCTGTGTGGTGGTATTGCCGGCGGGGCATTGATGACTACGCCCGAGATCGCTGCCAGCATGAAGCCTGGCATGCATGCCGCGACATTCGGTGGTAATCCGATTGCTGCCCGAGCTGGGATCGCGGCAATCGAACAAATCGAACGAGACGGTTTGCTCGAGAAAGCCAAGACCGTCAGCGAAATCTTCCGGCAGCGTCTGACCGCGCTCAAGGAAGAATGCGACCTGATTCAGGAAGTTCGAATCACCGGTCTGATGATCGGCTTGGAACTTTCCGTCGACGGGGCCCCGGCTGTGAAAGCTTGCCTCGAAAAACATCTTCTCATCAATTGCACGCAAGGCCGCGTGATTCGCCTTCTTCCGGCGATGAACATCAGCGAAGAGGAAGTCCATCACGGGTGCGACATCCTGGCCGACGTGCTGAAAAATCTGCCCACCTCGGCAGAGTAACTTCCCTTTTCCTCTAGGGCGTACGAGCCCATCATTTCATTCGTGAGATCGTTTCCATGCGACATTTCTTGAGCCTTTTCGACGTTTCCGATGACGAACTAAAGCGAATCTTCGAGCTTGCCAGTCAGCTCAAAGCACGTTTGAAATCGGGCGTCCGCGAGCCAATCTTGCAAGGCAAAGTCGCTGGACTGTTGTTCGAAAAGCCTTCGCTCCGTACTCGCGTCAGCTTCGAGGCTGGCATGGCTCAGCTGGGCGGAAGCAGCTTGTTTCTCGGCGAAGATGTCGGTTGGGGCAAGCGAGAAGCACCACAAGATTTCAGCCGCGTGATCGGCCAATACCTGGACGTGATCGTGTGCCGAGCCAAGTCGCACGAGAAAGTCGAAACGCTCGCCAAGTATGCCAGCAGTGTGATCATCAACGGTCTGACCGATCTCTGCCACCCATGCCAGGCCTTGGCTGACTTGCTGACCATCGAAGAAGAATTCGGTTCGTTGGCCGGCAAGAAGTTGGCATTCGTCGGCGACGGCAACAATGTCTCGCGCAGCCTGGCTCTCGCTTGTGCGAAAACCGGCATGACCTTCTCGATCGCTGCCCCAAAAGGATATGAGATCGAACCCGAGTTCCTCGAGCGAATCGAAAAGCACGCCCCTGGTGCCAAGATTGAACAAACCAGCGATCCGGTCGAAGCGGTTACCGGGGCTTGTGCGATCTATACCGACGTTTGGGCCAGCATGGGACAAGAAGCCGAGCAGGCCAAACGCGAAGCCGATTTCGCTGACTTCCAGGTCAACGGCAAGCTGATGAGTGCTGCTGAAAAGGATGCCATCTTCCTTCACTGCCTGCCTGCCAAGCGTGGCCAGGAAGTCACCGACGAAGTGATGGACTGCCCGACCAGTCGCATCGTCGAGCAAGCCGGCAACCGCATGCACGCCCAAAAGGGGCTTTTGGTTTGGCTGCTGACCGAAGCAGTCGACAAGATCTCCGTCGCATAGAATCTCTCTCGCTTCGATCAGAGAGAAGTCGAGTGGACCACGGATGACACCGATCGGCACGGATAAAAAGTAAGACGATCGCTTTTAGCGAACGGCTTTGCATCCGTGAGATCGAATTCATCCGTGGTTTTCTTTGTCTTGATCCGACCCTCTGTGATCTCAGAGGGCTCTGTGGCAAAATCTCTTCTCTCGTAAGAAAAATACGCTCCAACTCAAGGAACCCTCATGGCACGTCACGATGGTCGCTCTGCGGCACAGCTTCGTCCTTTGAAGATCAAACGCCGCTACACCAAGAATGCTGCCGGAAGCGTCCTGATTCAGGCCGGCACGACCACCGTTTTGTGCACGGCCAGTGTCGAGTCGTCGGTTCCTCCGTGGCTCAAAGGAAGCGAAAAGGGATGGGTCACGGCCGAGTACAACATGCTGCCCGGCAGTACACCAACGCGTAAGTCACGCAGGGTCGACGGTCGCACCACCGAGATTCAGCGGTTGATCGGTCGCAGCCTCCGCGCCGTTATCGACTTGGAAGCGTTGGGCGAGCAGATGATCACGGTCGACTGCGATGTGCTCGATGCCGACGGCGGCACGCGCACCGCCAGCATCACAGGAGCATTCATCGCGCTGGTCGATGCCGTGAACACGATCGAATTGCCTGATCCGAAGCGATCGATCTTCAAGGACAGCCTGGCTGCGATCAGCGTAGGGATCGTCAACGGTTCGCCCGTACTCGACTTGGATTATGTGGAAGACTTCGCCGCGACCGTTGATATGAACGTCGTGATGACTGGCAGCGGCAAATTCATTGAAATCCAAGGAACCGGTGAAGAAGCGACCTTCAGCGAAGACGAACTTGGCAAGCTGTTGAAACTCGCCAAGTCCGGCATCAAAGACCTGACCGAGATGCAGCAAAAGGCTCTCGGCAAGAAGTGGCCGATGGCCTAACCGCCACCGTTATTCGGTGGGCGGCTCGAAGGTCACGCAGTCCAGGTTCATCAGCCCGCCTCGATTCTGCGGGTTGATGAACACGACATAAATATCGTGACGGCCAGTTTGTCGCTTGATCTTCGCCGTTACATCGTGGAAGTCTTCCCAGCTTCCATTCACGTCGACCTTCACCTTGGCAATCACGGGGCCATTGAGCGAGTCGAGTCGGGCTTCGATGTGCCCGCCAGCCCCGGCCGAGGTAACACGGAAGGTCAAAGCGCCGACGTTATCAAGCGGGATCTGCTGAAAGCGGGCGAACTGCTCGTGATTGATCGCCCCCAGGAAATTGCCGCCGGAAGCTTTGTGCCCGCCGAGTGTTTGCGGTCCGCCGATCTCGTCTGCGGCTTCCGCTTCGATGGTTCGCTTCCGTAGGTAAATCTTCGAGGTGCCAACCAGGGGCGGGATATCGCCGGCGCCGAGATCTCGGTAGTTGGCTTCCAGTTGCACGTAACCTGCTTTGTCGACTTCTTCCGGCGTTAGTTGAATATCACCAACGAAGCCATCGAAGACGCGAACCGCGCTATCCGCTTCCAGTGAATACACCCAGCTGACCATCGTGCGGATCTCGTCCAGCGAATGCTGACCATGTGGCAGCATTGGTACCTTGCCCCACACGCCGGTCGAGCCTTCTCGGACGCGCTTCATCGAAGCTTCCAGCGCGTTGTCTTGCCCACGGTATTTCTCGGCAACTTTCAAAAACGGAGGTCCCACCCGGACGCTATCGACTGAATGGCAGTTGAAGCAATCGCTCTTCTTCATCAGCTGCAAGCCAACCGGATCGGAATCGCTCGCACCGTCGTCGCCTGCCTTCGGAATGCTACCGCTGCCGAGGGAAAAGTTGAGAGCCGTCCGCCGCGGTGCTTCGAGATCGATTTCGGCAACGCCGGTCTCGTCCGCTTGTTCAAAGTCGGAGGTGCCGTCTTCCAGGTCGTTGACCTTCAACTGGTAATGAATCTTCATCGTGGAATCGAAGAAGTCACCATCCTGCGGCGTGACAAAAGAGACCGCCGGACGTTCGTTCCCTACAATTACCGGAACCGAAGCAACAGCCTCGGCCCCAGCAGAATCCGTGACTTTCAGCTCGACATTGAAGACGCCCGGCTCTTGGAAGGTCACCTTGGGGTTAGCTTCCGTCGACAAGATCGTAAAGGTAGCGTTTTCATCTCCAGCGCGAAACGCTCGCCACAGGTAAGTCAGCTTGTCGCCATCTTTGTCCGCTGAACCGGCGCTCGATAGCTTTACCGCAAGTGGATGCGTTCCGGTATTGTTCTCGGTCGCAGCGATTGCCGTCGGAGGTCGATTGCCACGGACGTAATCAATTCGAACCAATTTGGCGTCATCGTTCACGCCCCAGGTTTCGCCATACTCCAACATGTACAGCGCACCATCGGGACCAAATTGCAAATCGATCGGGCGGACGAAGCGATGATTCGGCATGAACGGTTCGATTGAGTCAATCTTCGAATCGTCGGTTAAGTGAACCGCCATGATCCAGTGCCGCGACCATTCGTAAATGAACAGTGTCCGGTCAAAGTGCGGCGGGAACTTGGTCTCGCTCGGATTGGCCGCATCGTAGTAATAAACGGGCCCAGCACATGCGGTTCGACCGCCAGAGCCTAGTTCCGGAAACCGATCACTGCCTGAGCCAGGGTAATAGATGAACGCTTCGTTGGCCGGCGGCAACTCGCGCGCGCCGGTGTTGTTGACGGATTCGTTGATCGGTGCGGCCGGATTAAACTTCTCGCCAATCTTGTCGGTTTGGAAATCGACGTCGTTGTACGGCAAGTTATTGGCAATGAAGTAAGGCCAACCGAAGTAGCCTGCCTGACGAGCTTGATTCACTTCGTCATAGCCACGCGGGCCGCGTTCGTTCTCGCCGCCCGCATCGGGGCCGACGTCACCCCAATACAAGTAACCGGTCTTCTGATCGATGTTGATTCGCCATGGGTTACGACAGCCCATCACGTAGACTTCCGGCTTGCCTTTCGAGCCGTCGGCCGGAAACAGGTTTCCTTCCGGAATCTCCGCCGTGCCATCTGGCAGTGGGCGGATGCGAAGCACTTTGCCGTTGTGATCGTTGGTGTTGCCGGCGGTGGCTTGGGCATCAAAGTAGTAACGCCCTTCGCGCTCATCGATCGGAGCGTACCCTTGGCTATCACCAAATGGATTGGTGTTGTCACCGGTGCCGATGTACAAGCAGCCATCGGGGCCGAATTCGAGCGAGCCAGCGTGATGGCAACAATCGCGGCGTTGTTCTTCGTACTTCAGCAGCAGCTTCTCCGAGCTGTTATCGAGCTTGCCATCTACCAAGTTAAAGCGGCTGACATGCTGCCCTTCGTAATCAGGCGGCGAATACTGCAAATAGATCCAGCCGTTAGAATCGAAGTTCGGATCGAGGGCCAAACCGATCAGCCCGTTCTCCTGCGCGGTGGTGACTTTCACTTCCCCCACGAGCGTTGATTGGTGCGTTTCTGGATCGAAGACTTTCAGCTGTCCTTGAATCTCGATGTAGAAGATTCGGCCGTCGCTGGTCACTGCCAATTCCATCGGCTGCTTGAGGCCGGTTTCAAGCGTGGTGACCTCCAAGCGAGAAGCATCGTACGGGGCTTCGTCTGCCTGGGCTGAAGACTTCCAAGAAGAGGTAATACAGACGGCGGCGACCAGTGAATAGCGCAGCAGTTGTGTGATTCGCATCGAGGGTTCCTGCAGAGCTTCCCGGGAGGAGGCGTGGTTGGTGGGAAAAGGGGAATCGGCGGGGTACGGTGAAACTTAAGATAATTTGCTTTTCGCACGTCGTCCACAACGTCAGCCGTAAACGCAAACGGTTTCTTTTTGCTACAGAGGGGGCTATGCTGAGACAAGACAAAAGATTGCAGTCTTATGTTGAATGCTTTCGATCGCCCCTCCTCTCTTGGAATTCTCCCCACCATGTTTCGCGTGTTGCCCTATCGCGTTCTTCCTCTCTTCACCTTCCTGATCACGACTTGCCTGGTTTCGCTTGGCCAGTCCGCGGAACGTCCGCCAAATGTGTTGGTGATCGTCGCTGACGACCTAGGACTCGAGTGCGTTCAATCGTACGGCGGTCTCTCGTATCAGACACCCAACATTGATGCCCTGGCCGAGAAAGGAATGCGGTTCACGCATTGCTTTTCGAATCCGTTGTGCTCTCCTTCGCGCGCTCAGCTTCTTACTGGCAGGTATCCGTTCCGAAACGGAATCACACGCGTTATTTATCAACCGGAGAATCACCGCGAGTTCCTTGATCCGACGCAGGAGACCAGCTTCGCGACCTTATTGAAGAAAGCGGGCTACGCGACCGCAATTGCTGGGAAATGGCAAGTCAGCTTCCTGCACGAACGCGACACGCTCAATGCTCACGGCTTTGATGAATATCAAATGTGGCAGATCTTTCATGATGGCCAAAAGACGTCTCGCTACGCCAATCCCACCATGCGACAAAACGGGAAGGTGCTTCAAGCCGAGCTGAAAGGGAAGTACGGTCCCGATGCGAACGTTGCCTTCCTGATTGATTTCATGCGGCGACACAAGGACGAACCGTTTTTGGCGTACTATACAGCGCTGCTCCCACATTATCCCTGGGAACCAACGCCCGACAGCGAAGAACCGCTACGTGCTGCCGATGGCGATGGTGACAAGAAGTACATGCCTGACATGGTCGCATACCTCGACAAGCAAGTGGGGCAGTTGGTGGCGGCGCTCGATGAACTGAAACTGCGCGACAAAACGCTGGTCATTTTCGTAGCGGATAACGGCACCGATCGACGTATCACCTCGAAGTGGAGCAATGGAATCGAAACACGAAACGCCGTCGGTGGCAAAGGAACCATGACCGATGCCGGCACGCGTGTTCCCTTGGTGGCTAACTGGCCCGGTGTGATCGCGGCTGGCAAGGTGAATCACGACTTGATCGACCTTTCCGATCTCTTGCCGACTCTCGTAGAACTAACCGGGGCCTCGCTCCCTGCGAAACCGATCGACGGACGGAGCTTCTTGCCGCAACTCCGCGGCGAGCCAGGCGACCCTCGCTCATGGATTCATGTGCAAGATAAACAGCAGCGTTACGTCCGGAATCGCGACTTCATTTTCACTTGGCAGCAACAATTACGCCCCGTCGTAGAAACGGGGCAGCCCAAAGCGGCTACCATCAAGTCGCCTTACAACGCGTCGCAAGCCGAAGCGGCGCAGCAGTTGAAGTTCGCTCAACAACAAATCGACGGCAACAAGTAATCCCCTCACGCCTCGCGGAAGAGAAACCTCCATGATCACTCGAATCTTGCTCGCCCTTGGTGTTGCCGTTTTGATGGCACCGCTTACTTATGCCGCGGAAAAACCGAACGTGGTGATCTTGTTGGCGGACGACGAAGGGTATCAAGATATCGGCTGCTACGATGGCCCGGTGAAGACGCCTGACATCGATGCCCTGGCGACCGGTGGCGTGCGGTTTCATGATTTCTATTCCGGTGCCGCGAATTGCTCTCCCTCGCGTGCCACGCTGCTCACTGGAAGGCATCATATTCGCGCCGGCGTATATGGTTGGATTAACGACACCAGCCAACGTACCCATTTGCTGCTGCGCGAGAATACCCTCGCTGAGATCCTCAAGCAGGAAGGCTACGCCACGGCGCACATCGGTAAGTGGCATTTGGGAATGCCGAACGATAAGTTCGATAAGCCAACGCCTGACAAGCATGGCTTCGATTACTGGTTTGCAACTGGCAACAACGCGATTCCCAGTCACAAGAATCCCCGCAACTTCGTTCGCAACGGCAAACCGGTGGGCAAGCTGCAAGGATACTCGTGCCAATTGGTGGTTGATGAGGCGATCGACTGGCTCGATACCAAACGTCCGGCCGATCAACCGTTCTTTCTCAACATGTGGTTTCATGAACCGCATGCACCGATTGCCGCGCCTGATCAGATTGTGAAGGCGTATGGCGCGATCGATGATCCAGCGGCCGTCTATTCCGCGACGATCGATAATCGAAACCGTGCCATCGCGCGGCTGGTGGCTAAGCTGCATGCGATCGACAAACCAGAGAACACGTTGATCATCTACGCTTCCGATAACGGTAGCTACCGCGACGATCGGACGGGCGGTTTGCGTGGTCGTAAGCGTTTCAACTGGGAAGGGGGAATTCGTGTGCCGGGGATCTTCTTTTGGCCAGGCAAGATTCCACCGGGACGCGTGATTAGCAGCGACACACCGGCTGGCCTGGTCGATGTCTTGCCCACGGTATGTGGTCTTCTGGGGATCAGCCCTCCCAAGGGGCGTCATCTTGATGGGAGCGATCTCACACCAATCCTCATCCCAGGCGAAAAGAAGTTCGTTCGTCACCAGCCTTTGTTCTGGCACTTGCAACGCTCGGTGCCGATTGTGGCGATGCGCGATGGACCATACAGCTTCGTTGGTTATCGTGATTTCGATGTGCCCGATGCTCTCGTATTCAAAGAAGAGTGGATCCCTGCGCTGAAGAAGGGAACGTACACGAACTACCAGCTTTTCAATTTGCTGGACGATCCTAAGCAAGAACACGATCTTGCTTCGCAGCACCCGGAACTTGTTGCGCAATTGAAACAAAAGCTGATGCGAATTAACACAAGCATCATGTCGGATGGCGCGGATTGGCATCTGCCCGAATAGGAGGGGAAGATCTGCCTCTCTGATGTGTCATTCGCTAGGAGTGGTGGTAAGAAATAGACATCAATACATCTCTATTCCTTATTGCTATTTCTCGTGAAATATGACTCAATTGGCATAAATTGTTCCAAGATGCGCAACAAACTCTTTGCGATCTTCCACCCGGATTGTGCTCTTTGCACCGACAACGTATCGTGATGCGGTGCTTCGCCAGTTCGAAAGGAGACCCTTGTGCCATGGGAGCATGGGGATACGAGATCTTTGATAACGACTCTGCCTGTGATTGGCAGGAAGACTTGCTCGCGAGCGATGACATCGTTCCGATTCAAACTGCGCTGCTGCGCGTCACCGAAGCGGAAGACTTCGTCGATCTTGATGAGGCCAGTCAAGCGTTAGCTGCGTGCGAAGCGTTGGCTCACCTGCGCGGTCGTCCTGGCTTGCAGGAAGCGCCACTCGATGAACTTTCTGCTTGGGCCAGTCAACATAAAGAATTGCCGACCGGACCACTGGTGCCGATCGCCAAGTTGGCTCTCGAACGCATTAAGACCGACGAGTGTGAACTGAAGCAGTTGTGGCAAGACAGCGACGAGTTCGACAAGTGGCTGGCCACCGTCGAAGATGTCTCGCGCCGCGTTGAGTCGACGTAAGTTACTTCGCCAATCGAATCATCGCACCGACGACACCCAACGTGACTTGCGACATCCGGTCGTAATCCAGCGTGTCAGGCGTATCGGTTGGCTGATGATAATGCGGATTGCGAAGAAAGCTGGTATCGGTCAGCATCAGCGCCGGGAAACCTTGGTCCCAAAACGAACTGTTATCACTCCGCCGAATCTCTTGCACCTTCTCTGGCAAGTTCAACGAGAACAAGCTTAACCGCGTCGCTTGCTTGAAGCCACGGCGAAACGCCCAGTTCAACTTCCACGAAGCCAGGTTACCAATCGCCGCCAGGAAGTTGCCACGCTTGGGAAATAAACCATGCAGAAACTTCGGGATCGAAGGAGGTACCTTCTGCGAGTTCGGTTCGTCTAGAAAGTAGCCGACCATTTCCAAGCACAACATCTGTACGCGCTCGCCGCGCTGCTTTGCCTCGCGGGCGTGATGTTGGCTTCCCATCGAGCCCATGCTCATGTAGGGAGATTCCTCACAGGCAAACGCCACAAACCGCAGCGTGCGTCGCGGTGATTGGTTCTTCAGTAGTCGGCTTGCTTCTAACAACACAGCGACGGCCGAGGCATTGTCGTCGGCACCGGGGGACTGAGCGACGGTATCGTAATGGGCCCCCAACACGATCACGTCGCCAGGTAATTGGCTGCCAGGAATTTCAACATAGAGATTCTTCACCGGACCATCGGATGACTCGTACGGCTCTTCACGTACTTCGTAACCCATTTGCTCCCATTGCCCGCGTAAGTAGGCAACCGTCGCTTCGATACTCTCCGGCTGGGCCAAGATACGAGGTCCGATCTGAGCCGCCAGATAATCAACGTGCTTGGCCAGAAGTTCACGAACAGGTGGTTGATCGAAGGTCATAGATAGGCCAGTTTGTCTTGCTCGAGTAAGGCATCCCAGGCTACGCAATCATTGGCAAATCGCCAAGTCAATGAAAGCCGCCAGAGAAACTGTCACGCGATTCACGCAGCGCGGCTAGTAACCGTGCGGCGTCCAACTAGAATAAACCGAATCGCACCGCTTGGCTCAGCCTTTTTGCCAATTGCCAGCAGGCAGAACGTGCCTTTAGGGCGGCGGTGTCGAGAACTCGCTCTTCGGGAAATCAACTCGTCATGAAAGCCATCGTCCTGCAAACTCTCGATGGATCGAAGCATCTCGGCTTCATCCTCTGCGCCCTTCCTCCAGGCGACCTGGAAGGGGACTGCCTGTTTTCCATTGTGCCGGATGAATCTGAACTATTTGAAGATCCGAACGTGCAACAATTATTGGTCCGACGCGATCAAGGGGAAAGTCAACTTGAAGTGTCGGAAGACACACGCTCGTTGACGATTCGCTCGTATCGGATGGACGATATGTTCGTCCAGTTCGATCCGCACGGCCACGGCGAGTGGGGCTACGTGCGCCAAGGAAAACGTGTTGCGGCTGGCCAAGCCCGGACACTTTCGGGCTAACGATCGTCATCCGGCGTTGCGATCTTCACCCTTTGCTGACGATCGATCGCCATCTCCTGTGACTTACTTGTTCGGAAAAGCCCTAGCAGGGCGGCGGCGATACCGGTGCCGGTGCTGAGCGAGGCCGCCCCCAAGATGGTCAGCACACCTACGCCTATGCTGATGCAAACGTGCGTTGCCACCGTGACCAGATCGACCAGGAAGTAAAGCAGCAGAAACGGATCATGCCGATCGAACACGGGTGGCTCGTAATCGGAAAGCCATCCAACGATGCCACCACGCAGTACCAAGGGGGACGCAACGCACGACAGCCCGATCAGCGTGAACAGGACCGACACCGCTTCTAAGCCTAAAAACGTTCCGAAAAGGGTGGGGTGACGCTCGTTCATACCGGCTGCCCTGGTGAAGGTGGGATGCTCGCTCACTGCTTACTGAGATACGCGGATTTCCCCCGCCAAAGGGCTGAAATTGAAAAGCTCCCCAATTTTCGTCTATCAGTCTCTCGGGCGTTGTGGTAAGATGTGTGCCATACAGTCCGCCAAATTACTGAATAATGGAAATTAGACCGGTGTAAGCTGTTTTTCTCTCAGCGTGAAATTCGTCCCCGAAAAAGGTTAGCTAACGGGTAATCATCTTGTGTTGAGGTGGTAATTACTCGGCAAACCGCGGGACGAGCTCTCTCCGTCCGCTGACACGCGTTGCCCCACGAATGAGGGCGAATCGCATCCTCTGGCTTGGCAAACAAGCCAGGATCTCCCACCGAAAAAGATCTGAATACGCAAATGATGAAGAAAGAACAGATGGAATCTCTGCGCCAACAATGGTTCTCGAACGTCCCCAAGGACATCCTTTCAGGGTTGGTCGTGGCCCTGGCTCTGATCCCCGAAGCAATCGCCTTTTCGATTATCGCTGGGGTCGATCCTAAAGTCGGTCTGTACGCCGCTTTCTGTATTGCCACCATTTCCGCGTTTGTGGGTGGCCGACCTGCGATGATCTCGGCCGCGACCGGAGCGATGGCCTTGGTGATGGTCGACCTGGTGAAGGATTACGGTTTGCAGTACCTGCTGGCTGCTTCGATCTTGGCGGGCGTGCTTCAAATCACGGCCGGCTATTTCAAGGCAGGCGTCTTGATGCGATTCGTTTCGAAGTCGGTGGTGACCGGCTTTGTGAATGCCTTGGCGATTTTGATCTTCTGCGCCCAGTTGCCAGAGCTTTACGAGGTCCCGTCGGTGTGGTTGGTCTATACGATGGTGGCCGCCGGACTGGCGATGATTTACTTGCTGCCGTACGTAACGAAAGCCGTTCCGTCACCGCTGATCGCAATCTGTGTTTTGACAGCAATCTCGGTTGGCTTCGGCTTCGATGTCAACACGGTTGGCGACATGGGACAACTGCCGGACAGCTTGCCGATGTTTCTGCTTCCTGAGATTCCCTGGTCATTTGAAACACTGCAAATCATCTTCCCCGTTTCGGTAACCTTGGCGATGGTCGGCTTGCTGGAATCGATGATGACCGCCCAAATCGTCGACGAAATGACCGACACGCCGAGTGACAAGAACCAAGAGTGCATGGGGCAAGGCATCTCGAATATCGTCGCTGGTTTCTTTGGCGGCATGGCAGGCTGTGCGATGATCGGGCAATCGGTTATCAACGTGAAGTCAGGCGGTCGTGGTCGTTTGTCGACGCTGTGTGCCGGCGTGTTTCTGTTGATCTTGGTGGTGTTCCTCGGCCCTTATGTTTCGATGATCCCAATGGCCGCGCTCGTAGCGGTGATGATCATGGTCTCGATCGGCACGTTCAAATGGGAATCGCTGAAGAACTTGATCTTGCATCCCAAGAGTTCTAGCGCCGTGATGGTTAGTACGGTCGTTGTTGTCGTGATGACCGGCGACCTCGCCCAAGGCGTGCTCGTTGGTGTGCTGCTCTCAGGATTCTTCTTCGCCCACAAGGTCGGCAAAATTCTGGAAGTCGATGGCGTCCCACACGAAGACTTGCCACTGAAGACCTACAACGTAAGCGGTCAGGTCTTCTTCGCATCGGCCGATCGCTTTGTCGACTCGTTCGACTACCACGAACAACTCGAGAAAGTTCATATCGACGTGTCAGATGCTCACTTCTGGGACATCACCGCGATCGGAGCCCTCGATAAGGTGGTCGTTAAGTATCGCCAGAAAGAAGTCGAAGTCGAAATCATCGGCCTGAACGAAGCGAGCGCCCACATGGTCAACCGCTTCGCCATCCACGATAAGCCCGACGCCGATAAGCAATTGGTGGCCCACTAAAAGCCTATCGTGCCGCACATCACGACTTCACGGTTCCGAAGCCCCAGATGGGGCGCGCGAATGTAGCCAGGGGCGTTAGCCCCTGGTAAGAGTTTTATGATTCACAAGCGCTGGAAGGGCGACCGAACTCTTGCAACAGATGCTTCGGGCACCCTTCCAGGGCTTGTTAAATTTGTTCAATCGGTTCCAGGGGCTAACGCCCCTGGCTACATTCGACCGGCCCTCCAGGCCTTTGGAAATGGTTCGATATTGCTGCTTAGAAGGCTTGTTGAAAGCCCGTCGAGCGGCAATTTCATCGACGGGGCCACGTTGATTAGGTATCCTCTAAGGTGGGGCTGGCGAACCCACTTTGGCCGAGCTCCCCCTGCTCTTCTCTTTACCTCATCAACCTCGGGAGTGCGGCGCCGTGAAAGCGCATGGACCGGCACGTCGTATGGCGACGCTCAAGACACTGGCCCTAGGGGTGATCGCTCTCTTGGGCGCGAAAGTGGTCGCGTCGATCGTGCTGCAATATGGCGATTACTTTCCGCCGAACTTCGATTCCGCTTTCCTGGTGGGCCGCGAAAAGTCATTCACCGGCATCTACCCGCCCGCCTTCTACGCCCACATTATCGTCGGCCCCATCACCTTGCTGTTGGCCGCCTACTTGATGTTCAGCGGGAAACGGAAGACGCATCAGAAACGGCATCGCCAGTTGGGCAAGCTACAAGTGTTGTTAGTCCTGGCCGTGCTGGTTCCCAGTGGATTGATCATGTCGGTTTGGGCGTTCTCTGGGCCGATCGCTGGCGTCGCGTTCGCCCTGCAATCGATCGCCACCGGGCTGACCGCCGCGCTCGCGGCACGGTATGCGATGCTCCGAAAACTGGCCACGCATCAAGTCTGGGCTACCCGCTGCTTCATTCTACTGATCTCGCCGCTACTGTTCCGCTTGGCCTCCGGCGTGCTGATCGTGACCGAAAGCGAATCGGTCGAAGCGTATCAAATCAACGCCTGGCTCAGCTGGACGATACCGCTGTTTGCCTACGAAGTGTGGCGTATGCGGAAGCAGCACGCGAAGAAACCGAGACTCAGCGAACAAGCATCGTTGGAGGCGATCTCATGAATACAACACCCACCCAGCGATCCGCAGGCTTCACATTGCTGGAACTGCTCGTGGTGATCTTCATCATTGCGATCTTGCTCGTGTTTCTCATCCCCTCAGCCCAGCGCGGACGCGAAGCGGCCCGGCGGATGCAGTGCCAAAACAACATAAAGATGATTGGGCTTGCGTTTTACAACTATCACGAAACGTATGAGAGTCTTCCCACGGCTATGCTCAGCGATCGCCGCTTAAGTGGCATCGTCGCTTTGTTGCCCCAGTTGGAACAAGTGACGCTCCACGAAGAGATACATCGTCTCGCCGAAGACACAGTCGTTGGCAATCTGCCGCCAGCTTGGGATAAGTCGTTCGCACCGTGGCAAACCGAGTTGGACGTTCTTGATTGCCCGTCAGCCCCAAACTTCACGAAGGTCAATTTTGGCTGGACGAACTATGCGTTCAGCATTGGCGATATCGCAAGCAACATTCACCAACTGGAAGTAGCTCGGGGTGCCTTTGCCCCTGGCCTCTATACCCGCTTCAAAGAGATCACCGACGGCACGAGCAACACGATCGCGATGACCGAGATCGGTACGATCCATCGCCGAGCGCTCACGGGAAAGTACGCGATCGGTCAGCCGAAGCAATTCCTCAAGCATCCCGATCGCGTCTGGAAGCTAACCGACGTCACGACCAACCGAGACTGCTGGACTCCCTACCGCTCGGATGTCGAGTTACATGCTCAGGGGCGCGGTTATAGTTGGGCCGATGGCGGTGCTGGGCCTGGTCTGATCAACACCATCCTTCCGCCCAATGCACCTAGCCTGGCGGTCGGGGGTGAGGTCGCTGTCGATGGCTTCTATTCCGTGGGAGGTTACCATGCCCGTGGTGGTGCCCAAGTCTTGCTGGTCGACGGTGCCGTCCGCTATATCTCGCAAGAGATCGACACCGGCGATTTGAAGCAGTCCCCTCCCCAAGAAAAGGACTACGCAGAGTCTTCTTTCCCCAGCCCGTTCGGCGTCTGGGGAGCCCTGGGAAGCCGCGCCGGCGGGGACGACACCGATGACGATTAGCCACACGAAACACGACTTCAAGAAACGAATAGCGCGACGCTCTGGCTACTCGTTGAGAATGCTTTTCGCCGCGATTTTCCTGATCGGTGTATTGCTACTGCCATTGGTATCGGCGATCAACCAGGCCCGCGAAAACGCTCGGCAACTTGATTGCAGCGGCAAGCTAAAGCAGTTGCTCCTTGCCGTCCATAATTATCATGACACCTACCGACGTTTTCCCTCGGCAATGGGTGGCACTGGCATCGGCGGAAATGAAAATCGGCTTAGTGGACTGGTCGTGTTGAGCCCCTACATGGAATCATCCTCGTTCTACATTCAAATCGTTGATCCATCTACCTACAATGGCATCAATTATCCGGCGATGGGGCCGGCACCTTGGGATAAGAACTATCCCCCGTGGCATGCTCGAATTTGGTGGCTGAAGTGCCCTTCTGCACCCGACTCTTCTTCTGATTTTGGGCCGACAAACTACGCGTTTTGCATCGGTGATATCGCCAGCGATATTCATCACCTGAAGACGGCTCGCGGCATGTTTGCTCCGGGGCTCTTTACCAAACGGGACGAATGTACCGATGGATCGTCAAACACGCTCGCCATGGCAGAGATCGGCACCGCCAGCGATCGCTTTGTGCCAGGGCAGATCGCGACACAGATGCCGGCGACCATTTTGCAGAACCCCTCGCTCTGTCTGAAAACGCTTGGGACGCGGCAAGCCTATTACCGAGATGGTATTCGCCTCCATCCTCAAGGGCGCGGTTACAACTGGGCGGATGGAGCGGCCGGACCTGGCCTGTTCAACACCATTCTGCCGCCGAATAGCCCTAGTTGCGCAGTCGGCGGTAACGATGCTGTCGACGGGTTTTACTCCGCCGGTAGTTTTCATCCTGACATCGTGAACGTCGCTTTCCTTGATGGTTCGGTCCAATCGATGAACGATTCAATCGACACCGGCGATTTGAAGCAGTCCCCTCCCCGAGAAAATGATTACGCAGAGTCTTCCTTCCCCAGCCCGTTTGGCGTCTGGGGAGCCCTGGGAAGCCGAGCCGGCGGGGACGACACCGATGACGAATAGCCACCAACCGCGGGCCGGGTTCACGATTCGGGACTTGTTGATGCTGACATTCTTTGTCGCGGCGCTGCTTTTTTGCTGCGTGCCCTGGACGCAGATGGGGCACCGGGAAGCTTATCGGCGGATGCAGTGCACCCACAACCTCAAGCATCTCATGCTGGCCATGTATAACTACCACGATACCTATCGGCACTTGCCCGCCGCGATGGGTGGCTTCGGGAGTGCGGGCGATCCATCGGTTCGCGATGCCAACCGATTGAGCGGATTCGTGATGGTACTTCCGTTCTTGGAGCAGGACTTCCTGTACGAGCAAATTACCTCGCAAGGGACCGCGATTCCGCCTCCTCCCTGGGATCAGTCGTTTGCGCCGTGGCAAGAGCAGCTCGAAATACTGACGTGTCCTTCGGCACCTCGTGTCGAGTCTTCCCTCGGACGAACCAACTATGCGTTTTCGATTGGCGATGTGGCCAGCGATATTCATCACTTGAAAGAGGCTCGCGGCGCGTCGGCGCCTGGGCTTTGTCTTGGCTTCCGAGATATGCACGATGGTTTGTCAAACACGATCATGCTGGCCGAGATCGGTTCGCCCGATTGGCGGTATGTGCCGGGCAACTATGCCATCAACATTCCAGCGGTCGTGCTCGACGATCCTGCACGCTGTTGGAAAGTGTTGGACGAGGCGAAACCGAAGCGAGCCATGTATCGCAGCTATCGAGCAGCGATTCCGCTTCATGATTTGGGACGGGGATACTCGTGGGCCGATGGTTGTGCTGGGCCAGGACTGGTCAACACAATTCTTCCCCCAAACGGTGCCAGCTGCGCGGTGCTGGGTAAGGAAGCGGTCGATGGGATTTACTCCGCCGGCAGTTCTCATCCAGGAGGTGTCCTGGTGGGGCTTTGCGACGGTTCGTTTCGTTTCATTCCCGAAACAATCGACACCGGGGATTTGACTCAATCGCCCCCTCAGCAGGAAGACATTCGGAAGAATGCGTTTTCCAGTCCATACGGTGTGTGGGGTGCGTTGGGAAGTCGTGACGGCCAAGAGAAGACAGACTTTGACTATTGATCCTTGAAGGGCAAATCATGAATACGTTGCATGCCAACCACCGTTCACAGCGCGGCTTCACGCTGGTTGAACTGCTGGTCGTGATCGCGATTATCGGAATCTTGATCGCCCTGCTTTTGCCGGCAATGCGAACCTCGCGCGAGGCGGCGCGGCGGGCTCAGTGCATGAACAACTTGAAGCAGTTTGGCCTGGCCCTACACAACTATCACGACACCCACGGCTCGTTCCCGCTAGGAACCGGTGGAAGTGAAGGTGGCTTCGATACCGATAGTAACCAAGGACGCTTGAGCGGGCTGGTTGCCCTGTTGCCGTTCATCGAACAGAACGCCTTGTTTGATACGATTGCGATGCCCCAAACGTACGAAGGTCAAGCCTATCCGGCGATGGGCCCGGCGCCGTGGGTGAAGGAGTACGAACCTTGGCAAACGAAGATCGACGCGTTCCGGTGTCCTTCCAACACATTTACGGATTCTGGATTTTCCCCTACGAACTACGTCTTCTCGATTGGCGATATCGCAACGCCGATTTACGGTCAAACTACGCCACGGGGCATGTTCGCCCCTGGTCTTACTACCCGTTACCAAGATGTGACGGATGGCCTTGTCTACACGGTGATGATGAGCGAAGTTCGAACGATGGGTTATGCCATCGACCAGTCGTTAAGCCTGTTGGAAAAACCGATCCGCTGCTTGTCTGGGGAAGCGGACCAGGAAAGCGACGTAGACGACGTGAAACTTTCTGAGCGAGGACGCGGATACCAATGGAGCGACGGTGGGGCTGGGCCAGCGCTATTCAATACTATTTTGCCACCCAACAGCCCCAGCTTTGCGGTCGGTGGTGCGGAAGCAGTCGACGGATACTATTCGGTTAGCAGCTCTCACCCAGGTGGTGTTCAAGTGTTGATGGGAGATGCATCGACCGACTTCATTCTCAACGATATCGACACCGGCGAATTGACGTTGCCTGCCGACAAGCCGCGAGAAGAAGGACAAAACCGCTTCGGCGTATGGGGCGCACTGGGCTCGATCGCGGGACAAGATAAATCGTAACTTTAGCAACACGAGCAGCGTTGAGCGGACGCATCGACTTCCAAATGTCTGGCCAGGGGAATCGCTCGCCGGGCCAGATGTTTTCCGTCGGCCCGGTTACTTCGTCGCTTCCAACGATTTCAGCAACGATTCCGTTGCATCGTGACCAGCGCGATTTTGGCGAATGACGAGCAGATTGCGATCGGAAACTGCGGTGATGTCGCCGTGACCCCCTCCGACTTCCCACGAGCCAGGTTCGATCATCTTGGTAACAATCTGCGACGCCCCAGCGGCGTTAAGTTGTCGTAGTTGGTAGATCCGTACCGATTGTTGCTGCGCGGCATCGTCCTTGCTGCTGATCATCAAGATGCCACGATCGACGTACCAGCCCAGTTTGTAGCGATCGCACAGTAGATCGAGCGTGCTGGCAGCGGTTTGCCCAGTGACGTTAATCGTCACTGGAAGTTCTATATCGAGGCCAGCACTCTTGAACGCCTCGAGATCAATCAAGATCGAAACGCTGTGCAGGTCCTTCAAATAACCAACCACTTCCTCCAGCGGCGCATCGATGAACTGAACCTTCGAAGGCTCTTGGCTCAGGCGTTCGTAGATTTCCTGGCTCTTGGCAGCTTCAGGGCCGGTCCATGTGACTTGGAACTTGGCCCCTTCGGTTGCCGTACGCCCAAACGCCCGAATGCCGCCATGCATCTCTTGACCGTATCCGCCATCTCCATAGCCGACGCCGAATCCTCCGCCGTAACCTTCCATTTCGCCTTCCATGCCGTAGCCTCCTCCGGCATCCATCATTCCCATACCGCCAGGGGCACCACCAAATTGAGCCCAGGCCGAGGATGTCCAGAATCCGACAACGACGAGTGTCCAAGCGAGCGCGTATCGCATGACAAGATCTCCGATCAGCGAAAGAAAAGAAGTGGGTTTGACCGTCAGGTTAGAAGATTGTGTACGATCCGCCAACGAATTTGTCGAATTCGCGATCCGCTAACTTCTACGAGGCGGCGTTTGAATCCCCTTCCGGCGCCTTCGCGGTTTTCGTCATCACTAGCCCAACGATCCCCGCTACAAATCCAATCCAAATCGCCGTCGCCCCCGCACCGCCAATCAGCACAATGCCGATAAAGATGCTTCCCAAGGTGCCGGCCAGCCACACAATGCCCAGCACATCGGATTTAGCATCGTAACCTTCCCACCAGCCGACGAAACCGGCCGGATACCAGGCTGGCGAAATCAAACAGATGAAGCCAGCGATCAACATCGCCAAGCAACCGACCTGCAGGCCAATCAAAATCCACAACGGAATCCGCTGCTGACGATCCACGAAGATGCCCTATCTAGAGAAGCAAGGGAAGCGAAGAGAAGTCGTTATTATCCCATTCGCCCGCTGCTCGCTCAAGAGAAAATTCGTTGTTTTGTGACCAATTTGCTGGTCAAGAAATTGCCCTAATAAAGACGGGTGAACTAGTAGAAATGTACTAAAGAAATCTGCTACATTTACTTCGATTTTCATTGTCCAGAAAATAAGCCAGCTAATCATTGGACATCCATGGCTCATATCTTGTCACCACCGGACGGTGTCGCTTTTCTTGATCCGGAAGAAGTCGCTCGGCGACTGAAAGATGAGTTTGATTACACCGCAATTGATCGCGACGAAGGGGCAGACGTGGTCGGCGCGATCGTCGCCAAACTGGTCGAGTTGGATGCACCTCAGGAAGTGATCGACTTCCAACTCGCTTCGCAGGATCGTGCGCTGCAAATTGTGGTGTCGGACGATTCCAATTCGGACGACTACTTACAGTTCACGGTGAAACCGAACAACGGAATCTTCATCGGCTATTTCTCATACGATCACCAGCAAGCAACGCGGCCACTGCTCGAACGATGTGCTTGCGCACTTGGTTATAAGATTACCTTACTTTAGCGCGCCGAAGTCATTCTTCCGGAACATGTCAATCGTCGCTTCGACCAGTTCATGCCCGTGACGGTTCTGCCAAACGAATAAAATGTTTCGCGAACTCAACTTCATCTGGCCCTGCCCGCCGTTCGCTTTCCAGGAATCGGGATTGGCCGTGCTTTCCAGCAGTCGGGTGATGTCCCCGCCATCGACGTTTCGCAGTGGATAGGCACGCAAGGTCATTCGCTTTTCGACGACATCGGCTGTGGTGATCACCAGCATCTCGTCGTGAATATACCAATCCAGCTCCAAGCTTTTGAGAAGGTAATTGAGCGCCGAGTCCAACCGGATCCCTTCAATATTGAGTGTCACCGTGACTTCGTGTGGCGGACCGATCTGCTCATAAACGCGCGGACTGATGACAATGTTGAAGCCATGCAAATTCTTCAGATATCCGACCACTTCCTCCAGTGGCGTCTCGATGAATTGGATCTTCGTTTCCTGTTTCATTCTCTCACGCACGGCCTGGTCTTCGTCGGCCGTCGCACCAATCCAAAAAGCTTTGACCAGCTGAGAACCATCATCGGACGAACTCTCTGCATACGGTTTGGACTTCGAATTCGATTTGGGCACAGCGGGAAGTACATGTTTGGGCTCCGCCGGCACCGTGGTGATCGAAGGCCCAAACGGATCGTACGCCGTTTGCGCGTGACCACTGGAGACAAAGCCTAATACCAAAGCAATGACGTAGCCTAGACGCATGGCAATCTCCTTACAGGAAGGGAAGTAAGTCGTTAACCTATCGCCACGCTTCCAAGCGGTCAACAAAAAGGTATCGTTGCATAATGGTGTTTCAGAACAACTGTTTCCAATCTTCAACGCGACGCATGGAATGACGACTGAAGACCGTCGAGATTGCACGACTAACATCAACGCGTGGCGGGTAGTTCATTCATCTTTCCACAACTTGATCCGGCGGAAGGTCATGCTCTTTTCTGGCGGAAAGAGTTCCGCATCGTGCTCGACGAAAACCTGGCGAAGTGTTTCGGTGTCGTCGGCCACATAGTCCTTTTTCTCGCCGGCATGGAGCTTGCCTGCTTGAATCAGTTCACCGATCGCCTGATCGTTGGGGAGCAGCCAAGTCGTGAGTTCATCGCCATTGATCTGATACTTGAGGATCTTATAAGTGATGACTTGGTTGCCATGAAAGCTTGGTACGTTGGCGTAGTGATTGTTCCCTAGCTTGGTGGGAAACACGAGCATGTTAGAGCTTTGAATGCGCTGATCTTTTTCGATGCTGGTGATTGTCATCAGCATCATGTTATTCACCCAAAGCTTATCGTCGGGCATTTCCCCTTTGACCTCGTTGAAGTTGGCATAACCACTCTCCTTCGGTTTGATGCTTGATGCTGGCGGCAGGCCAATGTGAAGGAACATCTCGGTTGGCTTCCCTTCGTCGTCTTTTCCTTTCGAGGCATACCAACTGCCGATTGCTTCCTGATGGATTTCTGCATCTTCAAGCGGAGAAAGGGGATGCTCGAATGTGGAGCAGCCCACGTTTAAGCTGCACGAAAGACAAATAAGAATAAAAAATAATCGCAACATGGCTGGGCTCAGGAAAAGAGGTCGATCGAATGAAACAGCTGAAATCGTGCCGTCTTACAACCATTTTAAGGGTGTGAAATCGTCGATCGCCAAGGAAAAATGGAAGGTTCCCCCGAGTCGCCAGACAACGTCTGAGGACGCGAGAAAAATCGTGGAACAAAATCCTTCAAACAATTGCAGATGGTTCGTAGTCTAAGGGAACCCACCTGATTGTAAGACCCAGGAACACCCGTGCGATGGCCTCCAAGACTATCGAAGCGACCTCAACGATGTCGCTTCGCACGCCCCGTTATCGCTTGCTGACGCTGCTGGTTGTGGTGCCTCTGTTAGGTGCTTTAATCGTTGGTGTGGCGATGCGATGGAATGCGGCCGAGCGCGATCGCGAATCGATCAGCGTCTTGCGTGGACTATTGTTCGATGTCGGCTACGACGAATATCGCGGCGACGAGTGGGATCATCGGTTCAATCCGAGCGTTAACGATTACTACGGAGCGCAAATCGAATACGTTTCGGTTTCGAAAGACACGATTCGTGGTCCGATTGACGAGCGTGTACTGCACGCCATTTGTCGGCTCTCAAGTTTGCGACATCTCAATTTGAAAGGAATGTCGCTCTCAGGCTTGTCACTGGAACCACTCAACGAACTACCGTGCCTAGAGACAATCGCGCTCGACGATACCGACACCGCCGACGAGCAGATTGCGGGGCTTGGCAATCAATCTGCTTTGAAGTGTTTGCGGCTCTCCGGGACTTCGATCACCGATCAGTCTTTGGTCAGCGTGGCCCGCTTTTCGCAATTGGCTTCGCTTGATGTCTCGAACACGGCAATCACCGACGGTGGCCTGAGGGAATTGGAAAACTGCGATCAATTGGAAATCGTTTGGGTCAGTGGAACGCAAACGACGGAAGCGGGACTCGACCAATTGCGATCCGCGTTGCCTGGCTGTGAAGTGGTTTCTCACTGATCGTTTTCCAGCGGTTGTCGATCGACGATATAACTGACGTAGGGTAGTTCTCGATGCCGCGTATCGCCGATCGTCATTAACTTCAGACCAGGCTCTTCTTCAACTTGCCAGACAACTTCTCCCTGTGCTTGCTCGACGACCAACCGCCAATAATGAAACCGGGCAAAGGCCAACCGCCACTGTTTCTGCCCGGCGTCATCTTCATATGCCTCGATTAGCAACAGCACATCGGGATCCGTCCCATTGGCGTATGAAAAGATCGCTCCATCGACGACCTTGTTCGCTGGCGATTGATAGCGATAAAGGGGCGTTGGTTTTAGTTCCAGGTTCGTCCTTTCCCCATCCGGTTTCTCAAATCGAGCATTGAACTGCCGAGCGATCCCGCGCATTTGTGTTAACCGCAAACGCTCGTTAACGTGGGGCGAAATCTCTTGCTGGGGGGCCATCCAGGTGATGCCAGGCTTGCTAGGTTTCCAAACCGTTTGCCCTTCGTAAGTCGCTTCGAGCGGCGTTTGGGAAAGGGAGTGCAGTTGGTGTTTCATGCGTGTTTCATTGCGAATAATGAACGTAAACACGCTGCCGATGGCTTGCGGTCGACCTGCCTGACTCCAGACGAAAATGCATCCGTGCGGTGCCGCAGGGCGGGTCGGGTTGCTCCAACTGACCAGCGGCTGCTTGTTGAACTCCAGCGGTTTATCACCCTCTGGAGCGATTTGAATGTTCGAACCGATTTCGATCAGATCGCCAAAGACCGTCATCGTCGGCGACTTGGTATTCGCCTGTGGTGCTTCCGCCTGCGTCTCTTGGGCTAGCGTGGGCGAGAGCCAGAACGCCGAAAGCAATATTCCGCAAGTCAGTTTCAACCAAGCATACCGCATGAAAGGGCCTCCTCGGCAGAGAGCATGAACGCCGCTTAGCGGCGAAGCGTGTGGGGTAGATCAGACGTGGTGTCTATAAGTTAGGCGAGTTCGAAGAGTCGTGCAACGAAATTCGCTTTTCATTTAACAAAAGCGTACTTCTCTAGCAGTTTCCATTCGCTCTCGCCGAAGGCCGCGGGCGAACTATGGGGCTGCTCGACCAATTCCAACAACAACTGAATAAAGGCTTCAAAGCTGGGAAGCACGATGTCTTGTTCCCCTTCGAATTTCCAAAATACCGTCTTGCGAAGTTGATGATAGTAATAGCCGTCGCCGGCTGGATCGGTCAACAACGGCAGCGAATAAAACGATCGTCGAGCAAAGAGTCCCAGGACCAATCCTTGCAGTGGATGCTGCCAAAGCGTGCCTCGCATGTGTCTTACGAGTTGGCAGCCGTCTTCATAGCTGGCGAACTGATACGTCTGCTTCAGCATCGCCTTGGCATCACGGCTTTGGCCATTGTGCCAGGCGAACCACTGCGCCAGATTCCCTGTACCGCCGATTGCGATGCCAGGCTGGAGCGTGGCATGCAGTTTCGGTTGCCTTTCTAAGAGCGTTCGATCGAGCTGGGTTAACAGATCTTGCATGGTGGAAATGAGATCGTATCGATGAAACAGGGTGTGTCATTGGAGTGAATCTAATGCAAGCCATCGGCGGCAGCAATAATTTCCGAGCGTGCTGAGAACAAAGTGTCAACACGCTCGTGTCGAAAACATGTCGCATCTATCGCCACCATGCAAAGCGTCTCGATCGGCTTCGATTGTTGACGATTTGATCGATCAAGTCATCCAAGTGGTGCGGTAATAAGTCACCAGCCAGGATGCGGTCGCAGTTGCGAAAGTGACCGGGGTGACCAAAGTTGGGACGATCGTGATGGGGCGATTGGCCGAAATTAACATTCCGAATGGATTCCCCGCCGACCGAGATCAGCATGTCGACCGTATGCGGCACTACCCCTTCGGCGGTTGGCATCATGGCTTGAATTTGATAATCGCCAGTTTCGTTGAAGTCGTTGAAGCGATAGTAGCCGCGAGCATCGGTCCAGGTGGTTGCAACAATCAGGCCCTCGTTGTTCAGCAGGTTAATCTGGACGCCTTCCATGCCAGAAGCTCCTGGCATGGGACGATCGCCGGAATGATTTGAATCAGCGAAAACGGTGCCACTGACAGACGCCGACATGAAGAAGACGTTGTCTTGCAAGTTGGTCATGGTCGTGTTGAGCTGGATGATGTCGGAAAGTGACGTTCGTCCGATCCGTTCCGCATCTTGCGCTGAGAAGGAGTTCTCGTACCAGAAGCGATCTCCGTCGCGCAGTCGGGTGAATTGATCGACGAGAATTGCCTGAGTCAATTCGCCGACGCTGCCACCAGCGACATGGTCTTCGGCCAATGCACCGACCCACAGATCGATATTGTCGACCGTACCGTATAATTCTTCGAGCGTCTGTTGAACGGCTACGTCCGTGGTAATCTCGGCGAAGCTGGTCACCCGCTCGAGGCCGTAGGCTTCGCGAACCGAGTTGTAATCGGCCAGGCCGTGATCTCGCCCGCGTTGAATATTGAGCGAGGCCAGGTCGAGCCCTCCTGCACCAGGCGCACCAAACAGAAAGTTCCGCACGCTGTCGACGACCGTGCCGTCCAACTCTTGCGACTGAGACGACGCGACATACTTGAGCATCGAATCGATTCCCGATTCCATGATGATGCCCGGGTTAAAGAACGCATCGGCCAAGGCAACTTCCTCGCCCATTGGACGACCGTCGTCGTCGAAGAACTCGATGTCGTCGTTTAACAGGCTATGTCCCAGGCGATATCCGGCGGTCGAAAACTCGGTGGCTATGTTGGGATTCACCGACGCGTCGTAGCCACGGTATTCGGGAAGGACCCCTTCGCCTAGGATTGCTGACAGGAACTCGTTGAAGGTGATGGATTGGATTTCAGCGATCACGATCGCTCTGGCGTGCTGGTAGATTTCCTCGTCGCTCAACGAAGGATCGCTGGCGGCGATTTGATCGGCCCACCAGTTGTGTTCCCGGACGAACAGCGTGTGCAGAGCGGTCAATGCAGCGTTCTCGTTCGCCCGGACGTCACCGGCCAGGAAGAAGCCATCTTCGCCGATTGGCAGCAATTCACCTTGCGAAGTAAGCATGCGTCCACCGACAAACGATCGTAATGCATCGGCTGTTTCCTGATCGGAACCGTAGACCTGCGATCCGTCGATGAACGCGGTGATCTCGTTGTACTGTTGACGCGGATTATCGACACTGTCGCCGGTTGTCGGATCGAACAGCGAGCGAAAGAACATGATCGTCGCGTTCCCCGAACCGGTCGGATCGAATGAGGGGTCGCCGGTGGGAACTTCGATCGGAGCGAGTTCCGTGGTCCCCGACTCGGACAACGTGATATCGTGATCGAGGAATTGCCCCCACACGTAAACCAGCGCTGAGAGATTTCGCGCGTTGCCGACGGTCCCTTCTTCTTGTGCCGAGAATTGGTTACTGACCTCGCGTGCACTGGGACGATCTTCCCCTGCCATGGCCGAGATACCGTCGGCATAATCGGCCGGTGCAATTCGCAGCAGTTGTTGGCCGATACTGCCCAGTTCGGGATTGGCCAGGTTGTTGCCGGTCCCGTCGATCGAGCGAACTTCCTCCCCTGGCGTCGGGATCGACCAAGGAGCAAATTGACTTCGCATCAACTGCGAGAGGTTGGAATCATCCGGAGACAATTCGATTCTGGTCAAGCTACTCAGCAGGTCCGCGGCCAGGAGTTGTCGTTCTTCCAGCATCTGAACCGCAGGGGAAGTCTTTGCTCGGCGCGCACGATGAGACAGTTGTGTGATAAGGCGTTTCATGAGGTTTTCTCTCCGTTCCGTTGATCGCCTTGCCCTCTACGGTTTAGATAGTAGTTCGAGGTTGAGAATCTGTCGCGAGATTTGCGCGGGAAAAATCTCACGAGTTTCAGAGGCTGGCCCTGCTTGGTTGATGGTGACGTTCCTTGCCACGGAAAATTACCCAGTTGCCAGGTGATTGGCGGACTGTTCTGGGCTACGCATGATTCGCAAATCGACGTCCGATAAGTTCATCGCGGCTGATTCGAGGTAAACGCCGAACAACCCTTCGGTGAAGGTCGGATCGGCGAGAGAAAGAATCACGCGGCCGTCGACCGATAGCTCGAGGTAATGCCCGAATGCAATCAAACTGAGCTCGGCTTTGCCCGGTGTGTTGCTGTGCCAGTTGCCACCTTGCAAGGTCCGGAACTGCATCATGTGTTCGCCCGTGCCAGGGGCGCCGGTATGCCAAGCACGAAGCTGAGCGACACCTTTCAACAAATCGAGCGACAAGTAGTAGCCATCCTGAGTTTCGGGATCGACGCGGAATACAATGCCACACTTTCCGAGGCCTTGCAGGTCGACCTTGGCACTGAACCAGGCCGATTCGATCGTTTCGTCGAAGACGAACGCTTGAAAGCCAGCGTCGCAGGAAAGTTCGAGCGAGCTCCCATCGATCGAACAGGTTTGATGGCCGAACTCTTTCTGCAAAATACGTACGCAACGTGTATCAACCGGTTCCGCCAAGAAACGCTCGAGGCCCTCGAATGTGGTGGCACGCAGCATGCCGTCATCGCCTCGTTTGAGTCGCTTCGGTGGCGGCATCAAGTTGTGTGACGTGCGATCGGCACTTCCCAGCGTGAAGAAGTTCCAGAGCAGCCACCCATGTTCATCCTGACAGATGCGGGCCGCGTAGTTTCCTTGAGCGAGCAGCACGTTGTCGTAATAACTTCGCCATGGCGTGCCGATCTTGTGGTTGTGCCAGTAGCGAATCTTGGCATCTTCGCGCAAGCTGCCGATCAGATAATATTCGTTCTCGATTTTCAGTAGATTGGGCACCTCGATATCGTCGTACAAACCAGGGTGATGCAGTGGTGGACGGGCCTCGAACTTGCCGGGCGCAACCTCTTCCATCACCCCCACGGCACCTCTGCGCACGATCGGCCCGTGCTTGGTACGCGCGGCCATGATCAGCCAGCCACGGCCCCCTTCACGGTAGTAATAAGGATCGCGAAAGCTAACCCATTGGCGACCTTCCTCGAGGTTCGATTCGTAGAACTCGGGATCGGCTTCGAGCGGGAAGTTGCTGTCGCTATCGTACATCGCATGTCGGCAACTGGTTGGTTGCTGCCGGGCAATCTCGCGCGCTTTCAGAACTAGCTCAGGATCGTTCGGTCCACGATCGTCGTGCCAGTTCACAGGAACTTTGTGCCAGTGAAACAAGTCATTACTGATCGCCAGGCCGATTCGCTGAATGTTGCCTTGCTCGCGTCGCGAGAGGCCAGTGTAAAACATCCGCCACTGGCCGGGCTGATGCGGGTTGGGAGAAACGGCCATCGTCCACAGCATCAAGTCATCCCACGACCCCGGATCGCCAATGAAAATCGCGTTGTTGACCCGCCGCCAATTGATGCCGTCAGTGCTGACCGCATGCGCGATGAAATCGTGATTGGGCAGCACCAGGTGAAACAAGTGGTACAGACCATCGTGGTACAAAACATCAACGTCGCCAATTGCCTTGCGGCTGCCTTCGGTTTCGGTATACACGGTCGTGTTGTTTTCTCTCAGCTGCAGAAACGAATTCGAGGCCAGCGGGACACGGAAAGCATCAGCGCTGCGTAGTGCATCATAGACCACGAGCGTTTTTGACCCAACCGCGGATCCAAACAGCGGGGGGCCACGTCCCCAGGGGGCAATACTCCGTAAGTGAATTTGCCGAGAAAACTGTCCCCAAATGACATCAACGAGTGTCGATGCGGATAGCCGCGAATGCGGAACCTGATGCCGACCGACGCAATGCTTGCGAATGTGATGACAAGAAGTCTTATTCGTCTTCTGCGTGATAAGCACGGCGCGTTGTCGACGAACTCTTTTCCGGTGTCGTCTTGGACAGTTTCGTGGTTTGCGGTGAGAAGTAAGCAGCTTGGTGGATTCACTTGAATTGCTCGCCTGGTCAGGTGCTCGAGGGGAAGACTCTGGTAAGCTGCCAGCCGCAAACGTGTCCTCAGCGAGATTCTCTGCAGAAGTCGCTAGTGGCGAGCGTTCGAGATGTGCTGTGTCGAGCTCGACGACGTTAATCGCCGGACTGATTCCTGCCGTCAGGTCGGTTCGTTTCTCGCTGGCAGCAGGCGGCAGCTTTCGTGGACGACGGCGTCTCGGCTCCGGCTTATTGCCAGCTGGGCGCCATGACCAAAGGTCCTTGTCCTCTGCCTCGCGTTGTTCCTGGTAACGCTGGTTCTCCTCCGCCTGTTGCTGCGATCTTGATTCCTTCTCGTGGACCTGCTTGATCACCTTCCGCAATCGATTGCCGAGCGATTTCCAGGAGTGTCGCCTCCGCTTGGTGGGACTGGCGACACTCAGTTGCAACTGGTCGAGAACTTCCTGTGGTGTGCGAGGCGGAATGGGTTGATCGTCGCCTGTTTGCTGTTGCTGCTGTTCCTTCAGAGAAGCGTCCATGGCTCGCAGTCTTCCCGCGACCGAGACCAACGTCTGATCGATGTGCGTAATCAGTTCGCGCATCGATCGTCGAATCTCATCGCCTGTGGGCGGCTTCGTCCGCTTCAGCGGGGGCAGAACGCCAGCACTATAGGCATCGAGTTCGGCGGCAAGTTGGACGTAGGTGTCAGACATGGAAAATGCAAAGCAGCAAAACCGTCGGGCGCGTCTCGACGCACCCAACGCAACAGAAGAGTGTCACGCCGCAGCAGGACATGGCGCGTCAAGACGCACCCTCTGGTGAATTGATTTGAGATGGCTTCGGTTATCCAGATATCGTGTAAACCTGGCAAGCGATTTTTTGGGGCTTGCCAGCGCAAGGTGTTGCCCAGGCGGGAGTAGAAATTTTCTGGCCGGTGGCCTGGTGACGTGCAGGTTGGCTGCCAGCCGATAGCCAGTTACGGAGGGGCCTGTTATGCTGAGGGGTGTAGCGATTCGACCTCGACCCTTTTGGATTCTCTGTACCATGACGCGCTTGGGCCTTCTGTTTGTGGCAATTGTTGCCGTTGGTTGCGGATCCCCTGCCCCACCGCCAGCCCCGCTCGTACCGGCCGATTCACCGGAAGTTGTTCAGGTGCAAGAGGTGGTGTCGGAGCAGATTGGCCTGAAACCGGAAGAGGTCGGGCCGGAGCTAACTTTTGCCGAACTGGGGGCGGACGGACTCGATTTCGTTTCCATCGTGAAGCAGGCAGAACAAGACCTGGGAGTTTCGATCTCGGTTGAGACCTTGGAAAAGGTAACCGGTGTCAGCGACCCGAAGGATATGCCGGCCACACTAACGGTGCGTCAGTTCGCGGAAGTGATGAAGACACTGAAAGAGTCTGGCACCGACGCCGACCCGGCTGCCGCAGAGAGCGAACCGGTCAAGCCGTAGCCACCGATCCGCTTAAGAGGCATTCTCTGTTTCACTCGGCTTCGATCTTGTCCGCAATGCGAGGCCGATCGGCAAGACCACAATAACGACGAGCCAAATCGCCGCATCCAATACGATGGCTGGTCCATTGATTCGCGTGAGGTCGCCGCCGATCCATTCGACGCCGACCCAGGGAAATCCAGCATAGCTAATGAAGCCCACTGGGAGCCCTGTGCGGATTGGCCAATTGGCAAAGATCGCGAGCGCGAGCAAGACGGCCAGCCAGATTGAATAGGGAAGTTTGGCGATTCGCATGGAAGGTTAGTCGTTGCCTGTTATCGCTAATGGGACGATCTACGTCGCCGTACGTTCCGGTTTCTTCTCACACTCGGGGGAAACGTCCGTAAAGGGACGCTCGAGCGTTTGTGCCAGATCGCGAGCTGATGCCAACAACGGATCGAGCTGGTAATCGTTGACGCGATCGAGGATGGGCCACTGCTTGTCGCGGGTAACGAGGGTGACGGTGGCCATTCGATATTCGTTGTTGTAGAACGGCGGTGGGCGAAGAAGGTACTCGACGCCAACAACATCGTTGAATTCGATACGTATCGTTCGGATTGGAATGAAACGGAGCAGGCGATCGCGAATAAATATGCGCCGCTGATTTGGATCGACCCTTGTGCGGCGGTTGTAAGTCGACGATAAGGCAACGCCCAGGCAAAGGAGGCCAAGCAATAGTAGCGCCCAATTGTCGGGACTGTCTCCTCGCGAGAAGAAAAGGTAGCCGAGTACTATCGTCGCCGCCGAGAAACCGATGAGTCCGAGGAACTGAGTTGACGTGGGGTAGCGATCGAAGGTTATTCGCGCGAGGGCATCTCGCTTCTTCGGTTGCGTGGTTGAAGCGATTCGTTGGACACGCAGTCCCAGTATCTTGCCGAGTCGCCAGGCCGAAAGTAAGCATGGTGCGAACTCGTCTTCTAAAGACCTCCGCATGATTGCCACGCGACGTTTGCCTAGCTGCAGATAGATGGTCAATTGGTGCGAATCATCATCCGACCAGTCTCGCGGTGAGCGATGTTCGTACTGGATGCCGGTGACGTCGACGAACGCCAGCCGGCGAATCCAAATCGGCACGACCAACAGAATCAGATCGTGGACAATGATCGTTCGGTTCGCTGGATCGACCGTCGTGCGGCGACCACAAGTCAACAGAAAGACAAACAGCCCAACGCAGGCCAGAAGTAACGGCATCGGACCGTCGGTTACCGAGAAAAGCTCGCCCTGGTCGTTGCGAGGTAGCCCGATGAGTAAGAGAAAGCAGAGTCCACCCAGTAGCAAAAGCAAGAGGCAACCCAGCGGCATCAGGCGCGATTCGTTGCTGCTAAGCTGATAGGTTTGCATGCTGGAATGCTCGTAAGAGACGTACGTGGTTTCGTCTCTTACGATAGCTGGCAAGCAAGCGGCGACCAAATGCTTTTCCCACATTCGCAGATGGGATGACCTTACCGGCGGATCGTGGTCGGCTGGGCGTTGTCGGCGATTCCTAATCGCTTGTGGTTGCGGGGCAGAATCCAGGCATTGTGACCGAAACTGCTGAGGTTGACTGAAGTGAGATCGACGTGCGGATCGATCAGCATCTGAGGCATCGTGTAGTTCATCATCACGTAGCTTTCGACGCGCACTTCGGCCTGGCGACCGGTTTGTTCTTTCCAGAGGTTACCAACACGCTGGGCGTACTGGTGAATCATCCAGGGACGAACGGCTGCTTTTTCCAACTGGTACGGTTCGATCTCGCGAAAGTGATTCCAAACCATGTGCAGCTGACGATCTTCGAAGGTTACAAAGTTCTGCGGAAGTTGGCGGAAATCGTCCGGACGCAGGCGTGAGAAGTCGGTCCACACGATGTACGGCTCGCCGGAAGATAACGCGAGCAAATCGGCTTCGACTTGGTCGGATGACTTCGAGTCAAGCTGTGGATCGGTGATCACCAGCAACCGAGCACCGGAAGGGGAAGCGCCTTGCAAGGCGAATGGTTCGATGCGGCGAATCACGGGGCGGACGACTTCTGCGAGAGGGGAATGGTACAGGCG
This sequence comes from Blastopirellula marina, assembly GCF_002967765.1. Classification (NCBI taxonomy): domain Bacteria; kingdom Pseudomonadati; phylum Planctomycetota; class Planctomycetia; order Pirellulales; family Pirellulaceae; genus Blastopirellula; species Blastopirellula marina. The sequence continues at coordinate 255,416 of NZ_PUHY01000012.1, read as the reverse complement.
ATGCAGCGAGTTGACCAACTGCACACGACGTGGCTCGCGACCAGGAATTTCGGCGACGTTTGCTTCGTCTTGTTGTTGCAGATGCGAGAGTTGCTCGAAGAAATCCGCCTGGAATTCTGCCGATAATCGAAGTTCGCTCGAAAGCTTCTCGACGCGCTCGCGAATCATCGCGACCGCTTCCCGCAGCGAAATGGCTTCTTCCACGACTGGCTGGCGGGCGAACGTTTTCTCCCATTGCTGCTGGACGTTCTCTTTGCCAATCGTGATCGCTTCAGCGCGATCGGTGTGGAAGCTGCTCGGGTTGTAGATAATGCGTCGCCCGACGATGGGCTCTTGCGTGATGGTCAGGCCGGGGTGATGCGACCAGACAAACAAGTGGGAATCGATCGCGATATGAATCGCTTGCGGCGTTCCTTTCGGACAAGCTTTCCAGCGAATTGCCGGTTGGCCTTTCTCCGAGACTTGTTGGAGGTTGGGATCGATGATGCGGCACGTAAGGTGGCCAGCTGCTTTGGCACGTAGCATCATTCGCCAGGCGAAGTCTTGTCCTTCTTCAGTCCAGTTGGCGTCGCCGGGGATGAAGAAGTGACGTAACGGCCAGGTCGATTGCCATACGACAAACGCACACAATGCCACCGTCAGACCCATCGCTAGTTTCGGCTGCGATCTCGTCTGTGCTTTCGCGACGTCGTTGTCCTTCTTGCCGAGCGGCCAACGTGGTTGCCGGACCCATGCGACCAATTGCCGTGGCCAGTCGGGATCGAAGAAGATCAGCGTCGACGAGAGCGCCATCGCAGGGAAGATACCAATCGGGAAGATGAAGTGATTGTGGATGTGGAAGAAGGCGGTTGCTACGAGGCCGATCAGACGCGTCTTGGGCCACAGCAGCAGAAAGCCAATGCTCAAGTCATAAAACAGCCCGGCCCAGGCCAGGAACAGGCAAAGGTGGATCGGCTGTACGAACGCCGGCAAGCCGATCGTGCTGGCGATGAACTCGTGCAGAGTTGCCCCAGGGGTGTACAGCGGCTCGCCGGTCAGCCAATCGGCGTTCAGCTTGGCGATGCCCCCGTAAAAGTAAACGAGGAACAACTGAAACCGGAGCAGGACGATCGGCCAGAACGGGATCGTCGCCGGAGAGGATGCTTTTTCTTCGGCGGGCAACTTCCGCTGAGACCACCATCGATCGACCGACCAACGACGATTCGCAGGCATGAAAATCAACAGAAACGAGATTAGACAGATCAAATAGTAATGGTTGTTATAGAGCGAGGCTTCGAGCAGGAAGATGTAGGTGTATCCCAGGAACAGCGTCACGCATGCGACACGATAGAAAAGCCCAGCAGCAACCAACGCGGCAGCAATTCCCACCACAGCGAAGTGCACCGTCAGCCAAGGTTCGCTCCATGGTTGCACCCAGCTGAAGCCCGGGTAGGTGAAGTGGAGCGTCGGGCTGCCAAACACTCGCTCGATTTCGGTCATGCCGAACGGGCTTTTGAAGTACTTGAGCATGTGCCAGACCATGACCAGGCCGAAGCAGATGCGAAAGATGGCCAGCGACGAAGCATCAACCGGCGTTGCCAGTTTGCTTCGCAGGGTATCGAACAGACTCGAATCTGATTTTGCCGAGCGCGCTGCAGCTTTCATGGCAATCGTTGTCACACGTAAAGATTTCGTCGGGTCAGGCCATATTATGGGGTGACCGCTTCTAGCCGAACCGGTTGTGACGCGTCAAGAGAAGATAGATAAGCAAAACGCCTTCACACCTAATGATGTGAAGGCGTCTGTAAGTTTCAGGTTATTCAGGCGATTGCCAGGCGCGGGCTTAGTACTGGAAACCGGCACCGACGGTGAAGCCGACGAAGCCGAGGTCTTCGTTCAGGACATCGTCCACCGAAGCATCGTCCGAGTCATCGGTGTAAACCGCAGACGGATTCGGACTGCCCACGTTCGCCCAGTATTGGGCTTCCAGAGCCGACTTGAAGAAGAAGTGCTCGTTGCGGGAAGTCCACTTGATACCCATCTGCATTTCCAGCGAGCTGGCCAGCGAACCGGTGTTGCGAACGTCCATGATCTGGGGGTCGGCATCGGATGAAGCGCGGAATGCTTGTTGTCCGAACAAAACCGAGCCGCGCCCGTTGGCGAACACATCCCAGCCGCACCAAATATTCCGTTGGTATTCAGCGGCCAACGTCGGACCGTAGCCGCGGAAGTCCATGTCGCCAATTGCGATCCCCGAGTCGGTGTTGGCGAGATACGACTGATCGATCTCGGCGAAGCGGAAACCACCACTGACCAGAAAGTTCTTCGTGCCCAGCGTTTGCAGTTCCAGGTCGAATACTTGAGCGTCGATCGACTGGGTCATGACCGCGGTGTCGACATCAACCAGGCCGATGATCGTGCCGCCATCGTCGGTGGACGACCAAATGATGGCCCCTTCGTCTTGTACCAGGCCAACGTTGGAATCGACAGCGAAGGAAGTGCTTTGATCGAACTGCCAGTAACGGGCACGCCAGCCCAAACCGCCCGGCGAGTTCAAGTAACCGAGCTCGAAGCGGTTGCTGTATTTCATTTCCCAATCGAAGCCCAAGTGTTCGATCACAGGATCGTTCTGGGCGATGATGGCGGTGTTGTTCGATTGGAACGGTGTCACAAAGACTGCTTCGTACGAACCGTAATACTTCCCGCACGGCTGCGGAGCACATGCTTCGCAAGGAGCGGCTTGATACATGGTGGCCGTTTGGGCTTGCACTTGATGTTCCAGATTTTGCATCCGGACCAGCAGATCGTCGTACGACGTCAGCTTGACCTCTTCAGCATTGGCAACGCTTGCCGAAGCAAGGATTGCTAGCGGCAGGATTGCCTTCCAAATTCCGCGATCCATCGCGTGTTCCCCTAAATCAATTCCGTGGAGTTTTGGTTCGCATGGTGCATCGTGGCTGGCGCCGCCCCTGGTTGCTTTGTTGGAAGCAATCAACACTAGCAGTCGATGTCGTTACGTAATCAGCTCCATCGGCCAGTAACGAAACCGGAATTAATACTTTCAGCGCGAATTTGGTCCGATTTTCGCATTCCTCAATCGGACGTTTGTAAACTCGAACGATTCTCAAGGTTGGCCTGATTCCTGCCTCTTACAGGCCCCCCGCATACCAGCCAAAGTGATTCGATATGGCTCACCTGATTGCGGCATCTGCTAGCACGGTCGTCGTGGGTTCCGTCCAAAGTTTCGCGCCGCGGCAATTCGCCTGGGGAACGAGTTTTGACAACCTCCGAAGAATCGTGCTCGCTCACTGCCAGCGGAGAGATCGAGCAAGAGTTTTGCATACCGAATCGGGCCGAGATGTTCTCGATCGTTGAGCGGGGCGACCGATTCTGAAGACAACCAGGGTGACACGTCCCTGTTTTCATGGGAGGCCGAGTTTCTATGGGAGAAACCGTTATCAGCTAGTGCATCGATGGGGGTTAATTCGATCTTCATATTGGCCTGTTGTTTGCCATGTCCGTATAAGCTCGCCCAGTTATCATAACCGTTACGGTGTGATAATCTGGGGGGAAACGATTTTGCATTCGACCAACCATGGAGAAGACCGATGCAACAACTTTCGCCGGAAGGGCATCGGATCGCTTCTGATCTTGCCCAGCGACATGGCTTTAGCACCGATGCCGTTACGCACATGCTGTTTGCCGTTTTGAACGGGAATGGCTCGATGGCCCAATTCAATCACCCAGAATTCGCTGGCTCGGGCCAGTGGATGCAGGGAGGCATGATGATGTTGGGCGATATGTTCAACTACAACCTGAAAGGGCGTGTCGATGCCCTTTGCAACGACATCTCCAACCTTCTGGCCAATCAGCCAGGTTTGTTGCAATCGGGTAGCTTTCAATCGCAAAGCCAAAGTGGTGGCGGTCAGCAGCAGCAAGGGGGCGGCAGCTACCAGCAGCAAAGTGGCGGTGGCAACCAAAGCCAGGCCAACGGCGGGATGATGGGGCAGTCGAGTTTGTTTGTCCCCGACCCGCGCGCCCACTGGTGGCCCGCCGAATTGGGGCAGCCTAGTTCGACCGGTTCGCAGAACAATTTGCGTTATGCTTATTTCTCTGGCGCACGGCGGTTGGCCGTCGATTCTGGCGGCGATGTCTGGGTGTACGATACGCTCGATCATCAGATCGGCGGCTTCTCGCAGCAGCAAGGGATGGGCAGCTCGATTATCTTCACCAGCCAATACGGCACGGTCAGCTTAAGCTCGTTGCCGGTTGTCTCGCGGAATGGTCAAACGGTGGAACCGACACCACCCCCTGCCCCTTCGTTCACGGCACCGGCTTCCTCGTCACCCAGCAATGCTTCCAGCGGCAACTCGGTCAACGAGACCAATATCTTCGACGCGATCGCCCGCCTCGGCGAGCTGCGCGACAAGGGAATCTTGACCGACGATGAGTTCAGTGCCAAGAAGTCGGAATTGTTGGCCCGGCTGTAGGTCACATCGGGTTCCTGGCGGTATCGCGGAACGGCTGCGAAGCGAATGCGGGTAAGCATCGAAGATGAATCGCGCGATCGCGGAAATGACTCAGTTTCTTCAGGTCCGTAACGCTGGGCCGCTGCTGACTCCATGCGCCAACCAACTCGGTCACGATGCCCTGCGCGTTGCAATTGTCAAACTGCTGAACTGGCTGCAGGCTCGACACAAAACCAGCCCGGGCCACTCACTAAAATTGCCCCGAGGTACGGCCTGGGCCGCCAATCTCCAAACGCTGGTCATCTCGCTCGAACCACTTGACCAGCTATTTACCATCAACGGGCACGAACTGCACTTTTCGCCTGAGGTGAGCGAGGCGGAACGAGATGAGGTGCTGTCGTTTGTTGCCCAGGCGTATCGACCTCGATTGATGGAGTGAGGGAGATCGATCGATGCGCCGGCTGGCCGCCTTTCAATTGTGAAACGCGTGAAAAGCCTCTTGCGATGCTCTAGAATCTGGTAGCCCGCTGGTTTGCTACTCCTCGTACGATCGAGAGGTCTCTTCGATGCATTTCGCCCCACGAAATCGTTTGTTCTTGATTGCTTTTCTGTTTCTGATTGGTTTCACATAATCGATATTGGCCGAGGAACGGATATGGCAACGCCGCTGTATTACTGATGTCGAATCAGATTCATTAGGACATTAACCGTGGTGAAACTCATGAATCGATTGTTGCTAACCTTCTTTATCTCGTCAGCATTTTGCTTAGGCAAACCGCTGGCTGCCCAAGACCTTCATGTAGAGTTGACGCCGGCATCGCGAAAGATCGATCTGGCGACGCATGTCTACTTTCAATTCGAGATAAGCAATCCATCAGAGCAAGAGGTTTCGGTCTTGCCGCCGACCTTGAATTTTCGAAATTTCCGTTTGGAGTATTGGACGAAAGAGCAAGGGCTGTCCGTGCTGAAGTATGTCGATCGCGGGGCCGGTTTTGGTTTGCGTTCGGATAAGCAGCCGATCACCTTGAAGCCAGGGCAAACGGCGAGGTATTTCCTGGTGCGTTCGCTACGAGATTATCGCACCAACGCCCCCGAGTTTTGGGAAGCCATGGCCGGGGTTGGTGCCTTGCAGGTCAACGCGATTTATACCCCGCGCAGTTCACTGGACCTAAACCAGCAGCCGCGAATTCAATTTGTTGCTGAAACAGAATTGGTCGTTAGCAACTTGATACCGCGTGACTTCGAATTGCTCGAGAAACTGACTGGCACGAATGACCAGGAAGGGATCGGTCTTGGTTTCTTGGGAGCCCCAGGTCATAAGATCTCGGAGGAGAACCTAACCCAGTTCAAGGGGAAGTTCATGGAAGAAGACGTCGATGAGCTTGTTGAATTCTTGTTGCTGAAGCATGCGGTGACCCATTCACCGGAATCGACTCGAAACGTTGCTGAGCAATCGCTTGAACACTGGTATGACCGACAGCCGAGAATCGAAAGCGAAGCACTGCGGCACGGCTTAGGGATCAATGGAATGTCCGAGACCATCTTGATTGACCCTCCGGTACGTTGACGAACCGAATGAGTAGCAATGCTGAGAACTTGCCATGACCAGATTCATTCACAAAACGATAGTCGCCATTGCCTTCTCTCTCCTGCTGACGGCAATGGCGTGGGCACAGCCGATTGAATGCCAGTTGGAATAATATCGGGCACATCGCTCGTTTGTCGAACCGATTTACCTGCGACTCTCGATCAAGAACTTGAGCGATCAGAAACTCACGTTGCAGGGGCCAAGAGGAACCGGATGCGTGGGATGGGAATACTTTACGCAAGACCAAGGACTAGGAAATCTACTTTTTCGTGAAATAAGTCCCAGGGCTTACGGCTTTGGCGGGCCGGGTGACAATCGGTTCGATTTGGAGTCGATGCAACAGGTCGATTTCTATTTTCATCGTTCGTTTCCAGGACTGATGGAGGATAACGAGTACTATTGGCAACAGGTCAGCAAAGGGAGTCAACTTGCCATCAGGGCCAAGTACAATTTGTTTCTGAACTTAGAAACACCTAGAAACTTTCCGACAATTGTTGAGGCGAAGCTCTCTCTCGGAATCAACGGCGATGTCGAAAAGGATCACAGATTAATACAAACCTTAAGGCACGCTCGTGATGAGGGGGGCATTCGACTGTCGATTTTCGGATTCGGAGAATCGACCATCGCCCCCGAACGCCTGCGTGAGATGCGTGGTCAGTTTCAGGCGAAAGCATGCATCAAGGCAATTGATCTTTTGCTGCGGATTCAGGCCCTGCGCGATGCCCGCGGCAGCGAACAGGCAGAGGCGGAGAAAAACCTGTGGAGTTTCTTGGACGGTTTGGAAGACATCGAGCGGCAAACGATGACCCATTACTGCGTTATCTACGTTCCTGAGGGAATGACGAAGTTGGTCAAGCAGCTTAAAGCGGAAGTGCAGCGCGATCGTTTTCACCCGGTCGACTCGGTGCAGATCAAACCGAGGTAGATAGGAAAGATGCTCTAGTGATGAGACGTCACTTTGGCCGACTTCAACAAGATGTTTAGCGTGTTCGTCTGGAGATCGGCGTGCAAAAAATTTGTCATCGCGACACCAGCAGTTATTGAGCCGACTCAATGGCCGTCAGTTGAAACTCGGAGACCTCCTTGCCTCTTCTGTGTTTTCGATCCTCTTATGTTGTTCAGAAACCAGTGCTAACCCAACTTCATTTTGATCCTGCATGACTGAAGTGGTGTTCCAATAGATGTTGATCGAGCCATTGCTGGATGAGTTCATTCAAGAGGCAGGTTATGCAGCTGGCTTGAGGCCGATCGTGCTGAAATGGAAGCAGGTTTCTTAGGCGAAATCTTCCAGCAATCGCTGGATCGACGTTTATTGGAGAAAGACACCTGTCGAGCCGACTCGTACAAGATTCATGACGCAGCGGTTAATAGGGCAGCGAGGCTTGATTGACGAGAATTTGTAGACAGTCGAGACAAGCGTGATTATTCTATTTTGACCTCATATTCCAAATCGTATTCTACTTAATGTAAATGCCGAATCATGAATCTAGTCCGATTGGCCCGCGAGATAAGTCGATGTCCTCTCCGCTGGGTGCGGGGGCCAGTAGAACCAGGTCCCTTCGCATTGTTGATGACGGCGACGATCACGCCACAGGCAGGGCTAACAGGATTGAAGCGAACCGACCCAGTTGTTCGAAGGCAGGACTACACTAAAGCCCTGCGATTTTATCTCGAGGTTGAGACGGAACTCGTGGACCGGATCGTGTTTGTCGAGAACTCGAATTCGGACATAAGTGATCTAAGAGCGATTGCTCAAGAGTATCCGAATAAACAAGTCGAGATCGTCTCCTATTACGGCCTCGATTATCCTGCAAGTTATGGACGTGGATATGGGGAATACTTGCTTATGGAAACCGCGTTTGAGGAATCACGTATATTAAGAGACCTGCCTCCGGATGAAGTATTGTGGAAAGTCACCGGTAGATACATTCTTTCGAACTACAGTCGATTATGGCGAACAATTCCGAGTGGCGCAAAATTCTATATCGATGTCAAGCCTGGCCGAAAATATGCGGATACTCGGACATTTGCCGCCAGCAGAAGTAGTTTGGAGAAGTTCGTGTTTACGGCGCGCGAGTCAATGCGCACATCGGCAAGTGAAAGAGAGCTTTTCCGAGTTCTACAATCTCATTTTGACGATTTGGATTTCGTGGGGAAGCTCCGTGTCGTTCCCAGTTTCGATGCCGTTGCTGGAGGGAGCAACCAGAAATTTTATGTCGGAGCGGAGGGGTATTCGGATTTTGCTCGGAGAGCCCTTTCGTATGTCGCTCCACGTTTGTGGTTCTAAAGCTCCAATTTCCGATCAGGATGAACTTCATGAAATCTCCCCCAAAACGTGGCCCATAGTTGTGAAGGATCCGGAGCCATATTGGGGAAGGATTCTTCATAACGCTTGGTACGGAAAATTGGGGCATTTCAGAACGAGTGACAACCATGCGACCTGCATTAATGGTCTTTCATCCCAATGTACTGATGCTAGGACTGGCCTGGCTAACGATATTCGGTAGCGGCTGTTCGCAGGGCTGGAAGACGATGCAGGTCGAGTTGCCGACGGGAGATACTCCGGAGTCAACATTCGAGACACTGCAAGCCGCATCGGCCGAGCGCGACTGGCCGAAGTTTTACGGATGCCTTACCAACGAGGCACGCTACGACATGATCGAAACGCTTCTAAGGGATGGTTCGCACTTGAACTTCCGCGCGAAACATGACGACGAGTATATTCAGATCGATCCCGATCGCCGACGACCTCTTTCCGGTTGGGAGAAAGAACAGGCACTCGAAGTATCGGCTGTTTTCGACGAGTACCAACTTCCTGATCGGGGGAGAGTGTGGCCAGGGGATATTGATAACCTGGACGAGTTTATCCCAAAGATTTCCGACGCACTGCTATTATGGGAAGACAACAGCCTGATCGATCAGGAAAGCACGATGAGCGACTTACGCGTCGACGATGATTGGGCAATCGCTCAGGTGAACGACTTTCATGACCGGTACCATCGAGACGGCTGGGGAAAACTCCATTTCAAGAACGTTGACGGAAGGTGGTTGATCGATGCCAGCCCCTGGTGGACTCCTTGGGGACCTCCCACGCAGAAAGAGCTAATAAGACAGCGAGCCGAGTGAACTCAGTTCCACTTCCCCACGTATCCTATCTTCGCAGGGATGCTCTTCTGTGAAATCAACATTGTGGTACTCGGCCCACAGTTGCTAACATCCCGCGCCAGGCTTGTCGGATTATGGACGATCCAACTTGAGCCTGAATTTCAAATGTTCCATGCGGGTTGTCGCCATCATGAGTGTTTCCGTTGTTGTCCCCATTTACAACGAAATCGAGACCATTCCTTTGCTCTACAGCAGCTTGCACCAGGTGCTAGCAGGGATGGGGCGCGATTATGAGATCTTGTTTGTCGACGATGGCTCGACCGATGGTTCCTCCAGCAAGCTGAAAGAGATTGCCGCGACCGATCCCAAAGCGAAGGTAATCGAGTTTCGCCGCAACTACGGGCAAACGGCGGCCATGCATGCCGGGATTCAGCACGCTTCCAAGGAAGTGGTGATTACGCTGGACGGCGATATGCAGAACGAGCCAGACGACATTCCGATGATGCTGGGCAAGATCGACGAAGGGTACGATCTGGTACACGGCTGGCGGAAGAATCGGCAAGATGCGTGGGTCAATCGGAAGCTGCCGTCGAAGATTGCCAACTGGATTATCTCGAAGGTGACCAAGTTCCCCATTCACGACTTGGGTTGCACGTTGAAGGCGATTCGCCGCGAGATTGCTGTTGAACTGGAACTGTACGGCGAAATGCACCGCTTCATTCCCATTTTGGCGCATCAGCGCGGAGCGAAGTGCGTGGAAGTGGTCACGCGGCATCATGCTCGCCGCTTCGGCCAAACCAAGTATGGCATCGGTCGTACTACGCGAGTTGTGCTCGACCTGTTGACGGTCGCCTACATGCAGCAGTTCTTCACCAGCCCGATGAAGCTGTTCGGCCGGATGGGCTTTGCCTGTTTAGGAATCGCCGGCTTAAGTGTGCTGACGACGGTAGGCATGAAGCTGATCGGCAGTGTCGACATGACTGGGAACCCACTGCTGCTGTTGGCCGTGCTGAGCACGATCCTTGGCTCGCAGATGTTCGGCATGGGGCTGCTGGGCGAAGTGAACGCCCGAATCTATTACGCCTCGAACGGTAACGATTCGTACGCCGTCCGCAGCCTGACCAACTTTGAAGAAGATTCGCCGCAATCGATCAAGTGGCGAAAACAAGCAGCCTAACCTATTGCATTTCCACCAGATCAAAATAAAAGCCATGCCGGCATAAGAGTCGGCATGGCTTTTTTTACTCCCTCAGGAATAGGAGAAAGCGCGGTACGAAATTAGTCTGCTTTGACGATGCCTGGCGGTTTCCAGGTTCCTTTTCCGAGTGGCAGGATCGACGGTGGATCGGTCTTTGGCCAATACAAACGCATCGCCAGGTAGATCGGCCCGTCGGGTGCTGGCAGCCAGTTCGATTCTTTCTCTTTTCCGGGCGAGTCCTTTTGAATGTAGATGGTCAGCGAACCGTCGGTGTTCTTTTTTAAATCAGACAGCATCGGTGAATTGATCAGGTAGCGGTCGATTGGGTTGTTGATTAGTAGCTGCGTCTTGCCGTCGTACATGGTGACGGACCAAAACGCTTTCACCGGTGGAAACTGGCCAGCGGGGAAGGTGATGGTGTACTTGTTCTGACTACCGTCGAGGGGGCTGCCATCGACATCGCTACGAGTGATCGGGTAGACCGCTTCGACCGAATCGTTCGCATAGATCCCGGCCATGGCGATGGCGGCTCGTGCCATCCAATCGCCATGGTAGGCTTCGCGATCGTTAGTGATGTCGAGGATACTCCAGCCGTTGACCGTCGTACCGATGTGGCTGGTTTTCTGCTTGATTGCGGCGAGTCCTTTTTCGACACCTTGCTTGTGGGCCGCTTCCTGGGCGGTGGTCAGTTCGCAACAAGGGAACGACTTCCCCGCTTCGATGCCGATTTTGGCGAAGCGGGCTCGCATCGGGATTTCAATCTCGGCGGGGCCCACCGGCGGACAAACGGTCAGCAGGAACGCGAGATAGCCAAAGGGATCTTTGGCGGCCAGCTCTTTGTTGATCTTCGGCCACTTGATGGGAGGAGCAGGCTCTGGTGCTTTTTCGCCCAGATACGTCGATAGGGGAATCAGCTGATATCCTTTTTGAACCTGCTTCACGTTCTCGAGATCGGCAGGGTTGAACAACTGGGTGCGGATAATCGCGGTAGCAAAATCGGTTTCGCAGTAGAAGACCTGGTCGATGCCATCCGGCTTCACGCCTTTCCAGTTCGGTCCGGCGATCATGTATTTGCCGCCTCCATTACCGGTGGCGCGACTGCCGACGTAGCCAAAGTTGAATGTGTAGAAGTCGACCAGTTGAACCGAGAAATAGCGATCTTTCTCGATTTCTGGTACGGCAAACACAACGGGCTCGGCCCGCAGGTCGGCACAAAAGAACGAGTAAGGTGTATCGCTATTCGGCGTGACGACTGAGGTATCGGCGGGTGTATAAACGCGAGCGGTATTATAGACCTCGTTGAATGGACACTTGTACTGATCCGAGCTGGTATCGATGAAGTACTCGTACATCACGCCGTAGTTCATCACCATGGGAAAGCCGTACACGAACGCTTCTTCGGCAATCGCTGCATCGTCGGGCGATGCATCTTGCGCCATTACACTGGAAAGAGGAACGATCAAGCCAAGGGCCCACACCAGAGCCGTGAGACGGAACCTTTTCATCGCATTATCCCCCGATAAATGATGAGTAGACGAACGGTCGAGATGGCACTCCCTGCCTGCCCCTATTATGGTTTCACCCGTTGACCTCTGGCGAATGAATTCTGCCAGGTTCATCGAACATTCTTTCAACGAAGTCTCCTGGGACGCCGAGAGAGCGTTGTACGGTCATGCGGCCGTCGATCGAGCAGCTGTTTCGCGCCTTGAGCTTTCGGCTTGGACGTCTATCGATCAGCGGGCTAGCACGCAAGTGGCTTCCAGCAGAACGCCTGTTGTCATTTTCTTTCGCAGGTGGGCGAATTCGCATTAGTCATTTTCTGACACCACATTTGGTACTCCGACGTTCGTTCGACGCAAGGAACTTGTAAGTCGACTTCATCATTGTTGGCGCTTCATTTGCGTCATGAGAGATGCATTGACTTTGTTCTTTTCGTAACCAAGTCGCATCTGACATAAACGGAGTTCCCCCCATGACCAATCCATCCCCCTCGCAAATGAAGAAGAAGTCTCGTGCTAACCCGCAGAACGAGCGACCTTCGTCGGCGACCGCTCAGGAAGCCAAAGAAGCGGCCCAAGAGGTTCGCGCGGAAGTGAAAGAGCAGGCACGCGAAGCACGCGATCGCACGCTTGAGCGTGGTCGACAGTTCGCGGAAGAGCGGAAAGGTGTCGCCGCGGAAGAGCTTGGCGTATTTGGCTCGGCGATTCGTTCCGCAGCCGATTCGTTGGAATCGGACGGTGAAGAAGCCGTGGCTGGCTATGCCAACATGTGTGCCGAACAGTTGGAGAATACGTCGCGTTACCTTCGTGAACGAAAGCTGGGTGATCTGTATCACGACGCCAATAGCTTCGCCCGAAAGCACCCCGAGATCTTCCTGGGTGGAATGTTCTTGGCCGGTCTAGCCGCGGCGAGATTCCTTAAGGCTTCGTCGCCAGAACCAGAAACACGTTATCCCGATTCGCTCTCGCGCGACATGGATCCAGACCGTCCGTAAAGGCCGGTCGCGTTATCCCTGTGAACGTTCCCAAGATAAGGAAAGGTAACGATGAATCCCCCACAAACAACGTACGCGGAAGAGCACGAAGTCGATCAAGAACGCAGCTTAGGCTCGTTGATCAAAGAGATTCGTGACGAATCGATTGAATTGTTCCACCAAGAGGTTGAACTGGCTCGCACCGAGATGACCGAAAAGGCGAGTCGCTTCGGTCGCAAGGCCTACATCTTCACGCAAAGCACGTTGGTTTCGACCGCTGGCTTGATCGTGTTGCTGATCGGTATCGCAGAAGGAATCAGCTTGATGTTGGCCGCAGCCGGCGTCGGCGCCCAGGCATTTTGGATTGGCCCGGTCTTGGTCGGGCTGGTCGTGATGATCGGCGGCGCGATCGTCGCTTACACGGTCAAGGAATCGATGGCGGACGATACGATCGTCCCTGAAAAAACCGCACAAACGATGAAGGAGAATAAGCAATGGGTCAACGACAAGATTACGTAGGCGGTCGCTACACCAACGGTAACGGCAATGGCAACGGACATCACTCGTCCGAGCAAATCAAGCGTCAGGTCGACCACACGCGAGCTGAGATGGATGCCACCATTGATGCTCTGATCGATCGCCTTGATCCTGCCGCTATCCTTTCCAAAACGGTCCGCAGCTTTATCGGCGGTAGCTCGAAAGCGGCGGACAAAACAGCCCACGTGGCTGGCAAGGCAGGGCATTCACTCGAAAACATGGGTGAGAACTTGCTCGAGAAAGCCAAGGAAAACCCAATTCCTACGGCGATGATCGCACTGGGCGCGGCTTGGTTGTTCATGGAGAGCGACCGTCCGGCTTCGCACCGGCATAACTACCACGATAGCTTCCTTGATGACTTGAACGACGAGCCTGGTTTGGCAGAGCGTTCGGCAGAAGCGATGAAGTCGGCGGGTTCGTCTGCCAAGCATGGTATGCACGAGGCGAGTGAGTATGTCCAAGAGACCGCTCACGATGCTGCTCGCTCGATGAAGAAGGCCGGCAAGTATGCCCGGCGTCAGACGCGACGCGGCATTCATCAGCTGGAAGAAGGTTACGAGCTTGGCATGCGGAAAGCCCCACTGGCAGTCGGTGGTATCGCGCTGGGACTAGGCCTGCTTTGCGGCGTGCTGATCCCGGAGACGGAAGCGGAAGACGAATGGATGGGTGAGACCCGCGACGACCTGATGGAGCAAGGAAAAGAGGTCGCTCAGGAAGTTCGTGATCGTGGTATGCACGCGGCAGCGGCGGCAGCCGACGCGGCCAGCGAAACGCTGGACGAAGAAGGGCTCGGCCCTGAAGAGGTTAAAGACAAGCTGACCGAAACCGCCGAGGCGGCAACCGAGTCGGCGAAGGAAGATTGGAAAGAGAACAAACCAAAGAGCTAATCTGCGGACTCTCTCCACGAGGTAAGGGCATGTCGGATTCCTCACGCACCGGCATGCCCTTCTTCTCTTTCTTGGCAATTAGGTCTCAAGCAGCCACCGCGAGATCTTCAGCATCGTACGTCGTGGGACCCAAGGATTGATCCAATTCTGAATGAACCAGAGACGCCACTCGTTGATCACCACTAAGCGGCCTTTAAGCATCGCGCGGTAACCGAGTTCCGCCACGTCTCGCGCAGTTGCCCCTGCTTTGAACATCGACACCTGTTTTGCGTTCGCGCGATCGAAGAACTCAGTATCGACCGGTCCGGGGCAAAGCACAGTGACTGTGACACCAAAGCGTTCCACCTCTTCGGCAATGGCCTGAGAAAAACTGAGGACGTATGCTTTCGACGCATAATATACGGCCATCAATGGACCTGGCTGAAAGCCGGCCGTCGAGCCGACGTTTAAGATGCGTCCTCGTTTCCGCTGGATCATGCCCGGCAGAAAACGATGCGTTAGCTCGCATAAGACGGTAACATTCAAATGAATCATCGCTTCGTCGGTCGCCCATTCTTGTTCATGATACAAGCCATGCAAGCCGAACCCAGCGTTGTTAATTAGGAACTCGACTTCAATACCTTGGGAAGTGATCTGATCGAACAGTCGCTCGGGGGCCCCAAATTCGTTCAGGTCCATTGGGATACACAGCACTTCGATGCCATGTCGAGCGACCAGTTCGTCCCTCAACTGGTTCAGGGCATCTTCGCGGCGGGCAACCAGGATAAGGTCGCCCTTAGTTTCCGCATGAACCCAGGCCAGCTGGCGTCCGATACCGCTTGAGGCGCCGGTAATAAGTGCGGTGTTCTTCATGGGGGCTCGGTCCTTGGTGGCGATGAACTTGCAAAGTTCTATTCTAGAGAAACTTGCAAGCATGGGGAAACTCTGGTGAGATTCACCCATAAGTGTGCATGAATAAGGTGAGAATTGTTCATGAATTTAGGTGGCGGTCACCCGGTTTGTAACGAAGTGCCTGCACGGTAAGATGAGGGATAGTGAGCCCCGACACCCTTGCGAGGAAAAGAAATCCCATGAAAGCCGCTTATATCGAAGAGACTGGACCACCGGAAGTCATTCAATATGGCGACCTGCCGACCCCAGAGCCGGGTAACGGTCAAGTACTGGTCAAGGTCGGGGCAGCGGCGTTGAACCCAATCGATACGTACATTCGCAACGGAGCGAACTACTGGGAGCTTCCCAAGCCCTTTATTACCGGTAGTGACTTGGCGGGAACGATCGAAGCCGTCGGGCCGGGAACCCAAAAGTTCATGGTTGGACAGCGCGTCTGGGGAACGAACCAAGGTTTGGTCGGTCGGCAAGGGACGTTCGCGGAATATGCCGTTGTCGACGAGCATTGGCTGTACGCGACCCCTGACAACGTAAGCGACGAAGCTGCAGCCGCATGTGCTTTGACGGGCGTGACCGCCCACATTGGGCTTGGGGCTGATAACGCTCGACTTAAGCAGGGCGAAACCATCTTTGTCCATGGTGGCTCGGGCGGGGTTGGTTCGATGGTCGTGCAGATGGCCAAGGCAATGGGGGCAACCGTTTTAACGACTGCCGGTAGTGACGAGAAGGCCGAGCTATGTAAAGAACTCGGTGCGGATCACATCTTCAACTACAAGACGCAAAACGTCGCGGAAGAAGTATTGAAGATTTGTCCGAGCGGCGTGAATGTCATTTGGGAAACAATCCGCGAGCCAGACTTTGATTTCCTGGTCAGCATTGCGGCCGAGCGATGTCGCATGGTGTTGATGGCCGGACGTGACGCACGACCACCCTTCCCGGTTGGTCCGTTCTATGTCAAGGAATGTAGCCTGCACGGGTTCGTGATGTTTAAGGCCACGCCCGAAGAAATGGAAGTGTGCGGGAAAGAGATCAGCCAGTGGTTATCGGAAGGAAAGCTGAAGGCGCAAATCGGCAAAGAGTTCCCTCTGTCAGAAGCGGCCGCCGCCCATCAATTGCAGGAAGACAACACATTGCGTCAAGCAGGGACGCTGGCCGGGAAAATTGTGATCAAGCCGTGATTTGCAAATTTCGGCAGTTTATAATGCGGCGGACATCCTCTTGGGTGCCCGCCTTTTTTATTCCCCAATCCTGCCGAAATCGATCTCATGCTACGTCGACTTGCCTTGGTTCCCTTTGTGCTTCTATTGCTTCCTGTGTCTTGCCTTGTTGCGGACGAGTTTGGTGACATCATCACCGTCGCTGGGACAGGCCAGAAAGAGCTTTCAGAGAACAGTGGACCGGTCGATCAGGTCAACATTGGTCAGCCATTTGGCGTGCTGATTGGCCCGGATGGGGCGATGTATGTGACCGAAGTCGAGAACCATCGTGTGCTGCGAGTCGATCTCGATACCAAGCAGGTCACCACCGTGGCTGGCAACGGAACGAAAGGTTATTCCGGCGACGGCGGCCCGGCGACCGAAGCGCAGTTGAACGAGCCCTATGAAGTCCGATTCGCCACCAACGGCGACATGTACTTCGTCGAAATGCAAAATCATCTTATCCGCAAGGTCGATGCCAAGACGGGGACGATCTCGACCGTGGCGGGAACTGGTAAGCCAGGGTACGGTGGCGACAAAGGCCCCGCGATCGAAGCCCAGTTTAACCGACCGCATAGTATCGCGTTGACCGATGACGATCGTTACTTGTTCGTGGCTGACATTCAGAATCATCGAATTCGGATCATCGATCTGACTACCGGCATGATCAAATCAATCGCTGGCAACGGCGAAAAGAAACTGCCCACCGACGGGGAAACGACCGAGGGTAAACCTATCCTCGGCCCGCGAGCATTATTCTACGACGGCGACTCGCTGTGGATTGCGCTGCGAGAAGGAAACAGTGTCTGGCGTTTGGACAAAAAGGGACGTCGTATTCATCACATCGCCGGTACCGGCAAGACGGGCTTCAGCGGCGACGGTGGCAGTGCAAAAGAGGCCACGATGAACGGTCCCAAAGGAATTTCCAAAGCGCCTAACGGCAACATTTATATCGTCGATACAGAAAACCAAGTGATTCGCGAGATTGATCCTGTCAACGACAAAATTCGCACCGTCGCAGGGGTTGGTCCGCAAGGACGAGGCTACGGCGGTGACAAAGGCCCGGCGACGGAAGCGAAGATGGATCGGCCGCATGGAATTGGCATTGGGCCAGACAACGCCCTCTACATTGGCGACACAAACAATCATCGGGTTCGCAAAGTGATCCCGTCGGCAAACTAAGGAACCCGATCATGTCTAGCCTCAATCGACGTCAGCTGCTTACTTCGACCCTGGGTACCGCCGCGGCGCTTTCGCTGGGAAGTGCTTTACCGGCGGCCCAACCCACGCCCATTCGCTGGAAGCTAATCACATTCACCAAGTTCCTACAGCCCCTTAGCTACGACCAGATGGCCGATGCGGTGGCGGAACTCGGTTTCGATGGGATCGAAGCCCCTATTCGCATCAAAGGACACATCGAGCCGGAGAACGTCGCGGACGAGTTGCCGAAGTTCGTCGCAGCGCTGAAGAAGCGGGGGCTGACGATCGATATTCTTACCTCCAGTATCAACAGCGTTGATTCGCCCAATGCGGAAGAGACACTGAAGGTGGCCAAAGATTTGGGGATTCCGCGTTACCGGATGAACTACTACAAGTACGACTTGAAGAAGCCGGTCACGCGCCAGTTGCGCGAAGCAGGTGCGATGCTGAAGGACCTGGTCGCGATGAACGAGGAGATCGGCATCCAGGCGGTCTACCAAAATCATTCCGGCAGTCAGTACGTCGGGGCACCGATCTGGGATATCTATCACTTGGTGCGTCAGTACGATCCTCAGCATATCGCAATGGCCTTCGATATCGGCCATGCCCGAGTCGAAGGAAATACATCGTGGCCGATTCAATGGAATCTGGTTCAATCGCACTTAGGCTCGGTTTATATCAAAGATTTTACCGGCAACGGCGGCAAGCCGGCTTGGTGCTCGATTACCCAAGGCGAACTGCCTGACCAGTTTTATAAACTCCTCAAGGAAAGCGACTACAACGGTCCGATCTCGCTGCATGTCGAATACTTGCACGGGTTGAAGGGTGACGAAATGGTCGCCAAGAACCTGGCCGCCATGAAACGCGATATCGCTTATCTGAAAGAAAAACTGAGTTAAGCGACGTGTTACTGATCGACATCACTCCTCCAGGGTCAGCGCGATGAACTGCAAGCGTTCGCGTAGTTCAGGCGAGTTGATCTTCTCTGCGTATCCATTCAATTCTTTCGCGAGTGGTTTCCAGAAACCTTGCTGAATGCTGAATTCGCTGGGACACGGCTCGGTGGAATGAAGGGGACCGTTTATTGCCTGTACGAGTTCCTCGTGTCGCTTCAATATCTCCGCCAGATGCTCGACAAGCGGCTCAATCTCCTGCCGTGGCTGAGTGCGAAGGAGCACAATTAGTAGGCCTAACAGAGAATAAGACAGTTCGCCCAGCGGTTCGTCCTGCGAGAGACGCCACGCAAGATATTGTCCCAGAGCCAGGTCGAAGTCGTGGCCGAGTGCTTTGCTGCTTTGAAGGGCCTGGGCAATTGTGGAATCGTAACTGTCGTGACGATACAGGCAGGCTGGGGTATCGGCGGCGCGCAGTAAGATCGCGCAGGCAAATAACCGCGTCAGGTGCCCATTCTGGCCAGTTGGGCCGGGGGCAAACGGAGACTTTTCTGGCCGGTCAGGATCGCACCAACGAGTTAGATGGAGGACTTCGTCCAATTGCGATGGCAGCGGCTGCGGCAATTCTCCCCGATCACGGATGACGCGAAGCAGATCGTATGCCTGATCGGCACCGTTTCCGTAGTCGGCCATCGCGATGTCTCGCAGCATCTTGTTATCGATCGCCGGTCGCAGTTTGTTCCAAATCGCGTCTGGCGAGGCAGAGAACCTTTCTGCGAGGTTTGAGAGTTCATCCATCGGATTCGTTGCCGAGACGAATTGTCTATCAGGAAAGGGGAAACATTTACTTGCAGTGTGGACACGTTCTCGATACTGTAGCGCCCACAATCAACGCTTTTAAAGGACACCTAACTAACTGGCCGGGTTCCCACGGAAGATGAAGTAAACCGCACCGCAGATGCACAGCGCCGCCCACAGGAAGTCGAGCTTTAGTGGTTGTTTCATGTAAAAGATTGCAAATGGGACGAACACGGTCAGGGTGATCGCTTCCTGCAAGATCTTGAGTTGTCCGAGGCTCATTTCGGAAAACCCGATCCGGTTGGCTGGGACCTGAATGAGGTATTCGAAGAAGGCAATTCCCCAGCTTATCAGGACCGCCAAGATCCAGGGCCGCTTATCGAGGTCCTTCAAGTGGGCGTACCAAGCAAACGTCATGAAGATATTCGACATCGCCAGCAAGACCGAAGTGGTCAAAATAGTGGACATAGATTGGGCACCTGAAGGGGGATAAGTCGATCCGATAGGAGGGAATTATTGCGATCGAACTCGGTTTGGGCGATCCCGTCAGGTGGCTACGTGTCAAAAGTTGCGGCAAGGTTGTCAAGTAGCATCGTACGATTCGGCACACGGCTGTTATACTTGGAGCGAGCACTCGAGAACTTCTTTTATGCTGCACTGGTACGACGTTAACGCCTGGAATGCGCGATTCGGCAACGATTCGCAAACCGTTCATTCGCTCCGCAAGTTTCGCACGCGGTGGCTGAAGCAGGGCTGGTCGTTCGAAGAGGCGCTGGCAGAAGTTTCGCCTGACGTCGCTTCGACCATCAAGGCCGAGATCAAGCCGCATCCCTTAGTCCTGGCCGAACGGCATGACTCGCAGCTGGACGGGGCCAGCAAGCTGCTATTTCGTACCGACGAAGGGTTAATGATCGAGTCGGTGATCTTGCGGGCCGGTACAGGGCGGACATCGCTGTGCATTTCTTCGCAAGTTGGCTGTGCGGCCGCTTGCCGTTTTTGCGCGACAGGCCAGATGGGAATTGCCCGGAACCTGACCACGGCCCAGATCCTCGATCAGGTTGTCCAAGCGAATGAGCTGTTGCGGAAAGAAGACCGCCGCGTCCGAAACATTGTGTTCATGGGCATGGGGGAACCACTTCACAATCCGGCAAACCTGAACGAAGCGATCGCGGTACTTTCATCGCCGCTGTTATTGGATTACTCGCTGCAACGACTACTTGTCTCGACGGTCGGCATTCCAGACGAGATGCTACGGCTCGATGAGCAGTTTCCCCAGGTGAACTTGGCTCTCAGCTTACACAGTGCCGACGAATCTGGCCGCCAGGAACTAATCCCGCTGGCCAAAAGTGTCCCGCTTGCCCGGCTGCGAGAGACGCTGCTGAAGCTCAAGCTGTCGGAAAAGAGAAGAATCATGATCGAGTACCTGATGCTTGACGGGCGAACCGATCGAGACTCCGATGCGGAAAAACTGATCGCTTTCCTGGAAAACATCCCCGCACATATCAACTTAATCCCGTACAATTCGATCGATGGCGCGGATCATCTGACCGGCAGCAGTCAGGCGACACGCGAGCGATTCGGCAATACGTTGAAAGCCGCTGGCTTCCCGGTGACGATTCGGTATTCATTGGGTGCGGACATCGCCGCCGCGTGCGGGCAACTGATTCAACGTGAGAATCGTGAGATCGCGAAGCAATTGCGGGCCACGCAAACCGCCACGAAGTAACCAGGGATAGGAAAAAGGGAGGAAGCTTGGACATGTCTGCCCCGATTCAATGGGAATATCCGCTGTATCTGATTGCTCATGGCGGGGGATACACGTCGATCGTCGATCCGCAAGACACGGACGATCAGCCGCAGCATATTCTGACGACACATTCCACGGAAGCGATCGCGCTCGGTTTTATGCAGCAGTTCGGCATCATCGGCGAGCCACGACAGTTGAATAACGATCGTGAGTTTCGCTGGTTTTTGAAGAGTTTGAAGCTGCCGGTTACCAAAGTGGCATACGATCCAGAGCCAGTCGAGTTCGACATCAACGCCAAGTGGATTGCCAAGATCAAGACGCTGCTGGAAGATTACTTGATCGTCGATAACTCGCCGTGGAACTATCCGGTATACGTGGTGAATCAGGCCGACGGCTATTCCAGCACGGTCGGCAACGGCGAAGAGGGTGAGTCGATGACACTCTTGAACCTATTTACCGACGAAGAGAAAGCCAAGAAGTACGCCGAGACGCAAGACAAAGAAGGTGAAGTTGTCACGCTGCACAACATGGAACATGTCCGCAAGATCTTACTTGGTTTGCGTGACTCGGTTTCTGCCGTGGCGATGGATCCAGTTTACGAAGAGAACGAAAGCAGCTCGCAGTATTGCATCGGGGTCGAGGCCTTATTGGACAAGTACCTCGTGCTCGACCAGTAACCGTGGCAGACGCCGCCAGCAAGGAAGCCGGTCATGGGCGAAGATGGATACGCACCATATTTGATGTTCTTTGGAGGTTTGATCCTTCTCATCTGGTTGCTGATGCGCCGGAACTGGAAAGGACAGCTACGCGCCAAGAGAGAGCGGGGTAAAGATGACTACCTCGCGCGGAATCCCCGGCCGCAGCCCAAAGAATGGACCATGTCGGATGGTCCGCAAGAGCTTAATCAGTGGCAGGTCGAAATGCTCGAGCGAACCCGCGAGCTTCAGGCCATTGTTGATACCAAGCTGCTGATTCTGCATCGTACCTTGTTGAAGGTGAAAGCCGCGCCTCTCAGCGCGGAAGAGAAAGCCGCCATCGAACCGGTCATCCGTGAAAGCCAAGAATTGACGGACCAGGGCGCCCCGAACTTCGCCGCCGTGTCGGAACTGTTGTGCGACGAAGCAAAGAAAATCGAAGTCTACGAGATGGCCGATGCTGGAAGCACTCAAGAAGAAATCGCCGCCAAACTGGGCTTAGATTCTTACGCCGTAGAAATGGTACTGGGGCTGCGTGGGACGTAAGAAGCGTGATCGGCCTAGATAAGAGTAACCACGGATGACACGGATGGGCAACGATTAGAAAAATGTTCGCCTCGCCATCGGCGAGGCGAACATCTATTCGGTGATATCAGTGTGATCCGTGGTTATGACTCTTCTTTCGGATGACTAGATTCGCCTAGTGAATCCGCTGGCCGGGCTTGGCACCATCGTCGGGGCTGAGCAGGAAGACTTCTTCACCGCCCGGGCCACTGGCGCAAACCATGCCTTCGCTGAGGCCAAACTTCATTTGGCGTGGCTTGAGGTTGGCGACCATGATCACCAGTCGTCCGACCAGTTCTTCCGGCTTGTAGGCCGCTTTGATCCCGGCGAAGACTTGCTTTCGCGCGTCGCCACCCAGTCCCAGCGTCAGCTTCAGCAGCTTCCGAGCATCGGGGACCTCTTCCGCCGAAAGGACCCGAGCAACACGCAGGTCGACTTTCACGAAGTCGTCGATCGTGCACTCTTCGGTCATCGGTTCGTCGATCAGCGGCTGACCGCTGTCCTCGAACTTGGCCGCCGTCGTGTCGGCTTGGCTTTCGGTCGCGGGGGATTCGGCGGCAGCTTCTTCCTTGCTGTCATCAATCATGGCTTGGACCTTATCGGGTTCGACCCGTTGGATCAGGTGTTGGAATTTATTGACGGCGGTGCCAGTCAACGGAGTCTGGGATTGCTCCCAACTGGTAATTGGATCGTTCAGCAGTGCACCGGTGTCGGCGGCCAACTTGGGCAGCACCGGCGTCAGGTACACAATGATCTGCCGGAACAAATTGATCCCGACCGTGCAGACATCTTGCAGCTTCTGGGCGTTGGCAGGATCTTTGCGAAGCTCCCACGGCTTATTCGCCTCAATGTAAGGATTCGCAGCGTCGGCCAGCTCCAGGATTAATCTCATGGCCTTATTCAGGTCACAATCCTCGTACGCCTTGGCGATTTCAGCGCCTGCTTTCGTACCACGCTCGAACAAGCCACCGTCGTCCGGATAGGTCTCGGATAGCCCTGTCTTTTCGACGAATTTGGCGGCCCGCGAGGCGAGGTTGACCACTTTGCCGCGAAGATCGGCATCGACCTTGTCGACGAATTCCTTCACGTTCAAATCGAGATCATCCAGGCGCGGACCGAGCTTGGTGGCGTAGTAATAACGGACGTAGGCAGGATCCAGATGCTTCAGGTAGGTCGCTGCCTTGATGAACGTCCCATCGCTCTTGGACATCTTCTTGCCATCCACTGTCAGGAAGCCGTGGATATGGACCTTAGTCGGCAGATTGTAACCGGCTGTCTTGAGCATGCCGGGCCAGAACAGCGTATGGAAGTAGGTAATATCTTTGCCGATGAAATGGTGGATTTCGGTTTCCGGGTTCTTCCACCACTTAGCCAGGTCTTCGCCGTTTTTGTCACACCACTGCTGTGTCGAGGCGATGTACCCGATCGGCGCGTCGAACCAGACATACCAGTAGTCGCCTGGACTGTCGGGGATCTCGAAGCCAAAGTAGGGACCTGGGCGCGAAACATCCCAGTCGCGAAGCTCTTCCCCGAGGAAGTGACCTTTCAAGTAGTTCGCAACTTCATCTTGCAGGTGTTTCCCGCTTTGCGACCATTCTTCCAGGAATGGGTGCAACTTCTCAAGCTGCACGAACAAGTGCTTCCAAGTCTTCAGTTCCGGAGTCGCACCGGAGAGCGTGCTCTTGGGGTTGACCAAGTCGGCTGGGGTATAAGCAGCACCACACTTCGAACAGTTATCGCCAGGCTGGTTCTCGGCGCCGCATTTGGGACAGGTTCCACGTACGAAACGATCAGCGAGGAAGGTTTTCGCTTCTGGATCGTACAGCTGAGAGACATCCTTTTCGACAACCAAGTCGGCTTCGCGCAGTGATTGCCAGAACTCGCCACAGAGGACGCGATTTTCATCGCTGTGGGTCGAGCCGTAGTTGTCGAACTCGATGCCGAAACCGGCGAAGTCTTGCTGGTGCTCTTCGCTCATCTTGGCGATGAACTGCTCTTCGGTCACACCGTTCTTCTGGGCGCTGATCATGATTGCCGTGCCGTGCGTGTCGTCGGCGCAGAAATAACGGCAATCGTTGCCTTGCAGCTTCTGGAAGCGGACCCAGATATCGGTCTGGATATATTCCACCAGATGCCCGATATGGATCGGCCCATTCGCGTACGGCAGGGCAGAGGTGACCAAAATGCGTCGTGCCATGGGGACTTCCTCTCGGTCGAGGTCCTATCGCTGGGGTTCAATCTTCAAGAATGGAGCATTGTACCCCACCCCGCTCGATGCGCGGAGTGCGGTTGAAACGGTAGGGGGAAGACAACCCGCCGGCGAAAAAGGTTCAAAAAATGCGATTTCGCCAGGAAAATCGGACATTCGCCGTTTTGAACACGGCCAGCTACCTAGGCCGAAGCGATGGTGCTGAGACGCTCGGCTCGGGCTTGTTTTCGTTCTTCTTGCCGCATCTGAATATGCTCCAGGCTGTCCTTCGGGGTGGCGTTGATCAGCTTACGGGTATATTCCTGGGACGGATTGGCGTAGATGTCCTCGGCCGGGCCGAACTCGACGATCTTGCCGGCATTCATCACAGCCATCATGTCGGCCATGAACTTGACCACAGATAGATCGTGGCTGATGAAGATATAGGTCAGCCCGCGACGTTCCTGTAGCTCTTTCAGAAGATTGAGGACTTGAGCCTGTACGGATACATCGAGGGCCGAGACTGATTCGTCACAGACCAGGAAGTCAGGCTCAACGGCCAAAGCGCGGGCGATACAGATACGTTGTCGCTGACCGCCGGAGAATTCATGCGGATAACGCCGCAAGTGATCGGGATTCATGCCGACCTCTTTCATCAGTTCGGCGGCCCGCTGGCCTTGCTCTTTACGAGTGCCTCCGATGCCTTGAATGACCATCGGTTCACAGATGGCCGCTTCGATGGTCATGCGAGGATTCAAGCTGCCGTAAGGATCTTGGAAGATGATCTGTAGTTTCTTCCGCATCTCTCTTAGGGAGGCACCCTGCAACGAGCGGACGTTCTTCCCTTCAAATTCGACAACTCCATCGGTCGGTTCGATCAATCGCAGGATTGCTCGCCCGGTGGTTGTTTTGCCACAGCCAGATTCCCCGACGAGTCCCAATGTTTGTCCGCGGAAGACATCAAAGTCGATTCCGTCGACCGCTTTCACATGCCCGTGTACTCGTGAGAAGATCCCCTTACGGATTGGGAAGTGAACCTTCAAATCGCGAACGCTGAGCAGTGGCTTTTCGTCGTCGGCAACGCATTTCGTATCGGCGCTGTATTCTCCCTCCTTCCAAGGATGCCCAATCTCTTCGAGGATCGGCTTGGGATGGAGGAGACGGCCACGCCCCGCTTGAAGCAGCTCTTCGTATTTCTCCGGCGACATCTTCTTTTCGGTAATCTCGATCCCGGATTCGGTAACCGTCGAATCCATGAAGTCGCTTACGGTGGGCAAGCGACGGACCTTGGTATCGAGACGAGGTCGGCATGCGAGAAGACCCTTGGTATACGGATGCTGAGGGGCCTCGAAGATCTGGTGAATCTCGCCGTGCTCGACCACCTTGCCGCGATACATGACCAGTACATGGTCGGCGATTTCCGCGATCACGCCCAAGTCATGCGTGATGAAGAGAATCGACATGCCCCGGCTATCGCGTAGCCGGCGCAGGATGTCGAGAATCTGAGCTTGAATGGTGACGTCGAGGGCGGTGGTCGGTTCGTCGGCGATCAGCAGCTTCGGATTGCAGCTCAGCGCCATCGCGATCATCACACGCTGCTTCTGTCCGCCGGACATTTGATGAGGATAGTAATGGACACGCTTATGCGGTTCCGGGATACCGACTTCGTCGAATAGCTGTATGGTTTGCTCGCGGGCCTCAGCTTTGCTCACGCGTTGATGCAGGATGATCGCTTCCATGACCTGTGACCCGACGGTGAAAACCGGATTCAGCGAGGTCATCGGCTCTTGAAAGATCATGCTGATATCTTTGCCGCGAATCTTTCGCATGGCCGGATCAGGCAAGCGAACCAGGTCAGTCCCAAGGAACGAGATGGTGCCAGATTCGATCTTCGCACTGCGAGCCAGCAGCTGCATGATCGAAAGCGAGGTGACCGACTTGCCGGAACCTGATTCGCCGACGATACCGAGCGTCTCCCCTTCTTCCAGTTTGAAGGAGATCCCATCGACCGCTTTGACGACCTCTTCGCCATGAAAGAAGGTGCGGAGGTCGTCGACTTTGAGCAGGATTTTAGTCATAGTTCGCGGGTCAAGCTGGTTGTGTTAGGCGTCGCGGGTTCGTGGGTCGGTTGCTTCTTGGATGCCTTCCCCGATTAAGTTGTAGGCCAGCACGGTGCTGAAAATGGCCAAGCCGGGGAAGAAATTGAGCCACCACATCGAACGAATGTGATCTTGCCCTTCGTGAAGCACTCGGCCCCACGTCGGTGTTTCCGTATCTGCCCCAATGCCGAGAAAGCTGAGGGCACTTTCGGTGAAAATCGCCGCCGCGATACCGAACGTGATCGGCACGAGAATCGGAGCCAAAGCGTTCCGCAAGATATGCACGAACATGATTCGAACGGGCCCGGCACCCATGGCCTTGGCGGCTGCCACGTATTCGATCTGGCGGATCTTGAGGAACTCGGCTCGGGTCAAGCGAGCGATACTCGTCCAGCCGGTCAAACCAATCACGAGCACCACTTGCCAAATGCTGGGATTCTCGACGACGGCTAACAACGCGATCACCAAGATTAAAGTGGGAACGCACAGTACGATCTCGATGAAACGAGACAGCACGAAATCGATCCAGCCACCGAAGTAACCTGAACAGGCTCCGATGATAATGCCGATCACCGAGGCGAGTCCCATGGAGACGAAACCGACCAATAACGCGACACGTGTTCCATGGACTAACTGAGCAAAGACGTCGACGCCGACACTGCTGGTGCCGAACAGGTTTTGCCAACTCGGGTGCCCTTCGGCATTGGAAGGGTTTTTCGGCTGTCCTTCGAACCAGTCATCGCCAACCGGTTCGATCGGGTCTTGGCGGACTAATGGCCAGATGGCCCAGCTGTTGGGATCGTTCTTTTTGAGGTTAGGTTCGTACTTGTTGTCGAAGTGATCACCGGTCGTGAAGATCGCGTTTTCCCAAGGCTGATAGAAATAGCCCATCGCCGGGAAATAGATGTTGCCCTTGTAGTAACAGACAATCGGTTTTGTTCCGACAATTGCCGGCGAAAAGATCGCGACAAGGGCGAGAAAGATCACGAAATACAACGCCGCCATAGCGAGAAATCGCCGGCGAAAATAACGCCAACTTGTGGCCCAAAATCCGAGCGACTTCGTGGGCTTGCTCAATTGGGTGACTGGCTCTTGATCGGCACTCATGTTTAGGAATAGGTAATCCGAGGGTCAACGACGGCATACAGGATGTCAGCCAACAGTTGGCCAATCAACGTCATCACGGAAAACATGAGAACCAGCCCCATAATTACAGGGTAGTCGCGCTGTCCGATTTTCGAGATGAAAAGCTGTCCAATTCCATCCCATTGATAGATATGTTCCAAGATCACACTACCGGCGAGCAGGGTTGGTAGCGTTAGTCCGATCAGGGTCAAAAGGGGAATCAGCGAATTGCGAAACGCATGAACCAAGAGAACCTTGAGGGGCCCTACCCCTTTGGCTTGAGCCGTGCGGATGTAGTCTTGCTGAATCGTTTCCATCATGTTGGCTTTGACAAAGCGGGTGTAATAGGCCAACGACCCATAGGTCAAACAAGTGATCGGTAGGATCGTGTGTTTGAGGAGGTCCCAGGCTTTACCAAAGCTAGTCAGTTCGCTGTAGTTAGGACTGGTCATGCCGCCCAGGGGAAGCCAATCGAGCTTTACCGCGAAGAGCAGATTCAAGTAGATCGCTGCGACAAAGGTTGGCAGTGCATAAAGCACATAAAGAGTGACGCTCAAGGCACGCTCGCTCGCCGTCGCGTTCTTCGCGGTTGAGAACAAACCCATCGGAATACAAAGCAGATACGTTAGCAACAACGAAGTGATCGTCAGCATCAACGTATTGGGCAAGCGAGAAAGGATGATCGTTGAAACCTGGCGACGGTCGGTAAAGCTGATTCCGCGGCCCAAGTCTCCTTGAACGACATCCGCCAGCCAATAGCCATAGCCGACAATCCAGTGCTTATCCAAATGATAGAGCTTCTCGAGCTCTTTCATCTGCTTCTCTGACATTCCCCGGTCCATGCTCGGATTCTCTTGCATCACGGTCAAGGGAGTGCCCGGCATATTTCGGATCAATCCATAAACCAAGCAGGTTACTGCCAGGATCGTGAAGACTCCGATAAATACGCGGCGCGCAATGTAGGTCAGCATGCAGCCAGGCCTCTTGGTTGTTCAGCAATGCACGATTGTTCGAGCGGCATGATTCGACTTACTCGGATTTCGCCTTCCACACCGAATGCATCCCTGGAGCATAGTACCAAGGTCCGGTGGGACTGAATTGGTAGCCCCGCATTTGCTTGTTGAACGCGAATAGGTCGGCGCGGTAGTAAAGCCAGGTATAAGGCTGCTCCTCGTACAGAATCTTAGCGATCTCTTGATAGTACTTGGCGCGCTTTTCGCGGTCGAGTTCAAGCAGACCTTGTTTATATAACTCGTCTACTTTCTTGTTCGAGTATTGGCCGAAGTTACGAGGAGCCTCGGTTCCAAAGATGTTTTCTGTCGAGAATGGATCGCCGCCAGATCCCCAGCCGCCCAACGAAGCATCGAAGCTATGCTCGCGAGTCTTTTGCTGGACCACGGTCCATTCGTATTGACGTGGTTCTGCTTTGACCCCGATCTTGCCAAAGTCGCTGGCCAGTTGACGGGCCATCAGTTCGCCAACCGGGTTTCCGGAGGACAACATGATCTTGAACGAGAACGGCACTTTCTTGCCGTTGATTTCCTTGTCACGGATACCATCGGCATCGGTGTCTTTCCAACCTGCTTCGTCGAGTAATTGTCGAGCTTTGTCGAGGTCGAGGGTGAACTTCGGCAGGGAGGGCTGCGGAGCGAACCAAGCCGAAGGATGGAACGGTCCACTCGATTGTTCGTGGATTCCATTCATGATGCCGTTGATCAGGGCGTCGTAGTCAATCGCATAGCTCATCGCGCGACGCACACGAGCATCTTCAAAGAATGGCGAGCCGGTGTTCCACACGATGTGCCCTTCGGACCAGGCCGTGTGCTTAACCTTCACGTTGTTCTTGAAGAAGTCTTCCTTGTTGGCATCAGTGTTCCACTTCGAGGCGGGCACTTCCATGTCATCAATGCGACCATCGGTCATCGCGATCAACGCTTGGGTCGGGTTCTCAATGATCTCCATACGGATCTCTTTAAAGAACGGCTTCTCACGCACTTGCTTGCCCTCGTGCATGTAATAGCTCTCGCGTCGCTTCAGCAGAATACGCTGCTTCCGTTCGCGACTGACCACTTCGTAAGGCCCCCCAACCACCGGTTGGTTCTCTTGCTCTTCGAAGGTCAGGCTATCGGTCAGCGTGGGATCGACCGCGATAGCCGGTTGGTAGATATGTTTGGGGATGATCGGAAAATCGAGCTTCATGTCGTTCACCGCGCTCGAATTGTCGTGGAAAATGACGAAGGTGTCCTTACCGTACGCCTTGATCATCTTCACGTCTTCCAGGCTGCTGGGAATCGCGGGGAACATCGAAATCAGGTCTGGATGAAGGATTACCTTGAAAGTAAATTCCCAGTCTTCGGCTGTGATGGGGGTTCCGTCGGACCAAGTGATATCGTCTCGAAGAACGACTTTCTGAATGGTATTGTCGTCGTTAGCTTGCCACGACTTGATATACCGTCCGTCGCCGAAAGGTTCCAAATCGATGGACGAGCTGACCGCGCTGACGCCGGTGAGGTACACATAGAAGAAGTCGCCCACCGAGCTCATTCGAAGCGGGTTCAAACTGTTGACGTCGCCTGCTTCGTGGTGGACCCAAGTCGAATCCCAAGCGACTTCATCATCGTTCTTGGGTTGGATCTTCATGGCGCCGAGGATTTCTTCGTAATCCTTCTCATCCTTGGGACGAATCTTCATCGCCTCTTGGGGAGTAATCGGCGGAATGTAGTCAGCCATCTCCTTCTGGAGGGCAGGCATCGGATCGATGACCTTCTTATCGGTCCAACCGTAGTTAGCGTCGAGTTCCTCCAGTGTGGGAGGCTTGAAGTCGGGATCAGGTAGACCGGCATCAAAGTCGAAGTCCGCGATCGCTTGTTGCTTCTCCTCCTCGGTCAATTCGGAAGATCCGACCTTGCAACCAGCAAGTGATGCCAGCAAGGTGAGGGCTAGAACAAGACAAAGTCCATGCGCGCCGCGGGTGTCTGCCATTACGCAACCTTTAGTAGTGAGAACGCACCAATAGGTAGGGAAAAAGTTATCCAGTCACCGCTAGCGATGATGGAGTGTGTCCCATTCGATGCAGATTTCCTAAATAGTCCCATCCGAATCGTAAACGGATCAAAAAAGAGGGTCAATAACATCCGCGCGATGGCTTCGATGCGATCACGTGCTATCACTCTGTTCGGTGGTCTCACATTCTGGGGGGAATGCAATGATAGTGTCTGTCGATGCGGTAAATTTTGCCAGTTAGTCCGGTTTTGCTGATTTTGCTGGCCGCTCTTCCCGATCTTTCGAATGAAGGATCAGGCTTGATTGCGCCTCGTTGTCGCCGGTCTCGGCTTCCCGCAACGAGGAAAGAATACGTAGCTGGTAAGAGTGGTACGATGTCGACTTCCCCCAAATCACTTTGCTTATTGCTGCTCGTCGCCGTTTCTGCGGTCGTAGGACGTCCTGGGTTGGCCCTGGCTCAGTCCAACCAGCCGCAGTGGATTTGGGCGCCGCAGCACCAAATGAACCAAGTCCCGGCAGCTTCGTGCTATTTCCGCAAGAGCATCAACATCAAGCAGATGACAGGTGGTCAAATAATGATCGCCGCGGACGACGAATACCAGCTGTGGATAAACGGAAAAAAAATCGCGGAAGATAATAACTCCCGCAGCAAGAAGCGATTCGACGTTTCGCAGTATCTGAAGATTGGCGATAACGTTTTCGCAATTCAGGTTCAAAACACCAGTGGGAACACGGCGGGGCTGCTGGCGGAAATCACGATCTTCGGTTCCAACAACCAGAAGGTCAGCTTCCCGTCGAACTCCGGATGGAAGACCGATCTGCGCCCCTTCCCGCTGTGGCAATCGACCTTCTACAGCGATTCACGCTGGGGTGGCGCGCAAGAGTTCGGACCCGATAGCTCGACGTCGACCTCTTCACAAACCGCTGAGAAACCACGAACCAACTCCGGGCCGCCTGTCCCGCCGGAGCCAACCTTTGCGGAAGTGAACAATAAGCCTTCGCAGCGCCCAATCGAAGCCAAGCCGATCTCGGCGAAGAAACAGCCTGAAGTCGTCACCAACACGACACCGGAAGTTGCTCCGGATGATAAACCAGCCCCGGAAGAATCACGCTTCCGCATTTTGCCTGGCTTCGCCATTCAAGAGGTTTTATCGTCGGAGAAGACCGGTGCGCTGATCTCGATGACGTTCAACGAGTTCGGCAACATCATCGCCTCGAAAGAAGGTGGCGATTTGATGCTGCTCTACGATACCAATGACGACGGCATCGTCGATTCGATGCGTACCTACAATGATACCGTCAAGAACATTCAAGGGATCTTGCCACTCAACGGCGACGTGTTTGTTGTCGGTGAAGGTTCGGAAGGAACCGGCCTTTATCGCCTGAGCGATACCGATCAGGACGGCAAGGTGGAAGAAGTCGCAACGCTGGCTAAGTTCAACGGAGCAATCGGCGAGCATGGTCCTCATGCCCTGGCTTTGGGACCAGACGGCTTGATCTACATGGTTGCTGGTAACGACACGAAGCTCGACTTCGAGATTTCGGAAACAAGCCCGCATCGTCATTTCTACGAAGGGGACTTAGTGCCTCGTTTCGAAGATCCAGGTGGGCACGCCGTCGGTGTGAAAGCCCCAGGCGGGATGGTGCTGCGAACCGATATCGAAGGACAGAACGTCGAAGTCGTCGCAGGCGGTATTCGCAACGCGTACGATCTGGCATTTAATCGCAACGGTGATCTATTCATCCACGATAGCGACATGGAATGGGACGAAGGTCTCGTCTGGCATCGTCCGACCCGCATCTACCAGGTTTCGCCTGGTTCCGATTTCGGCTGGCGTAGCGGTTGGGCGAAGTGGCCAAACTATTATCCCGATTGTGTTCCGCCGATTCTGGAAACGGGAGCAGGCTCGCCGACGGGTGTCGTGGTTTACGATCACTTCAAATTCCCCACGAAGTACCAGAATCGCTTGTTCGTGACAGACTGGGCGAACGGTCGAATCAGTACGGTAGAACTCGATAAAGTGGGTGCTGGTTACACCGCCAAGAGCGAACCGCTACTGGAAGGCAAGCCGATGAACGTGACCGATCTGGAAGTTGGACCAGATGGATGGGTTTACTTCACCACTGGTGGCCGCGGTACGGAAGGTGGCCTTTACCGAATTGTCTACAAGGGTGAGATCTCCGAAGGTGCCCAAAACCTCGGTGAGGGGATCGCCAAAGCGATTCGTTATCCACAACCGCAAAGTGCCTGGGGACGCCAGAAGATCGCCGAGATCCAAGCCGAGCTGGGGGATTCCTGGAATGCTCAGATCCAAGGGGTGGCGATCGCCAAAGAGAACCCCTCGAATTACCGGACGCGTGCACTGGACTTGATGCAACTCTACGGACCGACTCCATCGCTTGATATGTTGTTAGATCTGACCAAGGACGACAATTACGACGTCTGTCAGAAAGCGGTTTCGCTGCTGATCAACTACCCCGGCGACGAGACGACCGAACGACTACAAAAGTTGCTCGGCCACGAAAGTGCTGCCGTACGACGTGAAGTCTGTAACTCGTTCGCTGAAATCAACGGCAAGGTGACTTTCGAGCAACTTAGTCCGCTGTTGTCCGCCACCGATCGGCGCGAAGCGTACGCGGCTCGACGTCTGTTGGAAATGCAACCAGTGAACGAGTGGATTGATTCGGCGTTGAATGCAGATTCGTCCAAGCTGTTCAACGCGGGTTGTGTGGCAGCTTTGATTGCTCAGCCATCACGAGACGTAGCACTCCAAATCGCTCAGCGTGCTCAGAAACGATTGGACGATTACCTAAGTGATACGGAATTCTTAGCGATGTTGCGAGTTATTCAATTGGCTGTGCATCGTGGTGACTTGCAAGACGCCGACGTCCCAGGCTTGGCGGATCGTATTGCGAACGAATTCCCGGCGGGTGACGATCGGATGAATCGCGAATTGATTCGTACCCTCGCTCACTTCCACGTTTCCAACATTACCGACCGGTACATCGCTCACCTGGATAGCGATATCCCAGCAGCCGAACGGCTGAACCTGGCAATGCACATGTCGTTCATCAGCGAAGGTTGGACCAGCGAGCAAAAGTTGAAACTGCTGGGCCATCTGGAGAACGGATTAGATATCGACGGCGGTGAAGGCCTGCGAGGCTACATCGAAACCAGTACTAAGCAATTTGTTAAATGTCTAACACCCCAAGAGCAGTACGTTGCTCTCTCGATGGGACATATGTGGCCCAATGCGGCGTTGGCGGTGCTGTTTGAATTGCCGGAGCATCCAAGCGAGCAGGTGCTCGCCACCTTGCGGATGATCGACAAGGAATTGGTTGGCGACGAAACAACCGTAGCGACCCGGATGCGGAAAGGAATCGTGGCCATTTTGGCGGGTAACGGAACGCCCGAGAACATGGCCTATCTCCGTGAGGCATTCGACCGAGAACCTGAACGTCGCGCATCGATCGCGTTTGGTTTAGCTCAACAAGCCGAGGGGAAGAACTTCCCTTACCTGGTTAAAGCCATTCCGGTTATTGAAGGGGACTTCGCTACGAATATCGTGCAGAAGATGAGCCAGGTTTCGCAGACCGAGAACGATCCGCAGGCAATTCGTCAGCTGATTTTACTTGGGCTACGTTTGGATGACACCGGAAAACAAGCGGTTAGCCAATTGCTGGGGAACTGGACGGGAGAACTCGCTGCACGGCCATCCGATTCGCCTGAGAAAAAGATGGCTGCCTGGCAAGAGTGGTTCACTGAAACGCATCCTGATTTGCCGGAAGCGAAATTGGTGGATACCAAGTCAAGCAACTGGAACTTGGACGAACTTCTCGACTTCCTGACTGCGGAAGACTACCACGGGGGTGACGTATCCTCTGGGGCGGTGATCTTCAAAAAGGCCCAGTGTGCGGCGTGTCACCGGATGGGAAGCGTCGGCGAAGCAATTGGTCCTGACCTGACCGACATCTCGCATCGGTTCCAGAAGAAGCAGATCTTGGAATCGGTATTATTCCCATCGCATGTGATCTCAGATCAATACGCGACCAAGCAGATTCTGACATTGGATGGCAAGGTGCTCTCTGGCTTGGTTTCGACCAGCCCTACTGGCGACTACGTGGTCATCGATAGCCAAGGCAATAAGACACCGGTTGCTAAGGCGGATGTCGACGAGATTCAGCCATCGAAGATCAGCGTGATGCCGTCGGGGTTGTTAGATCAACTGACGGCCGAGGAAATCGGCGACTTGATGACTTACTTGAAAGCGAACAAGCAAAGTCAGGAAGATCGCATTGCCGAACGGCCGGCAGGATCAACGATTCGATAGCGAATAATTAACGCCCTAGTAATCGTCCGCGAACAAAATTTTGCGGACGATTTTTTTGCGCTAGTGGAACAAAAAAATCTTGTCTCGCGGCCGGAAACCGTCAGATTGGTTCACGCGAAGCAGGTTCCAAACTGTCCGCATTGAGACAATCGATCATCAGTCGGAGTCTTCCCAGATTGCGCCGATTGAAGGTGAACACCAAACGAGGTAATGCTTCCAAGTCGGGTTCGTCTTCTTCCGGCAACGCCGAACGGATTTCAAAATCCCCCTCGCTCAGTATGTCTTGAAACTCCGACCGAATGGCATTGAATAGCTTGTCGCTAATCGTTGTTTGTAGACGGATAACCAAACGGTTGCGGACGTACCGCATACTGTGATAGACCTTGTAAAACTGCTCGATCTCTTCGACTGCTTCTTCCACACGATCGGTGACGCGGTACAGTGCAAAGTCTTCTGGCGAGATCATTCCGTCCTCGAAAAGTGAGGCACGGATAAAGTCATCAAGCTTCTTCCAATAGGTTCCTCCTGGGGCATCTAAAAGCACAATCGGGAACAGATCACGCTTGCCAGTTTGAACTAAGGTGAGTACTTCGAACGCCTCGTCCAAAGTACCGAATCCACCAGGTAAACAAACGACTGCATCGCATTCCTTCACGAACATTAGTTTTCGCGTGAAGAAGTACTTCATGTTTACGAGTTTATCATCCCCATGGATGATGGGATTGGCCTGTTGTTCGAACGGAAGCACAATGTTGAGCCCCATCGCGTTCTTTCGCCCTGCCCCGCGATGACCCGCTTCCATGATGCCGCTGCCGGCTCCCGTAATCACCAACCAACCGTCCTCGGCCATGGTCTCGGCAAACTTGGCGGCGGCGATGTAAGTCGGATGATCTGGCAGTGTGCGGGCTGAACCGAAGATGGTTAGCTTTCGCATGTCGCGATACGGCGTGAACACCTTGAACGCGTAACGTAACTCTTTAAGAGAGCGTGAAAGGAGTTTGAGGTCGCCACGCGTTGCGGCATCGCGTTGCAGTTTGTCCGCAGTCTCATGGATTTGATCGAGTAAGCGATTAATCTCTTTCGTGCGACGATCGTCGCTCTCGGGTAAGAGGTCGTCGTCATCCGTGTCTTCGAATCGATTCACGGTTCCTGACTCCTTGTCTGAACAGAAGATGTTTGATGAGGTTTTGTTCGCACAGGGGTAACCACGAAGGTGGCCCCTCTTAAGGTAGGGCACCCATGCGAATAATAGCATATCCCTCTAGGGATAAAATTGTTCGGAGGCATTCCTCAAGTATACAATTGTTGTGAAATCACTACGGAAATATTTAAGAAGTTAAGGGGTTGTTATTACGGACATAGACAGATAGACTACGCGAAAGCATGGATTTGCTCGATTTGCCGGTTTTCTGTTTGACATACAGTCGACTCCCTTTTTCCCTTAGGTGAAAACCCCGCTCACCCAAGAGGAAATCCTTGCCACGTGATCTAGTTCCCACGTATACCGGCGAATGTCAGCCAAATGGTCAATATTCTGCGCCAGAGCGATATCACGGTTCTCGAATTCGGGCCAGAATACGAGAACCTAGAAGAGTCAAACCTCGGCAACGTGGTTCAGCAAATCGTTGAAGTTGCGAAACATGCCTCGCCTCCCCTGGTCGTGATCGATCTCTCGCATACGAAGTCGATCGGTGCGTTCTTTATTCAGTTCCTGATTCGGATCTGGAAGTTGATTAAGAAGCGGGGTGGCCACCTCGTACTTGCCGGTTTGAACGAGGATTGTTTAAACGTTCTGAAGCGATCGAAGATCGACTCTCTTTGGCAGCGATATCCCGATCGCGAAGCTGCCATGGTTGCCCTCAAAGAACTGTGGCAATCGTAGCAGACACTTCGTCGGCTTGCGTTCCATTAGTCCGTTTTGTCGCCGCGTTTCTTACGTTCCTCTAAGTAGGCGGCTCGATCACGGTGATAGGCCTCAGAATCGGGTATCTCGGATTCACCAGTTTGCTGTTGGTTCTCGAAGATCCGCTGCAGAAATGGGCGGCACCAACCACAGCCTGTTCCTGCCCCCCCACACTCCGAGAGCTGAGAAGCACGCCGTGGCTTTTCAATCCGGCAAAAGTTCTGCACCTTTCGCATCGTCACATGGAAGCATAAGCACAGTTCATCGTCTGGCTTCATGACGCACCATCTTCTCCGCTGGCGATACGCAATGCGACTTCGCAGGCGGTGTGAAATTGGGGGATACTCATTCGTTCGCTTGTCATGTGTGGGTTCTGCTGGCCACAGCCCATCGAAACCGTGGGGATTCCGTGTCGAAACATCCAATTGGCGTCGAGGCCCCCGTTGGCGATCGCATGAATCGGTTCGATGCCAAGGGACTTCAAGACCCGTTCGGCCGTTTGCACGCTGGGGGAGTCAGTTGGCATGACGAACGGCTCGTAGTTGAGATCGCCATCGAAGGTGACGCTCGCGGATTCGTTCTGATCGTTCACCACTTCCTTGGCGGCCTCCTGGAAGGCCATCTCGAACCGTTCGACCAGGATTTCGATCGATTCCTTCTGATGACTGCGGACTTCGGCATGTAGGTGGACATGATCGGCGACCACATTCGTCGCGTTGCCACCCTGGATCACGCCGATGTTGCTTGTACCTTGAAGGTCTCCTTGGTCAATCTTACCGAGGAGGCCGGCGTGATGTAGTTTGGCGATCGCGATGCCAGCGACTGTCACGGCACTAACACCTTTTTGCGGGGCGACGCCAGCGTGGCTGGCTTTGCCTCGAATTTCGATCGTCATGCGATACCCGCCGATTGCTCCCACGGTCAGCTTTGCCGGATCACTCCCATCCCAGTTAAACGCTAAGGCTGGTTCCCCCAACTTGTCGGTTTCTAGGTATCGTGCTCCTTGCAAACCTATTTCCTCCTGCACACAGAACAACAGAGTCAGTGGTCCGTGCGGCAGCCCTTGCTGTAAGAGCTCGGTTGCGGCAAAAAGCATGGTGGCAACACCCGCCCGATCGTCCGCGCCGAGACCTGTATGCGGGTCCTGCGGTATCAGGAAATCACCATCTCGGACTGGACGCGATCCGACACAAATCGGAACGGTATCCATATGTGCCATCAATAGACGGCGAGGAATATCGAGTTCGCCGGGCAAGTGGACGATTAGGTTGCCGGTGGTGCTACTGGGAATAGGGCAGCGTGAATGCGCCGTATCGTGCTGCATTGCCTCTTCCGCAACGCCAGCTTCCAGAAGTTGATTGCGGACGAAGGTCGCGACTTCTGCCTCGTCGCCACTCTTGCCCGAGATGGCCATGAGGGATTGTACGAGGGCGAACGCGCGATCTTGTTGCGTCTTGGTAAGCATGAACGATCTTCCGTGGTGATAGATTCCAGGGGTTCCCTGGGAATTATCGTACCACAATCGTCTGC
Organism: Blastopirellula marina; assembly: GCF_002967765.1. Lineage (NCBI taxonomy): Bacteria > Pseudomonadati > Planctomycetota > Planctomycetia > Pirellulales > Pirellulaceae > Blastopirellula > Blastopirellula marina. Next base: position 217,020 of record NZ_PUHY01000012.1, on the reverse strand, counting down.
GGAAAAAGCAGCCTACGCTTTTTCAGGACGTTCGACGAATAGCAGTTCGGGATGAACCAGGCCTTCATTTACGGCGAAGATGAGCATCTCGTTGATCGTTTGGACATCGATCTTCGTTTTCAGGTCACCAACCGTCTTGTTCACGGTTCGTTCGCTGATATCCAACGCTTCGGCGATTTCGGATTGGGTACGGCCCAGGGCCAGTTCACGTAGTACCCCCACTTCACGCTCGGTGAGAGTGGCCAATCGCGAGGCAGGCAGGCCGTCTTCTCGCTCGGTCAATCGCTTATCGAGCTCTGGCGAAAAGTAAGTGTTACCAGCCGCCACATGACGAATAGCAAACGCCAGATTGCGGAGCGATTCGGAATGCTTGGAGACAATACCGGCGGCTCCGACCGCCAAGCAGCGATCGAGATAATTGTCCTTAGGAAACCCAGTGTAAAACAACACCTTAGAATGACCGTTGGTTGCTCGCGAGATTTCCGTGCATGCCAGGAATGGATCGAGCCCGTGCATGTGGATGTCCATCAGCACGACTTCGGGCTTCAATGCTTCGGCCATCGCCAAGGCCGCTTGTGCGTGAGTGGTTTGACCAACGATCTGAATTGATTCGTCGGAGTCGAGCACACGCGACACTGCACGCATAATGGCATCGTCATCGTCGACGACCAAAACGCGTGGGTAGCGTTGTTCGGAATTGCTCTTTGCAAGCATCATCAGTCTGCCCCTGATTCAACTAGCAGGGTTCCTATGAGCTGGCGCCAAAAAAATGAACGCGTAGCATGTCGTTGAATGCGCAACGTCACACAACTGGCGCATCCTCTGGGTCAAGTATAGTTCCGCTTTTCAAGATAGGGAGTTAATTGCCGACGAGTGCGGATATACGCAGGATTTTCGTGACCCTGGTATTTGTGGACTATCTTGCCGTTTTCGTTTGACCGGGGGGTATTGTGACTTAAGTAACAAGTAGAGGTTGCTGCCCATAGTGCGGTTGCGCACTAACAACCTCAGCGGTAACGGCCGGTCACAGATGATCTAACCGGTACGATCGCTACCACTGCCCCCAGTGATCGCGAATTTAGAGATGCCTGAATTCACGCTGTTTCATGCGATTCAATGTGGCCTGTTCTTTGGAATTGGCTTCCTTGCATCCGCGTGGCTCAACCTTCCCATCGGCCGAAAGAAATCGGTCGTGGAATCAGACCAACATGCTGTCGACGAGCCGGCGCCAGATAGCTGCGCGTCCTCTGAGCTGGAAGACATGGTTCAATGTGTCGTCGAAAGCGTGCAGACGCTTGCCGACGGCATGCGAACCGATGTCCAGGAGCATTCGCAATCGGTCGAACGAATTAACAACGATTTGACCACTATCTCTGGCGTGGCCGACGTCGAAGGCGTTGCCCGCGTGATTGCTCACTTGATTGAAGCCAATCGCCATCTTGATACGCGATTGAGTGTGGCCGAAGCAAGGCTCCTCGAACAATCGCAACAGCTACGATCGCACCGCGTCGAAGCACGCACCGATGCATTGACCGGATTGCCAAACCGTCGCGTCTTCGACGAAGAACTGAAAAGACTATTTGATCACCGACGACGGCTGAAGGATCCAGCATGCTTGATCATGATCGATATCGACCATTTCAAAGAGTTCAATGATCGTCGCGGACATCAAGCAGGTGATGCATGCTTAAGATCAGTCGGCGAAGTGATCTGGCAAACTGTTCAGCCGCTTGGTGGTATTGTCGTACGCTACGGCGGCGAGGAATTCGCGGTCCTCTTTCCGAAGACTGAAATCTTTGACGCGAAGATTGCCGCACAGCGAATCAACCATAAGATCGAAAAGCTGGCCGTACCGTACGAGGAGACAACTCTGGAGGTAACGGTGAGCTTGGGTGTGGCGGAACTCTTTCACGATGCCACTCCCGAAGACTGGCTTAGCCGAGCTGATCGCGCACTATACGACGCCAAACGCCGTGGTCGCAATCGTGCATGCTGGCATGACTCGCATGGATGTCATGAGATCCCCAAAGGAAACGACGAATCTTCGGTGACATCGGAAGAGCACGACGTTCCGGTCGCGATGTCCGGTCGTGAAGAATTCCTGCGAGATGTTGATCGTCGCTTAGCAATGTTCCATCGAAAACAAAATCCGCTAGGAATCTTTATCGTCAACATCGATCCACTCGACGAAAACGTGATGGTTGGCCCCAATGATTTCAAAGCCATCGAGGAAGGTGTTCATGAAGAACTCAAAATAGTACTTCGCGAGATGGATCACGTTTGCAAACTGTCGAAGATGCAGTACGGCGCTTTATTGCCAACGGCTGGTGAAGTGGAAACGGCCGCTGTGGCCGAACGAGCACGCAATTCAATTAGTCAGTTGCAGTTCGAAACCCCAGAAGGTGTGGTTCGAATCACGGTCACTTGCGGCGTCGCAGAAGCGATGGATGGCGATAGTGGCAAGAAGCTTGTTTCTCGTGCCGAGGCTTGTGTGCGGCTTGGTGGTGAGATTGGAGGAAATGTCGTCATCCGATCTGACAAAGATGGCGCCATGTCGGAAGCGGAACAAGAGACAGCTTCACCGGTGATAGCAAAGTAGTCTGTCGGTAATCGCAGGGGAAATCTTTCCAAGAAACGGGGTTGACCCGTTTTCCGAAAACAAATAATTTGCCGCCACACACGAACGACACGTCTTCCCCTGCGAAAGCAAATTGACGGTCGTTCGGACTTGCCTTAGTGATGAGATGTTTCCTGCATAGGGAAAACCGTGACGATGGTTTTCCGCGGATCGTTAGCTGGCGGTTGGGCACGGAAGTTCGACTGGCTGGCTTGATAACTCGCATTTCGGCAACCGAAAGACTCGGCTCATTTTCGACAGGATGTCGATCGCAGAACCGACCAATCGCTCCCGGAGAAGAACGGAATCCTTTGCCCCCCTGGGATCCGAACTTTCCGGGGGCCTTTTTTATTTCGAAGCAAACGAATAGCATCGAAGGTCTCTGGATAACTTCCCGCACGGTTTTGCGGTGAAATTTGGATAGCACTGGACGGCTTTCTTCCATCAACGTCCTGAATTGGTTTTCTCCCCCATCATGGCCAGAAAAATTCTTCGGATCTTGCTCGGCTGTTGGCTCATGGGTCAGCTGGCATTGGTAGCATCGGCTCAGACGGTTCCGATCCCTGAAGTAACTGGTGGGGCCGCGGCTGAGAAACCAGCTGAGCCCCCACCGATCGATCCCAAGCTGCTGTTGCGTCAGGGAACGCCTCGAGCGACGGTAAAGACGTTTCTGGAAGCGTGTCAGGAGAATGACTTCGACACGGCGATCCAGTGCATGGACTTCAGCGAACGGCCTGAGTCTCAGAAGCTATCGCAGCGCGACCTGGCCTACCAGTTGTTTCAGCTGCTATCAACGCTATGGAGTATCAAACCGGAAGATGTCCCTGAGAAGACCGAAGAAATAGAAGTTCCTGTTTTTGGGGATGGCACGACAGGGCGATATGTTCGCGAAGATGAACGAGACGATGCTAAGCAAATCACACTGACTAAAGGAAGTGACGGCCTATGGCGTTTCAGCACGAAGACCGTCGACGCGATCAACAAGCTGGTCACGAAGTATGCCTCGGAGATTACAAGTCGCGAACAGGAAGAAAAACAATCAGGCGATGCCACACCCAAGCCACGTCCAACATTTGCATTGTGGCTTGAATCACAAGTTCCGCCGTTTTATCGTCAGGATCATTTTCTGATTCCGACGTATCAATGGATTTGTTTGCTGCTGCTGATCGTCACTGGCTATGCCGTCGACGTGATGACCAAGTGGCTTCTGCATTTGATTTATCTATTTCGCTTTTCGCGTACGGCCTCGGATGAGGAACTGAGCGAAGCGTTCAAGAAAGCGTGGCAGCCGATTGGACTGACGGCGATGGCCGTTGTTTGGTACTGGGGATTGTACCTCTTTCGTTTACCGGACTTGTTCCGTGCGATTCTATTTTATGGGGTTCAATTCTTTGGAATTGTCACAGCGATCTGGGCGTTTTTCCGGATCATTGACTTGTTGATCATTCACCTGATCAACGCTGCGGCCCGTCGTGGCAAGAAGTATGACGATCTCTTATTGCCACTGTTGGGCAAATCACTGAAGACGTTTGCCGTGTGTGTGGGCGTACTGGTGTTAGCCGAATCGTTCGATTTGCCGATCGTCGGTTTGCTTGGTTCGCTCGGTATCGGTGGTATCGCGATCGCCTTGGCGGCCAAAGATACGCTGAGCAACATATTTGGTTCTCTGACGGTAATGATCGATCGTCCTTTCGAGATCGGCGACTGGATATTGACGGAAGGTGTCGAAGGTACCGTCGAGAAGATGGGCCTGCGAAGCACGAAGATTCGCACGTTTAATAACAGCTTGATGACCGTTCCGAACAGCTTGTTGATCACCGCGAAGGTCGACAATATGGGGCGCCGTCAATTCCGTCGCGTGAAGACCGTCGTAGGCGTGCAGTATGATACGACGCCTGAGCAGATTGACGCGTTCTGTGAAGGTATTCGCGAACTGATTCGACGCCAGCCCTATACACGGAAAGACTATTACCAGGTCTTTCTCAATGAATTTAATAACAGCTCGCTCGATATTCTAGTCAACCTTTACCTGGACTGTAACGACTGGAGCGTTGAGTTACGCGAGCGGCATCGATTGTTTGTCGATATTGTTCGCTTGGCGAAACGGTTGGGAGTTCAGTTCGCGTTTCCAACCCAGACGATTCATCTTTACCAGGAAGAAGCGACCCCCTTCCCCGGTGCAGAAGAACTTCCCGAGGAATCAGGACGTCGCGCGGCAGCGGAAATCGCGGGGCCTTTGCCCATGCCGAACGAACGTCGAGGCTTGGTCGACTTCCCCGGGCCGCATCCGTACGAAGATATCGATACACGGCGAAGAAAGAAGTAACCCGATGGTTACTTCGCGCACAACGCGATCCAGCCGCTTGCGCGCCAACCACCTAGCATCCATGCGCTGGAAAGCTCTCCCTGGCGATCCATGCGAAGTGGCACCAAGCGTTCGATCTGGAAACCGCTCTGCTTTAATGCGCGTTTGAATTCACCGCGGCTAAAAACGTGTAGGAAGAAGTTGGGGATGCCACGATAGCGATAATATTTGTCGCCCCGCTCCATCCCTTTGGTCAGCTTCGCTTTGATCATGTGCGAGGCCAGCCAGTACGCCCCGCTTGGTTCGAAGAAGTTGAACCAAAAGTTGTGGACATGAACCACGAACTTGCCTCCTGGCTTGAGCATGCGGTGGACATGATCCAGAAACTTCTTACGGTTTTCTGCTCCCTTGATCATGCCGAGCGTACTGAACATGCAGATAGCATGATCAACTGAAGCGTCTTGGATCGCGTCTAGTTCGACCAGATTGGCCTGAATGCATTCGATATCCAACTTCTCGTCACGGGCCTTCTCAGCGACGATACGGAGCATTTCGGACGAGAGATCAACGGCCAAGCCCCGATTTCCTCGACGGACTAATGGAATCAGGGCGCGGGCGGTGCCACAACCTAGGTCGGCGACCAGTCCGGTCGAAGGAACGAAGTTGGCAATCGTCTCTTCATCGAATTGAAAGTCGCTGCCAAACGCAAGGTCTTCGTCGTAGCCGTCGGCGATCGCAGGAGATTCGATGTAATCGAGCGAGCCCCGGGTGACTCCTGGAGGGAGCTGCCAGGCTGGTTTGGAAGAACGTGAGGTCATAGTTGTCGATCGAGAAAGAACGCCAGTGAAGGAGACTGGCGAAAGAGGTTAGCGAATGCGTCTCACGGAAGATGGCCGAACTTAATCGGTTTCGTCTAAGGCAGTCATGTCTGACTCGGTCGTTTCCATCACTTCCACGCGACGTGCTCGCTTACGACGACGCGGAGCGTTGGCTTGCAATTCGGTCTCTTGTTCCTGTTCTTCCTTGAGCTCTTGAACCTGATCTCGAAGCTGACGGACTTCATGTCGGAGGGAACGCAGCACGCGAACCATCGCTTGGTCGTGAGGAGCTAACTCGTCCATGTCGATTTGATTAAGGGGCGGGGCTGGGCGGTCTTCGCCCACGACAGCGCCTCGTGGCGGAGGAAGGTGATCGCGGGCTGGGCGTCTCCCTGGTTCCCCTGGAGGATGCGGTGGATGGATCGGCGCATGTGGTGGGTGCGGCCTGCCGCGACGGTGATGGGGCGGCGGAAGGAAGATCTCGTCTTCCTCGATCACTTCTTCCACTTCGGTGACTTCTTGGCTAGGGGCCTCTTCCGCTTCCGCTTTAGCACTGATCTCTGGGAAGAAGATCGCCGAGATCGCCCACAAGAAGAGAGGGACAATCATCAGCATCAAGCCGGCTGGCCACGACCGTTCTCCGGCTTGTGGAGTGGTAATACCCAAGATGCGACGTACGCGACCCAGCAACTCGCCAGGCCGTTGTCCCAGGAAAGGAATCGCCAGCGAAGGCGCTTGTGAGGCCATTTGACGATAGGCAACTTCATGCAGAGACTTGGCATAATCCAGCCGTTGACCGGTCGCTCGGATAGCCAACTCGTCACAGCACGATTCGCGTTCGCGACGAACTTCCGCCGACAAAATCCAGACCGCCGGGTGATAGAAAAAGATCGTCTCCATCACACGCTGTAGAAAGTTAATCCAAAGATCGCTACGTCGGACGTGGGCCAGTTCGTGTGCCAGGACCGCTTCGAGAACATCGGGGCTAATTTCTGTGGCCCAGGCCATCGGCAGCAGTACCATCGGCCGCATCAGACCAACAGTCATAGCTTGCGTGATACGGCTCGAATACGCGATAGGCGGTAATTGAACGATATTCAAACGCTGCGCAGTTTCCGCGAAACGAACCAGAACGGTTGGGGCAACGCAGGTCAGGCCAGCTTTGCGAAGCCAGACGGTGCCCAGGTAGCTAACGCAAATCCTGGTTCCCAGTAATAGAACACCAACCAGCCAAGTGAGCATCAAGTAGGGCTGGCTGGCAAGTAAGATCGCGGTCGGGGTTAGCTGCGCGGCTTGATCGTTGATTACCGCCGCCTGTGCGATTTCTGGCGAGATTGCTTGTTCAGCCGCAAAATCCGGCATCGCGTTAGAGTTCAAGCTCAACTCAGGATTGGCAGCCAAAGATGAAACCGCCAACGGAAGTTCCGTGGCGGAAGAAATGTCGTGAACGTCCACCAGCATGAACGTCACCAGGGGACACGCGAGCATCAATAAAAGCGTTGCCAAAGCGCCGTTGTAACGTGCCTCCGCCGAACGTAGCGGAAGCAATGCCGCCGCAACACGCCACAGACAAACGAGCAAAATCGCCTGCCAAAGGAAGTGGAGCAAAACAAACGTCAGCTTCATCGCGACAGGGCTTTGCAGCAAGCTCCAGATCACTGCCCGTTCTCCTCTTCGTATTGTTCTAGTGCCTTGCGAATCTCTTCCAGTTCGACTGCGCTGGGTTTCGATTCTTCAAGCAAGTGAGCTACCATCGAGTGAGCTGACCCTTCAAACACACGCCCCAGAATATCGCCGACGATGCCACCCAACGTCGACTCTTGAGGCATGCGGGCCGTGTACTGAAAAGCACGTCCCAGTGGTTCTCGGTCTAAGAGCTCTTTGTCGGCCATGACATTCATCAAGCTCATCACCGAGGTATAGGCGCGTCGACGTCCTTGTTGATTGAGTTCTTCTAGCACCTCGCGAACGGTGCTTGGTCCCCGTTTCCAGAGAACCTTGAGAACTTCAAGTTCTCCGGATGTGGGAGTATCCTGCTTTGGCCTTGCCATGTTGTTTTCGATGCCGTCTCTATCGGAGAGAAAAGAATCGTCCATCGAAACCGCTTCATTCAAAGTCCTAACTCACTGCGCATGCAGCTCTGATGATGAAGATGGTTTCGCCCCCGAAACTACTATCATAAACTGGAGACATCGTACCGCACTGCCTGATTCTGGTCTAGCGATCTCGATTTTCTCGCTGGAAATGAAATTCGTTCGATAGCCGTTCATCTGACAAAGCAAGCGAGAGAATTGCGGTTCGCCGAAGCTGGCCTTTGTGCGGCAGGGTGAAGTTTGGTCTGCGCACGATCCGATCAGGCTCGCTTCTTGACGACTTTGTCCACCAAGCGTCTGCGATTCGGCTCGGAGAATGCCGAAACCCATTCTTTGACGTTCCGAGTCAGCTTGTGCCGCGTACGGTCGAAACGAGCGTACCAGTTTTGTTGCCAGCCCCAGCGAGCTTGGAATTGAAGCGTGCCCCAGGTTTGCTCGAAATTCCCAGCAACGATCGACTGCCAATCGACAGGAGGTGGGTTGATTACCTTGGTCAAAACGGCTTCCGTGTGATTCTTTCCGGCGCATGTCGCGACGACCGTGGGGACGAGCCCACACAGATTCGCCATGGCTGTTATGGTTGCGCAATTGAAATGATAAAGATGACCGAGATGCCATTTTTGCGCGAAACGGGCGTCTCGCGATTCGACGTTCGGCACCTCAAGAATCAGATGACCACCTATTTTGAGCGTGTGAGCCATCTTCTGCATCGCGCCTAGCGGGTTGGCCAGATGTTCCAATACATGAAAGATCGTAACGGCATCGTACTTTTCCGCAGGCAACTTGGCATCTTGCAGCGAAGTGTTCGAGATCTGCACCCCGTAATTACTGCGGCCGAATTGGGAATAAGCCTGATCGACTTCAAGCCCTTGCATGACAAAGCCATGCTTCTTGCCAACGTACAAGAGCTCGCCAGAGCCGGTACCGATATCAAGGACCGTTCCGCCTTTCGGGACGTAATGCTCTAGGCGTTCGACTCGCTGCCCGGCGATAAATGCGTTGCGAGCTGTGTGCTTCCACTTGGGAGTGGCCGAAGATTTGTACGACAACCGATAGGAATAGCGATAGAAATTGTCGATCGCTTCGGCAGGCGGCTGAGGATCGACGTATACCAACCCGGAGGCCATGGAGATGATCGTGCGCAACGGGAAGCCGCGGCGGTCGCGATTGCTGACGACCAGTGCGGCTCGGTCGCCGGAGATGGGGCAAGACGCCGATGCGGTGATCTCGGAACCAACGACTCCGTCGGTTCCATCCCAGGCATGGAATACGCGATGCACCATCTCATCATCCTTTACATCAGGCCGCAGCGTCGACGTTCTCTCGTCCGCCGAAGTTGTTGCGTGACAGGTTACCGAAGTAATAGTTCACGGCTTCAGGATGTCGAACCACTTCGTCCGGGGTGCCATGGCAAAGGATATTGCCGCGATGCACCACGTAGCAGCGATCGACGATCTCCAAGGTTTTCTCCGCCTGGTGGTCGGTGATCAGGATCGAAATCCCGCTTTGTCGCAGTTCGCGAATCACCAACTGGATGCTATCGACGGTCACCGGGTCGATCCCAGTGAACGGTTCGTCGAGCATGATGATTTCGGGATCGGAAACTAGGCAGCGAGCAATCTCCAAGCGGCGACGTTCACCGCCAGAGAGGCTCTTGGCTTTCGATTTACGAATGTGGGTGATATCAAAGCGTTCAAGTAGTTCTTCGCAGCGCTGTTTGCGATGATAGGCGTCGATCCGCAAGAGTTCCATCACGCCCATCAGGTTTTGTTCAACCGTCAGCTTCTGGAATACGCTACTATCTTGGGCCAGGTAGCCCATCCCGCCATCGCGACACCGCTTGAACATCGGCCACAACGTGACGTCTTTGCCGTTCAGTTGAACGCGACCTTCGTTGGGCGTGACCATGCCGCAAGTCATGCGGAAACTGGTCGTTTTGCCGGCACCGTTCGAGCCGAGCAAGCCGACAATTTCGCCGCGTTTAACTTCGTAGCTAACCCCATCGACGACACGGCGGCGACCGTAAGTCTTGACGAGATTTTGGGCAGAGAGAATGGTTGATTCGTCCATGAATCGTGCGAGTCCTTCCGCTACTGAATGAACTTCATGCGGCTGAAGTTGGGGAAAAACGGGATCGGCTTGTTCTTGGAGTGGGGCCAATATACGAACAAGGCTTTGCCAATAAGCATATGTTCCGGCACAAATTGTTGACCAATGTCCCAAAGCCGCGCATCGGAACTTTCGGCGCTGTTATCACCCAACGGGAAGTACTGCCGATCTTCCAGGTCGAAGATCGCTTCGCGACGCGCTTTGAATACATTGGTCGTGGCCCAAGATTGCGGATCCGTAAGTACCGCGCGAATGTCACTCTCTTGAGCAAAATTAAAACCAGGATGAGAATCCGAGGCATAGTCAACGATCGTGTTGGAATGACGTCCAGCGGTATATTGCGTTCCGAAGGCGATGTAGTACGTATCGCGGTACATGCGAACACGAGTGACGGTCATCTCTACGGAGCTTGTTCCAATCCCCGCTGGTAGCAGATCGCCTGGATCAGTTTCGCTCCATTTAGGAACAACATCTTGAGTTGGCGAATAGGTGACCGGGGCACCGAAATTGACCACACGATCGTTCACCCATAAACGTAGTTCGTTGTCGACGTTTGAAAAGCGGAATGCGTAGGTGCCGGCACCTTTAACGCCGGTGTCAGCTTCGATAACGCCCTCTTGATCGAACTTGATACTGGCATCGCTTGACGATAAGGTCGCCTTCCCCGTGGCGACATCGATATCGCAGCGGAAGTGGGCACCTCCTTCGACCAAATCAAGCGATAGCACGCCCGACGAGGACTCGACTTTCGTGGTGCATTCCAAGCAAAGATCGCCCACCCAGTGCATTCCGGACGAATGTTGGTAGTTGGAACTCTCGACGACGGTGCCGGTGTTGTACGAACTGAAGTCCGTAATCAACTGGCTGCATCTATCTCGGGCAACCTTGGTATCGATGGGCTGGTTATTTTCGGCCAGCGCCCAGTAACCAATGTTTTTTCCATTGTCCGGCAGCACATGGCGATAACGTAGCCACGTCTCCCCTTGGGGTTTGCAGACGAACGAACCGTTTTCTTCCTTGGTCCAACTTCCTTGCGTGTTCGCAGGAAATGCTTCGAGCCGATCGGGAAAACCTGCTTTCTCAAGAATATCACAGGGGTAGTTCGTGTCGTAAACAAGACGCTGGAGGGTTAGCTGCTTGGCCGGAGGTTTGCGAGCGATCGAAAAATCGTTCTCGCCTGGCTTCTTAATGTAGATGTCGCCATGGAAGATGCGCACACTCTCGCCAGGGAGACCAATCAATCGTTTGATGTAATTCGTTTGTGGCTCAAGGGGGAACTTGAAGACGATCACGTCCCACCGAGCAGGCGCCGAGAAGTCGTAAGCAAACTTACTTACCAAAATACGGTCGCCGCTGTAGGACGTATCTTGGCTGACATCCGTCAAACGGTGATACAACGGATCGACCGCTTGGATGACGTCGCGCTCTTGAATTTGCGTGTCACGGTCAAGTTCAGCACTGGCACCCACGGTGTATTCGTAGCCGGTGTACTGATCGACGACATCCTTGTGGCGCCCAAGCAAAGTGGTAGCCATTGAACCGGTGGGAATCACAAATGCTTCGGCTTCGAACGCCCGAAACAAGAGTGCCAGAATCACGGCCACGACGAGCGATTCGACAAACTCACGTGTTACGGCAAAGTGATCGTTATCGCCGGCTTCCTTGCTTCCCTTGCCTGACTTATCGGCGGCTGCTGGACTACGTTTCTTCTTGACCATTATCTGTTTATTCCTGTTTCCCAGATCGAGCTCGAAGGGGCGAACGGGAAGCAAAGGAGTCGCTCGGGGCGCGAAATCCCCGAAGTTTGTGGATTGGAGAAACTTTACTATAGCGAATCGCCGATTCTGACGCAGCGCTGGTCGCCCAGTTGGATGGATTGGCGAACGTCAATCCGTTGTCACTCGCAAGACACGTCCTTGCAAGTACTTACGGACATCGATCGCTCCTAGTTCACCGCGTGAATCTTCCGAAATGGGTACGTTGTCTCCCAGCACAAAGATCTCGTGCTTCCCCAATTTTCTTTCCCACGACCAGGCATCGGTTCGGCGATGAGCGCCAAGCCAGACGATATCGCGGTAGACTTTCGCCTGCTTCAAGACCGCCGGACCTCCTTCAACCAGGACGGCCAGTGGTTGGGCCGCAAAGTCAATCTCGGCCGCCACTAAAGGAAAGGTCCAGTGGTGGTAGCCCTGTTCAATCTCGAGAAACAGGCGACCGTCGCACTTCCCTGCTCGAACGGTTGCACCGGTGAGTGTATCAATCTCCAAAGGTAGTTCGATCTCACCCACAGTTGATTGGGCGTGCACCACTTTTTTTCGTGGGTCGATGCGAATGCTAGCTTCGGCCGTCTTCCCCTTCAGCTTGAAGGTGAGCGAGTCCGCTTGCCAGTGACGGAACGTCCACTCCAGCCAAAGGTCGTTTGCCGGAAACAATTCGCGAGAAACGGAGTGATTGTAGGCGTAGCTGTCTTTCGGAGGCCCCTCGTGTTGCTGCGGGCTAGGGGGTGGGAGGCAGGGCTGATGATGGTAAACCAGCCAATCGGATTCCCCAGAATGATCGCCATGTAACGGAGCGAACGCCATGACGCCGGGGCGGACGTCCCAGCCACTTCCACTGGGAAGTGCTGTGAGGAAGCGGTTGTTGTCGGATGGTTGGTGGGTTTGATCGTAGACAAGTAGCTTTGTTGCTTCCCGCTGCCGCGGTGTCTTGCAAATCAGCATGCCGCTCTGGCAAAGCTCACCGTCCGCGATTTCAGGTAGTTCCTCTGGCAGGAAAGCAATTCGCTTGATCGCGAACTGCTGGGGATGGGCTGGATCTTTCAGGACGATCAGGTCGAACCGTTGCAACTGATCAAACGAGACACGTTCCCATTGAATGACGTGTCCTGGGTAGATCTCGGCACGGTCAAAGGAACTTGTCTGTCCACAATTGGGGCACGTTACCTCAGGGGGTAACTCGATCGCCCCATCAATCGATGTTTCCAACTGGCAGTTGGGACACACGAATTCGGCATGCGGACCAAGCAGATGAGGTGCCATCGATCCACTGGCAATCCGGTAGATCGGATCAGGCGAGATGTTGGCCGCAGTGAAACCAATCACGCCTGCGAACGAAATCAGGAGAACAAGCAAAGGAACGAGACGCATCGGCTCCTCCAACGGAAAGGGAGGGGATCTAAGATCGCCGGAGTGGGGCCGGCGATCGTTCCATTGTAATTGCGTCTGATGGGAATGCTTAAATCGATTACGTGCGGTCTTCGCCGGTCTCGAGAACGGCCATGAAGGCCTTCTGCGGAATATCGACCGAGCCGATCGACTTCATCCGCTTTTTACCTTCCTTCTGCTTTTGCCACAGCTTGCGCTTACGTGAAATATCACCACCGTAACACTTGGCGGTAACATTCTTACGTAGCGCCTTGACCGTTTCGCGAGCGATCACGCGAGTACCGATAGCGGCTTGCACCGCCACTTCGAACATATGCCGATCGATCTCGCTTTTCAACTTCTTGACAACGGCCCTACCGCGACGATCGGCGTCGGCTCGATCGCAGATGATGCTCAACGCATCGACCCGTTTGCCGTTGACCAGGATATCCATGCGGACCAAATCGGCTTCTTCGTACCCACGGATCTCGTAGTCCATGGTGCCGTAGCCACGTGTAGCACTCTTCAGCTTGTCGTGAAGGTCGTAGATCACTTCGGCCAGCGGAATGTCGTAAACCAACATCGATCGTGTTGGGGACAAGTATTCCGTGCGAACGTGGATTCCACGACGCTCGTTGCAAAGCTGCATCACCGGACCGATGTAGTCGGACGGCTGAATCAAGCTGACGCGAACGATGGGCTGCAGGAACGTTTCGATCTCGCCTGCTTCAGGAACATCCTGCGGTTTGTGGATGTCGACCGTTTCGCCTTGCTTGTTGACGATTTGATAAGTTACGTTCGGCGCGGTTTGCACCAGATCGATGTCCGATTCCTGCTCCAGTCGTTGCTGCACGATTTCCATATGCAGCAATCCAAGGAAGCCACAGCGGAATCCAAAGCCGAGTGCATCGCTCGTTTCTGGCTCGAATGTGAAGCTAGGGTCATTGATACGCAGGCTCTTAAGCGCGTCTCGTAGTTGTTCGAAGTCTTGCCCGTCCGAAGGATACAGGCCGCAGAACACCATCCGCTTCGGTTCTTGATAACCGGGTAACGGCTTTGCGCCTTTGTCACCTTGCACGGTGATCGTATCACCGATGTTGACCAGTTCGAGCGATTTGATGTTGCAGATGACGTAGCCGACCTGGCCCGCGGAAAGCTCGTCGCGGGCGACTGGGCGAGGAACAAACTGTCCGACCTCGAGTACGTCGTGGTTCGTCCCACCTTTTATGAAGCGGATCTTGTCCCCTTTCTTTAAGCGACCATTCATTACGCGGACGTACGTGATCGCGCCGCGGAATTTGTCATAATGCGAGTCGAAGACCATCGCTTGCAGCGTGCCTTCGCGATCGCCGGTGGGGGCGGGGACGCGTTCTATAATCCGAGCCAACAAGGCATCGACACCCTGCCCGGTCTTGCCGCTGATACCGCAGATGTCGGTCGCGTCGAGGGCCAAGGTTTGCTCGATTTCCTCGGCGACTTCAGTCGGGCGAGCATGGTTCAAGTCGATCTTGCTAAGGCACGGAACGATTTCCAGTTCGTGCTCCATCGCCATGAACGCATTGGCAACGGTCTGCGCTTCCACCCCTTGGAAGGCGTCGACCAACAATACAGCACCTTCACAGCAAGTCAGCGATCGACCCACTTCGTACTGAAAGTCAACGTGACCAGGCGTATCGATCAGATTGATCTCGTACTCGCGTCCATCGTGTTTGTATCGCATCGCCACGGCGCGGGCTTTGATCGTAATGCCCCGCTCGCGTTCGACTTCCATGTCGTCCAGCAGTTGTTCTTTCATTTCGCGCGAGCTGACCGTGGCTGTTTTCTCCAGCAGGCGGTCGGCCAACGTGCTCTTGCCGTGGTCGATATGAGCGATGATGCAGAAATTGCGAATGTACTTCTGGTCGATGATTGCCATCGTGGTGAAGATACCCTGATTTGCATGGTTGGTCCCCGAGCGGGACCCTGACGAATGCCCGAATGGTTCGGGTAAACGCCCCATTATACATGACGACTAGGAGTTCAGGGAATCGCGGTGGGTAACCGCTCTGGCTTTACCCGCAGCCCCCAGATATCCCGCGTCCCCACCCAAACGGGCGAAATCTACCACGGTTCCCTTAGCCGGGACTGGGAAAGCCCGGGCTTTGACCTCTTGGCGAACCCTTTCCAGGAATTTTCGGCCCAGCGGCGTTTCGTGACCGCCGAAATCGATCGCCCCGCCCAAAACCACCGCACCTGGATCGATGGTGTGCATCAAAGAAACGATGCCTATTCCCAGATAGCGAGCCGTTTCCATGACGATGTGCAACGAGA
This sequence comes from Blastopirellula marina, assembly GCF_002967765.1. Taxonomy (NCBI): domain Bacteria; kingdom Pseudomonadati; phylum Planctomycetota; class Planctomycetia; order Pirellulales; family Pirellulaceae; genus Blastopirellula; species Blastopirellula marina. Next base: position 201,625 of record NZ_PUHY01000012.1, on the reverse strand, counting down.
GTGAGTCGTCTCGGCTTGCCTCTTGTGAAACCATTAGGGGGGATAGTGGCTCACCATTATCGATGCGAATGTGGAGCGAGCTTTCCTTTTTTAGATCGCCGGCCAAAGCTTCGGCGGTTCGTTTAATGATGGCCGTTCCGCTGGCATAGGCTTCTAAATGCCCTTTCTGCCCCGTTGGGATCGTACGGGCGTTCTCGCTGAAGTCGATGATGATATGCCCCAACTCGCCGCCGTGGCTATGTTCGCCATCGATGAGCAGGTCGTCAACGATGATACCTCCCCCCACGCCCGTTCCGAGGGTTAGCAAGATCATGCTACGGAATTCGCGGCCAGAGCCGAGCCAATATTCACCGAACGCGGCCGCATTGGCATCGTTGGCATAGATCACCGGTCGACCGGTCAACTTTGCCAGGCAATCGCGGATTGGGAAGTTATACGAGTTCGGCAGATTGTGCGGTTCCAGCAGCAATCCGTTATCGATATCCATTGTGCCCGGCGTGGCCAAACCGATTGCCGTGACATCGCTGATCGGACGACCGAGTTCAGCGCAGATTTCCTGCATCACCTCGGTCGAACGCTCCATATATCGCTGTGGACCTTCCGTTTCCAACGTCGGGATCTTGCGATAGACGACCGTGTTTCCGTGGTCGTCGACCAAGCCAATCTTGATATTGGTGCCACCGACGTCGACGCCGAAAAAGAGGGGAAGAGTCTCCTTACCTGGTTCTATTTGCGGTGCCGACACCATAGCTTTGCCTTCTGAAACGGATGCTGGGAGCACGGCGAAACGCCGATCGTCCTCAATCATACGGAAGCCGATTTACGGCCGCAATCCGCTCCTTTGTTTGGCTTGTCGAGCGGATAAGGTGAGATCGCATAGAATCTCATCGGAATTAAGCGCCACTACGCAATTCGGTTGACGAGATGTCCATCCGAAATTCCGAACTCGATACCGCTTCGCACCGTTCCGCCAGCATTGGCGGAAGAGTCAAATCTTCCAGCGAGAGAAAGTGCTCCTTTACAACCCGCGGAAAGACGACAAAACGGCAGTTCTGCTGGCGAAGCTCTTCGAGGGCCGCATCACGTTGTTCGATCGAGTCGTTGTAGTAGCGTGGCTCCGCGATGCGGACGATCGTATCGGCCCCGACCACAAACGTCGCTTCCGGAAAAATCTTAGTTTTCTCCAAAAACGTCGGTGCTCGGGTCAGCCAGCATCGCTGTGCAGGGGCAAATTGGCTTGCTCGCTTTTGAATATCGAAAAAGTCGAGTGGCGGCTTGTCGACGTTTTCGATGGATATCTCAAAGTCGACCGGATGTCCGGTGATTTTCTCGGCCAGTTCGGCCATCCGCTGATGTCCTTCGTGCAGCGGATTGAAGGCACCTGGGAAAAGAACTCCGCTGAACGAATCGAGCGACGCATCTTGTTCTGTTTTAATCGCACAGGCGACTTTTCGTTTGCCCAAGATCAGTTCGCTCCATGTTGGCCATGCCGAGGCGGAACTTTCGTCGACACGCTCGCCTGGCAGCAGATCCATGGGAATGCGATCAGAAATCCCAGTAACGTCCGCAATTCGATTGAGAAGCAGTGCGGCAACCACGTTCTCTTCTCGCTCTCGATCACGAGAGTCCTTCGTCAGGACAAGCGAGGCCAAGCTTGATACCTGGGCCGTTTGCACGGCGATATGGACCCGGTGCTGCCCCTTCTTGGGACGCAAGCTGCGGAGGCTCGCACTGCACCCCACGCCAATCAAATGGGTGTCATCGAGTTCGTGTTTAGAATTTCGTTTTTCTAGATCACGTGCTCGGAAAAAGGCCCGCATAGCCATGGCCTGGGCTGTGGCTCGGCTGCAATAATGAGCGGGCTTGTAGTGCAGGAAGTCTTCCAACGATGCGCTGGAATAAGGGATCAGTGCTTCGAGAACGGTCTCGGATGCACCGGGAACGCTTAGCAATCGGCTCAGAGCCTCGCTTCCACCCCCTGTTACGACTGCTGCCAGTCGCCATGGTGAACGATGCAATTGCCGAATTAAATGTTGGGTGATCGAGTCGTTCATGGCCAATTTCCTAGTCCCTTGACCCTCGAAAGAATAGACCGTTGGCGGTCGGATGTCGACCACATGTCTTCATGTGTTCGAGCGATTCCTGCGGATCATTATGACGGACAAAACTTCCACCCATCTCTGGTTGGGCATGTTATGTGGTGTGCTTGCGGCGCTTGGTTACTCTTTGACCAACGTTTGCTTACGTTCGTTGACCGGATTGGATCCAATCTGGGTCTCGTTCTTCAAAGCAATTCCCACTGTCGTGTTGCTGGGGCCGGTTGCTATTTGGCAAGTGGCAACGCGTCGGACGCCCCTTCCGTCGGCCTCATCGCTGGTCCTGTTGATTGTCGCGGCGATCGCCAGTCAGTTGCTGGGAAATGCACTTCTGCAGTGGAGCTTCGGCGTCATCGGTGTCGCTATGAGCGTTCCGCTTTGCCTGGGATCGATGATCGTTGTGAGTGTATTTATTAGTAAATGGATCTTGCACGAACACCTCACGCGATGGCAGACCTGGGGAGCAGTCTCGCTGGTATTAGCACTCGTTACGTTAAGCATGGCCGGCAAAGGAGCGGTTCAATCGGTCGCTGACTCGCAAACGCAGTGGTGGCTAACGCTCGTGGGGATCATCGCCCCCATGTCCTCTGGCGTTTCGTACGCCTTTTTGAGTCTTGCGATACGGCGAGGGGTGTCGCATGAGGTAAGTATGTTTACGACCACCTCTTTGATCTGTGCCGTGGGAATGCTGATTTTGGGCCCGCTCAGTTTATTTACCGCAGGCTTCGAGAAGATCGCACTGACAACTTTCCCGCAATATGGAGTCTTGCTGGTTGCGGGATTGCTGAATGCTGGGGCTTTCGTGTCCTTGGCGATGTCTTTTCGGTATGCACCGATCATCGTCGGAAATGCGGCAAACTCGTTGCAGAATCCTCTCTCGGCGCTGGCCGGCGTCTACCTCTTTCACGAAGCAGACAGCATCTATCTGCAGTTTGGAATCGTACTGACGGTGGCAGGCGTGGTAATGATGGGCCTAAAAGATAAAGCCGCATTGCGGCAAAATAACGACACGACAGAAAATGTGCCGGAAGGGGAAACTGAAACCCCAGAACTGGCGACCATGCCAGTCAACGTAGATAAGTAAACCACTACGATAACTGCATCTGTGGCATGATCGACCGCCGATCAGTGACGGCCGATTCCACGACTGGTCTCAGCGATTTTTGACCAAGTCTTTACGGGAAGAATTCGGCGAGACGAAATTCGCGTTTTCTTCTTCGAGAATCTCGAGGGCGTGGTCCATCCAATCTGACAACGCGGCGAGCGAATCTTCGGGGAGCTGCTGGAATACCACAAAGTTACCCCGGGGGGTCTTCGATGGTTCATGAACCAGCTTAAATGGCGTCGAGTGATCCATTGAGTATTCTCCTATCCGAGCGAGAAGTCGCACTTCGCGAAGCAACTCGGGTGGTGGACGGTTCTGGTCACATCATGACACCGCAACCGTGGTGCCAAGTTCGCACAAATTCTTAATGGGGCGTCGCGAATCTTTCTTAAAGTGAAAATTACCAATCAGTTGTGGAAATGCAGTTCCTGGTGGATTGCGGTAGGCCGCGGCATCGGTTGTGTGGTCTTCAGGCAGCACCTGCCATTTTCATCACCACATTTTGCATCAACCTGCCATCCTAACTGTCGGAGCAACGCGGCTTGGCCTGCAGTTGAGAACATCAACGTTCGGACCTGATTAAGGGGAGTTGAAGTTACTTCTGCCTGCTGTCTACCCCATTGTGGGTGAAAACAGAAATCTTTCAATTCGAGCTATTTCTGCTCTCGACATGGATCTGACTGACAGCATGTCAAAAAACGGGAAAAAAATCCAAAGATCGGCAAATTCCCTGCGAAGTCCTATTTATGCCTGCAAGTTAACCGCTCGGCCACGGCGGGGTTTTACGATCCGGAAGTCATTGCCGGGCAGGAAAAGTACGAGGGTCATTCCGTTTTTGAAGAGGGTTGAGTCATGATCAAGAAAATCGCATGCACCGGAATTGGTGCCGCCGTGCTGGCAGGATTGGTGTTTGGCACCGATGCGTACAGCTACATCTCGACGACGGCTAGTCGCTTGAGCGACAACGTCAAAAGCAGCGTTCCAGTTGAATTCGAGCTGGATCGAGCTCGCAAGATGATTACGGACCTCACTCCTGAGATTCGTCGCAACATGCATTTGATTGCGAAGGAAGAGGTCGAAGTCGAAAAGCTCCAATCGCGTGTTGGCGATTTAGAAAAGAAGCTAGCATCGAGCAAGTCTGACATTGTCCGCCTGAAAACCGATCTCGATTCTGGAAGCACTTATTTCACCTACGCCGGGCACGAATACTCCCGCGGTGCGGTGCAGACCGATCTCGCCGGACGTTTTGAACGCTTCAAGACTCAGGACGCCACACGCGTAAAGCTGGAAAGCATTCTGCGTGCTCGCCAGCAAGGTTTGGACGCTGCTCGTGCCAAACTCGACGGTATGCTGACGGCTCGTCGCCAATTGGAAGTCGACGTCGAGAATCTGGAAGCGCGTCAGAAGATGGTTGAAGTCGCTCAAACTTCCAGCAAGTTTGCCTTTGACGATAGCCATCTCTCGAAGACCAAGCGTCTGATCGACGAGATCCGAACCCGAATCGACGTGGCGGAACGGATGGTCGATGTCGACGGTGAACTGGCTGGCGAGATCCAACTGGACGAACCAGCCAACACCGACATCGGTGACGAAGTGGCAACCTATTTCGGCCTGGAAGCTGAAGTGGACGAGGAAGAGTTTGCTGAAATTGATACGCAAGCCGCCGAAAAGCTGACCAACCGAATCGAGTTGTCTCAGCTGAACTAGGGCACGGATAGACCCTTGGAAAATCTCCAGCGATCGCCGAGATGGCTACGTTTAGGATGAAAAACGGCAGCCATCTTGGCACGCGCGGGACAAGATTTTCCGGCCGACAACGAACAGCAGTAGGAATCGGGGCTTGTGTGGTAAACTTGGACAGCGAATGCACGAGCAATTTTAAATGTCTGTAGTCGAGCCAAATTTCGCGTATAGAAGAGGGAATGTGAGCGATCGCCTGCAAATGTGGATCGATGGGGTTGGTGGCTACATGTTGCTGCTGGCCAATCGCGTCAACATCGGCCAGGCGATGGCTTCGGCCCAAGTCGATATTCCCATCATGGGCGATATCAGCCGACGTCATGCAGCGATTCGGCGGAGTGGGGATGAATACATCCTGGAACCGCTGGCCGAGGTAAAGGTCAATGATCAACGAGTCGAACGGCCCACGATGCTCAAGCATCGCGATGTCATGACGGTAGGACGCGGGGTTCGGATTCAGTTCACGCAGCCTCATCCACTCAGCACGTCTGCCGTGTTGCGGATCATTAGCCGCCATCGGACCGAACCGGCTTGTGATGGAATCGTGATGCTGGCCGACTCGTTGCTGCTGGGCCCCAAGTCGAATAATCACATCGTTTGCCCTCAGTGGGAACGCGACGTGGTCATTTTCCGAAATGGAGACAAACTGCAACTGCGGTCGAAAACGCCCCTTTATCAAAGTGATTCGACCCAGCCTGCGTCATCGATCAAAATAGGAGAGACGGTCCAAGGAGAAGAGGTGTCGTTTTGCCTGGAACCAATTAGCCGGGCATGACGAGACGTTGCTCGGCTCTGGTCTCCTTTTCCCTTTCTGCCAGTGAGGGAAGTGGAGACAAGAGAAGAGTGGAAAAGATATATCCCATTATTTGTTGGCCAGGGACTAGACCATGAACCAGTCGGCAGCCGCCATATCCCCGGATAACAATCCGGGGGACGATGAAGTCGGCCCTGCGAAACTAGCCATGCCGAAAGAAAGCCCCATGCGGTTTACTTACAAAACCGGTTCCACTCCGCTCGATGGTTACACCATCAAGCGTGGTGTCGGAGCGGGTGGTTTCGGCGAAGTTTATTACGCGACCACCGACGCGGGCAAAGAAGTCGCTCTGAAACATATCCAGCGAAATCTGGATATCGAAATGCGAGGTGCCAAGCATTGCTTGAATCTAAAGCACCCGCACTTGGTTTCGCTGTTCGATATTCGCTACGACAGCGAAGGCGAGGGCTGGATTGTCATGGAGTTCGTCCATGGCGATAGCCTGCAAGACGTCGTCGAACGCAACCCGAACGGCATGCCGCGGGAAGAAGCGTTGTCGTGGTTCAAAGCGATTGCTTCAGCGGTTAACTATCTCCATGACCATGGAATTGTTCACCGTGACTTGAAGCCAGGCAACATCTTCAACGACCAGGGAACCGTCAAGATCGGTGACTATGGGCTATCGAAGTTTATTTCGGTCAGTCGCCGAAGTGGCCAGACTGAAAGTGTGGGCACGTTTCACTACATGGCTCCGGAGATCGGCAAAGGACGTTACGGTCGCGAGATCGATGTCTACGCTCTGGGGATCATCCTGTTCGAGATGCTCACTGGCCGTGTGCCCTTTGAAGGGGAAAGCAGCCAAGAGATTATCATGAAACACCTGACGGCCAGCCCAGATCTCGGGAACTTGGGTGAGCCGTTCCGATCGGTGGTTGCCTCGGCGCTGCATAAGGATCCAGAAAAACGAACGAGTTCCGCCGAAGAGATGCTACAACAACTCGGCTTGAAAGAGACCGATGGCTACGTGGCGACTTTGGCCAGCCATCGTCCAACCGATTCGCAGCGATCCAGCGCGACACCGGCTCCTGAGCCGAAGCCAGAACCGGTTTACGTGGCCAGCGCTGTTGACGAACCCGAGGTGGTTGCCGAGTTGGAGCCAGCCGCAAAGGGAACGTTTGACGACGAACCGATCGCGCAAGCGATGGGCAACGCGCAGCAGCGTTTCATGCGGTGGTGGAATCATAACGCCACCAGCATGCCGGTGAAAATCATCGTCTTGGTCGCCGTTGCCTTTGGTGTGATCACCAATTTGCATTTCATTTTGCCGATTGGAATCATGCTGGGCGTATTCTATTTGGCGTATCTGTTTATTCGCTTGTTGATGGGGGTCTTTAAGGACGAAGAGACCAGTAGCGGTAATCCCCAATCAAGAAGCGGGTCCAGCGGTCGGTACCATCCCGAGGCGATGAAGCGAAAGCATCGAGCTGCCGAGAACGGGGCTTGGAAGCCTAAGCGAAAAGATCGAGAACGGGCCGCGTTGGCTACCCGCTCGACCCGTCGGCGTGTCCAGGAATTAACGGGCTCGCTGATTGCCAGCGGTTTGACGGCCGTGGTGGTATCGTCTGTCTTGCTGTTGATTACCGCCGGCGAGAAGGCGTTCACCAGCTCGGCGATTTTAACCTATGGTCCCTCATTTGTATTCTTCACTGGTGTGACCGTGTTGGCATCGTGGAGCGTGATGATCACCGCCAAGTTCTGGGAGAACCGTGGTGGAGAGCATGCCCGACGCCGATTGGTGATGGCCATGCTAGGGGCTGGTATTGGGATATTGGCCTGGGCCGCATCGCTGATGATGTTCCCGCATTCGCTTCCCGTTGAGAGTGTTACCGGCGGCTGGTTAACCTTGGGCGAGCCGGCGACCGTGGGAGGGATGATGCTCTTCTTTGGTCTGACTTTCCTGGTGCCATGCTGGTGGAAGCTTGCTGATCCGCTACGAAGTAATTGGCTTAGCCCAGCGACCATCGGCGTGTACGTTGCCTGGGCAGCGCTGTTGTCGATCTTCTGGCCGTTCGTTCAGCCTTGTGGCGTGATGCTGATCGGAGCGATCGCGACCACGATTCAATTCTCCTCTCCTTGGCTGAACCAGGAACGCCGTGACGAGGCCCGCAAGAACTACGAACAAGCCTTGAAAGAAACGACCGTATCGAACGCCAACTAAGAGCCGTTTGAGATTTAATAGGGAGTCTGCGTTATGGCAGAAACATCGATGAGTTGGATGATGATATTAGGTGGAGCAGCGGTCTTGGGCGTTGGATTGTTGTTGGTGGTCGTTACTATCGCGGCGATTGCCTCGCGCGGACGCCATTAGTCTTCGTTTTAAGCCGAACAGAAACCGGCTCACGGAGTTAAAATTGGAAACATGTACACCTCTGAACCTCATTTGACGGTCGGAACACTACTTCTTGCTATCCTTGGCGTGCTCTTTTTGAGTTCCCTGATGGCGGTTGTTGTTGGTCTTGTTATGGTCAGGACAAAAGCTGGCCGCGTTATCTTGGGGGTCGGTACTTTGGCATTCATGGGCTTGATCGTCCTCGGTCTGGGCTTTGTAATGATCGGTTCGTCACGCACCGAAGTCGCGTCACAATCGACCACCGAAATTCGCTACGACAATCATCGCGTGCCGGCTTCATCGACAGGCGAGATCCCGCTCGATACGACGCAAGAAGCACAACTGAGTACGAAGTCGGGCAAACCGCAGCCTGCAAAGGAAAACGTGGAAGCAGAAGTCGAGGAAATGCCTGAGGAAGTTTCAGAATCCTCGACCCCAGCACGCACACTTAGCTCGGCTTCCGATTTTCCCTATCCTGATATCCGACCGCCGAGCTTTCCTCGTCCGTTTGGTCCTTACGCGTCAGGTAGTGGTCAACGCTATGCGTCTTCTGCCTCCTCCGACCCCAGAGCCGAAATCGAGCGAATGCGCGAACGAGCGATGGGCGGGTTGTACGAACGTCTACATGGTCTGCCTTCGGCCAGTTCGCCCGAAGTTGAAAGTGACGAGGAATCCGCACCGAGCGATCCAATTAGCGAACCGCCCAGCATCATTCCGCCAGGCCGACCAGATTGGGTCGAACAGGCTCCGGTTTGGGAGGACGATGGAACTTGTCTCATAGCCGTTAGCTCCGGACCTTTCGATCGGGGAATGGACTGCCGAAAGTCGCTGGAAAGCGAAACGCGAATTGCCTTAGCGGAGTTCGCCAACGACTACCTGGACAATCCCCAGGCCGCCAAAATGCTAGGCACAAAGCTTGACGAGTTGCAGGAATCGGTCGTCATGGAAACCTATCACGAAGAATTAACACCTTCGATCGGTCCGATGCAGCAATGGCATTCGTTGCTGAAATTCGATACCTCGTTGCAACAGAAACTGCGCGAGTTATGGCAGGCCCAACAACAAGTTAGTCGTGTTGTCTACATTGGGGCCGGGTTTTTCGGATTGTTAGGAATGTTAACTATCTTTTACTTCGGCATGGCATTGACCGGCGAGGGGAGCAAAGTTTCTCCTTGGCTCGTCTCAGCGGGCACGGTCGTCGCTCTGGGAGGTCTTTTCGTCGCAGGCGTGATTTTCGTCCAGTCATTTCCCATGCTATAAATTAGGAAAATCCAGCCGCGGGGTGTCGTGCCCGCGGTGGCGTAACCAAGCGGTTCGCTGATTTCGACTTTCCTACCGGCCCGAAAGGAACGCACTCACCTTGTCTCTATCACGCGTTTCAGAAACAGATGCCTTACTGATTGGTCGCATTCGTGACGGGGAAGAGGACGCCTGGCAGGATTTGATCGACCGATACGAGGGACGCTTACTCGCTTTCGTTGAAAGTCGCTTGCGTCGTCGCGCCCATAGTGAAGACGTCGTTCAAGAGACCTTCATCGGTTTTCTAAATAGCTTGCCGAACTATGATGGTCGTCGTTCGCTGGAAAGCTATCTTTTCGCCATCTGCGCGTATAAACTCACCGATCATTTGCGTCGCGAAGGGCGCCGCCCTACCCTGCCGCTCAGTTCGGCTGGGGCTGGTCGATCGTCGAGTGATACCTGGGAACTTGAAGGCCCTGCCCGCCCTGCTTCCAGCTTGGTTCGCAGTGGCGAACGTCGGACACTCGAAGAAGACGCCCTGGTGGAAGCGATTCGCTCGCAGATTGAATACTGGAAAGAACGAGGCGATTGGGTCAAAGTCCAATGCGTCGAGCTGCTCTTCGTCCGCGGTTGGGCGAATAAAGATGTTGCGACCCATCTGGATATTAGCGAACAACATGTCGCCAATTACAAACACGACTTCACGAATAAATTACGTGGTAGCGTCAAGAATCAACAGCTGTGCGAAGAGGTGTTCCCAGAGCTTTACGCCGGTTAGGCCACGTAGCAATTCGCCAGGCAGATGCATTGAAAGAACGCAGAGTATCGAGGCAAACGGCTACTCATAAGTTCTCTTTTCTACAACGATTGTTCCCAGGGGGAAATGATGTCCACCGTTGAAAACCGTTACACACTACGCGAGTTTGTCGAGCAAACCCAACAACGTGACCGGGGCGAAGGCTTCTTCGAAATGGAGAGCCCCCGCATCCTGGAAGTCAACCTGAAAGGGCAATACGTCTGGACCAAGATGGGATCGATGATCTCATATCTCGGCGGTATGAAGTTCGAACGTGAAGGGGTCTTTGATAAAGGGCTCGGTGGGTTCTTCAAAAAGGCGATCACTGGCGAAGGGGCCCGTCTTACGAAGGTATCTGGAAACGGCAAGCTTTACCTGGCCGATTACGGTAAAAAGATCCAGATCTTGCGTTTGGAAAACCAGGAAATCGTCGTCAATGCGAACGACATCCTCGCATTTGAAAGCAGCGTGACCTGGGATATCAAGATGATGAAACGGATTTCGTCGATGATGGCGGGCGGTCTGTTTCAGATGACCCTTAGTGGCTCTGGCATGGTCGCGATTACCACGCACTATGAACCGTTGACTTTGGTGGTGACGCCTGATCAACCCGTTTATACCGACCCCAATGCCACGGTCGCCTGGAGCGGTACGTTGTCGCCGAACCTGAAGACTGATATTTCTTTCCGCTCGTTGATTGGCCGATCGAGTGGTGAGTCTTTCCAGATGGAGTTCATTGGCAACGGCTTCGTGGTCGTTCAGCCGTTTGAAGAAGTCTACACGGCAGAAGGCTAAGCGCCGTCACCATGTCAACAGCATCCCCTCTCATTGTCCTAGCGGAGAGAGGGGAGAGGAAGAGAGAATCATGCGAGCCCTTACCAACGCCGATCTGGAAGCCTACCTGAACGAAGAACTGGCTGTGGAAGAAGCTAGTGCCGTTGAGGAGCAAATCCGTGACCAGCCTGAGCTGAAAGCGAAACTACTTGAGATTTTGGCGCGACGCGATGCGGGCGTGCATAGCTTAGGCGAGATTTGGCGTCGGCATCGCATTACCTGTCCGACGCGGCCACAACTCCAGCAATATCTGTTGGGAGTGATGCCAGCGCAAGAGGAAGTGAATTACATCTCGTTTCACCTCGAGCAAGTTGGCTGCCGTATTTGCTCCGCGAACTTGGCCGACTTGATTAAAGCCTCGGAAGAATCCGAACAGTCTGCCAGCGATGAGCAGCAAACGACCCGCCGGCGGAAGTATTTCCAGTCCAGCGTGGGGCGTTTACGCAAAGAAGACTGACGGTCAAATTCTGTTCGCGCGGCGTTCTGGCTGAGCGACTTCCAACCGCCAACCGGTCAATAACTGGAGCCCAGCCCAGGCCCTTCTTGGATCGCCCGCCCGAAAGGCTGCGACATTATTGTTCGGGATTCGCCCTATCTGTTTATCTGAAAGGGGTTTACGCGCGCTTATTGAACTTGGATCGCAATTCCTGGCACGGAGCTTGCTGTTACGTCCGATTCGAGTAGATATTCCTATACCTCTAGCCAAATCAGGTGGAACGATGAATTGGCGCCGCACTTCTGGAACGTTTTCGATTATGGGATTAGCCGCCGTCGGCGGATTGCTTCACGCCGGATGTCATCCACCCGCAGTGAACTCGGAACAAGATGCTCCCGTGACAGCACCCGAAGAGACTCCTGAAACACCCGAAAACGAGCCTGCGGAGCCAAAGCCATCGTAAGCGAGGTATGGGGCGAAGAACCCATTCTCTTCAAGCACATAAAGGTCTTCGATCATGAGCAGCGCCCCCCTGCATCGTTCGACAAAGTCCGCCGGTCTGAGTGCCACGCTCGTGCAACCTCCTCTGCCGGACGGATCGTTCATGGTGCCTATGAATGATCCGGTTGATGCGATTCATTCGGAGCGGCAGCCGGAACGAGCAGTCAATCGTCATCGTGAAATGGTGATGCTTGACCGTCTCTTTTGGACGTCGATCGCACTGCTCATTGTCGTTGCGATTGCATTGAAAGTATGGGTTTTATTGTAAGGACAAGTTTTGCCTCGTGCTTGTCTGGCTGTCCGTTAGAAAAATCAATTAGGGATTCACTATGTCGACCATTATCAGTCCTTCCGCCGATCCCGAAGTATCGGAAGAAACCACCGCAACCATGGGAGCCTCGACGAAACGGCTTGAGGACCACACTGTGAAAGAGCTTCGCGAACTGGCGAGCCGACTTGGTATTCGTGGACGTAGCAAGATCATGCACAAAGAAGAATTAGTGAGCATCATTCGTCGCCGTTGGTAACGCCTAAGCCCCCTTGCCTCCATCATGCTGAAAAGAGCCTGGTTGTCGAACGACCAGGCTCTTTTTCTTTGTGGTTCTCAGGAAGTCAGCCAATGGCTAACCGGCACGCTGCAGAATCAATTTGGCACTGAAAAACACGGCATTCATCACGATCTTCTACCAAAGGCATTCTTTTTTCTAATCACTGGAACGGCACATGCGTAAGTGATTTTCCGTTGGTCACCATTGCTTCAGCAAAATGCTTAAGCAGTTCGTTCCACACCGAAGTGATCAACAACAACAGCCCATGTCGCGTTTTGGTGTTGAGGCAGAGCCGCCCGCGACGATTACGAGTCTGCCCAGTGAAGGTTCAAGGAGAGGTTTTATGTTACGCAGAATGCCCGCAGCCGCAGCCGCTGCTTTGATGGCCGCTGGATGCGTCACCTCACTAGTTCATGCCGACGATACACCCGTTAAAGACGATTCCAATGTTCATGTCGACGTGAAGAAACCAGTCGTTTCGGATCGCTTGAAAGCGGATGTCAAAACAACCGATCAGCAATCGATGTCGCTCGCCCGCCGAGCCAGCACCATTCAAGGAATGACCATTCAGAATGAAGCTGGAAAAGATTTGGGTGCGGTTCGCGATCTCGTGATCGATACCGATCGTGGCCAAGTGAAATATGTCGCCGTCTCGTACGGTGGCTTCCTGGGGCTTGGCTCGAAACTATATGCCGTGCCGTTCCAGGCCTTCAAGTTCCAAGCTTCCGCGCAAGGCAGCGACGATGTCCTGCTTCTAAATTTGGACGAGGAAATGCTACGCAAGGCGCCTAGCTTCGACTCGGACAACTGGCCGAACATGGCTTCGGAGGCTTTCACGACGGCTATCGATAAACATTATGGTGAACGTGACCGCGGTTTGAATATTCAGGCCGGTCCCGTCGGTATTAATGTCGACGTCGATCGTAAGACGCCTGCCGAGCAACCTTCCAACCCGAACGCTGTTTACCGAGCTGCCGACTTGATCGGTATGGCTATCGTGAATGAAGCGGATGAGAAAGTTGGCAAGATCAACGATCTTATGATCGATACCTCGAACGGTCGCGTTCGTTACGCCGCAATGTCGGTTGGGGGACTGGCTGGGATTGGCGATAGTTTGTACGCCGTCGCTTGGAACAGTTTCCGAATGAAGCATGACGCGGACGACGACGTAAGCGAACTGGTTTTGAATATCGACCCAGAAACGTTGGAAGACGTGAAAGGCTTCAACCAACAGAATTGGCCACAAGAAGCGAACGCTCATATCGGAACGACAACACTGAAGGTCGAAGATGACCGACCGGAAGTGGATGCCAACATCAATGTCCCTGGTGTGAGTGTCGACGTGGACACGAAAGACAACTAGTACAGGAAGTCTCAGGTGGTTGATGGAGTGACGCTTCGCGTAGGAGCAAGAACTTTTAACCACACCTGAGATGGATTGCGAAGTGGTTGTTGGGCCAACGCCTTGGGGGAGACGTTCTTAGGAACACTTTCCCCCGAGGCTTGGCTTAATTTTTTTGATACCCCCTCACTACTTCATTCAGTCAGGAGTCCAATCATGAATTGGGACACCATTAAAGGAAACTGGAAAGAGTTTCGCGGTAACGTGCGTCAGCAGTGGGGCAAACTGACCGATGACGACATGGAAGTGATCGCCGGCAAGCGAGATGAACTGGTTGGCAAGATTCAACAGCGATATGGCGTAGCCAAAGAGGAAGCTGAGCGACAGATCGACCAATTTCGGAATGCTTTGTAAGAGCAGATAGCGAAAAGCGGAATAGCACCAAGAGCCTTGGATTGTCCCTCGCAGTCCAAGGCTCTTGGTGATTTACGGCGACTTTACCGTGTCGCTAGCAGGCGGGGCGTAGTTTAGCGGTGACAAAATCGCCGTTACAGCATGACGTAACAAATCTTCTATGCTTTTAGATTGACGTTACTTTTCTTTTTTCCTTACATTGGGGGTCTGCCTACCGTTCTCCCTTTCTGTGGAGACGCTCAAACACTTGCCTCTCATCCAGGGAAAGTATGCCCATGCGACTGGTACCTTCGGGCTTTGTGGTGCAATCATGCATGGCTTTGCTGTTGTTGACGGCTGCTTCGTCAGGGCGCGCTGCTGATTCGATTAACACCCAGCCGCTGCCGGGTGTGTTATTGGATGATCTCGATGCTGAGATCGAAGGTCCCTGGCAAAAGTCGCAGCATTCGAAACCGTATGTGGGTGAGGGCTATATCCACAGCGGCAAGTCGGATGATCCAGTCAGCCGCGAGGCCAAACGTGTTACGTTCCGAAAGAAGCTTCCTAAGTCGGGTGCCTATCATGTTTACCTGGCTTACAACGCAGGTGGCAACCGAGCGAAAAAAGCACCGGTTGTAATCCAACATGCCAAAGGGGAAGCTCAGCTGAAGGTCAACCAGCGTACACAGCCCAAAGGGCCGTTGGTCTTCCATCTGTTAGGTGAGTTCGACTTCCAATCCGAGCAAGATGCCGTCGTTACGATTTCTGATAATGAAGCAGATGGAATTGTGATCGTCGACGCACTCCTCTTCGTCCCGAAGAGCCAAGTTGCGAAGCTGGAAGCTGCAGAAAAGAAGGCCAGCGAACCTGAGCAGGAAATCGCTCCTGAATTTGTGCGGGCTGAACTTGATTCGCAACATGCTTTAACCTCGAAAGAACTCGACGCACTGATCGTCAGCGACGCTCATCTCAATAAGACGACGTCGATCATCGATGACGAAACTTTCTTGCGACGGGCAACGATTGATGTCATCGGACGCATTCCAACTGAAGAGGAGCGTACCGAATTCCTGCAAGATACAAACCCAGCAAAACGGTCGTTGTTGGTCGATCGCTTGTTGGCCAGCCCGGAGTTCGGGCAGAATTGGGCGACTTATTGGAGCGATGTCTTTAGTTATCGAATCCCTCAGCCAGAGTTGACTTACTTGGATTACCAGGTTTTTCAAGATTGGATGGCCGAGCAACTGAATCAAGGAATGGGCTGGGACGAAGTCACTTATCGCATTCTGACGGCGACTGGCAAAGTGGGTGATAACCCGCCAGCTTTCTTTGTTGGTTACCACCAAGCGAGTACCTCTCGACTTGCAGGCGAAACGACACGGATTTTCCTCGGTACGCAGATCCAATGTGCCGAGTGTCACGATCACCCTTTCGTTGACATTCCACAGGAACGCTTCCATCAGATGGCCGCTTTCTTCGTGCGTTCTAGCTCGAAGCTTCCTTGGAACGACAGCAGTGAGATCATCGTCAGCAGCAAGGAATCAGGCGAGCACAAGCTGCCGGAAACGAGCCGTGTGATGTTGCCAACCGTTTTCAGCGGCGATCCACTTCCCAAGGGGACCAGCGACGTGAAGCGTCGTGTGCAGCTGGCCCAGTGGGTGACGAGCCCCGAAAACGAAATGTTCACCAAGGCCTACGCAAACCGTATCTGGGAACGTTTGATGGATTCACCCTTTTGCGATCCGATTGACGAAATCACCGCCGAGGCCGGCTATCCCAGCTTGCCCTCCATTCATGATGCCGTCGCTGGTCATTTCGCGGCGAACGATTACGACGCCAAATCGTTGTTCCGGTTGATCCTAAACACCAAAGCCTATCAGCGTCAGCTTGATGCCGATGATCAAGTGGTCGGCCAGTTGGCTTCTGCCGAATTCCGGAAGATGCGGGGAGATGTTGTCTTCAAGTCGCTTGCGGTCGCAATTGACCTGCCGAATCAGGAAGGCAAGCCAACCGAACCGACCGATGCGATTCGCTTTCCGCCGCCACCCAAGAGCACGCTTGACCTGGTGAACGAGGTGTTTGGCTACGACCCATCTCTCGGCAAAGATTTTCGACCACAGACGATGCAGCAGGCCATGTTCATGATGAACAATCGACAGCTGCAATCGCAGATTCGTGCCGAAGGGGATCAGAAGACCAAGTTGGCGAAGCTGCTCGACGAGTCACCAGACGATCGCCAAGCTATTCAACGGCTATATGTGAATGTCCTCGGACGCGCGCCCAATGAGCAAGAGTTGGATGTAGCGTACGACTATGTTCAAGAAATCGATTCGAGAAGTGAAGCCTTTGAAGATCTTCTCTGGGCGTTGTTAAACACTGCGGAATTCACCACGCGTCGTTAAGCCGCACGAAACCTGCCGAGCTCCCTCATCCTGCCAAGGAATCTACGATGATTCGACCTTTTTGGAATTTAGCGACCCGAGATGGTCACGTTTCGCAGCGTCGCGGATTTCTTAAACAGCTTGTGACTGCCTCCGCCGCCGGTGCGGTCGGATTGTCGTGGCGGGATATGATGATCGCACGTGCCAGCGAACTTCGCAAAACTGGCAAGTCGATGATTTTGCTGTGGATGGATGGCGGGCCGAGCCAGTTCGAGACGTTCAACCCGAAGATCGGTTCCAAATACCAAGGCCCAGCTAAGTCGATCCCGACTTCCCTACCTGGCGTGCACATTGCCGAGCATCTGCCGCATACCGCGAAGATGATGCACAAGATTGCATGTATTCGTTCCATGCAAAGTCCTGAACGGGATCACTTCCGCGCGATCAAGCTGGTCCGCAGTGGCTATCCGATTAACCCTTCGATCCAATATCCGACTTGGGGGAGCGTGGTGGCTCGCGAGCGATTCGATCCAACCTATGACTTGCCTGCGTTCGTGCGGATTGGTAAGCCCCGCATCACGACACGCGACATCAACAGCGGTGTGCTTGGGCCAAAGTTTGAATCGTTCAAGATTGAACGGGCGGGAAGCTTGCCTGAGGATGTCCTGACCACGGTTCCCGAAGAACGCCTCAAACGGCGGTTGAGTCTGGCGGCCCGGCTCGATTCGCAATTCGCGACCAGCGGCGGCAGCGAGCGAGTTCACGAGAAGCAAGCGATCTATGAGCAAACACAGCGGTTTGTGCTCAGCCCAAAGCTCGAAGCATTTCGCTTGGATAGCGAACCCGATAGCATCCGTGATTCGTATGGACGCACCGATTTCGGTCAGGGGTGTTTGCTGGCTCGTCGTCTGGTCGAAACCGGTGTCAGCTTTGTCGAAGTCTTCAGCACCGGCAACGTCAGCGACCAGGGTTGGGACACACACAAGCATGGCTGGAACGAGAATCCGAAACTGGCTGGCGATATCGATCAAGGCTACGCTGCGCTGCTGCAAGACCTTGATCAACGCGGCATGCTAGAAGACACATTGGTTGTCTGGATGGGGGAATTTGGACGGACACCCAAGTTCAAGCCTGACGGTGGTCGCGAGCATTACTCCGATGGCTGGATTACGTGCCTTTCGGGCGGTGGTGTGAACATGGGTCAAGTGATCGGAGCGACCGACAAAGAAGGTGTCAGCGTTTCAGATCGGCCAGTTGGTGTGCAGGATCTGTTCGTGACTTTCTGCCAGGTGCTGGGAATGAACCCACATGACGAATACGTGACCGACCAAGACCAACCATTGGCACTGGTCAAAGGTGGCGAGCTGATTCACGAATTGTTCTAAGAAGCAAGCTGGTGAAACTTGAAGGTTGGGATGAACTTCAATCATACTTGATGGGAGTTCGTGGCCGTTTTGATGGAATCAGATGGTCCGTAGCTTCCCCTCTCTTTATTCACCTTAGGTTTGGTTTCTCGTGCCCTTCTTTCAGTACCGGAACGACCTCACAAAATGTCGTTTGTGCGGCCGAGAAACAGACGCAAGTTCATTTGAGTTCGAGTGCTTCTCGCTTAACAAAAAGCATCCGTTCTATAAATTTGCGGGATCGGCTGTTCATTACGATTGTTTACTCGACGCGCCAGAGGCTTCCGCGTTTATTGAGTTTTATCTGGCTAAGCTGGACGATGTCTTTCTTGAGTCGTATTGGATTTTGACATCGGTAGGCGACGAATTCGAAGATAGTTTCGATAGTACGCTCTGTGAATGCGAACCACCTCGCTACGACCGTCAGGAATTAATCGACCATCTGTTGGCAAGTCCTGCCTGTCGTCTTGATGACAAACACGGCAATGGTCGCCTTCTCTGGGAGTCAAAGGGGGAAGCAATCGAGTATGACATTCCGGACACGGACTCATGGACGGGGATCGGTATTGCTGTGCAATGCTCACCCGGGTCGTTCGTTCCACAGTTTCGTCATATCAATCAGCGGTTTGAACGTGTGTTTCTGCACAATCAGGATTGTGCCATCTTTACGCCCAACCACTTCGAAGCCGTTTACGTGAATCCTCGATTAATAACGCTTCAATCGCAACTCGGTGCTTAAGCAGAGAAGTTAGAAGCCGGTGAAGCCATGCAGGCAGATAGTATTGCCGAACGAGCGTATCTCCGTCTCGGCTAAGGGGGTGGCGTCTTCCATATTGCGAATCCCTTGGCCGCCGATCGGGCTGATGGCATCTCTTCCGCCGGCGATTTTGGGGGCGATGAACGAAAAGACTTCGTTGATTTGGCGCTCATCCCACATGAGACCAAGAAGCTGACTGCCTCCTTCGACCAGGATATTCGTCATGCCGCGATTGGCGAGCTCGATAAGAAGTGCATCAAGCCGGGATGCATGATCGTTGCCTTCGCAGAGGATCAAATCACATCCGGCGTGCTGCAACCGTTCAAGGCGTTCTGATCGGGCTGAAGTCGATGCGGCGACGATAACCGGTGCCTGATCGATGGTCTCGATCACGCGGCTTGATTCGTTAAGCGAAGCTTGGCTGTCGAAGATGATTCGGGCTGCCGTTCGTGGGCCAGGGGGGCGAGTGGTCAAGAGTGGATCGTCTAGCTTCGCGGTGCCGCTGCCGACCATTACGCCGTCGCACCAGCCACGAATCCGATGGACTTCGGCCCGCGCTTCTTCGCTGCTGATCCACTTGCTGCTACCGTTGGCGGTGGCCAGTTTACCGTCGAGAGTCATCGCCCACTTGGCAATGATCCATGGCTTGCCCTGGCGTTGTCGCTTGAGGTAAGGGGCGTTGATCCTTTCGGCCTCTTTGCCGCAAACACCAACGTTGACCTCAATTCCAGCGGCGGAGAGAATCTGCAGACCACCTCCCTGCACTTTGGGAAAAGGATCTTGCATGGCGACAACCACCCGGGCAGGTTTCGCCGCCAGCAATGCATCGGTACATGGTGGCGTTTTCCCGTGATGACAACACGGTTCTAACGTGACATAGACCGTGCTGCCTTCCAGTGAAGCGCTTCCGCAATTCGCCAGGGCATTTCTTTCAGCGTGGGGACCACCAAACTTTTCGTGATACCCCTCACCGATCACCTGACCTTCTTTCACGATAACGCAGCCAACCATGGGATTCGGTTCGACATGGCCGCGCCCCTGCTCGGCGAGCTGAAGGGCGCGATTCATGAAAGACTGATCGTCGTCGCGAAGGGAGGACATTGCTTAGTCCATTCCTGGAAGCCACAAGCCCGACTTCTTCTCCTCCGCCGGGGGAGCAGCTTGTGGCGGAGCTGCTGGAGGTGGACCGCCGGCACCTGGAGTCCATAGGCCTGGCGATTGCTCCGGGGCAGGAGCTGCCGGAGGAGCACCTTGTGGCATGCCTGCCATGCGACCATCTGGCGTAATCAAGCCAAATCGCTGCAAGACACCGAACAAGGCTTGAGCAGTGTTCGGTTCCTGAGCGTACTTCGACATCAGCACCTGCATCAATTGCTGGGCTTCCGCCATTTCGCGTCGTTCGAACCGCATGGATAGCTCGGCAACCATCCACAGCCCTGGCGACTGTCCTTGCTGAATGGCTTCGTTTTGGGCCAACTTCAAATAGCCGAGTGCTTCGTCACCGTCGGCGGCGGTGCGTGCGAGCTCGCCGTAAAGCTGCGATCGATCAATCTGTTCCTGCAGCGATTCGCGACTGAGCAGTTCCTTCGCCAGGATTTCGACAGCCTTGTTCAGGCCACGGATCACGCTGCGACCGTAGGCGTGAATTAAATCTTCGTCCGAGAGCTTGTCGGCTGGCAGGCGGTGCAGACGCGTGATCGGAACCGATAGGACATCGAGGTCGTCTGTAGAAAGCATGTCGGCGCCAGGCAAGTTCAGCTTCTTACGCAGCTCGCTGAAGTCGAACTTCCATTTCTCTTGCTGAGCAACCATCTCTAAGGTCAGCACCTCGGCAGCGAGTGGCAATCGAAGTTCCGAATCTTGCGATGCGGCCAGCGGCGTCTTTCCGCCGAGCGTCTTAAGCGGGAACTCAATCCATTGTTCCAGCATGACTAGACGGCGTTTTTCGGCCATCAGCGTGGCACGCTTCTCTGGCGTGATATCGTCCGGCAGACGCCACTGCCAGTTCATCAAATCTTGCAAAGCGTAGATGCGGCCTTGCGGTGATTCCTCGACGGTTGGGTCGATTGTGTCACCACAGATCTCTTGCAGCGTGGCAATTGCTTGATCGAATAGCGGACCCTTGGCGGAAGTGAATTCAATTCGTGCGGGACGATCAGTCTCTTTGCCGTAAACCAGGACTTCGCCTAGAACGCTCGAAACGTTGTCGAGTGTTAATTCTGCGGCAGACGCAATGCGTGGCTTGTCCAGCAGCAAGTAGGCTGCACGCGGTGGAGGCGAATCCTCCGTGCCTAGCTGCGAAAGGTCGACCGGCAGGTGCTCGGCACGTTCGTCGACGCGTAGCTTTTCGAGCAGCTGCTCCATCTCTTTGATGGGCATCGAGGCAGCGACCACGTCGATCTGTTCTTCGTCCTGCTCACTGAGCGACTTGGCGAGGGCTTCTGCTTCGGCGGCTGTTTCAAAGTCAAGCCGCTGTTCGGCCACGGCAAACGTATGCAGCGTTTTGGCAGCGGTTTCGTCCTGGGCCAAGCTGAACTGAAGAGCTGCGATATTTTCCAAGATGGCTGGATTACGTGGTGCGCCTGCTCGCAATTCGTCAAACTGAGCAAGAGCTTTTCGCCACAAGCCTTGCGTGGCATCTTTCAGGGCGGTGTTGAATTCGTCCTTGCGAGGGAAGTCGGCTGGGCATTCGACGAAGGAGAGATCTTGCTTCAAGAAGATTGGGATCTCCGGAGCATGATTCATCCGCATCAACATTTGCATTGGCGTGTTGTCGTCGTCCTGAGCCAGGTTCGACTGCAGCGTGAAGTGAGCCCGCGCGGCGAGTACTTTGCCAGTCATCAGCAACATCTGGCCTACGACACCGAAGGCATCGTACAGCGATGGATGGAGATTAACTTCGGTCTTCTCGAGCGCTGTTTGCAACTCGCCGATTGCTTCATCCCCTTTGCCTAGGGAAGCTTCTAAGGTCGCTTTCAAGGCATGGGCCGAAGGCAATTCTGGATGCTTTTCCAGAAACAAGTTGATCGCTTCTTCCGCTTTGTGTTCATCCGAAAGCTGAAGATTCAGAATGGCGTTGTAGAACAGCGGTACCGAGTGATCTGGGTACTTCTCGAGCAGCTTTTTCACAAAGTCGAGGCACGCCACGCGCTGATCGCCTTGCAGCAGGCGCTCGATCTTTTCGATATCGCCGACCATGTCGGGGCAATGAAACTTGATCTTCTTGTTGGTGCCGCAAGGTGGATAGGAATAAGCGTCGATAGTCATGCCGACTTCCGTATGTGGTTTCTGGGGTTTGGTCGCGAAGTTGGTATTTGAATTTCTGCCTATCAGGCAGAGCGAGTCGTCGTAAAACCCGGATGGTAACAAATTAATGGCATTCTGACGAGCAGCTTTATGGTGGGAATCGCCCCGCTGGAAAGAGGCGTCAGGAACAGTTTGCTGAGGCGACTCGGAATGGATTAGACTTAGTTTTTCTCGTTTTTCCCGCCAATTCCCCTTCTCCCCAGCTTTCCTCTTCAAGGCGAGTCGCTCATGCGAACCTTTCTCATTTTGCTGTTGTCTGCCAGCCCGATTTGGGCCGATTTCCCCGAGATTCACAATTCTGAACGGGACAAAGAGGCTCAACCGATGCCGCCAGAGGAAGCCGCGGCAAGCCTCGAGGTGCCGGAAGGCTTTAACGTCAAAGTCGTCTTCTCCGAGCCAAACGTCCAAAATCCGATCGATATGGCGTGGGATTCCCAGGCACGGTTATGGATCGCCGAGAACTATACGTACGACCAGCCCAGCATGAAGTTCGATCGAAGTTTGCGGGATCGGGTCCTTTTCTTTGAAGATACCAACGGCGACGGCAAACTCGACAAGCGAAATGTCTTCATCGACAACGTGCAGTTGCTAACAAGCGTAGAAGTTGGTCTCGGCGGCGTGTGGCTGATGTGCCCGCCCCAGGTGCTTTTCGTCCCTGACGCCGATCACGATGGAAGGCCAGATGGTCCGGCGGAAGTCGTGCTCGACGGATTCACCGTTGCCAAGGATAACTATCACAACTTCGCCAATGGACTTCGTTTCGGCCCTGATGGCTGGCTCTATGGTCGCTGCGGCCATTCGTGTCCGGGACATATTGGCTTGCCTGGCACACCGGAGGAAGAGCGGCTGCCGATGGAAGGGGGAATCTGGCGTTATCATCCGCAGACCAAACATGTCGAGGTCCTGACGACTGGCACGACCAATCCCTGGGGGCACGATTGGGATGAGCTTGGCGAACTATTCTTTATTAACACTGTGAACGGCCACCTGTGGCACATGCTACCGGGGGCTCATTTCATGCAGAACTTCGCTCTCGATCCGCATCCACATTCATACGAATTAATCGACATGCATGCCGATCATTGGCACTTCGACACTAGCGGGCGTTGGCAAGATTCACGCGACGGAGCCGCGAACAAGTTCGGTGGTGGTCACGCACACGTCGGGATGATGATCTACCAGGGAACCAACTGGCCAGAGGAGTATCGCGGCAATCTCTTTACGTTCAATATGCACGGCCGCCGGGCGAATCAGGAAATCTTAGAACGTGAAGGAAGTGGTTACCTTGGCAAGCATGGTAACGACATCCTCCTAAGTGACGATCCATTCTTTCGCGGTATGGATCTTAGCGCTGGCCCCGATGGTAGCGTCTACGTGATTGATTGGAGCGACACCGGCGAGTGTCACGATCATACCGGCGTGCATCGAACCAGCGGGCGAATTTATCGTGTGTCGTACGATCGTGCGAGGCAGTTCACACGACCACCGGCAGGCGACTCTTACTTCCAAAATCCGATGGTGCAGGAACTCGATGACAATTGGGCACCGCGCATGGCGCGGCTCGTCCTGCAAGAGAAGGCATTGGCTGGCGAAGACATGACTGCCCTGGCCAGCTTGCTGCAACCACTCATTTTGCAGGAAGCTGCAGAACAAGGTTTGACTTCGCAGGCCAAGCACGATCGTAATCGGTTACGATATTTGTGGACTTTGAATGCGATTGGCGGTGCCGATCGGCCTCTGCTCAAAAAGCTGTTAGACGATCGGAACGAGCATGTGCGGGCCTGGGCGATTCGCCTGTTGACCGAGCAGTGGCAACTCGATGCGGCCCTCGGTCCGATTCCGCAAGAGGATGCGATCGCCAAGCAAGTTCACGACGAAGCGACCGAATTGTTGCCGAAGTTCATTGAAATGGCTGATAACGACCCATCGTCGTTCGTCCGTTTAACGCTCGCTTCGACATTGCAACGCTTACCGCTCGACATGCGCGGTAAGCTGGCTACGCCGCTCGTAACGCACAAGGAAGATGCCACCGATCATAATCTTCCGTTAATGGTCTGGTACGGGCTGATGTCTAATCGTGGAGAGCATTTGAAGGACTTGGTAGAAGTGGCCGCGGCGAGTACTTGGCCGACGACGACCAAGCTGATCGCCCGCCGATTGACCGAAGAGATTGAGAGCCAGCCCGAGGCAATTAACGCGCTGGTTACCAAGGCAAGTGTCTCGACTGTGCCAAGAGTCGATGCCATGTTAGAAGGGATGAGTGAAGCGCTTCGTGGGTGGTCGAAAGCACCCAAGCCAGCTGCTTGGGACACGCTGACCTTGAAGTTGGCCAAGCTTCCGGTTCCGAAAATTTCGTCTAAGGTACGCGAGCTAGGAGCCGTCTTCGGCGATGGCCGGGCCCTGGATGAATTGAGGAAGTTGGCCCTCAGTAGCGAAGCCGACACGCTTACGCGACAGGCGGCTCTTACCTCGCTGATCGAAGCGAAGCCCGATGATCTACGTTCGATTTGCGAAAAGCTGATCACGACTTCGATGGTCAACGTTGTGGCGGCTCGTGGGTTGGCACTTTACGACGACCCGGCCGCGGCGGAGTTGCTGATTGCTAACTATCGTCGCTTCCGCGAACCACAACGAGCTGAAGTTCTCGCGATCTTGCTTTCGCGTCCCACGTTTGCTGGTGTGCTGCTTGATGCATTGGACAAAAATCGAATTCGAAAATCAGACGTGACCGCGATTCACGTGCGGCAATTGCGATCGTTGGGCGACGAGGCTCTTGCCAAGCGAGCTAACGAAGTTTGGGGAGAGGTTCGCGAGTCGAGCGAAGAGAAGCAGAAAGCCATGGCCTATTGGAAAGGTCGACTCACCGAAGCCAATCTCGCCCAGGCCGACATGGCCAAGGGGCGTGTGGTCTTTGAAGGGCTGTGCGCCAAGTGCCATCGCTTGTATGGCGAAGGAAGCACGATTGGCCCAGACCTGACCGGTAGCAACCGAAGCAACATCGATTACTTGTTGCAAAACATAATTGACCCTAGTGCCATCGTAAGTGCCGACTACCGAATGACCGTGCTGCAGATGGAAGATGGTCGCGTGCTGAGTGGGATTGTGGCGGAACAGACCGATAAGACGCTCACCTTGCAAACACCGACCGATCGGGTGACCGTCGAGAAGGGTGAGATCGAAGCCCAGAAGAAGACGAATCTTTCACCGATGCCAGATCTGCAGCTGGGGGCAGAGCCGAATCAACCAGGCGGTCTCTTAACCGATGAACAGTTCCTCGATTTGATCTCTTATTTGAAGAATCCGGCTCAGGTACCGTTGCCGCGTGAGTAAGCGAAACGGTGTCCATTGCTAGCACATTAGAAAACGCAATTGCAGTCAGGCGGGGTTTTCTCTAATATCTCCCCGCCCAATGCTGCGCACCTTTGTCGGATTGTTCCTTACCCTGGAAACTTAGCGACTTCTTGCATGGATGCTCGAAGAACCGCCGCTGTCTTGTTGCTCGCGATCTTTGTCGCGTTGAGTGGCTGCGCGCTATGGCAGACGCCCGAGGACGTTCCCCCAAGCGAGCTTCCACCACGACCGATCTCGGAAGACACGGTGATGCTCGAGATGGCTCGTCTATCGCTGACCACGGCGGAAGAAGTTGCCTTGTTGGACGTTTGGCAAGAGGTCGACGAGCAAAGCATTCCGCTGGAAAAACGTCGCGAGCTTTCAGCCAACGGGTTCCGTGTTGGCATCATTGACTTTAACGTGCCTGCTCCGATTCGGGACATGATGAAAGGTCGCCAAGGATCCAAAGGCCTCAACGGCGAAGAGATGGTTCAGGTTGACGGCGAAGAGCGAGCCGCGATCAACCACCGCCAGTTCCCACGCGGGAAACGAAGCGAATACATTATGGTTCCTTTGCAGCCGGAAGTCTCCTTGCTGGAACGGATCGATGGAAGCATTCGAGGCGAAACCTACCAAGACGCCGAATGCAAGTTCATCATGAAGGCGTTCCCGCAAAACGACGGGCGCGTAAAAATTGCCATTACGCCGGAGATTCATTACGGCCAAGCCCGTCAGCGAATCGAACCTGGCGAAGGAATGTTCCGGATCGAAACCCGGAAGGAAACCCGGGTGCTCTCGCAGGTCGAATTCGCGGCCACGCTTGAGCCAGGGCAAACATTGTTGATTAGTGGAACGAATGATCCGAAAGGGATCGGTCAGGTCTATTTCCAGAGGGAAAGTGGCGGTTCGTTGCGTCGCCAAGTACTCATGATCCGGGTGGCAGGGACGCAATTTGACGATCTTTTTCAAACGCCTTCCCATGTCAAGGAAAATCTTCCCCTTAATGACGACTCTACGGAAGGTCTGCTTCCCTCGCATTTTGACGAGCCGACCGGGGATTGACCTCACGCCGCAAACGCTCTGATAATAACGACTTTCAATGAAACACTTTGGCTGTCGTAGGGGCAATGTGTATCCTCAAGCAGCCGTGTCACCGTTCTAACTCGGGAGATACCTCATGGCTTTGATTCCCCTACGGGTTCTGTTGGATCACGCTGCCGAAAACTCTTACGGCGTGGCTGCTTTCAATGTCAACAACATGGAACAGATCCAAGCGATCATGGAAGCTGCCAAGGAAACCGATTCGCCGGTTATCGTTCAGGCTTCGCGTGGAGCTCGTAAGTACTCGCAAGATAACTACTTGCGTCACTTGATGTTGGCTGCTTCCGAACTGTATCCAAACATTCCGATCGTCATGCACCAGGATCACGGTAACAGCCCGGAAACCTGCATGAGCGCCATTGAAAACGGCTTCACCTCGGTGATGATGGACGGTTCGCTGGAAGCTGACGGTAAAACCCCAGCAAGCTACGAATACAACGTCGACGTGACCAAAAAGGTCGTCGAAATGGCTCATGCCAAGAACGTCTCCGTGGAAGGCGAGTTGGGCTGCTTGGGTTCGCTGGAAAGTGGCATGGGCGAAGCGGAAGATGGTCACGGTGCGGAAGGCGAACTGAGCCACGATCAGCTGCTGACCGATCCTGATGAAGCCGCTCGCTTTGTCGAAGAAACTGGCGTCGATGCTTTGGCCGTCGCGATTGGTACCAGCCATGGTGCTTACAAGTTCACCAAAAAGCCGACCGGTGAAGTCCTGGCGATGGACCGCATCGAAGAAATTCACAAGCGTCTGCCTAACTGCCACTTGGTGATGCATGGTAGCTCGAGCGTTCCCCAGGAACTGCAAGACATCATCAACAAGTATGGTGGTGAGATGAAGCAGACCTACGGTGTGCCAGTTGAAGAAATCCAACGTGGTATCAAGAGTGGTGTCCGTAAGATCAACGTCGACACCGACAACCGTATGGCCATCACCGGCGCGATTCGTAAGGTCCTGATGGAAAAGCCTGCTGATTTCGATCCACGTGCTTACCTGACCCCAGCACGCGACGCCATGAAGCAGGTTTGTATCGATCGCATGGTTGCCTTCGGCCAAGCAGGTCAGGCTTCGAAGATGCGTGCCGCCAGCCTCGTCTAATCGAGATGGCGAAAACCGAATAAGCAAAGGGCTGCGAGCAATCGCAGCCCTTTGTTCGTTTCTTGTCTACGAATTGGACGTCACAAAATCATTGCTTGGATTCAAAAATTCCCGGTGGTTTGCGGCTCAAATGGCTTTAATCGAAGACATCGAAACGCCAATTGCGTGTATTTTGAAGAGAACCCCGATGCCGCTCGTCCGCGTCTCAGCCGCCCTCTAACTCCTTTTTGTTGAACAGCAGATATGTCCCAGGTACCACGCGTTTTTCACGATCCCTCCGAGTTACGATCGGAAGTCCGTAGAGCTCAAGCTCGTGGTCAGCGTGCGGGGCTCGTACCGACGATGGGAGCGCTTCACGAAGGACACTTGAGTCTCGTTGCCGAGTCTCAGAAAACCTGCGACTTGACCGTTGTGACTATCTTCGTAAATCCAACACAGTTTGCCCCAGGGGAAGATTTCGAGAAGTATCCGCGGACACTCGATACGGACTTGAAGCTCTTGTCACGGTTTGAACCGGTGTGGGTGCTCGCTCCGGAGGTCGAAGCAATGTATCCTTCCGGCAGTACGACGGAAGTAAACGCTCCTGAGATTGCTCGAACCCTGGAAGGTGAGTTTCGCCCGACTCATTTCGATGGCGTTGCCACAATCGTGCTGAAGTTGTTTCAAGTGGCTCCGGCCGACGCGGCCTATTTCGGCCAGAAGGATTTTCAGCAAGTTCGCGTCATTGAAGAGATGGTGCGAGATTTGTTGGTGCCGATCGAAATCATCCGCTGCCCCATCATTCGTGAAGAGGATGGTTTAGCAATGAGTTCGCGGAATCGGTATCTCTCCGAGGGAGAGCGGAAAATTGCGTTAGTTATCTCACAGACTTTGCGGGCCTCAGTTGCCCAAATTGAAGCAGGGGCGACCGATGGCAATTTGTTGTCGGGTGAAATGCTGGCACTTATGCAGGAAGCGGGTATCGCCCCGGAATATGTGACGATTGCCGACCCGCAGACACTTAAATCGGTGGAGACAATCACGGCCGAGGTCGTTATCCTTGTGGCTGCAAAAGTCGGGGCCACGCGGTTGATTGACAACGTGTTGGTCAGCCCGCCGTCCTCCCGTTAGTAGTCTTTAACCCCCAAAATCGATCGTGCAACGCACCCTGTTTTTGATACCGATCCCCGACGATCTTTTTGGCCTACCTGTGTTGGGGTTTGGTTGGTTGCTCATTCTTTGGGGCGTTCTAGTTGCGGTTTGGATTTACCTTCTTTCCCGGAAGCCGAACTTCGTTCAAGAGTTGGTCGGGCACGCGATGCTGTTCCTGGTTGTGGCCGCCGCGATCGTGTTCGTGTTGCCGATGTTGCGCGTCCCGGAGGGAGGCCAAATGGGATTCCCCGTTCGGGGCTATGGAGTGCTCCTGGTGCTGGCCATCATTTCGGCGGTTGGCTTGGCGGCCTACCGTGCGCAGAAGATGGGTTTGAACCCTGAGGTGATCTACTCGTTGGCGATGGTGATGATTGTCAGCGGCGTGGTTGGGGCACGTCTCTTTTTTGTGATTCAGTATTGGCACACGTTCTACGTCCCTGGTGACTGGCGGGCGACTCTCGGCAGAGTGATGCAAGTGACCGAAGGGGGAATCGTGGTTTACGGTTCGCTCATTGGTGGTGCGGTGGCGTTTCTGATCTTCTGTCATCGGAAGCATCTCAATGCGTTGGCTTTGGCCGACTTGATTGCCCCGAGCATGATGATCGGCATGTTTTTCGGTCGCATCGGATGCTTCATGAACGGTTGCTGTTACGGTGGTTTATGCACGCTGCCCATTGCCGTATCGTTTCCTCAGGGGGCACCTCCCCAATTCACGCCTCCGTACATTCGCCACATGGAAAATGGCGCCTTCTACGGGCTGCTATTTACTCAGGATGAAAAGGGAGACGTCCGTGTGGCGAACGTGCTGCCCGATTCCCCGGCGAGCGAAAGCGGCAAGATCGAAATCGGAGATACCGTCAATCGCGTGAACGGTCAGGATTTGCAAGGGCAAAAAAACAAGCCTCTGGAAGTGCTTTCCAATTCCCTGCTGCACTCGTGGACGATCAACAATGAAGAGGGAGTCGCTCCGGGAAGCATTTTCCTCGATATCACCGGCAAAGGAATCGTCGACCTTCATGCCGGCCCGCTCCCCAAGGCTTCGCTGCCGGTCCATCCAACGCAACTTTATAGCAGTGCGAACGGATTGATCCTTTGTCTGTTGATGTGTGCTTACTATCCGTTTCGCAAGGCAGATGGCGAAGTCATCGCGATTGCACTAGGGCTTTACTCGGTGACCCGTTTTCTGCTCGAGGTTATCCGAACGGACGAGTATGCCATTGGTGGCACCGGGCTGACGATCTCACAAAACGTTAGCGTCGTGATCTTTATCTTGTCGGTGGCGTTGTTTGTTTACGCTCGTCTTCGCAAGCAGCCACTTGCCTGGCCTCGGGCCGCTGCATAAGAATGGGTGAGCTTTTCGCTGCCCCCATTTCTGAGTAGGACGCCCCTAGATGCCTGTGTTTATTTCTGAGCCAGCGGTGATCGAAGCCGCCGGCAACAAGCCGAAGGTGATACAAGAGTTCGTCGGTCGCGTTAACAGCCAGACTTCGGATGTCAGTATCGCTCGGATGGTGAGTCCGAGTGGATGGGTGGAACCGGGGCAGACGCCTCAGTTCGACGAATACACCGTCGTTCTCAAAGGAGAACTAACGGTAGAAACCGTTGGTAGTGTCCATCAGGTCTCGGCCGGTCAGGCAATAATCGCCAAAAAAGGGGAATGGATTCGTTACAGCAGTCCCCATCCCGAGGGCGCCGAGTACATTGCGGTGTGCTTACCCGCATTTTCCCCCGAAACCGTCCATCGCGACACACAGTAACGTCAAGCTGAAGCGTGACTCCTCGAAACGGGGGGACGTTTTAGCTACGATAGAACTTGTCTTTCCCCATCCAGCAGGTGAGTCGCCGCGCGGAATCCCAAGCTCGCCCGCAATTACTGGAATGGTTTTCTTCTCGACCTAACCCATCGGCATCCCTGATTCGTGTCAGACGATTCGTTATTGATTCAGCGCATTCTCCAGGGCGACGCAGCCGCTTACGAGGAGATTGTGCGCTGTTATCAGCAACGACTTTACAACACGATGGTGCACATCCTCGGTTCACGTGAAGACGCCGAAGATGTCGTCCAGGAATCATTCGTTCAGGCGTACCTCAAGCTGGCGACCTTCCAAGGAAATAGTGCCTTTTACACTTGGCTCTATCGCATCTCGTTCAACATTGCGATCAGTCATCGACGGCGCCGGAAGAAGGTTCACTCAATCGATCAAGTGCGAGAAGACATCGGCAGCGAGCCCGTCGACCAGTCCGAGGGGCCGACTCATCGGATCGAGCAACAAGAGAACGTCCGTCAGGTTCACGCAGCGTTGACCAAACTGTCCGAAGAGCACCGCGACGTTTTGGTGCTCCGCGAACTGGAAGGGATGGACTACGACCGGATCGCCGATGTCTTGGAACTTCCAGTCGGCACTGTCCGCAGCCGTTTGCATCGGGCACGGACGCATCTGAAGGAATGCCTGGAAGTGATGATCGCTCAATCTGAGCGAGGCATTCCTTAGTCTTTTCTAGTCACCTGTCTGCGACTCAGCAAACAGATTTGAGGCAGCTTGAGATGAATATCCGGGCTTGGTCTACAGCCTCTGGGCTGACCGTTTCACTTTCGCCCGAAGGAGGGGCCAGCGGCCAGATGACACTCGGATCGGCGAAGTAAACATAGATAC
Organism: Blastopirellula marina; assembly: GCF_002967765.1. Lineage (NCBI taxonomy): Bacteria > Pseudomonadati > Planctomycetota > Planctomycetia > Pirellulales > Pirellulaceae > Blastopirellula > Blastopirellula marina. Next base: position 170,296 of record NZ_PUHY01000012.1, on the reverse strand, counting down.
CGAGCACGATCACCACCAAGCCAATGCCGATCGGCCAAGCCAACGGCCAACTGGTCATATCGACCTGACCGGAATCTTGCTGAACGTAGGGTGTTGTACGCGGAGCAATCAAGGCCATTATCAACTGGAAAACAACCAGCGTGACAAACATCAATCCCAAGAAGTGGAAGTTATAGAAGGCGCCATTGAGATCCCAACGGGTGTCTGCGGACATCGGTTGAATCACGAAGTAAAACACCGCAATGCCAACGAAACCGAGAATCAACGAGATGTCTGCGGCAACACGCGGAGCATATTTCGAGAGCATGCCGACCAACACGACCGAGAAGATCGGAATGAAATAGAGGCCGTTCATCTGCTGCAAGTAGCCGAAGATGCTGTCTTGCCCAGCCAACAGAGGTGCGAGCGTCATCGACACGATTGCCAAGATAGTGCCGAACACTTTACCTGACGAAATCACGCGTTCATCTGATGCATCGGGATGTAGCATCTGCTTGTAAACGCCTAAGCTGAACAGCGTAGCGGTGCTGTTGAGTGCCGAGTTAAACGAACTGAGGATCGCCCCAACCATGACGGCTGCGAAGAAGCCAGCTAGTGGCTTGGGCAGCACGTTCTGCACGAGCGTTCCATAAGCGTGGTCCCCTGCGATTTCGTTGCCATAAAGTTGAAAGGCGATTAAGCCAGGTAGGACCAAGATCAGTGGGCCGAAGATCTTCAATGCTCCGGCCATCAACACGCCGCGCTGGCCTTCCTTCAAACTGCTCGCACCGAAGGTTCGTTGAATGATCTGCTGGTTGGTGCACCAATAGAAGAGGTTCAACAGCAGAACGCCGGTGAACAGTGTCGTGAAAGGAACCGATGAGGTGGACGAGCCAAGTGAGTTGAACTTCTCGGGGTGATCGGTCTGCATGATCTCGACCGCCTTGAAAATACCTTCGTCGCTGACGGCATTCAGGCCGTAGAAAACGATCAGGAAGCCACCCACCAACAAACCGAAACCATTGAGCGTATCGGAAACCGCAACCGTTCGGAGACCACCGAAAATCGCGTAGATCGAACCAATGATACCGATGAGCCAAACAGCACCCCACAGGACCGCCGTGTCCGACGCGGCCGTGTCCGGTAAGCCGAGCATCCCTTTGATATCGAGAATGCCCGTGAGGCCAGTTGCTCCGGTGTACAGAATAATCGGCAACAGAATACCGGCGTACGCGATAATGAAAATGAGCGACGTGATTGCTCGGGTTGAATCGCCATACCGTTCTTCGAGGAACTCGGGGACCGTTGCGATACCGCTCTTAAGATAGCGAGGCAGAAAGAACAACGCCATGATCACGAGCGAAACACCTGCGATCACTTCCCACGCCATCACGCAGATACCATCGGTGAATGCCGCGCCGTTCAAACCGACCAGTTGCTCGGTCGAAAGATTGGTCAGCATCAGCGAACCGGCAATGTAACCACCGGTAAGGCTTCGTCCTGCGAGAAAATACCCAGACGACGATCCGTGATCATCTTTGCGAGTCAGAAACCAAGTGATCAGCCCGACGAGCGCGGTAAAAAAGACGAACGAGCCGAGGGTAATTGCCGTTTCAAGCATGGGGTGCCTGTGAATAGCTGCGGGGCATGATGAGCAGGGGAAACCTTTGAGGTTAACCCTCGTAAGTCCCATGGCAATGAGAAAAGTGCAATGGGTGTTGAGAAATATTGCGGATTTCGGCGCTTGATGCAAGCGTCCCCGCAAAGGGAGTCATGTTAAATCAGGCAGTTTGCGAGAGATTGACGGCGAAATCTTTTGGAATTCAGCAATCAATGACAACGGCAATAGCCGATCAATTCAAGATAGAAGAACCGCTCTCATCGAAATTCGGCTAACCACAGAGAACGTGAATGCGTTGTGGTTAGAATGAACAGTGGAACAGACCTAAAGGAGAGAGAGGCCCATCATGCAATTTATCGTATGTATTCTGCAGCAGCAGCGGAAACAGAAATAGAGAAACTGGGATCACGGTTTCTGATCGGAATCTTCGTCCAGCTTTAACTTAGGCAGCGGCGACGGTTCAACTTCCCCTGGTATCAGGCGAAGCTCGGCGATCGCAAAGTCGCCCACGAGGGGCAAGCCGACCATCTCGACTTCGACCTCATAAGTGCCTGGAGTGTCTAGCTTCAGTTCACCCAGTGAGGTCTTCGCAAGTAGATAAGCGTTCTCGCTTAATTCGCTTAGCTCTTCCACGAATAGCGTTTCGCCCACGCGTACACGCATCCGAGCTTCACGCGTTGGGCCGGTACAAAGCGTGTCGCTTTCGACTTGATAGGTTCCTGGTGCGACCAACTTCATTCGCCAGGTTGCTCGCTGAGTTCGATCTCGGAATCCGACAATTCGATCGTTCTCATCTAGGCGCAATCCCTTGCCGGAAAGACGTGCCGTTAACGCTGAGAGTTGGATCGAGCGATCGGCATCTTGGTGGACCACCACCGGGACCTTGGCTGGCGGTTCCAGGAGCGGCTTATCAACGCTGGCCGTTTCCTGGGATGGCGGGCGGTCGGAGGCGTCTACCGTGCCGCCAGCTTGGGGCGAAGGCGGGCCAAAGCAGCCTGCCAGGACCAAGCCGAAGCTCAAGGCAAGTCCGCCCGACAAAAGTTGCAAATTCTTTCGCATGAAAACAATCGCTGATAGAATAAGGCTACCTACTTCTCGCTACTCGTCCCCGGAAAGTCTGTGTGGCTTCTTCCCCTCCATCATACCGCTTGGAAGATATCTTGGCCCTAAATGCCGAGATAATTTCGTTATCGCGCGTCGAGCTTCCCTTAGATCCTCATTTGGGCCGGATGAGCGGGGATTTAACGGGCAGTCTAAAGGGGCTCACCGAGGATCTTTCCCGTCGGCTTGCCAATGGGCAGCCACTGGATGAAGCGATCGGCGAGGTGGGAACCGGTTTTCCGCCGATGTACCGCGCAGTGCTAACCGCTGGCCTCCGTAGCGGACGGTTGACTTCGGCTCTGGAAGATGTTGCCGCGACGGCTCGCCGGATTCAAAAGCTGCGGGCCTCGTACTTAACCGCATCCGTTTACCCAGCAATCTTGCTGATTCTTGCTGGCATCCTGGCCAATACCGTCGGGATGGAACAGCTGCGGACGATGCGGCAATTGTGTATTGATACGTTGATCTCGCCTGATGATTACGTAATTCAAGGCATCGATTTCTTCCTCATGCTGCAGCCGCTGTTCTATGCCATGGGAGTGATTGGTGGAGTCTTACTATTGGTTGTCGCGGTGCTGTTCATCTGGCCGTCTCCACTTTTCCTGGGGGATGGTCTTGTTGTTTGGTTGCTCCCGGGGGCCAGAAAGGTGGCTCGCAATTGCCAATGGGCGATGGTGTTCGATCTGATGTCCCTGCTTCTGCGGCATGAATGTGCTTTGCCTGAGGCAATTGTTTTAGCCACGGAAGCGACAGGTAGTCGTCGGTTAATCCGCGCAGGCAAACAATGGGCAGAGAGAATCGAACGCGGCGAAACGAAGACGGCGCCGCCAGAGTTGAGCCCGCTCAGCCGCTGGCTGTTGGCTTCCCACATGACGGCTGACGCGTTGGCCGATAGCTTGGCGCTAACCTCTCAGCGATATTATGCCAAGGCGCGGCGTCAATGCATGTGGATTCAGAATCAGCTCCCCATCTTGGCGACCCTGATTGTGGGTGGCGTCGTGGTGGCCATTTATGCTGCGATGTTGTTCCTTCCTTGGATAGGGATTATCCGTCACGTTCTGGTTGATCCTACATAAATACTCTTCGCAAAAGCCCTCCATGCCGTTACCTAATCGTTCGAATCCTGACTCAAGCGTTGAGAGCTCACTGGAGTTTCCGGTGGTGGCAGCTCAGAGCGATTCGAATGAGGATATGGCGATGAATTCCGAAGTTCAGCCGATCATCCTCACCGATGAAGAATCCGCGCAGCTCTTGCAAGGGATTGGGGAACTTGCTCAAGCTGGTTTGCCGCTTGACGAAGGTTTAGAAGCGTTGTCAGAAGAGGTAAGTGGCAACAAGTTACGAAAAGCTTTTCTCCAACTTGCCCGTGAGATTCGCGCCGGCGGTAATCCATTGGTCGAACACGAACTGAGCTATGTGCGACTGCCAAAATATCACCAAAGCATTTTAATTGCAGGCATTCAGTCGCATCGCCTGGGAGACACACTCTTCGAATTGCTGGACGAAGAAACGTGGCGTCGCGAATACTGGCGTGATCTGTGGGCAGCCTTGTCGTACACCTTGTTGTTAGCAACGGTGACGCTGTTGGTGGTTGATCTTTTGAATGTTTTCGTGATGCCGGTTGTGCAGGGGAACTTTCTCGAGATCTACGAAGACTTTGAACTCGATCTCCCCTTCGATCCAACGATCTTCAAAGCTCCACCTGTTTCGTGGAGCGCGTTTTTTTTGGTTACCGGGGCAGGCATGCTGCTGATCCCGGCGTTCCTGTCAGCAACGCAAACCGCGATGCTTCGTCGCAGTATTCCACTTCTCGGGAAGATATTCTGGTGGTACGAAACACTTGATCTCACGGTGAAGCTGCGATTGCTTGTCGCCCAGAACATTCCGACTCCACAAGCATTGCGTCTGGCAAGTGATTCACTCGCCAGTCGTAGAATGGCTCAGCTGGCTCCGTATTGGGCCAGCGAAATGGATCGAGGTCGAACGCTGGCCGACGTGTGGTTGAGTAGCATGGACATTCCGAGCTCGATCTTGCCACTGATTCGTTGGGGCGAACAATCAGGTAACCTGTGCGAGGCGTTTGAAGCGGCCGAAAGCCTGCTGAAGGATCGCCTCGCGATGCGGCGCGAATTGATTCAAAAGATTGGTCCTCCGATTATCACGACGATGGTCTTAGCGGCCCTGTTCTGGGCAGCGATTCGAATGGCAGTCATGTTCCTTCCACTTATCGATCTCATTCAGAATTTGTCGTAATCCATGGAACTGCTTTATCACCTTCAGAATCTTTGGATGGCGGTCATTTTGGGCGTCGTGCTACTGATTTTGTCGACGCAGTGGGACAGTACGACGCACGAAGAACCAACCGTCATGCGGCGCGGTTTGCGGCTGATCGCGTGGTTGTTTATCTGCGTTGGTGGTACGGCTTGGTGGATCGGTGTTTCTGGGTTCATGGCGGTGGTCATGCTGCTGGTAATCTGCACAATCGTGTTTGGCTTCGCGATGCAGCGTTATCGCATGGTTGAGAATCGCGGGCTCGTTTCTGTAGTCCTGGCGGGTCTGGAAAAAGGAATCTCACCGATCGTTAGCGTCGTGGCCTATCGCCAAGAAGCTGCCGGCCTGCAGGAACAGAAAGCGGGGAAGTTTGCCAAAGCACTGGGAGCTGGAATGCCGCTGGCGGCAGCCGCCAGAGCCGCGCGCGTCGACATGCCGGCCGAAGCTTTGATGACCTTAGAACTGGGAAGAACCCTCGGCAACGTCGACGAAGTAAATCGCTACGCAAAGCGGTTTGCCCGTGACGAGACGACCAACTATGGGAATTTTGATTTCTTTCTCGGAGCGTTGATTACGATTATCGTCGTGGGGCTTTTTCAGGTGGGTTGTCTGTCCTTCATGGAAATCAAACTCATGCCAACGATGGCGCAAATCCTGGAAGAGTTTGATATCTACGACGAAGCAGTCTCGACGGTCTGGGGATGGAGTTCGTGGTCGTCTATGTTGATCTTGTCCTGCTTGTACATTTTGATTCCGGTAGCGCTGCTGCTGGCGTTTCTTATGATTCTGGTGCAAATCGGATGGCTGACAGAATTGCCTTGGGGACTGCGCTGGGTGCATGGACCGGTCAACGAATGTCGCTTGCTGAACGTATTATCCGTCGTGGTCGCCGCCGACTTGCCGCTGCAGCGAGCCATGGATGTGATTCGCAAGCAGTTTCCCTCGAGTCGTATTCGCTACATTGCCCATCAAACGTATCTGCAAATGAAGAATGGGGGAGATTGGATCGACGCTTTGCGCGCCAAGCGAGTTTTGACTTCTGGCGAAACCGCACTAATCCGCTCTGCCCAAGATGCCGGTAATCTTGGCTGGGCGCTCAAAGAAGTCTCGATTGGGAAGCGCCGTCGACACATGCACCGCATGGCTCCCGTTACCAAGATTGCCTTACCAATCCTGGTTTTGATTGCCGCGTTTCCGGTGATTTCCGCAGCGCTGGGAGTGTTCCTTCCGTTGGTGAAAATGATCACGGAGTTGTCTTAGGCGTAATGCAAATGGTCGCTTCCGCACAAATGCGAAAACCTGGACTCTCGGTCGTCGAGTGTGTCGTTGCTCTCGCGATCTTGGGGGCGATGCTGACGACATTGCTTTCGATTCAAGTCGTCCAGTCTCTAAGAGTTGGATTAGATAATCAGCGAATTCGAGCCGAGCAAACTCTGACCAACCTCGCCGATCGGGTTCTCTCGGCGGATACTTCGCAATTGACCGAAGATACGTTGACCGAATGGGGGCGTGATTTGGAAGAAGCGGACGGTTTGCCAGCAGGCACCCTCCAGGTTGTCGTTCATCCGGAAACCAATCCGGTGGCTGGAAACCGCTATGAACTGATTTGGAATCCGCACTCCAGCGAGCTTCCAACCCAACGGCTTATGGTCTGGCGGTTCACGGCCGATGGGTCCACTGAAACGGAGGACCCATCATGAGGAAGCTACGTGGTGTCAGCCTGATCGAAGTACTCGTGGTGATGGCCGTAGGAACGGTGATCGCGACGATGTCGATCCGCATTTTGAGCCAGAGTCAACGGAACGCTCGTCAGACGCAGGAGCATCTCAATCTGCAGCGAGGTCTCACGCAGTGGGAATCACAACTGCGAAACGATCTGCGAGCAGCAACCGAGGTGAAGCTGACCGATCCCCAGACGATCGTCCTAGATCAAGCCTTGACGAACGTTACTTACGCTGTCAAACCAAATCAGGTGGAACGCATTGAAGCGGGGGCTGACAAGGTAATCAGTCATGAAGGATATGCACTGCCCAACTGCCAAGTGACGATCAAGCTGCCGGCAGAGGATCAAGTTCTCATTCGAGTCGAACCACAACGTCATCGTCAGTCCAGTCGAGCTTTTACCATTCGGCAAAGTGTGGGGAGGCCATGATGCGTCGAATTCCAGTAAGCCGAAATTGCCATCGCCACGGTTTTGTCGGCGTGATCGTGCTCGTAGCCATGGCAGCGGCCGTGTTGATTGCGACCGTTTCGCTTCAGCGGACCACTCAGCAATCGCAAATGCGGCAAAGTCAAGCGACGCCGCAAACGGCGCTGTTGATTGAAAGTGCTGTGTCACTCGCCAATGCTCAGTTGCAGAGTGATCCCGCTTATCAGGGGGAAACGTGGAACATTTCAGGCGAATCCGGAGTATTGGATCGACCTGCCGAAATCGTAATTGCCGTTCGTCCTCATGACGACGAGCAACTGAGAAACGTCGAGATACAAGTGAAGCTGGGAGACAAGCTACCGCGTGTCTCTCGCGAGTCGCTCAAGTTGACCTTACCACTCCCTCAGGCGGAGCAAGATAAATGAACCGTAACTACCGACGCGGATTTACTTTGGTGGAACTCTTGGTGGTGATTGCCATCATCGGCGTATTGATTGCATTGCTGCTTCCGGCGGTGCAACAAGCACGTGAGGCGGCCCGTCGTATGTCGTGCGCGAACAACTTGGCTCAGTTGATTCTGTCGGTCCACAACTACGAGGCGACGAATAACTTCTTCCCCGCCGGGAGCATCAACGATACCGGCCCGATTCGAAATGCCCCGGTTGGCTACCATCACAACTGGATTTCGGCGATTCTTCCGTATATGGGTGATTCAACAACCTACGATCACATCGATTTTAAGAAGAGTGTCTACGATAAAGCTCAGAACGGGCCGCGGGAATTAGAGTTAGACTTTCTGAATTGTCCTTCCAGTCCTTGGAATCGCGCTAACGACAAGGTTTCCGTTTCGCAATATGTTGGGATACACAACCACTGTGAGTTGCCCATCAATACGACCAACAGTGGCGTGTTTATCTTGAACAAGAACCTCACGACCAACGACGTGAGCGATGGCTTGGCATTCACATTGTTTCTGTCTGAAACTCTCATCGAACCTTCGAGCAATCTTGGTTGGTTGAGTGGCACACGAGCCACACTACGAAACACCGGTACGCCGCCCAACCAGGGTTCGGCAATTCCCTTGCCCAACGTGTTCACTTCCAAAGAGTGGCTAAACACGCTTGATCTCACGCCAGCAGAAGTTGATTTCGGCATCGATTTTAGCGAGTACGCATCTGACGACGCAGAAGACGAGTATCTTGATGAGGATGAGTACGACGAGGCAATGATGGGCATGCGGTCAATGGATGCCGACGACGATGACGATATCGAAGCTGAGGGTGACGCAGCGGAAGGTGAAACCACCGATAAAGAGCAGGCCACGGACGAAGAGTCGACCGATGAAGATGCACCTGGCGAGCCCAAAGAGGAAACCAAGAAGTGGACGGAAGCGGACTTCATGGACTTTGCGGCAAGCGGAGCGCCAGCTTTTGCTACCGGGGGTGGTCAGGTATTCGGCGTGATTCCTAATGATCCAGCGCTCTATGTAGGTGGACTTAGCAGCTATCATCCTGGCGGAATAAATACCGCGTTTGGAGATGGAGGCGTCCGGTTTATTACTAACACCATCGATCCAGAAGCTTTCTACCAATTGGGCCACCGCGCTGATGGAAAACTTCGAAAGGGTGGATACTGAGACGCTATGAAGTTTCTCCGAGGCCAATCGTTCCCTCTCATCTTTTTGATGCTGCTCGTCGCGTTTTCTGCGTTACTTGCGCGCATTGCGGTGCCGATTGTCCGGTCGTTTCAAGATACGGACGTCGCGGGGTCGGCTGTAGGGCTTGGTCAATGGGCTTCTTGGAGCATCGCCATGGTTGTTTGCGGGGCCATCGTCGGCTTTATTGTCGGCTGGGTTCGCGAAAATTTATGGCCCGGTGCTTTCATAGGCTTTCTTCTCGGAGCGATCGTTGGCACGTTCTGCACGCCGTTTTTGGCCGTTCCTTCCGCTCTCACTGCCATCTTTGATTTGGCGTGGATATTTGCATCGTTGATTTTGCTCGTGTTCGGCACGATATTGATCGAAAGGCGGTATGGTCTTCAAATACCAGAAGATCAGTATGTTAAGGTACTTGAAGACGAGCACGTGAAGCCCTCACAAGATGCTGCTGCAAGCGATGTAAATTGATTCAGAAAGGGCTTGAGGGATGGTTCGAGAGAGTGGCCGAGTTCTCTTGGTCGAAGACAATCCGGCTCATGCCAAATTAATGATGCGTACGCTCCGCGAATTTGGCGACGAGGTCTGTGTTGATCATGTGTCGGATGGCGAAGCTGCGTTGGCCTATTTATTTCATACCGGCGAGTACCAGGGCAGCACGATTGTGCCTGACTTGGTGCTGCTCGATCTACGGATCCCCAAGTTCGATGGTCTGACGGTGTTGCAGCGGGTTAAGGAGGATCCTGTCTTGAAGCAAATTCCTGTCGTCGTGCTGACGACGTCCGATGCCGATTCGGATGTTCGGGGAGCTTCAGAGCGTTTTGCTAATAGCTATCTGGTAAAGCCGATAGATTATCTGCATTTTGTGAAATTGATGCGATCGGTCCGAAGTTATTGGACGGAATTGAATCACACGCCCGCGTCTGAGAAGTAGTGTTTTCTTATTTACTCGGCGAATTGCCTCATCGTCTCGACTCAAGCCAGTGGTAGGACATACATGGCTAAGAAGCTTCGATTGTTGATTGTGGAAGATGACTCCGCCCACGCACGCTTGATCATGCGTGGTTTTCGTTCCGAGATGGAGGATTTCGATCTAACGACGCGTTTCTCGCTGAAAGATGCTCGCGCGGCGATCGAAGCCGAGCTGCCTGATCTCGTGATCGTTGATCTTTCGTTGCCGGACGGCGTGGGCGCGGATCTGATCGAGTCCCATCTTCCGATGCAGCGTTACCCGGTGATGATCATCACGAGTCAAGGTGACGAGCAAACCGCGGTCGAGATGCTCAAGCGAGGAGCTATCGATTACGTTGTCAAGTCGGATGGAGGATTCAACGATCTGCCTCGCTTGGCTAAGCGTTCGATCCGTGAATGGCGCTTGCAGTGCGAGAAAGTAGAAGCGGAAGAAGCACTCCGCAATAGCGAGCAGCGTTATCGAGCAATCATCGATCACTCACCCATGTCGATTGTGGTCGCGTGTCAGGGCCGCATCGTGTTGGCCAACGGCATGGCGCTGACCTGTCTCGGAGCGAGTTCCACTGTGCAAGTTGTGGGTAAAACGATCGAAGATTTCTCGATCCCAGATGAAGATGCACTTGCCAAACATACCGGTGAAGTTGTCGGTGTGCGTTCACCGGCAATGATGAATGAATACGTCGTCCGCCGAGTCGATGGAAGTCTTCTCGACGTCGAACTGATGACCACGGCCGTCGATTATTACGGTCAAGAGGCCACGCAGTACGTGTTTCAAGACATCACGCTTCGCAAAGAAGCAGAGACAGAAATGCGAATTCGTGATCGCGCAATTGCCTCGGCCAGCGATGGGATCTTCATCGTTCAGTTGTCCCAAGGCAAGATCTACGTCGTCGACTGCAACAAGGCATTTCTCGAAATCCTTGGTTGCACACGCGATTCAGTGCGGCAAGAAGGATTGGATGTCATTCGTTGCGATTCGCGTTACGAAACACGCTTTCATCTCATCGTGAACGCAATTCTCAGAAGGCAACCGGTACGCGACACGATTCGGATTCTGACTGAAAAGGATGAGTACCGCTGGGTAGAGATATCGATTTCCCCGGTGCATGTTTCGGATAGTCAAAGTGCCCACGTCGTGGGTGTGGTGCACGATATTACTGAAAAAGTGAACGCCGAAGAGGAAATTCGCAAACGGAACGCTGAACTTGCGCATTTCCTGCGACTGACGGCGATGGGCGAATTGGTCGCCGGATTGGCTCATGAGGTCAATCAACCACTGTATGCTATTTCAAATTATGCCGGGACATGTGAGAACCTGCTAAAGAATCCTGATAACATCGACCTGCCAAGTGTCAGTCAATGTGTCTCGCGCATTGGTCAGCAATCAAGAAGGGCCGCCGAGATTATCAAGCGATTACGCAATTACGTAAGCCGCGCTGCGCCGAAAGTCGAGTCGGTTCCAATTGCGGATTTGCTGAATGATTCGATTGCACTGCTTGGACCGCTGTTGGAAGAACAAGCGGTCGAAGTAAAGATTGATCTTGCTGATTCGCTTCCCGGGGTTTTTGTCGATAAAATTCAAATTGAGCAAGTATTGACCAACTTAATCAGCAATGCGACCGACGCGATTGACGATAGTAATCCGCAGCGCGTGATTGAAGTGGAATCGCACTTGGTGGAGTCCAAAGGGGAATCTCTGGTGCAAGTTTCCGTTCGTGACTACGGAGTTGGTTTACCACAAGATCTCGATGTCTTCGAAGCGTTTCAATCGACTAAGGAGACCGGGATGGGGATGGGGCTTTCGATCAGTCGGACGATCATTGAATCGCACGGCGGCAAAATTTGGGTTGAAGCGGCTCCCACGTGCGGTACCATTTTCTCTTTTACGCTTCCTACAACTATTCAGCAGGTGACTGGCAATGCCGACGAATCCGACCGTGTTTGTCATTGACGACGATCCAGCGGCCCGCGAATCGATTGGAATGTTGATTCGATCGCTTGGACTCCAAGTGGAAACGTACGCTTCGGCGGAGCAGTATCTCCAATCGTTCGATGCGGCCCGGCCTGGCTGTGTAGTGACCGACATGCGCATGTTGGGGCTCAGCGGTTTGGAACTGCAGGAACAACTCGTCGAAATGGGACAACGTATTCCCGTGATCTTGATTTCGGCGCACGCTAATATGCAGATTGCTGTTAAGGCAATGCGTAACGGCGCAGTTACCTTCCTGGAAAAGCCTTGCCAACAGCAAGAGATTATCGATGCCGTTAACGAAGCGATCTCGCTCGATGCTCGGTGGCGTCAGGAAGGTCGAGAAGAGGCCGAGGCTCGCGAAAACTACGAGAAGCTCAACGCTGGCGAACGAGAAGTCATGAAGCTGATGATGGTCGGCAAAGCCAACAAGGTGATTGCCAACCGCTTGGATGTCAGCCTTCGTACGGTCGAAGCTCGCCGTCACAATGTGTTCAAGAAGATGGGCGTTGACAACATTCCCGATCTAACTCGTCTGGCGATGAAGATCGACGAACTGCGTGCCGAGATCGAAGCCAACAACGACCTCAATGATTCGCCCGACGAGGACGAATAGATTTCTTGCGCTTCGTGGCTGGCTGGCCCAGGACGAGTGCCGTTACGCTAAGTAAAACGACCATTGGTAACGCGGCGAGTGGATAGACCGGTGGTGACGGCTGGTGATAAAGATAGTCGCGTTTGACGAGCCAATCTTCAGCGCGAACCCAGCCTGAATCGGTGCGGCGCCAGATGATTTCTTCGTCCGATGGCGAACTAGCCGGATTGGTCGCGGGGATAACAACCGAAGTTGCCATCCAAAGCGCGAAAAAAACAAGGATCGTACTGAGAACGGTGCGAAGCAAGGTACAGTCGTTTCTGCCAAACAGGAACAAGGAAGAGTTCTTCCCACATGTTTTGCAGCGACTGTGCCGATTCTAAACGATTTCAGCGATAAATGCCTCTAAGTCTTTTGTAGGCATAGCCTTGCATCGCAACTGTCCGTCTCGCTAACTTGGCGAGCGATTCTTTAAATCCCCACTCTTCTAGGGCGTCGTGTTGCTGGATCGCAACGTGACGATTCTCGGCAACGATCCCGAAATCAAGATTACAAAACCTTCATCGATGGAAAGTTGCCCCGCTGGAAGGTGTGACCTATTTATTTCAGGTACGGTCTGCGTTTCCAAGAAAGACCGGGGGACAACTTTTCGCTACCAGAAAATGACGGAATGGAAATCACGATGACTCAGAACACTTCATTGAAAGACCTACTGGCGGGTGCTCAATTGCCGGCTTTGCCACAGAGTGCGATTCGCCTGTTGGAACTTGCCCAAGATCCGGAAAACGGCCCTGCTGAATTTGCCGTACCTATCGAAGCCGATCCAGGTCTAACCGGTCAGGTATTACGATTTGTTAATTCGTCATACTTTGGCTTCTCGCGCGAGATCTCGAACGTCAAGCTGGCGATTACGCTCGTAGGTATTCGCACGATCAAGAACTTCGCGCTATGGAGCGCCGTGTTCAGCTTGATGCCGAATCCGAAAGATGGCCCATTCGATCTTAAGAGCCTGTGGCAAGATTCGCTTCGCCGTGGTTTGTTCGCCCGCACGGTTGGCAAGCACTTGGGTCTGAAGGACGCCGAAGATCTTTTCGCGGCTGCCCTGCTTCAAGATATGGCCGTCCCGCTTTTGGCCAAAGAACTGGGCGACAAATACCGCACACTGATTGAAAACCGTAGCGAGGGGCAAAACCGTATCTCCGACTTGGAACGTGAGACGTTCGGTTGGACGCACGCCGAAGCTGGTGGTGTGATTGCTCGTGGTTGGAGCTTGCCGGAAGGTTTTGCCGAGCTAATTGAATCGCACCTCGACTTGGATCAGTACTTGGACGCACCAGAAAAGCAGCCAGGCCGAGTTGCCGTTGCCTTGTCCGCCTTGCTTCCAGCCACCGCCGACGAATCGTGGGGCGAGTTGGAGCGTTTTCAAGCGGCTTACGACAAAGTCATGAAGGGCGGCCCGAGCGTTACCGAAACGCTGGAAAAGGTCGACAAAGACTATGAAGAATTTGCCCCAGTTTTGAAGCTGACCAATCCGTCGACTTCGCTGGTGGAACTTTACGAAAAGGGCAAGGAAACTGCCGCCACTTAATGTGAAACCTGTCATCCTCGACGATTCATGGTAGCGAACCAAGATCGAAAAAAAGCCGCTCATAATTGAGCGGCTTTTTCTGTTTGGCCAAACAGGTCATGGATGGTCAACTTACCAGACGAGCTGGCCGCCGAAGTAAGCACCGTGCAAAATCAAGTCGCTCGAAGCTTGCGTATGTTCGATGATGGCAAAGTCTTCGAAGTTTTGCGGGATTTGATCTGCCGACAAGGCGACGCCCGAGATCGCAACGGCACGATAACCAGCCGTTAGCGTGAAGTTCTGGAACAGACGATAGTTGATATTGGCGTCGAGCTCACCCAGGAAGGAAACGCGACCACGCGATCCACTGATGTCGAACTCACGCCCATTGTTCGGGCTAAGAGCGTTATCGATGATTGCATTCCCAGCAGATCCGTAGACCTGTGAGTGCTGCGATACGGCATTGCCGAACACACCGAACTTGGTTCCTACTTGGAAGTTCCAGGCACCATGATTGAGATTACCCAGGAAACCAATTTGCGGACCAATCAAGTTGTTCGCTACGTTGATGTCGTAGTTGATTTCGTTGGGATTGCCATCGAACACTGTGTCGACGGTATCCGAGGAGAACGACATCTGCTCGGTGAATCGGAAGTACCGAATACCACCCAATACGCCGATCGAGAAGGCACTTTGCCCACACGAGTAGGCATACATGTTCGGGTTTTGGAACACGTTAAGTTCGATGTTATAGAAATCCGAGCTACGACGTAGTCGGTGGATCATGGCATTATCGAAGTATGCCGTGGCATTCTGCAGCGCCGTGCCGTTGTTGTAGGACAGCCCTTGGAAGTTGACTGACAACGGCGTATCCAATTGGCCGGCTAACCCTGCGTTGGTAACGCTGTACTCGGTGCTGTCACGCAGTGCCCAGAAGCGGCCTTCCCAGGCACACCCACTGGCAGCGAAATACTTGCCAAGACGGACTTCGTAGCCACCCGTCCAGTCCATACCAGCATCATGCGTGCCCATGATCTGACGCGAGAAGTCGCCACTATCGTTGCTGAGCCAGACTTCCTTCTCCAAGTCGCGGTTCATAATCAGACCGCCACCGTAAGCAAACCACTGGCTGCAGGGGGCACAGCAATCACTGTAGACGTCGCAGCAATCGTAGCTGGTCGCTCCGCTGTTGCAGCATGCTCCGTCGAGCGATGACCCATCTAGGCTGGGCATCTTGGGCGGAGTACTGGCATTCGGCTTGCCTTCCAAAGCGTCCAAATAGGCTTTGTCACTTGGAATCGGTTCGAGACTAGCGTCTTGTTTATTGTTGTAGCTGATGTTCGAGGCCGGCTGCCCCCACAACTTGGCGGGCGCGACGGGTTCGGCGTAGTAGGTCGCACCAGGGCGATAGGCCGATAGTTGATAGTTGTTGCCCGGGGCTTGGGCAAATAGGCTCGTAGCACTCAGCAATCCTGCCAAGACACTCGGCACAGTAAGAAACGTCTTCATGACAATGGGCTCCACGACTTTGCTCTGGCTTCGTGCGTTGGAAACGACGAATTCCAAAGCTGCCAAACAATGCGGAGTTTTAGGCATCCGTTCCACACTCTGGCTTCCTGCGGCGCTCGGCGACCATGCCAAGCGTGGTCACGACCGTGTGACCGTTAGCAAACATCGACCAGTGCTAGCGACCAAAATTGATCCATTCGCCACTTGAGATGTAGTTTTGTAATCGAGCGAGATGCACAACCCGACTAACCGCTAGCATTAGATCGCTAGCGTGAGAATCGACTCCATTTCGAGTCGTCAGAGGTGGGGCGAGATTGTTACGTTGGAAACGAGTACCTCACAAAACGTGGGCTGTCAAAGAATCGGCGTAGGAAAATTATGCGAATTACGGGGCTTTGTCACGGCGGCTAAGTGGCATTCGCCGCAAAGCCCTATTGGGGAATCGATTGGGTGTTGATTACTATCCTGCGGATTGCCTTACCGCATGAGACGAAATCTGTGTCGCTCACTACGAGTACGAAAGTCCAGGGGAACGGATGCGCCTGACACTGCGAACGCTGCTTGCCTATGAACATGGTTTGCTAAACGACCAGCAAGCGGCCGTCATTGCGCAGAAGATCGAACATAGTCCGTTTGTCTTGCAGTTGCTTCGGCATCTGAAAGATCGTTCATCGCGACCGGAGATTGTTGCTCTCTCCCTCGACGCTCGCGGGATTGCCAGTCTCGATAAGGTTACCAGTTACCTCGACTACACCTTGTCGGCGGAGGAGGTGGTAAAGCTGGAAAACGAATGCTTTGCTTCCGATCGTCTCTTGGCCGAAGTAACTAATTGTCATGATGTGCTCGCTCAGTGGCTATCTACCCCAGCCCCGCTCGATCCTGGCTTGCGGCAGCAACTTTACGCATTGATGCCCGACGCGACGCAAGCGATTGAATCAAGTCATGACGAAATTGAGATTGATCTTCCGTATTTGACCTTCCGCACTGGCGGACCAGAAGCACCTGTCGCCGAGGTCAAACCAAAGACCGATGAACCTGCTAAGAAGCGATCGTTCGTTGGCACCGCGTTTCAAATGGTTGCCCTATCGGCTTGTGTCATAGGGTTGGTTGCCTTCGTGGTTATGAATCGTGGCCGAGTCGAAGAGATGATTGCCCACCATTGGCAGCAGAAGGATCAGAAAGAAGTCGAACGAGAGGTCCTCGCTGAGGAGTTGTCAAAACAGCCAAGCGAGCCGGGCCAAGTCGATCCTGCTCCGCAAAAGTTTATCGCCCAGGCGGTTCCTTTAGAAAATAAGTCTGCTTCGATGGCTCAAGCAAACGAACAGACCGCCCAGTCAGAGGTCGCCGTCACTGCGTTTCATTCGCCTGTCCGCTCAGCACAACCTGCCCAGGCCGCTTCGACGGGTCGGCTTCAAGTTGGGAATGCGAAAGGCTGCTTCTTTAAGCAGACCCCGCGAGCATCATGGTCAATGCTTTCACATCAAACGATCGACCAAGGTCGGCTTGTTGTGAGCCTGCAGGGACAGTGCGAGTTACATCGCAAAGATAGTCGAATACAAATCGCGTCCGCCTCGGATATCGAATGCGATGACACCGGAAGTCTCCGTTTGCGTTATGGAAGGTTGGATTTGAAGCTTGTCCCGGGCGAACATTTGCGACTTCACGCTGCGGGTCAGGATGTGGAAGTCTCGACAGGCGATCAACCCGTCCAGCTACGTCTTCAAACCGTGGCGTTGTCGACATCGGGCGTCGATTTTGCCAGCGGCTTGAACCAGGAACTGCAAATCGAGGGTATCGCCGGAGAATCGCTGATCGCGATTTCTAGCTGCCGAGGCCCCTTTCGATTGACGCCACAGCAAGCCGTTGCTGTTCATAAAGAGCGAGGTGTGCGGGGCATCGAAGCAGGCTCGTTCGATTCTCGCTTGGAGAATGCCGCGGAACTTGAAGCTTGGAACCTCCGGCTTCAATCGTCTAATGAGCCACTCTCACACCTGCAGCGAGACCTCGAACTCACTTCGCCGAGTGTCAAGGCTGCTGCTGCTTTGGCTCTGGGGCAATTGGGCCAGCACGAGACGTTATTTCAGGTTTGGACGCAGTGGTCGGATGAAGGCCAGTTCTCGCCCTTTGTACCTCAATTCCGTGAACTGGTTGCGCAAGACCCGGATTGGGCTTCCCAGCTGAAGACGGTCCTGGTTCAGCAAAGTCCACAACATGGACCACTGATCTATCGATTGATTTGTGGCTTCTCGCCTGATCAGTTAAACGATGCCACAAGGGCTCAGCTGGAGACCTTGTTGCGGCATCCCGAACCGGCGGTACGGGCTTGGACCCGTTTCGAGTTGGGGTTCTCCGTTACGAGCAGCCCGCGTCCCTGGAATTAGACGTATGCTTCTAATGGCTGAGAAGCCTTAGGCGAAGCCGAGCCCTTGTATCTACGGCCTGTGCGGTACAACTTCCCCTTGCTGCGTGATTTGGGGGTGATGTGGCTTGGATTAGGCCATTCGATCGCCCGGATGGGGGATTGAAGTAGAGTCATAGCAAGAGTTTGCAGCACGAACCGAACAACGCGCCAATTATGAAAAAAACGTTGAAAAATTGGACGCAAACGGGGGGTGGCTCCATTTGTCATGATTCACGCTTGGTTGTAGACTGGGTGGTTTCCGCTATAGCATCCATAAAGAAATAGTGGCTACCTCTCCGTCGGCAAGCTCGGGCCCCATACCGATTTCCCGATTCTTAGCCCCACTTTGTCGGATATTTCCCGTCAGGAGAATTCACACGTGCAAGTCAACATCTCAACGCGTCATGGTCATCTGAGTCCAGCTTCGCAGGAAACGATCAGCGAGAAAGTCTCGAAGCTGACTCGTTTGTTCGAGCGAATCACGGGTGTCGAAGTCACAATTGATCTGGAGCACACCGAGAAGCCGGAAGTCGAATTGCGCGTGTCCGCTGAACGCACGGAAGACTTCGTTGCGACTGACAAGTCGGAAAGCCTTTTGGCGGCCCTCGATAGCACCATCCACAAGATGGAACAGCAGTTGCGCAAGCACAAAGAAAAGCTGAAAGCGCACCGCGGTAAGGGAGCTCCCCCAACCGACGCGGAAACGAACTTCGAGAGTTAAGAAATCGATCAACGCTGGCGAGACAACGCTGGACATCATATGGCACCGAGTCTCTGCAGATGCTTATGACTGACCCGGTCCACCATGAAAAGGAACCTAGCTAATGAAGTTTGCCGATTTTATCAGTGTGAAGGCGATCAAGCCGGAACTGGAGTCGAAGGACAAGGAAGCGGTCATTCGCGAACTCGTCGCTAGCCTCGTTGCATCCGGCGAAATCATGGAAGATAGCGCTGAGAGTATCATCAAGGCGATCATGAAGCGGGAAGAACTGGGCAGCACCGGTATTGGCCGAGGCATTGCCGTCCCGCACACCAAGCATCCCAGCGTTGAAAAGCTGGTCGGCACGGTAGGTGTCAGCACCGAAGGGGTCGACTTCAACAGTCTCGACGGTGAATCGGTACACCTGTTCTTTCTTCTGGTTTCTCCTCCGGATCGTCCGGGGGACCACCTGCGTGCCTTGGAGAACATCTCACGTCAGTTGCGTGACGACATGTTCTGCAAGTTTTTGAAGCAGTCGAAAACGATCGACGATATCAAGCAGTTGTTAGACGAAGCCGACAACAACCAGTTCGGTAGCTAAGTCGTTTCACTGCTTACGATCGATGTCGAAAAAGCTTCGGAGCCAGGCGGATCCGAATCTTTGCTGTTTTTGGCATTCCTTCTACAAGGGCACGTTTGGATGGCCGAGGATTGCATCATTCGAAAGGTGGTTGTGCCGAATCGACAGGGACTGCATGCCCGGCCGGCGAACTTGTTCGTCAAAGAGGCCTTAAAGTATCAGTGCCAGGTTGAGATCCAGCGAGATGGGTTGAAGGTTAGCGGGAAGAGCATCCTTGACGTGATGACTCTGGCCGCTGAACAAGGCACCGAACTAACCATCTTGGTGACCGGCCCGGATGCCGAAAGTGCTGCCGACGCCCTGGTCGAAGTGGTGAATCGCTTCGTTGAAGAGGATGCAGAAGAGAACGAGTACTAGGGAACCGCGGGCTCGTTCGTCCCTTTCACAGTGAGTATGACTTCATGCGAGTTCTCCAAGGGATCGCTGTTTCCCCCGGCGTCGCCATGGCCAAGGCGATGGTGGTCGACGATCAGCAACCTCGGGTGACACGTCGCTTTATCTCTCGCGCGAACGTCGATGCCGAACTGAAGCGTTTGACGATTGCGATGGATTTGGTTGCCGAACAAATCCAAGCCAGCCAGCAGGAAGTCGCCACTGAACTTGGCGAAGAGTATGGAGCAATCTTCTCCGCACATTTGCAAATGGTGCGTGACGAGAAGCTGAACGAATCGCTGATCGATTCGATCCGCTACCGGCATTACACCGCTGAGTACGCCGTCTCGCAGTCGCTGGCACGTTACATTCAGTTTTTTGAACGCGTGCCCAATCCATTTCTCCGTGAACGGGCCGGTGATTTCCGAGATATCGAACAGCGGCTGCTCAACGTGTTGTTTGGTGCGGATTCCAAGCGGCGACTCGCAGCGAATCATCCTTCGATCGTTCTGGCGCGCGACATTACGCCAAGCGAAATGGCCAATCTCGATCGAGGAAACATTCGTGGAATCGTAACCGAAGTGGGTGGCCCTGGGAGTCACTCCGCAATCGTGGCTGAGGCCTTAGAACTCCCCGCGGTCGTTGGTGTCGGGCCACATCTTCGCGAGATCCAAACCGACACGATGTTGATCATCGACGGTCACCAAGGGCGGGTCATCGTTCAGCCTGATGAAGAAACGATCGCTCGCTACGAGCAGGAAGTCGAACAGCAGAAAAAAACTAAGATTCGCTTGCGGAGCCTCCGCGACCTGCCGGCAGTGACCACCGATGGCGAAACCATCACATTGATGGCGAACATCGAGTTTCCCCATGAGGCAGATGCCTGTTTAGAGCGTGGTGCCAGCGGCGTTGGTTTGTACCGTACTGAGTTTCTCTATCTCGGCCAAGACAGCGAGCCAACCGAAGAAGACCATTATCAAGTTTATGCAAAAGTCGTGCATGACATGCAGGGAAGTCCCATTGTTATTCGCACGCTCGACCTCGGTGCCGACAAGATTTACGGCGACAATCACACACCGGAGTCGAACCCGTTTTTGGGGCTGCGTAGCATTCGCCTTTCGCTGAGAAATACGGATCAATTTCGTCGCCAATTGCGGGCGATCTTGCGAGCGAGCGTGTTAGGGGACGTGCGAGTCATGTTTCCATTGGTTAGCACGCTGCACGAACTTCGTCAGGCGAAAATGCTGCTTTCTGACCTGATGGAAGACCTCGACGAGCAAGGAATCGACTACGACCGAAACCTCAAAGTCGGCATTATGGTTGAAGTCCCTGCGAGCGTCGTGATGTTGGATCGATTCACCAAGGAAATCGATTTCATCAGTATTGGAACCAACGATCTCGTCCAGTATACATTAGCGGTGGACCGCAATAATCCAGACGTGGCAGCACTTTACAATAACTGCGACCCGGCCGTGCTGCGTTTGATTCAGATGGCCGTCGACTCGGCTAAAAAGGCTAACATCGAGGTCACATTGTGCGGTCAAATGGGGGGGAATCCCGTTTACACCATGTTGCTAATTGGCATGGGTTTGCGTAGCTTGAGTGTTACGCCGAGCGCGATTCCTGAAGTGAAAGAGATTTGCCGCAATGTATCCGCCGAAAAATGCCGGGAATTAGCGGTTCGCGTGCGAGACATGGACAACGCGTGGGAAATTAAACGATTGCTGCGAGAGCACTTACGGCAATTGTTTCCCGAAGAGAATTAAGACCACCAGCGCAAACGGCGACGTGGCACACCAACATGCTGGCCCTGCCAATCAGGGTCGACCCAAGACAAATCATTGAAAATACCTTTCCGGCGAATCGTAATTCGCTGGATCCCTTGACACAGGTTCAAGACACAAACGCTTTACATCGAAATGCAGGATAAGCGGATCCGCCAGCGGGGACTTTTAAAAAGCCTGCTTACGAACCGTCCCGATTTCAACCAACCAGCGACAGACGAATGGGAGCTTCCCGATACTGAATTTCAGCCGGAAGCTCAGGGCCCCAAGCCGCTAACCGCCTCAGCCAGTTTTGCACGCTTCTTCTAGCGCTGCTCGGCATCACCGGCGAGATTTTCGGCCAGGAAGGTAAGCGAAACGCTCTTCCAAATTTAGCCTCCTGATTCCTGATCGCTCGTAATGAATCGTTACCCTGCCAAGGAACACACTGTTGAAAACCCCTTTTAGCCGCGTGAAAACACCCGAAGCCCAACTTGGGCTGACGTAGAAGATCCGGACCAGGGTTCGGCATCGACGTCATCGTCGGCCGACAAGTTGCACAGCAGTCGACATCCCAATTCGTAAAAGCTTTTGCGGTCATGGGCCCCATGCACCAAAGCGAGCTTCTTATGAAAAAAGAGATGCTGATCAACGTCTCGCAGCCGGAAGAATGCCGGATTGCGATCGTCGAAGACGGGATTCTCGAAGAGTTCTATCTCGAGCGAACCAGCCAAGAGAGCTTTGTCGGTAACATCTATAAAGGTGTCGTCGTCAATCTCGAGCCCAGTATTCAAGCCGCATTCGTCGACTTTGGCGTCGGTAAGAACGGTTTTCTGCACATCAGCGATGTCGAGCCGCAATACTTCCGCCAAGGCGGTTACGATCCATCAGCTCAGTATGATCGTCCGGAAGATCTCGCCGCATCCCGCTTCGGTGGTGACTTCGGCGATGATGATGAAGATGGCGACGACTCGGACGACGACGGACCTTCCGGTGGTGGAACCAAGACGCAAACGCGACGTGGTCGTCGGCAGCGGCCTGGGGCCCGTCCTCGAGTAAAGCCGCCAATTCAAGAGATCTTCAAGCGAGGCGACGAAGTCCTTGTACAGGTCATCAAGGAAGGTATCGGCAACAAAGGACCGACCCTTTCGACGTACATCAGCATTCCTGGCCGCTACCTGGTATTGATGCCGGCCCTGGGGCGGGTTGGTGTGTCGCGCAAGATCGAAGACGATCAGGTTCGTCGTCGCCTGCGAAGCACTTTGTTGGATCTCGATCCGCCGAAGGGGCTTGGGTTCATCGTGCGTACCGCCGGCCAGGATCGAACGAAGAAGGACCTCTCCCGTGATATGGCGTACCTGCTGCGGTTGTGGCGGCTGATTGTGCGTCGAATTCGCAAGACCACCGGGCCTTGCGAAATCTACGAAGAGAGCGACATGATCATCCGCACGATTCGCGATATCTTCGCGGCGGATGTCGACGCCATCTACATTGATCGCAAAGAGCAATACGATGCGGCGAAAGAATTCCTGCAACTGGTCATGCCGCGGTTCGTCGATCGTCTGCACAAGCACGACGCCAAAGAAGCTTTGTTCCGCAAATACAATCTCGACGAAGAAATCGCCAAAATTCACCAGCGCGAAGTGCCTTTGCCACGTGGTGGCTCGATCGTGATCGATCAGACCGAAGCCTTGGTCGCCATCGACGTGAATAGTGGCAACTTCCGTTACGACGGTAGCTCAGAAGAAGCTGCCTATCATTTGAATCTGATGGCCGCCAAAGAGATCGCTCGTCAGCTTCGTTTGCGCGATTTGGGTGGCGTGATCGTCAACGACTTCATCGACATGCGACGCGAGAAGCACCGTGCCAACGTCGAGCGCGCATTGAAGGACTCGGTTAAGCGGGACCGCGCTCGTACCAAGATCTTGCGAACGAGCCCCTTCGGTTTGATCGAGATGACCCGTCAGCGCGTTCGTCCGAGCTTGAAACGTAGCATCTTCCGTGATTGCCCCTGCTGTAATGGCCGAGGGGTGGTGAAGTCTTCCGAGAGCATGGCCATTGAAGTGACCCGTGTCCTGATCGCCGCTGCTCAACAGCCCAAGGCTGCTCAGATAAACTGCCGGGTGAACGAAGAGGTCGCCGCTTATTTGAACAATAAGAAGCGTCGCGAAATTGCGATGATCGAAGATGACAACAGCGTGGTCGTCCACATCATCGGCAGCGAATCGGTCTTCCCCGAGCACGTGGAAGTCGAATGCAAGGACGCTGAGGGACGGCGCATCTACATGACCGACCCTCACGATACATCGCGAAACGGTCGTCGCTAAGTTGCTGAAAGTAAACAGGTTAGCGTGGCTGCCTCTCCCCTGCCCTGCTGGGCCGAGGCACCGTGGTTTGCGGGAAACTGCAGCTAGGGGCCTTTCCTCAAGAAAACGGTAAATGGCGCCCTCGACAACCAGCCTGTTTGCCGGTAAATTGTGTGGTTTCCCCTGATACGAATTGCCCCATTAGGGGCTTATCCAGAAATATTGAAACTCGATTGGACTCAATCGGATGTACGCGATCATTCAAGAAGACGGTAAGCAAATCAAAGTCGAACAGGGCCAAGAACTGCGGATCGATTTCCGTTTCGAGGCTTCCGTGGGCGACGCTTTGACCTTTGATCAGGTCCTATTGGTCTCGGGCGAAGATGGCGTGAAGATTGGCAAGCCGGTTGTCGATGGTGCTTCGGTCAAAGCTGAAGTCCTCGGTGTCGTTCAGGGCGAGAAGCTGGTTATCCAAAAATTCCGTCGCCGTAAGAACAGCAAGACCAAGACGGGACATCGTCAGGTCTACACCAAAGTGAAGATCAACGAGATCGTTGCCTAATGCTCGCCTAGGAATGGTGGTGCCGATCACGATCATTCACTAACAGAATACTCAAGCCGCGAACCATTTTGGTTGGCGGCTTTTTTAATGCGTGTGTAGTACCCGCAACATGTCTTGGAGAAGTTATCGGGTAACCGATGTTAAGAAAACCTAAAAAAAGACTGGTCAAATAATCCCTGACCCGATAAGTTTATCACCGTGCGAGAGAGCATGGCTCTCAGCTGAAAAGGAAGGTGGAGGGAGAACATCTTCCCAGGTCAACGGCGGACCGGATCGTAGTAGCGAATCGCACGGCACGCGACAACACAACAGGAAGTTACGAAGGCCAGCCTTAACATTTGGGGATGGAATCGGCTTAACAAATATCTTCGGCTTGGCTGCCACTTATAACAGTACCCTGCGTCATTCACCCTGACGCAGGGTATTGTTTTTCTTGCCTGCGCTAATTTACGAAAGTGCGCGACCACCACGTGGCGATGGGTTGCCAAAACAAGAATCCCCCAACGACAATCGCCGTCATGCTAATCATCAGCACCGCCCCGCTGGCCGCGTCGAGAGCGAGACGGATATGCTCGTTGTGATTGTCGTCGATCGCCCGTGCGAGCGTCTCTAGGGCCGTGTTGAAGAGTTCTGCGGTAAGTACCGCGCCTATCGTCAGGACTAGTACGGCCCAGCGTCCTGGGTCGAAAGAAAGTAGAAACGCGATCGAGATGACCAGCGCCGCGGCTGGCAGGTGAACGCTAAAGCTTCCTTCGGTACGAATCGCCCAGAGCAGTCCCGAGAAAGCCAGCTGAAACTTGCGAATCCAGCCGCGCGGTGTCATTTCGTTTTTCATCGCGAACGGATTCCCCTCACATGCGAGGCTATTCCAGCCCTTGAGCACCCAGTGGCAACAGCGGCTGACCGTTGATCTTGCTGTATTGTCCCGAGGCAAAGAAGCGTGGCTCGAAGTTGATTCCGATGCCGATGTTATCGCGGCTGCTGTTGACGTTGAAGTTGAACGTCAGCAAGCCTGATTCGCCAATGCGCGTCATGAAGACGTTCTGTCCAAGATTCATGTTTTGATTCAGGTCGTACGCCGTTCCCAAACCACCGAACCACTTCTCGCTGAGGCGATACTGCAGCGAGGCGATGATCAGTTGGCTCTTGAACGGCTGAACCGTGTTGGTATAGCTGACGTACAAGTTGCCGATCTGTGTGCGGTTGATGTAGCTACCGATGGTAATCGTTTGAAGCCCGTCATCGAATAAATCCCAATAAGCGTTCGAGAACACCGACAGGCGATTACCAATTTGCCAATTGAAATCATAGTTCAATAGACCGAGGGTCTCGCCAAAGTTGTCGCGGTCGGCGTCGGGGAAGATGGTTCCGCCGATGTCGAGCTTGATCCAATCAATGATCTTTTCGTTGCCGGGACTGCCTCGCTTGGTTTGCCAGACCTGACGCAGTTCCAGTCGTCCGGCGGTTAGGTCATCAGCGATTTCGCTCACAGGGGAAGTAACCAACCCTTGTTGGTTAGAGCGTAAGGCGTAGTAGCGCGGATCGACTTGCGGCGGAACAGCTTGGCCAGCCATTAAACCGTAGGTGTTGAACAGGAAACGTCGTTGGAATTGTTCTTGGGCGTCGTCATTCAAGCTGTTGTACATCGCGTAACGAGACAGAGCCTGGCTCGAGTCAGAGTAGGACAAATCACCGTACAAAGTGATTTTGTGAGCGACGCCGTTCAAGTTTAAAAGCTGACTTTGAATGTTGCGATTCACGCTCCAGGCCATGATACTTCCGCGGACACCACCTTGGGCATATCCACGTAGCAGGTCGTTGCCGTTGATGTCTTGTCCCCAGTAGCCAACTTCGCCCAACGCATAGGGCGTGACCTTGGCGCCGAGCAATTCCATCGGCATGTCGATTTCGTGACGGGAAGTCGCAACAACGCCTTCCACGTCCGCTTCGTACGGCAGCAAGGTAAACTTCGCAAGGTCTTCCGGATCTGTCGGCGTTGCCGCTTCGCGGAGACGAGCATAGCCCGCTTGCGAGTGCGACGAATACGTCAAACGATCAAATAGCAGTGGCTCGCCCAGAACGTAGTAGTCAACCTTCGGCATCCATTCGGTCTGCATGAAGAAGTCGTTGACGCGTGTCGAGCCAAAAATGTTCAGGCTCTTGTTGTCCATCAATTTCTTCAACTCGAACGAGGTATCGAAGTCTTTGGCCTGGTCGTAGTCTTTCTCGTAGAACGATTCCAGGAAGTTACGATCCGAAATCAGGCCCAATTCGCCGGTGAATTGGAAGTCGCCGAATGTCATCTGGCGATGTCGGCCCCAGACACGACCACGGAAGTCGGTTTCTGGTTCCAGCGTGCGTCGGTCGGCACCCAGGTTATCGATCCCGCTGTCGTGAATCGCCCAGGCATCCAGGAAGCCTGTAGCAGGATTGTTGAAGTACGGGAAATAGGTGTCGTTGAAGCGGAACTGAGTGCCAAATCCAAAGCCACGGTACGAAAGGTAGTCGAGATCGGTTACCCATTCGGTTCCTTCCCATGGATTATCGATGCCAAAGACTTCGTAGTTGTCCCACTCGGTCAGCGTTTGGAAGCCGAAGATCTGGTCGTTACGGAAGCTGATCTTGTTTAAATAGAAGACTGGGTCGTTCACATCGGCCGATAGTACCGGCCAGTAGAAAACCGGTACTCCACCAAAATAGAGCGTGTTGTTTCGCGAGGTCGCAAGACGCTTGTGGTCGATTTTCGGTTGGCCTGTGATCGGATCAATCTGTGCTTCACCGGTCACTGGATTGACGACCGTAGTTTGTTGGTCGGTGTACTCAATCTGGTTCGATTGGAACCAATAGCGCGGTACGCCCATGCGGCTGGTTGTCAGTGCCGCACCGTAGGCCTGATAGCGATCACGATTGACTCGTTGCAGCACGTCAGCTTTCAAGCGGACCAGCCCTTGGTATTCAGGCACCGGAGTCAGCATCTCGGCGTTGAGGATCGTGCCATATTCGTCGAGCACGTTGTAGTACATCCGCTCGGCGTACACGACTTGCTCGCCCTGGCGAAAGATAACGTTGCCTTCCAGGTAGAATTCGTAGTCCTTGTCACCGCCCGGAGCTTCACCACCGTTCAGCTCGGGGATGTCGGTTTTTGACCAGACGATTGCCCGGTCGGCCATAAGGCTGACCGTATCGAGATCTCCTAGGCCTTCAACGACAACATGGATTCCAGAAACAATTCTTCCGATGGTCTCGCCGGTGTTCGGGTCTTTTTCCGCGCGAGCATTGAACCCTGTTGAGTAGCGATTCAAAAAGCGAATCTTGATCGTCTGCGGCTCGACCGAGATTGCAGGAGGTAGCGGTTCGCCGGCGTCATACTGAATCTGTTGAATCGGACCGATCACTTGTCGGGGTGGGGCGAAGCCATCGTCCAGTGGCTGCGCGTTGCGGCCCCGGTGGTAAATTGCTGGGGCAACGGGAGGGGGCGACTTCGTTGTGTCGCTCGGAAGTTCCAATCGCGATGTCGTGAACATCTGGCCCAGCCAAGTTGGGCCTTCGAAGATTGCCGTACCTTCTTCCGAGTCGAGGTAGTTCACGTAAACCTCGTTCTCGAGATACACGGTTACCTTGTGAGGGACGAGCCGAAACGGCTGTGCGTAGTCAATCCAAAGTACGGCATCCTGTCCCTTGGCAATCGTGTTCCCTTGCACAATACGGCAGTTCCCACGCAAGATCCAAACTTCTTGGTTGCCGTCTTGCCAGTGCCGGGCGTCGTCGGCGGTGATGGTAATTGGACGCGTCGTATCCGATTTTGGAAGATGAATTTCTGCAGAAGCGACCGTCGCGATGCCGAATAGAAGTACCCAGACCGCGCACATCTTCAGCGCACGCGACCAGCACGCAAAACCGCGATCAGTCGATGCTGAACGCGTCTTCGGACTTTTCCTATGAGGGGGAAACAGGGTCTTGGCTTCCTTGCCGATCGACTCTGAAGGACGGTAATTCCCGAGCTGCATGCGAGTTAGTGATTCGCACCCCAGGGGGTTAAAGCGGGGCGGATTATAGGGATGCGGCCAGACGAGAGCAAGCCAACTTCCGTCCGATTAGCTTTTCCAGAGACGCCCGTAAATCCATTGGATGCCAGCACATGCTAGCACGGCTAAGATGGGAACCAGCGGCGATCGCATCCGCATATTGCTCCAAAAGAAGAGATGTACTAGCGTGAAGCTGGCCATCAATAGTAAGCCCGCTAGCCAGCCTGGTTTCACCAAGTTTCGCCCTAAAGTGATCAGCCCAACGATCACCAAGGCAAATTGAACAGCGTACCAAGCCCCGATTGCGTACCGAACGGCGGCTTGCTTGAGGCCCTCTTGCGCGCTAAGTGCATGCGGAAGTGGACGCCAGAACATGGTAAATCGTACAAGGCAACTGTAAGCCGTCATCGTGGGATCTGCTTTCATGCTATCAATCGCTTCGACGTAGGCCGCTCGGTCGCGGGCCAGTTCGCTTGCCGACGTGTATTCGTATGGATGACGTTTATTGAAGCCTTCGTGGAATGCCTCGTTGTCCCAAACTGGCGTCGTGCCCGATCTCAGGTACTCGTAGTAATCGCCGTTGTTGCCCCAAAGTAACGTGTGGCCACCATGTGTTGTTCCCAGCACAGGGGCTTGGAAGACGAGCCAGTTTCGGGCTACCCATGGAACCAGCAGGAATACGAGCATCAAGCCGTAGGAAGAAACCGAGGTCAGGCGATGTTTCCAGGTCGCTACCGTCAGCCCAATGGCCAGTGGCAACAAAGCTGCCCAGACCAAAAATGTGGGGCGACAGTATATCGCTAAGGCAACCGCACCAGCGATATTCGCGGCGCGAATGGTTAAGTTAGTGCTGAAACGCTCGGTATTCTCTTCATTGGAGGTGGCCGCCATCGTGGAAACAGCCACCAAGGTCAGAATCGCCAGACAAGTCGCCAGTGTTTCCGTCATGACCAGGGACGATTGATTCAGCAGAATTGGATCGACGGCTACGAGCAAGGCGGCGAGACTTCGCCACCGGGATAATCCCATTACGCGAGCCCAGTAGAACGAGAGCCCAACGGTAATTAAGCCTAATGCGACATGCAGCAGCATGACTTCCGTGGACAGAACTTTGCCTGATGGACTCGTGATTGCCAGAAGTAGGGGGTAAAGCGGAGGGCGAAACGCCGTTGGTTCCGCGGCGTTAACAAAGGTCAGGGAGCGAAGCTCTAGTACGTTCTTGGCAAGCTTCCGGTAGCTGTCGGGATCGGACTGAAAGTTTTCGAGCTGGGCATATCCTAGTCCGCCTCGGATTACCAATGCCACGAAAAGAATGGTATACCACTGCCAGTCAAACCACACGCTGGTGGGACGCGGCGAACTCGCTGGGGCATCGCTGAGGGAATCCATCTGGCTGACCGGTCAAAAGAAGCAGGCTCGTACGATTAGCGGGACTTCGTAGAATATAACAGACGTCGCCCTAAACTGACGATGGCTGCCCTGTGGCAAGGAAGCGCGGTGAAAATACTGTTTGAAACCTGGATTGCCTCTCGTTGGCTGTTGCTGGCGATAGGCATCGCGCTGGCCACTGGGGCCATTTATCTCGGCCAAAACCTCCAGTTCGATCGCTCGATTGAAAACATGTTCGCGGCAGACGATCCGTTGATTGAGTCGTTTGAGCGTTTCAATCGCATCTTCGGCGGCAACGAAGTTGTGCTCGGGGTGTATGAAGACGATCAGCTCTTCGCACTCGACGGTGGTGGCATGACCCGCGTCGAAAAGGTTCGCACGGAAATCGAAGCCTTAGACGGCGTTCGCGAAGTTCTCTCACTTGATCGGGAAGTGATCCGCGAGTTCGTGCTCAACCCTGATTCAGCCGCTGGACCACAAATTAAAGAGTTGTTCTCCGGGTATACCCACAACGAGGACGGTACGATCGTCGCATTGCCAATTCAGCTCACGCCGAAAGGTGAGACCAAGGTCAGCCGCGTCGAACTCATTGAGCAACTGCGAGCGATCTTCGAGAAACTTCCCAACGGTATGATCACGGGTGAGCCGGTCATGGTGGTCGATGGGTTTCGCTACGTGGAAGAAGATGGGCAACGTCTAGGCTGGGCGACGTCGCTGTTGTTGGCCTGCGTGATCTTACTGGTTTTCCGGAGCATTCGTTGGGTCATCATTGCCATCGTGGTTGTCCAAGTCACGCTTTATTGGACGCATGCCACGCTGGCCCTAAGCGGGCTACAACTGAGCATGGTCAGTTCGATGCTGACCGCGATCGTCACGGTGATTGGTGTTGCCACCGTGGTGCATTACATCCTGCGATTTCGTCAGTATCGCGATGAAGGACAAGATCCCAAGGTCGCGTTGGCCTCTGCTGCCCAGTATTTGTTAGCCCCGGTCTTCTGGGCGTGTGCCACCGATGCGGTCGGTTTCTCGGCACTGCTGATTACGAGCGTCGGTCCGGTTCACGATTTCGGCATCATGATGGCTGTAGGGGCGATGCTTGTGTTGCCTGCGGTGTTAGTCTTCTTGCCAGGTTTGGTTTTGATCGGCAGCCCTTGGGGCGTCGACCCGGCGAAACCGTGGGGAGACGAAAAGCTGGAACAAGGCCTATCGAAGACAGTCGATTCGATCGTGAAACGACCACTGCTGATCGGAACGATGATTCTTATAGCATTCGGCGTTTCGTTGTGGGGAGCCGCCCGGCTCAAGGTCGAAAGTGACTTCACTAAGAATTTCCGCGAGTCGACGCCAATCGTCCAGGCTTACTCGTACGTTGAAGATCGTCTTGGCGGCGCAGGCGTGTGGGATGTCGCGATACCGGCACCGGCAAGCGTCGATTGGAGTTATGTGCGGGAAGTCATTCAGCTGGAAAATCGTTTACGCGAGGAAGTACCAGAACTCTCGAAAGTGCTAAGTCTGGCTGATGTGATCGATGCAACGCTTCCTCCGGCGATTAAGAATCAGCGATTGGCTTTCATTAAAAACACCACCATCCGCGTGGGGATCTCGTCGCTCAATAAGCAAATGCCGGAAACAATGAAATCGCTGTATGCTCAAGATCCGGCGAATCCAGACGAGTATTGGTTTCGGATCATGCTGCTGTCCAAGGAACGTCAGGAAGCCCAGGTCAAGCAAGAGACAATCGAGCATGTTCGGGAAATTGTCGCGGAGTACGCGGCAGAGAAAGCGAATGAAGCCGAGCCAGATCAGGCTCCCGCCGAACCGCCGATCGTCAGTGGCTTCTTCGTGCTGCTGACCCATTTGATCGATAGTTTGGTTCGCGACCAATGGCGTTCGTTCGGCTTAGCGATTGTCGGTATCGGCCTGACGATGACCTTGGCGTTTCGCAGCGTAAAACTGGCTCTGTTGGCACTGATTCCGAACATTCTGCCAATTCTGATGGTAACCGGAGCGTTTGGTCTGTTTGGTTACAAGATCAACATGGGTGCGGCCATGATTGCCGCTGTTTCGATGGGGCTCGGCGTCGATGCGTCGATTCACTATATCTACGGATTTCAGCGAAGTATCCGCGCAGGTAATTCGCCTGGGGAAGCGCTTGTCGAGGTGCAGCAAAGTGTTGGTAAAGCGGTGATTTTTGCCACATTTGCTCTGATCGCTGGCTTTAGTGTGCTGTGCGTTAGTGACTTCGTGCCAACGATTTACTTCGGAGTTTTGGTGGGACTCACGATGCTTGGGGCCCTCGCTGGCAATCTGATCATCTTGCCGCTGCTGATCAAGCTGTTTGTCCTCGGACGGACGAACTCCTGATGTTTAGGAGGTTTACGCAAGGTAGTTTGTTGATCTGGCTTCGTATTCGGGCGATGGGTTCCTTGCCAACTTGCAGTCGACTCTGGTAGAATGCGACGTTTCCACCTGAATTAATTTCCCCACTAGGGGGATTTCCTTTACATATTTGATGAAGCGATACGGAGAATTTCGTGGGAACGAAGAAAACCGGTAAGGGTCGACGCAAAGTTGGACGCAAGAAACGCCGTATGCGTGCAAAGATCCGTCATCGCAAGAAGTAATCTGATGGGAGCATATCCAAACTGATATGCTCCCAGGTTTTCCGCTTCTGCCGATAAGCTGTCGCCTCTTCTCGTAGCGGCGACAGCATCTAAGGCCGCGCGCTCTGCTTAAGGCGTCTTCCTAGTCTTTTAGACCCGTGGTGGCGATTCCCTTGAGGAAGGTCTTCTGCGCGAAGAAGAACAGCACCACAACCGGCAAAGTAAATAGCGTTGCCGCCGCTAATAAAAGGTGGGTCTGGTCAGCATACGAGCTGACAAACTGCTCGAGCCCGTACGCCAACGGAAAACGATCTTTATTGCTCAAAAACAAAAGCGGACCGCTGAAGTCATTCCAGGCTGCAACGAATTGAAACAGTCCGACGGTGACCAGCGCCGGGACCGACATGGGCATGATCACGCGCCAATAGATGCCCCATTCCGACAATCCATCGATACGGGCCGCTTCGCTGATATCTTCTGGGATCGTGCGAAAGAACTGCCGCAAGAGAAAAATTGAGAAGGCATCCCCCAAAAATGTCGGCAGTATCAACGCCCCAAGGGTGTTGTAGAGCCCAACTTCACGGAGTAGCAAGAAGCGGGGAATCATGGTCACGTGCCAGGGTAGCAGCATGGTTCCAATCAGCACGGCAAAGAGTTTGTCCCGTCCCCACCATTTCAGCTTGGCAAATGCATAGGCCGCCATCGAGCAGGAGATCACGGTGCCGATGACCGTACCAAGGCAAAGCGTCAGCGTATTGCTCAGGTACTGCCAGAACGGCATCGACTGAATCGCCGTGGCGTAGTTCTCCCAATGCCACGTTTCCGGGATCAAACGATTCGGGGCCACTTGGATTTCTGTGGGCGACTTCAGCGAACCCGACAGCATCACCAACAGCGGCATACTGTAGATCGCTGCAAAGAAGATCAGCAGGGCATAAACAGTCGATTTCTGCAGGCGATTCATTTAACGGTTCCCTGCTCGATCGATGTGCAACTGAATCCGCTCCTGAGCGTCTTCCAGCATCCGGGCAAGGTCTGGCTTTGTTGGGCTAGCCATGGCCGCTTCGGAGACATTCTTCACTTCGTTGTTGAAGAAAGGTGCTCCTGGAATAACCGGTACCGGATACTGGTTCTGACTGCCAGCTAGGTCAATGAAGTTTTGAAACAAAGGTTCTTCTTCTAGAAATTGAGCAAACGTCGGTTGATCGACCACCGCCTGGGAAACGGGAATCCAGCCCCCGGACACACAGGTTTCCGCTGCTTGTGGTTCGTGACCGTCAAAGCCACACCAGAACTTGATGAACTCCCAAGCACCACGAGAACTCTTTGCTCCACGGGGAATCACAAAATTATTGCCGTTTACCCAACCTGCATTGGGTTTGCCACCGGGAGGCGGCGGCAAAGGAGCGACTCCGAACCGCGTGACCGGCTCCCCTTTTTCGCGTTGCGATTTTTGAAACGCACGGATATCGCGAACTCGCCACTGACCATCCATGACCACGGCATATCGCTCGGCAAATAGAGGAAATGTTTTGCCTGGGAGCGATTGATCACCATGCCGGAAACGAGCGATTTCCGAAGGACCGTAGCGATCTCGATAGCTGGTCATCCAAGCCAACGCAGCTTCAATTTCAGGTGAGGTGAGCGTTACTTGTCCATTTTTTGCATTGTAGAATTGCCCACCGAAGACCGGCCCCCACGCCCAAATTCGACGTGAATCGGGCAAGTACCCGTGATGTTCGTACGGTGTCTTCTGATCTGGCGGAGCGATCGTGGTGGCGATGTGGTCGAGATCGCTGATCGATGTCGGTGCGGCGAGCTCGTAACGATCTAACATGGTTTGGTTGTAGTAGAGTGCTCGAATATCGAGTCCATTGGGAACACCGTACATGCGATCGTTGTAGGTCACCAGCCGTCGTGCGGCTGGAAATAACCACGTGGCGAGACGCTGTACCTCCTCCTCGCTCGCCACCTCGTCCAGAGCCAAGATCGCACCGCGATGTCCCCAGTCGGCAATGACTGGGTCGTCAATGTTCAAGAGATCAGGCGGATCACCACCAGTAACGCTGAGAAAGAATTTCAGGTCGAGGTTGTTCCCCGGCATCGCGATCGGGCGAACAAAGTATTCTTCTTGCGACTGGTTGAAACGTTGGGCAACGTCTTCCACGATGGCGCGATCAGCACCGCCCCAGAAGTGCCAGAAGACCACTTCTTCACGGTCGTCGGGCACCGCATGGTCGGTCGCCGTCAGGTAACGTTGGGAAAGGAGCAGCCCGATTACAATCACGCACAGCATCGCGAGCGCCAACCAGCCGCGGACGGAATTGCTTGTCATCAGCGTAACCCCTCGTAAACCCAATGTCGCGAGGTGGTAAACAGGAACCAGGTCGCCATTCCCAACAGCACGAACAGCAGCCAAGCGACGGCCGACGCGTATCCCATATCCAAGTGCTGAAATGCGCTGAGGAACAAATGCAGACTGAGCATCAACGTCGAGTCTGCCGGGGCACCGCGCCCTTCGCTCACGATATAGATCTGTGTGAATGCCTGGACAGATTGGATTAGGCCCATCACCAGATTGAAGAAGATGATCGGTGTAAGCAGCGGGAGCGTGACATTCCAGAATCTACGCAGGGGACCGGCACCATCGAGGCGAGCCGCTTCGTAAAGCGATTTCGGGATGTCGCCGATCGCTGCCAGGTAAATCACCATGAAGTTGCCCATGCCCCACAAGCTCATTAGGATCAGGGCGTCCTTCGAGCCGACCGGCGCCGAATTATTCGACCAAGCCGAGGCAGTGAAGGTATGTGGTGAGAAAAACTCGTCGGGCGAAGCGAACCATTGCGGCTGCCAAAGACCGAGCGAGCCGAGGATTGAGTTCACCAAGCCGTCTGCCGGATTGAGAAGCCACATCCAAAGAATACTGGAAGCCACCACTGGGATAACCGATGGCAGGTAGAACAACGTCCTAAAGATCGATTGCCCACGGATCTCGCACGACAAAAGTGCTGCCAGACCGACGCCGACCACAATCGAAAGCGGAACGGAAATTAGGGCGTAATAGCTCGTATTCCAAAGTGCTTTGCCAATCCCTGTGCCTGAGGCAAGTTCGGTACCAAGTTGCTGGTAGTTCTCTAGCCCGATCAGGTGAGGTGGGTTAATCAGGTCGTACTGGCAGAAACTCCAATACAGCGACACCAAGAATGGATAGACAAACAGTGCCAAGAGTCCCACTAGCCAGGGGCTGGCGAAGCTGACGGCGGTAAACCACTGGCGTAGCCCGCGCTGTCGTTGCTGCGACGCGATTGCTGGCGGGTGGGAAGTGTCCGCTGGGTCGTCCAAGGTGAATTACGCTTCAATTCAAGGGGGAAACGATAGCTCAGGCTCCCAAGGCTTGACTGGCCTCGTACGCCTCATTCTGCCGATGATAAGTGGTGAGAATACCCCACTACGATGTCACAATTCGTCCGAAGTCGCAAACGGACCGCGCCAGCATGCTACGATGACATAAGGGCCGTGCAGGTTTCATGAAGTTCCCTGACACGGGGCCCCGGGTAGCTGACAGGGATCGACAACCACATGGAATTCTCCCGGTTAACAAGAGACATCACCATCGAGCGTGACGACGCTGGTGTTCCGCACATTACGGCCAGCACGCTTGATGACGCGTTATATGGCCTCGGTTACATGCATGCAACCGACCGGCTGACTCAGATTTTATTCGCCCGGGCCATCGCTTCTGGTCGAGCAGCTGAATCGATCGCCGCTCGCGATGAGCTTTTAGAGACCGATCGCTTCTTTCGACGAATCGGCTTACATCGCAATCAGCCGCGGGAACGTGAGTACTGGCCTGAGGACGTTCAGCGTCAAGTCGATCACTACTGCGCAGGCGTCAACGATGGGATGAAAGCGACCGGCGGTACTTGGCCGATGTGGGCGATTGGCTTCGAAGCAGCGGCTTGGGATCCGACCTCGGTGCTCTACATTGGCAACCTGCTCAGCTTTGGTGGTTTGGCGGTTAGCCAGTTGGAAAACGAGCGAATCGTGATCGCGTTGATTCAAGCTGGCGGCGATGAAGGAGCCCTCCGCGAACTTTTTCCTGGCCGACTGGAGCATGTTGATTTTGAAATCTTGCGGCAAGCTCGCGGAGTGAAGAAGCTTTCCGATGAAGCGCTCGAGGTGCTGATGGACCTGCCTCGTCTGGCGGGGAGCAATGCGTGGGTTGTTTCCGGTAAGCTCTCGCAGAGTGGTAGCCCGATCTTGTCTTCCGATCCGCATCTCGAGACGAACCGTTTGCCGGCAATCTGGTACGAGGCCGTAATGCGGTGGAACGGCAACTACGCGATCGGCGCGACCTTGCCTGGTTGTCCGTTGGTTGCGGTGGGACGTACCAAGAGAGTGAGCTGGGGTGTGACCTACATGAAAGGGGACACCACGGACTTCTTCATCGAAGACTGCCGCAAGGCGGAAGAAGGTAAGTGGCAATATCGTCGCGAGGACGCGTGGTATGACTTTCAAGTTCGAGATGAAGTCATCGGCGCTAAGGGAAAGCCCTCTGCCACGATGCGAGTGTTGGAGAATCCGCAAGGCGCGTTGGAAGTCGATCCGGAAGAGTCTGGCGACGGCTATTACTTGAGCCTGGCTTGGACTGGGATGCAGCCGCGATCCGGAATGGCAATCGCCTCGTGGCTGCAAATGCTTTCGGCCGAGAATGCAACCGAGGCGTTGGATGTGGCCAAAGGTTGTCCGCAGCCGACCTTGTGCTGGGTAGTTGCTGACGTCGAAGGCAATATCGGGATGCAAGGTAACGGCCGATTTCCGCGTCGCCGAAATGGCTTCTCTGGTCTCGGTCCGGTAGCGGCGTGGGATGCGCGGAATCACTGGCAAGGGGTTGTTCCTGCGGATCAGCTTCCACGGATCTACAACCCGGAGTGTGGTTTCATCGCCACGGCCAACGAAGATATCAACGAGCCTAACCGACCGAAGTTGGTCAGTCAGACATTGCCCAGCTATCGTAAGCGTCGTATCGTCGAGGTGCTTGAGGCCGCATGTGAAGTCACGATCGAGGACATGCAGACGCTGCAATACGATCTGGTGAGTCTTCAGGCACGCGAGATCCTGCCGATCCTGTTGCCGTACGCTCCGCAGGTTCTGCGCGACAAGCTCGAAGATTGGGATTATCGCTTCGACCCTGATAGTACCGAAGCGGTCTTGTTTCAGCGGTTTTACCGAAACACGCTGCTGGAAATCTTCGGACACGAACGTGGCATGGGACCCAAGCGGACGCTTTACCTGGTGACGCGTGCTGGCTTCTCAAGCATGATCATCGCGGCGTGCGACGAGATCTTGAAGAAGGATCTCTCCTTGTGGTGGCAGACGCGTGACAAGGGGGAGATGATTCGGACGGCAGGCGAGAAAGCACTGCTCGAAAAAGAAGTGACTTGGGGGCAATTCAATAGCTTCCACTTCACCGACCGCTTCTTCGGCGGCGGGCATGTTGGGCGCCTGCTTGGTTTTGATAGCCCTGAATACCCCATGCCCGGCTGTCATGCCACGGTGTTTCAAGGGCACGTGTTGCAGACGGCGACGCGTGAATCGACCTTCGCGCCGAGTTACCATTTCGTGACCGACATGGCGACCGACTTGGCTTGGACAAACATGCCAGGGGGACCGAGCGAGAGTCGGTTCTCGCGATACTATAAGAGCGACGTTCCGCTGTGGCTGGACGGCGACTATAAGAAGCTGGCCCCGAAATTCGAGACTAGCCCCACAGACCCGCCAGAAGAATCACCACAAACACCACTCCCATAAAGCCGACGATCCAAACGAATGTATCCCAAGCATGCTTGAGAATCGCCGGCCAGCGCTCGTGACGCGTGGCACCGTAAACCAAGCTAACCACGGTGATCAGAGGGAGAGCGTAAACCACCAGGTGCCAACCAGGAAACATCGCGAGTAGAGCCAGGTTTTCCATCAGAGCGGGTCCTTCGTATCGATATGCTTAGCTGGCGGAAACGCTCGCGGCGGGATCTTGTTTGTTGGACTCGGATGCCGACTCTGATTCGTCGTCCTTGTCTTTGGCTCGCTTCTTCTTCTCCGAGTCAGGAAGCATCCACACGGGGCCGGCTCCAGCATCGTAGATGACCAGCACGTTTAGCAGTCCGGCGATCATGGTGTACAACGTACCCATCTCGAAGAGGTAACCGTACTTGCGATGCAAACTGGCGTTCTCTTCCTTGTCGAGTGGAGGCGCCATCAAGCGGGTTCCTAAGAACTCCATCGGCTGTTTGTGATTCTTTACAAGGTATGCTTGAGCAAACGCTGGTAGCGTTGGGAGGCCGACGCCTAACTGGCAAAGAAGAGGAAGCCGCTTCTCCGCGCTGTCCCACTTCGCATAGACCACTCGGCCACCCCCCATCGATAATCCGAGGAAGTAAATCGAGAGGATGCAAACCAGGAATAGAATGCCTTTCCCGCGGCGACCCTGGTACAAGTGTCCGGCACCGGGAATCAACCAAGCCAGGAACACGGCCGTCGAGGGATTCTTCAGGTCGATAGCGACGGGAGCAAAAGGATCTTGGTCCGAGGGTGGTTGAGCGGACCCGGTTTCGTTGGACATTGAGTGCAACCGGAGGGATGGCAGTGCTTGTGTAATCCCTCAATCTTAGCCAATTGTTTCTCTGAATCCAGGCCAGTTCCGGGCGGTTGGAAAGCTGACAAAGAGACGTAAGTCACTATTTGAAAATGGATTACGCTAAGATGCAGTGTGTTACTCTTACAGAAGTTCTTCACGAATCGCTTCGACGGTTTCCGGGGTGACCGACGTCGATTCGCTCGCTGCCAGGGCCAGACGCGAAAGATCGAGGATCTGCGAGATGACACGCGGTAAGCCGTCCGAATAGCGCGAGACGGCTTCAATCGCTGCGGAATCAAGCGTCAACTGGGCCTCTGGATGGGCTGCCTGATAGGCTTCGGTGAACTTGGCGATATCGTCGCTATTCCACGCTTCCAGTTCGATTTTCAGGTCGGCGAGCTTCAAAAGTCGCGTATCGAACGTCTGCAGGTGTTGAGAATCGACCGAGAGAATCAGCGTCGCCTCGGTTTCGCTACCGCAGTGAAGCCGGGCCAGTGTCAGCAGAATATCGGCCGTTTCACGGGAGATTTCTTCGACATGATCCACCACCACCACGATTGGCCGCTGCTCAAGCGTAAAAGCCGTTAACTGCTCGCGGATCTCAAACCAAAGCTCGGGTGGTGTGGTCGCCAAGCCGACGTTGGCTTTCAGTTGAATCGCCAAGTCCCATAGAAAGTCGTGTTCGAAGGTTCCTGGCGTGCGAAGATGCGCGACGATTGCCCCGCCGCGGCGAAGTTGGCCAGTCCACTTTTCCAGGAGCGTAGTCTTGCCACTGCCGACCGCGCCGGTCAAAACCGCAACGCGGTCGTGACGCTGTAGGGCGTACTCGAGCCGAGCGACGGCTTCCTGGTAGGCAGGGCTTTCGAAAAAAGGACTCATCGAGGCGACAATCAATTGAGGGCTGCTGGCATACCGCACCAGTGCTAGCAAGTGGTGCGCAGGGCATTCCTGCCACGAGTTTGTTTCGGTAGAATCCGACCGCAGTCTTCATGCATTCCTGATCTCTGGCCGGCAAAGCCAAATGTCCGAACGATTTTTTCTGGAACAACCTCCCATCGGCGATGAAGTCACGTTCGCCGAGGCAGAATCACAGCATCTGGCCAAGGTGATGCGCGCTCAGATTGGTGATGTTGTCGTTGGGTTTGATGGCAGCGGCAGCGAGTATCAGATTGAGCTGACCTCGGTTGGCAAGAAAAAAGTTATCGGGTCGGTTCGGCAGAAAGAGGAAGTCTCGCGGGAGGCAGCGCGAAAGCTAACACTCGCGGTTGCCCTACCGAAGGGAGATCGCCAACGTTGGTTGGTGGAAAAGGGAGTCGAGCTTGGTGTGAATCGCATGATTCCCCTAATCACCGAACGTGGAGTCGCCCAGCCAGTCGAAAAGGCGATCGAACGTCTCCGTCGGGCGGTGATTGAAGCGAGCAAACAGTGTGAGCGTAATCACCTGATGACGGTCGAAGAGGGGCAGACTTTAGATGACGTGTTGGCCGCCAAGCCGACGTGCGCACTGGTGCTGCATCCCAGCGGTGAGCCTGTGAACCTGGAAGTTGTTCAGAAAGTGGACGAGGTCCTCGCCCTCATCGGACCGGAGGGGGGCTTCAGCGACGCCGAGGTTGCCAAGGCCGCGGAAGCCGGATGCCACGTCGTTTCGCTCGGCAAGCGAATTTTACGCGTCGAAACCGCCGCGCTCGCGATCGCCAGTTTGACGACACTATCTGAGTAGCGAACAAACTCACTATCGTCGATGCCCGGCACGGATTGGCGATGCCGGACACTTGGGGCTATGCTGCGTCGGCCGTCGAATTAGTCTTCGAGCTTTTTAATCTTGCCGTAAAGATGCCCACCCACTTCGCCGTGGGTCCACGTTCCGGCGTACTTGTCGCCGTCGATCACAACATGGGCACTAAACGTGCCGAGCCCTGGAATGGTGGTGTTGTCGAGCGTAATCACAGGCGTTTTGCCGGCCCACTTCACCTCCAGCGGCATAGGAATCTTGGTGTCTTTGTCGCCGTATTTAATGCGGGCGTTGATTAGCCACAGATCCCCTTCTTCCAGCTTCCGCACATTACTGATTTCGTATCGTTCAGGCTTGCCCCCTTGATTTTCCTTGCCGGTGATTGTGAACGACCCAACTAAGGCAACGTTGTTCAAGGTCTGTTCAAACTTTTCGAACAGCTTCGCTTGCTCGTCGGATGGCTTGGTATCTTGTGCAAGCAACGAGGACGAATGCGTACCGAGTAGAAAACCGAGTGCGAGCAAGACAACAAGGTGGGTAGTGCGAGACATAACGGAGATCTCCTCGAAACGTTTAGGGGCCAGCGAATGTAGTAGCCGAGAGAGCCACATCCTCAATCCTATCGCGGAATCGGCAGCTCGCCAAACAAGATCATGGAACCTGAATATTTCGCAAATATGCCAATCCGTCGGCGACTTCTTGTACAGGATTCTCAGGATGATCGCGTTGAACCGTTATGTATCCCTTGTAACGAGCTTCTTCCAGCATGGCGATCAGCATTTGGAAGTCGACCGTTCCGCGTCCTAAGGGGACCTCGATACCGCGTCCCCGGGCAAGATCTTTCACACCATCTTTACCGCGGACGTGGACCACGTATTTTGCTATCGCTTGATATGATTCATCGGCGGAGAAGCCGTTAATGATCAAGGCCCCAGGATCGAAATCGACGCCAAGTGCTCCTTCCGGAAGTTGGTCGAGGAACATCTTTAAAATCGGCCCATCGACTTGCCCAGTGGTTGCCGCGAACGTCACTCCGCATGAATCAGCGTGGCGCGCTAAGTCGTGAAGGACTTCGACAAGGCGCGTGTTCGTTTCTGCTTCCAGGTTTTCATCGATACCACCGATGTGGTTGCACAGGACCTTCGCACCCAGCTGGTAGGCTGAGGTCATCGCGGCTTTCGTGGCGGCGACGCGGCGATCGAGATCTTCCAACACGTTGTATCCGCGACGGGTTGGGAAACGCACCGAGGCGATTTTCAAGTTGTAGTCGCTAAGGATCTTCTTGAGATGCCGAATCCCAGTTTGAGTGAGTTCCTCTGGACGCAGTTCGTTTCGCAGATCGATCTCGACCCCATCGGCTCCTAACTCGCCGGCAGTCTGCAGGGCCTGACGAAAGGGAAGACGAAGACTTCGAAGTTGAACGCTTAGTCGAATCATGGATTGTCTGTCGGTCGTGGTTGCGCTAAGTAAGGCAAGGTTGGGGAGGCGAATTAACGATTATAGCGATTTTCGTGCTTCTCATCGTCATGGCGGATCGTGCTTTCCGCAAGGGTGCCGCCCAGGCTGCCAGGGGTAAGCAACATTTTAACGGACCCAGCCGGACTGCGCTGGGACGTCTCGCTTTGACCTCAAATCCGCATGAAGCATATGTTATCGTACGCCCTAATACCCTTGCTGATCGTGGCCGCGGATTGGAAGGATACGCCTATCGACCAACGCCACCCCGAGGCAGTCGAACTCTTTCATTGCGATTTTGAAGAAGATTCCGATCTTAACTACGACCTTTGGCCAGACCAATGGACGCGCCGAACAGGCCCTGGTTATCCGCGCTATGTCGATATTGAAATTACCGATCAGGAACCAGGAGAAGGGAAGCGGGCTCTGGTAATGAAGCTGGATGGTGGGTCGGCCACAGCCTATAGTCCTCCGATCGCCATCCGCGATATCTTCAGCTACGTGCTTGAGGCGCGGATTAAGACGAAAGGGTTGAAGTATGACAAGGCATACATCTCCTTGACCTTCTTTGATAGCAATCAGCAGCCAGTTGAAACTTACTACTCGGAGAAGTTTCGAGAAACTGGGGATTGGCTGAAGATCCGAATCGGTCCCATCGCTCCTGAAAACTCGGGATTGGAACTGGCCGTAATTGGTTTGCACATCGGTCCGGAAAACGAAGTCGATGAAGATCTGACCGGCGAAGTCTTGTTCGATGATATCTGGTTCGCTCGACTTCCAAAGATGACGTTGGAAACGGCCGATGGGGGATTCTGTTATTACAACGATCAGCCGATCGAGGTGAACTGTAAGGTCTCCGGCATTCTGGAACGCGATCCGACGATCATCTTTGAACTGGTCGACGTTGGCCGGCAGAATCTGGCTCGACATGAAAGTCGACTCGATGCGAAAGTGGTTGCCCGTAAGGCAGAGAAGATCTCGGAGCTGTTCGGTAAGAAGGCCCACCAGGACAAAGATTGGGATGTTGGCTACGCTGGGGATATCAACTGGACGCCCCCCATTACCGAGAACGGTTACTACGAAGTCCGCGCCACCATGATGGGAAGCTCTGGGCTGATGCATCGCCGTGTGATGACCATGGCGGTGGTCTCGCGTGACGTAAGCCCTGAAGGGGGCGAATTCGGGTGGACACTACCCGACGGGGAGAAGCCACTCGACTTCCAGCGCATGTTCGACTTGCTGGTCACAGGCGGTGTTAGCTGGGTGAAATTTCCGGTGTGGTATGCCGACAACGACTTGGAACGGGCCAACAACATTGCGCGTTTCGCCGAGCGATTGCATAAGCATCACATCAACATGGTTGCCGTGATCGATAAGCCACCGGCCGACATTCGTAATCTGTTCGGTGAGCAGGAAACAATGTTGGTCGCGAATGTCTTTTCCGAGCCACTATTGTGGCGACCCTACATCGAACCG
This sequence comes from Blastopirellula marina, assembly GCF_002967765.1. Lineage (NCBI taxonomy): Bacteria > Pseudomonadati > Planctomycetota > Planctomycetia > Pirellulales > Pirellulaceae > Blastopirellula > Blastopirellula marina. The sequence goes on along the minus strand of NZ_PUHY01000012.1, from coordinate 126,851 downwards.
ATCCTCACGCGACTTTCTTTGACGGTCCATTACTGGCAATTAGGCGCCGACAACGACGTGAGCTTCGTTGGTTATCGCAACCTAGATGAGAAACTCCGGCAGATCCGACAGGAAATCCGTATTAGCGGGCAGGATATTATCCTGGGCATTCCGTGGCGTTGGATGGCTGCTCCTCCAAGCGAAGCGAAGCCGCCATTCGACTTCCTGGCGTTTTCGGTACTTCCGGCCAGTGGCGAGATAGACGGCTTGCTACCGATGACCAAGGACGAACTGGGAACCTACCTCGACAAATCGATGGGACAGACGACGCGTTTTGCAACCGTCTTTCCATTGCCCCGCTCCAAGTACTCGACGGAAGAACGAGCACGCGACTTGGTCGAGAAGATGGTGGCTGCCAAAATCCATCGGGTCGACGCGGCCTTCATGACGATGCCGTTTGATCGAGAATATGGCTTGATGAACGAAGATGGTTCCCCATCGGAACTACTTCTCCCTTGGCGAACGACCGCCCGACTCATCTCTGGTAGAGAATACCTCGGACAGATTCAGTTGCCTGGTGGAAGTCCTAATCATGTCTTCTCACGCAATGGACGGACCGTGATGTTGGTTTGGAATTCGCGAGAAGTCACCGAGACGCTGTATTTAGGGGACGATGTCAAAATTATCGACCTCTGGGGGCGGGAATCGACACCTGAGCAAGATGGTAAAAAACAAATCATCCCCGTTGGTCCGATCCCGCAATTCTTGATCGGCCTAAACGACGGCGTAGCGAAGATGCGTTTGGCGTTCAAATTTGATCCAGCTCGGCTGGAAAGCGACTTCGGTCGAACGCAACGGATTGAAGCGACCGTGAAGAACACCTTTCCGACTGCGGTGAGTGGTGTGGCTCGCTTGATCTCGCCGGACGTGTGGAATGTGAACCCAGGCATTCTCCGGTTCAAGTTGACCCGAGGCGGTGAGATTAAATCTCCGTACAAGATCTTGCTGCGTGCCGATGCTTCGAGCGGAATGCAGCCAGTACGTATCGATTTTCAGATCAGTGCCGACAAGGAATACGAGTTCAGCGTCTACCGGGACATTCAAGTCGGTTCCGGCATGATGCAGGTCGAGTCGACCACGGAATATGACGAGGAGACGGGTGATCTGATAATTGAAGCGACCGTGCATAACTTGCAGGAAGAGTTGATCTCGTTCGACTGCTTGTTGTACGCAGCTGGCCGGAAGCAAATGCGACAACGGATTATGAACTTTGGTCTGGGGCGAACAACGCTCGTGTATCGGATTCCTGAAGGAAAAGACCTCATGGGGACCACAATCTTGCTGCGACTACGAGAAATTGGTGGGACCCGGGTTTTCAATCACCGTGTGGAAGTGAAGTATTAAGGAACGCTCCGTTCGTTTCTTTGATCCTGCCAACAGAAAGTGACCCGTGGCCGATCCACTTAAGTTGAATGCCGTTTGTGAGTTCCTAGAACGCTTTGCGCCAAGCCAACTTGCCGAGTCCTGGGATAACGTGGGCTTGCTGATCGGCGATCGAGATCAAGTTGTTGAGGGGGTGGTGACCTGTTTAACGGTGACCCCAGAAGTGGTCGACGAGGCAATTGAAGCAGACGCTGACTTAATTGTGACACATCATCCGATGCCATTCCGGGCGGTCAAACGAATTACTTCGTCCGATACCGTCGGACAAATGCTTCTCAAGCTGATCAAGCATGGCATCGCTGTTTACAGTCCTCACACGGCTTTCGATTCGTGTGCCGAGGGGATCAACTTTCAATTGGCGAAAGCGATGGGGCTGAGCGACATACAGCCATTGATCCCGGTCGATCTGCTGGGAGTCTCCGGGCCAACGTCTCAGGTGGGAACCGGACGCTGGGGAACGTTGGAATCGAAAAATACACCCCTGGCGACGGTGGCCGAGAAAGCTAAGCAGGCAACCAAGGCGTCGATGGTCAAAGTGGTAGGGCGATCCACTGCCGAAATCAAAACAATTGCGATTGGTTGCGGTTCGGCAGGCGAGCTACTTACTTCCACCATTGAAAAGAAACTGGATTGCTTGATCCTCGGAGAGACTAGTTTTCATACCTGCCTGGAAGCAAAGGCTCAAAATATCGCGTTGATTCTCGTTGGTCATTATGCCAGCGAGCGATTTGCGGTTGAGCAGTTGGCATCGGTCCTGGGCAGTGCCTTCCCGACAGCAAATGTCTGGTGCAGTCGAAAGGACGTCGATCCCGTTCACTTCGCGTAAGTTTTCGCGATTTGTGAAACGTGTCTCATTTAGTCGGCATCCAAACTTTTGTTGCCACGAACGTTGTGTCCCCAAGTGCGTGCTACTTGAAGGTTTAGGACGACTGGATGTGACGGGTTTGTGCTTCTAACGCCTTATGGTAACAATAGTTAGCAGCAAAATTCAAATTCCGGCAATCGCCCCGCGCTTAGCCGACAGCCGGCCCGAAGTCGATTGCCCATTTGACGTCCTTGCACAATAGTTATCGAAAGAACCTCGGAAACTTAACTTCGATCATCCATGGCGAACTTTATGAAATCACCTGAGCAGGCCCTTATCGCTCTTCCTGTCTACAACGAGGCTGCGACAATCCACGCGGTGCTGGATCAAGTGGTGGGATATGGGCATCCGGTTCTGGTGGTCAATGATGGTTCGACCGACGACACTCTGAAGCTCCTCGAACAACGTGACGATATCACGGTCATCACGCACGAGAACAACTCGGGCTATGGAGCCGCGTTGTTAACCGCATTTGCCTATGCCCGCGAGCAGAAGTTTGATGTCGTTGTGACCATGGATTGCGACGGACAACACGAACCGCAATTGATTCCGAAGTTCATCAAGGCGTGTCGCTCGGCTGACATCGTTTCGGGGAGCCGCTATCTCAAGCAGTTCCCTGGCCAAAGCCAGCCACCGGCGCAGCGGTTATTTATCAATCGTCGTGTTACCTCTGAGCTGAATCGTTTGCTGGGGTTTCAATTGACCGACGCGTTTTGCGGATTCAAAGCGTATCGAGTTGAAGCACTTGCCAAGCTCGACGTGACCGAGACCGGCTATGCGATGCCACTTGAGTTGTGGGTGGAAGCCGCCAAGGCGGGGCTCAACATTGTTGAGTTACCGGTTCCATTGATCTATCTCGACGAAAACCGATCGTTTGGTGGGGCACTCGACGACGGGGGTACCCGCTTAAACTATTATCATTTTGTGTTGGATCGCAGTTTGGCACGAAGCGGTTTGACCAAGGCTGGCGTGCACGCGCTGGCATCTTGCTAAATTAGTTTTACGAAGCCGTCTGCCTCATGACTGCTCAAGTGTCCGGAATCCAGTACCAGCGTATCCGCGCACCTCGTGGTCATGGTGAATCGCTCGTAACACCACGTCCTCTTTCGCCAGCGGCGTTGGTCAGCGCAAATCGCCAGCGCTTTCATGCGGCTGCAACCACCAGTGTGGGACGTGTCCCATTCGATTCCCTTCGGGAGGAGGCTCGGCAAGGGATCGTCCGTTTGGCTTATGATTTCACCCAGCAGTATCGTGATGTCGGTTCTTTGCCGGATACGAGTGCACCGCTTATTCTCAGCGGCCATCAGCCGGCACTCTATCATCCTGGGGTATGGTTCAAGAATTTCCTGATCGATCGCATCGCGACCAACGTTTCGGGTACAGCGATCAACGTTATCGTCGACAACGATACTGCTCCGGCTCCTTCAATCTCGGCCTTGTCCGGCACACCTGGTGAACCTCGGCCGGCGCGTATTGCGTATGACGAACCAGGGCCGCAACAGCCGTGGGAAATGACTACGATTCATTCTCTTGAGATGCTGCGAAGTTTTTCTAAGCGGACTGTGGAAACGTTCGGAAAGTTCGTGGCTGATCCAATGATTGTTAGCTTCTGGCCTGATGTGCTGGCGGCCATTGAAGCTGGCAAACCGCTAGGGCAGGCGTTCTCACAAGCTCGTAATCAACTAGAAGCTGAGTTCGGCTTGAACGTTCTAGACGTTCCTTTGAGCCAGCTTTGTCAGACGCGGTGGTTTCTGACGATGGTCGGAGGCATCTTGGAAGAAGCTGGGCGATACCGGGAAATCTACAACGCGTGCGTCAACGAATATCGAATGGTGCACGGGATTCGAAGCACTTCGCATCCGGTCCCTAACTTGGGCGCAGAAGGAAACTGGATTGAAGTTCCTTTCTGGATGTGGACGGAAGAGAATCCGCGACGACGTCCGCTGTGGATTGCCCACAAGGAAAGTGGCATACGGCTTTCCGATCGTGGTGACTGGCATACGAAGCTCGCATCAGATGGCGATCTGGTGACCGAGCTTCAGTCACTCAGGGCGTGTAGGGTGTACGTGCGGCCGCGTGCCCTGGCAACGACGACGGTGCTGCGGCTGGCCGCTTCCGACTTGTTCATCCATGGAATTGGTGGAGCAAAATATGATCAGGTAACCGACGAGATCATCCGTCGGTTTTACTTCGTGCAACCACCGCAATTTGTCACCGCGACGGCGTCGGCTTTGTTGCCAATTCCACGTCCCCAGGCAACGGAAGAAGATCTATTAGAGATCAAACGCAAGTTACGTGATGCGGACTTCAATCCGGAGAGAGTTGTGGACGAAGCTGCGATCAACGCTCCAGATTGGGCCAGTTTGGTTGCACAGAAGTCAGACTTGTTGGAAAACATTCCAACTCTTTCAGAAAAAAGTTCGTGGCATCGTCAGCTACAAGAAGTGAACGCGGCGATGCGCGAGCGAATTACCGAACCTGTTGCGCGCCTTCGAATTGAGCGTGATCAAGTTGCTCAGCAACTTCAACAAGAAAGCCTGTTGGCTTCGCGCGAATTCCCTTTCATTCTGTTCCCGAAAGACGGATTGCGGAATTTACTACTGGACCTTGCTGTAAAAGAACTTTAATTTAAGGAGAGAGTTCACTTCGCAAAGGGATTTGTCTTTATTGAACGGAGTCGGATTGAATGCGTCGCGTCGTATCATCGACCTACTCGCCCCCGATTCAGCCGTTGTCATCACCCTATTCTCAAGCGAGTTCTTCTCGCGGAGACACGGCTAGGTTTCGCCTCACCAGCAGTCATGAAGGTGAACAATTTGCCATCTTGCAACTGATGAAGCATTGCCTTTTTCAGTACGATGAAAACGAGTTTCACTCGCAGCAAGAACGGCCAGATTATGATCCGCGCGAGCGGCTGACGTTTCGCCTGGGCAACCAGATCATTGGTCACATTCGTTGTGTACCTCAGCAGATCTGGCATGGCGGATCGCTGGTTTCCTACCTGCGAGCCAGTGAATTTGTCTTAGCGCCGGAATATGTCGACATGACCAACGTCGACGCATTCTTTCAGTGCCTGGACGAGTCGTTCGATCATTTCGGTGGCTCTTTCATGATGCATCGCACAAGCGCGGCGATGGCGAAGCGTTTGACTCGCTTTGGGTGGGTCGCCTTATCGAGCGACTTCCGCAGCACCGCCGCAACGGAACCATTTTTGGTTTCGGTGCGTGGTGAAAGCCAAAGCGAGATCAGTGATCGACGCGCCAACAAAGAGTCAGGGCTATGGATACGCCTGATGCGACAAGTGGAAGCTGACGCTCTCGTATCACTTTACGAGAAATCGTTCCGGGCGAACCAAGTCGGCACTCCGCGATCTGCGGCGATGTGGGACTGGCTAATTCGACGTAAGGCGTTCGATGCACTGTATGTCGCCATTCGAGGTGGCAACAAGCTGGCCTTTGAAGACGCCATCGAGCGAATCGCCGGTTACGCGGTCGTCAAAGATCGGCAAATCTTGGAAGTCATTACTCAGCCCCACGAGAAAGCGGTCAAAGTACCACTGATTAATCGAATCTGTAGCGATTTATATGAGGCAAACCATCGAGAGTTTCGTCTCGAGGCGCCTGTTTCGGATCCGGTTCATTCGATTTTGCAACAAGTACCAAGCGGTAAGAATTCTCCGCCCGGCGAAGAAATCCTTGTGCGCATGCCTAATCCAATTCAGCACTTGGCCGAGTTTTGCTCGGTGCTGCATCAGAGGGCAGTCGCCAGGAACCTCGAATTGCCACTCGACTTAGGTCTTCTCGTGGAAGGAGAGAAGTACTGCATCCATCTCGGTAAGCGGAAGGGAACCTTGACCGATGGTCGACTCGGACGCAGTTATTTGGAATTGTCGGGCGGGCAATTGGTCCGATTGGTTTTGGGGGATCTCCTACTCCCATCGCTGGTAGAATCGGGCCAATTGCACGCTTCGACACAGGTTGCCCTGAATACCGCGATGAAGCTGTTCGACTACGATCCGCCCTGGTTTCCGGCCGTGGATGTCTTGCCGATGTGATGGCAAATTGGGGAGAGGGGTGCATGGCATTTCTTTCCGTTTGGGGTATCATAAACCGCTTGGTTTTGATCGATATTCCTAACTTGCGCGGATATCCCCGTTTCCCTAATTCAATTGCTCCCCCATGAAGATCGCTATCGCCTCGGACCATGCCGGGTATCACTACAAGACCTTCATCATCGACCATCTGAAGTCATTAGGGCACGAAGTGGTCGATTTTGGAACCGACTCGGACGAGTCGTGTGATTATCCCGACTTCATCATCCCTGCCGCTAAGGCCGTATCGCATGGCGAATGCGAACGCGGGATTGTCTTGGGTGGATCTGGGAATGGGGAGGCGATCGCCGCAAATCGAATCCAAGGCATCCGTTGCGCTTTGACCTGGAATGTCGAGACGGCCAAGCTAGGTCGCCAACACAACAAAGCCAACATGATCTCGATTGGCGAGCGCATGACCGCTGAAGCCGATGTGCTGCCGATCGTCGATGCTTGGCTGACAACCGATTTCGATGGTGGCCGACACGAGCGACGGATCGAGAAGATCGATATCTTGTCGAAAGACTAGTCGGTGGATTGTAGATCAACTGACGCCCGTAAGCGCCTATCCAACAAATAGACGCTATACGCCGACACGAATATGACCGAGGATCTGACCCTCGTTCACAATGTCGTCTTCTTCCGTGCTTTGATGGCACAGGACGCCAGTCGCCGGGGAGGTCACATCAAAGGTGACTTCTCCTGCCAGCACCTCCAGAACGCGATCTCCCTCGCGAACGAATGAACCACGCGGCACGAGCCACAAACTGGTGCGGACCAGGATGTCGGTCAGGCCTAATTCGGGCAAAACGAGGGGATGTAAGTCTTCGCGCGGCATAGATTTCTGATTTCTTGAGTCAGGCGGATCAAAACTAGATAGACGGCTGACTCGTCTTTGCTAGGTAAGTTTGACCGAGATCGTTCAAGGGCTGGAGATTAATAGCGGGGAACTCTCCTCGATTCAAGGTCGAATTGTCCTGCTCTTACTGCGCTATCTTGGCGTGACGGGCGAAAATCGCCTGAAAAATATGCCAAGAAATATTCGCATGTTTCTTGGGAAAATGTCAGATTATGTGAGAGAGAACAGAGTTGTCGGCATTTCACTACCGAGTGGCAGCCGTTCCAGAGGCGGACAATCGTTAGCTGATTCTGGGGGAAGACAATGGGCAAGAAGCTCCGAGCCATGGTGCTCGTTCTGGCAGTGTTGGTTGTGTTAGTGGTTATCTATCAGTCTTCAATCGCCAAAATTACAGGGGCTGGTCACGAGTGGCTTCGCCGTCAGAGCTCGCAGTTCTGCCACTCTGGGTATCGGCTCCGCGGCGAGCATGTCTGGCACAACGAGGATGGTCAGACTTACTACGTTTACATCTTTGAGTCGACGGTCGTCCATCGGGGAATTGATCCTGGCATCCAGATCTTGCTCGAAAATAGTGAGCATCAAGAGATCGATCGAATCGATGTCGCTTCGCCTCATCCTATGATCGGATCGTCCCTGCTCGATTCGATTCATCCTTCACGCCTGGAAGTCGTGTTTCACATTCGAGAACCCAAATCGAAGATGCAATGTCAGATTTGGGAGCTAAAAGATGGGCAACTCGTTGAGTCCGAATTTGTTTAGCCTCGAAAGTGGCAATCTCATGATTCGGTTGCTTCCGTGCGAAAAGGCTAGATCGCGACCAGTTGTTTGTTGTTGAGACGCAACATGTTGCGTTGCCACATCATTCTTGCCGCGGTGTAACGGCACTGAAAAATGTGTTGCGTGTGCTGTAACTGGTGTAAGTGAATAGGCTTGCGACTTGAGATGTTTCGTGTGGAAGCTGACTGGCACTAGCTTTGCAAATAGTTAGCTTACCAAAGATCTCAGTTCGAGCTGGCCCGCATGTTGGCTCGAAGCATTCCAAGTCACGTCTTAGAATTGCCGCCTCTATGCACGCCCGCGAACACGTTCAAATTGCTGCCTACATGGCCGTTTTTGCCCCCAATTACTTACGCCAAAAAGCTGCCCACTCTCCGTCGGCGCTGGAGAGTTTCTGGATCGCATCGAAGTGTCGGCTCGACCGATGGGGAATCCGTTTGAAAACGCATGCCACGTTGCTTGAGACCGGCAGTGCGACCGATCTTCCACGATTCTGGAATGCGGCTCGACCCGTGATCGAGGAGATCTTAGTGAGTGATATCCTGACACGAGTCTGGATTTCGACCTGCGTTGCCTACGATCGAATTCATCGCAAAGTTGCTGCAGAGCCGATCGCCCGAAGTGTGTTTCTGGGGCACATGGAAGCCAGGAACCGCGCTCTTAATCTGCTACTGCATGGTCGCGGGCTAGAGGCGACCATGATGGTCCCTTTGAATCGCTTGCGTCGTCGTACTGAGCGTTGGACCGATATGCTTCTCGGTTATATTGCGGCCGAAACCGATGTGAATAGTTTCGGCTACGATCAATCACGTGTTCGCGAATTTGGAAGCGACATCCGTGGCGAACGCAGCAGCATGGAAGGGAGTGCGACGTGGACAATGCTTCTGGAATCGGCAGTCGATGCGTTTGGGAATCAACTGGTCAACGAGCCGGCCAACTCCGATCTGAATCGCGACATCGCAGGGGCAGTCATGTCTTGCTTCGGAGCGGATCTATTTGATCAGACAAGTCTCATCAATCCGATGTGGGAGGCGAGAATCGCCAACTTGGCGGACGATGCGGAGTTGTTGGTCGAGCAGCTTCTAACAGTCAACGAACCGATCGTGAAACGTCCGCAGCGGGACATGCCACGTATTTCGCCAATGATTTAGGTCGGCTTCGTCGGCGGCGAGCGAAATGGATTGTCGACCAGATCGGCGACAATCACTTCGTCGGTTTCAGCCAGGATTGTCTCTTCATACACATCGTGGGCGATGTCATGGCACTCTCGCATGCGTTCGCGAATCACATCTTCCTCTTCAGAGCTCGCAAAACAGGTCTTCGGGACAATCGCATAGACGAACGGCGGAATGTCCAGGATGACGAGCGCCTCACGGTCATTTTCTACGGGCCCAACTAACCCCCAATAATGGAACGAGCAGCCCTCTTCGGTGACCGTACCGATGCCTTCGGGGTAAAACCAGATTTGGTTGGGGCGAATCATTTTCGACTGCTGAGCCAGGCACTTGCGAAATTGGCGGTAGGTATGCAACTGCATGCCAAAAATGAACGCAAACAAGATCGCGAGTACCAGTAACGTGTAGAAGAGCGAATGCAGAACAAACTGGCCATTTTCGCTGTAGGTTGCTTTCAAGAAGAAAAGGAATAGGACGACAAAGCTGGGCATGATCGTCTGTCCAAATAAGCCTAGCGCCGTAGGAACGGACTTGGTCCCATCTTGATCGGCACCGAGTGTGTCAACTCTCGCTGAGAGCTTCGGGTCGATCTCCCATTTCAAGTACTTGATCAATTGCAGATGATCGAAGCCAAAATCATGTCGAAATGTCTCCCATTCGAGCGGCGGTAATGGTTGGTCTTGCGCGGCGTTGTGAAGCTGTTTAACCTGTGCGAAAAAAGCCTCAGACTGTTCTGAGGAATCGAAGTATTTCTTCGGAATCGCCAAGTAACGACGTGTTTGGACATAGATGACAATGTGATCTGGAAGGTCTACGACCTTGGAAATATATTTCCAACGGCGGCGCGAACTTCCTCGTTTCGTAACCGCTTCTAGATAGTCGTCCGTCAAGCGAATCTCTTGTTCGCCAGGTATCACGAACACATTATGTGGTAGCTTCCACCAATTACGTAAATAGGCGTACGTGTAATACAGCAGAAAGATTCCCAAGAGCACCAATAATGATTGCAGAAAGAACCACTCTTGCAGCACGGCCAGGATCAATAGAACTGGCCAGACATAGTGTATTAGACCAGCAATCTGCGTGTACCCAGCGAGGCGCTCTCGCCAGTTTAGTGCGTGCAGCAAGGCGAAGAAATCTTCTGGCTGGTTCTCGTAGGTAACTCGCATGACGCTGCTAAAGGGATAGGTCGAAGTTGGCCTGATTTTGAATTGCGATTTATTTCTCGTGGATTCTAGCCGCTTCCTGGGCAAAAATAGGAAGACAAATCCTTTTCCATTTATCGATCTCTGCTTTCAATCTCCGATGACTAAACACACTCCTTCACGAATTTGGCTGGCACTAATTGGGCTGATTGCTTTTGTTACCAATACACAATCCGAGGCTGCGCCGCCCAACGTGATTCTTGTAATGACCGATGATCAAGGGTTTGGTGATGTCGGTTTGCATGGAAACGATATCGTACAGACTCCGGCTATCGACAAGTTCGCTCGCAACGGCATACAGCTCACGGAATTCTACTGCAGCCCCGTTTGTGCTCCGACTCGTGCTGCACTGATGACGGGGCGATATTTCTACCGCACTGGCGTGATTCATACTTCGCGTGGTGCTGCCAGGATGGCAACGGACGAAAAGACAATGGCCGAGGTCTTTCAGGATGCTGGCTATGTTACCGGAATCTTCGGCAAATGGCACCTTGGCGACAACTACCCGATGCGTCCCCAAGACCAGGGGTTTCAGCATTCGCTGGTCCACAAGTCTGGTGGAATTACGCAACCGCCCGATCAACCCAACGATTATTTCGACCCGCTGCTATGGAAAGATGGCCAACCGGTGCAAGCCAAGGGGTACTGCACTGATGTATTCTTCGATGGGGCGCTCGATTTTGTCGAGAAAAACCAGGATCGCCCATTCTTTGCTTATATCGCGACGAATGCCCCACACACACCACTCATCGTCGACGAGGCCGCGTGGAAGAAGTACGCTCAGCAGGATCAGAGTGAAACGACCGCTAAGGTCTACGCAATGGTCGAGAACATCGATATGAACTTTGCCCGTCTGTTAGAGAAGTTGGATGAACTCAAGCTAAGAGAGAACACAATTGTCATCTTCCTGACGGATAACGGACCTCAGCAAAATCGATTCAACGGTGGGCTCAATGGACGAAAGTCGATGGTCTACGAAGGTGGCATTCATGTCCCTTGCTTCGTGCAATGGCCCGCCAAGCTCGAAGCCGGTAGGAAAGTCGCTTCACGTCACGCCCATCTCGACTGGCTTCCCACCCTGATCGATGCAACCGGGATCAAGGCTGATCTGCCGAATCGATTGGATGGCATTAGCTTCTGGCCGCAGTTGTTCGGAAAAAGCTCCTCGGTTCAGCCGCGAAACTTGTTCTTTCAAGTTCATCGTGGTCTTGACCCAGAACCTCGCCACAACGCCGCCGTTGTCGGTCCTCGCTATAAGCTAGTGCTAAATGTTGGTAGCTTCGGTCAAGAGAAACTCAAAGACGTTCCCCCAAATCGCCGTACGGGAATTCAGTTGTTTGACTTAGAGAAAGACCCTGGCGAAAAGCACGATCTGGCCGCAGCGATGCCGAATAAGGTCGAGGAATTACTTGAGGCATATGATGCATGGTTTGCCGATGTGAAGTCCACACGCAATTTCGAGACTCCGGCGATCCCAATCAACGAGAAGTCAGAAAAATCGACACTGCTCTGCCGGTACCAAGATGGCTTCTACGAAGGGGATCGGCATTTGGGCTGGAAGATCGAAGTAGTCGATCCGATTTTAGTTCAGATTCGCTTAAATCAAGAAGCGAAGCCAGGACAGAAGCTCATGGTGCAGTGGTTGGGAAATACGACAGCTTACGACATTGAAGACCTGCAGCATCCAGGGGCTGCCTTCCAGCTTTCCCGCGGGACAAGCCTGCTGGACGTTTGGCTACAGACGGAAGGTCAACCGCGGGAATTCATTAAGAACAATACCACAACCGGCGATGTTGTGGTGAATTTCGTGGGTGACTAGTCCCCCTCCCCAAGCGTCACCGGGACTGAAACTTTCTCGCCGCCACGAACCACGGCCAGTACAACCTCTTCGCCAGGCTTTTTGTTTTCGACGACCGAAAGTAAGTCATCGGCGGTTTGGACACGTTGGCCATCGATTCCGATGATCGTGTCTGCTTCGCTACGATCGATCCGAGTTTGCTCATACACAAACGGCCCTCGCTGGATCTGTTCGCGGACAAGACGAAATCCACGAATGCCAGCTTGATCGACCGGACCTCCCTGCGCGACGGTAGCGACCATCAAGCCTTGTTCGGTTTGGTAGACGCGCGTGATGCCGATATCAGGACGAATGACGCGGCCATTTTCGACGAGTTGCGGTACGACTCGCTTCACCGCAGAAATCGGAATCGCGAAGCCGACTCCCGTGTTTTCTCCGGTACGGGAGGCGATCGCCGTATTCATGCCGATCAGACGGCCGCTGCTATCGAAGAGAGGTCCGCCCGAGTTACCACGATTTAGGGCGGCGTCAATTTGAATGATCGACTTCATCGTTCGGCCAGAACGAGAAGGCAGAACTCGATTCAAACTTGAGATAATCCCAATCGTCATCGTTCGTTCCAGCCCGAATGGATTCCCGATCGCGTACACTTGCTGACCGACCCGCAGTTTCGAAGAGTCGCCGTAGCGAACCGGGAACAGCACATCCTGCGGAGCGTCGATCTTCAGAACGGCGATATCGTTGACTGGGTCTTGCCCGACAAGCGAGGCAACATAGCTTTCGCCGTTAAACAGTGTGACGCGAATCTCTCGGGCATCTTCGATTACATGGTAGTTCGTCAGGATGAGTCCAGTTTTGTCCAAAATGCTACCGCTACCGGATCCTTCCGCGGGGCGTTCCATCAAGTAGAAGTTGTCGATCTGAACGCTTCGCGTGGTGATATGAACTACGGCTCGATTGCCTCGTTCATAGACCAGGATGTTTCGTTTCTCATCGGGTGTAAGACCAAGATCTTCGTCTGCCGAATCGCCGGCGACACGCCATTCGCCTTGTTGTGGATTGGCCCATTCCACACTGGGGGGCGGGGCCAAACGAAGCTGCGCAAAGCTTGCTTCAAAGGATGCGAAGGAGAACAGCAAGCTCGCGAGAAAACAAGTAGTCAGGGAAATTCGAGATGCATGCATTGATCGGGACTCCTGATACGAGTGAGCAACTCTTGTCAGGTCGCAAAACAACGGGTGATCACCCTACGTATTACGATGGGATCGGGGAACGGTTCAAGAGCGAATCAGGCTCAGCAGGCCGATTATTTGATCCGCTCTTTCATGCGTTGTTGCGTTAGTAGCATTAACGTACGGTGGGTGCCCAGCCGCGAGATATCATCATCTTCGTCAGTGGCTAGCAATTGTTCGTAATTACCGTCGGGCAGCATAACCCACGATTGGCGACGATCCTTAATAAGGACGTCGAGGATCTCCCACAAACGCTCTCGGTGGGCACGTAAATCGATCGGCGTTACGGCTTCGACTCGATTGCTAAGATTTCGCTGCATCCAGTCAGCCGAGCCGATATAGAATTCGCCATCGAGCGGATCCTCGGCACCTGCTTGGAAATAGTAGATCCGAGAATGCTCGAGAAAACGACCGATGATGCTGCGGATAGTGACGTTTTCTGTCAGACCAGGAACTCCGGCGCGAAGGCAAGAGAAACCACGGACGATGCATTCGACTCGCACGCCAGCCTGTGAAGCGGCGATGATTGCCTGGCACATCTCGGGGTCTTCCAATTGGTTGACCTTCACGATGATCAGACCTGGCTTGCCTTCCTTCTGGAACTCGATCTCGCGGCGAATCTTGGCTAGGAATTGCTCGCGCATGTTGGTTGGAGCAACCAGCAGCTTTTGGAAGCTTGGTTCCCGCGAGCGACCAGTGAGGGCATGAAACAGGTTGACCACATCGGTTGTTAGCGTTGGTTCGCACGTGAAGAGGCCCAGATCGGTGTACAGCCGAGCCGTCTTCACATGGTAGTTGCCGGTTCCGATGTGGGCGTAACAGCGAATGCCATCCGACTCTTGCCGCACCACCAATGCGATCTTGGTGTGGGTTTTGAGACCGAGCACGCCGTAAACCACGTGCGCTCCGATCTTCTCCAGTTCTTTGGCCCAGTGCAGATTGCGTTCTTCATCGAAGCGAGCTTTCAGCTCGATCAAGCAAGCGACCTGCTTCCCCGTTTCCGCAGCTCGGATAAGGCTTCGCACAAACGGGGTATCGTCTCCCACGCGGTACACGGTCATCTTGATGGCGACCACTTTCGGATCGTTGGCCGCTGCCCGGATGAACTGCTCGACACTAGCGTCGAAGCTTTCGTACGGGTGATGAACCAGAAAGTCGCCTGATTTGATCACTGAAAAGATGTCGGCTTCTTCGCCAGCCAAGTCTGGTGGAACGATTGGATTCCACGTCTCGTCGCGGAGATCTTTAATATCAAGCGAAGCCAAGGGCCACATGCCGGCGTAATCAAGCTCACCAGGCACTTCATAGACGTCGTCTTCCGAGAGATCAAATTGATGCATCAGCAACGAACGAACCCAAGGATTGGGATTCTCAGAGAGTTCCAAACGCACGACAGGTTCGAACTTTCGTTGACGCAATTCTTCCGCGACGATGGTTCGAATGCTTTCCGATTCGTCGTCGTCTTCGATTTCGACTTCCGAATTCCGAGTGATGCGAAACAAAGTCGAGTCGATGATCGACATGCCTGGGAAAAGTTTCTCGGCGTTGTAATGAATCAAGTCGGCCAGGCGGATGTAATTTCGGGCATCATCCACTTCGGGATCAAGCTGGATCCATTGCGGCAAGATGTTGGGGACCTTCACCCGGGCAAACAGGTTTTCTTCCGAATCGGGAACTCGGAGCACGAAACCGAGTGACGTCGATAGATTCGACATGTATGGGAACGGGTGGCCCGGGTCCAAGGCCAACGGCGTGAGAGCTGGATAGACATTGCGATTGAAGAATAGATTGGCCTTTTCGCGCTGGGTGTCGGTCAGCTGATCCCAATCTAAGAGGTGGATATTGTGCTCTGCTAGCAGTGGCTTCAGATCGCGGCGAAAACAGCGTCCACGTTTCTCAAGCATCGGAATGATCACTTGCCGCATTTCGTGCAGACGCTGTTGGATCGGCACCGGCCCGATTACTCGGTTCTTCAAACGTTCGGCCTGACTACGTGTTCTCAGCAGACCTATCCGCTTCATGAAGAACTCGTCTAAGTTCGAAGTGAAGATGGCCAGGAACTTGACCCGCTCGAGCGCAGGATTGCGCTGATCCAGAGCTTCGTGCAGCACCCGACTGTTGAATTGCAACCATCCCAGGTCACGATCGGAATACGCGTCGCGCCACGAGGGATCGGAGAACTCCGACTCGGTGGTTGAGGTCTTCAGGTTCTGGTCGATTAATCGGGCCGTAATTTCCTGCGTCATCTGTCCTTCGAGCCTTTTGCTGCCAAACTCTTGCGCTGAACTCACCGGGGCTAGAGACCTTATTTTAGCGGAAAGACACCCCAGTTGGGGCCATGGGTGTCGACTTTCGTCGGGAATTCATTGTGAAGATTGACCTTGGGGAAGCCATGGGAAAACGGTAAAACTGCCCCCTCGAATTGGACGAGGAACTGGATCCACCGCACGGAATGCTGGCATGACGATCGATACCAAAATCTGGACTGGCCCAGGACGCCCCGCGGTCTTTTTGGACCGCGATGGAACGATCAACGAGGAAGTTCAGTATCTCAGCTCACCCCACCAGTTGCGGCTGATTCCGGGTGCTGCCCAGGCAATTGCTCGTCTGAATCAAGCCGGCATCCCTGTCATTGTCGTCACCAATCAATCGGGTATTGCCCGCGGTTTTTTTACCGAAGACGAAGTCGAAGAGGTTCACAACTACCTTGATAAGTTGTTGGCCGATCAAGGTGCGTCGATTGATGCGTATTACTATTGTCCGCACCATCCGGCGGCGATTGTCAAACAGTATATGGTCGACTGCGAATGCCGTAAGCCGCGAGCTGGCATGCTGAGTGCCGCAGCTGCTCAGGAGAACGTGTCTCTCGCCCAGGCCTATCTGGTGGGGGATAAGCGATCCGATCTTCGAGCGGCCGTGAGCGCCGGAGCTCGTGGAATCTTGGTTCGCACTGGTTACGGAAAAGAAACCGAACAAGAGCTCTTGCGTGAGGCAGAAGCGACAGGAGCGGCCCTCGTCACGAACGTCGTGGACGACTTGACCGCTGCGGTCGAGCAGATCCTAGGGACTGTTAGCCAATCGCAGCCACAAGGGATCAAGCCGCCCAAGTTCGCTGCTAGTTTTCGTCACTATCGACCGGAGATAGGTCAACGTTACCCACGTTCGTAGGGGCGACAGGCTCGCTGCCGGGAAGCGGCGGAATTTGAGCGCCGATCTCACCTAGTAATTCCGTTGCCTGGGTCGCCATCGAGATCTCTTCCTCGAGCGACAACACGTCTGGGCCGTCTTCTATGTCGGATGTATCCTCTCGGGGTGGAGCAGGCTGCTCCAGCGGTTCTTCGACCACCACTTCCTCTTCCGTAGGCGGTTGTTCGATTACAGGAGGCCTGTCCGCCGTTTCCTCCGCTGGGGTGGTTTCAGGCTCAGGGAACTTGTCGATCGAGATCTTTTCGACCGTTAGTTCGATTTCCTCTTCTTCTTCAGCGGGAGTGGCGTTGTCTCCGCGAGCGTATTTCTTCATCTCAGCGGTACGAAACTGTTCGGGAAAAACGATATACGCTTGAGCTGGAAACTTCTCTGCCAGTTGCAGCGGGTCTTGCTTTAAGACCCAAAGCACAATCAGGTACGCTAACGTAAGTCCGACCAAGCCACCCACTACCACTTTGACGAGCTCTGCGGCCATATTGGGTTCGGGGCGTTTCGGTCGACGGGGAGGGCGAGACGAATCGATCTTCGCCATTGGTGGGACGTCACTCTTGAGCGAGCCGGTCTCTTTGAAGCGAAAATCGGGATCCGCTTCGCGTGCTTCTTCCCCTGCGAGAACGTATTCCGTCGCATCCGCCAGATTGGTGGGCATCACGGTATGCCCAATCGCTCCAGGGCCAGAAACGATCTCCGCTTCCGGTGGGAGTTGATCCATGATCTCATGCATCGGGAATTCTTCACGGCAACGAGGGCAGCGCACGACCGATTTCACCTGAGCAGTCGCTGGGATGCGGATTGAATCGTGGCAACGTGGGCAGGAACTCAGCAGCATGTGAGACTCCGGATGGACTTCGTTTCGTTGGGCCGTGACGACCTAATGGGAGTACTGGACGTAACCCCCAAGACGATCTTCTAGTTTAACACGAATGTGACTCTAGAGATGAATTCGGGCAAATTGTCACCAATTATTTCCAACGTGAGGTGGTCTAATCGGCCTAGCTGGAAGTTCTGTTTTCGGCGGGCTAAACTAATATCTCCTACCTAACTCACCCCATTCTCCCATCAATCCGCTCGAATCTGGAGCATGCCTGTGTTTCGTACACCGCTAATGTCTCGATTGCTGCTACTGAGTGTTGCGATCGTTCTTTCGCTGTCTTTAGGAGAAACCCTTCTCGCTCAATCGGAGAGTGAAAATGACGGCGAGAGGCTTGAGCTTCGCGATGGTGATCGGATTGCGTTGATTGGGGGAACCTTTATCGAACGCACTCAGTACCACGGCTACTTCGAACTCGCTATTCAGATTGCCAATCCTGATAAGAAACTTGCGATTCGAAACCTCGGCTGGAGCGGCGACGAAGCGACGGCGATCTCACGTGCCCGGTTCGGTGATCAGAAGGAAGGCTACAACCATCTGATGAAATCGGTTGATCTGGTTAATCCGACCGTCATCCTCGTTGGTTACGGCACGAACGAAGCCTTTCAAGGGGAAGCCGGATTGGAGTCGTTCAAGGCGAACTACACGAAGCTGCTTGATGACCTTCAGAAGAAGACGGAGCGGATTGTATTGATCACTCCACCGTTGATGGAAAAGCATCCTGCTCCCCTGCCCGACCCGGCCGCGTACAACGCGAACGTCAAGTTATATCAGCAAGCGATCAAGCAGTTGGCATACGATCGTGGCTATCAGTCGCTTGATCTCACGGAGTTGAGCGGTGACATTACAAAGGTTACGGCAGAGAAGCTTCCGCAGTATCTGACGAGTAACGGTCAGCACTTCACGAATGTTGGCTATTGGTATCTTTCGCAGAAGATGGCTGACCTACTTGGATTTGAAACGACGTACGACCATACCGTTAGTGCAGCCGGCGAACTTTCCGGCAACTGGGATCTACCTTATCCCCGCTCTCCTACCGGAGAGTATCAAGATCGGATAGTTCTCCATGTAGAAGGGCTCTCTGCCGGAGAGCATACGATTGGTGTGAATGACTATCCAAAGGTGGCCGCTTCAGCCGCTCAATGGGATAAGTCGGTCCAAGTCCCCGCCAAACCACTTATGGAAAAGACGGAAGAGCTTCGCCAGGCGATCTTGCGAAAGAACCAACTCTTCTTTGATCGGTTCCGTCCGCAAAACGAGACCTACCTCTACCTGTTCCGCAAACATGAACAGGGCAACAACGCGGTCGAGATTCCTCAGTTCGATCCGCTGATCGAAGAACAAGACCAGAAGATCTTCGAGCTGAAACAGGCCGTTCCGGTCACCGTTCACATCGACTAACCGGCCCACCTCATCCGACTTGCTTCGAATCACCTACCTCCCTTGTGAGATAAACGTCCTCATGCTCCGCCCTGCTCTTACATTGCTGTTGTTGCTGATCGCGATGCCTACCTTGGTGTGGGCTCAGCGAGATCTGAAGGTCATCCCCGATACGAATCCTAACGTCGAACAGGAATCGTTCACCGTGGCGGAAGGGTTTGAAGTGAACCTTTTCGCGTCCGATCCGATGATCGCCAGTCCGATTCAAATCAATTTCGACGCCCAAGGTCGATTGTGGGTCGCTTCCAGCGAAGTCTATCCGCAAATCGAACCTGGCCAAGTTGCCAACGACAAGATCATCATGCTGGAAGATAGCAACGGCGACGGTACGGCTGATAAGTCAACGGTCTTCGCCGATGGCCTACTGATTCCGACTGGCGTACTTCCTGGTGATGGTGGTGTGTACGTTGCGAACAGTACCGAACTGCTGCACATGAAAGATACCGACGGTGACGGCAAAGCCGACGAGAAGCGAGTTGTTCTTTCAGGGTTTGGTACCGAAGATACCCACCACATTTTGCACACGCTGCGGTGGGGCTACGACGGCATGATGTACTTCAATCAATCGATCTACATTCACAGCCACATCGAAACTCCACACGGCGTACGTCGTTTGAATGCTGGCGGCATCTGGCAATTCCGTCCCGAAACGATGGAACTGGATGTGTACTGCCGCGGGTTTGTCAATTCCTGGGGGCATCACTTCAACCAATGGGGAGCTGATTTCGCAACCGATGGTGCCTACGGTGAAGGGATAAATTACATCTTTCCAGGAGCTGTCTACGTCACGGCGGCAGATGCTCGGCGTTTAGTGCAAGGTTTGAATCCAGGCAGCCCGAAGCATTGTGGTCTGGAACTCGTTGGTGGTTCGCACTTACCAGCCGATTGGCAAACGAGCGCCTTAACCAATGATTTCCGCGCTCATCGTGTCTGCCGATTTGTGCTTGAGGAGGATGGTTCCGGGTTCGCGAGTCGTCAGGCTGAGGATGTCATCAAAGCGAATCACGGCGCGTTTCGCCCGGTCGACGTCAAAATGGGACCGGACGGGGCGATCTACATCGCCGACTGGTACAACCCGATCATTCAGCATGGCGAAGTTGATTTCCGCGATCCTCGACGCGACCACGTGCACGGTCGCATCTGGCGTGTGACCAAGAAGGGGAGTCCGCTTGCCAAGCCAATGAACCTGGAAACTGCTTCCGTCGAGCAATTGTTGGCCTCGCTCAAGTCGCCTGACATGTGGGTTCGCACACAAGCAAAACAACAACTCAAACAGCAACCACGATCGGAAGTCTTGCCGCAGCTTGCTACCTGGATGAAGTCGCTGGCGAAGGATGATCCCTCGACGGCTCATTACTTCTTAGAAGGTTTGTGGGCTTATCAAGCTTTGGATGAGGTCAACGAGCCGCTCTTAAAAGAGATGCTGGCCTCCCCGAACCACAATATTCGCGCAGCTGCAGTTCGGGTTGCCTCGCAGTGGCATGATGAGATTTCGAGCCCATTGGTGGTTTTCACTGCCGCAGTTCGCGATGAAAACCCTCGGGTTCGCCTGGAAGGTGTGCGAGCCTTGGCGACGGTTCCTAGCCCAGAAGCCATGATCGTTGGTCTTGAAGCCACACGTGAGCCGATGGATCGTTTCCTCGATTTTGCTGTCTGGCAGTTAGCGAACGATTTGGCTCCCCAGTGGGTGCCGGCACTGCAGCAAGCAATCGCCGATGGAAACACGAAATCGAAGATTCTGGAAGATGCCAAGGCGCATCCGGCCAGTTGGGCATTCGCTATGGAAGCCATTCCTGATGCCGCCGTTGCGGAGGCTGCGATTGCGATCGTTCCCTCGGACGATGCACCAACTGCCCAACGCCTGGTGCAACTGGCGGCACAGCGTGGCGATGCCGCGTTGCTAGGTAAGTTGTTCACTTCGATCTTGCCGGGTGGTAACCGTGCTGAAGAGGATGGACAGATTGCCCCAATCTTAAAGTCGTTCCTAGTTGCCATGGAAGCTCGGAAGACGAAGCCGGAAGGAGACCTCGCGAAGATCGAGAGCCTATATAGTTCGTCCTCGCCCGAGGTTTCGGCCTTGGCATTCGATACCGCGATTGCTTGGAATGTCGCCTCGCAAGACGTGGTGCGTTCGTATGCAGCAGGCGAGAAGGATTTGCCTCCGGCAGCTCGTGTGGCGGCCGTTCGTGCACTCGCTAAGATTCCGGGACAGCCCACGGCCAAACTATTGGTCGATCTGATCAACAACAAAGATGCCAGCCAGGAAGTTCGCCTGGCCGCACTCGAAAGCCTTGCTGCGTTTGCCTTGCCGCAAGCGTCGAATCAGGCCGCAGCACTCCTTGTGAAAGAAGGCAACGATATTCCGGCGACGTCCATTCTGGCTCCGTTTATCAGCCGCAAACAAGGACAAGTTCGCCTGGCCGAGGCATTGAAGGGAAAGACCTTGGCTCGTGATCAGGCCCAGCTCGCTTTGCGTGCCGCACGTAGCAGTGCTCAGGCTGCACCGGAACTAATTGAAGCGATTCAAGCTGCCGGTGGTTTGACTGGTGGCGTGCGGCAGTGGTCGGACGAGGAACTAGCCGAGATCACAAAGCTGGCCATGACATCGGGTGATCCACATGCCGGGGAAAAGATCTTCCGCAAGGCAGAATTGAACTGTTTCAAGTGTCATGCGATCGGTGAAGCCGGCGGAAAGGTTGGCCCGAACTTGATCAGCTTAGGGGCAAGTGCCCAGCCTGATTACATCGTCGAGTCTCTTTTGCGACCCAGCGCCAAGGTGAAAGAGAATTTCCACTCGCTGATTATTCTGACCGATGAAGGCAAAGTTCTAACCGGAATTCCCATTCGTGAAAGCAAGGACCTCCTGGTCCTGCGTGACGGTGAAGGACGCGAGATGGAGATTGCCAAGGAAACGATCGACGATCGCGCTGAAGGACGCTCACTGATGCCGGACGGATCGATCGATGAGTTGACCACTCAGGAAATCGTCGACCTTTCTACCTTCCTGTCGAAGTTGGGCAAAGATGAAGCATTCTCGATTGGAAATCAACGTTATCTACGGAAGTGGAATACGTTGGCTTATAACAACGAATCGAATCGGGCAATCAATCGGACCAGCAACAATACGGTTGCCGCAGGGAACCCAGCGTTTGTTTGGAATCCGATCTTCAGTCAGGTAGACGGTGGAGTGCCTTTGGCAGAACTGCCCGTCTATCAGCCCCATCGCAATCAGCCTCCGTTTGGCTATCTGCAAACTGACATTGAAGTCGCGACCGGCGGAAAGTTTCAGCTGTCGCTAGAAGGTCCCGAAGGGCTCTCGGTATGGCTGGACGGAAAGCCGGTTCCGACGGCCGATACGCTGGAAGTCGATTGGCAGCCAGGCACCCATAAGTTGACGCTAGCAGTAAATCTGGAAGCCCGGCAAAAGCCTGTCAAGGTTCGCGTCATGGAAGAGAAGTCCACCGGTCGACTGGCCACCACCAGCGAGAAATAAGGTGAGACATTGAAAATGGGGCAATCTTGCCTTGACCTGCAAGTTGCCCCTTTGGTAGTTACACGCTCCGGTCCAGCTAATTAATATCGTCACGTGTTGACGGGGGACTTGAGCGAAATCGTGAAAAAAATTTCTCATCTGCCGTTGGCCAGTTTATTGGTGCGCTCGCTGCTAGCCCTTGTCGTGTTATCGACAGGAAAAGTAGCATGGGCCCAAGCGACGATTGCGCCTGCCCCGCCAAGCGGCACAGCGGGGGCATCGATCTCAGGTTGGGATCCGTACGCAACGACGCCGCAGTACGGCAACTTCAGCGCACCTTCCTACAGCGGACAAGCCTATGCTTCTCCGCCGCCGACCAGCAGTTACGCTCCGCCAGCAAGTTATCCACCGGCCCCGTCGACGCCTCCGTCGAGCTTTGCAACCGGTCCGAACTCGTTCTATCCACAGCAGCCACAGCCACTGTACCAGCCGGCGCAACCCTTTGCTCAGCCACAACCGTCGTACCAAATCCCGTACGAACGGTTCATGGAAAATCTGTCGTTTCAGTACACGTTCCTACCACGATTGAGCGATCAGGCAGACACGCTTGGGATTCAAGACTTTGAAACCTCGGTGACCGCTCTGTTCCCAAATTTTCTGTTCAGCGAGCACCCGCTGTTGGTGACACCGGCGTTTGTGCTGCACTTGTGGGACGGTCCATCGACGATGGTGCAGGACCTGCCAGGGAACGCTTACAGTGCTTACTTAGACTTCGCCTGGAACCCAGAGTTAACACCACGCTTGTATGCCGAGCTTGGCTTCCGTGCGGGTATCTATACCGACTTCGAGACGATGAACACCGACAGCTTGCGGCTTCAGGGGCTGGGTGTCGGCAACGTTCGTTTGACGCCGACGATGACTCTGAAAGCAGGAGCCGTCTACATCGACCGCTTGGATGTCAAAATCTTACCGGTGGTTGGTATTCTCTGGGAGCCCGATAGTCTGACACGATTCGATATCACGTTCCCCTATCCACGGCTTTCCAAGTACTGGACAACTTTCGGCGATCGCAAGATCTGGTGGTATGTCGGCGGTGAGTATGGTGGAGGAAGTTGGACGATTCAGCGGTACGACTTCAACACGAATCAAGACGTCAGCGACCAAATCGATATTAACGACTATCGTGTCTTTATTGGATTGGAAGCGACGCACCCGAATCGCCTGCGGGCCTACGCGGAAATTGGCTATGTGTGGGATCGAAACCTCTTGTATCGTTCCCCCACGCCAAACCTGAAAGTGGATGACACCTTGATGCTACGTTGCGGGTTCAATTTCTAAGGCCGAGCTTTGAAGCAATCACACTCCTTCGCTGCATTACTACTGCTGGTTGGTTTTCTTTGGGGACTAGCAACGCCGGTGCACGCGCAAGCTCAACTGTGGGCTCAACGCGACATTGGTACCGTCCAGCGAGAAGGTAGCTTTCAGCCGATCGATCGGATACCAGCAACGGAAGTCTTTCCAGGCGGTTACGAATTACCCCCTTATCCAAGGAACGGAAAGCCGGGAAGTCCTCCGGTTCCAGCAAAGTTGGTCGCGGAGAATCCGCCAGAGTTAAATATGATCTCGGAGGATGTCGAGAAACAAGACGCATTGTTTCTGACCGAAGACGAGGTTTTTACTTCGCGGCCGAAACTAAAGCCCTCGAAAGATGGCGTTCTGCAGACGTTGGCAATTCAAAGTACTTGGATCGCTGGCAGCGGTGACAACATCGGAATCACGGAAGTCAGCGGCAGCGCGACGCTGGGGTTTCCAGCGCCGACACGAGAATCACCGCTGTTGGTGACTCCTGGCTATGGAATGTTCTTTCTCGTTGGTCCGGATTCGGTTCAAGCCCCAGCCACACTGTATCAGGCTTACTTGACAACAACCTGGATGTCGCAGCTTTCACCAAAGTGGGGAACCGTACTCTCGGTCACGCCTGGTGTTTACAGCGATTTCCAGATGACCAATAGTGATGCCTTCCGAGTGAGCGGAATGGCAATCATGTCGTACAAATCGACCGACACGCTTCAGTTCCTACTGGGGGTCGTCTATCTCAATCGAGACGACTACTCGCTTCTTCCGGTGGCAGGGCTAATCTGGACGCCGTCGGATGATTACCGTCTAGAACTCACATTTCCTAAACCCCGTTACTTACAGCTATTTAATTACGGGGATGGCTATGAAGACTGGTGGTATGTTGCCGGCGAATTTGGCGGTGGTACTTGGAGTGTCGAACATCCACTCGGGCAGAACGACGATCTCACGTTGACCGATTACCGCCTACTCATCGGCATGGAACGCAAGACCGAGGGCGGCGGTAAGTCATTCGTCGAGATCGGCTATGTATTCGGTCGCAAAATGGAATACAAATACGATCCTACAACGCTCGACATGAGCGACACGGTTCTCCTCCGCAGTGGTTGGTGGTATTAGGCTGCGGAAAGTTATTTTACGCCTACCTCAGACTGCCCGCTCTCTCGCTCGATGCGATCAAGTTCTTTCTCGAGCAATCGCATGTTGCGGCGGTTGGCGCGAAAGCCGATATCGGCCAAGTCACCCACCAGTGGCACAAGGCCCACGACGAAGTCGGTTAGCACGTTGCCAACCATCTTGACCATCGTCCAGCGCGAAGCACCTAGCCGTTTCGCCTCCCATAGGAAGTAAGCTGAGACCGCCGTGGTTGTGGCATCACCGACAAAGGGAACAAGGCCTAGAACGGCATCCCAACCCAACGTGATGTTTGTGCCTGGGATCTTCACGGCGTCGTCGAATAGATAAGCGATCTTGCGAAGTCGAGCAATCAGCTTCTGCCGATCTTCTTTCGACAGTGACTGTAGACGTTTATCAATCTTCTTGACCGCCTCCGGCGAGCGAGGACGTCGGGGGGCAAGGTGAGCGGTATTCGGGCTAAGGTATCGCATGGTCATGGTAACTCTTCCCTTGATGGTTTCAGGCACGATGGCTGCCGAACTCATCATTTGCAATCGCTATACCAAGGTTTAGCGAAATTGAGAGGAAGAGGAGCAAAACGATGCTAATGCGTTTCTATTTCACGATTTGCAAACAATCGCAAATTCGGAAGATTTGGAGGGACGAACAAGCTTGGCTGGAATCGAATCACTCTGGCATCGTTTCGACAACCGCCATCACTACAGCAACCGTCGACGGAATCGCGGCCGCCAAGACAACCGATATCGCATGCAGTTTGGGGAAGCGTGTGACTGAAATCAAACGCTCGGCGATCAAAGAAAGAAGAATGCCCGCCAAAGGTAGCCAGTAGCTGAGAAAGGGAACATTGCTGAACGAATTCGTTTGCGCGATCAGCAACATGCCTGCCAAAAAAACGACCATTGGCAGTCCTAACCCACGAAGTAGCGGTCGCCGCATGACGAACCCAATTAACGTTAGACCCAAGACGACCGCGAACGATAACACGGTGATTTGAGCGAATCGCATGCTACCTGATCGAAACACGATGCCCGCGGTTGCCAAGCTGCTGCCCAACAGGACTACGGCAAACGGCCACGTATCCAGTTCTTTGGAATGATCCAGCTTCACCGATAGAATAAAACAACCGACACACCAACATACGAGATAGGTCCAATAGTCTGGCCAAAGATCGTCCCAAGTAGGCATCAGAAAATAGCCGGTTGCTACGATGGTTGCCGCATAGGCAATCGGTAATACGATAAACCGAACCGCCCAGTGCTGGCCAAAGAAACCGACAATTGTGGAGACGAGAATCGCCAGGCCAACTCCAGCGGTGATCCACTCATAATTGGCTTTCGGCATCCACGGTCCCAGGTTGAGAACGAAGTAACCGACGCCGGCACCGAGGGCCAGAGGCAAACACGTTTCCCAGGCGAAAACCTGTTTCGTCGAAGACGCTTCCGACGTATCGGTACCCGTTGAGTGGTTCGCCAGGAAGAAGCGATCGGCGAGAATCGCCAACAACCAGCGGAGCCCGGCCGCCGATAAGAGCGGAACGGCGAGGCCCCAGATAACGTCTTTGGTGATGTCCATTAACTTCGTTCTACTTGCCAACCTTGATGGTCATGGTGACATCTTTGTGGACCTTGTCCGGGCTATAGTCCATGCCGAATTCGAGTCGATCGATGACAAACTCAGCTTCAAGCTTCACGTCTTTGCCTACGGTTACTTTTGCCGGAAATGTGATCGACTTGGTGTTCCCTAACATTGTCAGGTCGCCTGTGATCTTGGTACCGTCGTCGCCGTTTTCGATCTTGGTGGTTTTGAAGGTCGCTTTTGGATGTTGGCGAACATCGAAGAAGTCAGCGTTCTTTAAGTGGTTGGTCAAATCGGGAATGCCTGCGTCGAGCGAAGTGGTTTCAATGGTCACTTCAACGGAAGTCAGCTTGTCACCATCCGCTTTAGCGGTACCGCTAAACTTGCCAAAATTACCGGTACGTGGTTTCGGATCGTCACCGACGTGGGTGCCCACGAACTGAATCAGCGTATTGTCGGGCGTCAATTTCATTTCGACGGGACCGGATGCTGCGACCGAAACGGTCTCGGTTGCTTCTGGCTTCTTCATTTCTGCTCCCGATTCAGGAGCCGGTTTTTCTTCTGTCGAGCCATCGTCGAGCAAACCTTTCACTGAGTCGGCAGGTGTCGGCTGGGCCGCCGCAGCGGGATCGACTCCGTTCAAGCTTTCCGCCTTTGGTTCTTCCGCCGGAGCTTCGGCTGGAGGGGCAGGTTTTTCTTCAGGCGACGCTTTGGTTGTTGGTGGTGGAAGCGTATCGTTGGTTGCGGCTGGCGTTGTCGAATTTGTGTCTGACGTGTCGCCACTATCTGGCTCTCCGGCAGGTGGGTTACAGCCAACGCAGAAGAACCCGGTGATTATCAAGATTCCCAGTAGTCTCATCATCTCTTTGTTCCTCTTAATATTGGTTGATTGACTGGAATGGTTCGCTGGCGAATTAGCGGCGATCTATGCACGACCGTCATTAAACCATAGCCCACGGTCACTTGCCATTCGCGGCAAGGTCCGACAGGTAACTCACTGCGGATACCGGTGCGTGACACTGGAAATTCTGGCAGGCATAAATGGTCGCTTCACCCTCGATCGGTTTCTTACCGGCGAGAAGTGATTTCAAATGTTCGCTCGTCGAAGTAACACCAAATTGTGCGGCCAGGAGTGTGCGGGGAAGGTAATTGGAATGCAACTCGGCGATCCGATCCTTCACCGAAGGGTCGCTCGCGTCGGCTGCGAGGACAACTTGCTGCACGGGGCTTTGAAGAAAATCGTAAGCGATCAATAACTGCCCGGCGGCAATCGGGTGTTTCTGTAAAACGTCGGCCCCTGCGACGATGGTTGCTTCAGCCAAATTCAACAGTTCGTCGTCGCCAATCAGCTTGCCAAGCTTCGCCAGGACCAGGGCGGCCATACCGTTGCCGCTCGGAATACTGTTGTCGTAGAAATCTTTGTTCCGCGCGATCAATGCTTCGTGATCGTCGGCGGTGTAGAAAAAACCACCATCCTCTTGGTCGTAAAAATGCTCGATGGCAATTTGCATCAAGCGGTGGCACTCGTCCAGCCAGTTCTCATTGAAGGTCGCTTCGTAGAGAGCAAACATCGCTGATGCCAGATAACTGTAGTCGTCCAAGTATGCAGGTAGTTTTGCTTTACCATGACGATACGTGTGCAGCAAACGCCCGTTTGCATCGGTCATCTTGTCGGTCACAAACTTCGCCGCACGCGAAGCCGCTTCAAGATAGCTTGGTTCGCCCAATGCTGCACCTGCTTTCGCGAATGCTTCGATCATCAGACCATTCCAGCTCGCCAAGATTTTGTCGTCTTTGCCGGGGCGAACGCGATCGCAACGTGCATTGAATAGCACTTGCCGGGCGTTGGCCATTTCTTCAGCGAGTTCCTCCTCGGAGGTTCCCAGTCCTTCGGCAATATGCGCGAGTGGCTGCTTGAGGTTCAGAATGCTGTGCCCCTCGAAGTTGCCAGACTCGGTCACATCGTAAACCTGGCAGAAACGTTCCGCGACAATTTCGTCGCCCAATAGTTTATGAATCTCATGGGGCGTCCAAACGTAGAACTTCCCTTCTTCACCTTCGCTGTCGGCATCTTCGGTACTGTGGAAGCCACCGGCCTCGTCGGTCATATCCCGCAATATATAGTCGCACGTTTCGCGAATCACTTGAGCATAGCGTGGCAGTTTGGTTAAACGGAATGCGTCAACGTAGTTGTTGACCAGCAAAGCATTGTCGTACAGCATCTTCTCAAAGTGAGGGACAAGCCATTTCGCGTCGACGCTGTACCGAGCAAAGCCACCGCCAAGATGATCGTAGATGCCACCCATGGCCATTTTGTCGAGCGTGGTGAGGGCCATCTTTAAGGAGTGTTCGTTGCGTGTTTCAACGTAGTTTCGCAAAAGAAGATCCACGTTCATGGTGTGCGGGAACTTGGGAGCTTGCCCAAATCCACCATGGCGATCGTCGAATGATTGCTCCATCTGGCGGACCGCCATCCCAACGCGACCTGGGGCTATTTCGACCGATTCGGCCGAGCCAGTTCCGATGCTTTGGAGTCGCTCGGTGAGTATGTCTGATTGCTGTCGAGCCATCTCGCGACGATTGCTCCAAGCATCGACCACGGCGCGGATGACTTGATCGAAACCGGGCATGCCTCGACTTGCCGTCGGTGGCCAATAGGTTCCACCGAAGAATGGCTTGAGTTCTGGGGTCAGAAATACTGACATCGGCCAGCCCCCCTGACCTGTCAGTAGCTGGACCGCGTTCATATAGATTTGATCAAGGTCAGGCCGTTCTTCTCGATCGACTTTGATGCAGACAAAATGCGCGTTTAAGTAATCAGCAATTTCCTGTGACTCAAAGCTTTCGTGCTCCATAACATGGCACCAGTGGCAGGCCGAATAGCCGATCGAGAGGAAGATCGGCCTGTCTTGGTCTTTGGCAACCTGCAGTGCCTCTTCCCCCCAGGCAAACCAGTCGACCGGATTGTTGGCATGTTGTAGCAAATAGGGGCTGGACTCGTGCTCAAGTCGGTTCGGCATGTTCGGTGCTCCTTAGCGCGACGTGCCGCCGCACGGTTTGAGATTCGGCGAGTAAGGCTTAGCGGAACGAATGTTCCGGCCCAGGGAATTCCCCCTTTTGAACGTCTTCGCAATATTGGCGGACGGCGTTGGTAATCGACTCGCCGATACCGGCATACTGCTTCACGAAGCGAGGGACATGCCCCGAGGTGAGGCCAAGCATGTCATGCAGCACTAAGACTTGGCCATCGCAGGAGGTGCCAGCGCCAATTCCAATGGTCGGAATGGGGATCATCTTTGTAATCTCGGCAGCGTACTCCTGAGGGATACATTCCAGGACGATACTAAACGCACCCGCATCCGCTGCGGCCTGAGCATCGTTCATTAGGCGTTCGTGATCGCGTTGAACCTTGTAACCGCCCATCTGGTGGACAAGTTGCGGTCGAAGGCCAATGTGGGCCATCACGGGGATGCCCGCATTGACCAGACCTGAAATCACCTCAGCTTGATCGGCGCCCCCTTCGAGCTTAACCGCTTGGGCCCCCGTTTCCTTCAAGATTCGACCCGCGTTACGAATCGCTTCGTGAACGCCAAGCAGGTTCGAGGGGAACGGCATGTCGACGATGACCAAGGCGTTGGTAACCGCTCGGGTGACCATCTTGGCATGGTAAATCATTTCATCCAGAGTCACCGGGATCGTCGAATCATGCCCCTGAACGACCATCGAAAGGGTATCTCCGACCAGAATGGCGTCGATTCCGGCTTCGTCGATCAAACGGGCCATTGGGTAATCGTACGCAGTAAGGACCGTTAGCCTTTTGCCTTCCGTCTTTCGGGCAACGAATTGAGGAACGGTCAGTCGAGCACTCTTCGCGGGGTGCGTGGACATGATTGGGGCTTTCTGTGCAAGTGTCGAACCTGTCAGCACTTATTTTCGCGGCAAGGTGCCGTGGGGACAACCGGCAGTGGAAGAGTCAAACCGAAGAATTTGCCGATAGAAGTCAAGGATTATTCAACAGTTATTGATCAAAGTAGAATTCAAGGCGGTAAGGTATCTTTCAAAAAAATTGGCATTTCCGCCTTGAGAGCGTTATTCTGTACAGATAACAACCCTCCGTGCTTCTCCCCCACTTGGTGCTATTCAGGACTGTTATGTTTCGCCACTCCCCTTCTCTTGCCTTGTCGTGCGCACTCGTCACCCTACTCACCGTCTCCCCGCTCCTTGCACAAGCTCCGGGCTTTCAGGGACAAGCAGCTCAAAAGAAGCCGGAGAAGAAAGAGATTACCGGCAAGTTGGCCGACGCTCGTGGTAAATACATCAAGCTGACGCCTGAAAAAGGTGACGAGGACTGGGTGATCTTGGTCGACTCGAAACCCAATGAAATTACAATCCGAGGCGAAGCGGAAAAAGGCTGGGTCCGGCAAGGTATGCTGGTGACCTTCGACGCCACAGTTGACAAGAAAGGGGTTGGCCAGGAAGCGGTGAGCGAGATTAGTGTGTTTCCCCCAGGCCCAAGTATTGTGATGGGAGTTAGTCAAGCGGACGCTTTGCCGACACTTGGCGATGATGGAGGCAGTAGTTCAACGGAAGAGACCGCTAAGGTGACCGTTGTTGGGCGACTAACTAGTATTGCCCGTGACGGACGCTGGAACGTGACGGCTGGTCGAGCAAAAGTATTGGTGGAAGTCGCGGAAGACGCCAAAATCAAAGTCGAGTTGCACGAGCCCAGCCTGATTCAAATTGGCGATAAGGTAAAAGGGACGGTTTGGTATACCAGTGAAAAGGATGCCACAATGAAGGGTGAAGTCGAAATCGAAGCCGCCAAACTATTCACCGCCCCAGAAGATCCCAAAGAGGCACGCCGCAAGAGCCGTCAGCAGAAGAAGGAAGAGCAGGAAGCCGAAGCGGAAAAGCCCGGTGAAGCGAAGAGCATCTTCGATATGTCGAACTAGTTCAGGCGGAAGATATCACGAGACAACAAAGGTCGGACATCGTGGGAACACGACGTCCGACCTTTTTCATGCGCGGACGATGCGAACCTTGGCACTTGCGTAGTGTCCATTTGCGAATCCAGGCCCGTTGTTACATGATCGCAGGAACTCCCTATCAACGAATTAAATCGCATCGACTCGAATCGACTGACGCTCGACAATCCGTATGGAATCGACGTGACCATTTTCGCTAACGAAAAGGTCCCGATCGAACCGGCGGCAGTGCGAGAATTAAACTCGATGCTGACACTACACGAGACGGTAGAAGCTGTTCATGCGGTGATGCCGGATCGCTTTGCGGAAGTGCCGCTGATTCGAAACGTTGCGCTAACGCCCGACTTTCACAAGGCGAGTGGGATACCTGTGGGAACTGTCTTGGAAACCAGCGGGTTTGTTGTTCCCCAGGCAATTGGCAACGATATTAACTGCGGCATGCGTCTGCATCGAACCAATCTTGATGCCGACGAAGTGAAGCAGCGAGCTGACGAATTGGAAACTGCATGTCGTTCGATGTTCTTCGAGGCTGGGCGAAGAATTCCGATGGCCTGGGAGCATCGGGAAGCGATGTTGCTCTCGGGGATTGAAGGCTTATTCGATGTAGTGGATGCCTCGTTCGATGAGGGAATGTGGAGTTACTTTCATCGAACGGACCGAGAGGATACTCTCTCGCGTATCGACCGAAATGGCAATCTTCAAGCAGGTAACATCTATGGCTTGGAAAGCTTGCTGGGAAAGCCGGGCCGTATCTCCCGAGATAGCCAGATTGGCTCGATCGGCGGAGGGAACCACTTTGTCGAGTTTCAACGCGTCGAACGTATTCTTAATGGTCAGGTAGCCCACGCTTGGGGGCTTGAAGCGGGAATGGTAACGGTGATGGTTCACACCGGCAGCGTGTCGGTTGGCTACGCGTGCGGTAGTTTCTATCGCAGCAAAGTCCGTGAGGTTCATCCGACGGGCATTTCTCATCCTGAGAACGGTATCTACGTTCTACCTATAGCGCCCGACGTGGATGACACCGGCGCAATCTTCTGGGATACGATGTCCAATGCAGCTAACTTTGCTTTCGCCAATAGGATGTTTCTGGGGCTGATGGCCTGGGCAAGTCTGGAACAATGCCTTGGAGAGACGACCTTCGATCTTATTTATGATGCCCCCCACAACATGATTTGGAAGGAAGACAAAGATGGACACGAAACATACGTGCATCGCAAGGGAGCCTGTCCGGCGCGTGGTTACGATGCGATGGCTGACACACCGTTTGCCCATTACGGCGAACCTGTCTTGGTCCCTGGTTCGATGGGGGCGAGTAGCTATTTGTTGGCAGGTAATGGATTCGCCGGTACCAATCAAAGTGCCGCTCATGGAGCGGGTAGGGCCGTTTCGCGGGGTGCGTCGATGAAAGGGTTTGAACGTGAGTTTGAGGCATTCATGCGTCAGTTCCGTGTGGTGACACCCGTCGATTTTCGTCGCCAGGAAATCAGCCAAAGACGCGATATCATGCAAAAGAAGCTCGCTGAACTTCGGCAGGAGGCCCCTTTTGCTTACAAAGGAATTGGACCGGTGATTGAGACAATCAAAGACGCCGGCATGGCGCGACCGGTCGCCGAGTTACGGCCAATCATGACTGTGAAAGGATGAGCGATCCGCCTTATTGAATTCGACGGCGTGTGGAATTTCTCGCAATGGCCTTGGTTCTGGAGTAAAACAAGAGTCCACGCAACTCCTACCCGCCAGGACCTGCCTCCATGATTTGTTCGAATTCGCTTTCCCGCCGTGGTTTTCTGGCCACTGCCGCCGCTTTGGCCTTACCTATCTCCTCTGGCAACGCCGCTTCTTCCAGGGATTTGATTCAAGGAATAACTCGCGAAACATTGTGGAAGAATCGTGACGGCAATTCGATCACGTGGTTTCATCCGCGGGCTTGCCTGGTTCCACGACCGTCGGCTGATCCACTGGTATTGATGACCTTGCAGCAGATCAGCGGTTCCGACTATTTCGGACCGGTGCATTGGACTTCAACCGAAGATCAGGGAAAGACATGGACCGATCCTGTTGAGATCGAAGGCTTCGGACGCAAACCGGTTGAAGGTCACGCAGGGCTTGAGGAGGGGGTATGCGACGTCGTTCCGCAGTATCATCCGCAAACCGATACGACGTTGGCTTTGGGGCACTGCGTATTTTATCGTGGCCCCAAGTTTTCGCGCGGCGATCAGTTGTCTCGCTTCCCGATGTACTGTGTTCGATCGGCGGACGGAACGTGGAGTGATCGTAAGAAGCTGCTGTGGAACGACCCGCGTGGCAGTCACATCTATACCAACAATTGTGGTCAGCGCGTCGTGCTGCCAAATGGAGATATTTTGTTGGCGTTTACTTTTGGCGCTGGAGAGAGTCATCGAATGGTGGCCGGAGTCCGTTGCGGTTTCGACGGAGAGACGCTGACCGTTAGAGAAGTCGGGCCGCCGCTCGAAAATAAAGTCAAACGAGGTTTGCTCGAACCATCAATGACCGAGTTTCAGGGACGCTACTACTTGACCATTCGAGCTGAAGATGACCGTGGCTACGTATCGGTTAGTGACGACGGTTTGAACTGGGAAGCGAAGCAAGCTTGGAGTTTTGACGACGGCGAGCTGTTAACAATGTCGACCACACAGCAGCACTGGATGACCCACGCGGACGCTTTATATCTGGTGTACAACCGAAGGGCAGCGAACAACACCGGTGTCATGCGGTGGCGTTCTCCGCTGTTCATTTGTCAGGTTGATCCGAAACGTCGTGTGCTGTTGAAAGAGACGGAACGTGTAGCCTTGCCCTTGGTCGGCGATGGCGTCAACGCTCCGAACGAAGTCGCCTTGATGGGGAACTTTCATGTCGTGAATGCTTCGCCGAGTGAGTCGTGGATTACCGTTGGCGAGTGGTTACCCAAACACGGTGCCCGAGGGAACACGCTGTTGGCGAGAGTGGCCTGGTCGCGCCCCAATGGAGCGTTGGCGAAGCTTAAGTAGAGCCTTGTTCGACTCGCGATGAGGTTCTAAATCTTCTTTGCTGGTGGAGTTGGTACCGTCAAGTCGAATTCTCTTGGCACGTTCAGGCCGGTTGCCCAATAGACGCTGTTGAGAAGCAAGCGTTGGAACGACGGGTTTTCGAAGTCGGTTTTGTGGCCCAGCGAAGTGAAAAACGATTGTCCTCCGTCGGCTCGTTGGAATGTCCAAGCCACGGGTTCAGCGGGATACTCTTCGATCTTTCCCTTGAGTAGTACGGTCGTGCCTTCGGCGAGTGGGGATGTCTTGTAGAGTGAACCGTATTGCGTGAATGAATCTTGAGAAACGCCGGTCAGAATGGGATGATCCTTCGCCGTTGCGATTGGGCTGACCTGAGAGGTGAGCTTGTTGTTGTGGTGATTATGGTAGTTCCCGCCGAACACTTCGGGATCGAACTTGTCCCAAGTTTCCGTTCCATCTGGTGCACCTTGCCCTCGCAAGCTAAACGCATGGCAGGCCGTGCGAATACCGATGACTGGCTTTCCGGCTGCGATGAACTTTCTCAGGGCCACCATTTGGTTTGTGGGTAAGGCGCGGCGACGAACGCTTAGCAGCACAGCATCCGCTGACTCAAGCGCCAGGTCGAGACCCGGGATGTCATTTCGCTCTTCGGCATTGCCAAAGACATAGCTCACACGGAAGTCTTTTCCCAGATAATGAGTAGCAAACTCTGGGAGTGTTTGATTGGTGTCGTACTCGTCTTCCGCCATGACGACCACAACCTGCGGACGATCATCTTTGGCGAATCGAAATGATTCACCTCCCACGATCTGATCGCTGGTGACGGTCGGACAAACGTATTTCTCGATGTGCGAAATGATCCGGTCGGTACCTGAGAAGTGACTGACAAAGGGCCATGCTCCTGGGTTATACATGGTGTCGGTCATGTCGCGCATCAGCACGACGTTCTTGCCGTTTTTAGCAAGCTGCCGCAAGCCAAACGGGCGTCCCAGGACGCACATGTTTGTATGTACGCCAGCCAGGATGACGTTGTCGATGTCTGCCGCGGCCAGGATACTCCAGACTTCATCCCCTTGGTCGCTGATGAAGTCTTTATCGGGATCGATCGTCAACGCTTCGGTTTGACGTGTCCACGGAGCCCTTGGATTCAGTCCGCGCGATTCAAGTTGCTTGGCCCAATCGGCGTGCTCCTGGGGATCGTCATCTTCGCCACCATCGGACTGATCAACTGGATAGATCCCCTGCTCTTCCGCGGGTATTTGATAGCACCAGGAAGTAATCCCGTCCGGTATATGGGAAGCTTTGGGAGTCAGCTGGGCACGTGTTCTGGCCGGGTGGTCCTGGTAGTGCTTCATGCATCCACTGGGGGCGTGGATAATGGTGACCCCTTGCTCCCGAGCCTTGTTCAGCACTTCATTCAACCGAGGCGCGAACTCTTGCTCGCGAAGTACCGCATTTCGGCAGTGATGCAGGTCCCACATATCACAAACGATGATCGCAGTGTGCTGCGGTTTCCAGCTTTCTTCGCGGGTGAGCTGATGGAATCGATCGCTATTCAGCTCGGTCGGTTCTTGATAACGAAGGGTCATCGAAAGATCGTCCGCCAGCAGAGAAGTCGAGCAGAGCAGACCAAGCAGACACGTAAAGGTGCGGAGTAGCGACATGAATAGAATTCCCCTCGGAGGGTGAAGGAGCTAAAGGCAGGATGTTTCCTAACTTAGCGGATATCGGTCAAAAGGGAAATAAAAACCACCGGGCGTATCGTCACGTTGCCGTCTTAGCACATTGCTGTTGGCAGTGAACCGCACAAAAAAACGGCACCCGCGAAAGGTGCCGTTTTCGTTGTTGTTATGAATGGTAGTTGAATACCAGCGACTAAGCGGCAGGGTCTTTGCCGTCGATCCAAGGACCTTCCAGGCTTTGGTAGTCTGGGTTTTCGATGGTCGAACCTTTGTCGCCTGCTTTCCAACCGGCGACATGTGAAGGGGTGCCGCGTTCTTTGGAACGCTTTTCCCACTGCTTCGACCATGATCCGTCTGCTTCGCTGATTTCCATCTTCTGATCGTCGAAGCGATAGATCTTACCCTCGCGGTAGCTGCGAGCACCCAGGTTGACCAGCACGATCGCGGCGGCACCCAAGTCTGGCGGGTTGTTACAGGTTTCCGGCGTGTTGTCTTCGATGGCCTTGATCCAGTTCTCGAAGTGAGCCTTGGTTTGATCTTTAGGAGCACGCTTTTCAGGGCGAATGACCTGCTTTTCATACGGCAGTTCGGTCGGGCTGATGTGCGTGACCTGAGGACGTTCTGGGACGAACGAGAACTCATCGAACGAAGGATCGTCAAAGACAATCGATCCGAAGTGACCACGAATCAACTGTTGGACCGGGGTTTCCGAAGCACCCATGGTCGCGGTGACCAGACCTTGTGCACCTTCGTTGAACTCGGCGACAACCGTGGCGACGTCTGGCACTTCACGACCGTCGTATTCCAAGTACAAACCACCGCTTCCAGTAACACGTGCTGGATAACGCAGGCCGGTCGCCTTCATCATCTGGGTCGTGCGATGCACAAACAGGTCGGTATACATCCCAGAACCAAATTCCCAGAAGCGTCGCCATTGGGCGAAGACAGCACGGTCGAACGGTTGATCTTCGGCCAGTCCTTCTTCAACACCGAGGAATCGCTTCCAGTCGATCGTCTTAGGGGACATATCTTTGGATAGCTTGTAGTAACGCCACTGACCGATATCGGAGTTGCGGAAGTACTCGGTTTGGTACATGAGCACTTTACCAAGCATCCCTTCGTTGACCTTTTCGCGAGCCGCATCCCAAACCGGAAGGCTCGTTCCCTGGACGCCAACCTGCATGACCTTGCCGCTGTCTTTCCAGACCTTGACTAATTCGATCGCTTCTTCGACCTGCTTGACCATCGGCTTTTCGCAGTAGACATGCATGCCGGCTTTCATGCCTTCGATGGCCTGAATTGCGTGCCAGTGGTCGGGCGTGCCGATGCTAACGGCGTCCAGGTTTTCCTTGGCGTACATTTCACGGAAGTCGACATAGCGTGCGACCTTGCCGCCGTTCTCTTGTTCGATGTAATCGGCAGCGCGATTGCGATTGGCGTCGTACACGTCGCAGACGGCAACCAGTTCGATGTTGGCACCTTCTTTGGCGATCTTCGAGAGGCTCTTAACGTGAGCGCCAAAGCCACGACCGCCGACACCGACGAAGCCGATTCGCAGCTTCGAGTTAGCATCAGCCGCTTTGGCCTTGTTGGCTTGCAAAGCAAGCGAGCCGGCCGCAACACCGGCGGCAGAAGTTTTCAGAAAGGATCGACGTGTCGATTCAGATGGATTCATTGATAGCGATCTCCGAGGTTCAAGGCAGGTTGCAAATAAGGCGGGGTGCAAACCTATCAGTTTCCATCAAAACAAGCCCAGAAGCGCAAAGCAATAGCCGAAACGGAATGGGGAGAAAGTTGTACGCAATATCGACTTTTTCTGACAGATATTGACCGATCGCGTGTTAATCATGCGTGCGACCTCGTTGCCCTGGCCATGCTGGGAAGTCGACACGAATATCGAACATTTTCGCGAGTGGAAGATCCTTGGGTGTTCCAGGATCGTCCTTTTAGGTGGGGGTGGTCTGCGCCTATTTATATGATTTGGCCAGAAACAACTGGCATGACAAGTTGCGAGGAGTCGAAGTGATGCGTGCGTTGATTTTGATGGGAGTAGTTACGTTTTTCTTGATGGAAGGAACTTACTTGCTGGCCGCGGATAAAGGAAATCCGATCATCGACTATCAAGGATTTACCAAGCAAGTCGAAGAAGTGGGCAAGTTGCGTGAGAAGCGTCGCATCTCGGAAGAGACTTTCCTTGGGATGATCAAGGACAAGAAGACAATTCTCCTCGATGCCCGAAGCGGGCCGATGTACAAGTTGTTGCATGTCCGAGGAGCAGTGAATCTTTCCTTGCCGGATTTCACCGAAGAAGCGTTGGCAGAGATTATTCCCACGAAAGACACCCGAGTGGTGATCTATTGCAACAACAACTTTAAGAACGAACCAGCCGCGTTTGCTCCCAAAGCCCCAGCCGCTTCGCTAAACATCCATTCGTTCAATGCACTACACAGCTATGGCTACACAAACGTTTATGAATTGAAGCCGTTGTTAGATCGTGCGACGACGAAGATCCCGTTCGAGGGTACGCAGCTTAAGCAGCAGACGCTCAATGCAACTCCGCTTCCTATTCCACAGTCGGAGTAGTTGCGAGCGACGAACGTTGCTCGTACGTGATATCGTCCAGGTAAAACGTGACCGGTTTCCCTTGGCCTGCTATGGTCCAGAAGAAGCCGGTCTTGATGTGCCTGACGTCCTTGTCCGTCAGGTCGAAGTGATATGCTTTCCATTGATCGGTAAGCGTAATCTCGAGCTCAGCTGAGGCCGAATCTGGGTAGGCGACGTCTGGCTTATTCAGCAGACCGAAGCCCAGCTTCACGCGTTCCCCGCCTAATTCGCCACGAGCCCAGACCGTTAGTTGGTCGGCTTCGGTCAGGTTATAGCCTCCTGGCTTATCTCCCCAGTCATTGGCTGGGCTTTGCCAGACAACACCACCCCATCCATCAGCCTGACTAAACGTGACTTTCGTGCAGGTTTGGCCGGTATGGGGTTGCGATTTGGATTGCTCGTCCATCGAAATCGCACCAGTATCTCCCATATAACCGGAGGGAACGAACGGGAGGTTCTTCGTATCATCGCTCGTTAGGTTCAACGGCAACGGCATCGGAGAGCCCATCTCGGCGGAACTGCCTTCCGACGAATAGACAATGTCGTCCAAGTAAAAGGTGATCGGCTCGTTGGTTCCGGCCAATATCCAATAGAAGCCTGTCTTGATTCTTGCTGGATTGCGACCGGTAAGTGGCAAGCGATACTGCTTCCATTCGCTGCTCAAGGTGAACTCGGCTTCTGAATTGGCCGTATCGAAGTAAGGTTTGTTGTGATCGATCAAACCGTAGCCGAACTTGACTTTCTCGCCTCCCTTTCTGCCGCGAGCCCAGAAGGAAAGCGTGTCAGCCGCGGACAGATCGAAACCGCCCGGTAGATCCCCCCAATCGTTGACAGGGCTTTGCCATACGACACCGCCCCAACCGCCTCGTTTGTTGTAAGCGACTTCCAGGCACGTTTCCCCGGCGTGTGGCGTAATGGTGGCTTTTTCGTTCATGGCGATTGCATCGACGTCCCCCATGTACCCCGAGGGGATGAACGGTGTGCCGTTCATGTTGTCACCATAGACGGTTAAAGGAAGCGTAATTTGCGATCCTCGATCTTTGCTAGGTGATGGGACTGTCCCTTTCACCTTGAGAGGAACGTTGCCAACGGCGCCTCCTCCTTTCCCATCACGAATGTAGGCAAACAAACGGTACTTGCCCGGAATCAGTGGCATCTTAAGTGTCACTTCTTTTATGCTTCTCTCGACGATTGCATCCGGGAACGTCGGAGGTGCAGGGCGATAGTCGCCCATCGTGTTGAATTCGTCCATCTCGCGAAACAAAACCCACTGCACCTGCAACTGTTCACCCTCGGGGTCGACAACCGATAAATGGGCTTTCACCTCCTCGCCAGGCTCGACTACAGATTCGCCTGCAATCGAAAGTCGATCAATTCGCGGACACAAATTTGCCGGCGATTGTCCAGACCATGCTTCCGTCATCGAATCGACCGCGGCCATTTTCGTTCCGTCGGGTAAGAACATGCCAAACCAGGTCGCCGTCGCTTCTTGCTTGAAGCCCCAAGTAAATGCAAACGAGCCGAGGCAGTGTTGGTCGGCAGCTAACTTAGCGTAGGCATCACGATAGATCTTGGCCTTCTCGGTGCTGGTCAATTCCGATGGCACCCCCCAATCATTGCTGGCAATTTCCCACGTGCCTGGCGGTCCAAATTCGGTGACAATGTATGGCTTGTTGATCCCGGCCTGCTTGTATCGCTGGGGGATGGATGTGACACCACCGTAACTGTTGATTCCAACGATATCGATATCAGGACAATATCGATCGATCGACGGTAGCTTGTCTCCTCCGATCTCAGCGATCACCGTCATTGTCGGATGATGAGGATCGGCCTCGTGGATCATCTTGGCGATATCGTTTACGGCCTGCCAAACTTGGGGATCTGTCGTCTTCTCGAATCCCTCCATCTCGTTCCCAACGCCCCACAGTAGGACAGCAGGGTGATCTTTGAATTTCAGAACGGCTGCTTTTGCGTCGTCCAGCTGCTTTTGCACTTGCGCCGGATCGTCATACCGAAAGCCGTGACGCTCGTGCCCTAGCCAAATCCCCAGAGCGACCTTCAGCCCGTGAGCCTCGGCCTCGTCGAGTCGAGCTTGTGTGTCGTCACCAATGCCCCAAGTTCGAAACGCATTACCGCCCGATTTGGCCAAGAGCTCCTTGTCGCCATCTCCTCCGGCACCTTTGATTTCGAACGGTTTGTCATCGACCAGGAGCTGGTAACCATTTTGTGTTTGCCTGAGCGTCACCTCGGCGGCATGGGAGTAAGCCTGCAGGACGATGGCGGATAGAAGCGAGATAACAATCGTGGCTAATCGATGCATCGAGGGAAAACCTTTGCGTGGCCCCGGTTTAGGGTGCCGGACCTTGATAGAGAGAAGAGATGTCTTAGTCTTTTCGAGGTCCCGAATTCTGTCAAGAAATCCGCCAATTCGCCCCACGAGCGGTGGTCAGAAGCTTAAGAAAACTCAGCGGAATTGGATGTTTTTGCGATTTCAGAGGCCGATATCACGTACTTCGCGAGAATCTGCGACGGCGTTGTCGAAAACCGCTTCGTGGAATCGACCAATCGATATCGCGTTCGAAAGGTCGTTGCTGGATGAATGCGGCTAGGACAAACTAG
Organism: Blastopirellula marina; assembly: GCF_002967765.1. Classification (NCBI taxonomy): domain Bacteria; kingdom Pseudomonadati; phylum Planctomycetota; class Planctomycetia; order Pirellulales; family Pirellulaceae; genus Blastopirellula; species Blastopirellula marina. The sequence continues at coordinate 85,475 of NZ_PUHY01000012.1, read as the reverse complement.
GATCGTAAGGAAGTGGGAATCGGGACGAGGTGTCTCGCGGTCCACGAAGCCCCAAGGAATCAAGTAATGAAGTACATGCTGTTGGTTTACGGCGCTGAATCTTGCTGGACCCCTGAAGAACGCGAGCAGTGCATGCGCGATTCGATGGCGATTTGCCAAGAGTTAGAAAGCCAAGGTAAGTTCGTCGCGGCATCCCCACTGGAGTCGATCACCACGGCGAAGAGTGTCCGGGTACGCGAAGGCGAATCGCTGGTAACCACCGGCCCATTCGCCGAAACGACCGAGCAGCTTGGGGGCTACTATATCCTGGATGTCGAAACCGAGCAGGAAGCGATCGATATCGCCAGACGGATTCCGCCTGCTGCGAAAGGCACCGTCGAAGTACGCCCGTTGGCAGCTTTGCCGGAATAACTGGCTTATCCGGCAAAGCTAAAAGCGGTAAGCGGCGGCTACCGCTTCTCGCCTGTTTTTCGTAGAGGTTGGGCCATCGACGGACGATCATCCAGGGTGATTCTCCGTTGGGAATCGCACTGGCCACTGAGGCCAGGCCGTCCGCAACTTGCGCGAATTAGGTTGAGGCCGTTATGGCGGTTGTCTACGAATTGCCGACATGGCTGATTGTGCTTGGCGTGCTCGTGATGTCGTTCGTCGCTAATGAACTCGGGTTTCGCTTGGGGCGAAGAGCCGGGCTGGGTGATTCCGAACGTTCGCGAGCCGTGAGCAATGGCTTGAAGGCCAGCATCCTCGGGCTGGTCGCTCTTCTGTTAGGATTCTCCTATTCGTCGACCAGTAGTCGCTACTACCAGCGACAACGCATGGCCTTGGATGAAGCTAATGCAATTGGCACCTGTTACTTACGCGCCGGCCTGCTTGATGCCCCGGAAGCAACGAACATTCAATCGCATTTGAAACATTACACTCAGCTCCGGATCGACTACTTCTACAACGGACTTCGTAACGATGTCCTCGCAGAGGATGAAGCGGCGATGAATGTCCAAATGGAATCCCTATGGAAAGAAGTGGAAGCGGCCGTTCATGGACAAGGAGAAAAAGTTCGCTTGAGTCAGATCGTTCCAGCCGCAAATGCGGTTATCGATTTGAACGCCATGCGAGCTTGGTCGGTTCGAAACCCGATGCCGATTTCGATATTGATGCTATTGGCAATCTGTCTCGTCGTTTCTGGCGGAATTATGGGCCATTCTTCTGGTGAGGTGGGCAAACGATTCCTCGGTTTGTGGTTTTGCCTTAACATACTGATTACGTTAGTGCTGTTTGTCGTGCTCGATTTCGATCGTCCACGCCGCGGATTGATCCAGGTTGATCATACTCCCCTGGTTGAACTCGAAGCCAGCATGACCGAGTAGGCAAATCATGCGACGATTGGCGGCTCTTCATGAAGTGGAACAAGAACCGACTTATTGCGATCTCGATAATTGGAGTTATCGCAATCGGTGCCGCGTTATTTTATGTGCAGTATTTTATCCTGCGTCCGGTCGGTAACGGACCGGCTGGGCCTGAGGTAGCGGCTGAACCGTTCTCAGATGCGTGGACCGATCGCTCGGTTCAAGTGGTCGGGGTCGGCGATAGTATCACGGCGGGCCTTGGGGCGGATTCGCCAGAGCACTCATTCTTCAACCGGATGCTGGCTAATCCTCAGGACGAATATGCCGACATGCAAGGGAAGTCTCTTTCCGCTGTGCTACCAAATTTTAACTCAGAGAATCTGGCGGTATCGGGCTCGACGTCCAAAGAACATCTCACGGCGATTGAGTCCCGCTTGCCGCAGTACGATGCCAATGTGTTTGGTATCGTCGTGATGACCTCAGGGGGAAACGATTTGATCCATAGCTACGGTCGCGCCGCCCCACGAGAGTGTGCGATGTATGGTGCAACGACCGATCAGGCCAAGCCATGGATCGCAGCGTATCGCCAGCGACTGGATGAGATGCTTGATAAGATCGAAGCGAAGTTCCCGGGCGGCTGCGAGATTTATCTCGCCGATATTTACGATCCGACCGACGGCGTTGGGGACGCCCCGAGTGTCTTCTTGCCAGATTGGCCGGATGCGCTCGCGATTCATGGCCAGTACAACGAAGCAATTCGTGAGGTGACTTCAAGCCGCGAAAATGTGCACTTGGTTCCTCTGCACGACACGTTCCTCGGACATGGCTCCCATTGCCGACAGTTCTGGCGAGCGACTTACGTCGCCGAGGATCCTTATTATTGGTTCTATAGCAACATCGAAGATCCGAACGATCGTGGCTACGATGCAATCCGCCGTGTGTTTCTCAACACAATTGCCGCACAAACGTCGCTTCGCAATTAGAATTGCACATGCTGACGGACGATGCGCGGCAGGTTACGCTTCTGGCAACTTCTCAATGGGCTTCTTATATCGCGGTGTCAGTAGATACGTAAATAGACAGACGAAACCAAGTCCACCGATGCCACCATAAAGGACGACGCCTGCCTGAAACGCCGTGATCAGAGGGCTGACGATTGCTGCAGGTTCGGCAGGAGTATCAATATCGGTGACGACGTACATGACTTGATCGACGTTGTACCAAACCAGCCCAGAAGCTCCTACGATCCCAATCGCAACTACGGTCAGCATTAGTAGAGAAATAACAATCTTGGTTCCGCTGCTCAGCCGTGTGGCCTCCCCTTTTCGAAAGCCGATGATGCCCACCAGAAGCAGCACTGCACAACCGGCGATGTATGCGAGCAGACCTGTTTCTAAGCCACTCGAGTGCTGGGCGACGGCTTGCTCTAACTCGGCTTGTTTCGGAGTCGTTGTGCTCGTTGCAATCATGTTGAGAACATGCTCGATGCTCATGATGATTTTGCCGTTATGATAGGCTGCTCCCATCAAGGCCAGACCAGCCAAGCAACCAAGTAGCTTTCCGAGCACGGTCGTGTATCTTGGCTGCCCGGGGAAAGGTAACGCCACGATGGCCAAAGTTAGGCCGACCATCATCATGTACACGAACAGGACTACCAACTGCACATTCTGCAGCAGAGATTCCAGTGAAGCGGTCGGCGTACCTGATCGATACGTAAGCACCAGCAAGATTTCGATGATCGCGGATCCATGAAGCAGTAACCCAATTGACCCTGCTAGAGCGAGAAGCGGACCTAAGAGCAGCAGTGCACGTTTCATGGTGAGTTCGAGGCGCCAAGCGTTAAAGATGAAGGAGGCTACGTCTGTCCACCATCGTAATGGTTCGCTTTGGCCGATGCGAGCAAGGTACAACTACATCGTCAGACGTTTGGTTTCTGATAGCCTTTCAAACAATGTCACATGGTCGAATGCGCTTCGTTCGAGGCTGAAATTCTCGATTACTCGCTTTCTGGCCGCTTCTCCCAATCGGGCTGATAGTTGGACGTCTTCCATAAGACGGACCAGATGACTGGCAAGCTGATTGTGATCGTCGACAGGGAATGTGAGTCCATTTTCGTCGGGATGGATCAGGATGCGATTCCCAGGTATGTCGCTCACCACGCAGGGTAGTTTAGCCGCCATCGCTTCGAGCAAGGCGATCGACATTCCTTCGTGATGCGACGGAAGCAGAAACATGTCGGCCGCTGCCAACACGTCTTCAACCGTATCAAAAGCTCCCGGCAGAATGATTCGACTTTGCAAACCCATGGCCCCAATCATCGCCGTTAGTTCGCTTTCCTGCGGACCTTCGCCGACAATCCACAGCCGAGCATTCGGGAACTTCTGCAACACGAATGGCCAGGCTCGGACCGCGCGGGTTAGCCCTTTACCAGGATGGAGTCGACCGGTGAAAACAACCAGCGGAGCCGATTCCGCCAAGGTTAGGATCGGATTGGCCGCGGCCAACGCTGCTCGAGCATCGCGTCGCTGCTCGGCAGTTCGTTCAGGACCAACTTTGACTCCATTGGGAATGAAAGTCATTTTCTCGCGATGAAAACCGGCTGACACCATCTCGTCGAAGATCTGCTGACTCGGGGCGACAAAGCCATCGGCCGACTGACAAGTGCGGCGGATCCGATGACCAAAGTTAGCCGTTTCGTGAAAAGCACAATCTCCGGTTTCGCCAGCACCTTCCGCTCGCAGAATGACCGGCACTTTGCTATTGCGCAGACGTGAAGTCGCGACAACTGCGCTATGTTTCAGCATCGATACATACACGGCGTCAAGCTCGCCTTGCTCGGCACGCAGCCAGCGTCCCAGACCCATCATGTAGCGTACCGTGCCCCAGCCACGAAGCGACGGATTGGGGAGCCGAACTACAGGAATGCCGCGGTGCGAAATCTGCTTTGGCCAGTTGGGGTGCCACTGGGCGGTGATAATCTGCACACGGTGCCCCTGCCGAGTGAGCTCTTCGGCCAGGTTGGCCATGACCATTTCGGCGCCGCCGACCAAAGGCCAAAATCGGCGAGTGACAAGGGCCAAGCGGAGCGAACTCATGCGTGCGTTGCGATCTCGTGTTCTTCCAGAGCCGCGACAAACGGCAGGTTGCGATACATATCTTGATAATCCAAACCGTAACCCACGACGAACTCGTTGGGAATATGAAAGCCGACAAAGTCAGGGCGAATTGCCACTTCGTGTCGTTCCGACTTGCTCAATAGAACCAACGATCGAACCGAAGTTGGGCTTTGCTGGCGAATGCTGGCCAGGACGTTTTCCAGTGTGTGCCCTGTGTCAAAGATATCATCGACGACAAGCACGTTCTGTCCGGCGACTTGCGGCATCATCTCGAGATTTAATGCCAACTCACCAGCCGACGTCGCCGTACCGCGATAACTACGAGCCTGCATCACGCCAACCCGAAGGGGCATATCCAGCTGACGGATTAGGTCGGCCATCAGCACCAAGCTGCCCGTCATCACACCTAGGACGGTCAACGGTTCGTTGCCGTAGGCGGCGCGAATGTCGTCGGCTAACTGGGTGACACGATGGGCAAGCTGGTCGGTTTCGATCAGGGTATGCACCAATAGTTCCTACAGCAGTCCAAACTTTGAATAATACAGGTAGCCTATTGTAAGCTTAGTTTTCCCGGTGCTGTAGGTGCGAACTCGCGGGAATTGTCGGGTGAGATATCAATACAACGGCGATTTGGGCGAATACTGAGTATGCTTGCCGAAATTGTCCAAGATACGATCGAATTGACGCCAAACAGGGACGTATTTAGCGAGATCCTGTTTTTTCTCGCGACGATAGCCGCTGGTTGCCTGTTTCTTGGAATAGCTGTCCTTCTGTTGTTCAGGGCCATAAAGAAACAAAATACGGCAATGGTTCAACGATGCGAGCAAAGTGTAAAACGACTAAGCCACCAAGCAATTTATTGGTTCGAGGAGGCATCGAGTGAGCAAACGCAATTAACCGTTAGCAATTCATCGACTGAAGGTGAGATTCATTATCGCATCGAGCGAATCCTTGATGGACGTTATCAGCATCACTTGCAAGTCATTCCGGCGAATCCGAGTATCGAGGTAAATCGTACGCTACTGGCAGCGATTGCTGAGCGAACCATGCTTATTCAATTGATGGAGGCCGGAATCGACCTGCGAACCATCGAATTGGATGAAAGCGGTAAGTTTGGACTTTGTCCAACCATCTCGATCACGCTCTCAGAAGAGGATCACGCCTTGTTACGACCGACGTTCGAAACGGATACTCATGTGCTAACGGATGAATCTGGACAGGTTTCCCGCCCCATGAAGTGAATAAGGCCGGTCTGTTTGTCAGAGATCAAGAATGCGAAAGGATGATTGGCTCGGAAGTGAATCGGTTGCTCGATTTGGGCGGAGCCCCCCAACAGCATCACAGCGGTAGCTGCCGCGGCGACCGTTCCTGTTTCGTTGACTTCAATTTCTGCCTGATGCACTGCTTCCGACACGAAAAGGCCTTCTGGGTCATGCGAGAACCCCTGGAAATTGGCGTGCGAAAGATCGAAGACTTGCTTCATTCCCAAATTGCTAAGTGGTTCCGCAAGGAATTCCAGAGAGCTCATTTTGAAGCGAGGAATCTCAAGCCGAACCCGTCTCGTTTCCATGTAGCTTGCCGATATCGCAACGACCTCTTCAAGATGGCATTCCAACTCCAAGAGCTGGCCCAGTTCGCGTGGCAGGATTACTGTCATCGCAAAGTCGCTTGGACTGGGCACGCTGATGTGAGGGATTTTCCACTCCTCGTCTACATCTTCTTCGGAAAGCAACGAGCAGTCGAGTTCCTGAGATAAACCTCGATAAGGCAATTGAACGACCTGTCCCAAGGGATGTTCTGCGTAGGGGAATTGTCCCGTTTGCCGCATCATCTGAATGTTTGTAGTTCTTCCGGACGCAACGTGAAAGTAAGCATCTTTCGTCCGGTTGTCGTCGAATTCGCTCATCCAGTCGGCGGCAAAATAAATCGCATTCGTCAAGATCATCCGCGTTCGTTCGGGGAGATCATCGACTAGACGCTTAATCTTGCCGCGAGTTTCCTCTTGGACCCATTGGTTGATTCGTGCACAGGCCGTTCTGGGGTTCTGGAAATCGACACGGCCGATTGGTGATTGATAGCCGTCGTCCAATATTTGGATTGCTTCCGGCAACAGGTGGTACCCTTCCTGGCACCACAGGCGATTGGCCAGATTGAACTGAATTCCTTCTGGGTTGGTTATTGCGAACAGTTCGGCAAATGCCTGATGGATACGTGGCTGTGGGATCGAGAGATGGAGCACCTCGGCGATCTCTTGAGCCGTTTTCTCTTTGGCACCAACCAGCGTCATGCCGAACGCGCACGCGATACTATAGGGCGAAAAGAAGAACTGGCGGTGCCGATCGTCTCCGAGCTGTCGATACAGATCGATCGCGAACTGATTCAAGCCGCTTACCACGTGACGGACATCGTCTTGGATTGGGGTATTCATGAGAAAGGTATCGACAGCGGACAAGCGAATAGAAAGGGTGTTATCATACAAGGCACAAACAAGAGTTCCTCGGAAGACACCTCGCAACAAATCGCGTTCGCGCCTTGCTATGAATGAACCAACGATCCACGGAAATTGGCGAAACGAAACGGTCGATGGCCATACGTGCGAGCTGTTCGAGCCGCAAAAGCGAAACGAGCACGGCTACGTCGGTATCTATTTGCATGGGGTTCACCTGGGCAAGTTATGGAATAGTCCCGCGTTTGTCGGTGCTTTGGAAAAAGTCGGCTTGCCGGTCGTCGCTCCGGTAACCGAACGCAGTTGGTGGACCGATCGAATCTGTCCCGAGTTCGACGCAGAACGTTCCGCCGAGAAGTATTTGATGGAAAGTGTGCTCCCGTTCATCGAGCATCAATATGGGGCCACGCCGCCCAAGATTGCCTTGTTTGGCACTAGCATGGGGGGGCAGGGGTCGTTGCGATTTGCCTATAAATTCCCAGATATCTTCCCCGTCGTAGCGGCAGTGAGTCCGGCGATTGACTATCAAAACCGCATGCAAGCCGATCCAGAGGACAATCTCTGGGAGATGTACGACAACGCCGAGCAGGCCCGGCAAGAGACCGCCACACTTCATATTCATCCACTGAATTGGCCTCGAAATCAGTTCTTTTGCTGCTGTCCCGAGGACTCCTCTTGGTGGGAAAGCTCGGATCGATTACGAATGAAACTCCAATCGCTAGGTGTGCCGCACGCATGCGATCTAGAGACCCCAGGCGGCGGTCACGGTTTCGGCTATTACAGTTTAATGGCCCCGAAGGTCGTGGCGTTTCTGTGGGACGCCTTAGAGAAGGAACGCCGCCGCATCGGCTAGTGGAGCCACGTCACGGAAGCATTCATGAAGAAACTCATGCTCATCATCCCGACGCTTGATCGGTCGGGTGCCGAGAAACAATTGACCCTCTTGGCAAAGGGATTGCCACGCGATCGGTTTGATGTCTCGGTCTGCGCCCTTACCCGTGGTGGTCCCTATGAAGAAGAGCTAACGGCAGCAGGGATTCCCGTCACGGTGATCGGCAAGAAGCTGAAGATCGATCCGCCGGCTTACTGGCGGTTGAAAAAACACATTCAGAGCGTGAAACCTGATATCGTCCACACTTGGCTTTTCGCCGCGAATAGTTACGGGCGGAAAGCAGCGTTCGCTGCTCGTGTCCCGCACGTACTATGCGGCGAGCGGTGCGTCGATCCGTGGAAGATCACGCATGAACACATCATCGATCGTTACCTCGATCGCAAGACCGACAAGATCGTCGTTAACAGCACCGGCATTGTCGATTTCTACACGGAAAAGGGACGAGATAAGCAGAAGTTTGTCGTGATTCCCAATGGGATCGACCTGATCGATGGTCCGCCGACCAAAAGCAAGGAAACGCTGTGGGAAGAATTGCGGTTACCGCCCCACGCCAAAATGATGCTCTGTGTCGGCCGGCTATGGCCACAGAAGCGAATGAAAGATTTGATTTGGGCGACGGAGATTTTGAAGCGAATTCGAGATGACGCGTTCCTGGTCATCGTCGGCGATGGCCCACAACGCGAACGTTTGGTTCGCTACACCGAACAAGTCACTATCGACGATAAGGTTCGGATCGCTGGTCCGCGAACTGACGTGTCCGATTTGATGAAACATGCCACCCTTTTCATGCTGGCCAGTGGGTACGAGGGGCAGTCGAACGCCCTGATGGAAGCCATGGCCACCGGTCTGCCAGTCGCGGTGAGCGATATCCCAGGTAATCGTGACTTGGTGACGCACGACGAGAATGGATACTTGGTGGGCTTAGGACAACGAACAGAGTACTCGCGCTTTGCCAACTTCCTGCTGGAAGACGAGCCCCTGCGGGCTCGATTCGCGGAAGCAGCTCGCAAGACAATCGCCGAGCAGTTCAGCGTCCAGCAAATGATCGATCGACACGCAGCGCTCTACGAAAGCTTGTAATTGCTGAAGTACTTAAGCGGCCCCTACTTCGGGCGAACCGCCCTGCCCCGGTTGTTGTCTCTTTAGTGCGCCGGTAGGCTAGTAGGTTTGAATTCTGGCCGCCCGTTTGACCCTAGTAATCTCAGAACGAAGACCATGAGCGATCCCTACTTCCAGAAGCTGTTTGCCGAACGTGTTGGTGGTGAAAACTACGGTAAGGGAACCGCGATTTACAAGTTCGAGAAGATCAAACGTGCCAAACGCAAAGCGTTGGCCGACTACCCTGATCGCAAGCTGGTCGACTTCGGTATCGGCGAAAACGATGCCATGGCACCAGAATTCGTCCGGCAGGTCATGGCGGAAGAAATCAACAAGCCAGAAAACCGTGGTTATGCGGACAACGGAGTCGGCGAATTCAAGGAAGCGGTCGCTGGCTTCATGAAGCGTTTCTTCGGCGTCGAGCTCGATGCCGCGACCGAAGTGAACCACTGCATCGGCTCCAAGACTGCTCTCGCGATGCTACCGGCGTGTTTCATTAATCCCGGCGACATCACGCTGATGACGGTTCCTGGTTACCCGGTCGCTGGCACCCACACTGCTTACTACGGTGGTACCGTCTACAAGTTGCCGCTGCTCGCTGAGAATGACTTCTTCCCCGATCTGGATGGCATTCCAGCCGATGTGAAGCAGAAGGCCAAGCTGTTGGTGATCAACTATCCCAATAGTCCGACCGGCAAGGTTGCGACTCGCGAGTTCTACGAGAAGGTCGTCAAGTTCGCGAAGGAAAACGATATTGTCGTCGTTCAAGACGCCGCACATACCGTGCTGACCTTTGAAGGCGAACCGCTCAGCTTTTTGAGCATTCCGGGTGCGAAGGACGTTGGCGTGGAAGTCCATTCGCTGTCGAAAGGTTTCGACATGATCGGCTGGCGAATCGGTTGGGTCTGCGGTAATCCTCTGCTGGTCCAAGCATTCAGTGATGTGAAGGACAACTGCGATAGCGGTCAGTTCATTGCAATTCAGAAGGCCGCCGCGGCAGCTCTCGGCAACGAACAAATCCCGAAGCAAACCAAGACCAAGTACGAGCGTCGTCTGAAAAAGCTGGTCGACATGCTCAAGCGTTGCGGCTTCCAATGCGAAATGCCTGGCGGAACCTACTTCCTGTACACGAAGAGCCCCACCGGGGTCGAAGGTGGACCAAGCTTTGCCAACGCCGAAGAAGCTTCGCAGTATTTGATCACACAGCAGTCAATCTGTACGGTACCTTGGGACGATGCGGGCGCGTTTCTCCGCTTCTCCGTCACCTACGTCGCTGCCGATGAAGCTGCAGAAGATGCCCTGATGGACGAGACCGAAAAACGCCTGAAGCAAATCTCGCTGAAGTTCGACTAAGCGAGGGTAAATTCGACGCACATCGAAGTTCAGGCCGAATAACTAAAAAGCTTCTCCTGCATTGCTATGTGAGCAGGAGAAGCTTTTTCTATGCGATCGTCGTTCTTTGAGAGAGGTGAGAACTTAATCCAGTTGCACAACTTCCCCGTCTGCTTTATCGCCGAGGCGGCGGAAGACGTTCACGTCGATCGTGAACGGAAAGAAACGGACACTGCCGTCGACCAAAACGCCGTTGAAGCCGCCGTTGTGGGACGAGCCGAAGCGATTTTCTCCGTTACCGGTTAGGGTGTCGGGCAGTGGATTGAGTGTCGTCTGGCGAATGGTTTCCTGGGTAACTGCGGTCGTGCTGTCCCATCCTGCGGTGTAGCCGTAGTTGTCACCAACTTGCGTCTGGCCAAGCAGCGAACGGTTCATTCGCTTCTCACCAACCATCAACGTGTTGCTCGTTCCATCCGTGACACTGGCAAAGCGATTGAGGTTGCGCAAAGCTGAGCCACTGGTGCAACTTCCACTCCAGTTACGTGCCAGGACACCAGTCCCTTCCTGGTTGGTGGCTGCATAGTCGGTTTGGGCGCGGGCGAAGTTTTCAAAGCCGCTGAATGCTTGTCGATTCGGGCCCATACACCAAGGCGTAGCGTTTGCCGAATTGGCTTCGGCAGAGCGTCGGCTGGGGCAATAGTACCCAGCAATCGGCGAGCTCATTACCGATTTAGCCATGTCGAGGTCAGTACCGCCAGATTGACCACTGTGGACGTTCCCTTGCTCCAGGAACGGGAGAATCTGGAAAGCCCATCCCGCCGCTTGTTTATCAAGCATTCCCGGCTTACCGTTCTCGAACGAAACGAACGTACGATCGACATAACCGGCCGTCGGGAAAGCGTTGTAGGTGTCGGTGTGGTTATGCCAAGCGAGGCCAATCTGTTTCAACTGATTCACGCACTGAGCACGACGCGCTGCTTCCCGTGCTTGTTGCACCGCGGGAAGGAGGAGCCCAATCAGAATCCCGATGATCGCGATCACGACCAGCAATTCCACCAGGGTAAACCCCATGCGGGGTCTGGGGTTCGGGTTGAAGGGCAAAGCCGGCATTCGTTTGGGGCGTTTTTTATCAGAGATAACGATAATGTGGGGCATCCGCGACTTGTAAGCCTACCCTGATAGTAGGGTTCTGGCAAATCCTTTGCCTGCTATTTCACGCAAGTAAGCTTGGTTTCCAGGCCTAATTATTCCATTCACTCGCTGGTGTTGTGTCCTATATTTTCAAGACGAAGCGGGCACTGAATAGTTTCTTGCATTTCTCGGTTGTAAAGGCGAACTGCGTGACTCACGGAACGACCACGGCGGATGGTGCCCTCGGGACACTTGGGACAGGTTCGCCCAGTACGGAATCGACCAGCCCCATTGTGCAGCTTGTCGCGCGAGCTCAACAGCTCTATTCGCTTCCGACCGTTGCAATGGAAGTTCTCCAGCTTACCTCGAACGAGAACGCCAACGTTGCACAGATCAAGGAATGTATCCAACGCGATCCGGCTATGACCGTCAAGATTCTGAAGGTGGTCAACAGTCCGTTGTTTGGCCTCTCAGGCGAGGTCTCCGATCTCAATCAAGCGTTGGCGTTACTTGGGATCAAACCGCTCAAGCTGTTGGTGTTGGGATTCAGTCTGCCGAAGGAAATGCTTCAGGGAATTGAAGTCGAAGTCTTAGCCCAATATTGGCAGTTTTCGCTGACCAAAGCTGTCGCCGCCAGAGAGATTGCCGCATTGCAAGGTAAGAAGTACGGCGATGAAACGTTCATTGCTGGGCTTCTCTCCGAGATCGGTGCGTTGGTCCTGCTTCAAGACCTGGGAGATGCCTACGCGAACTTCGCCGCGAAGGTCTTGCAGGAAGGGGCCGATCTGTCGGAGATGGAATGGGAAACCCTGGGCTTCGATCATGCGATCCTGGGTTGCCGTCTGCTCCAAAACTGGAACCTACCGGAAACGCTGATTCAAGTGATCCGCGAGGGGCATCCATCCTCAGGCGTTGGATTCGAGAAACTTGCCGGCCAGTCGGCGACGCTTCGATTAGCTCATAATCTGGCCGAGGTGTTGGCGCATCATCGTCTCGATCTGATGCCGAAGTTCCTGAGTCAGTTGGCTTGCACCACGCAGCATGATGAGGCGACGGTCGAGCATCTTGTGCTTGGAATTCAAGAGAAGCTCTATCAGCTTGCCAATGTCCTCTCCGTTTCTCTTCCAGAGGGTGTGAACTACGGAGATGTTGTTGCTCAGGCCTATGTTCAACTGAGCCAAATCGCAGAAAGTGTGGCCGCTCCGCTGGCAACTGGCGATCGTGAAATCAATCAGCGTTTGACAGGATCGTCCGAAGGACAAAACCTTGTCGAATCGATGCAGCAGTTCGTGCAAAGTGGCATGAAAACACCCGTGAAGAAAACGGTTGTCGCTCCCGCTGAGAAGACCGTAGGCCGCCAGCTAGTTACCGCCGACATGCAATTGCTCTCCGAGATTTCCAGCGGGATGCAACGATGTCGCGATCAACGCACCGATTTCTCCGTGGCGCTGTTTGGGATCAACGGATTCGAAGACTTTGTTCTGATGGCAGGACTCGACGAGGTGGAAGTGGTGCGTCGTGCTGTGGGGGCGATCGTCGATCGACTAAGTGACGCCGTGGGCCGAGTTATCCCCTGCGGAGACTCCGCGACTGCCGTCTTGCTCGAGAATCACGACCGACACCAAACCGTTTCGATTGCCCGCCAGGCGTTAGAGATGGTCGGAGTTTGGGCCCAGCGGCGACCTTCGCTGCAGGGCGTTGATTTGTCGTTAAGCTGCGGGGTGGCAAGTGCTTGTGTCCCGCCGAAGAGTCTTCCGCCCAAAGAAATCTTCCAGGCCGCTCTACGATGCCTGTTGGCGGCCTCCAATGGCGGGGGGAATGCTGTGAAGAGTATAGAGCTGTTATAGTTCCGACGACGGGGACGAACTCGTTTTGCTAGCGGCCCCGCATCCGCGATTCGCGAAAACTTATCAACTCTGGACCGAACTGCTCGCCAGCGTTAGCCTTACAGCAGTAGGTGAGCGCCCTAAGGGGCGTTCTCTGGTCTCCGCATCGTGGCGGAAATCTGTTACCTTTGCCGATATGAACGAGCCCATGGATTCGCGCGCTGACGAGCTAAACTCCTCCCACGATGAACCCGTGCGCGGTGATCGACGCTATCCGTTGGAAGCTGATTCAGTCGAGTTGTCCTCTCAGGTCGAGCACTACGAGCGTTCGCGAAGACGTATCGTCCAGGCCCCGAAACGGCGCGTGTGGCTGCCCATCTTTTTGTTTCTGGCAACCTGCCTATCGACCTTTTGGGTCGGGATGACGCATTGGAACCCAACCAACGTTCTGGTTTGGGGAAGCGGAAGTGCTCCACGGATGTACGACAACTTGTTGTCGTCGCCTGCGATCGAGATGCGGCGGGAACTTCTGCAATATGCTGCGGATTGGTGGACCGGATTTCTTTACATGGCAGCGATGCTGGGAATTCTGTTTGCTCACGAGATGGGGCACTTCATTATGGCGGTGCGCTACCGCGTGCCGGCCAGCTTGCCTTATTTTATCCCCGTCCCGATATCCCCCATTGGTACTTTCGGTGCCGTGATCGGTATGGATGGCCTACGAGCCGATCGGAAGCAGATGTTCGACATCGGTTTGGCGGGGCCACTTGCTGGCTTGGTCGTGGCGGTCCCTGTTTTATGGTACGGGGTGCAGCAAATGGACCTGACCATGCCTGGCACAGGCGGCTTCGAACTCGATCTACCAATCGCTATGAAGTGGATGATGGAGTGGATGCAGGTTCCCGGGTACGAGCCAGGCATGTATATCAATCAAAGCCAACTCAATCCGTTTTTCATGGCCGGCTGGGTTGGCTTGTTGGTGACCGGATTAAACATGATTCCGGTCAGCCAATTGGATGGTGGCCACGTCACCTACACGCTGTTTGGCAAGAAGGCCCATTGGATCGCCCGAGTTTTTCTCGTGGTTGCGATCATCTTTATCGTCTGGGCGCAAGCCTACAATTGGAGCGTGATGCTGATCCTGATTTTCTTGATGCGTCCCGAGCATCCTCCGACCAGCGACGATAGCGTGCCGATCGGTTGGTTTCGCTACACGCTTGGCGTGCTTTCGTTGAGCATCCCGATTCTTTGTTTCCCGCCGATGGCCATTCAAATGGCCTAGTACTCAGGCGAGTCGCTGCAATATCTCGCTGGTAATCGGACGTTTGGCATCCCAGAAGATCCAAGCTTCGTAGAAAGACCGTACTTCGTCGCTGTTCAATCGTTTCGCTGCGGTCTGGGCTGCTTTGCGGGTACGGAACGAAAGAAAGTAAGTCGTGTCGTCCAACATCACTGGTCGGCGATCTTGGGGGCCGATCACGCGAAACGCGAGTGACTTATGCAGCGCCGAGATCGCGACCTTCCACGTGGCGAACGAGTACTCGCCGATGCCAAATATCGAATAGGGAGGCCGGCCACGATAGATCGAACTCTTCCTGGCGGCCAACCGCGCGGCGTGTCGCTGGAGGTATGCCCAGGTTCGCGGCGCGGTGGCTTCGATCTTGGCGGTATCCTCGCCGGTACGTGATTGTGGAACGAGAACCATCTGCTGTGTGTCAGTTTCTCCGCGGAAGATTGCTCCGGCCGGCATCAGCGGAAAGAGATAATCGGCCTCCAGTTCAACCACTTCCCCTAGGCCATTGACCAACGACCATCCTTCGCGGCGGAATTGCATCACATCGCGGCAATCATGCTTAATGCCGCTTCGCCAGCGAGGCCCTGGTTGGGAAGCAAGCAAATGCCGGTATCGATCGAACTGAACTCGATTAGCGAGTAGGTTGCCTTCGTGGTGCCCGAGTGTTGTTGTTGGCTCGGTAGCTTCCAGACTGGAAAAAACATCACATGATTGGGATTCCTTGTCGAGTCGTACCTCACAGGTCAGCAGGCAGGCATCAACCGCCGCTCCGAAATGTTTGCGTGCGTTGATCTCGCGTATCGAGCATTTGCCAAGCGGCAAAGATGCTTTCCAAGCTTGGAGTAAGATCTTGCGAGCCACAGCCGTTTTACACAGCATGGCTAAGGTCCCGCCGCGCGAGGCAAGTGACTCTAGCAAGTGGGTGATCATCCACTGCGAGATATCGAAGTTCGCTTTGCCCGTCTTGGCAGCGATACCACGATCGTTCTGGAAGTTGCTCTTTGTGGGAAGATTTCCACTGCCTAGCGAACCCAATTCAGAGTTAGTCACCCAAGGGGGATTGCCAAGGATAAGAACGGGACCAGGCAGTGATTCGATCTGCTGCGGCCAGTCTTCTTGGAAAAAATCGGCCTGAGCCAAGTCGAGCCGATCACTCGCCGCATCAAGTCGCAAACTAGCCGAAGCGACGTAATCGGCGTTCCATTCCCGCCCCATCAGCAGCTTCGCTTCGGGAAACTGATGCGCGGCGGCCTCTAAAAAGAAGCCTTGCCCACATGTTGGTTCCAAGACGGAGGCAGGGGAAACGCCGTCGGCCTGTAAGCGATGGCAGACGGCAGCGGCGAGTTCGGAGGGAGTTTGAAAGTCTCCGAACTCGGTCTTTTGACGGCTCTTGACGCGAATCATGGCAGTTCACACGGTCTTGCGATGGAAGTTCTCTTTGCGAAACAGTTTAGAAGTTTCGCGAAATTCGAACTATGGCAGTTTTTGAGACCGTGTGAACGCGAGTCACTACAGCAGCCTGGTGCGGCTTAGGCCACTCGAGGTGTGCCCTTGGTCATCATCGGTTCGATTAAGTCTTCCTTGGCGATCACGACCAAGCCAGACTCGGTGATTGTGAAGCCGCGGCTGCGGTCATGATCGAGGTCAAAACCGATTTGGGTGTCCGCAGGGATGTTGACCCCTTTGTCGATAATCGCTCGCCGAATTTGCGAATGTCGTCCCACGGTTACTCCCTCGAACAAAATCGAATCGTGAACCGAGGAGAAGCTGTTTACGCGAACGCGCGGGCCAATGATACTGTGTTCGACTTCGCCACCTGAGATGATCGAACCTCCGCAAACGATACTATCCATCGCGTGACCACGACGATGCGGATCGCTCTCGCCTCCGAACACAAACTTCGGTGGCGGTACGTTTGGTTGGTAGGTTCTTAGCGGCCAGGCTTCATCGTAGATGTTGAGCTGTGGGTCGACCGAAACGAGGTCCATGTTGGCTTCGTAATAAGCATCCAGGGTACCTACGTCTCGCCAGTAAGCATCTTGCTTGCGATTTTCGTCCCGGAATGGGAATGCATAGACGCGATGCGTGTCGATGATCGACGGAATAATGTTACGGCCGAAGTCATGAGCACTCTTGCGATTGGTCGCATCTTGGCAGAGCTGCTCGAATAGGAATGACGCATTGAAGACATAGATGCCCATCGAAGCCAGGCAGTGTTCGTCGTCGCCTGGGATGGTCTTCGGGGTGGGGGACTTTTCTTCAAAGCCGAGAACTTGCTGCTGGCGATCGATCTGCATGACGCCAAATGCCTTGGCTTCTTCGATCGTTGTCTTCAATGCCCCGATAGTTAAATCGGCTCCGTTATCTATATGGAAGTCGAGCATACTGGCGTAGTTCATCTTATAGATGTGATCGCCGGCCAGGATGACAACGTACTTTGGGCGATGCTTTTCGATCGCATAGATGTTTTGGTAAACCGCATCAGCAGTCCCTTGGTACCACTGTTCGTCGATGCGTTGTTGCGGGGGCACCACATCGATGAATTCCCCCAATTCGCGGCAGAAGTACCGCTGCCAACCGACATTGGTATGCCGATCCAAGCTCTGAGCTTTGTATTGCGTGAGTAGCTGAATTTGGCGAAAACCGCTATTCAAGCAGTTCGAGAGAGCGAAATCGATGATGCGATAAACGCCGCCAAAGGGAACGGCCGGTTTGGCTCGATCGCGTGTTAACGGTTCCAGACGCGATCCTTTGCCGCCAGCAAGAATCACGGTGAGTACGTTCTCCATACGTCGCGTGCCTCAAGGTATGATTGGGGTAAGGGGAGAGGAGCGGAAGCGTTGGGGGCGTCCTCCGAATTGACTGCTGCATTTTATCGGCTTTGCGTAATCATCAAAAGAAGAAAAGATGCTGGCACGTCTCCGCTTTGTTCGATTGCGAAACTCTTCGTGCGGGCAATAACGGTTGCATCGCGCGGTGAACCTCATTGGGATCGACGTGGTCCTATGGTTGAATTCCCTACTAACGATTGAGGTGGTGCGTGAGTGATATCCGAAAGTCGACGGTCGAAGAGATTCGAAGCCGTTTCGATAATGATGTAGAGCGGTTCTCGAATTTAGAAACCGGTCAGTCGGCTACGATGGATGCCCCTCTCGTGCTCGACCTAATCACTCAGGTTGCGGCCACCCATCATCCTCATGCCAACTCGGTGCTTGATATCGGCTGTGGTGCAGGCAACTACACATTGCAGTTGCTGAAGCAAAAGCCAGGGCTTGACTGCACGCTTGTCGATCTAAGCCAATCGATGTTAACCCGAGCTGCAGAGCGTTTGAGCGAGAGCAACGCCAATCATGTCGAAACGCATTGCGGTGACATTCGCCACGTGACGCTCCCAAGCGATTCGTACGACATCGTCATGGCAGCTGCCGTGCTGCATCATTTGCGCGAAGACGACGATTGGAAGCGGACTTTTACCAAGATCTATCGCACGATGAAGACCGGCGGGATCTTGTTGGTTAGCGATTTGATGGGGCAAGACGTTCCTGCTGTTCAGCAAGTTCAGTGGAATCGTTACGGTGACTACCTGCGGCAGTTACGCGATGATGAGTATCGCAAGACGGTATTCGACTATATCGAGAAAGAAGACACCCCGCGGAGTCTCGCGTACCAACTGAACCTTTGCCGAGAGGTGGGCTTCTGGCGAGTCGATGTGCTGCACATGAATGCCTGCTTTGGCGCGTACTGCGCCGTGAAGTAGGATTGAGGCTAATCCTCCCTTCCCCGTATGCCCCACCATGTATTCGTCAGAAGTGCATCGATGCTCCGAACCTATCTCGCCCCTGCCCTGCTTTCTTTGTTGGTTACCTTCGCCGGAATTTCCAACGTAGCGGCGTCAGAGCCGATTCCAGTGATTTTCGACACCGATATCTCCGGCGATGTCGACGATGTTCTGGCTCTGGCGATGCTGCACGCCCTGGCCGATCGCAAAGAATGCGAACTCAAAGCGGTTACGATTTCTAAGATTAATCCGCTCACCGCGCCATTCGTTGATGCTGTGAATACGTTCTATGGACGTGGTGACATTCCAATCGGCGTCACACGCGATGCCCAGAAGCGGGACAGCAAGTACTTAAAGCTCGGGAAAACAAAAGATGGCCGTGAGTTTCGCTATCCTCACGATCTTTTATCAAGTGACAATGCCCCAGATGCAGTCGCTGTGCTGCGACGAGCATTGGCCGAGGCACAGGACAAGTCAGTAGTTCTAATCCAGGTTGGCCTGGCCGCGAACTTGGCCGAGTTAGTCGAGTCAGAAGCCGATGAGATTAGTCCGCTGACCGGGAAAGAACTGATTCGTCAAAAGGTTCGACTAACTTCCGTCATGGCGGGCGCATTTCGCCCCGTCAAAGGAAACGAACACTTTCTGGAAGCGAACGTGAGAAACGGCATCGACTCGATGCAGCGTTTTGCGGCGAAGTGGCCTCCAGATTCGCCGGTCGTTTGGAGCGACTTTTTGATTGGCATCGCTGCACCATACCCACGTGAAAGCATTGCCCGTGATTTCGACTATGTTCCCCATCACATCGTGCGAGAGTCGTATCTTCTGCATAGCGGGCCGAATCATGATCGCCCAACATGGGACTTGACTAGTGTTCTCTACGCGGTCCGCCCAGAAGACGATTATTTTGGACTTTCTGAGCCTGGGAGGGTCTCGGTCGACAAGGACGGATTCACACGATTCGTTCCCGAAGAGAAGGGACGTGATCGCTACTTAACCATGGATAAGCAGCAGGCGATTCGCGTGATCGAAACGCAGCGCGCGTTAGTCAGCCAGCCGCCGCTCGCTGAGTAGCCATTAGCTACACCAGTTGGCCTGCGGAGTTGCGTGTACCTTAGCATCGGTGGCGAAAGCTAAGTCACTAATGCCTTTCTCGACTGCTTCGACGCTGGCCGAGTCGGGATGAAATTGCAGAGCCAGATCGATGTCATACGTCGCCTTTGGCGCCAACTTGATCACACGATCATGCTTTTCTTCGAACGATCGAGGATTGGGGAAGTTTGTGGCGGGCTCCAATCCGGTGACGTAGCCATCTTCCGTGGCAGCCGTATTCTTCCAGATAATAAAGTATGGAAGCTGCTTGATGTTGAAGTGGATCGACACGCCCTTGTCCCCTGCTGCATTCTTTAACAGGGCACACGTTTGTCCCTTGTCGTCTGCCGCCAGTTGCATGAAGTAAACTTGCTCGACAAACCCGTTGGTTGGGCCGGCGTACTGCGACCACTGCTTGATTCCCGTTGCCGCGTGATCGTTACGCGGACAAACTTCAACCGCCGGGCAAACGACCGACGCCCCCTCGCCCAGGATTGGTGCGCCGAGATTGATGTGGTAAAGCATCTGAGCCGTGGTAGCCTGGGCCGAGCGATTGATGATGCTATCGCGAATGCGGAAACCGTTCTCGCCATCTTTCGTGCGTATCTCGGTTTTCATCGCGACGTTGTAACATAGGAAGCGTGTCTCGCGAACTTCGCCACTGATGCAGAGTTCGCCATCTTCGGAAACTTCAACCACGACATCTTCAGTCGGTTGATTCGCGATCCGACCATGGAGTCCATACTTCAGACGATTGGTTTCCGAATCGAATTCGGGAGCGCCGTTACTCTCTAGTCCACAACGAAC
This sequence comes from Blastopirellula marina, assembly GCF_002967765.1. Lineage (NCBI taxonomy): Bacteria > Pseudomonadati > Planctomycetota > Planctomycetia > Pirellulales > Pirellulaceae > Blastopirellula > Blastopirellula marina. The sequence goes on along the minus strand of NZ_PUHY01000012.1, from coordinate 65,323 downwards.
GATCAGCTCGTCCATGCCATCTAGCCACCCGAGACCACTTGGCTCGGAAAGGGGGACAAACCGCGGATGAACAGGGCCTTCCACCGGCGACGTCCAACCAAGTTGCGTGTCGCCGTGTTTGGCTTGATGAATGCCCATGCCACGGGTTGGGATGGTCGTAAAGGAGAAATCGCCGTTGTTAACGGTAAGCAGCTCAACCCCATCGCGGCGGCCTCCGATCAAGCGAGTGTGCGTCACCGCCAGACCATGCGACTTGAGAGTCTTGAGAAATGGGGCTGGTTGTTGGAAGGCCGATTCCACATCGTATTCACTCAGGATCCAACGATTACTCATGATGGCAGCTCCGTCTTGCTTGCGTCTCTCAAGTAGCTTTGGCGATAAAGGAGGATCATCCGCTAACATAAGGAGATTAGGCTCTGCTTTCCAGCACTGACGCGGTGAAATCAACCGCATTTACTTGTCAGCGGAATAAAACTTGTTAAAACTGGCGATTTCCTATGCGGCATCGTGCACCCACTGTACTCATTCAATTCGATTGATATGCAAGTCGGTGCTGCGACCCCTTCCTACCCGATCGCGATTCGCACCGAAGTGACTGACTGAGATGATCGAGAGCATCGCCCAATGGGACTTTGCTTCGACCACCGGCGCAGGTCGAGTCGGGTGCGACTCATGCTAATCAAAGCCTTCGAAGAAGCGGCCAACTGGCCAAACGTTTTCAGTAAGCAAGCCTCGTCCGTGGTTCATCCTGCTCTTGGTGAGCGGATGTCTCATGGAGAAATACTTTTCAACCTTAACCGCAGACAATCTCCATTGGAGTCCACCTCATGAGCGAGCATCCCTACTCGTCCCCGAAACTTCATAACGCCATGTGGCCTGGTTTGGTTGGTAAGGAAGAAGGGACCGACCATCCTCCGATTAGCTTGGAACGCATGCTCGAACTGACCGCGGGAGCCGAAGTCGACGGCATCAAATTCGATGGGATCGACTACTTCCTGTTTCACCCTCACACTGATCCCGATGCTTCCGACGACGAATTGAAGCGAATCGCTGACCTCGTTGCTTCGCACAATCTGAAAATCGGATCGTTAGTAGCGCCAATCTGGCCCGGCACCGTCGGCGGTCCGGCGATGGGGACTGACGAAGAACGAAGTAACTTCGTGCTCGCAGTGAAGAAGGCTTGCCGCATTGCCAAGATCTTCAACGAACATGGCGTGCGGCAGTATGGCGTAATCCGGATTGATTCCGCTTCCGGTGTGGAAGCATGGTCTGCTGATCCTGCCGGCAACACAGCCAAAATTGCGGAAACCTTCCAAGAAGCTGGTAAGGTGGCCGCCGACAACGGTGAGCGCCTGGCAGCTGAAGGTGAGATCTGTTGGGGGGCGATGCATTCCTGGAAGAATATCATCGAACTGCTCGAGGCAGTCGGGATGCCAGAAACGGTTGGTTTCCAGGCCGACTTGGCGCACACCTATTTGTACCTCATGGGTTACAACGCGCCTGAGCACGCATTACTTAAGGAAGGCTACACCGAAGAAGAGTTCTGGGCCGCATACACTGAGATGACCAACGCTTTGCGGAAGTGGACCATCGACTTCCACGTCGCTCAGAACGACGGAAGCGTACATGGAACCGGCTCGCACGATAAGACCGGACGCCACTGTCCTGCCGACGATCCCAACGGCAAACTCGATATCGTGAAGTGCAGTAAGTACTGGCTCGAAGGCGCGCAAGACCGCGGCATCAAGCACATTTGCTGGGACGGTTGTATGTTCCCGAACGAAATGCTCGAGAAACAAGAGACCTGGAACACAATTCTGGATGCGATGATCAAGGTCCGCGACCAGTGCGGCTGGAACTAGTTCTCCGCCGAAAGCCCTTCCAACTATCACCCCACGCGCGAATTGCCTTCGCGCTTTCCTCTGGGAGAATACCTCCATGGCAAAGAAACCACTTCGTATCGGCCTTGTCGGTTACGGCTTCATGGGTCGTACACACACTAACGGTTACAAACGTGTCCCTGACTTCTTTCCAGAACTCGATTACCAACCGGTCTTAAAGGCCGTGTGTGGTCGTAGCGAAGAAAAGACCAAAGCGTTCGCCGAACAATGGGGATACGAGTCGTACGAGACCGATTGGGAAAAGCTAATCGCACGCGATGACATCGATGCGATCGATATCTGCACTCCGAACGACACGCACGCGCCGATTTCGATTGCCGCCGCCAAGGCGGGCAAGATGGTTTTGTGCGAAAAGCCGATCGGACGCACCGCGGCCGAAGGGGAAGAAATGGTCAAGGCGGTCGAAGACGCCGGCGTGGCCAACACGATCTGGTACAACTATCGCCGCTTACCGGCCGTTTCGCTGGCCAAGAAGATCATCGATAGTGGCAAGCTCGGCAAAATCTTCCACTACCGCGCTAATTTCCTGCAAGACTGGACGATCAATGCCGACGTCCCCCAAGGCGGTGCCGGACTTTGGCGTTTAGATGCCGCAGCCGCTGGTTCGGGTGTGACGGGCGACCTTTTAGCGCACTGTATTGATACGGCCATTTGGCTCAACGGCAATATCAAAGACGTCAGTGCCATGACCGAAACGTTCGTCAAGGAGCGTATGCACAGTGGTACCGGTAAGAAGGAACCGGTCACGATCGATGACGCATGTACCTTCTTCTGCCATTTCGATAACGGTTCGCTCGGTTTGTTTGAGTCGACCCGTTATGCACGTGGGCATAAGGCGCTTTACACGTTCGAGATCAATGGCGAACACGCTTCGATTCGCTGGGATCTGCACGACTTGAATCGTCTCGAATACTTCGATCATGCCGACGAAGGAGAAGTCCGAGGTTGGCGCACCATTCACGTCACCGACGGCGAACACCCCTACATGGATCACTGGTGGGTCCCCGGCTTGATCATCGGTTACGAACACAGCTTTGTGCATCAGGTCGCCGACTTCCTTAAGAGCCTGCAAGAAGGCAAGCCATGCGAGCCAACCTTCCGTAGTGCCCTGGAAACCGCCAAAGTGTGTGATGCCGTTTTGGCCAGTGCTGCCGAAAAGTGTTGGAAAGACGTGTAAGCGATCACCAGCCAAGTTTCGATGAAACATGGGGAAAGGGTAAGCGATTGCCCTTTCCCTTTTTTATTGGTCGGCAAAGATAGTAGCATGAATTACTTAGCCCACGGACGAAGATTCATCGACCGCCCCTACTTCTTGGCTGGCACGGCAGTCCCGGATTGGTTGAACGTCGTCGATCGAAAGTGTCGTTGTCGCTCGAAGAAGGCCGCCCCACTTGTCGCATCGAGCGATCCACGGGAAGCGGAGATTGCGGCCGGCATCGTGCAGCATCATGCGGACGACGATTGGTTTCACCGGACCGAGGAATTTAACCGCTTGCAGTGGGATTTCACCAAGCGGATTCGCGATTTCTTGGGTAAGGACAGCGGACTACGGCCTAGTTTTCTTGGACATATCTTAGTCGAGTTGCTCCTCGATTCGGTCTTGATGGAGAACGATCCCGAAGAGCTGAACGCCTATTATTCCGCTATGAAACAGATCGATGGGGCGATCGTTCAGCAGACGGTCGAGCGAATTGCCGAACGACCTGCCGACCGGCTCGATTGGTTCATCGGACGTTTCGTCGAGGTCCGTTTCTTGGAAGATTATCCCGACGACGAAAAACTGCTCTACCGGTTGAATCAGGTCATGCAACGCGTCAAACTACGAGCTTTGCCGGATTCATTTCGGTCGCTTCTGCCAGAGCTTCGACGCGAAGTTCGGGCCTCCTCCGCGGCCTTGTTGACCGTGCACCCCACGTAGATCCCTCTATTCGCTCGAAGTTTGACCAGGAGACCCCGTCGATGAAATTTGGCATGAACTTGTTGCTTTGGTCTGGCGATCCCGATGACAGCTTGTTGCCGGTGATCGAAGAATTGAAGGCCGCCGGCTTCGACGGTGTTGAAATCCCGCTATTTAACTTGGACGTCGACAAGTGGACCAAGTATGGCGAAAAGATCAAAGCGATGGACCTCAAGTGCACGGCGGTGACGGTCCGTAATGAAGAGGACAACCCGATCAGCCCGGATGCTGCCGTGCGTGCGAAGGGTGTCGAACTCAATAAGAAGACGCTCGATTGTTGTGCAGCGCTTGGTGCCGAAACGCTGGTTGGTCCTTATCACTCGGCCATCGGCTACTTCAGTGGTGCCGGACCGACGGCCGACGAATGGAAGTGGGGAGTGGAATCGATGCGTCAAGTCGCCGAGTATGCGGGCGACGTCGACGTGATGCTGGGTGTTGAAGCGCTTAATCGATTTGAATGCTATCTGCTGAATGTGCACAAGGACTCGGCCAAGTTCGTGCGGGAAGTCAATCATCCTAACTGCAAGATGATGTACGACACGTTCCACTCGAACATCGAAGAAGCGGACATGGCGCAAGCGATTCGTGATTGCGCCGACGTGCTGCATCACGTGCATATCTCTGAAAACAACCGCGCTACGCCTGGCACGGGCCACGTCGACTTCGATACTAATTTCGATGCTCTTAAGGAAGTTGGCTACGACGGTTGGATGGTTGTTGAAGCATTCGGCCTCGCCCTTCCGGAAATCGCTGCGGCGACCAAGATCTGGCGAAAGATGTTCGATACCGAACTGCAACTTGCCAAAGATGGACTGGCATTCATGAAGCAAGAGGTTGCCAAACGCTGGTAAACGGCAATCCCGCTTCTGAGGTTGATCACTCATGGCCACGCTTGCGTGGCCATGTTCGTTTCGAATGGTTCGCTTTCGGCTTGAGCGATCAGGCGTGCGGCCGATATAGTGCGACTTATGACCGACGAGGAAGAACAATTCGATCTCTCTGCTATGTTCGCCGAAGATACGGGGGATGATGGTGGTCTATCCCTCGATCGCTTATCGGCGACTTATGCCGAAGCACTCGGAGGCCGGGCCTCTCCGTTTCAAGAGGAATCGCCCGATCCTGAGAAAAATGAGCCAGAGGAAGAATCGACCGCCGAAGCCATCTCGCGTCTCGCGGAAGAAGCGGTTGCGGAAGATCCCTGCGAACTTTCGCCAACGACCATCCTCGAAGCGCTTTTATTTGTCGGAAACGCCTCGAATGACAAGCTAACTGCCGAAAAAGCCGCATCGGTGATGCGGGGCGTGAAGCCGGACGAAATTGACGATCTCGTCGCCCAGCTGAATCGCAAGTACGAAGCGGAAGGATGTCCGTACGAAATCGCCGCCGTCGGTAACACATATCGGATGAGCCTTCGAAATGAATTCCGGCCGCTACGCGAGAAATTTTACGGCAAGGTCCGCGAGGCGAAGTTATCGCAGCCAGCAATCGATGTTCTTTCACTGGTTGCCTACAACCAGGGAGCGACTCGGGAAGAGGTCGATGAAATGCGAAACAAGCCGAGTGGGCCCATTCTGACCCAGTTAGTCCGCCGCCGGCTGTTACGGATGCAGCCCGATCCCGAAGAAAAGCGGATCAAACGCTATACAACGACCGAGCGATTTTTACAGCTGTTTGGGCTGACATCCCTTGATGATTTACCCCAACCACAGAGTCTAGACGATTAAGTTGTCTCCCTAAGTGTATTGTTCGTAATAGCTTACATGGATCGCGTGCTTTAGCGGCTGACGAGCACTAGTGTCGTATGTATAATCTGACCCAACGAAATTTGAGGGGCTTAATTCGCCTCTAAGAACACTTCTGCGATCTCTAACGGAGATTGCTAACCAATGGGCATGTAATTCCCAACTTGGTGAAGTGATCCTTCCCCTGAATCAAGGTCTGGCATGTCTCGTCGTTCGCATCTTGCGCGACTCCGCCAACAGTCACCGCTTATTCTCCCCTCCGTGCTATCGTGCGACTACAGCGATATGCGGGGAGAAGTACAGAAGTTGGAAGCTGCTGGCGTGCAAGCACTCCATTTGGACGTGATGGACGGAAACTTCGTCCCCAATTTGACTTACGGAATGCCGATTGTTGCCGCGTTTCGCAAGCTTACGGAACTTCCCCTCGATGTCCATTTGATGATCGAGAATCCAGGCCGATACGTCCGACAGTTCTATGAGGCGGGCGCGGATATCATTACCATCCACGAGGAAGCGGCAGGGGATGAGACCGCAAGGATTCTGCAAGAAATCAAGGAGCTCGGTGCCGGCGCTGGCGTTGCTATCAACCCGGACATTCCAGTTGAGCGTGTGATGCCTTTCCTGGAAATCGCAGACTTGATACTCATTATGAGTGTGAATGCAGGCTTCGGCGGACAGAAGTTCAACCCGGTAGCACTCGAGAAGCTTGAGGCTCTGCGTAAGGCAGGCCCCAAGGACCTTCTTTTGGAAGTAGACGGGGGCGTGAACTTGGAAACAGTTCAGGCTTGCACGGAAGCGGGAGCAGATCTCCTGGTAATAGGATCAGCGATTTTCAATCAATCGGACTACAGCGCCGCGATCGACGAGCTCTATCGCACCGCGCACGTTTCCACCTAATTGAGAACAGCTTGCCATGCTACGCATTGTGCTTGTACGACCCGGGCAGACAGAATACGACCATCAAGGTCGTATCCGCAGTCGATTGGCGGTTCCTCTAACGGACGAAGGAACACGTCAAGCCTCGGAAATGGTACATCAACTCCGTGAACTCGACTTCAAAGCGATCTACTGCGGCCCATGCCAGGCATGTGCTCAAACGGCCGAAGCTTTTGCCACCTCACTGGGGATGAAGGTCCGCCAGATGGATTCGCTGGCCAATCTGAATGCCGGTTTGTGGCAGGGAAAGCTAATCACCGAGGTCAAGCAAAACCAACCAACCGTCTATCGCCTATGGCAAGAAAACCCAGAGGCGGTCTGCCCCCCCCAAGGGGAGACGTTAGGCGAGGTACGGTTGCGTGTGCAGAACGCCCTAGACAAGATATGGAAAAAGCATCAAAAAGGTGACGGCAATGTGATTGTGGTCGCCCCTGAACCTCTGGCATCCATCATTCGCAGCGAGATCTTGCAAACCGAATTCGGGAACTTGTGGGAAGCTGAACGTCGATGTGGATGGTGGGAACTCATCCAGTATGAAAAAAACGCCGTCGTCTCCAAAGTCTAAGTCAGCGACCAACCCTTTGGAAACTACCTCTCCGACATCACCTCCCGTCGAGGAAATGAGCATGGCATCCGTCACTTCGGATATCGATACCCAAAGCGAAGATTCCAGCAAGCCGAAGAAGCGTGGCGTACCCGAGGGGTTATGGCAACGCTGTCCTGGCTGCCAGGCCGTGATCTTTCGCAAGCAAGCCGAACAGCTATTGGGCGTCTGTCCTGAGTGTGATTATCACTGGACCATCTCCGCCCAGCAGCGAATCGATCAGGTACTCGACGCCGGGACCTTCGAGGAGTGGGACGCGAACCTCACCTCGCTCGATCCGCTGGGCTTCAAAGATAAGAAAGCATACGCCGACCGTATCGTTTCGGAGCAAAAACGTACCGGCCTGCGCGATGCGGCTTTGACCGGCTGCGGCATGATTCGTGCCCGCCGTGTTGCCATTGGCGTCACCGACAGCGCGTTCATCATGGGAAGTATGGGTAGCGTGGTAGGCGAAAAGCTAACTCGCTTGATCGAGCGAGCCACCGCCCAAGACCTGCCGCTAATTATCATCAGTGGCTCCGGTGGTGGTGCCCGTATGCACGAAGGGATTTACTCCCTGATGCAGATGGCCAAAACGACCGCTGCCTTGGCCAGATTCCATGAAGCTGGTGGATTGTTCATCTCGGTCCTAACCAATCCGACCATGGGTGGTGTAGCAGCTAGCTTTGCCTCGCTGGGGGATTTGATCTTCGCCGAGCCGCAAGCATTGGTCGGATTTGCCGGACCACGTACCATCAAGGCGACCATCCGGATTGATCTCCCGGAAGGTTTTCAGACGAGCGAGTTTTTGCTGGAACACGGTTTTGTCGACCGAATTGTGCCTCGAAATAAGCTAAAGCTCGAGATCGCCCGATCGATCGACTATTGCGGTAAATGATGATTTTACCGCCTCTTCCCTGAAATACCCGGTTAACAAGCACGGACGCACGACCTTGTTTTCGGGTACCTGCCAGCTTAAAGTGGGGGGAGAGGCACCGGAACAGACAACTCATCAAAACTTCCCGAGACATTAATTGGGCATTCCTGCGCCCAATTGTCGGACGGAATCCGTTCAGGGGCCTAAATTTGAATTGCTATTTCAGGTTTACCCCTTCGTGACGAGTTCCTCCTCCCAATGAGTCTGCTGAAGAAGTTCACGTCCTTTTTTGCAGGACAACCCAAGCTCGATATCGCCTCGCGATTTGAAATCTTGCGCGAAGCGGTTTCTGGGACGATGAGCGAATTCTACAAGGTTCGCGAGCATGGTACCGGACGAACACTGGGGCTCAAGATTCTCGATCTCGAGAAGCAGCAATTCTTCGACTCGCGCTTCGCTGGCCTCAAACGGCCCAAAGAGGGCGAGATCGCGATGTCCTTGACTCATCCGTGTATCGTGCGGACGATCGAGCATGGCCTGGTCATCACCGGTCAGCAATACTTGCTGATGGAGTATTTGGATGGTCGGGGTCTCAACTCGCTGATTGTCGATCGCGATCCGATGCTGGAAGGTAAGCAGTTGATCTTATTGCGGCAAATGGCAGATGCTCTGGCCTGCGTTCATGAGGCTGGCTATATCCATCGAGATATCTGTCCCCGTAACTTCATTGCGGCTCCCGATTGTCGCTCGTGTAAGCTGATCGACTTTGGCCTTACCTTGCCCGCCAAGCCTGAGTTCATGGCGCCTGGCAACCGTACAGGAACCCCCAATTACATGGCGCCCGAGATCGTCCGTCGGCGTCCGACCGACCAGCGGGTCGATATCTTTTCACTAGGTGTAACTGGTTTCCGCCTCTTGGCTTACGAATTGCCTTGGGCTGCCTTGGAAGGGACAGGTCGGGATGCCCTGACCCACGACACGATGGCCCCTAGCGATATCTTTGAAAAGCGGCCTGGTCTGAACCAGGAACTGGGTGACTTGATCATGTCGTGCATCGAGCGGGACCCCCGCCGGCGGCCGGAAACTGCGAAAGATCTTCTGACGAAGCTGCAGCGAATCAAGAAAATGGAGGCTTAGAAACGGCCCGTTCGGCGGGTTGGTTACGCCTTGACGGCTATGGGGCCTCTGGTATCATAATGCGTTTCCCCTGGACCTCGGTCCATCGCTAGGGCGACCATTTAACCGGCGGAATGCACGTTTTCCGCCTGATAACGCATAAATCAGGAGAGTTGCCGTGACCATCGATAAAAGCCTGAAAGTGAAGCGGGGTGGTATTTCGACCCGCAGTGTTCTGAAACGCAGCGAACGTATCGCTCAAATGAAGGCCCAAGGTTCCTTCAACGAAGAATCGACGTCGCCGATCGGTCTGCCCAAGACCAAGGTCGTGAAGATCTCGATGAAGAAGAAGAAGAAGGTCAAGGAAGAAGACGGTAAGAAGTAGTCTGCCTGTCCTGCCACTCAAAACACAAAAAAGCCCTGGTTTCGTCCAGGGCTTTTTTTATTGAATTGCGGAGGCGCCTGCCAACTGGCGAACTGCCTCGCCATAATGGGCTGGGCCCTGGTCAGGGCGGTTCTTTCAGTTGGACTTCCTTTTGAAAGTGTTGATAGATGAGTCCCAGGCCTATTCATCGAGAGTTTCATCGTGCGGATCGAATTGGCTGGCTCCGCGCGGCAGTGCTCGGGGCGAACGATGGCATTCTCTCAGTCGGCAGTTTGATCGTCGGGGTTGCCTCGGCTGATGCAGATTACTTTCAGGTTGTCCTTTCTGGCGTCGCTGGACTGACTTCCGGGGCGCTGTCGATGGCGGCAGGCGAGTACGTGTCGGTTAGTTCTCAGGCCGATACGGAACAAGCCGACACCGAACTTGAGCAGCGTGAACTCGCCGCCGATCCTGAGGGGGAATTAGTCGAGCTGACCGAGATTTACGTTCAGCGCGGATTAGAACCAGATCTGGCCCGTCAGGTGGCTCGGCAACTGATGGAGAAGGACGCCCTCAAGGCACATCTACGAGACGAGCTGGGGATTTCCGAGCATTTGGCGGCTCGGCCTCTGCAAGCGGCCTGGGCATCTGCCCTTTCCTTCAGTATCGGCGCGGCGTTGCCGGTCGGCGTTTCCGCGGTCGCTCCGAAGTCGATGGTTGTTTTCCTCGTGGCGATTGTCACTGTGCTTAGTCTGGGCGTGCTTGGTGCGTTGTCGGCAGTCACTGGGGGGGCTTCGCCATGGAAAGGCGCCGCGCGAGTCGCATTCTGGGGAATTGTGGCAATGGTTGTCACATCGCTCATTGGCAAGCTATTTGGTGTGTCGGTTGCTTGATGCGATCTATTTCGGTACGAACCGCCAGCTGAGTCGCCGCCAGTCCGTTAGCTCGCTGAGTACATCCTCGGTGTCGTCGTAATTTCGATCCGGCACCAGCCAGCCGCCGACCGCCACGTGTACCTCATCGACCGTCCAGGGCCACGGATCGGTTACGAAGATGCCATCTTCTTGGGGTATCACGGTAAGCGAAAGCTCTTGAGGAGTCTCGTCAAACGTGTGCGATTCGGTGCGTTCTGCCAGGCAAAGCCAAAGGCTGAACCAGTCGAAGAAGCGAAGTTGGCGAATCGCAAGCTGCACATCTTGGTCGTCGCATGCCGGGTGACGTTCTTCCCAGCGATCTCGCCAAGTTTCGCACAGTTCTTCGTACTTGCTGAGAAAGAGCTGGCCTGCTTCCGAGTCAGCCGAATGACTATGCTCGCGTAGCATCATGAAATGCTCGGCAATCAAATATTGGGCAAACGGGCTGATCCGGGCTGCGCCCTGAATCGACTTTGTCCAGATCGAGTGGGCTTCGGCGGTTGGTGTGTTCAGAAACGAGAGTGGACGCTTGGTCTCGGGATCGACCGGTGGGGCATTGTCGGTCGCGATCCAGCCGTCGTCATGATGAAAGATAGCGGGCCAAACGACTTCTGGATGAACCAGAGGAAGGAAACCGCTCTGCCCCCAGTGCGATGCCAGGTCGCCTGATAAGGCTGCGTGAACTGATTGTGGAATAAGGTACAGCAGCGACTCGCCGCTAGGAGCCTGATGAGGACGAACAATCACAATGAGGCCTTTCCCAAAGTTGGGAACATCAAAACTTAAGTTGTGACTGTTATTCTACGCCAATGCTGTTCGTATCAACGAATCGTCGTCGCTGGTTCAATCCTAGCTTGGATCAAAGCCGGCTGTTCTGGTTCCGATTCTTCCTGCTCGCCAGCGGACGTCGGCTGTTGGGCATCTTCGATCAAGTCAAAGCCGCTCATGAAAGAGCGATCCGCCTGGCCAAATTTCTCGGCCAACTTTGTTTCAAACGTGAAAACGGTCGAGTAGCGGTGCCCTTGATCGTCCGAAACCAGGTAATAGATCCAGGTGATCGGCATCCCGTCAGCCGTGCCTACGGCGGAAACGCGGAGTTCGCGAAGTCCTTGAGAGTTGATCGACTGGGCAGCATCAATTACTTGGCCAAGTCGCTCGCCCAGGGCCTTCTTGACCTCGGCTTCAAAGCCTTCCAGGGTTGTTTGTTCGCCTGGCTTGAGGTTAGTTAGGCGGTTGACGTTTGCTTGTGCGAGTAGTTCGCCGTCGGAAACCATACGGAAGACGGTTTGCTTCGCGGTTTCTGCCAAGGCAAACCACTGACGGCCGTGCAACACGCGGAAGCCAGCCTCTTTCCCAGTGAACGAAAGCATTTTCATGCCGTCCCCTGATTCGAGATCGAGTTTGGCGAGGTTTGCATCGCTTAGCTGTTCAATCGGCTGGGTTGGTTGAATCTGGGTCCGAACCACGGCCGTTACCGTAAACCCTGGAACTGCGTGTCCGATGGCTCGTTCTTCCTCGATAGAAGCGGCGAACCAGGTGATCATTTTTTGCTTTGTGTCGACGTTCATCCGGGCTTTCAACCCGATTTCGGTAGCGACACCTTGAATGGCACCGGACGCCTTGCCGGAAAACGTAATCTTTGCCACTCCTGCACTGTCGACTTCGGTTAAAACCCCAGTGATTTCGTGGCTGTTGACGGCATCGATGCCCAGGCATTGGGCTAGGGCATGGCTATCTGGAGACCAGGTCTTATTGGTGCCAATCGCTTCTTTGGGGAGCAGTTTTCCCAGCACTGCTGGATTGCCGGGCACGTTAATTAGCTCAAGCTCTTCTCGGCTGAGGGTGTACTCTGGGCTCGAAAGAATGGAGCCAGAAGTGTCAGTTTGGACGCTGATAAGCCGCTTTACGGTTGGTAGTGAGTCTTTCAAGGGCTTTTCGTTCGCCGTCGACTCGGTTTCCGCCTTCTTGTAAAAGCGAATCGCAGTGGTTGGACTCAAATTTCTCTCTACGGCCACATATTGACCTGTGAGTGCCATGGGGAAGTGGCGGACCTTACGGCCATCAGGATTGATCCGCATTGTTCCCTGGACCTTCAGGTCGGAGCTAATCTGCCTGGTTTTGCCCTGGAGATTTTCCTCGAGCTTCCAAGTGTCCGCAGCGCTGCAAGGTGAGCTACCGCACAGTAAAACAAGGGCCACGCAGCTTACGATGGCAGAGCCAAAGAGCGGTTTTCCGTGGTTTTCTGTAACGAATATTGCCGTGCAAGCATCGAAAAACATGAGATCGGCCTGGGATTTATAGTGTCGCGGTCATAAGCGAAATCGCTACATACGTGAGAATCGTCAATATTCGCAGAGCATGTTGAAAGATTCTTTCTGCTGCGGTAACTGATAATGCGACCGATTTGACAATCCTTGGCCGAGCCGTACGAAGTTGCGGTTAGTCGCGATATTCGGCACGGAATTCGCAACAGCTTACGGTGGATTGACTTACCGCGAAGAACAACCCGCTTGGCATGCCCCCGATGGGGTGGATTTTGAAAAAAGTACGAACAAATGAACAACTAAAGCGGTCATTTCCTCGTATAAGGTCTTAGAAGGAGTTGGTTTGCAGACTAATAGTTGATTGTTAATCCATTTATTGTGCGACCAACTCAACTTATCAAGCATCTGACAGAAAGAGGCGCCTGCCGAAGCGCGGGTAGCTGTCCCGTTGCTTGAGTGTCTCCCCGGGAAGGGGGGATCGCTCCAAGTTAAACATCGTCTGGGCGATCGGAACTCGCAGGGATAACCAGACGGATGTTGTTGATCACTGAGTGAGGGACAACATGAACAAGGGATATCAAAATGTCGCGTTGCGTCAGTTACGCGATCAGCAAATCAAATACGCTCCCCGGGATCGTAAGCTCGATCAGGCCAATCGTGCGGAGAAACTAATCTCCGAGATTGACCCAAGCAAACAATACCCGGTTGATTATATCTACTACCGGCTCACAGATTTCCGTCCAGAACAGCCGAGCGTCGGTTCTTTGCTGCCTGGCAAATCGGCGGCCGAAGACTTGCGTTTGATGGTCGAAGACTTGTCTGACGCAGCGGATGTCTCCGTTGATTCCGTGCCAGAGGAAGTTCTTACCGTCGAACAACTGAGTGATCGGTTCAACGTCTCGACGAAGACGATCTCTCGATGGCGGAAGCAAGGCTTAGTTAGTCGAAAGTTTCTGTTTGAAGGGCGTAAGCGAGTCGGGTTTCTTCGTTCCAGCGTCGAGCGATTCGTCAAAGATAATCCGGATCGTATTGAACGCGGCCGACACTTCAGCCAGTTGTCGGAAGCGGAAAAGCTGGAAATTATCGACCGAGCACGTCGTCTTGCAAACGCCGGTGGTACACCGTCGGAAGTGGCCAAGCGGGTCGCTGCCAAGATGAACCGTAGTGTCGAGACGATTCGATATACGCTGAAGAATCATGATGACGAAATGCCGAAAGAGGCTGTTTTCCCGCGTGGAACGGGGCCGCTAACGGAGTCGGCCAAGCAGATCATCTACGGCGAGTATCGTCACGGGGTCTCGGTCGATCGTCTCTCGGAGAAGCATGGGCGAACTCGCGCATCGATTTACCGCGTGATTAACGAAATTCGTTACCGCCACGTCATGGAATTGCCGCTGGATAATATCTACAACGACGACTTTGAAAAGCCGGAGTTGGAAGAGGAAATCCTTGGTGATATGCCACCGCACGAGAAACCGGCTCGTAAGGTTCGGGTGCCGTCCGGCTTGCCGACCTACCTAGCCTCGCTGTATGAAATGCCGCTTCTGAACCGTGAGCAAGAGTATCACTTGTTCCGGAAGTTCAACTTCCTCAAGCACAAGGCCTTAAAGATTCGCGAACAGCTTGATGAACAGCGTCCCAAGTCGAGCGACATGGACGAAATCGAGCGACTTTACGACCTAGCCAGCGAAGTGAAGAACTTGATCGTGCAGTCCAACTTGCGATTGGTGGTTTCGATTGCCAAGCGTCATGTGGCTGCGACGGAAGACTTCTTCGAGTTGGTTTCCGACGGTAACATGTCGTTGATTCGGGCTGCGGAGAAATTTGACTACTCGCGTGGTAACAAATTCAGCACTTACTGCAGTTGGGCGATCATGAAGAACTTCGCCCGAACTATTCCGGTTGAGTTCCGCCATCGCGATCGTTACCGCACTAGCTTGGATGAGTACTTCACCACGCGGGTCGACGAGCGTAGCGATCAGTACGAGCAGGAAATGGCTCAGCAGCAGCGTGAGCGACAGATCGATAAGATCTTGCATCGCTTGGACGAGCGTGAGCAGAAGATTATTATCCGCCGATTCGGACTGGATCACTCCCGCGAACCGCAGACTTTGAAGGAGGTCGGCGAGGAGTTGGGTGTGACGAAGGAGCGAATCCGCCAAATTGAAGCCCGGGCCCTGAACAAGTTGAAAACGGCTGCCCGCGACTTCAACTTCGATTTACCGGAAACGAATTAGTCGTTTGCGGGGTAATCGCCGGTGATAATGCTTTTGCCGGCAAAATTTCTTCAAAGTAACTCACTCAGGCGCTCGCTAGTCTTCCTCAGGGCTGGCGAGCGTTTCTTTTTTGGTGTTCAATCAGCAGTTCGGCAAATGCCGCTGGATCGTGAGTGTAGTCATCTGGACGCTGCATGCGTATTGTTGGCTCAAGACAGCCGGTTCAACGGCCTTGCCCGTGGATGACCGATGGTGTCGAGTCGGGCACTGAAGATGCTGCGAACAAACGCATTTGGCATGTGTCTGAATGCCAGATGGGATTTTGGTCGATTTTTGCCTCCGGTGGTATGTTCCTGCCTTGCGGGGAAAACTCGACTCGTTATATTTATTGGTTTTCCATAAAGCCCAGGTAGTGGGCTAGCGTAGCTCAATTGGCAGAGCAGCTGATTTGTAATCAGCAGGTTGTGGGTTCAAGTCCCTCCGCTAGCTTCGTTCACGGTACTTTTGGGCCGACGTTGGATTGAAAAGTGCCGAAAACGACGGGTTCCCGAGGCAGCAGCTTTCGGGGTCCGGTGAAAGCGGATATGTTGGGGGGTTTCCCGAGCGGTCAAAGGGGACAGACTGTAAATCTGTTGGCATTGCCTTCACAGGTTCGAATCCTGTACCCCCCACTAAATTGAAACCCTGGGCTTTATTGGAAAAGAAAACGAGAAGGCCTGGGTAGGTTGCGGGTGTAGCTCAATGGTAGAGCAACAGCCTTCCAAGCTGAAGACGAGGGTTCGATTCCCTTCACCCGCTTCGCAGTGAGCTGCATTACCCGGCTTGTTGCGAAATTGCCCAGGCGGCCATGTTGGTTGCTGATGGCGTTGATATCGAGAATCGGGGTTGTCCGTTTGGGCGGCTCGGAAGCGGGTAGCCGGGTAAAGGTGACGGAAGCAAAACCCCAATCATGCTTCCCATTTTTCGGCTGCTGTAGCTCAGTGGTAGAGCACTTCCTTGGTAAGGAAGAGGTCAAGGGTTCAAGTCCCTTCAGCAGCTCTTCACGGCACCTTGATTTTCGTATTTGAACAAATCCCAATTTTTTCACGGTTTAACTGGGGTAAGAAAGACATAGAAAATGGCCAAGGACGTATTTGAACGATCTAAACCACACGTCAACGTTGGCACCATCGGTCACATCGACCACGGTAAAACAACGACGACGGGCGCAATCCTGGCGGTTCAGGCTGCTAAGGGTCTGGCCAAGATGAAGGCTTATTCGGAAATCGCCAAGGGTGGTACGGTTCGTGACGAAACCAAAACCGTGACGATCGCCGTGGCTCACGTCGAGTACGAAAGCCCGACTCGTCACTATGCTCATATTGACTGCCCTGGTCACGCTGACTTTGTGAAGAACATGATCACCGGTGCTGCCCAGATGGACGGCGCGATCCTGGTGGTTTCCGCTGCTGACGGTCCTATGCCGCAGACCAAAGAGCACGTTCTACTTGCTCGTCAGGTCGGTGTGCCTTGCATCGTTGTCTACTTGAACAAGTGCGATCTGGTCGACGATGAAGAGTTGTTGGACCTGGTTGAGCTGGAAGTTCGCGAATTGCTAAGCAAGAACGACTTCCCAGGTGACGATTGCCCAGTTGTTCGCGGTAACTCGCTCGCTGCTTACAACAGCCCAGCCGATCCGGAAGCTTCCAAGTGCATCACCGAGTTGGTTGACGCTCTCGATAGCTACATTCCAGAACCAGAACGCGAAACCGACAAGCCATTCTTGATGGCCATCGAAGACGTGTTCTCGATCGAAGGTCGTGGTACGGTTGCTACCGGTCGTATTGAACGCGGTATCGTCAAGGTTGGTGAAGAAGTTGAAATCCTCGGTCTGACCGAGAAGCCGACCAAGACCACCGTTACCGGTGTTGAAATGTTCAACAAGATCCTGCAGGAAGGTGTTGCTGGCGATAACGTCGGTTGCTTGCTCCGCGGTGTCAAGCGTGAAGACATTTCCCGTGGTCAGGTTCTCGCCAAGCCAGGTTCGATCAATCCTCACACCAAGTTCGAGGCAGAGATCTACTGCTTGAGCAAGGAAGAAGGCGGTCGTCATACCCCGTTCTTCAGTGGTTATCGTCCACAGTTCTACTTCCGAACCACGGACGTTACCGGTACGGCTAACTTGGTTGGTGCTGAAATGTGCATGCCAGGCGACAACGTTAAAATCGAAGTCGAGCTGCACAAGCCGATCGCTATGTTTGAAGGTGTTCGCTTCGCTATTCGCGAAGGTGGTAAGACAGTCGGTTCCGGCGTTGTTACCAAGATCACCGAGTAGGACTTGTTTAGAATTCAGCTCGCCGGACAAAGCGTTGGCTTTGTTCGGCGATGCTCCAGGGGCGTAGCTCAATTGGCAGAGCGCTGGATTCCAAATCCAGATGTTGAGAGTTCGAGTCCCTCCGCCCCTGCTATTCATTGGTGTTACCGAACTTGTTGGGCGCGTCACACCGGTAAACGACAATATTGCATTTGCTAGTCGTCGCCGCGGCAAGAACGCCAAAGACTGAGAGTGACCATGGCCAAGGAGAAGACTGTCGGTTCCGCTTCCCTGCTCAACGAGCTGGTTCAAGCGAATCGATATAAACGAACCCAGGGCAGGATTGCCCGCCAAGCGACATTGCTTGCGATTTGGGTTCTGATTTTGATTGCTGCGTATCAGCTGTATCAGCAGTTGGCTGCATACACAGCAATGGTGCAATATAAGCTCGAATATGCCATTCCAGGCGTGTTGGTAGCAGTTGGTTTTTGGGTTGCCTATCGACTGATCAATTGGCCGACTTTCGCGGACTTTTTGATCGCCGTCGAAGCAGAAATGAATAAAGTGACTTGGCCCTCCAAGGCCGAGTTGTGGCGAAGTGTCATCGTGGTGATCGCATTGATCTTCATACTGGCGTTGTTGCTGTTCACCTTTGACTTATTGTGGATCACGGTCTTCAAGGCCATTGGGCTCATCCCCAACGATCCTAGTTCAGGTGCCGGTTGACAAGTTTCAGTTGAAGTTGTCATCGCTCGTTCTTCGCAGACAGGTCCGGTCAATAACAGCCGGTTAAGGTTTTAATTCGTGGTAAGCTCAGCTGACAATTCGTTCGATCCGCAAAAAGATCCCGAGGACTCGGAGATCCAGTCGGAACCAAACGCAGTCCCTGAGGATGCCGCGGATGAAACTGTGGGTGGTGACGAAGCGGCAGCGGAAGTTGCGGAAGAAGTCGCTGCCGGGTCAGAAGCTTCGGCCGAGCCAGTTGCAGACGAATCGAGGGATGTGCCTGCTGGTGAGCCTGTAACGGAGGAGAAGCCCGCAGCAGCTTCCGGCAGGAAGCGTGGCCCGATCGAAGAGATTACTGAAGAAGATGAAGCCGCCGAAGAAGCGGCAGAGAAGGACTGGTACATCCTCAAAGTTCAGAGCAATCGCGAGAAGTCGATTTGTGCGAACCTGATCCGCCGTGTAAAGATGGCTGGGCTTGAGGATTACTTTGGGGAGATTCTTGTCCCCACCGAGGATTTGGTGGAATACAAGAACGGCAAGAAGAAGGTCACCAAGCAGAAGCTTTACCCGGGCTACATCGTCGTTCACATGGCGATCAACGACGAAACGTGGTTCGTGGTTCGGGAAACGGGCGGCATTGGTGATTTCACGGGAGCAGGCGGCAAGCCGGTTCCGATGTTGCCGCACGAAGTGGATCGCATCGTCAAGAAGACGCGCAAGCCCGACGAAGGCGAACAAGAAGAAGTGAAAACGAACATTCGCTTTAAGATTGGCGATCATGTTCGGATCACGGAAGGAACCTTCGAGAACTTCGAAGGAGATGTCGAAGTGATCGACGAAACCAATGGCCGGGTCACGGTCATGATCAATATTTTCGGCCGCACGACGCCTGTGGAGATGGAACACTGGCAAATGGAGCCAGTTTAATCCCATAGTCAGTCGGACCGTTGGTCGATTCTTCTAGCTCCCCTTTATCGGCGGATACTGAGAACAACCCTCGGGGCCTTTGTTTACTAAGCACACGGTTTTCATAGCACACGGTTGCGTCGCGGATGACAGATCGCACGCAGCACGGGAAATAGCAAAATGGCACGGGAACAAGTAGGTCAAGCGAAATTTCAGGTCCCCGGCGGTCAGGCCACTCCGGCTCCTCCGGTTGGTACCTCGTTGGGTCGTTACGGCGTGAATCTGGGCCAATTCGTCCAGCAGTTCAACGACAAGACCCGTGAATTCAACGGCATGCCCATTCCTGTTGTCGTGACCGTTTATAACGACCGGACTTTTGAGTTCATTTGCAAAAGTCCCCCAGCTGCTGCCCTATTGAAGAAGGCAGCCGGTCTGGCCAAAGGAAGTGGCACGCCGAACACGAAGAAGGTTGGAAAGGTTAGCCGCGAGCAGATCGATGACATCTGCAATCAAAAGATGGCCGACCTCAATGCCCGCGACCTGGAACATGCTCGCCGAATGATCGAAGGAACGGCTCGGAGCATGGGCTTGGAAGTCACCGAGTAGGCCCTGCCCCAACTACTGCGAACATTATCTCCCTTTAATTTGGCGATTGACGATGGCTAAACAATCCAAACGATATCGGGCCCTGGCTGAAAAGGTGCCTGGCGACGCCCTGACCCTCAAAGACGCGATCGTACTGTTGAAGTCGTTCAACACCACCAAGTTCGATCAAACGGTCGAAATCGCGATGCGTTTGGGGATCGACCCGAAGCAGGCTGACCAGTTGGTTCGTGGTGCCTTGGTTTTGCCTCACGGTATTGGCAAGATTCAACGCGTGATCGTTTTCGCCAAGGGTGACAACGTTGCGGTTGCTCAAGAAGCAGGTGCGGACGAAGTTGGTGCCGAAGACCTGGCAAAGAAGATTAAGGACGGCTGGCTGGACTTTGACGTCTGTATTGCTTCGCCTGACATGATGGGGCTGGTTGGTCCTCTCGGTCGCGTCCTCGGTCCTCGTGGTTTGATGCCATCGCCACGTGCTGGTACCGTCACGCCTGACGTGGCTCGCGTCGTCAAAGAGTACAAGGCAGGTAAAGTCGAATTTCGTAACGACCCGGCTGGCATCGTCCACGCAGTGGTTGGTTGTCTCGGATTCGAAGCGGATAAGTTGGAAGACAACATCCGCGCCTTTGTTGATCATATCAATGGCCTCAAGCCTCAAGCGGCGAAGGGCACCTATGTTCGTAGCGTCAATTTGAGTGCCACGATGAGCCCTGGGGTTCAAGTCGCACTCTAATTGGTTCCTCACTCGCAAGGCGTTACGCCAACACACATCGTTACTGAAGCCCTGAGCCATGAGTAAGTATCTGAAAAACCTGGTGATCTCCGACTTGTCCAAGCGACTCGACGGGGTGAACGACCTGCTGGTGGTCGACGTTGTGGGTATGAATGCGGACAAGACATTCACTGTTCGCAAGCAGCTCCGCGAGAAGGGCCTGAGCCTTCTGGTGGTACGTCGTACACTGGCCGCGAAGGCCTGTGAAGGCACGTCCCTCGCTCCAGCCTTTGAAGGAATGGAAGGCAGCACCGCCATCGTCTGGGGCGGCGAAGATTTCGTCGACCTCGCGAAGGAAGTCGTCAAGCTAAACGACGACGATAAGTTCCCTGGCTTCACCGCTAAGGGTGGTGTCATGGATGGCGAATCCTTGACCCCAGACACCGTCAAGGCGATCAGCAAGTGGCCAAATCGTGCCGAACAGCTGTCTCTCCTGGTTGGTCAGATCTTGGGTCCTGGACGTACGCTGGCAGCTCAGGTTAAGGGCCCAGGTGCCAAATTGGCCTCGCAAATCAAGCAGGTCGGCGAAAATCAAGAAGGCTAGTTCCTTCCTCTCGGCAAAGCGTCGGTCCGGCACTTGCCGACAACCACGTTTTCCTCACTACAAAACATCCGTATTCCCTGGCGCAGGCGGGCAAGCCCCACTGCAAATCGTGTTGAAAGGATAAGATCCGAAATGTCCGAAGAAGCAACTGCAACCGTCGAAGTATCTGAAGAAATCAAGGGTTTGGGCGATCAGATCGCTGGTTTGACCCTGAAGCAAGCTGTTGAGCTTGGCGACTACCTGAAAGACGCTCATGGCATCGAAGCCGCCGCTGGTGGTGGTGTTGTGATGGCAGGTGGTGGTGCCGATGCTGGTGCGGCTGCTGCTGTTGAGCAAACCGAGTTCGACGTCGTCATGACCGACTTTGGTGCTCAGAAGATCGGCGTGATCAAGGTCGTTCGTGGCATCACCGGTCTGGGCTTGAAGGAAGCCAAAGACATGGTTGAAGGTGTCCCAAGCAAGATCAAAGAAGGTGTCTCCAAGGAAGACGCTGAAAAGGTCAAGAAGGAACTGGAAGAAGCCGGTGCCGTCGTCGAAATCAAGTAAGACGCGTTATTTGGCTGATTTCCTGTTTTCACTCAGGCGTTGCCTCGCCTATACTTAGAGGCAACGTCGCGAGGTGTGATTTTGAAGCCTTCTGGATCTTCTTTTTCTTTTGACTGCATGGATGGGAATCAAGTGAGAGTGCGCGCCGGCACAGGCCGGTGTGCTAGCTTGCTGCCGGCAGGCTGCGCACCCATGGTTGCGCACTCTGGTTTGAACCTCTATTGTCCGCCCGTATTACCACATGCTTTCTCGCTATTTGACACGGACGCCAGGCTGAATCCCTGATCGAAGTCCGCGCCTGATGGTGTGAAAGCATGTTGTTTTTGAATTGCCGCCCAAGGAGTCGCGTCGCTTATGGCTACCTCGTCGCAACGACGGCTGGAACCCACTGAAGTTCGTCGGTTTGGAAGTCAGTCGATCTATATGGCTCCGCCAGATCTGACGAAAATCCAAACCCTCAGCTACCAAAACTTCCTGCAAGCAGAGGTCGAGGCAGAAGCTCGCGATCCAGAATTGGGCATCGAAAGTGTCCTGCGGGAAATCTTTCCGATTCAAAGTTACGACGGACAAAATCAGCTCGACTACGTTCGTTACGAGTTGGGCAAGCCGCGGTATACGCCAGAGGAATGTAAGCAACTGCGGCTTACCTACGGTCGTCCGTTCCGTATTTGGCTGCGTCTGAACAAAGAAGAGCCGATCGAGGAAGAAGTCTACCTCGGTGACTTGCCGGTCATGTTGGGCGGTGGTGAGTTTATCATCAACGGTGCTGAGCGTGTCGTCGTTAGTCAGCTGCACCGCAGCCCAGGTGTCGACTTCGTTCTGGAGCAAGACACGACCTCGGACAAGAAACTTCCGAGCTGCCGTATCATTCCTGAGCGTGGTAGCTGGATTGAGGTTAACGTCTCGAAGAAGGACTCGTTGACGGTCCGTATCGACCAGAGCGGTAAGTTCGCCGCGACGACTCTCCTTCGCGCCATGTCGCCGGAGTTCAGCAGCGACGCTGACGTGATTCGCGCCTTCTACGAGTCGACGGTCGAATCGGTGAAGGATGGCCGCAGCGTCACCAAGATCGAAAACAAGATCGCGGTTGACGACATCATCTATCCAAGCAGCAGTGACCGTGCTGGCGAGATTATTCTCGAAGCAGGGCAAAAGATTAGTCGCAACATCGCGGAATTGATCTGCTCGGCTGGTATCGATGAAGTGGAAGTTATGGAGCCGCCTAAGACGCAGCTCATCTTCACCGCTTTGTCGGAGGACAACACCTCCAGCCACGAAGAAGCTTTGCTACGCATCTACCAGCGTCTGCGTCCGGGTAACCCGCCGCAGCTGGAAAAGGCGAAGACGCTTTTCGCGGAAAAGTTCTACGACGAAAACCGCTATCGTCTTGGTCGCGTCGGCCGTTTCCGTATGAACCGGAAGCTGGGCCTCGACGTCGAAGAAGGCAAGCAAACGCTTCGTCCAGAAGACTTGATCGCTGCTATCCGGTATATCCTGTACCTCTCTTCGGGCGACAAGCGAGCTCGCATCGACGATATCGACCACTTAGGTAATCGTCGTCTGCGTACGATCGATGAATTGGCTTGCGACGAAATGCGTAAGGGCTTCTTGAAGCTCCGTCGTACCGTTCAAGAGCGAATGAGTCTGAAGGACGCGGAAGATATGACTCCGCGTAATCTGGTCAACCCGAAGAGCATCTCGGCAGCGATCGAATACTTTTTTGGTCGTGGCGAGCTCTCGCAGGTGGTCGACCAAACGAACCCTCTTTCGATGCTCACGCATGAACGTCGTTTGTCGGCTCTCGGCCCTGGCGGTTTGAATCGTAAACGAGCCGGTTTTGAAGTTCGCGACGTTCACATTTCGCACTACGGTCGTATCTGTCCGATTGAAACGCCGGAAGGTACGAACATTGGTCTGATCTCCAGCTTGGCTCTCTACTCTTCGGTGGATGAGTACGGCTTCCTGATCACGCCTTATCGTAAGATTACCAATGGCAAGATCGATAAAGGTTTCGTCTGGCTACGTGCTGACGAAGAATCGGACGCGTTGGTGGCTCCGGCTGATACGCCGACCGATGACGAAGACGTGCTGCTGGGCGACTTGATCATTGCTCGTTATCGCAGCGACTTCGAGATGGTCGCGCCGACGGAAGTCGAATACATCGACGTGGCTCCTTGCCAGATGGTGGGTGTGTCTGCCGCATTGATTCCGTTCCTGGAACACGACGACGCCAACCGCGCGTTGATGGGATCTAACATGCAGCGGCAAGCGGTGCCACTGTTGGTTGCGGAACCTCCGATCGTTGGAACTGGCGTCGAACGCGACGTCGCGATGAACTCCAGCATGATCATTCGTGCCAAGTACGACGGCGTGGTTAAATACGTCGACGCCTTGAAGGTGATCATTGAACGCAGTGGAGTTGCGGAGCACGCCGAAGACGTTTACGAACTCCGCAAGTTCGTTGGTCTGAATGAGCGAACCTGCTTGAATCAACACCCTGTCGTGAAGATGGGCCAGAAGATTACGGCCGGCGATGTCCTGGCAGATGGTGCGGCGACGCACGGTGGTCAGTTAGCCCTTGGCCGTAACGTGTTGGTCGGCTTTATGTCGTTCGACGGTTACAACTACGAAGACGCGATCATCATCAGCGAAGAATTGGTGAAGCAGGACGTCTACACCTCGATTCACATCGAAGAGTTCGACGTCGAAATTCGCGAAACCAAGCTGGGCCGCGAAGACTTCACACGAGATATTCCGAACGTCTCTGAAAAGATGCTTCGTAACCTCGACGAGAACGGTATCGTTCAAGTCGGTACATACGTGAAGCCTGGTGATATTCTCGTTGGTAAGGTTTCGCCGAAGAGCAAGACCGAACTGACGCCGGAGGAAAAGCTGCTGCACGCGATCTTTGGTCGTGCCGGTGAGGACGTAAAGAACGACTCGCTGGAAGTGCCATCCGGTATTGAAGGTATTGTCGTTCAAGCCGAGAAGTTTGCTCGTCGTATGAGCCTCTCTGACGATGAACGAAAGGCTTTCGAGAAGACGCTCAAGGATGCCGAAACCGAGGGCAACGCCGCAATTTCGGAATTGTTCTCAGAATTCGTGGGCGAAGTCGAAAAGATCCTCGGCAAGACGGTCACCGATGAAGATGGCACGCCGTTGACGCGCGATCAAGATAACAAGTACATCGCCGAGCAAGCTCAACAGTTCCGCTTGTACAAGGTTTTAGAATCGCTCAAGAGCGAAGAACGAGTCGCCAGCGTCCGTCAGTTGTACGCTGCCAAATGGCCAGCGATTGAACTGGCGATCGATCAGCGCGATCGCAAGCTCAACAGCATGAAGCGTGGCGATGAACTTCGCAGCGGCGTGTTGCAGATGGTTAAGGTCTACATTGCTACCAAGCGAGTGATCTCGGTTGGTGACAAAATGGCCGGTCGCCACGGTAACAAGGGTGTGATCGCCAAGATCTTGCCCGTGGAAGACATGCCGTTCCTGCCAGATGGAACACCGATTCAGATCATGCTCAATCCGCTCGGCGTGCCTAGCCGTATGAATGTGGGGCAGATTCTGGAGACCCACTTAGGTTGGGCTGGTGCCAAGCTCGGCTTCCAGGCCATCACGCCAGTGTTTGACGGTGCTTCGGAAGAGATCATCAACGATTGCTTGGAGGAAGCTGGTTTACCACGCCATGGTAAGGCACGTCTGCACGATGGACGTACGGGCGAGGCATTGAACCAGGAAACCACCGTTGGCTACATCTACATGTTGAAGTTGCACCACTTGGTGGACGACAAGGTGCACGCTCGTAGCACAGGGCCTTACTCGCTCATTACGCAGCAGCCACTTGGTGGTAAGGCTCGTTTCGGTGGTCAGCGATTCGGGGAAATGGAAGTGTGGGCTCTCGAAGCCTACGGTGCTGCCTACATCCTCCAGGAACTGCTCACCGTTAAGAGTGACGACGTCGAAGGACGGACGAAGATTTATGAGTCGATGGTCAAGGGAGAAAACACGTTGGAAGCCGGTACGCCCGCGAGCTTCGACGTGTTGACCAACGAGATTCGAGGGCTCGGGTTGAATATGCAGTTGGAAAAGCGTCGCCTGTAAAAGGCGGCGTGCCACTGCGGCGGAAATGGGTTTCCGCAGTTGACAACCCGCAGCCGGTTCAAACCTAGGCAACCGGCTGCATCTGCACCAAAACGAACATCCAGTGGGATTAGAACAAGGAGCACGGGCCATGAGTATTCTCGAAAGCTCTTACGACCGCATCAACGACTATACCGCGGTTAAGATCAGCCTCGCACGACCGCACGATATTCGTAGTTGGTCGTTCGGCGAAGTGAAGAAGCCGGAAACGATCAACTACCGAACGTACCGTCCTGAAAAAGACGGGCTGTTCTGTGAGCGTATCTTCGGCCCAGAAAAAGACTGGGAATGTGCCTGCGGTAAGTACCGCGGCATGAAGTACAAAGGAATGATCTGCGATCGCTGTGGTGTGAAAATCACTCACAGTCGCGTTCGTCGTAAGCGAATGGGGCACATCGAGCTCGCTGCCCCGATCGTTCACATCTGGTTCTTCAAGGCCATGCCTAGCCGATTGGGTAACCTGTTGGCGATGAAGACCTCGAGCCTGGAAAAGGTCATCTACTTCCAGGATTACGTCGTCGTCGATCCAGGCAGTACCGATCTGGAAAAGTTTCAGACGCTGACTGAAGAAGAGTATCGCGGCGCGCTGGAGCAGTTCGGCTCCGGTTCGTTCGAGGCCGACATGGGTGCCGAAGCAGTTCGCAAGCTGCTGCAAGGGTTGGACCTCGTCCAGCTTTCGATCGACCTGCGTAAGGATCTCCATGAAACGGGTTCCAAGCAGAAGCGTAAGGATCTGACCAACCGTCTGAAGATTGTCGAAGCGATTCGCGATAGCGACAATAAGCCAGAGTGGATGGTCATGGACGTCATTCCGGTGATTCCTCCAGATTTGCGTCCGCTCGTTCTGTTGGACTCTGGCAATTTTGCTACCTCCGACTTGAACGACCTGTACCGTCGAATTATCAACCGCAACAATCGTTTGCGGAAGTTGGTCGACTTGAACGCTCCGGAAGTGATCATTCGCAACGAAAAGCGAATGCTCCAGCAGTCGGTCGATGCTTTGTTCGATAATAATCGTTGTAAGCGTCCGGTCCTCGGTAGTAGCAACCGCCCACTGAAATCCTTGACCGACATGATCAAGGGTAAGCAGGGTCGTTTTCGTGAAAACCTCCTCGGTAAGCGCGTTGACTACTCCGCTCGTAGTGTGATCGTGGTTGGTCCACGCATGAAACTGCATCAGTGCGGTCTGCCGAAGAAGATCGCTCTGGAACTTTACCAACCGTTCATCATCCGCAAGCTCAAAGTGCTCGGTCATGCCGACACAATCAAGAGCGCCAAGAAGATGCTCGAACGGAAGGACGAAGAAGTCTGGGATATCTTGGAATCGGTGATTCAGAATCACCCAGTTCTCTTGAATCGTGCCCCAACGCTGCACCGAATGGGTATCCAAGCCTTCGAGCCAACCCTGGTAGAAGGTAATGCGATTCACCTTCATCCGCTTGTCTGTAAAGGCTTCAATGCCGACTTCGACGGAGACCAGATGGCGGTTCACTTGCCGCTCTCGATCGAAGCTCAGGTCGAAGCTCACACGCTGATGTTGGCGACGAATAACATCTTCGCACCATCGAATGGTAAGCCGATCATGAGTCCGTCGCAGGACGTGGTGATGGGTTGTAACTTCATCACCATCAGCCTGCCAAACCGACCAGGTGAAGGAATGACCTTCTCCTCGATGGACGAGGCAGATTATGCCTTCGCTCAGGGCATCATTGACCTGCACGCGCTGATCAAGGTCCGTCTGCCGGAAGGCCGCAAGCTGAAGGGTGAAGACGACGAGCAAAACTCGACACGAATCGTCGAGACGACATTTGGTCGTGTTTTGTTCAACGAGATGCTTCCACCAGGCATGGACTTCTACAACCACTCGCTCGGTAGTAGTGAGTTGTCCAAGGTGATTTCCGACTGTTACCAGCGTCTGGGGCGTCGGGCCACGATCAACCTGTTGGACGACATGAACCAGCTTGGTTTCCGCGAATCGACCCGCAGTGGTCTTTCCTTCGCAACCGACGACCTTGTGACTCCAGACTCGAAGCACAAGATCATCGGTGAAGCCGAAAAGAAGGTGATCAAGTTTAAGAAACTCTACGAACGTGGTGTGATCACCGACAAGGAACGAGTCAACCAGGTTCTCGACGCTTGGACACATGCTCGTGAGCAGATTACTGCCGAGATGATGACCGAGATGAAGAACGACGATCGTGGCGGTCATGGTTACATCAATCCGGTGTACTTGATGGCCGACTCGGGTGCTCGTGGTGGTACCGAACAGATTCGTCAGCTGGCCGGTATGCGTGGTCTGATGGCCAAGCCGAGTGGTGAAATCATCGAAACGCCGATCAAATCAAACTTCCGCGAAGGTTTGACGGTGCTCGAATACTTCTCCTCGACGCACGGTGCCCGTAAGGGTCTGGCCGATACGGCGTTGAAGACGGCTGACTCCGGTTACCTCACGCGTAAGCTGGCCGACGTCGCCCAGAACGTGGTGATCACGCAAGACGACTGCGGTACGACCCAGGGTATCACCAAGGGCGTTATTTACCGTGGTGAAAAGGTCGAAGTCTCGCTGGCAGATGCCATCAAGGGGCGTGTCAGCCGTCAAAGCATCGTGAACCCGATCACCGACGAAGTGATCGTTCGCGAAAACGAAATGATCACGCCTGATACGGCTCGCAAGATCGAACGAATGGGCCTCGAACGGATTCAGGTTCGTAGTCCCATGACCTGCGATAGCGGTCTGGGTTGCTGCAAGGCTTGCTACGGTATGGACATGTCGACTGGCGATCAGGTCGAAGAAGGCATGGCCGTCGGTATCATCGCCGCTCAAAGTATTGGTGAGCCTGGTACGCAGTTGACCATGCGTACGTTCCACATCGGTGGTGTGGCCGTTACCGATACGGAAGAGCACGAAAAGAAAACCAAGCGTGGCGGTTTCGTCAAGTTTACCCGTATGCGTACGGCGACCAACGACGAAGGTAAGAACATCGTGCTCACCCGCAATGGTGAAATCACGATTGTCGATGCCAAGGGTCGTGAAATCGAAAGCTACGACGTGCCCACTGGGGCAACGTTGGAAGTCAAAGAGAACGACGAGGTCAAAACCGGTCAGGTTCTCTGCTCCTGGAATCCTTACTCGATTCCGATCGTCGCCGAAGTCGGTGGTCGCGTCCGTTATGAGGACGTGGTCGAAGGCGAGACGATGATGATCGAGCACGACTCGACTGGCTTCGCACGTCGCATGATCACGGAGCATAAGGGTGACTTCCATCCGCAGCTGGTCATCGAAGACGAAGATGGTAAGCCGCTGGACGTTTACTACTTGCCCGAAAAGGCGATCATCGACGCCGAAGAAGGTGCCAAGGTTTCGGCCGGTACCACGGTGGCCAGCACGCCACGTGAATCGGGCGGTGTTAAGGACATTACGGGTGGTCTGCCACGAGTCACGGAAATCTTCGAGGCTCGAAAGCCGAAAGATCCAGCCGTGATGGCTGAGATCGATGGTGTCGTCGAGATTCTTTCCGAGAAGAAGCGTGGTAAGCGAACGATCATCGTCCGTAGCGAATCTGGCATCGAACGTGAGCACTTAGTGCCACACGGTAAGCGGTTCCTGGTTCATACTGGTGACTACGTCCGAGCTGGCCAGTCGTTGATCGACGGACCGCTGGTGCCGCACGACATCCTCCGTATCTCTGGGGAAGAAGCGGTGCAGCAGTACCTGCTTCACGAGATTCAGGGCGTCTATCGTAGTCAGCGTGTGGAGATCAACGATAAGCACATCGAGATCATTGTTGCCCGCATGCTGCGGAAGGTGATGGTCGACTCGGCAGGCGATACCAGCTTGTTGCCGGGCTTGGTGATGGATAAGTTCGATTTCCGTCGTGCCAACGATCAGTTGTCCCGCTGTCTGAAAATCTCCGGTACCGGGGACTCGCAGCAGTTCACCGAAGGCATGATCGTGCCAAAGGAAGCGCTCGAACAAGAGAACGGTCAGATCGAATCATTGGGCGGAACGCCAGCTAAGGGTGCCAAGCCTGCTGCGGCGAGTGCTTCGACCCAGCTACTTGGTATCACCAAGGCAGCCGTTCAAAGTTCCAGCTTTATCTCAGCGGCGTCCTTCCAGGAAACGACCAAGGTTCTTACCGAGGCCGCCCTGGCTGGCAAGATCGACGAACTGATCGGTTTGAAGGAAAACGTGATCTTAGGTCACTTAATTCCTGCCGGTACTGGTTTCCGCTCGTTCCAAGATTCGGAAGTGCGTATCAATCCAGAAGCCTTGGCCGAATTGGCCTCGCGGACTCGCGAACGGACTTTGGAAGACAGCTTCCCGCTCTTGCAGGACAACGGCGAAACTGCCCAGCAGCCTGGCCCAGCCGCGATTTCCGAAATGGCTCCTGCCCCAGGGCTGGAAAGCTTACTCGGTGGTGGCGGTTCGATCCCAGCGACCGAGGGTCCTGCCTACGGCGATCCACAGCCACAGCAGCCTCCGCAACCGCCTCAAGGTGGTGCCGAAGGTTTTGAGCCAGGGACTGAGGACGAATTGTAAGAATTAGGATGTTTGGGAAGATGCAAATCGCCCAAACGTTAATCCGCTAGGTGCCATGGCCACGTTCGCGTGGCCATGTGCCATTTCTAGACGGATCTGGAAAGACATCCCGACGTGTTCTTCGCTGGGGCTTATGATGGCCACGAAAACTCCGAGTGGATGGAAGCAAAATACCCGACGTCTGAACGCCCATTACGGGTTGACAGTTCTCGGCAATCGGATAATTTAAAGGGCTTCCCATAATCCTTGGGAAGCGACAGTAAGCACACAGAAATTCGGCCGCCTTCCTTTTATCGCGGCCCAGATTAGAAGCAACGGCCTTTTGCATGCCTACTATTAATCAGCTGATTCGACGTCCGCGGAAGAAGAAGCGTAAGTTTTCAAAGTCTCCCGTTTTGGACAAGTGCCCGCAGAAGCGTGGTGTCTGTTTGCAGGTTCGCACGATGACCCCTAAGAAGCCAAACTCGGCTCTTCGGAAGATCGCTCGTGTGCGTCTGTCGAACCAGAAGGAAGTCACCGTGTACATTCCCGGTGAAGGCCATAGCTTGCAGGAACACTCGATCGTGCTGGTTCGCGGCGGTCGTGTTCGCGACCTTCCGGGTGTGCGGTACCAAGTTGTCCGTGGTGCCTTGGATGCCCTGGGTGTCAACGGTCGTAAGCAGTCTCGTAGCCGTTACGGTGCCAAGAAGAGCTAAGCATGCTGCCTGGCCTAGGGCCGGCGTGTTGCTTGGGTGAATATATTTCAAGAACGAACACAGCGAATAGTTAGTTACCAAAAATGGGTAAAATCACCGCCAGCCGCGAAACGTTGAAGCCAGATCCACGCTACAAGTCGATCTTGGCCAGCAAATTCATCAACTGTCTGATGCAAGACGGCAAGAAGACGACCGCCCAGGAAGTTTTCTACGGCGCGATGGATGAACTGAAGAAGCGTGTTCCTGATGACGAGCCGATTGACGTTTTCACTCAGGCCGTGGAAAACGTGAAGCCGCACGTCGAGGTTCGCTCGAAGCGTGTTGGTGGTGCCGCGTATCAGGTTCCTATGCAGGTGAATCGCACCCGTCAGCAATCGCTTGCGATTCGTTGGTTGCTATTGGCAGTTCGTGAAAAGAAGGGGCGTCCTGCCCACTTGAAGCTGGCCGACGAGTTGTTTGCCGCCTATAACCGTGAAGGCACTGCATACACCCGTCGCGAAAACGTGCACCGCATGGCAGATGCGAATAAGGCATTTTCGCACTTCGCCTGGTAAAGCCGTTCATCGAAAGCCGTGCTTCAGTAAAAGTGCGGCTTTTTTTATGCGCGCATCGCAGCAAAACTATTCTCCTTGGATTGAGTAGCAGGAAGGGTTCAGCCGCACAGGCTGGCAGTAGAGTCATGTCGCGAAAGCTTGAAGACATTCGGAACATCGGTGTGATTGCCCATATCGACGCCGGTAAGACAACCGTCACCGAGCGGATGCTTTTCTACAGCGGAACTTCTCATCGCGTTGGTGAGGTCGATAAGGGGACGACAACTACCGACTTCGACCCAGAAGAAGCCGAGCGAGGGATTACGATCTACTCGGCGTGCGTCACGTTTCCTTGGAAGGATTACACGATCAACTTGATCGATACGCCTGGCCACGTCGACTTCACAGCGGAAGTCGAGCGTTGTTTACGCGTGCTCGATGGAGGCGTGGTTGTGTTCAGCGCACGGGAAGGTGTGGAGGCACAAAGCGAAACCGTCTGGCGTCAAGCCGATCGATACAAGGTTCCCCGTGTGGCGTTCATCAACAAGATGGACCGCGAAGGGGCGGACTTTGAATCGGTGCTGGCTGAGATCGAGCGTCGGTTGAAAGCGAATCCCGTTCCCATTCAAATCCCGGTCGGAGCGGGCCCGCCGCACGTCAAGGACGCCTTTCGTGGTGTGATTGATCTCATTGAAATGAAGATGCTTCACTTCGGCGAAGGGGATGAAGATCGCACGGTTGAGGTGCAGGATATTCCCGAGGATTATCTCGACAAGGCTCAGCTGTATCGAGATAACCTGCTCGAGAAGCTTTACGATCTTAGCAATGAATTGATGGAGTTGAGTCTTTCTGAGGAGCCCATCCCGTCAAAGCTGATTCGCGACGTACTGCGAGAAGGTACTCTCTCGCGGCAGCTACAGCCGGTGATGTGCGGTTCTGCATTGGATGGAATCGGCGTGCAGCCAATTCTCGACGCGGTCACCTATTACCTGCCAAGCCCCAAGGATGTGCCGCCGGTCGTAGGGACGAATCCCTCCAAGAAAAATCAGGCCGAGAAGCGTTCGCCCGATCCGAGCGAACCGTTCTGCGGTCTCGTTTTTAAGGTGCTTCCCGCGAAACATGGTGATATGACCTGGGTCCGGGTTTACTCTGGTGAGTTGAAGCCGAATTCGCGTTTGTTGAATCCCGGGCGCGATGTCAAGGAGAACTGTGCCCAGCTTTGGCACATTCAGGCCTCGCGGAAAGAGCAGGTCGATCACGTGGGCTGCGGCGATATCGTCGGCATCATTGGTCTCCGTCACTCGGTGACCGGTGATACGTTGTGCGATACGAGGCATCCAATTCTGCTCGAGTCGATTAATTTCCCCGAAACGGTGATCGGGATGGCGATCGAACCGGAGTCGTCAGCGGACCGCGATAAGCTCTCGGAGACGTTGGCGATGATGCGACGGCAGGATCCAACGTTTGATGCCATCGAGAACAAGGACACCGGGCAAACGATCATTAGCGGGATGGGAGAGCTCCATCTTGAGGTGATTCGCCACAAGTTGCTTCGTGATTTCAAGCTAAATGTGAAGGTGCATAAGCCGCGCGTGAGTTATCGCGAAACGGTTGGAAAGTCGGCGAAGGTGACCGGGGAATGTCACCGCATCATTCAAGGTCAGCAGTTGTTTGCGAAGCTTCAAATTCAGGTCGAGCATGTCCCAGATCAGCAACCGACCGTGATGGTGATCTCGAAGTGCCCGCCCGAGCAGGTACCATTTGACTTGATCGAGGCAGCAATGGAAGAGCTGCGTAGCCGCAGTGTTGGTGGCGGTATTATCGGTGGTTTCCCACTCGCTGATCTCAAAATTACCATACTCGGGGCTGAAGCGGCCGAGGTCGGCTCGACCGAAACAGCCTTCGCGATTGCCGCCGGAGACGCGTTTGAAAAGGGTCTGGAAGCCGCAGTGCCAACCTTACTCGAGCCAATCATGAAGCTCACGATTACGACCCCTGAAGAATACATGGGGGATTTCGTGGGGGACATCATGAAGCGTCGTGGCGAGATCGCCAAAACGGAGAATCGCTCTGGTGATGCGATTATCGAGGCTCATGCCCCACTCGCCGAGTTGTTTGGCTATTCGAGTGCGATGCGAAGTCTGAGTCAGGGTCGGGCCTCTAGTAGCATGGAGCCACTAAAATATGCCGCTGCCCCCCCTGAGCTAATTAAGCAGTTTATGTAGAATGTGTAGCTTGCCGGTTAGTCATCGCTAGATTGGCGTTGATTAGGCCGTGTGGTCTCTCCGTTAATGGCATCGGTCAGGTCTTGAGCGATATCAAGGACGAGGCCGATCCCCTGGTAAGCCAGGAAGGTCAGGACCATCGAGATCGCCATCACCGCAAGAAAGCGGTGAAAGTTGAAATCGACAACACGGAATACGGCAAGGCCGAAGCAGGTCATCGAGATCATCACAAAGGTGCTGCGGAGAGAAAAACGAGTTCCGGATGTGCCAGTCAAGTGTGCCATCGTTTGCGGGCCCCTGTCTTGTGTTGTCTCGGTTCACCGCCCCAATCTCCTATTTTGCGAGAAGAGGGGCAAGGGAAATCTCATTCGAGCACTCCGAATAGATAAGGGGGCTCGGTTTTTCGGGTCGCGACACGGTTGCCCGCAGGTGGCCGTTCGATGCTGTTTCACTCGAGAAAACCAGGTGTTTCCGTCGCTTCGAGCGTGGTCTCGGAAAAAGGTTCGAAATAAGAACCGGAGCCCATTGACGAAGCGGCCTCAGATTTTTAATATCATCTGTTTCCCGAATAGCTCTGAGAGCGACTAGGGAGCGAAAGAAATTTACTAGCCCGGCAAGCCGGGGAGAAGTTAATAGGGATCAGCAACGTGGCGAAAGAAGTTATTCGCATTCGGATGGAAGCTTACGATCACTCGATCTTGGATCAGAGTGCTCTCGACATCGTCGATACGGCGAAGCGGACCCATTCGGAAGTGCATGGTCCCATTCCGTTGCCGACCCGCATTGAACGCTATACCGTTCTCGCTGGTCCGCATATCGACAAGAAGGCACGTCAGCAATTTGAAGTGCGGACGCACAAGCGTCTGATCGATATCGTTCAGGCTACCGCCAAGACGATCGAATCGCTCAATAAGCTGAACTTGCCAGCTGGTGTCGATATCAAGATCAAGGCAACGACCCGATAGTTTCATTTTTCACAGCTCGTTTTTAAGAGTCTCTGAATGGCTGGAAGCTTCGGTTGGTAATTAGCCCGGTGGCTAATCCAGCGAAGCGAGCAACAGACTACAAGGCGACGAATCATGGCAAAAGGCATACTCGGCCGTAAGGTCGGGATGACCCAGATCTATACAGAGTCTGGGGAAGTAATCCCGGTAACGGTCGTTCAGGCAGGCCCGTGTCACGTGCTTCAGGTGAGAACCTTGGATCGCGATGGATACGAGGCAATTCAGATCGGATACGGCGACAAGCCTCGTCGGTTAGCGATTCGTAGCGAACGTGGTCATGTTGCTCCTCTCTCGAGCAAGCGATCCAAGAAGTTGGCTGCCGCTGGCGGCGAAGCTGCCGCGAAGGCGGGTTGTGAGCCCAAGCGATTTATTCGCGAGTTTCGTGGTTCGACCGAAGGCTATGAAGTCGGCCAAGAGATCGGCATTGGCGTTCTCGCTGAAACCGTAAGAGTCGATGTGATTGCCACGAGTCGTGGTCGCGGTTATGCCGGTGTGATGAAGCGGCATAACTTCGCTGGTCAGCGTGCTACTCATGGTGTGAAGAAGGTTCACCGTCACTCAGGTGGTACTGGCTGTAGTGCATATCCTAGCCGGACCTTCAAGGGCCTGAAGATGAGCGGCCAGTACGGTAACGCTAAGGTTACCACTCGTAACCTGAAGGTGGTTAAGGTCGACGAAGAGAACGGCGTGCTGCTTTTGAATGGTGCCGTGCCAGGCCCCAACGGTGGTTACGTGATCATCCGTGAAACCAACATGGTTCGCTAAGGTATCCATCGCGCCTCGCGTGAAAGAATTTTCCCATGGTGAGTTTGCCCATATTTGACAAGAGCGGAAAGGAAGTCGGCAAGTACGAGCTTGATCCGGCCGAAATCGCTCCGTCGATTAACAAGCAGTTGCTGCACGACGCCGTCGTGATGTACCAGGCGAATCTTCGTCAAGGTACTCATCGTACGAAGACACGTGCTGAAGTCGCTGGTTCGACCAAGAAGATGTATCGCCAAAAGGGTACTGGCAACGCACGTGCCGGTTCCAAGCGTAGCGGTGTTCGCCGTGGTGGTGGTCATATTTTTGCGATCCGTCCTCGCGACTACTCGTTCCGCCTGAATAAGAAGGCTTTGAAGATTGCCACTCGCATGGCGATCGCCAGTAAGATTCAGAGCGAGCAGGTTATGGTCGTTGATGACCTCGCCCAGAGCGAAATTAAGACCAAAAGCGTTGCAGGTGCCTTGAAGGCTCTTGGCGTCTATGGTCAGAAGATTGGGATTGCCCTCGAAAAGCACGATCCAGTTTTCTATCGCAGTGCACGAAACATTGAAGGCGTGTCGGTTAGCCCGGTCGCCGAGCTGAATGCCTACTCGGTGTTGCGTCCTCGCAAGCTGCTTATTACCAAGGCCGCTTTGGACAGCCTCCGCAGCAGTGGCAAAAGCGAGTAATCGCAGCCAAGCGTTAGCAGTATTCAAGTCAACCTGACATAGCGACAGAGGTGCCAAAATGGCACGGCCATACTTCAAAATTGACGAAGCCACCGCGAAGGGCACGCTTGAATCACACCAGGTGATTCTGCGTCCGCTTGTCACCGAAAAGGGTGTTCAGGCTTCGGAAGATTTGAATCAATACACGTTTGAGATCGCACCTACGGCCACTAAGCTGGACGTTCGCCGTGCGGTTGAAGAGTTGTTCGACGTCAAAGTCGCCGGCGTGAAGACGCAATCGCGGAAGGGCAAGGCCCGCCGTTATCGTTTTCGCAATGGAAAGACCCGCAACTGGAAGAAGGCCATCGTTACGTTGGCTGAAGATCAAAAGATCGACTTCTATTAATCGACTCGGTCCTTTCCTAAGCTGCGACACGTAATAGATTACGAGACGAAACATGGGTATCCGAAAATACAAGCCGACCTCCGCTGGGCGTCGTAACGCTTCGGTTAGCGACTTCAAGGAGTTGACCAAGGGTGCGAAGCCGGAAAAGGCCTTGCTCCGCAAGATCACCAAGACCGGCGGTCGTAATAACCAAGGTAAAATCACCGCACGTCATCGTGGTGGTGGTCATAAGCGACGCTTTCGCGTTATTGACTTCCGCCGCGCCAAGGATGGTGTGCCGGCACTCGTTGCTTCGGTTCAGTACGATCCAAACCGCAGTGCTCGTATCGCCCTCTTGAACTACATGGACGGCGAGAAGCGATATATCCTTTGCCCAGATGGGTTAAAGGCTGGCGACAAGATTCAGAATGGCCCCGAAGCTTCCCCTTCGGTTGGCAACTGCTTGCCGCTCAAGAATATTCCAGCGGGAACGACCGTTCACAATATCGAGATGGTGCCTGGTCGTGGCGGTGCGATGTGCCGCAGTGCAGGTAGCTCGGCCACCTTGATGGCCTGTGAAGCCGATTGGGCTCAGCTTTCCTTGCCGTCCGGCGAAATTCGCCGCGTGTCGAGTCGCTGCCGAGCTACGATCGGTCGCGTAAGCAACCCTGATCACGAGAAGGTTGTGTTGGGTAAGGCGGGTCGTAAGCGTTGGCTTGGCCGTCGCCCTCACGTTCGTGGTACTGCGATGAACCCGATCGATCACCCGCACGGTGGTGGTGAAGGTCGTACCAAGGGTGGTCGTCATCCGGTTACCCCGCAAGGTAAGCCAACCAAGGGTGGTGCAACGCGTCATCGTAAGAAGGCTTCGAACCGTTCGATCGTTCGCCGACGTCGTTCGCGTCGCTACGGTCTGCTTAAGTTGTTGAAGTAAGAACCCCAGCACACCAGACCGCGAATCGCGATCCTAGAGGTTTTCGAGAATGAGCCGATCCCTGAAAAAAGGGCCGTTTGTCGACCCGAACGTTTACAAGAAGGTTGCTCAGCAAGAAGAAGCTGGCACCAAAGATCCGATCAAGACTTGGGCTCGTGCCTGCACGATCATCCCGGAATTCGTCGGTCACACTTTCATGGTGCATAACGGCAAAGCCCACCTGAAGGTTTACGTCACCGAAGACATGGTGGGTCACAAGTTGGGTGAATTTTCCCCAACGCGTACTTTCCGTGGGCACGGTGCTGACAAGAAGAAGAAATAACGCATACCGATTGGCATACGCAGCGTGGCTGCCCACGGCATGTCGGGCCAGACCTGACGCTCGTGGATCGAGGAGTTGATCAACCATGTTCAAAGCGACCCACCGACTGGCACGCATCAGCCCGCGAAAGGTGCGCCCGCTGGCCGATTTGGTGCGTGGCAAACTTGCTGACGAAGCGCTCGACATTTTGCGGTACCAACCGCATCGTGGCGCTCGTCTGCTGGAAGATGTCATCAAGAGTGCGATCGGCAACTCGCAAGACTCGGAGCAGAACGAAGGACGCACCGCCAATCAGGGTGCTCTGTTCGTCGCCGAAGCTCGCGTGGACGGCGGTCCGATCATTAAGCGATTCCGCCCTCGAGCACGCGGAAGCGCGTTCCCGATTTTGAAGCGGACCTGTCACATTCACGTCACCCTGGAGGAACTCCAAGGCTAAGCCCAGGCTCATCGAGTCAGGCCCAGTCTTCGAGACGAGAGACAAGCATGGGACAAAAAGTTAATCCAGTTGCGTTTCGTACCGGCGTGATGGTCGGCTGGAAGAGCAAGTGGTTTGCATCGAAGCGTGATTTCCCGGGCCTTTTGTTGGAAGACAAAAAGATCCGCGGCTTCATCCAGAAGCACCCTGATCAACGCATTCGACAGAAGTACCGCAACGCTGGTATCGACAAGATCGAGATCGAGCGTACGCGTGACGAAGTTCGCGTGACGCTGTTCGTCGCCCGACCAGGTCTGATCATTGGTCAGAAGGGTCAGGAAGTCGAGAAGTTGCAGGAAGAACTACAAAATTTGGTCGGTCGCCGAATCAATCTGAAGATTGAAGAAGTGGGTCGCCCAGAGCTTCGAGCTCAGTTGGTCGCCGAGGATATCGCCGATCAGTTGGCCAAGCGTGCCAGCTTCCGACGCACTATGAAACGTGCGATCGAAAGCACCATGGAGGCTGGTGCCCGTGGCATCAAAATCCAGATGGCCGGTCGTCTTGGTGGTGCGGAAATGGCTCGCCGAGAAAAACAAATTGAAGGATCGATTCCGCTGAGCACCTTGCGGGCGAAGATTGATTACGGCTTCACCGAAGCTCGTACGCCACAAGGACACATCGGGGTTCAGGTCTGGATTAATAACGGTTTTTACGAAGGGGACGACTCCGATGGCTATGATGCCCAGACGAGTGAAGCACCGAAAAAGCCAAAGAAGACGTATAAAAGGTAATGCCACTCGTGGCAACACCGTCGTCCTCGGCGATTTTGGACTTCAATCCACACAAGCGGGTCATATTACCGCTCAAACGATCGAAGCGGGTCGTATTGCTGCTCAGCAGTACGTCCGTGGTATCGGTAAGTTGTACATTCGGATTTTCCCCCACAAGTCGGTAACGGCTCGTCCGTTGGAGACTCGTATGGGTAAGGGTAAAGGTGAGCCCGATCGTTGGGTTGCCACCGTTAAGCCCGGAACCGTGATGTACGAACTCAAGGGTGTTACCGAACAGCAAGCAAAGATTTGCTTTGCTCGTTTGGCTCACAAGATGCCGGTTCGATGCCGCTTCGTGCGTCGTCGTCCCGACCTGGAAACCGAGGCTTCGGCGTAACCACCTGGTGCCGAACAATGGTTAGCGGCACTTAGCCCGCGAATTCAACGTGGATAGGCGATAGAGCGATGAAAGCAAGTGAATTGCGAGATATGAGCGACGACCAGCTCCAGGCGAACCTGAAGAACGCCATGGAAACGCTGTTTCGTTTGCGAGTTCAATCCCAGACCGAACGTTTGGATGCCCCCAGCGAGTTGGCCAAGAACCGCAAGCTGGTTGCCCGCATCAAGACGATTCAACACGAACGTGCCGCCGCGGCCAGCACCTAATTCAAACGCAGTTTTAAGAGAGATATTCGGCAATGCCCAAGAAAGTATTGGTCGGTCGCGTGACGGGCGACAAGCAAGATAAGACGCGACGCGTCGAAATCGCCCGCCGAATTCGTCATCCGCTGTACGGCAAGTACTACTCGCGACGTATGGTCTGTCACGTTCACGACGAGAACAACGAGTCGGGACTGGGCGATCGCGTCGAGATCATCGAAAGCCGACCACGCAGCAAGACGAAGCGTTGGGAATTGGTGCGAATTGTCGAGAAGAGCACCGAAGTCGACGTGGCTGCCTTGAAGGCGGCACGCGAAGCGGCTGCTCAGCTGCAGGAAAATCAAGATAGCTAAAGGCTCCCGTACATCCGCTAACGCTGTTATGCAGTTGAAGCATAGGGTTGGATTTAAGAAGCGATGATTCAACAAGAAACAAGACTGGCCGTCGCCGACAACACCGGAGCGAAGCAGGTCATGTGCATCAAGGTTTTGGGTGGAACGCGTAAGCGAACCGCTGGCCTGGGTGACGTGATTATTTGCTCGGTCAAGGAAGTCGTGCCCGGTGCGGACGTGAAGAAGAAGGCAGTCGTTCGGGCTGTGATCGTTCGCTGCAAGAAGTCGACCCGCCGCCCCGACGGAAGCTATATCCGCTTCGATCGTAACGCGGTGGTGCTGATCGACAAAGACAATAACCCGCGTGGCACGCGTATTTTCGGTGCGGTCGCTCGTGAGCTGCGTGATCGTAAGTTCATGAAGATCGTCAGTTTGGCGAGTGAGGTGGTCTAATGCATATCAAAGTTGACGACACCGTCGAAATCATCACCGGGGCCGACAGCGCTGGCCAACTGCGAGGCAAGGTCCTCAAGGTTTTCTCCGACAAGGGCAAGATCCTGGTCGAAGGGGCTGCGAAGGTCTACAAGCACGTCAAACCAAGCCAACGTAACCCACGTGGCGGTAAGCTCTCGAAGGAAATGCCAATCGACATTTCCAACGTGATGCTGGTTTGCACCGAGTGTAAGAAACGCACCAAGACCGGTGCCAAGATCAAAGAGGACGGCAGCAAGGTTCGCTACTGCAAATCGTGCAGTGCCGAACTTGGTACGCTGAGCCCCGCCAAGTAACACTGCTTC
This sequence comes from Blastopirellula marina, assembly GCF_002967765.1. Lineage (NCBI taxonomy): Bacteria > Pseudomonadati > Planctomycetota > Planctomycetia > Pirellulales > Pirellulaceae > Blastopirellula > Blastopirellula marina. The sequence goes on along the minus strand of NZ_PUHY01000012.1, from coordinate 24,896 downwards.
ACGAGCAGTTTCCAAAACATAGGCGTGAGCCGGTAAACGTTCGAGATAAGCCATGAGCAAACCACGACTTCAAGAACAATTCGAAAAAGAAGTGCTTCCGGCACTGGCTGAGAAGCTGGGTCGTAAGAACCCGATGAATCTGCCGCGTCTGCGTAAGATCGTCGTGAACATGGGTGTCGGCACCGCCGTCACCGAAAAGAAGCACGTTGACGAAGCTGCGGAAGCAATGGCCGAATTCACCGGTCAGCGTCCTCAGATTTGTCGGGCACGTAAGAGCGTTGCTGCTTTTAAGCTTCGCGAAGGCATGCCCATCGGTGTGAAGGTGACCTTGCGTCGCCAACGGATGTATGAATTCCTGGATCGCCTGGTTTCCCTGGCACTTCCCCAGGTTCGTGACTTTCGCGGTGTGAATCGCAAGAGTTTCGACGGCAATGGTAACTACACCATGGGCCTGACCGAGCAGATGGTGTTCCCGGAATTGAACCCGGACAAGTACACCCGTCAGCAAGGGATGGACATCACGTTTGTTACCAGTGGTGCCACCGATGACGAAGCCCGCGAGCTGCTTGCCATGTTGGGCATGCCGTTTCAGCGGGATGAACCGAAAAAGAAGAAAACCGCCTAAGCAATTTCGCTGAACGCGGCAAGATATATAACGTTTGTTACCCAGTCGATTCGTTTTCCAGGTAGGAAATCCTCGTGGCAAGCAAGTCAAAAATCGCCAAGGCCACTCGCGAGCCGAAGTTTTCGTCTCGGCGTGAGCGTCGCTGCAATATGTGCGGACGGCCACGTGCCGTGTATCGGAAGTTCGGTGTCTGCCGTATCTGCATTCGCAACTTGGCGGATCGAGGGCTGATTCCAGGTTTACGCAAGGCGAGTTGGTAAGGGGACCCCAAGTATCATGATGACCGACCCTATCGCCGACATGTTGACCCGCATTCGCAATGCGGTTCGCGTCGAGCACCCACACGTCGAAATGCCCACGTCCAAGGTAAAACGCGGCCTAGCCGACGTCTTGAAACGTGAAGGTTACATTTGGGACTGGGTGGAAACCGACGATTACCCAGTTAAACAGATCCGTTTGGAACTGAAGTACGGCCCCAGCGGGGAACGTGTTATTCAGCACATCAAACGCGTCAGTAAACCAGGCCGTCGTATTTACTCGAAGTCGACTGACCTTCGTCCGATCCTTAACGGAATGGGCATTACCGTGATCAGCACCTCGAACGGGGTGATCAGCGATCGCGAAGCTCGCCAAAAGAAGATCGGTGGCGAAGTCTTGTGCGAAGTTTGGTAAGCGATTCTCGCCAAACTAACCGTACACTGACCCAACGATTCATTAGTTCATACAACCCGCAGGACAGTCTCCTTCGCAGAGACCCATTGCCTTTTAAAGGTTAAGAAAATGTCCCGACTAGGACGCAAGCCGGTCGCCGTACCCGAGAAAGTGAAAGTCTCGGTTGATGGCCAGACGGTGAACGTAGAAGGCCCATTGGGCAAACTATCTTACACCGCCAATCCGGAAATCACGGTTGAGGTGGGTGAAGATGGTAAAGACGTGACCGTGACTCGTAAGAGTGACACCCGTACCGCGAAGGCCATGCACGGTTTGACTCGTGCACTGATCTCGAACATGGTGCTTGGTGTTGATCAAGGTTACGAAAAGCGTCTTGAAGTCGTGGGCGTGGGTTACCTTGCCGCGATCGCTGGCGACGTCCTGCAACTGCGTGTTGGTTTTGCCAACGAAGTGCATAAGAAGATCCCCACCGATCTTGATGTCAAATGCCCAGATCAGACGCACATTGTCGTCAAGGGTATCGACAAGCAACGGGTTGGTCAGTTTGCTGCCGAAGTGCGTGCTGTGCGAAAGCCTGAACCTTACAAGGGTAAGGGCGTACGATACCAAGGCGAACGCGTCAAGCTGAAGCCAGGTAAGGCCGCAGGTAAGTAATCGGTAACCATCCAATTTCGGTGAAGTCAACGTGCCCAGGCCTACTCGCCAGGCACCTACGAGGCTAGTAAAGTCGTGAACAAGCAAAAATTCATCGCCAAACAGCGTAAGCGTCGGAGCAACCATGTCCGTCGAAAGGCTCGCGGCAATGCAGAACGCCCTCGGCTGACGATTTTCCGCAGCAATAATCACATCTACTGCCAGATCATCGACGATGAAGCAGGTCGCACCTTGGTGTCGGCTTCGTCGCGTGACAAAGATCTGCGCAGCGAAGGCACCGCCGGTAACTGCGATGCAGCCGCCAGCATTGGTAAGGCAATCGCGGAAAGGGCCCTGGCAGCCGGATTGAAGCAGGTTTGCTTCGATCGTGGCCACTTTCGCTACAACGGTCGCGTCGCAGCGCTTGCCGCGGCCGCTCGTGAAGGTGGTTTGGACTTCTAAACGAACATAAGTACTAACAGCGTTGGGAATCGCTAATCCGCATCGGATTGGCAACATCCAAACGGGAGAGCCGATACAGTGGCGAAAGATTCTGGCAAAGGCGGATTCGTCGAAAAGGTCGTCAAGATCAAACGCTGTGCTGCCGTGGTTAAGGGTGGTCGTCGATTCAGCTTTGCTGCGATGGTCGTCATTGGCGATGGCAAGGGCCGCGTCGGTTGGGGCTATGGTAAAGCCAACGAAGTTCCACCAAGCGTGCAAAAAGCGGTGAAGCAAGCCGAACGTAAGATGATCGAAGTTCCTGTGACCGAGGGTAGCATTCCTCACCAGGTAATCGGTCGTTTCGGCGCTGGTCAAGTTATCATGCTTCCGGCTCACCCTGGTACGGGTATCATTGCTGGTGCGTCGGTCCGTGCCGTCTGCGAAGCAGCCGGTCTTCACGACGTGCTAACCAAGAGCTTCGGTTCGACCAATCCGGTCGTTCTGGTGAAAGCCACCATGAATGCCCTGGAACAGCTCCGAACCAAGGATGAAATTCAACGCCTGCGAGGAGTGGCCGTCTAATGAGTTTGCACGAAATTAATCAAGGCGTTCAGAAGAACAAGCGTCGCCAACGTATCGGTCGTGGTACCGGTAGTGGCTGGGGCAAGACCTCGCAACGTGGTCACAAGGGTGCTCGTAGCCGTGCTGGCTGGTCGAACCGTGCTACCTTCCAAGGTGGTCAGACCCCGATCGTCCGTCACGTGCCAAAACGCGGCTTTAATAACAAGTGGGCCGATACGGTTTCTTGTGTCAACATCAAGGACCTGAACGAACTGTTCGACAACGGCGACACCGTTAATGCGGAAACGCTTCAGTCCAAGGGACTGTGCAAGCGCCGCTTCGACGAAATTAAGATCCTCGGCGACGGCGATCTGTCGAAGAAGTTGACCGTGGAAGCACACCGCTTCAGTGCGTCGGCCAAGGAAAAGATCGAAAAGGCCGGTGGTACCTGCACCACGGTGGTCCGTCGCGTGACCGTCGCGGAGAAGAAGGAACAAGCCAAGCAGGCGAATAGCTAAATAGCACTCTGTTTCGAGTCGCTAAGCTTCGAGCTGTTGGGTGGTCTGGCTGTGGATAGGTAATTTGGTGTACATTCTCCTATCCACGCAATTCTCACGGATTGCACCCTTCGCCAGGCCCCTAGCAGGGCTTCAATCGGATTAGCCACATCTCAGGTTAGATTGTCATGCTGGAAAAAGTACGCGTCATCTTCACGATTCCTGAACTGCGTCGGAAGATTGGGCTGACAATCTTTCTGCTGGCCGTGTTTCGCATCGGCTCGCAGATTCCTCTTCCGATGATCGATCAGCTAAAGCTGCAAGAGATGTTTGCCCAGCAAGGCAACGGCGGCGTCTCCGATCTCTTGCAACAGGTGTCGGTGTTCAGTGCTAGTGCTCTGAACCAGATCACTATCTTCGGTTTGGGCATCATGCCCTATATCTCGGCCTCGATTATCTTCCAATTGCTCGGCACCGTCTGGAAGCCGCTGGAAGAGCTGCAAAAAGAAGGCGAGACTGGCCGTAAGAAGATCAACGAATATACCCGCTACGCGACCGTGGCGTTATGTATCGTCCAAAGTTACTTCTATCTGGCGACGATGGCCGGGGTTGGGGAGGACGGTAATAGTATCGTGAACCAAGCGTTTTGGACGTCTAGCGATCCCGCCAACCTCGATAAGAGTTTGTATTGGGGCTGGGCGATTGTCGCGGTGGCGATCATGACCTGTGGTACCGTATTCTTGATGTGGCTCGGCGAGCAGATCGATGAGTTTGGTATCGGGAACGGGATCAGCCTTTTGATCATGGCAGGTATTCTCGCTCAGATGCCGGGTGCCTTGCTGGAACTTCTTTACAACGCCAAGCCAGAACTAACCAACTTTGCCACCGGCGAAATTGGTATCGAACATATCGTGGTGTTAGCCGTCGTCTTTGTGGCGGTGATTACCGGCGTGGTCTTCATCATGCAGGGGCAACGTAAGATCCCCATGCAAAGTGCGAAGCATGTTCGTGGCCGTCGCGTCTATGGTGGAACGCGTCAGTTCCTGCCGCTGCGAATTAATCAAGCTGGTGTGATGCCGATCATTTTCGCCAGTAGCTTGTTATTGTTCCCGCAGTTTGTCTTCCAAGCACTGGGACGATATACCAACTGGGCCGTGTTCAATAGCTTGGCGGAAGTCTTTGCTCGCGGGCAAAGTTTCCTCTACGTCGCTTGCTATATCGCGTTGATCTACTTCTTCTGCTACTTCTGGACGGCGATTACCTTCAACCCGAAGGACGTGTCAGAGAACCTGAAGAACTTCGGTTCGTTCATTCCTGGATATCGCCCAGGCCGTCGTACGGAAGAGTACTTGGAAAAGGTGATGGTTCGTATCACCTACGTCGGGGCAGGCTTCTTGGCTTTGGTTGCCATCATTCCGACCATCGTTTCGGCAGAACTGGGGGTCTCACCTCAAGTTGCCAGCTTCTACGGTGGTACTGGTTTGCTGATCGCCGTGAGCGTGGCATTCGATCTTGTACAGAAGATCGACAGTCACTTGGTGATGCGAAACTACAAGGGCCTTATCGAAGGCTAACCGGATCGCTTCGGCGGCGCGTATCACCTTCCCGGATCCCCACGTGAAGGTGATTTCGATTTTTTGACTTCGGCTGAGGTGATCGCCCTGGTTACCGAGGCCCAGCCAAGGCTGCGGTTGTGCCATGCGGATCATCTTCCTCGGACCACCTGGTGTCGGAAAAGGGACTCAGTCCCACAAACTTGTGGACTCGCTTCACATTCCGCATATCTCTACCGGCGAGATGCTACGCGAAGCGATTCGCGAGAAGACAGAGCTGGGTCTGAAGGTTGCTGCCCAGATGGAAGGTGGGCGACTGGCTGCCGACGAGATTGTCGTTCAATTAGTCCGCCAGCGTCTCGCTCAATCTGATTGCCGCAACGGTTATCTCCTCGATGGTTTTCCGCGGACACTGCCTCAAGCGGCATCACTCGACCTGGCCTTGGCCGTGGATGACGAAAAGATCGACGCGGTTCTCAATTTGACGGTCGACCAAGATGAGCTGTTTCGCCGCTTGATGGACCGTGCGAAGAAGGAAGATCGCGGCGACGACAATGCCGAGACGATCCGCAAGCGGATGGAAGTCTATGACGATATGACTTCGCCACTCATTAAGTATTACAGCGAACAGGATGTGCTGCATCGTATCGACGGGCTCGGAAGCGTCGAAGAAGTGTTCGCGCGGATTCTGGATGTCCTGAACAAGGTAGAGCAAGACAAGTAGGCATGATCACGCTCCGTTCGCAGCGCGAGATCGACAAGATGCACGTCGCTGGCCAACTTGTTCGCCAGGCGCATCAGCAGGTGTCTGCCTTGGTGAAACCAGGGATCACGACTGCCGAGCTCGATAAGGCGGTCGACGACCTTTTTGCCGAAGCTGGGGCGATTCCGCTTTTTAAGGGCGTGCCTGGTAAAGTTCCTTTTCCGGCGGCAACCTGTATTTCGGTAAATGATGAAGTCGTTCATGGAATCCCAGGGAGCCGTGTACTAAAAGAGGGAGACGTCGTCAGTGTTGATACTGGCGCCAAGATCGGCGGCTGGTGCGGCGACTCTGCGTGGACTTATGCGGTGGGTGAGATTAGCGACGAAGCCCGGAAGTTGATGCAGGTAACCGAGCGAGCTCTGCAGATTGCGATCGAGCTATTGCCAGTTAAGAAACGCTGGAGTCAAGTTGCCAAGGAAATGCAGGCCGAGGTCGAATCAGCTGGTTTTTCGGTGATCACAACGCTTGTGGGGCACGGAATCGGCAAGACGATGCACGAAGAACCTCAGGTGCCCAATTACGATTCTAGAGAGTTTAGGAAGAAAGGAGATTTTGATCTCCGCCCCGGATTGGTATTGGCGGTTGAACCAATGGTTGCCGTCGGACGGCAAGATCTTTATCTCCATGGCGATGGATGGACGCTTTCCACTAAGGACAAGAGTCTAACTGCCCATTTCGAGCACACGTTGGCGTTGACCAGCAGCGGTGTTCGCATTTTGACCGGTGCCGATCCGACATAGCTTATTTCGGAAGGGAAGACTTCGGCCACGGTTAGCCGCCAAAGTACCTCCAGCAAGAGGCTAAAAGAGGACTGGTCAAGAGGAATGTCATGAATCGGGTGCGAAATCGAAAGATTTTCGCATTCTCGCCCCTTGCCACTATTTGAGGAAGTCGGGTATACTGTCCCGCTTCCCCAACGCCCAAGGTTTGGAAGTAGAGAGTCATGAAGGTAAGAGCCAGCGTAAAGCGTATTTGCGACAAATGCAAAGTCGTCCGCCGTCGCGGTCGAGTTTATGTCATTTGCGAAAACGCACGCCATAAGCAACGCCAAGGTTAAATGGTGGACGGCCGGCGTTTGTTTCCTCTTTGCCACGGTGTTTCTTCAAATCTTTGAGGTCGCCCGGTTCGGGCAAGTGAAACACCTGCTTTCTGTTCGCAATCCCTAGCACAATACATTTTCGATATCTGGCCCCAACGGGCCGCCACAGGAGATCACCATGCCACGTTTGCTCGGTGTGGACATTCCCAACGATAAAAAGACCTGGATCAGCTTGACGTACTTGTACGGCGTCGGCCCGGCTGTCGCTCGCGAATTGTGTGTGAAGGTTGGCATCGATCAAGATCGCCTAGCTTCTGAAATTCACGAAGACGAATTGAGCCGTTTGGCAGGTCTGCTGGAAAGCGAATACACGGTCGAAGGTCCCCTTCGTCGTCAGCTTTCGCAGAATATCCAGCGTCTCAACCGTATCGTTTGCTATCGCGGTCTGCGTCACCGTCGTGGTCTTCCCGTTCGTGGTCAGCGTACCCGAACCAATGCTCGTACCCGGAAGGGGCCGAAGAAGACCGTTGCCGGTAAGAAGGGCGTGAAGGATCTCCGTTAATCTCGGGGTTGTTAATCCTGGAAAGTGCAACGCCGGTCCTGTTTCGCGATGCACTACGCATAAACAAGCACATCAAAATCATTCCGCGAAATGCTACACCCGTTGTGGTGGGAGATAGTTAAGTGGCCAAGGTCGTAAAGCGAAAGACGCGACGTAACGTTCAGCAAGGGGTTGTCCATATCAAGGCAACCTTCAACAACACCCAGGTGACCATCACCGATAGCAAGGGTGACACGCTGTGCTGGGCGAGCTCCGGAACTTGCGGCTTCAAGGGAAGCCGTAAAAGCACTCCGTTCGCCGGTCAATGTGCGGCTCAACAAGCTGCTGAAAAGGCTCTGAAGTTCGGTCTGCGAGAAGTTGACGTGAAGGTCAACGGACCGGGCAGTGGTCGTGAAAGTGCGATCACCGCTTTGGCCGCCGCTGGTCTGACGGTCAAGTCGATCGAAGATTGCACCCCAATTCCGCATAACGGTTGCCGTCCTCCAAAGAAGCGTCGCGTCTAGTATCGCGGTCATTCTCTTGGGCGATCCGGATTAGCCGAATCTCAAGACACACTCATAGCAGCACGGAACATAACGGAGCGAACTATGCATATTCGATGGCGTGGGTTGGAATTGCCGAGTGCGGTCACTTGCGAAACCGAGACCCTCTCCTCCAATTACGGCAAGTTCATTGCAGAGCCGTTTGAGCGTGGTTTTGGTGCCACGATCGGAAACAGTCTGCGTCGTATCCTCCTCTCGAGTCTCGAGGGTGCAGCGGTCACGCAGATCAAGGTTCGCGGTGCACAGCACGAATTCACCAGCATTCCTGGTGTTGTCGAGGACATGACCGACATCGTCTTGAACATCAAGTCGGTGGTCGTCAAAAAGCATTCGGAAATGACGAAGGTCATCACGATCGAAAAGCAGGGCCCCTGCGAGATCACTGGTGCCGACATCCAATGCGATGCTGACGTCGAGATCATTAACAAAGACCTGCACATCTGCACCGTCACTGGCGAAATTCCATTCATGATGGAAATGGTCGTCGAATCGGGTCGCAGTTACGTTCCATCGACCGAACACAGCTCAGCCGAACACGAGATTGGGATCATTCCCGTCGACGCCGTGTTCAGCCCAGTGACCCGCGTTCGCTATACGGTTGAAGAAACGCGTGTCGGTCAGAAGACGAACTACGATCGCTTGATCCTTGAGATCTGGACCGATGGTTCGGCTCATCCAGAGATGGCCTTGGTGGAAGCCGCGAAGATTTTGCGGAAGCACCTCAACCCGTTCGTGCAATACAACGAATTGGGCGCCACGATCAATATGCCCAGCCGTTCGACCCCCAGCGGGTTGGATCCGGTGATGGAAGCGAAGCTCAATATGAGCTTGGCTGAGTTGCATCTTTCCGTTCGTGCAGGCAACTGTCTCGAGTCGGAAAACATCCACACGGTCCGCGACCTGGTTCGCCGCACTGAAGACCAACTGATGGAAGTTCGGAACTTCGGTGAGACGACTCTGACGGAAGTTCGCGAGAAGCTGAAGGAATACGGCTTGCATCTCGGTATGCGTGTGCCCCCGGCCGCCAGCCCAATGCACTAAACCGTTCCAGGATTCCCAACAAGACACTTGCCAATTTCGGCACCCGTTAAGCACGAATAAGTACCATGCGACACCTTAAAAAAGGCCGACGACTCGGACGTTCGTCCACTCACCGCAAGGCCCTGTTTCGCAACATGGCCAGCAGCTTGTTGTTGACCGAACGTCCTGATGACGTCAACGAAAGCTACTACCTGTATAGCGACTATCTCCCTTCGGATACGCCTTCGACCGGCCACAACACGCCGAAGGTTAAGGGACGCATCGTTACGACCGTGCAGAAGGCGAAGGAACTGCGTCCTTACGTCGAAAAGGTCATCACGATCGCCAAGGCGGCTCTGCCACACTTGGAAGAAGCCAAGAAGTACGCTACCACTGCGAAGCCAGCTACGGACGAGTATCGCACCTGGCGGAAGAGCGAAGAGTGGCAGAAGTGGAACGCTGCGATGGCTCCAGCTTTGGCTGCGCGACGTCGTGCGGTTGCTTTGCTTGGTAACCAGCGTGCCGTCGAAATTTTGTTCGACGAAATCGCTCCGCGCTTCGTCGATCGCAATGGTGGTTACACGCGTATCCTAAAGTTGGCCAAGCCACGCTTGGGTGACGCGGGCATGCAAGCCATTTTGGAATTCGTTGGTAACGAACGCGACCGCGTGAAGACCGAGGCCGAACGTCCAGCGTTCGATAGCGACGAAGAAAAGGCACCAGCGCCAGCTGCGGCACCCGAAGCCGAAGTCGCCGAAAGCCAGACGGAAGAAGCTCCAGCAGAAGACGCTGGCGAAGAAAAGCAAGAGGGTTAGTCCTTCGGCTGATTTCGATTCACGTCGCCTAAAATAAAGAGAACCGCTATACTTCCCAAGGTATAGCGGTTTTTTCATGGATGGGTAGTCAGTGACACGGTCATCTCGTCCCAAACGTCGAAAGTCGGCTTCTTCTGCGAAGCCAAAGGTCAGCATGCCGGCTCGTGTGCCCAAGCCGTCGATTGGGCGGGTGCGCTTGCAGCAGTCGGTTGGACGACGCGGTTTCGATTTTACCTATGCGATGAGGGTTCTGGTCAACGACATGGTTGACCGGATGCCGGAGTTATCGCACATCGATATGTCTCGCGTCGCGGTGGCGATGGTCCAGGCCAGGGTCGAATCAACGCATGGCATCTTTGCGACGCTAACTCCTATGCGATTTGAGCAAGGATCTCGTTTCACGGTCAAACGCGGTCGGAAGTATGGTGTGCAGACGCTATTGGATGAGCATGGCCGCGAGATGCTCTATATTCTGAGCTTCTATCTGCCACGGTTTCAGAATATGGATTTCTCGGAGAAGATGATCACCATCTTCCACGAGTTGTGGCACATCAGCCCTGATTTCGACGGAGACATTCGTCGGCATCCTGGTCGGTGCTATGCTCATTCGTCGTCGCAGAAAGAATACGACGAGCATATGGCTGTTCTATCAGCCAAATACCTGATGAAGAAACCATCGCCTCGACTCTACCAGTTCTTGGAAGTCGATTTCCGCAAACTGTATGCGAGTAGCGGCGGAGTTTATGGAGTGAAAATTCCACGACCCAAGCTAATTCCGGTTGCTGCCTAAGGCGCACAGTTTGCCTAGCTGGGCTTGTTTTGCCAGATTCGGGAATTTCATGCGTATTAACTTCATAGTTAGGACGCAGAAATGTTGCGTGCGAAGTACCTGACCGGTAAGGTGGAGGGTAAAGAAAAGAATATGGGGAAAATCTAATCTATTCTATCTCATCCCTCGCAGTACGGAGTATCGTCATGCGAAAGTCTTCTCCACTCGGCTTCACTCTGGTCGAGTTGCTCGTGGTCATTGCCATTATCGGTGTCTTGATCGCGCTTCTATTGCCTGCGGTCCAACAGGCTCGTGAGGCTGCTCGGCGTATGTCGTGCACGAACAATTTAAAACAAATCGGTATCGCGATGCACAACTATCACGATACCTACAAGACCTTCCCACCCGGATGTATTGGGAGTTCGACGGCCGTGAATCCTCCTTCGGGGCCGCAAATGTGGGGCTGGCCGGTCTTCATTCTGCCACAAATTGAACAATCGGCCCTGCATGACGTGCTGAATCCCAACAAACGCCGCTTGGTCGATCTGCTGAACAACGCCAGTCAGCGCGATATCGTTCAGCAAGCGATTGAAGCTTATCGCTGTCCTTCTGACCGCACGAAGGACACGGTCAAAGGCACTCCCCAAACTTTCGACTTCAATGGTACCGCCGCGGTTGGGACGAACTACTTTGGTGGAACGCTGAACTATCTAGGCGTTGGGGCATTCGCTTCGCTGGATCTCGACGATCGTCCCAGCGGTCCGCTCTTCCGCAATAGCGAAACAGGATTCCAGGATATGGTCGATGGGGCGAGCAATACGTTCCTGGTTGGCGAACGTGATTTCGATTGCTCGTCCGGTGTTTGGGCTGGTGTGCGAAACGATGGCGGACCGGGTCCTCGCGGGATCAATTATGTCACCGGTCGTGTTAGCATTCCGCTCAACTTCAAGACCAAGCCGAAAGGCAATAACGGTTGCAATGAAGCATTTAGCAGTTCTCACCCTGGCGGCGCAATGTTCTTGTTTGGTGATGGAAGTGTGAAGTTCATCAGCGAGAACATCTCGTTCAACAACAGTAACGCCACGGTTGGTGACAACGTTAACGCCGTCAACGGCAACTTCAACATGAATAATCTTGGGATCTACCAACGTTTCGGTCTGATGAATGATGGTCAGGTTGTCAGTCTTGAGTAGGCCTTTCCCGATTGTGATTTCGTGATTCGAGCAAGGGCGCAGAGCATTCCGATGCTCGCGCCCTTGATTCTTAAATTCATGTCGAAAGCGTATCTAAAATTTTCGATTTCGCTCTCTTTGATGAGGAAACTATATGAATCTTCTGAAACCACGGAATTACCATTGGACTTGCATGTTGTTAGTCCTTGGTCTGTTTTCGGGTTGCTTCGGCAATACGGGCGATCGGCCCGATACTGGCACCGTTACAGGTGTCGTCACACTCGATGGAAGTCCGGTGGAGGGCGCTACGGTTACCTTTCAGCCAAATGATGGTCGTCCATCTGCAGGTGAAACGGACGCATCCGGCAAGTATGTTCTGATGTACAGTGTCGACGTCGAAGGTGCGAAGGTTGGTCAGCACACGGTCACGATTTCCAAGGAAGATCAAAAGTTTGATGCCGATGGCGAACTGACGAGTTCCAAAGAGACCCTTCCCAAAGAGTACAACTACGAGTCCGAACTCACCGAAGAAGTCAAAGCAGGTGAGAACACGATCGACTTCAAGTTAACCTCCTAGCGACTGAGGCATCGGCAGGGAGGTACCTGGCCTCCCTGCTCTGCTCTCAACATTTTTCTGTCGGTCCGACGCCTACGAAAGTCGATGGCTCACATTTCCAACGGGCAAATTCGGCTGCGTTTCCCTACCGATTTTCTCGACCGATAAGCTGAATCTGAGAACGTAAATTGATTGCGCATTTTCGGAACAACGCCGTTGCCGTACTCCCTCTCTTTTGCGGTCTTCCCTACCTCTTCGACCAATCCTCTTCCTAATGGCACGTTACGACTGTCGTAATCAATACGATAGGAATCCCTCTGTGGTGAGTTGATCAAACATTGTTCACTCATCCTCTTGCGTCTCGGCAAGAAAGAGAATCTACGACCTAGGGTTTTCTGATTACTAACAAAGCCACCATTTGGGTGGCTGTCATGTAGCCGAAAGGTCGCCACTTAGACTTGGCGGAATGAGTGGCCTTGGTGGTTTACTGCGCTTGCACTTGGGAACACGATTGCCATGCCCTCCGCCCTGCCACAACTTGATATCGCTTGGATGCTGATCTGCGCTGCTCTGGTCATGTTGATGCAGGGTGGTTTTTGTCTGCTGGAAAGTGGTCTCGTTCGGGCCAAGAACAGCTTCAATGTCGCTCTGAAGAATCTGATCGACTTCTGTATCTCTTCGGCGGTATTCTGGGCTTTTGGCTTCGCGATTATGTTCGGAGCGAGTTACCACGGCTGGTTTGGCACGACCGGCTTCTTTCTCGATGAGACGGCCGACCCGTGGCTTCTGGCATTCTTTCTCTTTCAGCTAGTCTTCTGTGGAACTGCCACAACCATTATTTCCGGGGCCGTTGCCGAGCGAATTCGCTTTCGTGGCTATGTCATCATCGCCCTGTTTGTTTCCGGTTTCGTTTATCCGCTCTTTGGACATTGGGCATGGGGCGGAGCAGCCACTGGCGAGGCTACCGGTTGGCTTGCGAAATCAGGCTTCATTGACTTCGCCGGATCCACGGTGGTGCACTCGGTTGGTGGTTGGGTCGCGCTGGCTGCGATTCTGGTCCTAGGGCCGCGACTTGGTCGCTTTGACAAAGAGCGAGCAGGCATCCATGGACACAACCTCACTCTGGCTATGTTTGGAGTGCTTCTACTTTGGTTCGGTTGGTTCGGATTCAACGGGGGAAGCACCCTCGCGATGAACGATCAGGTTCCCATGATCATTGTGAATACCAACCTGGCCGGAGCTTTTGGTGGCTTGGCCGGTCTGATTGTGTCGTGGATCATTCATCGACGTCCCGATGTCGGTCACACCATGAATGGAGCGATCGCCGGGCTCGTCGGGATCACGGCGTCTTGCCATATCGTGGCGCCTTGGGCGGCGGTCGTCATTGGCATCGGGGCCGGTTTGATTTGTTGCCTGGTCACCGAACTGCTGCCGCGATTGAAAATCGACGACGTTATCGGCGCTTTCCCTGCCCATGCATGTGCGGGGGTTTTTGGAACGTTGGTGCTGGCCTTTCTCGCCGATACACGTCACTTCGGCGAGGGAATGACCCACTGGTCTCAGTTCCTGGTTCAATTGCAGGGCGTGACAGCGTGTTGCGTGCTCTCATTCGGTGGCGGTTTCGCATTCATTTATTTGGTCAACAAAGTCTTTCCGTTCCGGACCATCGCCGAACATGAAATGGCGGGACTCAACATTTCGGAACATGGAGCCAGCACGGAGCTTATCGACCTGCTGACAAACATGGCCCAGCATCGCGAGGAAGGGGATTTCTCGCGACCAGTTCACATCGAGCCACACACGGAAGTCGGGCAGATTGCCGCGGAATACAACCGCGTTTTAAAACGAGTCAGATCGGAAATGGAGCATCGAAACGAGGCCGAAAGTCGCTTTCGCGGAATCTTCGAGAACGCGGTGGAAGGCATCTATCAAACGACCCCCGCTGGGCAGTTCATGACGGCCAACCCAGCGCTCGCACGCATGTTGGGATACGACAGCTTGGCGAGCCTGTCTGAATCGATTGAAGATGTTGGCAAGCAAGTTTATGTCGATCCGAATCGACGAGACGAATTCGTCGAGATCATCACTGAGCATGGACTGGTCTTCGCCTTCGAGTCCGAAATTCGTCGCGCTGATGGCGAAACGATGTGGGTCTCTGAGAATGCATCGGCTCGCCGCGATCTGGAAGGGAATCTGCTTTACTACGAAGGAACCGTGGAAGATATCACGGAACGTCGTAAGGCTCGTCGCTATCAAGAAGAGAAGAACGCCGCCGACGCCGCGAATCGCGCCAAGAGTGACTTTCTGGCCAGTATGAGTCACGAGATCCGCACGCCGCTGAATGGGGTGATTGGATTCTTGGACTTGTTGGCCAATACCGACCTGGACACCAGTCAGCGCCGCTTTGTTGACCTGGCCAAGAGCTCGGCGGGAACGTTGTTGCATTTGATTAACGACATTCTCGATCTATCCAAGATCGAAGCTGGGGGAATCGAATTTGAATCTTCTGAATTTGTCCTGCACGACTTGGTGGAATCGGTCCCCGAACTGTTCGCCCCACAAGGTCGCGAACGCGGCTTAGAGCTAAATTGCTGCATTCGTCCCAACGTGCCGAACGCCGTCATTGGTGATCCCGAACGGATTCGCCAAGTGTTGGTAAACTTGTTCTCCAACGCGGTCAAATTCACCGAACATGGGGGTGTGAATCTGCACATCTCGATCGATCAGCGAGAGTGCAATGGCAAAGGGAATAACGAAGTCTGCGTTCGCTTCGCGGTCGAGGATACCGGCATCGGGATTCCTCAAAGCCGCATCGAACGACTCTTTAAAGCGTTCTCGCAAGTCGATGCCTCTACCACACGAAAGTACGGCGGAACGGGACTCGGTTTGGCGATTTGCAAACAGCTCGTCGAGCTCATGGGGGGCGAGATCAGTGTCGAGAGCGAAGCGGGTAAGGGATCTACCTTTGCGTTCTGTATTCCGTTGCAACGCGTCGAGCGTTCGCAGTGTGACGTCATTCCGAATGTGACCGGGCTCCGTGTTTTAGCGGTCGACGACAACCATATGAATCTGCAGGTCTTGAAAGAGCAATTGCAGCTTTGGGGGGTCGAAGTCACGACGGCCAGCAACGGCGAACGCGCGCTGGCCCTGCTCGACGAAGCGTACGATCGCACGTCACCTTACCACTTGGCTATCCTCGACCATATCATGCCTGAAATGGACGGCATCGCGCTGGCGAATTTGATTACTCAGAACGAGAAGCACACCAACACGAAGTTGTTGATGCTGACGTCGTACGATCGAAACATTTCGCAGGACGAACTCAAACAGCTCGACATGCGTTGCCTGACGAAGCCAATTCGCCAATCCCGCTTGCTCGACGTACTGGTTAATCTCTCTGGTGGACGGCGATCTGCTGAGTTGCCACGCAAGGAAACGGCCGTCGTCAGCACCAATGACCATCGACATGCGGACGCCAAGATCTTGGTTGTCGACGACAACGAGATCAATCGCATCGTGGCTAACGAGATCCTCACCGCCGAAGGGTTTGAAGTCCTCCTAGCGGAAAATGGTCGAGAGGCGGTCGAGCAAGTCATGAAAAGGAATGTTGACTTGGTGCTCATGGACTGCGAAATGCCCGAAATGGACGGCTTCGAGGCAACACGAAAAATCCGCCAGTTCACCGAGCAAACGGCAACGGAACTCCAAGGCTTGCCAATCGTCGCGTTGACGGCTCAAGCCGTGAAGGGTGACCTGGAACGCTGCTTGGCAGCGGGCATGGATGGTTACGTGATGAAGCCAGTGAATCGCGTCGAGCTGATTTCGATGATCTTGCAACAGCTTGATCAAAGCCGACTTGGTATCACGGCGACTAGCTCAAACGCGATTCCTGAAAAGATCGAAAACATTACGGAATCTGTTGAAGCAACGGAAGATGTCAAGATCGAAACCATCGCCGCACCAGCAATCGTTTCCGAGCAAATTGCGATAAGCGATCTAGAAGAACGGTGTGGTGGCGACCAAGCGTTGATCCAACGAGTGCTCAACAAGTTTACCGCCAAAGCAAGATCTGAGATTACGCTGCTGCAGGAACACGTCGCTTCGGGTGGGATTCCGGATGTGGTCCAAGTGGCCCATTCGCTCAAGGGAATGGCCGCAAACGTAGGAGCTCAGGCCGTTTCCGATGTTGCGGCCAACATCGAACTCGCGGCACGCCAAGAGCAGACCGACGGGTACGATTTAATGCTTCAAGAGTTGAATCAAAAATATGAGTTGTGCGAGGAAGCCATCGGCTTACTCTTAAACAATCGCACTGCCGAGGAGGCCTCGTTGTAGAGATGGACGCGGCGGAAACCAAGACAAGTATCCTGGTCGTCGACGACGATGACATTGCTCTCGAGATGATCGAGCATTACCTGTCCCAGGAAGGGTTCCTGGTGCATACGGCGTTGGACGGCCGTGAAGCGCTCGAGCTTTTGGAGACTCGCGAGATTCATATCGTGATTACCGACTGGGAAATGCCGGTGATGAACGGTTTGGAACTTTGCCGACACATTCGTCAGCGATTTACGGAGCATTACATCTACTGCATCCTGCTAACCAGTCGAGGACGTCACGAGGAAATCGTCGAAGGGATGGCTTCTGGTGCGGACGACTTCATGGTCAAACCGTTCAATCCACCAGAGTTGCTTGCTCGGATCAATGCCGGAATTCGTTTGGTCGGGCTTGAGACACGGGACTTAGTTATCTTCGCGATGGCTCGTCTGGCGGAATCACGTGATACTGAAACAGGGGAACATCTCGAGCGTGTTCGCCAGTATTCACGCTGCCTAGCCGAGGCGATGGCGCGGATGCCACGATTCGCGGATGTCATTGATGGTGAATTCATTCGTCTGATTTATCAAACCAGTCCCCTGCACGATATTGGCAAGGTAGGCATTCCGGATGGCGTGCTGTTGAAGCCTGGCAAGCTGACAGCTGATGAATTCGAGGTAATGAAGAGGCACACGCTTCTAGGGGCCGATACCCTCGACGCGGCTCTGAAGAAGTTCCCGCGTGCTCGGTTTCTGCGGATGGCCAGGGACATTGCCGCGTCGCATCACGAAAAATGGGACGGCACCGGTTATCCTTACGGTTTGAGCGGCACGAGTATTCCCTTGGCCGCTCGGATTGTGGCGGTCGCCGATGTTTACGACGCGCTGACCACGCGACGTATCTACAAGGAGGCCTATTCAACGGAGTACGCCGAGAAGGTTATCCTGGAAAGCAGCGGTCAGCATTTTGACCCCGATGTCGTGAGCGCCTTCGAGGCTTGCAAGGACGAGTTCGTGCAGTTCGTTCATCGCTATGCGGATCCTATCGAGGAGTCTTCCGGCATCACGACTGGTGGGCATTCCACCTGATCTCGGGGGCAAGTGGCCTTCTCCGTATCGGTTACCCCCGCTGGAATGTGAAGTTTCACCGCGCCATTTGCTGCGTAGCTCGAAAGTCGCTGGACAACGGGAATCGTCCCGGGTAGCTTCAATCGACTTGGACTAGCGATTTTCGCGATTAAGTAAGGCAGAAAGAATATGACGCGGTACCAACGTACATTTGGCATGGCAATCGGGATGGGGCTGATCGCGTTCAGCTCAGTCTTCGCCCAAGAAAAAGAGCAAGAGAAGGAGGCGAACCCAACGCCGTTTCTCGTGCACGATCGCCACATGCATCACCACAATGATCACCACGCGACCGAAGAAGCTACGGAAAAGCGTTTCTTCACCACTCGTTCCAGCAACGTGATGTTGCCTTTGCCGACCGAAGACGACGCATTCGTCTTTGCCGTATTTGGCGACCGAACGGGCGGACCAGACGAAGGAGTCAACATCCTGGCCGATGCGGTTCGCGATGTGAACTTGATCGAGCCTGATTTGGTGATGACGGTCGGCGACTTGATCAACGGTTATAACAAAACCGACAAGTGGGTCACCCAGATGACCGAGTTCAAGACGATCATGAACGAGTTGCTGTGCCCTTGGTTCCCCGTGGCTGGTAATCATGATATCTACTGGCGTCCGCTGGACGACCCCAAGGTTTTGCCGAAGCAGCACGAGCAGCACTATGAAATGCACTTCGGCCCTCTGTGGTACTCGTTCGAGCACAAGAATTGCAACTTCATCGTACTCTTCTCCGATGAAGGAGATCCTGAAACGGGCGAAAAAACTTTCAGTAAGCCAGCCGCTCAGAAAGTGAGCGAAGAACAGTTCGCCTTTTTGAAGCAAGCTTTGGAACGTGGTAAAGACTGCGATCACCAGTTCTTGTTCCTACATCATCCTCGTTGGCTCGGTGGAGGTTACGGGAACGATTGGAAAGATCGCGTTCATCCGTTGTTGAAAGATACCGGCAATGTTACGGCCGTCTTCGCTGGCCACATCCATTACATGCGATACGATCCGCAAGACGGCATCGAGTATGTTACTTTGGCGACCGTTGGTGGTGGACAATCGAGCAAGGTCCCCGAAGCTGGCTATTTGCATCAGTATCACCTGGTAACCGTCCGTCCGAAGCAAGTCGCGATGGCCGCCTTCCCGGTTGGCGAAGCGATGAACGTTCGCGAGATCACTGGCGAGTTACAGCAGCAAGCCGTGAAACTCGCCCAACAGAAACCGGAGATTCAAAGCACGCTGAGCATCAATTCCGATGGACCTCAGAAGGGAACGGTCACGGCAACCATCAATAATCCTTCGGATCGTCCAATCGATTTCACGCTGACACCAAGCAGTCGAGATTCGCGCTGGAGCATTTCGCCAAATCACACACACGGACACGTGAAACCAGGCGAGTCGCAGAAAATCACCTTCCATGTGTCGTATAACGGGAAGACGCTCGACGATTCGTTCCAAGGGATCGATCTGGTCTTGGCTCAAGATTACCTGGCTCGCACAACACGTTACGCGATTCCGGAAGTAACCACATCGGTCGATTTCAAGATTGATCCCGAAATGATCAAAGATGACGCGGCTAATCGGGCGTTGTCGCTCAACAATCCGGGCGATGCGATTGAGATCGATTCCAGCGAACTGAAGCTACCGGAAGGGCCGTTCACGGTTGAAGCTTGGTTCAATGCCGAATCGTACTCGGATCGCGTCGGCTTGGTTGCTAAGACACAAAGCAGCGAATTCAGCATCTTCCTGAACGACGGAAAGCCATCGGCAAGCGCCCATCTCGGTGGGAAGTACCGTGCTGTTCATAGTGAAGAAGCGGTTCCCACGGGTAAATGGACGCACGTCGCGGCAGTTCGTGACGAGACGACCATTTCGTTGTTTGTTGATGGCCAATTGGTGGATCAGAAACAACTAGATCCAAGCTGGAAGCGAACCACGAACAACTTGCCGCTATTCATCGGGGCCGACCCTGATAAGAATGGCAGTCCTGTTTCGTTCTTCCACGGCCAAGTGGACGAAGTCCGCGTGACCGCTGCCCCGCTCTACTCGAAAACGTTCAAGCCAGAACGTCGTTTGAAGGCAACCGACGACACGGTTCTGCTGCTGAACTTCGACCAGAAGATCGGACCTTGGCACGTCGAACGTGGTCCAAACAAAGTCAGCGTTGGCGTGCAAGGTGCACCGCAACTGACCGCTCCGCTTGACTAACCGCACCCTAAGTATTTTGTAAAAATCAAACGCCCGGATCTAATTAGGTCCGGGCGTTCTTTTTGTTTGTGCTCTGCGAGGCTACTTTGCTAGTTCGTGGATGGCTGTGAGGTCTTGCCGTAGAGTTCGATGTCCGCAATGCGTGTCGTTCCATCTTGTCCCTCATCTTCAAGCACCAGTCGTGCGTGGCGAGCTGTTATAGGCGTAACGTCGATATCGGTAACATCGCTGGCGTTATTCTCGACGCGAGCCGCCGTCTGCCAGACTTTGCCATCCACGCTCGTTTGTAATGAGAACTCGCGCGTATTAAAAGCAGGATCGAGCCCCGCCGCACCAGCATGACGCACGATCAAGCGATCCAGTAGATAGATGTCGTCCAAGTCGAATTGAATGGACTTGCTACCCTTCGAATCGCTTTTCCAAACCGTCGTAGGGGTTCCATCGGTAGCCAAAGTCAGCGAAGAATCTTCCGTGTCGATCGATACGCGCGTGTCAGGATGCATCATCAAATTAAAGGGAAGTTGATGTGCCTGATTAAACAGATTGAAGTAGTGGTCAGCCCGTACGAATTCAATCTGACCGGGAAACTCGCGTTCGAAGGATTCGACAAACTCTAAGATCTTGGCGGGCTTCATTTCGCTCCAGATGTCGACTTGATACGCCAGGAACTGCGGTGAATCACCCTTCCCGTTTCGCATTCGTCGGTGGAGCGATTGTTGGAAGTGTTGGTATGTGCTGGTGTACGGAATGACTAGCTTCTCGAAACGGAGACGGTCTCCTTCAATGCTGCTTCGTACGGAAGGAACGTCTTGAAAGTTTTGAACTGTAATACCGTAAACCTGCCGGCAATGTGTTTCGTAGGTTTTTCGTTGCCAGGACGAAAGATTGTCCCAAATCGTGATCGCCCGCAAGCCGGATCGCTGTAGATAGGTTGCGGTCAGCTGGGTGTATGCGGCCAGGTCATCGTGGTTCTTGGTGAACTCGCCGATCGGAGCACCTGGCTCGGTCAGCGTGTTGTACGGAATCAAGTAACCCATGCCCGAAGGCCCTGACACGAAGCAATCTTGAGGTGTGGCGTGGTCGTAGTAGTAGTTCAGTAAGCCTGGACCGATATCAACCAGGCCCGGCGAGATGGTCCAGGTTAGCGGAACCTCTCCACGCTGAGATTTCGAGCGATCCCAAAGTCGACGCATGGCCCGTTGATTGTATTGAATGTTATCACCATCGCTGATGATGATGGCGACGTACGTCTTGTTCGCCAGTTGCGGCATCTTGGGGACGGCAGGAATACGAATGGTATGATCGCCACCAGAGTAGACCGTGGCGTTTAGATAGTGGTCGGCCGGTAGCGTGCCGATTCCAAATTCGGATGCGGTGGTGATTCCGGATCGCTCGGTGGTATACCAACCCAACATCACGGCACTACCTGGTGTCATATCGGCTAGAAACTTTCGCATTACATCGCGTTCTTCTTTAATCTGACAGTCGAGCCAGACAATTGCTCCGCCGCATGCCGCGGCCAAGTCACGCGTGTGATGAAGATCGCCACCCCGATCACTTGGGCGAGCGCTTATCAGGAAACGCTTCTCGCATTGCGGCCAGTACGTTTCATGAAGATGCGTGTAGATATCGATTGGCGAGGTCGCTTCCCGTTCGGTTAGATCAACGACGACTTTCAGCTCGAGCCCTTTTTCCTGAAAGTGCTTGTAAACCTGGGAGGTGACAGGCAGCAGATGCTTCAGCCCAGCAACGGTTCCGGCGACATTTCGGTAGTGCGGACTTCGCTCAGTATCGTATAGCACCACGCCTGCGAACTCGTCCGCATATTTGGCAAGTAATTCGTATTTATCGCGATGATCGTACGTGCGTCCGGCGTTTAGATGAAGCGTTGGCGTTTTCAGCCAGGTATCTCGCCCGGCATCACTCCGGGCATCAAGGAGGAAAATCCGCGGCTGTCGACGATTCACCTGCCCTTGTAGCGAAGAGAAGGTGATCTGCTCGTCCCGAGTTAGCGATTGGACTTGGATGACATCAAGCTTCGTAGCCGGCGCTGCGAACGTTGGCAACGCCTGACCTTTCGGCCAGGAAATTCCAGATGCCGGGCTTTCAACGGCGGGATACGGAATGAATTGATTCGCTGCCACTGAATCAGCAGCCCAGCAATCGGCGGGGGACGTGACAAGGAAGGAGATCAGCAGCCACGCCAACACGAACAACATCAAGCGGTAATTCTTCATAAACTTTCGCAATAGAACAACGTTTTGATCTCCATTGTATTCCATCGGCGGTCAGTGAAAGTGCGGATCCCCACGTCGGAACATCCGAATCTACCTGCGTGCGGTACTATTCAGGGGGCGAAATCTGCGGCAACTCCGGTAATCTTTCTCGCTCCAGGGTGCGCAAAATCCGCAGCATACGACGTTCGAGCAGCTCTTTCGGAGTGAGCGGCGCGTTGCTCGTGAGACGATCGAGCTTGTCATTGAGAAGCTGATGTAGTTCTAACGCATTCTCCGCCTGACTTTTCAGGTTAACGCCCCAGCTCTCATCGATATTGGTTTCTAGGTCGAGAACCGATTGCTGAGCAAGTTGCGGCACTTCTTCTAGCTGTTGAAATGCGTCTTCGATTTCATCATGGTTGTTCTGCAACAGTTCTCGAAACTCTTCCGCACTTAATTCGGTCGTTTCGTCCAACGTGTACTTCAATTGCCGCCGCGTTGCGTCTTCCAGCCACTGGCGCACCTCAGGGGTTGTTGCCACGAGCTGGTTGCTAAGTGACTCGGCGATCTGCGGTGCGTTTTGTTGGATGTCGCGGGTGACATTCTTGCGAATGTCGGGATAGTTTTGGCGAAGTGCCTTCTCGGCCTGATCGACCAAGTGTGTCGGATTCAGTTTGCTGCGAACGTCGCGGTAGGTGTATGTTCCGATCGCGATGACTTCCACAACAAACAGGCCAACGAGGATGGCCGTAAATAGATTGGATTGGAAGAAATTGTTGAACTGGTAATCGTCAGATGTTGAGGATGACATAGAGCTGGCCTTTTCGAAATTGGTTTTCGCGCGAGGTGAACGACAGAGAGTGATGCCTGACTAAGGGCTAACCACTTGTTGTTTGGCCTCGTCCGTAAAAGCCAAGACAGACCAGTCGGCACCATACTCCAGCAACTGCTCTTCCAGCGAAGGATCATCTTTGGAGGGTGGCTCAAGCGGCTGAATTTTGCTCCATGCAAGTTGAGTTCGTTCCGCTTCGTTCGCGAAATCGTCGAGATAGTACCGTTCGATCAATCCCTCACCCGCCTGTTCAAAGTGAGCGATTAAGCGATCGAGCGATTCGTCATCCGCATAGTCCGGAAATTCCTCCGCGATGACTTGGCGATGTCGTTGTAGATAATCCCGATACTCTGCCTTCACGGCATCCACGAAAATCTCGTCGGCATTTTGAACGTAGGTTTCGCCTTGCTGGCGAAGGGTCCGTAGGTAGAGGCTAGAGTCTTTCTGGGCTTGCTGGTAAAGGGCTTCGCTGAGAGGCGGAGTAATTTCGGCGACGAGTTGTTGAGCTTCTGTCTTTATGGTGGCGCTGTTGGCATCAAGTCGAGCAAAGACTTCCTTCGCGACGGCTGATTTGTCGACAGGAACTCGCGATTTCTGGCCAAACATGCCGTAACACCAAATGCCGAGAGTTACCAGAATGATCGCCGACAAGCCAATATTACTGATGGTTGCGTAGGTAGGAGAGGAGGGAGGCGGGGAAGCTGGCATGATTGTCTCCTTCGAGAAAACAGGTACTGAGCGAAAAGAGATTCTCTTCGCCCGCGAGGCGTACCTATTAACCGGGCAAATACCGCGCCAACCGAAAATCGAGTCGAATTACGCTAAACGCTATACAAGAGGTAGCAAAGGCTTGCCCGATTTGTCGAACGTTTGGATCGTCGTCCGGTCCTAGCACGGCTGCGAAAAAAGCACGAATACGCCAAGATGGCCGCCGTGATTGGTGAACTCGACGTGAAGATCTTTCACGCCAGCGTTTTGCAGGAGAAACAGAACCTGATTGAGGTGATAGGAATTCATCTGCATCTGAGGACTTTTAGGGGAGCCGAACCATTGGCCGAGTGTGCGGCGCATCGCGGAATTGCCCCAAGTCGATCGCCAAAGATTGCGAAATGAAGGAATGCGAGGAGGAAGACCGAGGCCAGGGGCGTTCTTTATGTTGCTATAGGTAAGTTGAATCGCCCCGACACCGCCCGGCGAGATCGCCTGGACCAATTGCTGGAAAACTTCGATTCCCTGACGCGGATGAATATGCTGTAGCACGATGTAGGAATGAACTAGGTCAAACTTTTTTTTGATCGGAAGCTGAGTGCCTTCGATCTGAAGTAGTTCAAGATTCTCGATGCCGAGTCGCGATTTGTTAGCCTGGGCTTCGGCGAGCATTCCTTCGGAGATATCGATTCCGGTTACCTGTCGGGCAACGCGAGCAAAAGCGATCGCCATCCGCCCTACCCCGCAGCCGTAATCGAGCACGCTTTTCGGCTCGAACTCAGAATTGACGTGTCGGCGGCAAAGTTGGAGGACGTGTTCGACGCTCTGCCGGCCGGTTTCGAAGAACTCGTGCCGGGCTTGGTCATCAAGGCTTTGGGAGCGGAATTTCTCGTCGGTGATCACTCCATAATAAGGATCGACCTCTCCCCACTGTTTCCAGGCCTGATCGGTCTTCGATGGGCGTATCATGATCGACTCCGCATGTTCGAGTGTTTCTAGCAAATGCTCAGAAGCATCGGCCTATCTCCCCCCTAGTAGCAATAAGAGGGGCAAAAGCTTAACGAACTTCGCGGTCACCGACAACGCGAGTCTTGTCCTGGTGGCTGTGTGCATATTGCTATCACCAGTAACTAGCAGGCGCGTGCAGAACTGACACGCGCATAAAAAAAGCCTCTCAGATCATAAGACCTGAGAGGCTTTTATATAAATAAGGTAGTGACTTGCTTGAGTGATTGGTGGATGTCCCACTTTGGGTTCTTGGGTTCGTGAAAACCACTTGAACCTAAAGT